>NZ_CP125968.1:995000-1167500 GCF_030067815.1 Sporosarcina thermotolerans | reverse complement strand
AGGCTAGCCCTAAAGCTATTTCGGAGAGAACCAGCTATCTCCAGGTTCGATTGGAATTTCACCGCTACCCACACCTCATCCCCGCACTTTTCAACGTACGTGGGTTCGGGCCTCCAGTAAGTGTTACCTTACCTTCACCCTGGACATGGGTAGATCACCTGGTTTCGGGTCTACGACCCCATACTCATTCGCCCTATTCAGACTCGCTTTCGCTGCGGCTCCGCATTCTCTGCTTAACCTTGCATGGAATCGTAACTCGCCGGTTCATTCTACAAAAGGCACGCCATCACCCATTAACGGGCTCTGACAACTTGTAGGCACACGGTTTCAGGATCTTTTTCACTCCCCTTCCGGGGTGCTTTTCACCTTTCCCTCACGGTACTGGTTCACTATCGGTCACTAGAGAGTATTTAGCCTTGGGAGATGGTCCTCCCGGATTCCGACGGAATTTCACGTGTTCCGCCGTACTCAGGATCCACTCTGGAGAGAACGAACTTTCGACTACGGGGCTATTACCCGCTATGGCGGACCTTTCCAGATCGCTTCGTCTAATTCGTTCCTTTGTAACTCCGTATAGAGTGTCCTACAACCCCAGGAAGCAAGCTTCCTGGTTTGGGCTCTTCCCGTTTCGCTCGCCGCTACTAAGGGAATCGATTTTTCTTTCTCTTCCTCCGGGTACTTAGATGTTTCAGTTCTCCGGGTGTGCCTCGTTTACGCTATGTATTCACGTAAACGTACTGCCCCATTAAAGGCAGTGGGTTTCCCCATTCGGAAATCTTCGGATCACAGCTTACTTACAGCTCCCCGAAGCATATCGGTGTTAGTGCCGTCCTTCTTAGGCTTCTAGTGCCAAGGCATCCGCCGTGCGCCCTTTCTAACTTAACCTTTATATGGTTTTCAACACATAAACTGCGTCTAAACCACTGGTTGATTACCATTGTATAGCGATATACGTTGATAATCGTTAAAAAAGTATAAATCAATCACAAAAGTGATCGACTCGGTTGATTACTTGATGTTTTGTTGCTTCAATGTCGTTTTATCCAGTTTTCAAAGAACAAGTTTTGAAAGTCATCATAGAAGATGAACCTTCAAAACTGAACGCAAAACGTCAACGTATGAACCCAAGGTTCATATTCCGTAATTATCCTTAGAAAGGAGGTGATCCAGCCGCACCTTCCGATACGGCTACCTTGTACGACTTCACCCCAATCATCTGTCCCACCTTCGGCGGCTGGCTCCCGTAAGGGTTACCCCACCGACTTCGGGTGTTACAAACTCTCGTGGTGTGACGGGCGGTGTGTACAAGACCCGGGAACGTATTCACCGTGGCATGCTGATCCACGATTACTAGCGATTCCGGCTTCATGCAGGCGAGTTGCAGCCTGCAATCCGAACTGGGAACGATTTTATGGGATTGGCTC
The DNA here is from genome assembly GCF_030067815.1 of Sporosarcina thermotolerans. Classification (GTDB taxonomy): domain Bacteria; phylum Bacillota; class Bacilli; order Bacillales_A; family Planococcaceae; genus Sporosarcina; species Sporosarcina thermotolerans. Next base: position 1,166,076 of record NZ_CP125968.1, on the reverse strand, counting down.
CCCCTCGCGGGTTCGCAGCCCTTTGTATCGTCCATTGTAGCACGTGTGTAGCCCAGGTCATAAGGGGCATGATGATTTGACGTCATCCCCACCTTCCTCCGGTTTGTCACCGGCAGTCACCTTAGAGTGCCCAACTGAATGCTGGCAACTAAGATCAAGGGTTGCGCTCGTTGCGGGACTTAACCCAACATCTCACGACACGAGCTGACGACAACCATGCACCACCTGTCACCGCTGTCCCCGAAGGGAAAGACATGTCTCCATGCCGGTCAGCGGGATGTCAAGACCTGGTAAGGTTCTTCGCGTTGCTTCGAATTAAACCACATGCTCCACCGCTTGTGCGGGTCCCCGTCAATTCCTTTGAGTTTCAGCCTTGCGGCCGTACTCCCCAGGCGGAGTGCTTAATGCGTTAGCTGCAGCACTAAGGGGCGGAAACCCCCTAACACTTAGCACTCATCGTTTACGGCGTGGACTACCAGGGTATCTAATCCTGTTGCTCCCCACGCTTTCGCGCCTCAACGTCAGTTACAGACCAGAAAGTCGCCTTCGCCACTGGTGTTCCTCCACATCTCTACGCATTTCACCGCTACACGTGGAATTCCACTTTCCTCTTCTGTACTCAAGTCCTCCAGTTTCCAATGACCCTCCACGGTTGAGCCGTGGGCTTTCACATCAGACTTAAAGGACCGTCTGCGCGCGCTTTACGCCCAATAATTCCGGACAACGCTTGCCACCTACGTATTACCGCGGCTGCTGGCACGTAGTTAGCCGTGGCTTTCTAACGAGGTACCGTCAAGGTACGGGCAGTTACTCCCGTACTTGTTCTTCCCTCGCAACAGAGCTTTACGATCCGAAAACCTTCTTCGCTCACGCGGCGTTGCTCCATCAGACTTTCGTCCATTGTGGAAGATTCCCTACTGCTGCCTCCCGTAGGAGTCTGGGCCGTGTCTCAGTCCCAGTGTGGCCGATCACCCTCTCAGGTCGGCTACGCATCGTCGCCTTGGTAGGCCATTACCCCACCAACAAGCTAATGCGCCGCGGGCCCATCCTGCAGTGACAGCCGAAACCGTCTTTCAGAGTTCTTCCATGCGGAAGAACCGATTATTCGGTATTAGCCCCGGTTTCCCGGAGTTATCCCCATCTGCAGGGCAGGTTGCCCACGTGTTACTCACCCGTCCGCCGCTAATATCAGGGAGCAAGCTCCCTTCAATCCGCTCGACTTGCATGTATTAGGCACGCCGCCAGCGTTCGTCCTGAGCCAGGATCAAACTCTCCATGAAAGAGAAATTCGAATAGCTCGAGTTTCTTGCTGGCATCATTTAAGATGTCAATTTCGAATCCGAAGATTCGTTTTGTTCTTTTCACCGACAGGGTCGGCTCCAGAACTTTATTTGTTGACGTTTTGCTGTTCAGTTTTCAAGGTTCATTTGTTTGTCTATTGCTGTCGGTTTTTGTCGTGCTCCCGACTGCTTTATTACTATACCAAATCAATTTAACTTCGTCAACACTTTTACTAAACTTTTTATCCAACCCCCCCCCTATCTTAGGAAACCCTTTATGTATGCAGATTACGACATATATAAAAGAACGGCTCAATAGAACCGTTCCGACAAAACTTACTTTATAAATATGAAGTAAAGAATAAAGATAATAAACATTGCATACATGATCGGATGGATTTCTTTTCGTCTACCAGCTAACAGCATAGTGATTGGGTAGAAGATGAACCCGATTGCGATACCTGTTGCGATACTGTAAGACAACGGCATGAAGATAATGACGAAAAATGCAGGGATTGCGATTTCGAATTTAGTCCATTCAATATTTCCAAGAGCCGACACCATAAGAACACCAACAATAATTAAAGCCGGAGCTGTAACTGCCGGTGTAATGATAAAGAGCAATGGTGAGAAGAACAAGGCTAAAATGAAAAGCAAGCCTGTTACAATAGAAGCAAACCCTGTTCGTGCACCCGCAGCGACACCCGCTGATGATTCAACATAAGATGTTGTCGTTGATGTACCGAAAATTGCTCCCGTTACAGTAGCCATTGAGTCTGCAAGCAACGCTCTTCCTGCACGTGGCAATTTGTCTTCCTTCATTAAACCTGCTTGAGTAGCAACCGCAACAAGCGTTCCTGCAGTATCAAAGAAGTCGACGAATAAGAATGTAATGACAATAACAAGGAATTGAGTTGTCATTAAAGACATAGGGTCTTGGAAAAACACATCAAAAGCCGCTCCGAAAGTCGGAGAAACATCTGGAACCTTATCTACAATTTTTGTTGGGACATCAATTAACTTCACAAACATCCCTAAAATGGTAGTCATGATCATTCCGTAGAAGATGGCACCATTGACTTTTTTCACCATCATGATCACCGTAACGACCAATCCAAAAATGGCAAGCAATGTAGGGCCCGCGGATAAATCTCCAAGTGCAACAAGGGTGTTTGGATCCCCTACAATGATATCGGCATTTTGAAGACCAAGGAATGTGATAAATAATCCGATACCCGCTCCAACCGCGTACTTCAATTGAGCAGGAATTGCATTAATGATCAGTTCACGTAATCCGGATAATGATAAGATGATAAAAATAATTCCTGAAAATAGAACGCCAGTCAAACCTACTTGCCATGGAATTCCGTAAGTTAATACGACTGTAAAAGCGAAGAACGCATTCAATCCCATACCAGGTGCAAGTCCAATCGGGTATCTTGCGATCAAACCCATAAATAAGGAACCGACTGCTGCGGCAAGTGCTGTCGCGACGAAAACGGCGCCTTTATCCATGCGCATCGCTTCAGGTAAATCTGGAACAGCTTCCAATGAAAGCATGATCGGATTAACCGCCAATATATAAGCCATCGCCAAAAACGTTGTTAATCCCCCAATAAATTCCCTGCGGTAATTCGTCCCTAACTTTTCGAACTCAAAGTATTTCTTCATAATTAACCGTCCTTTTAATATATTCAAAGTTTCATAGTGTCTTAAATAAAAAAAGAAGCATACGACACGTACTCGTATACTTCCCTAATGACAGTTAATTTAAAAGGATTTCTCCTATCTAATTCAACTATCGTAGTCGAAACATTTAAGGTGTTTCGGTAGAGACTTATGGGCCATATTCCCAAGATTATACGATGTGTTTATTAAGTTTTACTCCCACTCGATTGTGCCAGGTGGCTTTCCTGTAATATCGTAGACTACACGGTTGACGTGGTCTACTTCAGTTGTAATTCGCGTGCTAATTTTTTCAAGAATATCCCAAGGGATTCTTGCCCAATCTGCAGTCATGCCATCTACGGAATGTACCGCGCGAAGACCTACAGCGTAATCATAAGAACGTTTTTCGTTTCTGACGCCAACGCTTCGGATATCAGGTAGGATTGCAAAGTACTGCCAAATTTCACGATCAAGACCGGCTTTAGCAATTTCATCACGAAGAATCCAGTCTGCTTCACGGACAATGTCAAGCTTCTCTTCCGTGATTTCTCCTAAAACGCGAACTCCAAGTCCCGGTCCCGGGAATGGCTGGCGATGTACGATTTCGGAGGGAAGACCAAGTTCAGCACCGACTGCGCGCACTTCATCTTTGAACAGCGCCTTCAATGGCTCGATTAATTCGAATTCCATATCTTCAGGTAGACCGCCTACATTATGATGGGATTTGATGACTTCTTTTGTCGCAGTTCCACTCTCGATAATATCTGCATAAATTGTACCTTGTGCAAGGAAGTCAATTCCTTCAAGCTTCGCTGATTCCTCATCGAATACATATATGAATTCATTGCCGATGATTTTACGTTTTTGCTCTGGATCAGTTACGCCTTTCAGCTTGTCCAAGAAGCGTGTACGTGCATCCACTTTAATGAAGTTCATATGGAACTGATTGCTGAACGTATCTACAACACTTTCAACTTCAAATTTACGAAGAAGACCATGGTCAACAAAAATACAAGTCAACTGGTCACCGATTGCACGGTGGATCAATGCAGCAACAACCGATGAGTCGACGCCGCCACTTAGTGCGCAAAGGACTTTACGATCGCCAACTTGGGAACGGATCTTTTCAACTTCGATTTCAATTAAGGTTTGCATCGACCAACTTGCATTTGTTTCGCAAATGTCTTCAACAAAATGTTGGATTTTTCCTTTCAGATTGTCTGTTTTTTCGGCATCCGGATGCAGGCGCATGCCATAAAGTTGTTTTTCTTCATCGATTGAAGAGAAACCGTCTAACAGTTCTGAAGCTCCTCCAAAATGCTTCACAATGAATTGTGCCCCTGATTCGATTCCAAGGACAGGGATGCCTAAGTCGAACAATGAGGAATCAATGCTAAACATGTCTTCCTTTTCGCCACCGGCAAGAATAATTCCGACAGCTTGCATGCTTTTAAGTTCTTCAGCTGTTACTGTATGAGGGTGTAATTCACTGTAAACGCCTAACTCACGTATCGTCCGCGTGATCAGTTGGTTATATTTGCTACCGAAATCAATTACTACAATCTTTTCTTGTTCGATCAATAAAGGAGCCGTTGACAATTGATCCACCTCTTCCAAAGTAGTTTCCGATGCCTTTAAAATCAGTAAAGACGCGTTAGAAAGTACTTCCTTTCCACGCGTCTTACCATTCTACAATAGGCATAAATAGACAAATCCATCCATGCCATCATAGACAAGTCATTCACGGTGACTTGGTAGAACGTCCGAACCATATTATCAGACTTATACGAGGGCTATCGGTTGTTCATTTTTTCCTATCATACCCCTCGATTCAGTAAAAATCAACCAGTAGCTCTAATGATTAAATCTTCCCATATTTCCTGTAAACTTGCCCAATCTTGATGATTTGTATATCCGCCGTAAAGCCCTTGCTCATACACTTCGGTTAGTTTACCCATTTGTCTTCCGCCGAAGTAAGTATCAACAGTCTTTGCATATTCCGCAAGCGTCATGCTATCGGTTCTCATAATACCGAAACGTTCCAATTGCTTAAGTAGGCTTTTGTATTGTTTCGTGAATTGAACCCAATTCGGCTTTCTTTTTCGAAGGGAATGAACTAACAGCTTCGGAACCCACTTTCCGCGATTCCTGTAAATTAGCCAAACAATAAACAACAACGAGAGGATGCTTATAATTCCAACCCAAGCGTGTTTTTGCAAGTAATCGCCTACTGATTTCATGAAAGAACCAAAACCACCCAAGTCTTTTGCTTTAGCCACTGGTGTTTCATCCTGTTTTGGCTCCGGTCTTTCGCGTTCTTCCAAATTTGGAATTTCTGTGTCACTTATATCCGATTCAAGGTCATATTGGATATCGGCAGGATTAGAAAATCCGATGGTCGGTTCAAAAGGTACCCAACCGAATCCTGGAATATAAGCCTCCACCCATGAGTGTGCCTCATTGTTGGTGATTTTATATTCGATTTTCCCATTCGAGTTTGCCTTTCCTTCGCCCGGCGCAAAACCCTTTACCCATCTTGCAGGAATATCGACCGACCTTAGCATGACGACCATCGATGTTGAAAAGTTGTCGCAGTACCCTCTTTTCGTATCAAATAGGAACTGATCCACGTAGTCCTCATTTCCTCTTGGGATAGCTACATTTTGCTGATCATAGGAAAATCCGCTTCTTGTAAAATATCGTTCAATTGATTTGGCTTTTTCATAAACGCTCTCTTCTTTTCCTGTAATATCCATCGCGAGCTCCCGGACGCGTTCTGGTAATTGTTCAGGAAGCTGCAGGTATTCGGAGAGTTCCGGTACTTCGGAATCAGAATGATAGTTCTCCATTGTCACTTCACGCAACGCCTTCAGACTATAGGTTCGCTCAGTAAAATCGACACTAAACAATCTAAGTCATAATTTCCCCATCCTTTATCGCCCACAGCTGGCCGGTCTCCTCTTGCTTTTTAAGCAATACGTCTGTCCTTGCATGAACTATGGATGTCCCGTATGGATAAACGAGATAAGGCAATTGCTCCCTCATGCTAATTTCTGCATGTAGATTATTGTCGGCTTCAGAATAATCAACCTGTTGCAGAATAGCACCGGGTACATAAGTGACAGGCGGGTTTTCTACTAACTGTTGCTCCCAACCTTTTGAGGTATACGTATTTTTCGTTTCAATCCTCCAATACTGCTTCCGTGGGACCGTGGCTGTAAAGACTAACGTATCGTCTTCTGAAAAGGCACCGCCAAGCCTTGAATCATCGGAATCGTATCCACTTTTCGCGGCAGAGCCACCAGTTCCGCTCCCTTCGCCAAGAACTGCTGACTTCAAGAAAGGAATTGGATCCGCCCAGACTGGGTCTTTTTCAGGCATGAAACTTGCGAATGTACTGCTTACAATTACCGCAAATAATAAAGGGACTGAAAAGGCCGCGAACATTCCTGTATTCAATCTCCTGTCATGTTTTTCAGTTAAACGCGAAATGGTCAATAAACCGATTAATAATAGACCGGTAACCATAATGCGGAAAATTGCCGCGTCCGCAACATATGAACTGAATGTATCCAACACAGAGATGAAAAAGACCGTCATCGCATAAAAAAGCAGTATGCTCTTTCGCACTTCTATCCAATGTCGGATCAAGTAAATTGTCATCCATAAAAGTATGAAAAAGAGGACAGTCCGCATTGGATTTGTGATGCTCTGCCAATCACCACTAACAACAATTGAAAAGTTCGATAATAGATCCTTCGCTAAAAGGTTCGTGGATTCTTTTGTTAAAAAAATGGTGTGAAAAAAAACAAAATGAATCGACCAGAAAAGATAAAGGATACTCAATGGAACAGTTAGCCACCACTTCATCCCTATTAATCTAAAAAGAAAGGATAGTCCGATGAACCAAAGAAAAATCCCTATATATTCGGTATCCGTCAGTTCAATGACTGGCAATAGCCATTCCCATAGCAAAATAAAGGCGAGCGCATACATAAGTATAAGAAAGCGAATATCCGTCTTTCCGTCTTTCATAAATTCGCCACCTCCTTGAACGCATCGGAAAATTGCATTTTACCTAAGACATGAATTGTGATTCCCTTCGATTCCGCGTATCTAATCTGTTCCTGTAATCGCTCTGAAACCGGAACAGTTTTGTTTACGACAACAAAGCAAATGACGGATTTTCGATTTTTAACAAACCCCATCACTGATTGAACAAAAGGCCAATCCGGACTTCCAGTTACGAGGACAACACTTCCAGCAACAGCTGTAAATGTAAATGATTCTAATGGATTCACGTCCTCCGCAGGTATCGGCCTCACTTTTGCCAAATGCACAAAAACATCATGCAGCTGATCCGCAGAGTTGATGAATGGAAATACGGATGTTTCTGCCCCCGCTGAAAACGAATGCGATATTCGATTGTGTACCTGAGGCTTCCTCTACTATGGACGCCGTTAGTTCAACTTGTTCTTCGAAGGTTTCCGATTCCCGGTTGTCAAGCATTATGATAAGATCCTCCGACTGCCGGTCTTCAAATTCCTTCGTCATCAGATTTTGAGTGCGTGCGAATGATTTCCAATGAATCCAAGTGACCCGGTCACCTGCTTGATAATCCCGTACTCCCGTCGCCATCGTTGTATCCTTTATAAGAGAGAATGGAGACGCAAGCGATCCACGGTCATACTGGGCATTGATCGGGGCGTAATGCATCGGTGTCGTATTTGGGAAGACAAGGATTGTATCCTTTAAATCTATAAATCCTCTTTTTTGAATCCAGCCAAAAAAATCAGTTACTTCTATTTCGATTCCCTCGACAATATGTTCCCCTCTTGGCATACGTTCGATTTCATAAGACCATTCAACTTCTTTTTTAAATCCGAAGATAAAAATATGCTTTGTCCGGTTGTTTGCATTCGCCGCCAACTCGGAATCTACCCATTGTTCACTGGCTACGGTATAGAGCAATGGAAAAGGAAACGAACGATGAAGTTTAACGGTAACCGTTAGCTTCCCTCCACTCTTAACAACATGCGAACGTGTAATGCGTTCCGCCTTTATCGTATTAATCGGATAGACAAAGAGAATGATTGAATACAAAAGGAAGGGAGTCAACATATAAAATATCGTCCAGCTTACTTTCCCACCTTGAAACATCGCAAAAACATACACAGAAAAGAAGAGGCTGACGATGAACGCAAAGCGACCTGTCATCGATAGCAGTTTTCTTCCTTTGTTCATTTCAATTTTACCCGTTCAATCGGAACGCTAACTCGTGTAAGAATTCTCTCCACGATTTCATTCGCAGTTATTCCTTCATATTTTGCCTCTGATTTAAGGATAATACGATGGCCAAAAACAAACGGCGCCAAATACTTTACATCATCAGGCGTCACATATGTTCTTCCTTTAATCAGTGCATAGGCCTGGCAAGATTTCATGAGTGCAAGTGACCCACGCGGGCTGACTCCAAGGTACACATAAGGGTTATTGCGGGTTTCCGAGGCGCAATCGACAATATATGTTTTGATGGTGTCATCGACATTCACTTCTTTGACGGCTTGTTGAAGCTCAGTCAATTCCAGGATTGTTAGAACGGTTTCCAAATGGTCGATCGGTACAGTTTTTTCTGCACGAGCTAAAACTTGCACCTCCTCAAGCCTTTTTGGATATCCCATCTTTAATTTGAACAAAAATCGGTCCAATTGCGCCTCCGGCAATGGGTATGTCCCTTCGTACTCTATAGGATTCTGAGTGGCCATTACGAAAAACGGCTGTGGAATCCGAATAGTTTCCCCGTCTACAGTGACGGAAGATTCCTCCATGCTTTCAAGCAAAGCAGCTTGTGTTTTCGGAGAAGTACGATTGATCTCATCTGCTAAAACGATATTTCCTACAATCGGTCCCGGCCTGAACTCGAATTCCATCTCCTTTGGATTGTAGATCGAAACGCCCAGGACATCGGATGGCAATAAATCCGGTGTGAACTGTATTCGTTTAAAAGTGGCTCCTATCGATTTAGCCAATGCTTTTACCATCATCGTTTTCCCGACACCCGGCACGTCCTCAAGGAGTACATGGCCACCTGCGAGTAGAGCGGTTAAACTTAACTCCGCGATGTCCCGTTTACCGATCATTACCTTTTCGATATTCGCTAAAACTTTATCAATCTTATGTGCATGTGTCATTCTATTTCCTCCGTTTTTAGATTCTCTCTATTTAACATGTCCGAAAATTTACAAAATGTATCCTTATAATACAATAATTCTATAAAACCCACAACTACCGAAGAGTTTACACAATAAGAAAACCCGCTATCGAAATTAGGCGATAGCGGGTTTTGTATTCATTTCCAAAAATCATCAAAAATCGTAATAGGCATATGCCTCTTATGTTCAGACTTACGGTAAAGCTTTTCAATTGTTTCAAGTGCCAGCTTGGAAACTTGTTTCCCCTCAAGAAAATCATCAATCTCTTCGTAGGTGACACCGAGGGCAATTTCATCTGGCAAAGCAGGCTTGTCGTCTTCAAGGTCTGCAGTCGGTACTTTGATGTACAAATGCTCCGGGCATCCGAGTTCTTTCAATAATCGTCGGCCTTGCCGTTTGTTCAACCGGTAGATTGGCATCAGGTCCGCTGCCCCGTCCCCGAATTTCGTATAGAAACCAGTTAGAGCTTCTGCCGCATGGTCCGTACCTAACACGACACAACCAAGTGTGGCTGCTATGGAAAATTGGACTTTCATGCGTTCCCGGGCCTTTTCATTTCCTTTTGTATAATCGGAAATGACGATGCCTGCTTGAGCAAGCGCTCGTTCACTGGCGTCCACTGCTTCCTTAACGTCTACAGTGTATGTTACTGACGGCTTCATGAATTCAAGTGCATCTTGGGCGTCATCCTCGTCAAACTGTTTGCCATATGGGAGCCTTACGGCAATGAATTTATAACGGTCTGTCTGATTTTCCACATTCAATTCATCGACTGCCATTTGTGCAAGCTTCCCAACAAGCGTCGAATCCTGACCTCCTGAAATGCCAAGTACGAAGCCGTTGACAAATGTATTTTTCTTGGCATATTCCTTCATAAAGTCAATTGATTTACGAATTTCTTCTTGTGGATCAATATCGGGCTTGCTCTTTAGCTGAGCAATTACCTCTTCTTGGAATGTCATGTCTGGACCTCCTATTTCATCAAGAACTCATCGACCATCTCTTGTACTTCACGGATATTGCGCATTTTGTTATCCCAACATTTTTGACTTAGGTCAACAGGGTATTCTTCAGGATTCAAGGAGCGCTTATATTCATCCCATAATAAGTTCAAGTTTTCATGTGCATAGTTACGCATTTCATCCAATGAAGGATTCGTATAAATCACTTTCCCGCCTTCAACCACTTTTGTATGTAGATCGATGGCATCGAAGTTCGTCACAAATTTCGAGATGAATGTATGCACAGGATGGAACATTTTAATCCTTTTTTCGACCGTTGGATCTTCGTCATGCATTGTAATATAGTCGCCTTCAGCTTTACCATTCTCGCGATCAATGATGCGATACAGTTTTTTCTGGCCCGGAGTCGTCACTTTTTCAACATTGTTCGAAATCTTGATCGTATCTTCCATCTCACCATTTTCATTTTCAATAGCCACTATTTTATAGACCGCACCAAGTGCAGGTTGGTCGTAGGCTGTGATCAGCTTTGTTCCGATCCCCATGTATCGACCTTTGCCCCTTGGGCTTTCAAGTTCAGGATGGTGTATTCATCAAGATCATTTGATACGACGATTTTCGCATCAGGGAATCCTGCTGCATCAAGCATACGGCGCGCCTCTTTCGAAAGAAATGAGATGTCGCCACTGTCGAGTCGAATGCCGATGAAATTGATTTTATCCCCAAGCTCTTTAGCAACTTGGATAGCTGTCGGAATGCCAATTTTCAACGTATTGTACGTATCAACAAGAAACACACAATCCTTATGGCGTTTAGCGTATGAATGAAATGCCTCGTATTCACTTTTATATGCTTGGACCATAGCATGTGCATGTGTTCCAGCGACCGGAATGCCAAAACGTTTCCCAGCACGTACATTACTTGTCGCTTCAACTCCGCCGATGACAGCGGCACGCGCTCCCCAAACCGCAGCATCCATTTCATGTGCACGGCGGCTTCCGAACTCCATGACAACATCATCTTTAACAACTTGTTTGATACGGCTCGCTTTTGTCGCTATCAATGTCTGGAAGTTGACGATGTTTAAAAGTGCCGTTTCAACAAGCTGTGCTTCAGCGAGAGTCGTTTCCACCCGAAGGATTGGTTCATTGGCAAATACAAGTTCCCCTTCTTTCATGGAGTAAACGTCGCCAGTGAAACGTAGGTCTTTTAGATAGGTGAGGAAATCATCTTGAAAACCAAGTTCGTCCCTCAAATATACGATATCGCTTTCACTGAAATGAAAATCTCTTAAATAATCAAGGATCCGTTCAAGACCTGCAAAAATCGCGTAGCCATTCCCGAACGGCAAGTTCCTGAAGAAAAGTTCGAACACCGCTTTCCTTTCATGAATACCGTCCGCCCAATAGGATTCCGTCATATTAATTTGATAAAGATCGGTATGTAATGCCAAACTGTCGTCTGTATAAATCGAGCTCATGCCAAATCTCCTTCTTCCGCTTTCTAATGCTTACAGTATACACTATTTACCCAATTTCAAATGGGAAATAACATAAAGTAAAACTACATTGGATAGGTTGTCCTTATTCATTTATGGTAAAGTCTAAGGAAATCGTGCAAAAAACGGAGGTATGACCTTGATGTCTGCTTATAAGCCAGCACTCCATTTCAACCATGTTAGTTACACAATTCATGACAATTCCATCTTGAAAGATATTACCGGCTCCTTTCCAATGGGGAAAATCACGACTTTGGTCGGTCCTTCCGGTGCAGGGAAAACAACATTACTCAAGTTATGCAATGGCCTTCTTTCCCCGAATGAGGGTGAAATCTATGTTGAAGATCAACCAATCAAAGACATGGATCCTAATAGGTTGCGTCGCCATGTGGGTATTGTACTGCAAAACTCCCCGATGATTAAAGGGACAGTCTATGATAATCTGGCGCTCCCCTACATTTGCAAGGATTGGACTTACCAAGGGAAATTGCAATTGAACTGCTTGAATCGGTAGGATTGGGTTTACAGTTTTTAGATTTTAATGTAAATGATTTATCGGGTGGACAACGTCAAAAAGTATCGATTGGCAGGACTTTGGCCAATCAATCCGGGGTTCTTTTGTTAGATGAAATAACCTCCGCCTTGGATCGAGTTTCTTTGCAAGAAATAGAAGTTTTGATTCGAAGGATTCAACAAGAGCGGGACGTTTCAATCATCTGGATTACTCATAACTTGGAGCAGGCAATGAGGATGGCGGATTACGTTTGGGTATTAATGGACGGTAATCTGATTGAGGCGGGCAATGCCAATCTATTGAAAACTTCAAAGAACGTGAAAGTACAAGGGTTTTTAAAGGGGGAAGGAAATTGAGCTACTATGCATTATCCTTAACCCTTATTTTCGTACTGATTCCATTGCTTCTTTCTAAAACACTGAAATTGGGGCTTGAAAAGGATACGATCGTTGCCACTGTACGATCGATTATCCAGTTATTGCTTGTCGGCTATGTACTTAAGTTCGTCTTCGATTCGGAGAACTTTTTATTCATCATCTTAATGGTAGTTCTAATGATTGCCGCTGCGACGCAAAATGCTCGAAAGAAAGGGAAAGGGATTCGGGGCATTACATGGAAACTGATTGTTACATTTATAACCGTTGAACTGCTAACGCAAGGTCTTTTAATCGGCCTGCAAATTGTTCCACCCACCGCTCAATTCATCATTTCAATTAGCGGCATGTTAATCGGCAATTCAATGGTACTCTCCATTCTTTTCCTGAATCGTTTTTCTTCGGAAATTGAATCTAATAGCGATGAAATAGAGTTGATCCTTTCTCTTGGAGGGACGCCGAAGCAGGCCATTCATCAACAGCTCATCAATGCCATTAAATCAAGCTTGATTCCAACGATAGAAAGCCAGAAAACGATTGGTCTTGTTCAGCTACCTGGTATGATGAGCGGTCAAATAATAGCTGGCGCCGACCCTATGCAGGCAGTGCAATTCCAACTGATCATCCTCTTTCTTCTATTGGCAACGGCTGCCGTTACAAGTATCATGTTAGGATTTCTCTCTTACCCAACATTGTTTAATGGGAGGATGCAAATGATCAGAGCGAAACGGTTAAAATGAGATAGACTATTTTATCGATTCATATAACATAGTGACATATCATTCCAGTTCGCCTAAGATTAATCAAGGGGGTGTTTTCTTGTTTGAAGAGATGAAAATCCGTTATTTATTCGCGTTATCGGTTGTAAGTTTACTTGTTTTAGTTGTATTTACAGTTGGGGTCGGAGTTAACGAGGAGTTCTTCGGAGCTGCTGCAAATATCGTTATTTATGCGATTATACCTGCAATTTTTTTCGGGTATTATTTCAATAAGTATCCGAACGTGATTCGGGATACGGTTTTCTTCAAGGGGATAAAACCGTGGGGTCCAGCCATAGTTGGCATCGTCATTGTATCTATCGTACTCTCTTTAAGTTCATTTTGGTTGCTCGTCTTTGTCGTTGACCCAATACTCCCGGCATTTGCTGATTTTCTAATGACTGAAGTGCCAATGCCTACGAATCCCGTCTTATTGGTAACTGAAATTATTGCTATCACCATCTTGGGCCCGATTGTCGAGGAATTCGCTTCCGGGGAGTTTTCTTGCATCGCTTCATGAAGAAAACATCAATGTGGGGCGGTATTTTGATATCGAGCATCCTTTTCGGGGTTTTGCATGCCGATATGATCGGCGCTTTCCTATTCGGACTTATCGCATGTCTACTTTACTTGCGAACCGGAAACCTTTTACTACCGATTTTGATGCATATATTGAACAACACGCTTGCTGTGATCTCTTCATTTTTGCCAGCCTCATGGTTCGATGGCGTGGTTATCGCAACGCGTGAGGATATTATTAACAATGCTAGCACATTGTCTGTCCTACTTGTTATCAGTTCAATTTTAACTGCCTATATCGTAGTAAAATTAGGAAAAGGTTTATCGAAGAAAAGAGAAGAAGCAATGAGTGCACTTGAAACGATATCCGAGTGAGCGAAAGGGCGACTGAATCGCCCTTTTTTTCATCCAAATAATTTCAACCCGACTGCCCCACCGATGATTAAGCATAAGAAAAGGATCCGTTTCCATCCAGCTGCTTCCTTGAAAAACAAAATGCCCATCAAGACAGCCCCCGCAGCACCTAATCCAGTCCAAACTGGGTACGCAGTCCCCATCGGAATTTCACGCATCGCAAGCGATAGAAAATAAAATCCTATTGAAAATGTAGCGACAATTACTATCAATCGTTGCCATGACCTCTTTTGCAAATATAAGTTAATGGACATGACTCCGAAAATCTCGCCTAAACTGGCGATGACAAGATAAACCCATGCCATTTCATTCGCCCCCCTCTTCCACCGGGATTGACTCAACGGAAGTCATCTTTATCCCAATAACACCGACGATAATAATTGCAATGAAAAACACCTTCATGATGGAAAGCTCCGCATTGAAAAACAGAAAATCGACCAACACAATCGCCGCAGCTCCAGAACCGGTGAAAACCGCATAAACTGTCCCCGACGGCAGCTTCTCACATGCTTTTATAATTGCGTAAAAGCTGATGATGATCGCAACAACAGTCCCGCCCACTCTATGGCGGAGTCGGAATACCTAAGTCCAATCACCCAAAACACTTCGATGATCGCCGCCAATAAAACATAAAGCCAAGCCAATAAAAATCCCCCTCACCACTCAACATGACCCCATTATAGCAAATCATTTATAAAGTTATTTTCAGAGCTCTCTTGCAATCTATACAGAATCATGGTAATTTTAGATAAATCATTTTTCCAACAATTATATATTTTGTTTCTTATCAAGAGAGACGGAGGGATTTGGCCCGACGAAGTCTCAGCAACCAGCTCGATTTGGCATGGTGCTAATTCCAAAAGACGACCCGTCTTGAAGATAAGAAGATTGATCTCAACAACCGTTGAAGGCCCTCTTCTTATTCGAAGAGGGCCTTTTTATATCGATAAACCAAAGGAGATGGACATGTTGACAAATCATAGCATAAACACGAAATTGGTACAGTTAGGAAATCATAGCGATCCGAGAACAGGAGCAGTCAATCCCCCAATCCACTTCTCCACCGCCTACAAACATGACGGCTTAGGGCTCTCCACAGGATACGACTACACAAGGACGAAAAACCCAACACGGACAATCCTCGAAGAAGGAATTGCCAATTTGGAAAACGGCGACCGAGGCTACGCATGCAGTTCCGGGATGGCAGCTATCCAACTTTCCCTCTCCATCTTCAAGCCTGGAGATGAACTGATTGCACCTGACGACATATACGGAGGTACCTATCGTCTGTTCAAACAATATGCCAATATATATGGCATTACGACATTCTATACTTCATTTCAAAATGTAGAAGAAACAGAGAGGCTTATCACAGAGAACACAAAAGCACTTTTTATCGAAACACCGACGAATCCGCTTATGCTGGAAATAGATATTGAAAAATACGCGGCGCTTGCGAAGAAACACGGGTTGCTGTTAATCGTCGATAATACGTTTTTAACGCCTTTCTATCAGCGCCCAATTGAACTTGGTGCGGATATCGTCATCCATAGCGCGACAAAATACATCGGTGGTCATAATGATGTATTGGCCGGACTTGTTGTTGCGAAAGGGGAAGAATTATGCAATCTTTTAGGCGAAAACCATAATGCGATTGGCGCCACGCTATCCCCTTTCGATTCATGGCTTGTCGTCCGCGGATTAAAGACATTGCATGTACGGATGAAACAACATGACGCAAATGCAAAGGAGCTCGTCGCCTATTTGGAAAATGAACCGCTTATAGCGGATGTCCTTTATGCAGGAAAAGGTGGAATGATTTCCTTCCGACTTCAAAACAGCGAATGGATCGGTCCGTTTCTCAAGAACTTACACCTTATTACTTTTGCTGAAAGCCTCGGCGGTGTAGAAAGCCTCATTACATATCCGACGACACAAACCCATGCTGATATCCCTGAGGAGGAAAGGGAAAAACGTGGAGTGGACAAACGGCTATTGCGTTTTTCCGTAGGGTTGGAAGAAGCTGAAGATTTAATTGACGACTTAAAGCAAGCCCTAACAGCAGCTTCAAAATCCCCCGTTTTTCTAACTAATAAAAAAGGCCGCCTTGAGCAACTCAAGGCAGGCCATTTTTTAAAATTATGCTTGAAGTTCAGCAAACGCTTTAGTCTTTGAATAAAACTCGATAAAGTTGTTCACAACTTTATCCAAGAAATCAATCGTCGCTTGGTCTGTCAATTGTCCAATCTCATCGACTTTTTGTTGAATCGAACCAATGAATACATCATTTCCAGGCAAAAGTGCAGGTGAAAGCATCGGGTTAGAAAGTATTTGTTTTAAGTGTATTTGTGCACGCACTGTACCTAACACTCCCGCCGAAGCCCCGATCATGAATGCAGGCTTATCTTTTATAGCGAAGTTGCTTCGTGATAGCCAGTCGACGGCATTTTTCAATACGCCAGGAATCGAGTAATTGTATTCGGGAACAGCGAAAAGAATTGCGTCCGAATCCCTTATGTTATCCATGAATTCAGTAACGATTTCCGGAGGATTGCTTTCCAAGTCCACTGAAAACATCGTTAGGTCATTGATGAAAACAGGAGTGATTTCCAATTTTCCTACATACTTTTTCCTTAAAAATTCAACCACACCTAAATTGACTGATTTAGAACTTGTACTACCTATAATCGCCTTAACCTTAATAGTCATCTTATAAAATCTCCTTTATACATATCGTTTCCAGACCAAGGCAAGGTATGCATTAGAGCATATGCCATGAATCGAAAACTTTCCTTAGATAATATCTCATATTCAAAATACTTTCTCAACAAATTTAGTTGGACCTTAACTTTATTTTTTGTTCATTTGTAAAAATATTCTTTTAGATATTTCCTATCTATAGAATTGGCAAGTCCCTTAATGAATAGTGTATGATAATCATAATAACGCATGAGACGTATTTTCTTTTTTAGTAATGAAGGAGGATCCAACTGATGAACGAGGCAAAATTGCAAAAAGAAGCAATGCATATACTGAAGCTTACGAGCAGGACCTTTTATATACCGATTAAATTGCTGAATCCAACGTTGCGCAAGACAGTGGGCTCCGCCTACTTATGTATGCGTGCGATTGATGAAATCGAGGATCACGAGGAATTGCAGCCAGATAGCAAGCAGTATTTACTTCGGTCTACGAGTAAGCTTTTGCAGAACGATATATTTGATGTAGCCGCATACAGGGATTTACTGAAGCCGTATGAAAGTCTATTGCCTGAAGTCACGCTAAGGCTTGGCGATTGGCTCACCGTCTGTCCAGCCGGCATCGTTGAAAAAGTAAAAGAGTCGACTAGCATAATGGCGGACGGCATGGCGAAGTGGGTCGAAAAGAATTTTGTAATCAAAACGAAGGAAGATCTTGACGAATATACCTATTATGTCGCAGGCCTTGTTGGTGTGATGTTATCCGATATTTGGGAGCAATTTGATGGCACGAAAACGGATCGGGAACTTGCTATCGGGTACGGCCGCGGCCTACAGGCGGTGAACATGCTTCGCAATCAGGACGAAGATGCAGATCGCGGTGTGCATTTCATCCCGGATGGTTGGACACGAAAAGAGTTGTTCGAATACGCGGAAGCCAATTTGAAAAAAGCGGATGAGTATATCGAGTCCATTTCAAATAAAAACATTCTGTTGTTCTGCAAAATTCCACTGGCGCTGGCAAATAGAACGATAAACGCTATGCAAAGCGGACAAGAGAAAATGAACCGCAAAGAAGTTGAATCCACTGTGGAAGCGATTTTGAATGAACAATAATAAAACGACTTGGCCTTCTGAAGCCAAGTCGTTTTTATTCGTACATAATTACCCGTACCAAGGAAAGACTATTTCATTGAATAAAGAAGGAGGAATGAACATGCCTAGACCATTACCGAATGACTCTGCCGATAACGAGGAACGTCTGAAGAAGACGATCAGCAATATGGAGGCGGCAAATGAAGCCGCGAAAACTGCAGAGGGCAGTGAACTTGCTTCCATCAAGGAAAAGAACCAACACCGTAAGGAAGCGATAGCTGGGTTGGAAGAGGAAATCCATCAGGAAAACAAATCTAAGATCAACGGCTATATTTAAAAATAAGCACCCGAACGAATCGTTTGGGTGCCTATCTATTTATTTCAATCAAAACATCTTTGTCGTCCAATTTTCCCCATTCCAAACGCCCGTCACAACGCCTTCGTAGAAATCAGGTTCATGTGAAATGAGCAAAACGCTTCCCTTGTATTCTTTCAAAGCACGTTTCAATTCATTTTTCGCATCGACATCAAGGTGATTTGTCGGCTCATCCAAGACAAGTAGATTTGTTTCACGGTTAATGAGCTTACAAAGACGAACCTTAGCCCGTTCTCCACCACTTAATACTTTCACTTTGCTTTCGATATGTTTCGTCGTCAAACCACATCTCGCCAACGCAGCGCGAACTTCATACTGAGTGAAATGAGGGAACTCATCCCACACTTCTTCCAAGCATGTACGGTTATTTTCCGTCTTCATCTCTTGCTCGAAATACCCAATTTCAAGATGTTCCCAAGTTCGACGGAACCTGCAAGTGATGGAATTTCACCAAGGATACTTCGCAAAAGTGTCGTCTTCCCGATACCATTCGCCCCCGACAAAGCAATCTTCTGCCCACGCTCCATCGTCAAATCCAACTCTTTTGAAAGTGGCTCATCATATCCAATAACAAGACCTTTCGTTTGGAATAAATAACGACCAGGCGTACGGGCAAGTTTAAAGTCGAATTGTGGCTTCGGCTTTTCCGCATCCAGTTCGATGACTTCCATCTTATCAAGCTTTTTTTGCCGGGACATTGCCATTCGGCTTGTCGCAGCATTCGCTTTATTACGCGCGACAAAGTCCTTAAGATTCGCAATTTCCTTCTGCTGCTTCTTGAATGCGGCTTCCACTTGTTGCTTTTTCATCTCATGCACACGTAAAAACTCATCATAATCCCCTGCATAACGGGTAATCTGCTGATTTTCCATATGATAGATCAAGTTAATGACGCTGTTCAGGAATGGAATATCATGTGAAATGAGGATGAACGCATTCTCATAGTTCTGCAAATAATTACGCAGCCATTCGATATGCTCGACATCTAAATAGTTCGTCGGCTCATCAAGTAGAAGGATGTCAGGCTTCTCAAGAAGCAGTTTAGCTAACAAAACTTTGGTCCGTTGTCCACCGCTTAGATCATGGACGTCACGCTCAAGCCCGAATTCATCAAGGCCAAGTCCATTTGCCACTTCATCCACTTTCGAATCGATGATGTAAAAATCATTATTCGTCAGCTCATCCTGCATCTGACCTGTTTCTTCAAGAAGTTTTTCAAGTTCATCTGCATCGACTTCGCCCATCTTAGCGAATAGTGCATTCATTTCTGCTTCAAGATCATACAGGTATTGAAACGCTGTTCTGAGTACATCACGGATGCTCATCCCTTGCTGCAAAACGACATGTTGGTCCAAATAGCCAACCCGCATTCGCTTTGCCCAAGTGACATTTCCCGCATCGGGCTCAAGCTTTCGGGTGATGATATTCATGAATGTGGATTTTCCTTCCCCATTCGCACCGATTAGTCCAATGTGTTCTCCTTGTAGCAAACGGAATGATACATCCTCAAAAATCGCCCGATCCCCGAACCCATGACTTAAATTTGTTACTGTTAATAAACTCATATGTTGTACACCTTTTCCTTCGTTAAATTTGCATATGTCCCTCATTATATAGCGATTTCTTTATTCGGGATAGGTATTATTTATCTAAATCAAATGCTATTTAGTACGCCTAATGTTAGGAGGACACTATGTAGGAAATCAGGAATCTCCTGCATATGCTCTTCGTTGATTTTCGTATTGAATTTCACTTCGATCAAGTTGAGGTAACCAGGTGATTCATCTCCGTATTCGAAACTTAACGTTTGGGTGACTTTGATGTCATTTTCCCAAATGACATTTAATGCTTCCTCTATTTGCCGGCATTGCTCATCCACCTGTTGAACAGATTTCGTGAAATGCAATGTCAATGAGCAGCCGGGATCTTTATCCGGAGTTTCCAATATCTCATCTGCCAGATCTTGTAAAGAGGTCTGCAATACAACTTCCGCCGATACATCCTTCTGATGGAGAAGCGTAAATTGAATGGAAAGTTTCCTTGTAAGAGTGGCGAAGTCCATCAGATCCGATCGATTACGTATTGTAACTTCTCGATCAATCGTATCTAAATCATAAATTTTATTTTCAAATGCTACTTTTAAATTTTCAAAAACTGTCGGATCATACATAAGGGTACCTCCAATGAATGTCGTATACATTTCTTAATATAATCATATCGAGTCGCGAAAAGGAAATTTTTCTTGAACTATTTGTCGAATCATGTTAGATTGGAGAATGGAAAATTTCATACGATTATATATGTATAACCTCAATAATATGGTTTGAGGGTCTCTACCAGGAACCGTTAAATCCTGATTACAAAAGTAAAACTTACTTTGTAATCGGGTTTTTTTATTTTCCGAAAATTATTTCGCGGAATGCGCACAGTATAGATGAGTAGGAGGAATTTCAATGGATTTTAGAGTAATCATTCTTGCCATTTCTACGATTACAGTCGGTCTCGTTGAATTGATTGTCGGAGGCATTTTGCCGATTATTGCAGATGATTTAAACGTTTCAATCGGGACAGCCGGGCAGCTCATATCGGTCTACGCCCTCGTGTTTGCCATTGCTGGACCGGTTTTATTATCTTTGACTGTGAAAATTGAAAGGAAAAAACTTTATTTATATACAATGGCTGTCTTTTTTGTCGGTAATATTATGACCTTTTTCAGTCCCACTTTTACATTTGTCATGATTGCCCGTGTTATCACTTCCATGAGTGCAGCACTTCTTATCGTTCTTTCCTTGACGATTACAGCGCGGATTGTCGATGCCCCTCGCCGTGCGAAGGCGCTCGGTTATATTGTTATGGGAATTAGTTCTTCCCTCGTATTGGGTGTGCCACTCGGTATTCTCATTACGAATGCGTTCGGATGGCGCAGCGTCTTTTTAGGGATAGCCGTTCTTTCAATCGGTTCTTTCATTCTGATTTTTTTCTACCTTGAGAAGGTTCCAAGCGGTGAAGTTCAGCCACTTTCTGCGCAAATAAAAGCACTTGCGAATAAAAAAATAGTTTTTGCGCATTTGGCGACGATGTTCATGTTAGCCGGTCATTATACTGTTTATGCATACTTGACACCATTCTTGGAGACAAATTTTAGCCTGAACCAATACTGGATCAGCATCTGCTATTTCCTTTTCGGGATTGCAGCGGTCGGAGGGGGTGCACTTGGGGGTAATCTTGCAAACTGGATTGGTTCGAAGAAAAGCATCCTCATTATAATTGGCGCTTTCGCTTTGGTTCTTTTCATATTGCCCTATTCGACATTCTCATTCACGGTCTTCATTGTCATCTTGATGTTTTGGGGCACTTTGAGCTGGGCTCTTTCGCCACCGCAACAAGATTATATTATCCAGACAGACCCTGCTTCTTCTGACATCCATCAAAGCCTCAACAATTCTGCTTTACAGATTGGGATTGCGGTAGGTTCGGGAATTGGCGGTTTCGTATTGGGCCAAACTGATTCGGTTACCAGCACAGCGACTGTCGGAGGCGTTGTTGTCATTATCGCTTTCATCTGTGCAGTAATCTCCTTATCCATCGGGCGTAGCAAGATGAAACATGTGAAAGAAACTTCAGTTGATTATCAATAAAAGATGAAAAGAATTCCACCAGGCTTCTCCTGGTGGAATTCTTTTTTTTCCGTAGGCTCGTCACTTCCGCGATAACGTTTATAGGGCAGTGCATTCCAGGAACGATAATCAAAATCATTCGCCGAAGCGCTTTCGGGATATCCTTAAGAATCTTTTCAGCGACATCTAACTCTCGTTCCGCTTCTCCCTTGTCCTGGTACATGAATTCGTCTGAAGCTGTGACAGGAGCTTGTTTCACCTTCTCCTTAAGATCATTAATGACCATTTCCTGCTGGGCAATTAATGATTCGCGGGCATTCATCACCCATTCAGGTTGCATATTTCGGTTCGTATCGCCTACGCTGCTATATTCTTCGAAAATCTCACGATAAATCCTATCTGCATTTGCACGGACATCTAAATTTGCTGCCTCAAGATCGAAATTCGTCAACTCTTCCACTGTCAAAGGCGTTTTGCGCTTCATGCCACCAAGCCTTGTTTGATTGAGGTAGAACGGAAACATGCTTTTAATCGTTTTACCGACTGGTGAAATGGAGTTCTCGAATTCATCGAGCCCTTTCGGTTGGACGCCTTGAATGGCAATTCTTGCGGATTCCGACGCACAATTTCTTTCGGTGGCATAATTCCGTGGCGAAGCATTTCCCGAATGCCTGTGCCGGAAATATTGATGCGATATTTTTCGTCATGCGGGCAAGATTGCGCTGTCGCTGGAGTGTCACAACGTGTGCAATAGAAGACTTCATGGAATAACCTAACCTCGATCCCAAGTTCTTCGGGCTTGAATTGATCAAAAATACTATGGCTTGCGTATTTATCGTAATAATCCCCGATTCCGGCATGATCCCGGCCAATTAGCGCATGTGTACAGCCGTAATTTTTCATAATCAATGCGTGCAGCACGGTTTCACGAGGACCAGCGAAGATATATGTCACACGGAGTGGTGCTAGTATTGAACGACCTTTTGGATAATATGTATCCAATACTGCGCGATAGGAAAGCATCCGGAATTCATGACGCGTATACTCACGCTTCGCCATCTCGACTAATGGCTGCAAAAGCAACCCGTCAATTTCTTCCAATGCATTTTTATGAATATATTCATGACCTCGGTGCAATGGATTCGCCCCTGTTATGAAGCCTGCAGTGGAGCGGAACTTTTTCACTTCATAAAATTCATGCCATGTATCTTTCGGTTCCAAACGCAGCTTTTCAAAGGGACCCCAATCGACGCGGTTAAGTAAACGGATCTTACCACCCAACGCGACATTCCCCATCCTTCTATAAATCGCGTCAACTCCGGGATGATTGCGATCCGTTGTGCCAAACAAATGGGCGGCGCGATAGTCTTTATCGTATGCAAAGATATCTTCAATCTTAAGAATGGCCACCGGTTCATTAATTTCGTTGGATAATGTCACTTCATCTCCAACAGAAAGCGACTTTATGATCTCGCTATTTCGGTTACCCGTCGGTGCGAAACTGAGTGGAACTGGCCAAACCGTCCCATCTGTTAGGCGTCCTTTCTCCAAAACGGATTTATAATCGTCTTCGTTCATGAAGCCTTCATTTGGTGATAATACACCCGTCGCAATCATCTCAAGCGTGATGACCGCCTCAAGATCCACCATAATTGACGGAAGCTGCTTTGCCCTAACAAGTTCGTCGTCCCTTTCTTGACCAGTCAACACCTTATCAACTAATTTACCGCCATGAGGCTGTTGCGGATAATTGGCAAATTTGTTTTCAGTGATATTCAACATTCCCTCTCCCCCATTAAGAACAAATTAGTATGCGTAAAAGGCCCTTTTAGGAAGAGCCTCAGCGTTTCATATCAATGCTTTTTGAATTTCCCCATATTCCTTCCAATCAGCCAAAAAAGACCACAAGTCATTAGTGTCAATACAACCGTCATCTTGCTTCGCGTCGATTTGAACTTCACATGTTCCGGAGTAACTTCATACACGCCGACAGGGTTAATCTGGAATCCACCACCGCCGCCATTATTTCCTGCGCCGTCTCCACCCCCGCCGAAACCATACCTAACCTTTGCAACAGGAATTACTTTTGTCAATCCGACTTCAATCGGATCACCATACACAAGCGTTACATCCCTATGTTTTGCAAATTTTTTGAATAACGTCGCTACCGGCGTCTCAATATGCTCCTTTTGCTTTTCAACAGCCTGCTCTAACTCTTTCAACATCATCGCAACATCCCTCCCTGCTATACCTATTCGCCATCCGCCTCAGACATTCCTTTTGATTTTTAGGGTAAAGGAAAGGAAAGCATTTTATTTGGACACACTTTACGTAGTAACTAAACGATTCACTATTCAAATTTACCAAAGGAAGGAGAACCGCTTGATGAAAAAATTTTGGAAATCATACCTTCATGCTTCACTAATCCTAAAAATATCAATTGCCCTTGTACTTGGCGTAATCACGGGTTTCATTTTAGGAGAGCAGGCCATCGTGCTTGCGCCATTAGGGGACTTGCTCCTTCGATTGCTTACATTCCTCATCATCCCACTCATTCTGTTCACGTTAATCGTCGGGGTGAATCAAACAAATATCGCAAACCTTGGACGAATGGGTAGCAAAGTATTCATTTATTACACAGTAAGTTCGGCTGCTGCTATTGTTGTCGGTTTATTTGTCGCAAGCATCCTTCATCCAGGTTCGGGTATGAAGCTGACGGGCAATGAAACATTCGATGTCCCAGAAAATCCTGGTATCGTCAATGTATTACTGAATATCGTGCCTTCAAATATAATTACTGCCTTTACGGAAATGAACCTTCTTGGAATCATCTTCACAGCACTTGTCTTTGGGATTGCAATATCAGCAATGCGTTCTTCCAAGAACCATGTTGAACTTGGGAATTCACTTCTACAAACCTTTACTGCTTTGAATGAAGCATCATTAATTGTATTGAAAGCGATTCTTCAATATGTGCCAGTTGGGATATTTGCGATTATGGCAAAAACAGTGGGAAGCCAAGGAATTGATACGCTCATATCTCTTGGAGGAATGATTGGGGTCTTTTATATTGCATTGATCATCCATATTTGCCTTTACATCATCCTTCTTCTCCTTTTCAAGATCAATCCTGGTCACTTCTTCAAGCATGCTCGGACGCCAATGCTTACGGCATTTGTCACGCAAAGTAGTACTGGTACGCTGCCACTTACATTGAATGCGGCCAAAAACATGGGCATATCAAGGAGTTTATATAGTTTCAGCATTCCTCTTGGCGCAACGGTAAATATGGATGGGGCTGCTATACGGATTGCCGTTTCAGCTGTATTTGCTGCCAATATTGTTGGGACGCCACTGAGTTTTGGTGATATGTTGATGGTAGTGCTTATTGGGACACTCGCTTCTATTGGGACGGCAGGCGTTCCCGGGGCCGGTATCGTCATGATTGCGACTGTATTTGTGCAACTTGGACTACCGATGGAGGCGGTTGCACTATTGACTGCGATTGACGCACTTGTGGGGATGGGTGCGACCGCGTTGAATGTGACAGGAGATTTAGTCGGTACCGCGTTAATTGACCAACATGAGAAAAAGCATGGGTTGGATAAAGGTATAGAAAAAACCGAGAGCATGTGAAGTTCTCGGTTTTTTGCTTGATTCATGGGATTTATGCGTGGCTGACAACGATTTTGCGTGATTCAGCGTGTTTATGCGTGGCTGGATCGGATTATGCGTAATTCAATCGATTTATGCGTGATTTAGCCAATTTATGCGTGTTTGCATAATACCTGACTTACCCCATCATGTCAGCGACAAGTTCGTAGGAACGGAGTCTTTTTTCGTGATTG
The DNA here is from genome assembly GCF_030067815.1 of Sporosarcina thermotolerans. Classification (GTDB taxonomy): domain Bacteria; phylum Bacillota; class Bacilli; order Bacillales_A; family Planococcaceae; genus Sporosarcina; species Sporosarcina thermotolerans. The sequence continues at coordinate 1,140,242 of NZ_CP125968.1, read as the reverse complement.
TAAATTCCCGAACTGATGATGAGTTCATTGGCTTTTGTCGCTTCAATGAATGCTGCCAATTTCCGCTTGACCGTTTCGGGACTTCCGACGATTGTCGAAGGCCATTCTAATAGCTCACCAATTGCGGCTCTCTCGACGTCTGAGAAGAATGTATCTATGTCATCGACTGGCGGCATAAGCTTCGATGAAACACCTTTTCGGATGTTCAAGAATTGTTGTTGATAGGAAGTTGCCAAATGTTGTGCTTCATCATCAGTTTCCGCGGCAATGATGTTGACTCCAAGCATGACGTATGGCTCTTGAAGTGCTTTTGATGGACGGAAAAGCTGATGATAGAGCTGCAATGCATGCATTAAATATTGAGGTGCAAAATGACTTGCGAATGAAAATGGAAGCCCGAGATCTGCAGCAAGCCGTGCACTGAAGTCACTTGATCCTAAAAGCCAGATCGGGATATCTTGGCCTTCGCCTGGAATTGCGCGGACGCGAGCAGATGGATCGTACTCGAAAAACTGACGCAACTCGGCCAATTGCTGCGGGAACTCATTGCCGCTACTATTTAAAGTTCGACGTAATGCGTAAGCCGTTGCTTGGTCGCTTCCTGGTGCACGTCCAAGTCCAAGGTCAATTCGATTAGGGTACATCGCTTCAAGAGTCCCGAACTGCTCCGCGATTACAAGAGGTGCATGATTCGGAAGCATGACACCGCCTGAACCGACACGGATTGTTTCTGTTGCGCCTGCCACATGTCCGATAATGACAGATGTCGCAGAACTGGCGACGCCCGGCATATTATGATGTTCGGCAAGCCAGAAGCGGTTATAGCCCCATTTTTCTGCATGTTGAGCAAGATCCACACTGTTTTTAAAAGATTGGCCCACGGTACTTCCCTCATTGATCAGCGCGAGATCAAGAATTGAAAGCGGGATACTGTTAAACTTCTTTGCTGAAGGGTTGATCAACTTCGCTCACTCCCCAATATTATATTTTATATTCTCTTCATCATAATATCGTTTCGACATACCGATATCCAATTAACGAACTCAAAAAGCCGGACATCATAATGATGTCCGACTTTGATTACCCTAACATAATTCCTGTAATTGCGGCTGTCAAAAGGCTGACCAAAGTTGCGCCGTAAAGCAACTTGATACCAAACTTTGCAACAAGGTTCCCCTTCTCTTCATGCAACCCTTTCACCGCACCGGAGATATTCCGATTGACGAAAAGTTGGCGAAGGAGACAAGGAATACAGAGATGATGCCTACTGTCCTTTCAGAAAGGGAGGAGGCGATATTGCCCAAGTCGATCATCGCAACGAACTCGTTCGTCAATAGCTTAGTTGCCATGATTGTTCCGGCTTGGATGACTTCAGAAGCCGGGATGCCGACAAGGAAGGCTAACGGTGCAAAAACGTAACCAAGTGCGACCTGGAAGGTGATGCCGAATGCACCTTCGAAGATGCCGTTCACCATGCCGATTAATGCTACGAATCCGACGAGCATTGCGCCAACGACGATTGCGACTTTAAAGCCGTCGAGTATATACTCCCTAACATTTCAAAGAAGGACTGCTTTCTTTCTTCCTTCGTCTCGATTCTGTCCTCTTCAGGAGTGACTTCGTATGGGTTAATAATATTCGCGATAATGAACCCACCGAATAAATTCAATACAAGTGCAGTAACAACATACTTCGGATCGATCATCGTCATGTACGCACCAAGAATCGATGCCGAAACGGTGGACATGGCAGATGTACACATTGTGTATAGACGGTGTTCGGGTATGTTAGGCAGCAGTTTTTTAACTGAAATAAAAACTTCAGATTGCCCAAATATGGCAGAGGCTACGCCGTTGAATGACTCTAACTTTCCGAGTCCGTTGATCCTGCTTAATAGCAATCCAAGGAAGTGGATGATGAGAGGCAAGAGTTTAATGTATTGCGCGATACCGATGAGAGCAGATACAAAAACGATTGGCAATAGGACATTCAAGAAGAAGGGGCTCATCCCTTCATTCGCCATTCCTCCGAATACAAAATTGATTCCTTCAGCTGCAAAAGCTAAAAGATAATCGAAGATGCTGGAAATCCCTCGGATGATGAATAGCCCAAATTCGGTATTCAACAGAAGGAAAGCAAAAACAAGTTGCAGGACAACCATTGTTACTACTGGTCTGATCTTTATCTTTTTCTTGCCATTGCTCACTAAGTACGCAAGGATAAAAATAACAAGCAATGCCACAATAAAGATGATGAAATTCAAAGTAAATACTCCTCTCTAGATGCCTTAAAATATTGTTATGGAGCGGAAAAATATGTAAACATTCTCTTTCCGATTAACACTTTTATAAATAAAGTGCTCTTCATTATAAACCGTAAAAACAGATCTGGCACCTATCTCAAATTAGAAAGAAACTTCCGCATATCATTAGTTATTCGACAACTTTCCGTTTATATACAAAAAAACGGTGACAAGCAAGGAACATATTCACTGTTCCGTTGCCTGCCACCGTTCGATTACCATTTAATTTCTTTTACGTCTTTGCCATCGACACTCATTTGGTAGATATAGAAGTTGGGTTGACGTCCTCCAAAATTACGGTCAACGAGGAAATAGATCTTCCCGTCCGGACCTAAAAGTGGTTTAGATGCAAATTCCTTTAGGTTGGTCAGTTGTTTCGTCTCATAGGTCTTATAGTTGAACTTGAATAATTCATATTCAAATATCCCATTTTTCCCGTACCGCCAACAGCTTGATAAACTATCTTTTCTCTTTCTGGTAAAATGAGGAAGTCATATATATCCTCTTCACCGACAGGATTACTTACGACCGTTTTCTTATTGGGCTCGTTGAGTGGGATTTGAAAAATACGTTGTTTGGAAGCAAATAGTTCTTCAGCTGTTTCTACGTTTTCATCATCGTCCATTTGGACAAACACAGACTCGTCGGTTGCCGACACTTGGAGCGATTGCATATTATACTTCTTCAACTCCGTGTAACGATTTTGCGTCTTGTCAGTTAAATCGTAGCTATAAACGTCAAAATCATGGGGGTGCTTGCCCGTAATTGGTGAGTAATTTGTATAGACACCAGCCTGCAGGTAAAACAGGAGGTTGGAATTTTTCGGATCAAATGCAAGTTCAGTTATTATATTTTCGGATGAAAACAAGGACTCATCCGAATACATTTCCATATTCAATATGCGTATTTCGCTACCGCCGCCCGCATCCAGCTCTTTGTCGGAAAGTATGTAGGCGAGATTCTTACCGTCTTTACTGAAACTGATATCGAGAATCGTTTCTTCAACAGAAAACTGGACGACTGGCCCATTCCTTCCATCGGTCAGATAAATGCCTGCTTTGCCATCCTCAAATTCGATATAAGCGATTGTACCGTCAACGGATACATCAAATACACCGCTTAAACCTTGTTGCTTCTCATTCTCGGATTTATCGAAAACCAGACCAAGTACTATGAAAATTGCGGTTACAACTCCGATTATACCGAGCAGTACACCATGTTTTTTATTCATTATCCTTCCCCATTCCTTACATCCCAATTATCCAAAGTACGATTCCTGTTACAATCACTGCTGTTTGGATGAATACAATGGCGTATGCCGCGGCTTTCTGTTGATTTGCCAATAACTTCATTTGCAGCGCATAAGACAGAATCCAGCCGATAATCGGTACGAATAGCATCAAAAATCCTAGTGTTGCCTTTCCTGAGAACAACAGAAATGCCCATAAGAAGAACAGGGTAACGAAGACTAAGAATATTCCCGTTGTGATATTAATGAAATGCAATCGTCTCGCATCTTTCATCAATGGTTTGTGTGTCGATGGAAAATCATAGATAGTCGTCCGATAGACAAGAACTATGGCTAATAGCAATAACAGTGCAGCAATGATTGACAATCCGGTGGAATAAGGCCGATCTAAATCAGATGCTAGCAAAAATCCATAGAAATTGATAAAAATATGGACGAGCAACAAACTGTTCATCCAAAAACGACGATTCCATTTTGCTAAAGGGCGTACCGTAACAATAAGTATAGTTGTACTAATAAGGACAGCTAAAATAAGCCATAAGATATGTGCATCTCCCATAATGAATAATTGGCATGCATATACACTATAGGCGAAGAGCAATGATGTTAGTGATAGCGTCAGCATCATCCCTTTTTTAGAAGGGGGCACCGCTTCTATCAACTTTTCTCCGACTTCCCGTTCCGTCCCGAATTTAGTCATCGCGCTTCGAATAGCCTCCTCTTCAATGTTATTCGTCTGACAAGTAATTCCATTATACGATACTGCATATCTAATTTGAAACATAATGAGTAGTCATTCACTTCGTGATAATCTATGAGTAGATGAAAAGGGGTGGTAGGATGTTTTTAAAACGGGAGTCAGTCGTAGATAAACAGAGTAATGTCCGATTCATAAACGGGAGGTTGTCCTTTGCAAGTGTGCGGTTGAATGTTCATTGCTTTGAAGTTGACGGCGTGTTGATCGATACAGGCGCCCATGCATTGTCTAAAGAGTTCAATGCATTTTTTACAGAAGCTGACGTGGATCAGGTCGTCGTCACCCATTCCCATGAAGACCATACTGGAGGTGCAGCACATTTACAAAAGATATATGGATTGCCGATTTTAATGAATGGAATATCGATTGAGGAATGTCGTCAGAAGGCGGATTATCCATTGTATCGCCAGTTATTTTGGGGGAAGAGGCGACCGTTTCAAGCGAAGCCCATCGGGGAAACTTTCACCTCCAGGAACGCAACATGGGATGTAATTGAAACACCAGGACACGCAAAGGATCATCTATCTTTTTTGAATCAGGAAACGGGACAACTCTTTTCCGGCGATCTGTATGTACATCCCAAAACGAAGCTTATTTTACGCGAGGAGAGCATTCCACAAATTATCTCGTCACTTCAACATGTTTTAACTTATGACTTTGAAGAGTTATTTTGCTGCCATGCGGGCTATGTGAAAGATGGTCGTCGGGCTTTGCTCAATAAGCTTAGTTACTTACAAGAACTACGGGATAGAATATATTCGCTCGAAAAACAAGGATATGGTGAACAGGAAATTCACTCCCTCATTTTCAAAAAGAAATACCCCATGACAAGATTTTCTTCAGGTGAATGGGATTCAATCTATATTGTCCGATCAATTCTCAACAAATAAATAGGTGCACATTTTTAAATGTGCACCTCCTTGTAGACTACCTATTAACAGTAACCGTATCCTCCACCATAGCCGCCATATCCATCGCACCAATACGACGCTCCGACAATAATCAAAAGGATGAACAATACAACGATTAACGTGAACCCCGAACCGCACTCTTTACCCACACCGCCAACTTCTTTCGACATTTTATCAACACCCCCAAATCACTTTATGCACTTATACTATGTGACATAAACACAGCTGTACATGACAGTCACCCATGTGATTCAGTGTGCGAAATTTCAGGATTTGCCTTCATAATATGCCTGCCGCCATATACAATCCGCTCAATTTCGCCATTTGGTTGTTCGATAAACTGCAACACTCCATCATTTTCATCTTCATCAATAAAAATATTTTTCCCTATGCACTTTAACGTCCGGATCACTTCATTCGATTCGACACTTAGCCGATCGTCATTTAGTGTCACCTTCACATTCATCCCTTCGCTCGAAATATAGGAGCCTACAAATTTACTAAGTTCATCCACTCCAATTTCTTGGACTTCAACTGTTTCAGATGAGGCTGCGAGTTCCCTACCTTCCGTTATGTTCATGACACTCATCAGTAAATCTCCGGCGGGAACATCAGAGACGTTTGTCAAAATAACACCCGCTTTTTTCTTCTCGACAATTGCACACATGTATGAAGAAACACCCTTCAATCCACCTCCATGGCTGACCAAAGTGGAGCCGAAATAGTCAGGAATGATTCGCAATCCATAGCCATAACATCTGTTAGGCTCGTACTCTACATGCGGATGAATCATCTGCTCGATGCTTTCCTTCGACAAGATCCGCGTTCCGGCCACAACACCTTCATTCCAATACATTTCCAAATACCGTAAAATATCACTAACTGTCGACTTCAAATAACCGACTGAACGCATCGAAGGCGCATCCCACCAGAGCGGAGCTTCGTAAACATGCGACCCATCCTTCGCTTTCATGTAAAGAGTCGTTACACTCTCTTTTTCATCCAATAACTCCATATCGAAGAAGCTGTTTTTCATCCCCGCAGGTTTCAAAATTGTTTCCTCTATAAATTTCTCATAAGGCTGTCCACTCACCTTGCTTGTAATAACGCCAAGCAATCCATATGAATCATTGGAATAGCTATAAAATCGCCCAGGTTCGCCAAGCCATTCAAACTCATCGTTAGCCATAAAGCTTAACATCTCGTCATATGTCTCAATATGAGGACCAGGATTATTCAACAAATCTAATCCATAATCCTTCGCGGACGGATCCTGCTCAATGCTATTTTTCCGTGCATACACATGCGTAGCAAGCGGCGGATAGCCCGCTGTATGCGTCATCAGATGGTGAAGCGTAATCTGCTCCACTTGCGTCTTAGGCTTCTTCAACTCAGGAAGATACTCAACGATTCGATCATGCACCGATAACTTCCCGTCCTCCTGAAGCTTCATAATACCGGCACTCGTAAACGACTTCGTCATCGAAGCAATGCCAAAAACCGTATCCCCCGTTACTAAAAGCCGCTTCGCTACATTCCGATACCCAAAACCTTTCTCATAGCTTTTCTGTCCATTTTCGCTAACACCAATCATCGCCCCCGGAATTAAATGCTTCTTCACATACACCTCAGCATGCTTTTCAAACGATTCCATTGCAATGATCCCTTTCATTTGAATCCCCCCATAAGAAATAATCTCTAAACATCCCCAAATACGCATAAATTTAGCGAATCACTCATAAATCCCCCGAAACAAGCATAATCCGCAGCAAACGCGTATAATTCCCTACAAAAGTCCATAAAACGCTTCAAACAAGCATAAATGCTCGCAATCTATTAGTTCAGTGAACCAGCGAAGCCCTCAACGTAGTAATTCCATTCTCCAAATACCCTTTCAGGCAAGTGAGCATATACACCCAGCCTCCTGTTTGCCCCACCATTTTACTTACAACATCAGGATCATCCGCTCTTAATCCAGATTCAGTCACTTCAAGGATTGTGCTCTCCTCATCTACTGCATTAAACACAAGCCTAACGGTCGTTTCTTGATCTTGACCTCCCCAAATGAAAACAATTTCCTTATTCTCCTTGACACTCAATACATGGATATCCCCTTCGGCACCATATTCCTCGTACCTCCAAGTGATTGTCTTACCTTGTTCAACCCTGCTTGTACCTGAAGAAAACCAGTAGCCGCCCATCTTCTCAGGGTCTACAATTGCCTCAAATACTACATCCACCGGTTTATATATTTTCATTTTTGACGTCACATTCGTATTCATCATCTTCAACTTCCCTTCATATCCAATCTATTTTCCTTTGTACATATTCGATTTATTCTTAAGAAATCCTTTTTTTGTTTGTACTTTCCAACGACCTGTAATATAATACTTACATATGATACATTTAAATGAAGGCGATGACTTATTAGCGGTTTTAGAAGCCCTCTCCAACCCGCACCGCTTGAAAATTATCGCGGTGTTGTCGGAAGGGCGACAATACGTCAGCGAATTGGCGCGTCTACTTGGAATGAGTAGGCCTCTGCTGTATTTGCATCTACAAAAGTTAGAGGAGGTCCAATTGGTCACAAGCAATATGGAGATTTTAGAAAGTGGCAAAGCGGCGAAATTTTACGCGCTTACATCATTCCATTTTGAATTGAACGAGGATTTGGTCCACCGTTTAGCGCAAACGCTTACGATGTCGAAGAAAAACAAATAAAGGAGGGAAATTCAATTGGGATATTTAGGTTTATTAATGGCACTTTTACCCATAATTATCTTTATTGCAATAATCATTTTTATCGTGAAAACAGTAAAAGGCTTTGAAAAAAGAGCCGAAGAAAAACTGGCACTTGAACGAGAACAAAATGCAATTCTTCAACAAAAAATGAGTGAGATGAATACCCGGATTACTTCAATTGAAAAGATGCTAAAGGAAGTTGAATAAATGAGAAACAACCCATCTCAGCATAATGCCGAGATGGGTTGTTATCATTTAATACCCCGAGTCTTCCGAGGTCAAATTATCCATCATCGTATAATCATACTTCTGCAATGGTTTCTCAGCAGGTCCCTCAATCACTTCACCAGTAAATTTGAATCTTGAGCCATGGCATGGGCAGTCCCACGTCTTGTCACCGTTATTCCATTCGACTTCACAACCGATATGCGTGCAAGTTGTATCCACAATATGGACCTTCCCGTCATCATCACGGTATGCTCCCTTTCGGTGCCCGTCGAGTGTGATGACCGCACCCTCACCCTTCGCCAAATCTTCCGGTTTCGTATTCGGGGAATCGAGCTTCCCTTTGATTAATTGACCAACGACGTTAGCATTTTGAACGAGGAAATTCTTCAAGCTTGGGTGCGCATAAAAGCGGGATGGAGTATACAGTTTCTCAAACTTATTTTCCTTTCCTGTTACCATATCCCTGAAAAGCAATGCCGCTGCTGTTCCATTCGACATCCCCATTTCCGGAAGCCAGTTGCAATCAGGATATTTGGATTCCCAGACGTTATCTCGCCGATATATGGCAGTTTATCCAACGTGACCAAATCCTGAGCTGACCATCTGTTCGTAATCTCCTTGAGCCCTAAAACTTCTTCGCCAAACATCTCCAATGCCCGATAATGATCCATCGTCTCCACCGGACTTTGACCGGTTTTATGATTCTCACCGACGATGAGCACCAATTCTTCGCCGTTGTCCATAATCGACCGTAAAGAACGGGTCGGTTCATCCGCGCTTATGAAGATACCCGGCGGGAACTTTTTTTGTGATTTAACTGCGAGGGCATATGATCGATCTGCATACATCCTCGTAGAATAAAGACCCGTTCCTTCGTAAAACGGAAAATGGGTGCAAATTAAAACATGCTTCGCCGATATTCGCTTCTCTTCACGTGTCAGGACAACCGGACGCTCACCCGTTTCAATATTAACTGCAACCGTATCCTCAAAAATCTGTCCACCGCTTTTTTGGAATAAATCAATAAGATGCACCAAGTACTTTGTCACATGAAATTGTGCCTGATCCTTCATGACAAGTACGTTTTTCACATCAATATCAAAAGGCATGCTATCGACTAATCCGCCTCTGATCTGTAGCCTCTGATACGCTTCCGCTTCCTTTTTAATCTTTTCGGCATATTTATCGCTGACCGAGTAAATATACGCATCCACACTTGTGAAATCACAGTCGATTCCATTTTTCTCAACCGTTTCTTTTATGAATTCCAAGGCTTCCATATTCGCTTCATAATATAATCTCGCCGTATTCCTACCCATATTATGAATGAATTCATCATAAATCAGATCATGCTGCGCTGTAATTTTAGCTGTCGTGTTCCCGGTCGTCCCGTTCAACACTTTATCCGCTTCAATCATAGCGACTTTCAGACCAACACTCGCCAATAAATAGGCTGATGTAATACCCGTGATGCCCGCTCCAACGACAATAACGTCCACATCAATATCTTCCTGTAAACTTGGAAAGGTTGGAAACTCGACACTCGTCCTCCAATATGGCTCCGGATGCTCTGGAAGTTTTCCATTCAGTTGATCATTACTCATTCTTAATCCTCCTGTACTATGTACTGAACATAGGCTTCCCATTTGTCGGGAGTACATATACCTGTTGGATTGAGATAAAGGGAAGAATCTGCCCCTGTAAAATGGATATAGCTTTGAATTATTAGAGACAACAGCTGACGTACTACGATTGCAGGAATCAAAGTCATTTTATACGCCCGTGACCAAGCCCTTCCTCAGTTTTGGTCATTGGTATTTTTTCGCCCTCAAAAGTATGACACTCCCCTCCCCATTCGCTATACTTGTTTAGGAGAAGAAAAAAGGAGTGGTTCATATGTATCGTAAAGTTGAAGATTACGTTGAAGATTGGAACGCCTCAGCTAACGGAACACTAAATGTCATTAAAGCAATAACGAATGACAAATTAGATCAGGCAATCGTCGAGGGGCATAGTACTCTTGGCTGGTTGGCGTGGCATTTAGTGGGATCAGTCGGCTTTTTTGGTGGCTTATCTGGATTGAAAATCGAAGTACCTGCACATACTGAGCCGGTACCTACAGATGTGACAGAAATCGTTGCAGCATATGAAAAAGTGATGGCATCCATGGAAAATGAAATAGCGAACCTTACAGATGACTCGTTGACTGAAAGAGTTCCTGCATTCGGAACTGAAATTTCGCGCGGTAAGTTGCTACGCACATTTATCGATCACCAAACGCATCACCGCGGACAAATGACAGTGTTGTTGAGACAAGCTGGTCTTGCTGTTCCTGGTGTAATGGGTCCGACGAAGGAAATGCAATAAGTAAATCCGCCACCCCCTTTGAATGTTACTTTCAAAGGGGTTATTTTTCAGCAATTTAAAAAACTAATTGCTTTGAATGAAAAACTATGTTAAACTTTTCTCACTATTAGCGAGCGGAGGTGAGGATGGAATGTTGGACACTGTGTATGCACGTGAGACTCTATTGGAATATTTAGCCACTTCATGTGCGATTACTCATGAAATTGCCCACAACGGGATAGGTATGCCCTTTTTTAGACAATTTCAGTAATCACACAGCTGTTTGGCACTTCATTCCTTACATGAATTTTAAGGAGAAGATCGCATAAACGCGGTCTTTTTTTGTTGCCGAATTTCGTGTGTAAAACGAGAGGAAGCGGAAAACGATGATATGTACAGTACAAAATATAAGCAAGATGCTTGGCGGAAATACTATTTTTGAAGATTTATCTTTGGACGTTAAAACCGGTGAAAGATTGGGTGTCGTTGGACGTAATGGAAGTGGGAAGACGACTTTATTCAAACTGATTGCAGGAGTTGAAACGCCTGATAGTGGGTTCATTCATTTTAAAAAAGGGATGACTATCGGGTATTTGGCGCAAATCCCATCATTCGCAAAAACGACGACAGGATTGGATGTCCTTTACACAGCATTTGAGGGTTTAAAGGAAATGCAATCTCAAATGACCGATCTTGAGATTAATATGGCTAACGCAGGTCCCGACGAAATGGAAAAGCTTTTAAAACGTTACGGTGATTTGCAGGAAACATTCACGAATCGCGATGGGTATTCGATGGATTCCGAAGTCGCCAGTATAATCACCGGCTTACAATTAGGTCCGTTTGTTAACAGGACTTTCGATCAATTGAGCGGTGGTGAGCAAACGAAAATCATGCTTGGACGGCTTTTATTGACGAAACCAGATCTGCTGCTGTTAGATGAACCGACAAACCATCTCGATCTTTTTGCAGTGGAATGGCTTGAAGAGTTTTTGAACGCATATGCGGGCACAGTTGTCATTGTTTCGCATGACCGATATTTTCTTGATTCTGTTGTCACTAAAATTGCCGACTTGGAAGATGGTGAGATTCGGATTTATCATGGTGATTATTCGTCTTTTGTCATAGAAAAAGAACAACAACTGTTGAGGGAGTTTCAGGAATACGAAGAACAGCAGAAGAAAATTCGGAAGATGAAAGAAGCTATCAAACGGTTGCGCATATGGGCGAATGAAGCGAATCCTCCGAATGCGGGACTTCACAGGCAAGCGCGCAATATGGAACGTGCGCTAGAACGAATGGAAAAGGTTCGCAAGCCGTTGATCGACCCGAAGAAAATGGCTTTGACATTCGAAGCTGCACCTCGAAGCGGGAAAGAAGAAGTCGTTGTAATGGAGGCAGTGTCGAAATCTTTCGGCGAACAGAAGTTGCTTACGAATGCAAATCTGCATGTTTACTGGAAAGACCGGATGGCAATTGTCGGGCGCAACGGCACCGGAAAATCAACCATTTTGAAAGCCCTTTTAGGTGAATTACCTGTGGACAGCGGGATGAGCAAATTAGGAAGTAATGTGAAGGTCGGAAGCTTGTCTCAACACTTTGAAATCGACAATCCAAAGGCTCGATTGATAGATGTGTTTCGAGATGAGGTGAGTGTCACTGAAGGCGACGCAAGGCATATTCTTGCAAAATTCATGTTTTACGGTCCTGATGTATTTAAGCGGATTGCTGATTTGAGCGGCGGCGAGAGAATGCGGTTGCGGCTAGCGCAATTAATGCATCAGGACATTAACTTCCTTGTGTTAGATGAACCGACAAACCATCTGGATATCGAATCGCGCGAAGTTTTGGAGGAAGCACTTGAAGATTTCCCTGGCACAATTCTTGCCGTTTCACATGATAGGTATTTCTTGAATAAACTTCCCCAGAACGGCGTGGCTTGAAAACGGGACCTTAACAACTTTTGAGGGACCTTTTGATTGGGCTCGTGAAAAATGGCGGGAATTTGTTAGTACGGAAGAAGTGAAACCGGCGACTACCGTCAAAAAGAAAGTGCATGCCGCAAAGCCGCTGGATTTGGAAACCGAAATCTTGAAATTGGAAGCCGAAATTGCTTCTTTAAGGGGGCAGGCAAGTGATAGGCAAGTATCTTTGATAACGGATTTAGAGAATAAGTTGGCATCCTATTATGATGTATGGCTTGCTGACGCGGAATAAGGATTGATTCAGAAAAACGTCACGGCATCTTGGTGTCGGGACGTTTTTTCTTGATTCAATAGATAGGCCTAAGGTAATGATACGACGATATATCCGTTGATTTGACCGATAACTTTCGGGAAGTGACCGATAACTCCCGGAAACTGACCGATAACTCTCCGAAAGTGACCGATAACTACTTTACCAATCAAAAAAGCACCTATGCCCTCAAGCATAGATGCCTTCCTCCCCTATTAAGGAGCCCCATCCCACCCTCACTGACTTCGCAAATTAGTGCATGGTCGTTACAATAACAATCTATTTGTACAAATGTCACGGTACTGGGCTTCAATTGTTCATGACGGATTCGAACCGATTGGTATACCCCATCTACCTACCATTGAGTCCGACTTTCCCAGTCGGCGGGTTTGCACTCACCTTTACGAAAAACAGTTACCGACTTACATTAGATTAAATCGATACTCCAATTCAATCCTTGAATCTTCGTGTCCATTTCCCTAAACTCTTTTGATAATTGGTCCACCTGCTTTTGAATTGCCTTGACGTCCACCGTGCTGATGATTTTGATCTCAGTGCGGCTATATCGATCATTTCTGACAGACGCTTCTTCCGCAATTTTCCCTAACATCAACCGTTTATCCCAGATTTGATCACGCTCTGCCAAAGCATCCGCAAGCGTGCGTGTTTCGTCGAATTGAATGGAACAATTCGTTTTATTGATGCGCTTGATTAAAAACGTTAATTCTTTCATAATGCCGTCTAACTCAGCAAGCATCGCGTTCGGATCCTCCGAGGGTTCCTCTCCCTCTTGGATTTTTAGGTTCATGCTGATCCGTCTTTTCAGCTGCTCGATTCTCTTCTGGTAATCCGCCCGCGTTATCAATGCCTCTGCAAGCTTCATCCAATCCCCTCCTTCATTCGAATCGGCTTTGATTTAATCAAACCAAAACTTTCTCTACAAATTGCTCAATAAAATATTGTGGATTCAACTTCTCGCCAGTCGTTCTTTCAATCTTGTCATTCCACGAATAAAGCGCACCCGGTTTAAAATACTCATCCATTAAATACGCCCCGACTTCCGGTGTAAACATGTCTTCGGAGATATTTTTTTCAATATAAGCATGTAGTTGAGAAGTCGTCAGTTCACCCAATAAGTAGTTTTGATAATAAACCGGAGCAAGCGTAAAGTGGATTTTCGCTGCCCAATGTGGGTAGTCTTGCCCCTCAGGTGGGTTGACAAATTGCACGTTTTTGACGATTTCCCACCATAAATTATTCAAATCCTGGTCAGGGTTTTCGTATAGCTCGCGCTCAAAGAATGAAAACGCCATGATCCAGCGTCCTGCGATAAGCATTTGCTTACGCAAGGATTCATTGATAAGCGGCTTTAATTCCTCTACTTCAGCAGCGTCGAGTCCTAAGAACTGCTGGAGCCAAGCTGGATCTTTTCCGAATCGACCATATAACATTGCAATCGCTTCTGTTGTCAGCGTATGCGCGCAAGATCTTAACAGGAATGGAAGTGTCGGATCAACGTATTTGAAATAAACGGCATGTCCGAATTCATGTAGCATTGTAGTCGACCAATAATCAGACGGAGCGTTATTGCATAATACGCGGATGTCGCCTTCGCGGTTAAGGTCCGTGCAAAATGCGTGCTGATTCTTTTTGTCTCGAGGATATAGATCGCTGTTCGCCAACATATCCGTAATATCCATCCCCATGCTCTTGAACGTTTCAATCGTCAATTGCTCGAGATCCTTCCCATCGTAGAACGGATCCAAGTCCAAATCCTTGGATGGCGGTGCCTCCTGGAAGAATGGGTCGGCATAATGCCAAGGTCGAAGATTGTCTACCTCAACACCAAAACGCCCTGCCAATTCCCTGTCCATCTCTTGTTTCATCTGGCGGAATGGCTCATCGGAAAGTTCCTTCAGCTTATGGAAGATCGAAAAGATCTCGTCGCGGTCAAGTTCTTGATTCTCGAAACTCATTTGGTGATAGTTTTCGTATCCTAATGAACGCGCGACTTCGTTCCGTTTTCTGACAAGGGTTAATAGCTTTTCCTCTACTTCCTTCCCAATCTGCTTACTCGCATGCCACGCTTCTTCACGTTCAGCTGAATCATTGCTCTTGATCAAAATCTGTCGAACGTCATTTTCGGATACTGATTTTCCATCAATTGTTGCACGGAATGTATTAAATATGCCGATCAATTCCGTAGAGCGCTCCACCAATTCTTTTAAATCATCTGCCGGAATCTGTTTTCCTACCATGTACGTATGAAGAGTTTCTAGCTGGCGACGCTGAATTGTCGTTAAATCGTCTTGGGCAAGGTACGCCTTTACTTGCTCAAAAAGCTCCGGATTTGAAAGATAGACGTTCGTTGCATTCTGCGCCTCGGCCGTCTTTTTATTCCATTCATCTTCTCCAGTCGTTGAAGCCATCCAGGAACTATTTGCTCTTGTAATGTGAAAATCCCTAATTGCATTATTTTGCTCCTCTAAAAACTGTTCAACTGTCATGCGCTCTTCCCCTTTTCTATTTCGTTCTTACATTATTCGACAAGTGTAGTGAAAGTTCCTTTTATGAAAGTGGATTGGAATGCATACATCCTTCATTCCCGAGCATAGTAGACGTAGGAGGTGACGATTTCATGAAAAACAATAAAAAGACGATGAATGAAAGGACTCATAATAGTTTTCGAACAGTATAAAAGAGGTCTAAACACGAACAGCAATACGAATAACCCTGGTGAAAACCGCACTCAAGAACTTGCAGAGGACTTTGACGTGAAAGGCGATATATACGATACACCACTAAAACGCGAAAAAGAGAAATAAGAGTCAAGCTTACATCAGAAAGCCATCCTTGGCTTTCTGTTTTATTTTGCCCGATTGTGATTCATTATTTGGATTGTCCTACTACGTTCTAAATTCCTGCCCCCTTCATAGAATGAATGGAATCTACTATTAAACTATCAAAAAGGGGACAAGAATATGTATTCCATTCACTTCTATGAAAATAAAACATATGTACTCAATCAAGCATTAAGAACAATTCCTGCTATCGATGAGAATGTAAGAATTAAAGGGCGGAATGGCAAAGTGGTCGATGTTCAGCAAATGGATGAAAACCGATATTTTGTCTTTGTTGAATTCGAGGTAATTGTAGATAGAAGCAAAAAGGTAGAGAGTGATCCGAAAGAGAAGAAGATAAATAGAGATTTATGGGCAGGCAATCATAAATTGTATGATTGCCTGCCCATTTAGTTGGTTCTATTATTAAAATATACCATTCTCGTTTGGTGAATCTTCCTGTACTGCTTGCCCGACATCCCACATTTCAACAATTTTACCTGCTTCAAAACGGAATATATGGACAGCGGCCCCTCCGAAATCCTCAGGATTTTGTTTAATATGGGAAAACACCATTACCCGATTTCCCTCTTCAATCGATTGTTTTACTTCAAGTGTCTTGTTTGGGCTCATGCCATCATTCTCTTTCATCGCTTGCTTCAATGACTCCATGTCCCCGGGAAAGTATGGGTTATGATGACGAAGATCCGGACTTACATACGTCTCATACGCCTCGTCAATCTTTCCCGCGACGACTAACTGAAGAAAATTTACTGCTTGTTCTTTTAATAGATCCATATTATTTGCACCCTCTCAATTAAATAAATACTTCACTTTTTCGAGCTCTTCTTTGTATGGAATAATTCCCGTGATACAATTCCCTTTTAACTCTTCTAGTTTATTTGCCTGCCAGTCCATCATATCATCAGGAGCCCACTTTAAAACAAATAGCAAATAAAGATAAACTTCTCGCATCTGTAAACAAACTTGAAGTTGTTCATACATATCCGCATTCAGTTGTCTTTTCATAGAATAACCCTTCAAAAAAGATGAGAGAAATTCATACGGAAAGTTTTTAGACTCAGGGTGGAATGACATTCCCGTCCATAAAGCATGATAGATGGAGACCGCCAGATCCTGCATATAAAAGTGATACGTGCAATCATCAAAATCATAGAAAACAAAGCCATTTTTATTCAGATGAAAATTACCCTGGTGTAGATCATTATGGATTAACCCAAACGTTTCAGGGGTCCTGCTCCACGTAGCCATTTCATTTATTAGTTGTTCAAGTTTACCTTTTAGCCACGCATCAGCAATGGTAGTTTTCTTCCTCTCTTCACTGTCCAAATAGACGTGACGATTGATCCCGGATATTTTCACATTATGCATGTAAGCTATTTGCCTACCCCATTCATGGAAGAATTCCTGATCCCATTCATCGGGATTCATAACATCTATTGGACTGCCATCCGTATGCTCAAAAAAGGCAACCCAATATGCATTTTCATCGGTAGCTAATTCGAAAATCATATCGTATCCAGGAATTTTTTTGGGCTTTGCCACCTGTGCCCCTGCATCACTTAGGGCCATAATCCAATCAAGCTCCGACTTTATTTCCTCTTTGTCCTGCAACTGTGCAAACTGAGACGGGCTACAAGTTTTTCATTATTAGTTGTAATGATAAAAACATAATTATGGTACCCATCCGACGCAGGGACTATTTCCACCTCTTCATTGTCAAACAGATCTTTCAGCTTGTTAATTAAGACTTCTTTTTCTCCTTGCATCATAGCCAATTCCCACTCCATAACATAATTGCTTTCCACCTGTCGTACCGTTTAAATTCGACACTAAATGTTGAAATCCTTTTAAGGATGAATCAAAAAATCCGTTGCAGGGAAAATCCCACAACGGATTGCTTTTGATTTTTATTAACAACAAGAGTTAGTCTTGATAACATGTATCATATTCATTTTTCATGAACCAACTTCGACACGCTAATCCCCTGTCATGATAAATCTCATGCTCTACATCCAATTTGATGCTATTGCTTTTATAAGGTCCCGCGTTGGTAATGAATATCGTTTTGTCATCTACCCAGTCAATAAGAATATTGTCATTTGCATCGCTATAATAAATTACTTTTTTGTTATTATCTTCATTATGGTTTGTTATCTCCACCCACATATTCACACCCCCCGCTGCACCACCATATGGTTCGTAATACGCATTAGCAGTATATTTCCCAGTGGGTGACACAACAGGACCTGGTCCGTTTTGGATGTACTTTTCATCGATATCGTCAAATGTAAAGAAATAGACTTCAAATACATAGATTGAGAACACCAATACAATCCCAACTAACATTGCAACCATTAACTTTTTAGGAAATGGTTTCTTTTTAATTAATGAAATTATTATCCTAACTGTAAGGATTAAAAATATAATTACCATAACGAAGGAAATTAAAAGACCAAACAAAATTAAAATAATAGCCACCCCTTTTTATAAGCCATTTACTCCCCAGTATTTTGTGTCTTTCCTTTTACAAGTTTCAAAGTAGCGACGATGAGAAAGCTAACAATCACTAATAAAAGCCATGAACTCACCTTCCCTAAGTGGACGAGACTCCATGCATCGGATTGGTTCGGATATTTCCAAGCTCCGAAAAATGTTGCGATATTTTCAGCAATCCAGATGAAAAATCCGATGAGCACAAAAGATAGAGCAATCGGCATTCGATACCTTTTTCCACCAACAACGTAAGTGACCCATGAACGCCAAAAAACGATAATCACAAGACCAGATAACCACCAACGCACGTCAATCCAAAAATGATGCCAAAAAAGTTCAAGTAAATTGCGGACGCAAGAGGGACGACTACCCAAAAAGGTGGCCATTTAATAAGTTCCACATCCACCCTACGCCACGCCTGGCAAAGATAGCTCGCTACACTTGCATACATGAATCCGCTATACAAAGGCACCCCCATCACTTTGGAATACCCTTCCTCCGGATAAGCCCAGGAGCCCATATTCACCTTGAATAGTTCGAGTGCCAGACCGATGAGGTGAAACAATGTAATGACCTTCAGTTCATCCCGTGTTTCTATCCCGAACGGACCATCCACCATTGTATCAAAACGAAAATGATGAGCAGCCAATCATACCGTGGCAGAAAAGGGAGTGGGAGAAATTGTGTAATAGCCAAAGAGGCAAAAATTACGACAGGAAACAGGCAGGATAGTGCCTGTTCCCAACCAAAACGAAGAAGTTGTTGGGATGCTCTTCTAACCCTAATCACAAAAGGACTTTTTTTAGATAGACGTAAATCCTGCTTCGAATAATCGCTAATTTGGCTCATAAGTTCACCACCAGATCATTTCTTTTTCTTACTCTTCACCTTTTTGATACTCCAAAATATCCCCTGGCTGACAGTCTAACGCCTTGCAGATTCCTTCCAACGTTGATAATCGGATTGCCTTCGCCTTGCCATTTTTTAAAATGGAGAGATTGGCCATCGTAATCCCAACCTTTTCCGACAGTTCTGTTACACTCATTTTTCTTTTCGCTAACATCACGTCAATGTTTATAATAATCGCCATGTTTTCACCTCAGACCGTAAATTCGTTTTCTGATTTAATTTCAATGGCATCTGTCAGAAGTTTTTGAAGTACAGCAGCAAAAACCGCAATGACAAATGAAGCAAAGATGATAACCAATCCGATTAAAATAATGCCCGGTGCATCATCCATTTCCCCATGAGATAAAAAAGTGGCATGCCTATCACGTATACGCCACAGATAATAAGTGCACAGTATTTGATATTCTTTAATGCTTTCACAGATAAATCCGAGAAGGCTTCTCCCTATCGATATACCCAACAGCTTAAAGGCCTGGTATAAAGCAAAGTAAAAAGGGATTGCCGACGCATATAAATCGATCACTACAAGGTATCTTAAATAAGGCATTGTCGGATAAAGTTCCGCTGCGAATTCCCCAATTTCTGGCACAACAAATATGCAAATGGCAAGAATCGGAATCCCCATAAGAACAACAGCCAACTTTAAAAAGAGTGTTTCGCGTTTCATAAAATGCACCTCACTAATTTAATATAATTTGACTTTATCACGCAATTTATCGAATTACAATAAATATATGTTGAATAGGGATGTATTGTTATTGTTAATGAATAAAAAAAAGCCAATCAACCGGAATGTGATTGGCTTTTACGTATTTCAATCCTTATACGGATCATATTCATTCGCACCAGCCATGCAAACTCCGACTGGTTTCAATATATGGAGGACATCAATCGTCTCTTCATGTGCATCTAACACATCACGCAATTTGCGATAGACAAACGGACTTTCATCTGTCCCTCCGCCACGCAATTCGACGCCGTACTTTTGAACGGCTTGATCCATACGTTCTTGTGAAATTTTCCCACCGGACCGTGTTCGGGTTTTCCAGTTCATCCGGCCCGCCGCTTCTGTTCGACTCATGATTCGGCCAGCTCCATGGACTGTGCTAAAAAATGAATCTGCATTTGCTTCGTTCCCTTTTCCACGGACGATTACAGAAACATCACCCATACTGCCACCGATGAAGCCTAATTGCCCTGGTGCTGAAGGAGTCGCCCCTTTACGGACAACGACGTATTCCTTGCCGAAATGAGTCTCTTTCCAAGCGTAATTATGATGATTATGCACCTCAAATTCGGAAGTCGCGCCTAAAATCGAGAGAACTTCATCGATTACGTAATTCCTTCCGGCATATGCATATTTCCCACTTAACGTCATCGCACGATAATAAAGATCGCCCATTTCGCTGTTCAAATCAATTAATGTCGGCGCTTGCTCCATGCTTTCACCAGGTGCCCGGTCTGAAAATCCCCTACCACTCGCCAAGTTCAAGAATCCGCTCGCCGTCTTATGGCCGAATCCCCTGCTCCCAAAATGATTGGCGATCCACACATCACCTGTTTCTTTCTCCACTAGTACATCAACAAAATGATTCCCGGCGCCAACTGTCCCCAATTGATCTTTTGCCAATTTCTTCAGCCGATCATGCTCCTGCTTACCTATTTCCTTAAAGACGTCCCAATCCGGATCATCAAATAGTTTATGATCCACCCTTTTCATATTTTTCATCCCAACACCGAAAGAAATGGATGAAGCAATTTCATCCATAATCCGGGGAAGATCCTTTTCGATTTCAGACCACTTCAGATTAGTGCGAACCGCCTTATTTCCGCAAGCGATGTCATAGCCGACCCCCGATGGCGAAATTTGCCCGTCATACACTATAACGCCGCCAACCGGCTGACTGTATCCATAATGTCCGTCAGCACATAGCACACCGCCTGCTACCTGTCCTGCCCGTAAACAATTTTCGAATTGACGTAATGTATTATCATCATGCACACCAAATATCTTTTTCTTCATCCCCTTATCCGTCCTTTCCGTTTCAGTATCTTCCATTGTTCCATATATACGTACTAAAGAAAACAGCAATGCATGCCAAAAGCTTTGGGATGCATTGCTGTTTCCATTTAAATATTATTACCAACGAAGGTTCAGGATCACCTTACAGCATACGCCGCCCTTATCGTCTTCTTCTTGAAGCTGAATCCGAAATCCATCGGGTGTGTACTTCGTCTCAAACTTGGCAGTGATTCCCGCGGAGGTACACATTTCGTCTACTTTTTTTTGATTAGATTGTTGTGCCGAAGTCATCAATTCATGAGCGAACGTTTCAGATTCTGAAATTTTTTTAATTAACAGTTCTGCCTGTTTGATTAAATCCAAAGAATGCTTCGCAGAGTTGGTGAACCGGGTTGTTTGAACGGGTGGATAGGGGTTTGGATCACTTGGTGACGCTGTCGAGTTTTCTCGAACAGCAAGTGGGTCAGTAACTTGCTGTACAACTAATGGATAGGCTTCATGAATACTGTAAGGGAAATACCAATAATGCATTGGTTCTCCTCCTTTATTGCAATCTCTACAGTATATGCGAGGAGGAATTTCCATGTGTGAGGCGCCTATTACCTAAACATCTATTTTCGGAAAGTTGCTGCACTTCTACGGGAAGTCGACGCACTTTTATGGGAAGTTGTGGCACTTCTGCGGGAAGTCGAGACACTTCTACGGGAAGTCGTAGCACTTCTATGGGAAGTTGCAGCACTTCTATGGGAAGTCGAAGCACTTCTACGGGTAGTCGAAGCACTTCTATGGGAAGTCGCAGTGCTTCTATGGGAAGTCGAAGCACTTCTATGGGAAGTCGAAGCACTTCTACCGGAAGTCGTAGCACTTCTATGGGAAGTTGCAGCACTTCTATGGGAAGTCGAAGCACTTCTACGGGTAGTCGAAGCACTTCTATGGGAAGTCGAAGCACTTCTATGGGAAGTCGCAGTGCTTCTATGGGAAGTCGAAGCACTTCTATTGGATGCCTACATTAGTTTGCAAATAAAACAGACCGCCATTGATAACCTCGACTTTCACCTTCGTCTCATACTGCTCTTCCATCGCTTTCTTCTCACCCTCATAGCACTCGGGCCGATTCGCTTCATCAATATCTCTGTAAAAATACTCCAAAACGAGCAAGTCTTTTCGAAGTCTTTCCTTCGCTTCTTCCGCCCATGTATGATCATCATGTAAGATTTGGTTTTCAATCACAGCATCTAACCGCTCCAAGGCACGTAACGGTTTAATAATATATGGCACGTGGAATGTGTTCGGCGCAATCGTGCTTTCCAAATTCAAATGACTAATCGATTCCTGAAACCCATTTATAATGGCACCTGTCAGCAGATTAATGCCCAACGAATAAAGGATTTCCTTTGTCCGATCACTGGAGTACGTTATTTTATAATTCACGCCAACCCAAGGTGTCAATATCGTTTGCTCTCCACTTTGATTTACATTCTTTTCGTACATTTGCACAAATGAGCCAAGCTCCTTTGTCACTTTGAACAATTGGTTAAGACGGGGGGAACCGTAATGAACAACCTCCCCGCAATACTTTCAGTAAGTCTATTTTTATCTGTGATTAACGTAAGCTGTGCCGGATTCGGTTCATCCCCCGTACTCTCCAGGTACTTCCAATAAAAAGGCCGGTTCATAATTCGTTTATCCATTTCAATCGTCAATTGTACATTTAGAAAATCATTGCTTTCCCGAAGAATTTCACAATTATTCTCCTGGAAAAACTGCCGAACATATTGATGAATCTGTTGAGGGTACATACGCTACCTCCTTGTTGTTAGATCGACATTTTAAATGTCAGGATATCATCCAACTCGCCCACCACTTTTTCAAAGACGCCAATTTTCACATTCAGCAACTCTAATATATGGTCCTCAATTGTATGTTTGATGGCTAAATTGTATATATTAACATCATGCTCTTGTCCCAACCTGTGGACACGACCAATCCGTTGTTCAAGCTTCATCGGGTTCCATGGCAAATCATAGTTAATGACATGATGGCAAAATTGGAGGTTTATCCCTTCACTACCGGATTCGGTTGCAATTAATACTTGGGCTTTTTCTTTAAATAACTGCTTCATCCACTCACGTTTACTTTTGCTAAATTGGCCATTGAACGGGACACTGATGATTCCTCTTTCGTATAGATAACTTTGCAAAAATGATTGACTTGCACGGTACTCCGTAAAGATAATTACTTTCTCGCCATCCGTTTGTTTGATAATTTCATAAGCCTTTTCCGCTTTGGTATTTCGATCAAGCTCGGATAATTTCAGTATAATCTCATCTGTGAAAGAGATTTCTTCAGATTTCGTACATTTTTGTCGCATTTCATTCAACGTAAGGAATGCTGCATGTTTACTACTGCATATTTCTTTTTGTAAGGTAATCATCGAAAATGCACCGAAAATACGGGGGAGACATGCTTTAGTTCCGAAATCATATCGTACACTTCTTTTTCCTTATCACTGAACTCAAGAGGGATGATTTGAACGCGACGGTTCGTCCATTCAATTCCCGTGTCATGCCGAGAATTCCTAACCATTACTTGATTTATCAATTCTTTTAAAAACTCGTCTTCCTCTACATTATGTTTGCTTGCGGAAAATACGGATTGGAACGTCTCAAAATTGCCTAAATGACCCGGTTTTAATAAAGAAATTAAGTTAAACAGCTCAAAAACGTCGTTTTGAATCGGTGTTGCAGTTAGCAGTAAGCAGAATTTCTTTTTTAGGTTTTGAACGAATTCATAGTTTTTCGTTTTGGGATTTTTAATTTATGGGCCTCATCAATGATGATCAAATCATAATCCTGGTTATAAATATTTTCTTTATGTGGGCTTCTTTTCGCCATGTCCATACTGGCGATAACAATATCGCAATAACTCATGTCGTATTTTTTATTATATTGCATGACAGGAATATGGAATTTCCGGTTCAGTTCTTCGATCCATTGGTTAATTAGGGAAGCAGGGACAAGAATGAGAGCTTTTTTCACAAGCCCCCTTATTAGGTACTCTTTTAGGATCAACCCTGCTTGAATGGTCTTCCCAAGACCAACCTCATCGGCAAGTATGGCTTTCCCATTCATCCGTTCGATTACCGTTTGTGCTGCCTCCAATTGATGAGGGTAAGGCTTTAGTTCGGGTAAAAAGTTTGGTGCTTGAAGGCCGTTGAAGTCTTTGATCAATTTTGCCTTTTCCACCTCATAGCACATTTTGTATAATGTCCAATTATCCCATGCTTGGCGATTCTCTAATCGTTCCTCGAAGCCCTCTTTCCATTCGGACGATCTTTCAATTTTCATAAACATCCCCTCATCCGATATTTTCTTGTTAGAATGTCCAAAAATGATATTACTATGTGTTTGTAAGGTTTTAGACAATAGATTTAGATGGAAAAGGGGTATTTGCGCAGGAAATTTCCTTCGAAAAGCAGATATCGTTCAGTTTCCGGAAGTTATCGGTCACTTAGATGGAGTTATCGGTCACTATCCGTGAGTTATCGGTCAAGTTCACAAAGTAATCGTCGTTTCAGGACCTTTAACCTAACAATAAACCCATAAAAAAAGCCCTCTTCCATTAAAGAAGAGAGCCTCCATTCATTTATTCTGCTTCCAACGTCAACAACGCAACGCATTCCACATGTACAGTGTTTGGGAAAAGGTCAACCGGCTGAACTTTTTGAAGTTTATAACCGAATGGCACCAATTCTGCAATGTCCGTTGCGAATGTGTCCGGGTTACATGAAACGTAGACGATTCGTTTCGGCTCTGATCGCCCAATGCGGCGCATCACTTTGCCGCCAGCGCCGCAACGCGGTGGGTCAACTAACAATATATCCGCCAAGCCCCAGCTTTCATGGATTTCGTCTATTCCTTTTCGTGCATCGCGGGCAAGGAATGTTGTATTATGCAAATCATTATCCAATGCATTTCGTTTTGCTGATTCAATCGATGTTTCGACAATCTCGATGCCAGCCAATTCTTTCACTCGAGCGGCAAACGGCAATGAGAATGTACCAACACCACAAAATAGGTCAATCATTTTTTCATCTTCCTGCGGCTTGCCCATTTCAAGTGCAAGGTCGACAAGCTTCTGTGCTTGAACCGGATTTGTTTGGAAGAATGTATCGAACCAAAGGCGGTAACGGTATCCGCCTAATTCATCATAAATGAAATCACGTCCTGCCAACACGTGAGTATCTTCGGATTGTGTACGGTCTGCCAAATCTGTATTTACATGCCATAGCAAACTTTTCACGTTGGGAAACTTATCGGAGATCCGGTCAATCAGATTTTCCACTGCTGACGCGAGTTCCCCAGTTGGAGCTTTTGTCGCAAATAATGAAAGCATGATTTCGCCTGTTTCAAACGATTCACGTACCATCAAATGACGGAGCAGTCCTTCATGTGTGTCTTTATTATATCCAGTAAGGCCAAAGCCTTTCACCCATTCGCTCACTTCCATCGTTGCATCAACCATGTTACGGCCAGCAATCAGGCAAGTTTCAAGAGGGATGATTTTACGGAAATTCCCTTGCTCATGCAGGCCAAGATTTCCTTCAGGTGAAAACGTAAATTCCATTTTATTGCGGTAATGCCAATGGTCGTCCATGCCGATTGTATCCTGAACGAGGTCCGGATCCATACCAACACTTTGAATTGCTTCTTTCACATGATTCGTCTTATGCTTCAACTGGCCTTCGTAGCTCCAGTGCTGCCAAACACAGCCGCCGCAAAGTTCGAAATGCGGGCAAGGTGCTTCTACTCGGTCCGGGTTCGCGACCAAGATTTCTTCAGGCAAAGTCTTACTCCATCTCATAGACGGATTATCCACAACCACTTGTACAGTTTCTCCCGGCAAAGACTGCGGAATGATGAGCTTCAACTTTCTCAGGTTACCCTTTTCATTCTCCCGCCAAATTGCTGCCTGGCCATTTCCTTTATCGTCCAAACTGTGAATTTCAGCAACAATTTTCTCTCCTACAATAACGGTCAACTGATGATTCTCCTTTCGAAATTTCCCTTATCTATTAAAAGGCCGTCTATCTACGGCTTGTCGACTTCTGCAAAAAAAGTGACATACTGCCCTATTATAACGGATTTCGATTGGATTCACCAGATTGCGAATCAATTCAAACTAAAAAACCCTCAGTCGAATTCTCAACCGAGGGTGTTATACAGCGTTATTCAATTTCTTATGAATGCACGACGCCTTCTCTTTTCATTTCTGTCATTTGATAAGGGTCCAATAACTTGTTCAATTCATCCGCAGTTAGGACATTGTAATGTAGGCAAAGTTCCTTGAGCGGAACGCCTGTTTCAAAAGATTCACGTGCGATTTTTGAAGACATTTCATAGCCGATATATGGAGTAAGCGCCGTAATTGTACCGAGGCTTCTTTCCACATAGTTTTGCATTTGCTCAACGTTCGCTGTGATTCCACTAATGCAATATTTGCGGAAAACTTCGATACCGTTGTTCATAACAGTCAATGACTGCAATAGATTGTAGACAAGAACTGGCTCCATGACGTTCAATTCGAATTGACCAGCTTCCGAAGCAAGGCTGATTGTATGATCATTACCGATTACCTGGAACGCTATTTGGTTCATCACTTCAGCCATAACAGGATTCACTTTTCCTGGCATGATGGAAGATCCAGGTTGTCTTGCAGGAAGATTGATTTCATTCAATCCGGCTCTTGGACCTGATGCCATAAGACGTAAATCATTAGCCATTTTTGAAAGATTGATCATACAAATCTTTAAGGCCGATGACAATTCTGTGTAGACATCAGTATTTTGTGTGGAGTCGATTAAGTTTGCAGCAGATTCCAAAGGCAAACCACTGATCTCACGTAGATGTTCAACCGCTGTTTCAATATATTGTGCATTTGCGTTAAGTCCTGTACCGATTGCAGTTGCGCCCATGTTTATTTCAGAAAGATGGATTCTTGTCCTACCGATCCGTTCGATATCACGCTCAATTACACTTCTATATGCACTGAATTCTTGACCAAGTCTAATTGGAACAGCGTCTTGGAGATGGGTTCTTCCCATTTTAATAACTCCATCAAATTCCTGTTCCTTCATTTTAAGCTCTGCAGCAAACTTGTCCATTGTTTCAAGTAACTGATTGACCAATTGCTGTGTGGCAATTTTAATAGCTGTCGGGAAAGCATCATTTGTTGACTGGGACATATTAATGTGGTTATTCGGGCTAATGTAATCATAGTCACCTTTTTCACGGCCCATGATTTCAAGTGCACGGTTCGCAATGACTTCATTGGCATTCATGTTGAATGAAGTTCCTGCGCCCCCTTGAATCGGATCGACGATGAATTGGTCGGTTAAAGTTCCGGCAATTACCTCGTCCGAAGCCTCAACAATTGCAAGACCGATATCCTTTGGCAGATCATTGACAAGTACATTCGAAATGGCTGCAGCTCTTTTGACAATACCAATTGCTCGAATCAACTCAGGATGCATACGCTCCTTTGTGATTGGAAAGTTTTCTGTTGCCCGTATCGTTTGAATTCCATAATACGCGTTACCAGGAACTTCTTTCTCACCTAAGAAATCCTTCTCGACCCTACCAGTTTGAAATGTCATTTTACCCTTTTCCTCTCTATTCGTACATCGCCAAAAAGGCGTTATATGTAATATGCCCGAGCAAAAAAAATCCACGCCCGGTTTCCATATACATCGTACGCCTTTTAAGGGAAGAATGCTATCGTTTTTTAAATAAATATAAGGGTAAACTAAAATTGTCTATCTAACTGCCAACTACAGGTAAAATACTTACGGAAGTGCCTTTCACCAAAGCTATTAAGAAATAGGAGGACTGCTTAAAAACCTAAAGGAATACTCCATTTTCCTTGCGAAATCAAGTGGTGGTTCGACTGATTGTACGTGGATATACATGATTAAAGGGGACGTATATAACCAGTGATTATGCAATGCGCTGACTATCAATCCCTGATTGAGAAGGGAGTGCATGAATGCAGGAATTTCCTCCTGCAAAATCGCCATTTCCGTTAAGTTCAATGCGTTGCCATTGTGATCGAGAGACTCGAATAGTACGCCTACAGGCAAGACTGATGTGCTTGCCTTACCTTGCACTGTCGCTTTGAACGTCCGATGAAGAGCCACACGACAAACACCATTTTCTGTTTTGCTTTTACCCTTTAAAATATCTCCAAATTGCTTACAGATTGAACTGTTTTGAACCATACATCTCATCTCCCTAAAACGATTTTGCAAAGCGCAATTCAAAAAGAATCCAACCATAAGTTAATATGATTGGATTCTTTTTTGTTAGTTTAATCATTTGTAGTGAGTTTACGAAGTTGTTTCACACTGGTACGATTAGTTTTCCTCTTTATTCTTGTCTTCTTTTTTCTTTCCATCTTTTTTCTTGTCTTCTTTGTTCTTGTCTTCTTTGTTCTTGTCTTCTTTGTTCTTTCCGTCCTTACTCTTTTCATCTTTTTTCTTGTCTTCTTTGTTCTTTCCGTCCTTTTTCTTTTCATCTTTCTTCTTTACATCAGTAGTTTCTTCAACATCTGCAGTTTCTACTGTTTCAGCACCCTCAGTAGTTAGTTCAGGTTCAGCTGCAGCGGTTTCAGCAGCAAGAACGGCAGCAACAGCGGCTGCGGCGGCAGTAGCAGCTGCAGCTGCAGCAGCAGAAGAATCAGTTTCGGAAATTGCAGCAGCGGCGGCTGCGGCACCGGCTGCGGCTGCAGCGGCTACGGCTGTAGATAATGAAGTCTTTAAATGTTTATCTTTGTTTCCTTTCGGCATATAAATCCCACCTTTGAATTAGAGTTTAATATCATTGTATTCAACTGTTTATAAACTGTGTCTACAATACCTAAAACGTCTATTGCTGCCCAACTAAAAGCTAGGAAATTATAATTAAATGACCTATTTAGGCATCTGTCCATTAGCACGATTAACCCAAGACACATATAAATATGGAGATACTATTAAAGGAGGTAGACAATTGAAGAAGGATATGATCGAAACTCTCGTCGATAAAGTAGTTAAAGTCGACAGAGGAGGACCCGAATCTCGTATTGGTAGAGTGTTGGCTGTTGAGGACGATTTCTTCACGCTGTTACATGATGATGAAGGCATCATCTATTATAATACACAGCATGTTAAGAGTGTAACGTACAATTCGAAAAGCCAAGCTGATTTTGAGTATGATCTTCCAAGGAATTTCAAATACCTTAAAGCTTCAGATTTTAAAGGTATTCTGCAGAAATTAACACTTAGATGGGTGAAAATTAACCGTGGAGGCCCTGAAACGTTAGAAGGCGTAATGGATGTCGTCACTGATGATTTTGTAACAATTGTTGCAAATGAAGAAATCATCCGGGTTGCCCTCTTCCACATTCGCAATATCAGCTACGGTGTCAAACTTGAAAAATCCAAAGCTGACGAGAATAAAAATAAAGACAACAGTAGATAAGTAAGGTATGGCAATCACTCATAAGGTTGCATACGATCATCTGAGACATTCGTCGCTTCAATACATTTGAAGCGACGATATTCTTATGAAGGAGGCGCTCAGAAATTGCGAGAACCAGAGTTTGTTAAAGTATTACACGACCTTGTAAATTCAAACATCGGTTTGTTTTTGTTAAATCAACACTTTCTGGAAGGCGTTTTGTTAGCTGTTAAACAAGATCATGTTGTAATGGATAAAAATCAAAAGGTTCACTATATTTCACTTGAACATATTAAAACACTATCGAAGAACTCAAAAGATCATAGTGAAAAACCGAATCCTGTCCCTTATCTCGAAAGTCAGCTTTTCATAGATATATTAAGCGATTTGAAAAACAGCTATGTTTCCATTAATGATTCCGAAAAAGATGCACATTTTGGCGTATTGAGCAGAATATCCGAGGATCATATCGTCTTGATCAATCATGCAGAGTTACTATACATTCCTATAATTTATATTTCGAACATCCATGGCGTAATACCTGAAGGTCAAATTCATCTTACAAATCAAAAGAGAAAACTAACAAACCAACAGATTCTTAATGATGATGAAGAAATTAAGGAAGAGCTACAGGATATTGTTCTGCAGCAAGAGATTGATCACACTCAAGAAATTGTCCAACAGCAGGATGCTGACCAACTTCAGGTAATTGTCCAACACCAAGTTATTGATCAACCTCAAGAAATTGACCAACTGCAAGTTATTAACCAACTTCAAGAAATTGTCCAACAGCAAGAAGTTGACCAACTTCAGGTAATTGTTCAACACCAAGTTATTGATCAACCTCAAGCAATTGTCCAACAGGAGGACGTTGTCCAACCTCAGGATATTTTCCAACACCAAGTTATTGACCAATTTAATGAAACTACCCAACAGCAAGATATGTTGGAAAGCCATGAAGTTTTCGATACTGATGAAGAAGCTGAACTACAAGCTGTCGGAAATATAAACGTGGATACTAATGAAACGACAGAATCATTCAACATTATGTTGGAAAAAAGTCAAGAAATTCAAAACGAAGATCAAATTGTTGAAGACTATGAAGGCATTTATTCAATAAATACATTTGACGAATTAGAGAATGAACTACCAGAAGAAATTACACTCCTTGAACAGGATGCACATAAAGTAGTCGTTGAGGTAGATGAATATTTTAGAAATTAGATGATTGGGGAGAAATGGAATCCTCGTTTATCGAAGATTCAGTGGGACTTCTTTCCTTTTCCGATCCATTAGGTTACGAAAGACGTTTTCCTCTATCCTTCTCAAAAAACAGGAAAAATGACAATCGTACAAAAACAACTCAAACAGACCAAACCAATGAAAAGGACTCTTTTTTTCGCTCAACGAACTTTCAATTCAGTTAAACGATCACTCTAACTTAGGGGAATTACTTGACCGTCCTACGTTTGAGAATCGTGTTGGAGAGAACGATGATATTACTGGGTTTAAAAATGAAGTGCCACAGCCTTCTAAAACCACTCACTCATCAATAACGATTATTAAAATGACTATAGAAGAAGAAAAAGCAATGTTAGAAGAGCAATTCTTTTCTTTAGCGAAGCATGCAGCTAACTATTCACAAAACAATCGGAGTAAACATCCCGTTGATGAACAATACATTTCTTTGATGAATCATGCAGCAAAAATGTATCGTCAATTAATTGATAAATAAAGAAGGAGATAGTTAAGTGAATAAAATTATTCAAAGTCTAGTTAAGGAAATTATTCGAATTGAGGTTTCTGGGAAGAGAATTGTTGGCGGTTCTCTTATTGACGTAGGAAGCGATATGATCGTGCTTTTTAACGGAATGGATTATATGTATATTCCTTTAAATCACATTCGCAGTTTCGAGGCGAGTAGTGAAAATGAAAACAACGTTCAAACACCTACAGAGTTACCAAGCATTGTCGCTGAAGAAATCCAGGAAGACTTATCATTTGAACAGGTTCTCACGAAGGCAAAAGGAAGGCTTGTTGAAATCTATGTGTCAGGTATCCAATCCTTGCATGGAACAATAACAGGTATAACGAAAAACTATATCGTATTTCAATCCCCATTTACAAAAAGATGTATATTGCATTGGAACATATCAAATGGTTGATCCCCTTGGCACAAGATTATAAACTTTACGGGTTGGAAAACAACTTCGTCCCCTCACAGTCAAATAATGAAACATTCAGCGATACCTTCGAATCCCAAGTTGAACAGTTTAAGAATAAAATCGTTTTTTTGAATGTAGGAGAGCGTGAAAGCTTCATAGGAAAAATAAATAACGTTGAACAGCAAATCATTGAGTTTCAATTAGCAAATGCAGCCAAGATATTCTTAAACCTACGTCATATTAAAACGCTTCACGAAGTGTAAAACGGTTCAATTTTACATGGGATTCTTTTATTGGAAATCCTTTTTCAGGCTGACGAGAAATTATCGACAGCCCTTTTTTTTTGGACTTGCCCATCATAGTATCATTGCTTGTCCAAGTCAAAAATACCCCAGGGTTGTACAAAAATTTTCATATCAGAGTGGACATACATCTCGCTTCGCTTACCTTGAATTGAATATACATACAAGGAAACGGATCAACACATTACTGACGAATAAAAAAAGAAGGGAAATGTGCATATGCATGAGTTTTCAAATTGCAATAACAAGTATGGTTTTCCTACTGACAATGTCAGTCATATTTTGGAGACCTAAAGGATTGAACGAGGCATGGCCTGCATCGGTAGGAGCAGGATTCATCCTCATAGCAGGAATTGTCTCGTGGGAAGACATAGTAGATATCATCAGTAAAATTGGTGGTGCCTCCATTACCATTATCGCAACGATTGTGATGGCTGTTATACTGGAAAGTTTCGGATTTTTCCACTGGTCAGCAGCGAAATTAGCCAAACTTTCAAAGGGATCGGGTTATCACCTTTACTGGAACATTCAGTTACTCTGTTTTTTAATGACACTTCTATTTAATAACGATGGTAGCATCCTCATTACAACACCTATCTTAATCCTTCTACTAAAAAACATTCAACTTAAACCCCGACAACAAATACCATATCTGTTATGTGGTGCACTTATTGCGACGGCGTCAAGTGCTCCCATAGGCGTTAGTAATATCGTGAACTTAATAGCATTGAATATCATTGACATGTCACTTTGGATGCATACGGCAATGATGTTTGTCCCGGGAACATTAGGATTGTTGTTCATGTCATTCCTAATGTACATTGTTGTAAAGAAAAATTTGCCGAAAAAGCTGCCTGATTCCATAATGGATATTGAAGAATCCTTTTTCATTAAAAACTTTCATCCACTTAAGACAAAACTGCCTGTCGAAAAAGCGCAAACGTACAAGATTAATGTTAAAAATCTTGCTATTTGTCTTCCTCATGCGTTGTCTTCTATTTGTTGCATCTTATATTAACGTTCCCATTGAAATTGTTGCTGTGCTTGGATCGGTCTTCCTGCTTTTGTGGAGATGGTACCATTTACGGACGAATCCGGTAGACATCTTGAAAAAGACACCTTGGCATATTCTGATTTTCGCATTCTCCATGTACGTGATTATCTACGGTCTGCATAATGTTGGACTTACAGCTTTTCTCGTGCAGTTATGTGAACCGATTGTCAATCAAGGAATATTTCAAGCGAGTTTCACCATGGGTGGATTGGTGTCAATCCTTTCCAACTTCTTCAATAATCATCCGGCTTTGATGATTGGGACAATTACATTGACTGAAATGGGGTTAGACCCAATCACCTTAAAAACCATTTATCTGGCAAATATTATCGGAAGTGATATCGGATCATTGCTGTTGCCAATTGGGACATTAGCATCCCTCATTTGGATGAGTATTCTAAGAAGAAATAATATAAAAATCAGCTGGAAAGATTACTTGAGTGTATCTTTAATTGTAATCCCCATCTCAACAATCGTAACGTTGGCACTGTTATTTTTCTGGATACAATTAGTGTTCATCTAATTGTACTTGCGAGTAAAGTATTAGATTAAATTCAAATGGAAATTGTTTCATACGAATTCCATATACTCTGCAGCATTTGTGCCAAATAAGGTACCGAGTAAGAAATTATGTAGAGTAGCATCATAGAGCTTTATGTTAGATACATTTATCTCAATTTATCGTGTTGTTCTTTATATGTATATGTAGACCACTTAAAAATGGCACAACATTACTCGTTTTTCACGAAAATTGAAGAATAAACAGAATCTGTTAATGCTCATGATCATCTTCTTGCTCTTTCAAAATGTTGAGTAGAGTAAAACGATCATTGGTGGATTGCTGACAATCCTTTAGTGTATAACTATATATTTGCTCACCACCTCTTTTGCAAGATTGTCACATGACAATCTTGTTTTTTTGGGGTTGTCCCCCCGATTCTTGTTTTTTGATCGATCGACTTCCAGATTGAAAACAGATCCATCGAAATTCACATTGTATAAAGTCGGATTTCCATCTAACGCATAATTTGTAATTCTGACCTCGGCCGTGTCCCCCTATTTACATCCTCCATAAATTCTTCAAACCGAGCAAAGTTGTAAATGGGCCCATGCATATTTATGACGTCTCCGTTTTTTACCGCTTTTTCACTATCATACGAACCGGCTGATAAGATGCTATTCATCAACAATAAAACAATATATATTACTTTTTGCATTTTATCCCCCTTTGTCTACTAACTGCCTCGTCCTCAAGATATGCGAAAAGCGGCTATTTTAGCACACCCCCCGGGACATTCGCATAGTTTATGGATATGACTATTATTCCTGAAGGAGGACGTGTCTTTGAGTAAGAAAGATGTGGATTTCAAAGATCCAAAATTAATATATGCTTTCGATTTGGCACAGAGCAGGTTTTTCACTAAAAATGACAGCAATTATATAAATGTATTAGGTAGCGAACAAATGAAAACCCTTGGCGACACTTTATTACTCGATGTGTTTTTAAGTGCTGAAAATGGCGTAGAGCCTCATTACCATTTTAATGCGTCTGAAGTAATTTACTGTATTAGTGGAGAAACAATTGTTTCAATGATTAATCCAACAACGAAAGAATTAAAAGCTTACCGAATCCGTCCCCAACAAGCTGTGAATATTCCACAGGGATGGTGGCATTATTTTACGGCAAATGCCGATAACACACATGTCCTTACCATTTATGACACACATAAGCTTGAAACTGTCTGGGGTTCTGACATCCTTCGTTTGACACCTCCTCAAGAGTTCGCCAATGCCTATTGCCTGGACGAAAGACAGATTCAACAAGTACTGGCGCCAATCAAAGATACAGTCATAATAGGGCCGCCAAAAGATTGCAATAAAAATAAGGAAGACAATACCTCTAAGGCTCAAACTATTCCACCGAGTTATCCATCCTATCATCCAACCTACTACCCGGCCCGCTATCCATATATGCCTTATTACGGAAGGTAATCCAATTTAGCTGGATGAAAAAGGAGCCAAGTTGGCTCCTTTTTATATGCAGATATAGCATTTACATATTGGGTATTGATGATGTAACTGAAGCCTGATCCGCTTTCGCGCAGTCAATTGCAACGACAAGCGCTACAAGAAGAGGTTCCATAGTTTCGTTTGCAATATCTAACTGGTAGCTATCGCCCCATGTGAACCACTTCTTGCTGACGGATCCAATGCTTTCTCCATTTTGTAGCACTTCGAAATCCATGTCCCACCAATTCCCTCGTACTTCCATTCCAGCTGCGTCAATTGAATACCGTGCTTTTAGAAAGGAGAATTGCTTCTTAATCGTCACACTTTCTTGGCCATTCACCTCAACGAAAAAGGTAGGTAGGAAACTAAATATCTTTTTCGTTATCAATGCTACTTCACGCTTCGATGAATCCATGATGGAAAACGTTTTTGGAATCTGCATGAAGCTACCTTCCACAAAATACACTTCATTCTCTTGGTCGTCCTTTACAGTAAACTTATCTTTTAGACTTAACATCTTTTGTTTGATATACAGCTGTCTCATGTTAGTCCTCCTTGCTTATTAATTTAGTATACGAATTTGCCGATCATAAGTTTCACTAAAACCGTAATCGGCAAAAGGCCTCAATGAGTCTATTGAAAATTCAATTGTATTGTATAAAAATTCTCATTATACTATTGGTAGTAGGAATTTAATGAATAAGGGTGTGCAGAGTTTGAGAAAGCATTACATTATTTTTTTCTTAGTCTTTCTATTTCTTTTTACGAATACACCTAACAGTTATGCTGCAGGCAATTTTTGCTTTAAAGCAAATAACACAAATAAACATATTGTAAATGTAGCCGTTACAACCTTATGGGCGGCTCCAAACTCCACACGCAAAGTTGATAACCCATCAATTTCAAAACCTGTCGATCTATCGAGTTGGACAAAAAACATGAATTACGAGCAGAAGTTAGGGTTGCTCGGAAAGATTGAAACACAAGCATTGTACGGACAAGAGGTAACAGTTTTAGAAAATAGAGGCAATTGGTATAAGATCGCAGTCACAGAACAAGCGAGTCCTAAAAATAGTAAAGGGTATCCTGGTTGGGTACCAAAATCCCATATCACAGAAACCTATTCTAATTATGAAGAATGTGATATTGCAATTGTAACTGCAAACAAATCGCATTTATATAACACGACTTTCCGAAATTCAAAGTTTTTAGAGATAAGTTTCAACACGATCTTGCCAGTTCTTAAGGTAGAGGATAATTGGATACAAGTCCAAACACCGCAACACGGGATTATGTTTATACAAAAGCAGGATGTTAAAGTCTTTTCCAACTATAAAAATATACCTAAGCCGACACAACAAGATCTAATAGATACAGCAAAAAGATTCTTGGAGCTCCCCTATTTATGGGCCGGGGTTTCTGCATATGGATTTGATTGCTCGGGTTTCACGTATAGCGTCTATAAGCAACATGGCATTTTGATCCCACGTGATTCTTCCGTGCAGGCAAAACAAGGAGAAGCTGTTTCCAAAAACAACCTACAAGCTGGGGATCTATTATTCTTTGCTCATAATAAAGGAAAAGGTGCCGTTCACCACGTTGCTATGTATATCGGGAATGGACAAATGATTCACTCCCCTAACTACTCAAGATCTTTGGAGATTATATCGATAAACACTGCACCATATAAGTCAGAGTATGCCGGTGCAACGAGGTATTTAAAATAATTTTAAGGTACCTAAAGGAGTGAAATGAAATTGATAAAGATTTTACATCAAAAGAGAGGATTAAGCGTATTTTTAGTCGTAATTTGCCTCGTTTTTGTGGGTTGCTCGAAACCTGATGAGCAAGAAGAGAACCGAGAAACTATTAAAACGGTTATTGGATTACAATTGAATGCACCCAATGAAAAAGCTATTATCCTAAATTACATGTCAGACAGTTCGAATGATAATGCTATGGGACTCGACGAATATACCGACTATTTGAAGGAAACATATGCAGCTTATTTTACGCAAAGCACTTTCGAGCAGTACGTGATGATGAATGAACTTGTAACATTCCATGAAGCCGCCGTTAAATTCGATTATCAACTTCAGGTGAACAATATCGAGGTAGCACAAAACAAAGTGACAGCGACGAATTATGATTTCATCGTCAATCTTGATTATGTGAATAAAGATGGGGAAAAGACAGCTATTCAGTTAACAGGTATTGCGATCATGCGCGATGACAAAATCGCTAAGATTTCGTATATTGGAGATAAAAAAGTATTAAGAAGCTTGCTAAGCGGAGGACTGACGGAATAAATGAGCGCTTGTGTGATTAAACGAGCGCTTTTTGGAATAAACGAGCACTTTTTGAAATAAACGAGCGCTTCCCGAAATAAACGAGCGCTTCCCGAAATAAACGAGCGCTTCCCGAAATAAACGAGCGCTTCCCGAAATAAACGAGCGCTTGCATTTAACAAGCGCTCACTGATAGACCTTTCATCTATCTATTTCCGAATACTATCAATAAACTGCTTTAAAATCCTCGCGGTCATTCCCCAAATCGTATAGTTTTCATACTCGAAAAACCATTCTTCAACAGAGCGCGTCCTCCATTGGTAGTTGGCACCATTCCGGATCTTATCGTAAGGAAAATTTATACAAGGCGATAAATCCACCTGAACTTCATGCATATACGGTTCGTGTTCGAGCAGATATTGTAGCGGTACAATAAAAACTTCTTCCACCTCGTTTTTATTATAGAACCGAATAATTTTCTCATAATCTATGATTCCGACAAACGGATAGACGACAAATGAGGGAGAAGTAATGTACGGACTTAACGGCGCAAGTACTTCCACAGAATCCGGGTTCACCCCAAGTTCTTCATGTGTTTCCCGCAAAGCAGCAAAAGAGGGGATTCGTCCGTAGGGTCAATCCGGCCGCCCGGAAAGCAAATGTCGCCGGGTTGCGTTCTCATCTTGGAGGAGCGGACTTCGAATAGCACACACCATTCCCCCTTTAGCTGAACAAGTGGAATTAAGACGGCTGAACGGAAAGCCGTCTTCTCACCGATGAATAACTCTTCGTTCGTCAGTAATCGTTCTCTCCATTTTTCCTGATCCATAAAATCATCCCACCTTTCGCAGCAATCCACAGCTGTTTCTTTCTATTATATCAATAGTTACTGCTTTTTAAGAAGAGGGACAACTAAAATAGTAAGGGAAACAAAAAGAGGAACCAATTAAAAATAATCGGTTCCTCCCTATTGGTCTATCAACCTTCTCCTTCTACGATAACTGCTTTACCTTTCAGCTTTAACAAGGAATAGCTTGTTAAAGGAAATTAATGAGCCCTTGCGCGAAAAGATGAAGAAAGCCCACGTGTGAAATCTCACCGTGGGCTTTGCTTATTTAATGTCGCTATGGACGAGTACTGTCGCGATTTCAGGGAAGAAGGATAGTACGATTATGAAAACTAGGATGATTATCGCGTAAGGGATAACGCCCTTGACGATTTCACTAATCGTGTTTTCTTTGTCTAATCCCTTCAAGACGAACAAGTTCAGTCCGACTGGCGGTGAAATCAGAGCCAGTTCCATATTGATAACCATAATGATAGCAAACCAAATTGGATCGAAACCAAGTGCTATGATGATCGGATATAGAATTGGCAATGTAATAACTAAAATCGAAACGGTTTCCAAGAACATTCCAAGGATCAGCAAGACGATGTTAATCAAAATGAAGATGATCCATGGTGAAACGTCTTGAGATGTTGCAAAGTTGACAATGCCCTGTGGAATCTGAAGGATTGTCAGGATATAGCCTAATAGCATTGCACCAATGATGATGAATAGGATCATTGCATTCGTCTTCACTGTGGAAACCAAGATTTCCTTTAGCGTTGTCAAATTGATATTCTTATAAACAAAAATTGCAATTGCGAAACTTAGTACAACGCCGACAGCAGCTGCTTCAGTCGGTGTGAAAATACCTGTGTAGATTCCGCCGATGATAATGATTGGCAGCAGCAAGCCCCATATTGCCTTGCGTGAGGCTTCCAGCCGTTCACCCCAAGTTGCGGGTATGTCTTTAATATGGCGCGTTTGGTATGCAGAGAAAATCATGAAAGTGATTGTCAGAATTGCTCCAGGGATTATTCCCGCTATGAAAAGTTTACCAACGGATTCCCCAGTAACAGAACCATAGATGATCATTGGAATACTAGGTGGAATAAGGATTCCAAGTGTTCCGCCCGCTGCTAATAATCCTAATACATGTCGTTTGTTATATCCTCTACGTACCATTTCCGGAAGTGCCACTGAACCAACAGTAACAGCAGTCGCTACACTTGACCCAGAAATCGCAGAGAAAACCGTACAGCAGAACAATGTCGCAATAGCGAGTCCACCAGGGAAATGCCTGAACCATCTGCTCGCCATTTCATACAAATCCCGACCGACGCCACTAACGACAAGCACCTGGCTCATTAACACATACATCGGCAACGCAGTAAGCGTAAAGTCATCTAATGACTTATACGAAATAATCGGAATCTGCATGAAGGCAAATGTGCCTCCATTAAAGAAATACATCCCTGCTACTGCCAGTAAACTAAGTGTAAAAGCCACTGGTAACCCAATGAGAAGAAGAATTCCCATACCACCTGTAAAAAATAGATTCATAGGTGCTCCCCTCCTCTATGGATGCCGCCGTCGATAATCTGCAAAATGAAAGCGATACATAACAGCACGCCCCCGAATACGAGGAGGGATTCCGGTATATACATCGGAATCCTTAACAGTGATGCGGATGTAACCCCTAAGTTGAATGTCTTGATGACATGCAAGTAACTATAAAGTGTAAAGATGATGCTAAACACCAAACCAAGAGAATTCGTCAGGTATGCTAGGATAGTTTTAAAACGATCATTTACATTATTAATCAATATATCAACTGTAATATGTGAATAGGTCCGAACCGCATAGGCGCTACCTAAAAAACAGCTGCCAATGATTGCATAGATGGATAGCTCAGTCGCCCAAGAAGTTGGTTTATGGAAAAAGGATCTCGAAACAACTTCATAGAACGTCATCGCTGTCGTGATTAAAATAAGCACACCCGCAATGTAAGCGCCCCATCTGACAAGCAGATCCAAAAAATTATAGACCTTTTTCAAAGCGGTTCCCCCAAATCTATTATTTCTTGTCTACCAACTCAAGAAGCTCTTTACCAAGATCACCAGCGTTTTTCACGAATACATCACGTACAGGAGCTGCAGCGTCTTTCCAAACGTCCAATTCATCTGCAGGAACGTAGTAAACTTCCATTCCTTTTTCTTCAAGGCCTTTTGCGGATTCAGTATCTTCTTTTTCAGCTTGTTCACGAATCCACGTTTCTGTTTCAGCAGCCACTTCAGTCAAAAGATCTTGTGTCTTCTTAGGAAGGCCATCCCAGTAGTCTTTATTGACAGCTAATAGGAATTCAAGATATGCATAGTTATTAACCGTCAAGTATTTCGTAACTTCATCATATTTACGTTGAAGCATCGCAGTTGTACCTGATGTTGCACCATCGACAGTATCACGTTGAAGTGCCATGTATACTTCTCCACCACCCATGAATACTGGTGATGCACCATATGCTTTGATCAATTCTGATGGTAAGTCTCCGATACTTCTAATCTTCAAGCCTTTGAAATCTGCTGGCGTTTTTAATGGACGCTTGTTGTTCGCGAATTGAACATAACCATAGTCAGCAAATATTAACACTTTCGCACCTTTTTCTTCCATTGCACCTCGAAGCTTGTCGCCAAATTCACCATTTACTGCTTCACCTACAGCAGCATAATCGTTGAAAATATAAGGAACATCGAAAACTCCCATTGCAGGCACAGTTGAAGACCAAAGCGTCGAAGAGTTCACACCCATTTCAACACCGCCCGAAAGAATCGATTGGTTCATGTCTTTATCGCTAAGCAATTGCCCCGCCGGGTAAACTTGCACATTCACTTTACCATCAGATTTCTCGATTACCTTTTTCGCAAAATCTTCGATACCAACTGCGACATGGTGATCTTGAGGTAAGTTATAAGCAAGTCGGATTGTCGTTTCTTCATATCCGTCCCCACTATCAGCTGCAGCCTTATCATTCGATTTCTCATTGTTGCAAGCAGACAATACTACCATTCCAATAATTGTTACAAACAAACCTACCATCCATTTTTTCATACTGTTTTCCCCTTTTCCCTTTGTTTTTCCACATGTCGGATACGACCTAACGGATTTTTTGTTGAAAGACTTGCCGCATAATCAGCGGCGCCCAACAGTTTTCTGAAATCGACCCCTGTCGGGATATTCATCCTTTCGAATAAATAAACAAGGTCCTCTGTCGCCAAATTACCTGCGGCACCTGGCGCAAATGGACATCCCCAATGCCACTCGCAGATGTTTCAAATATCCTAACCCCTGCCCGATAAGCCATATATGCATTCGCGAGCCCAAGTCCGCGTGTGTCATGCAAATGGATGGCAACTGGAGTGTCACCTGCAATGTCAAGTACCCTTTTCATCAGCCTTTCGACGTGATCCGGAGTTGCAATTCCAATCGTGTCCGCAATGCCGATCCTATCGACGCCGGCTTCTTTGACACGTCGGACAATCTGCAGTACTTTCTCTTCATCCACATCCCCTTCATAAGGACAGCCAAAGCTGACAGCTACCGAGAAGCAAGTTTTAATGCCGTCCCTTTTCGCTTCATCCAAAACAATCAGGAATTGGGACATGTTATCCTCAATGGACATTCCGATATTTTTTGCATTGAAAGTTTCCGTTGCTGCACTGACCCAATTCACTTCAGACAAACTGTGATCCTTTGCTCGCTCGTATCCTTTCAGATTGGGGATCAAAGCAGTTGTTTCAAGGCCTTTCCTATCGGCTATTGCCTGAAGTACATCACTAGCATCCGCCATTTGAGGTACTTTCAACGGATGGACGAATGAGGTGACCTCAACCTTATGGATACCCGCATCGGCCAACATGTTAATAAGTTTCAACTTTTGTTCTGTTGAGACCAGTTCTGGCTCAATTTGCAAGCCATCTCTTGGGCTGACATCTATAATTGTGACTTCGCCCATCAAATGACCCCCCTCTCTTTTAGCTGCTTTATTTCTTCAGCTGATATCCCAATGAAATCTGTGTAGATTTCTTCGTTGTGGGCACCTAATTCCGGACCATTCCATTCGATATCTCCCGGTGTTTCGGAAAGCTTTGGTACAATTCCTGGCACCAACAATTTTTCACCATCCGAAAGAACGATTTCTCTCAACATATCGCGGGCCTGATAATGTTCATCTGCGATAATGTCCTGAACACCATAAATCGGCCCGACTGGTACAGAGGCCTCATCCAATAGTCGCTGAACTTCCTTCAGTGGATATTGCAACGTCCATTGCTCAATTTCATGGTCGATAAATTCCACATGATCTGCACGCCCTTGATTTGTTGAATAACGTGGGTCATTGGCCAAATCCTCCCTACCCATTGCAATCATTAAGCGCTCAAAAATGCGGTCTCCATTTCCGCCGATGACAATATGCTTTCCGTCCGCGCATTTATAGGTGTTCGACGGCGCGATTCCAGGTAAAGTAGTCCCTGTCCTTTCTCTCGCCTGCCCCGTCAAACCGTATTCCGGAAGAATCCCTTCAAGCAGACTGAATACCGCTTCGTAAAGAGCAACATCAACGACTTGACCTTTCTTTTCAGGGTCCTCGTCTCTTGCACGCAATGCCATCAACGTTCCAATTACCGCGTATAAGCCTGCCACCATATCCCCGATTGCAATTCCTACTCGTACCGGGGGACGATCTGGATACCCCGTCAAATAACGTAACCCGCCGATTGCTTCTGCCACACTTCCAAACCCCGGTTTTTCTTTATACGGTCCCGTCTGACCATATCCAGATATCCTGGTAAGTATGATGGATGGGTTCACTTCCTTCATATCCTCATAGCCAAGACCCCATTTTTCTAAAGTGCCCGGCTTGAAGTTTTCGAGCACAACATCAACCTTACTGATTAAAGACTTTACAATCTCCTGCCCCTCAGGATCACGAAGATTGATTGTAATCGCTTTCTTATTTCTACTTTGGACATACCACCAAACAGATGTATCCTTATGCATCACTCGCCAATTTCGAAGGGGGTCTCCGTTTTTGGGTTCTTCCACCTTAATGACTTCTGCTCCAAACTCCGCAAAAAGCTTTCCCGCAAATGGAGCGGCTACCACATTACCTAATTCAAGAATTTTAATGCCTTCTAAAGGCTTCCTTTTGTTCGACACGGTTGCATTACCTCCTACTTGACAGCTAATCTCGTAAATAATTGATAATCATGTTCGATATGCTGCCTCATTAATTCCCTTGCCTGCTCTGGTTTTTGATTCGCAATCGCTTCAAAAATCTTTAGATGATCTTCATACGCTTTCTCCGCGTATCCTGGATTGGCCTCTAAAATCACTTTTCTGTAGAAGCTGTTTACACCTCTTAACTGCAGTATCATCGAAACGAGAAATGGATTTTTGCTTGCATAGACGATCAATTCGTGAAATTTAAAATTGACATCGAGCAAATCTGTAAAATTATCATTTGCCATTTCCTTTTTCATTTCATCAACATAGGATTTTAGTTCCGCAACTTCAACATCATCTCTGCGTTGCGCAGCATAAAACGCCGCAAGCGACTCCATTTCCACTCGGATTTCGTACAGGTTACGAAAATCATCTACAGATGGATTGACGACGGTCACTCCCCCAGTCGTATGTACTTCCAATAATCCATCCTTCTCAAGCATTCTCACGGCTTCCCGGATAGGGCTTCTGCTCACTTTTAGTGTTTCAGAGATTTTCTCTTCTATCAGTCTCTCTCCCGGTTCAATTTGCCCCATAATGATTCCGTTTTTCAAATAATCATAGACTTGGTCTTTCAATGTCGTTTTCTGTATAACGAACTGT
The DNA here is from genome assembly GCF_030067815.1 of Sporosarcina thermotolerans. Classification (GTDB taxonomy): domain Bacteria; phylum Bacillota; class Bacilli; order Bacillales_A; family Planococcaceae; genus Sporosarcina; species Sporosarcina thermotolerans. The sequence goes on along the minus strand of NZ_CP125968.1, from coordinate 1,096,157 downwards.
GACATACAGACACCTCAATTCTTGTCGACTGTATACGGTATACTACTTATCGCCAGAATAGAACAATAGTTTACACTTGTCAATTTTATTTTAATATAATGAACTAACATACGATGTAGTCGAAGTTGATGTGACATTTATGGTAATTCATATATTTGAATAAAAATAAAAAGCAGCCGACTAACCATTCATGTTAGCGACTGCCCATTTCTTCTTTATGCAAGTGTAGGTACTATCGTTCAATCCAAAATCTCCTCACAACATTGCCATGCGGTTCCGTAAAGCTTTCATCTTCCACTCCGCCATTCTTTATAATGACAGCTGCCGAACCGATATTATCTTCATTGCAAGTGACCAATACAGAGTTGATACCTAACTGATCAGTTATCTTCAAAGCTTCGGAAAGAAGAAACGTCGCATACCCTTTTCGACGTTCCGATGGACGGATCCCAGCCCCAATATGGCCATCTACTTTGCGTAAATAATCATTTAGGCTATGCCGGATAGTAACCGTTCCTATAATTCGGTCGTTCCCATCTACAAGGAAGTAATTCGAATTGGGTACCCCATTGTCCTGCCCTGCTTCCTTTTCCTTCAACTCTATTAGATAATCCTCGTAAGAAAGGTCCTCTATCAAACGAAAACTGCTTGGATTGATCTTCTCTTCATCCCAATCCTTCATATAGGCAATGTGTTCCGATTTCCATTTCATTGATGGTCTTTCAAGCCGCATTCAAATTCCCCCGTTCTTATGCCCATTTTAGCATTCATCTTGCTTGGATTCTTTGAAAATGATGTCATCCCAAATTCAATTGGAATACCCTACAGGAGATGAACTGTAAGGAGAGAAGTGAATTGCAAATTCATGTCGTTAAACAGGGTAATTCAGTATGGGGAATTTCTCATCAGTATGGCGTTACTATGGATCAGATAATTGAAGCGAACCAATTGGAAAACCCCAATGCACTGGTCATTGGGCAAGCTCTTGTCATCCCGACCGTTTCCCAGTCAACCGTCCCGAAGCCGGTTATTGATGTAAACGCCTATACGATTAACACAGGAGAAACAGGTGCTCGGGAAATTCAAGAAGTCGGCCAGTACCTAACTTATTGGATGCCATTTGTTTATAGTGTGAAAGAGGATGGCACCTTAACGACGCTCGATGATACGGAAATGCTGAAATCCGCTTTCGCCGAACAAGTCGTTCCAATAATAGCTATTACAAATTTCAGTGCAACGACTGCTGGGTCCGACCTTGCGCATACTATACTTTCAAGTAGTGAACTTCAGGAAAAGGTCATAACGAATATACTCGCTGTCATGAAAGAGAAAGGTTATCAAGGTTTAAACATCGATTTCGAAAATGTGTATCCTGCCGACCGAGAGCATTACAATCAGTTTTTACAACTTGCGGTTGATCGATTACACCCAGAAGGATACTCGGTATCATCAGCGCTTGCCCCAAAAACAAGTAGTGAACAACAAGGTTTACTTTATGAAGCGCATGATTATGAAGCGCATGGCAGGATTGTAGACTTTGTCGTGTTGATGACATATGAATGGGGCTATCGAAAGGGGCCTGCTCAAGCAATTTCACCCCTCAATGAGATAAAAAAAGTTCTTGACTACGCTGTCACAGTCATTCCAAGAGAGAAGATTCTGTTCGGTTTTCAAATTTATGCTCGTGACTGGCTTCTTCCTTTCGTTCAGGGGTCGGAAGCTGAAACATTCAGCCAACAGGAAGCGATCCGCCGAGCAATCGAACACCAAGTAGCCATACAATATGATGAAACAGCTCAAGCCCCGTTTTTCCGTTACACTGATTCAGAAGGACGCACCCATGAAGTTTGGTTTGAAGATGCACGCAGTGCACAAGCGAAATTCGATATGGTAAAAGACTATAAACTTCGAGGCATCAGTTATTGGGTCCTTGGATATCCTTTCCCACAAAATTGGCTCTTACTTGGAGATAATTTCACAATACGGAAAAGAGTCGAATAAGATTTATGAAATAAAAACAGTAGGAGATTCAGTGTCGAACTGAACCTCCTACTGTTTTTTTGATACTCATTTTATTTTCAATAAATCAAAAGGCGTTATGATCCCGATCAATTCCCCTTCTGGATCTGCGTTTTCTGTAATAAGCAATGCTTCCAAACGTGTCCCCCTTGTAATCGCCCGCTTGAAATAGTCATCGGCTTCATACACAGAAAGGTTTTTTTCGACAAATTCAAACGACTCTTTCCGTTTTTCATAATTGTAAACAGAAGAAAGTGTCGGTATTTCCCGGGAATGGAACCTTTTGTCGATTGACCGGCTAACCAATATGTAATGCCTGCAGCTGTAATCAAGCCCTTGAATTTCCCATCCTCATAAATTGGTACTTGGCTGAACTTATTTTCATGCATTAAATCCAAGGCGGCGAATAGGGAATCTGTGGATTGCAATGTATGCACTTTGCAACCGAAAAGGGCACCCACACTAAGTGGATTGCCTAATTTCTCCTCGATTTCTTCGATCCGTTGGACGATTTCATCATGCGGTTCAGCAATTACAAAATCTACCCCTGTTCGATGATGAACAATCGCATTACGCAAATCCCCAAATTCCCGCAAATCATCTTCATATTTACGAACAACAGAGTTTTTAATCTTCACTTTATCAACAAGGCGATAAAATGGAAAATATCCCTCCTCATCCACTTTCGCCGAAAGTAATTTCTCAATCCGATTATACGCGACGATAAAACGATCGGAATTCTTAACAGTCATCTTCGGTCAACTCCTTCAAAGAAGTATACCCAGATTTCTTAAAGGAATTAGAGTGAATAAAGGAATTAGCCAATGTGCTTCATCGCCTCACGACGGCTTAATGGCTTTAAAGTAGTCTCACCTACAAATTCCCTAACCGCTTCCGGATTCGTTTTAGCATACTCGCGCAAAGCCCAACCAATCGCCTTTTGAATGAAAAACTCATTTGATTCGGCATGTTGCCGTACAATGCGAAACAACAAATCTGTATCTGTTTGATCTTTGAATTTCAATTGATGAAGGATTGCAGAACGGTTTGTCCACATATTATCTGCATCAGACCAGTCTAACATTACATTCTCACCATAGTTCCTATCAAGTCTAACAAGCTGTCCGACGAATGTAGGAGCTATCGAATCCACACTATCCCACCAGGACTTTGTTTCGATGAACTGACGAAGTACCGGAAAATCCTCCGTCGTCAAATGCTTCTTCATCTTATCGATCAACCCGATTGCTGCATATTGATATTCACGCTCCAGCAAACCATATAGCTTCCATGCTTCTGAAAAAAGTGCCTCGGGCTCTGGTAATGCATATTCAAGAAACTGCTCACGCATCAATGCCTTGCGCAAAGGGCTTTTGATCCCTAAAAACGGGAAATGATTTTTCATATATGCCTTCATTGGACCAGCTTGCTTCTCATTGCGGTTCGCTTGGAATTTCTCGATGATTCCTTGGTGATTCCATGTTTTCTTCATTGACGTCACTTCCTTTAGATATCAGCTAATACGACTTTACGCAAGTTCCCCACATGATTAGCGTTTTTCTCCCATTGATCCATAAGTTCAATTTGCTTCATCTTCAATTCCTCGTCCGGCTCAGCAATCACTTCAATCCGATTGAATTTCTCCTCGAAAATTGCAGCATCCTTCATCTTTAAAAATCCCCCAAATCCCTTATCGTCATTCAACAGCCAGACAACCCGTTGAATCTTTGCAAATAAAATACCGCCCGTACACATTGGGCATGGCTCCAAAGAACTGTAAAGGGTGAATTTTTTATTATGTATTTTCGCGTCAAATACAACTTCACCCGCATTACGAATTGCTTCTATTTCCGCATGTGCCGACACGTCCTTATTAGGATGAACCCGATTTCTTCCCGTTGCAATGACATTGAATTCCTCGTCAACGAGAACAGCTCCGACAGGATAGGTATTATCTTGTAAAGCTAACTTAGCTTCATCTAAAGCCATATTTAGGAACCCTTTATCCACATCAGTAATCATTTATCCCCCTCTTTTCATAACGGAATGGCGTCTCCTCAATAAGGTAGACGCCACAACATAATTATTCAACTACAAATCTCCTAAATCGCAAATAACATAGACCAATTGCTATTACTCCAATCATCCCTAAAACCATTAACCCATTACCTACTGTAATCGCTTCGTTAAAATTAACTACGGCAAACTCCCGATTCACGACTCTATGAATATCGACATAGGTGAATGGATTATAAGGCGCTTTTGACAGAACTGTCATCCCGAAGAATGTGACGATAAGTAAAATCGCCGCGTTGACAGTCGGGCTTTTAATGAAGAGCGACAGAAGGTAATAGATTGAAAACATGAATACAACCAAAACAATCGTCAAAAGAAGCACCGTACCGAAATATTCCCTTAGAGTAATAAAATGAAACATATCCGTCCATTCATTTAATATTGTTGATTCAAACCCAAATGGGCTTTCAGCTGGCCCATCGTAAATTAATACCGGATATTGCAAGCTGCCAACACCAGACGTGAACAAACTTGAAATCAGAGGCACACACAGAATAAATACAACAAAAATAACCGTGAACAACAGACCACTGAAATATTTAGCAAAAAAGAGCTGTCGTTTTTTTACAGGAAGTACCGCATACAAGTTCAAACTCCTTCTTTTCTTCGTCGCTTCGGAGGAAACGTTATTCCCAAAGACAAAGCAGCCTATCAGAATAATGAACGGAATAATGAAGGCGGGGATAACTTGATATAAAAAATAGAATCCCTGCTTCCCGTACCGTTTTGTACCCATTTCCCACATTTCCAATACCTTGCCGTCATGGTTATCGTACATGGTTGGATGATAAGGGCAAAACTGTCCCATTGCACCATAGGTTCAACCCCTATTTCCGCCACCAGCCTTCTCTCTTCCGCAGATGCCCTTACCGTAAACATCGAAACGTGTTGATCCATAATCGAGTGCACAGGAAAGTTCTGGCTCTTAGAGGTTACGGCAAAGTAATTCAACTGTTCATACTGCTTTTCCGAGATTGCCGCCCAATTACCATCCATAATGTTGTCCCATTGAAAACTTTTTTTCTTCAAGCATTTTTTCATAGATACTAATGCCATGCTCTAAATCAAGAGCCTTTGCGCTTTCCCGGCCTCCTTTGCCTCTTCAAGATCTATCCGATCCTTTGCAAGTTTTTCAGGAATATCGATTTGACTTGTTTCCAAATCAAGCATTCGAGTCTTATGAACTCGTTCTGCTACGGAATAATTAAAGAAATAAAACGCCGCTATCGCCACGACAGATAGAATCACCGCTACCCAAATCGATTTCTTCTTGAGCATCTTTTTACATTCAAAAAGAAAGTACTTCACTTCACATCCCCCGCTTTCGGTTGACCATAATTGTAGCCACTAACAATGCCAACAGTGCCACTCCTAAGACCGGTATTCCGGCAGGGAAATATTGTGGTGTTTGCAAAATGGCTTGGTCGACCATTTGATACGTGAATGGATTAGACATATTTTGAATCCCATAACTAGTAAGAAGCCAACCACCAGCCATGATGAATAACAAAGCCGAAAACGTGACGATTGTATTGCGGAATGTATACGCCAACAATAGAAGCAAACCAACAGAAAACGTCATAAAGCTGAAGCTATACAGGGCAGCCTCGACTAAATACTTCCCTGAACTAATAAATGTATCTTGACTTGTATAAATAGGATATTGAAAAATATTACCTTCCGCTCGGCCTAACAGTTCACCCAATAAATACGAACTCCCAAAAATCAGAGCTAGCCAAAGAGCACCCCCTGAAACGATTGTAATGAACTTGATGAACATATACTCCAGTCTCGTCATCGGCAAGGTTAATACTTGACGTATTGTATTGTCATCAAACTCTTTAGTCACAATAAGTCCCAATACGAAAAGCAACATGACAAAACCAACAGGATTCATGACTAATGAAACAACTTTTTTCATAAAGATTGATGTCTGGGTGGATAAATCAAAATCTTCCTTAGGTAAATTTCTTTTCAGTAATTCCTCATTTAATTTAATGATTCGTTCCATATCAATTAAACTTACTCCGAAGTACGCACCATCGTATATAGTGTACTGAATGGCGGTTTCATAGACTTCGATTTCAGTCTGTAACTCCGCCCGCCAGTCACCGCTATTAATTGTACCTATTAATCTTTGTAACCCTTCTGAAAGTTCCGCCCCAAAATGCAATAGTCCGCTTAGACCCATGGATGGTCTCTTTTTATGTTCTTCTTCCGCTTGAAGAAGCTGTCGGCTGACATCTTTACGAAGTTCCGTGAAATACTCAGTCTTTTCACTTTAATTTGATCCTGCGACATATGGTTATAGAAAAACAGACCGAACACAAAGACGAATGTGAGCTGCATAAAGATTGGAAACACTTTTAAACGGGTGATCTTTTTCCACTCAAAAAAGATCTTTTTCATGAGCTGGCCTCTGAAAAGATCTCTTTATACAGTTTTTCCGATCCCGTTATTTCTTTTTGGATATCCAAAATTCGAATCCCTTTACCCTTAATGAGTTCTATGACCATGTCCAATTGTTCATTACCCAACTGAATTCGAATTCTCTCTGAAGCAAATTCAACATCATACCCATGCTCTGTCAACATGCGATGAGCAAGTTCATGATTTGAAAGCACAAACTCATAGTACGTATTTTCGTAGTTATTCATATCGACTTCTGTCAGTTTCCCGTCTTTCAGGAATAAGATCTGTTTAGTCACGCGGTCAATTTCGGATAGATTATGCGATGATAAAAGGATGGTAGCTCCTTTCTCAGCAAGTTCCAATAAAATTCCTCTCATTAAAATGGCACTTGTCGGATCCAAACCATTTAACGGTTCATCCAATAGTAGCAGTTTCGGCTCATTAATGAGTGCCATCGCCAATAGTAAATGCTGTTTCATTCCAAGAGAATAGTTGCCAACCGTCTTCTTCAAATAGCTTTCCATTCCGACATACTCTGTCACTTCTTTGATTCTCTTTTTATGGATTTTCTGCACATCGCATATATATTTCAGATGATCATACCCCGATAAATAATCAAATAAAACCGTATTGTCCTGAAGAAATGCAACCTCCTTGAATACGGATGAATCCTTATTCGTCTTCCCCACCAATTCAACAGTCCCAGAAGTAGCTGGAAGAATATTTGTGATAACATTTAGAAACGTCGTTTTCCCTACCCCATTCGGACCAACCAACGCCCATATTCCAGGTGCATCAATCGTTAGACTAATTTTTTCAAGCACTTGGTGATTTTTATAACCTTTCGATAAATCATGAACAGCTAAATAGCCATCTTTCTCCCCCTTCCCAATTTCCCTTCATGTTAACATACTATTTAAAAAATGGGGGGGTGGTGGAAAACTTTGTTCCATGCACAAAGCTTAACATTCCCCAAATTGATGTTGCATGAATACAATAGTTAATATCCATGAAAGGAGAATTATGCATTATGTCAAATCAAGGAGAGCTAGGGGGCAAATTTTCACACCTTCTTATCTAGTGAGTCCTGTGGGTCCGGATCTTAGCATTCCCGAACTAGAGAGCAGTGACCAAAGCATGGGTAGTTATCAATCGGAACAGCAAGATACTCACCCCGCCCTATTCGGACAAAATCAACTAAAAGGCGGTTTTGGCCCGGTCTATGCTATACCAACTTATCCAGCGCATTATAGCCATGGTCAAGGTGTAGGAGGTTATCAATCGCAACAGCAAGATACCCATCCCGCCCTATTCGATCAAAATCAATTAAAAAACGGTTTTGGTCCAGTCTATGCCATACCAACTTTCCCGTGGAATCACAACCACAGTCAAGACACAGGAAATCCCAACTATCATCATGGTCACGTGCATGGCGTGGGAGGTGGTCAGCAGCCTATAATGACACCTTGTTGCTGGTATAATCCGTGTTATATGTATCCTATGCATGGGCACCACTTTAATTGTTGAAAACATGGTAGTAGACTCCAAAATACAAACTATCAAAATAAGAACCTATTTGAGGATTATTTCAAATCGGTTCTTATTTAAAAGATTGAAAGTCACGATGCACGGTAGGTTATCATGTTATTCTATCTTCCTCTAAGTTTCTCCATAGATGGTGGGCTTCCCTCGCTATATGTTCCAACAAATCCGGCGGGGATGTCGTGGCGATAGCACATGTTTTGATGAGTTCGTCAATTTCTAATTTAAATGCTTCCAAACTCTTGGCCTCTTTAATAATCACATTCTTAAATTGTGTTAAAATCGGCAAAGTTTCTTTCCTTGGGGTACGTATCATTGTTTGAAGTGCGACTGCCTGCAAATACAGACGCTCAAACTTTTGCATCATCTGCATCACTTGGAAATTCACGTCGTAATTCGATACGTCCGAATAATGAAGAATATAGCCTAGATGATCTGCCATTTGCCTTAACCAAAAAACGCATTCGTGTATAATTGCATCTGAGGGCGAAATCTTACCGCTTTCAATTAATTTATAAACCCTCGAGGACTCCTCAGATTCTCGTACCATGTGGTCAATAAGCGACACTGGTGTCGCAATAATAACATCACAGTGTAGAGATTTATCCATCGTGTATGCAAGAAGACTGTGAAATTCGCTTGTAGCATGTTGGGCCTCGATAAGCAAAGTACCAATATCTCCTTGTTTTTTTTCCGCCTTTTCCATACCTTACCCAAGCGCTGAATATTATTTAGATTTGCACGCGCCAATTCCGTTTCATAATGGCTTATTTCTCTGTCAAAAAACCGGCCGTGATCATAATCATTCCGTAACCAGAAAGCGATGATCCATAGGTATCCCTTTCATAATTATCCGTATACGCCATAATCCCTCTCCTTCAGCATTCTATTTTGACTCAATACCGACCAATTGAATTATATTCGTCGTAGTTTGTCCACTATGCCTAAGTTAAGATGATTTGTACTTCCTTTCCAAAAAATCCAGAAGCATTTATTCCGCATGAATAAACTAACACTATAAAGAAGTTGCAATAGCCACAGCAAAGAAGATTAAGGACAAACAGTCACAAACGGAAAGGAAAGGAAATAGATGAAGAAATCATTGGGGAAATGGGAGCAAAATTTATTATTAAAACAACAATCATTAGTCTCAAAACATATTCCTGAAACCACTTTATACAGCGAAAATAATTTGAACGAATTATTGAATCGTTATCAATCTGTATACGTGAAACACGATACTTCCGGTCAAGGAAGGGCAATCGTAAATATTCGTAAAAGCATTGGCGGGCATTACTTCGTGAATGGGTATACGATTCAAGGAAAACGCGTCAAAAAAACCTTCGCAAGAGTGAACGAAATAAAGCAACTGCTTCATCCTTTTATAAAATTGGGTAGAGAAAGCGGCCTCTATATTATTCAGGAGGATATAAAAAGCTTCACTCTTAATGGACAACCTTTTGCGATTCGTGTTCACGTTCAAAAACTTAAGGGCGACTGGGTCGTTGGCGGGATGTTCGCAACATGCGCGAATACTAAAAAAGGCCGTGGGACTGAAAGTGGGATAGCGAATCCCTACAGGGACGCCAAAGTAGTGACTATTTCCGAAGTATTATCACAAACTGTGTTAAAAAACAAACAGGAGGAAACAATTAAAAAGTTAAAGGAAATTGCAATCGCGGCATCTGAAGCAGTCCATTCCGTCTTACCCCGTAGAGAATATGGTGTTGACTTCGGGATTAATCAAGAGGGGAAACCTTTTATATTCGAAGTGAACTCTACACCAGGCATCGATGAATTCGCACTAATCGAGAATATGGCAATTTGGAAACGAATTGTTGAAATACGAAGAATGCAGAATAAATTTATGGCGTCGAGCTAAAAGAAATTGGAGATCAATGTGACCAGCATTTGAAGTTTATGTATTTCTATGGGAAGTTGAGGCACGTTTATGGGAAGTTGAAACGCTTCTACGGGAAGTCGTGGCACTTCTATGGGAAGTCGAAGCACGTTTATGGGAAGTCGAGGCTCTTCTATGGGAAGTGGAAGCACTCCTACGGGAAGTTGCAACGCTTCTATGGGAAGTTGAAGCCAAGGTGCCGGGTTCTAAAACAATTTCAAAATTCAATAGGAACCCGGCACCGGAAGTTGTTCAGCCTTCATAACGTACGAATTCAATTTCTTCCTGTTGAAGCTTCTTGAAAAGAGTATTGTGGAATATGCGCATATGCCGATTTTCGGGTAGCGTTATCATCTCTTCATCCTTAAAATAGAAATCGAACTTTGGGAACCCACCATCATGCGGGACCTGACGATATCCGACCCACTCAATTTCACTCCACGTATAGTGCTGATTAGCCTCCGCCATCCCCGTTTAAATGAAATGCCATCCGTCGCCACACCTACATAACGCCCGGCTCCGTCTGCCATAAACAAAATTGAAATCAGAATACAAATAGCAGCAAGCCATTTCGACTTTTTACTTACTGACAGCACCCAAAGTAATAAAGTAGCCATAAAAAGAAAAAGCACTCCAAGTCCGTACAACAGATACACCTTGGCAGGAACAACAACGACCCATGTATTTGGCTCTTGGTAAAGCGAATTGGCAATAAATGATGGTACCAGCAAAAGAAAAACAGGAGAAATCACTAAAATCCCTAACGAAATTGCCATGAAAATGTGGCGCGTTTCATTTTGATTCAACAATCCATCCACCCCCCAAATCGTAATACGTAACATCACCGAATTGGTTTCAAATTAATAACAAAGAATTACGAAAACAAACAACAACCTTTTCGCTTTAGCTACGTTAACTTTATAAAGAGGCAGTGATGAAATAATTATGACGAATTGAAAAAGATCACTCCAGATATTTGGAATGATCGCGAATGGGTGAAGAAATTGGATGGACTAACAAATGAATAATTTGCTGTAGAGGCAAAAAAAAAGACCCTACGAATAGGGTCTTTTTGGGCTATTATTAAGCTTTTTGAACGTTTGTTGCTTGTAGGCCGCGTTGTCCTTGTTCAACATCGAACGTTACACTTTGACCTTCGTCTAAAGATTTGAAGCCATCGCTTTGGATAGCTGAGAAATGTACGAATACGTCTTCTCCACCTTCGCGCTCGATGAATCCGAAACCTTTTTCTGCATTAAACCACTTAACTGTACCTTGTTCCATAATTGTTTGCCTCCTAATGTGTATATCCACACAAAATAATACTATCCTTGCTCAAAACCTTAGACGAAAAACAAAATATATTCAGATAAAATATATTCTCATCTGAAATAGCAAAAATAATTCTTCTTAAGAATAACACGTATTTAATTAAAAAGCAAGCAATATGATCGTTAAAGATAATTGTTAAAAAAACAATACTCAATACGAAAACTGTTTACCGGAAATTTTAGAGATCAGTTTACAAAAATGATTCCACACTCATCGGGAAATTCATTACTTCCACCCTTCTCATAACAAATTATTATTGCCCTATGTATATTGCATAATGAAAAGAATGGGAGGTTTCATTATGCAAATCTGTTCCACTTGTTCCACAACCTTTTCGGAAGAGCCGTTGCGTGCTGACGACGGCTTTTTTTGTTCTGAAGTTTGCTTGCCTGAAGGCGCTCTTGATGAGTTGCATGCCATCTCCTATGTCGGCATTTTGGAGTCGTATAGGGATTATGTTCATCGGTACGGTCATTTTTCTTCATTGTCTGAACGTGATGAAGCGCTTGAAGAAATTGCGTTTTTGAGGGATTCAGCATTTGTTTATTTCGCCGAAAACCCCGGGCATTTTTACATCCGGCAAATCCATTATCTTCATGACCGCATTTATGAATTGTATGATAGGGTGTTCTCTTATTTCGGGGATCTATCACGATATGAGGTGTTCCAAGGTCTTCATTTAACATGGCATAACTTGCCCGCAGACCAGTGCGACAGAATCATTCAAGCTCTGAACGACTGGCTAACAATTGAGGAGCGGAAGCCGCATATTTCTTACAACGACAATTTGAATTCCGAAACAGAATATCGCAACATTATCTCGTTCCCGGATGAATTGCTTTACCCCAATCCCTTTATTGAAGCACTTTATGAGGAGGCTGTCACAGCGTATGGCGGGCCCGGTGAAGAAATGGAAGAGCATATAAGTCTTGAACGAATGGCTATTTGTCCATCATGTCGATACCCTGAACCTTTGGAAGAATTTACGGAAATTGAGGAGTTGAAGCAGTTTGTCTGTGAAGGCTGCTCAACGTATAGGTGGTGAGGCTGATGAGAAAACTCATTTATTGTGTTTGCAGAAAACGCGAGACTGTTTGGGAGGAAGCCTATAAGAAAAAAGAGGAACAGAATAAAAGTGTTAGTGTTCGTCGCGAGGTTGTGGAAGAATTGGCTGCCAAGGGAATGTCTAAAGTGGAGGTTCGGGAAATTGTGTTTGGTTTTGGATATTAAGGAGATCGTATTCTCTAAAAGCCCACTGTTTACCTAACAAACAGTGGGCTTTTGACTTAGTAGTCCGCTCTTTAGAGTAAACTCCTTAACTCATCGGTCATTTTCTCAACCAATTCCGGTCTTCCATGAAACTGAGCCGGCGTATTTTGAAATAGTTCAATTTGCCAAGCATCATCCTTTTTCACTGCAACAAGAGTTTGATGAGCATTTACTTTGGGTTCAATATCGCTTTTTCCTGGTGGAATCATACCTGCAATTGCATGTAAGATTACTGTATCAGTTCCTAAGGATCGTATTGATTTAACTTTTGTTATAAAAGGTGCGGTTGGATGGTTTTCAAATATAGGTATGAGATGAGATAAAATCTCATCTTTCCCAACCACTATACTTCCATCAAATCCAATTTGCACGCCCTGATTTGAAAATTGATTGGCCATACTTTGGGCATCACGGTTATTCCATGCATCAATTAAGTTCTGATAAAGCTTTTGGATTTCATCTTTTATTGCTTCCATGGCTATTTCTCCTTTTGTTACATATTTCGTTGCAAAGGCTTTTGACCCAAAAGGGGGACAAGTCATTCCTCATTCAGTGCCATACCTGCGACTTCAACCATTCCTTTATGATACTCTTTCGTTCCCCCATTTATAAAGGATTTCTTTAATTGTTAGAGAATAATGTAGTAATAGAACGAACTTGATACACAAGATTTTTTAAAAATGGGGGAACTGAATATGAAAGTGGGATTGGTTGGCGATAGTTTAACAGAAGGGCGTCCGGGGGTGTCTTTTTCAAAAATTCTTCAGAAGCAATACCCGCATTTAACCTTCGATAATCTTGGAAAACCAGGTGAAACTGTAAGGAGCTTGCATGACCGGTTAATCAAAACTCCGATTGATTCCGATTATGATCTGATTTTTCTTTGGATTGGAGTGAATGATGTATATTCCAAGCTGTTGAAAGTTCAAGCCCAACCGGTTTCAAGGGATCTTGAAGAGTTTAAAGATGTCTTTCAAAAAGTAGTGGAAGTCGTTCTCCATTCCTCAAAACAGGTAGTAACTGTTTCCCCGGCATTGGCAGGAGAGAATCTGAACAGCAAACCGACTAATGATCTTGAGGTCTTGACCGAGGCCATACAACTTATTTCAAGCAACTATCCACAAGTTGAATTTTTAGATCTGCAATCAGTGTTTAGGGAACATCTTAAGAAAGTTACGAGTTCGGACTACCTGAACACAAAAGTTATGAGGGTCATGATAGACGCCCTATTTTATAAGGATCCTATACGAATCGATCGACTTTCAAACAAAAGAGGGCTTCATTACACGTTGGACGGCATCCACTTAAACAGCAGGGGTGCTGCGTTAGTTGCAGAAGAATATGCAAGGTTGATAGGTGCTGGATTATGAAACAATTCAGGGTTCAATTAGAACCTGAAATTCCCATACCTAATTGGTAATCCCCTTTCCAACCAGTATCAATCAGCCCAATCCCCATAGGATAGATTATAACAATAGTCTTTATGAAAAGGGGCATGTAATGAATAACTCTCAATTTCGTTCTGCTATAGGGCAACCTTTTATTGTAGCATCAGCCAATGGGGATGTAACAGGTGATAAGATAGTTGATCAAATCTATTTGACTGGCACAAAAACGGCGGATAGTCCATTCATTCAAAATATAACTCTTCACATTAGGGACGGCCGAACTGGGGCTGTGACGGCATTCCGCTTCATAATAATGTAGGTTATAATCCGACCTTGTTCTTGGGCGATTTCACAGGTAACGGTGTGGATGAGATATTGATTGGTATTACTACAGGTGGCAGTGGTGGGATTATTAATTATTACATTGTTTCCTTTGTCGGGAATCAAGCAAAATTCCTTTTTGATTCTGATGTTTATAATAATCACTTCCAATATGACGTCACTTATCAGGATAATTATAAGGTTGAAGTTGTCAGCAGACCCAATAACGAGAGATATATTATTGATATTTCAACCAGGGATGCAAGTTATTTAAATGAAATCTATGATCGGAACGGCAAGCTAAAAAGCCCGATAACTGGTTTTGTGGACCCATTAAGCGGCTTATATCCGGTGGATTTTGATTCGAACGGGGTCTATGAGCTTTTAGCTTATCAAAAGATTTCCGGCAGATATCATGCGGATGGCTTAGGTTATATTATGAATACATTGGGATGGAAAAATAATGGGTTTCTATTGCAGGAACAGTATTTAGGCATATTCGGCGCACAGATGTAGTGTATATCAAACAATTAGCAAAACCCCTTCAACCATTTTACGGCTGAAGGGGTTATGTTAACGGCTCTAACGCTCTTTCATTCTACTTATCGATTATCAACGTTCTCCGGATACATATCATGCTGCATGAGTCGGTTCATCGCCATTTCTTCAAACATCGTACCTAACTTTCCGTAATTGCAATACGGATCGATGGAGATTCCGCCACGTGGTGTGAATTTGGCCCACACTTCAATATAGCGTGGATCCATCAGTTCAATCAGGTCATTCATAATAATGTTTACACAGTCTTCATGGTAAGCTCCGTGATTCCGGAAACTGAACATGTATAGTTTCAACGACTTGCTTTCCACCATACGGACATCCGGAATATACGAAATATAGATGGCCGCGAAGTCCGGTTGGCCAGTCATCGGGCAGAGACTCGTGAATTCTGGAATATTGAATTTCACAAAATAATTATTATCCTGATGTTGGTTTTCAAATGTCTCAAGTATACCCGGATTGTAGTCATAGTTGTATTCCGTGTTTTGATTTCCCAACAGTGTAAGGTCTTTCGTGTCACTTTGTTTCATTCTGAATTGCCCCTTCCTTATCGTGTTGCCCGCACTTGTTGCGGCGTTTTATGTGATAGTTCATCTGATATATTCGGTTCATAAATGCCTAATTTGATAACAAAATGCCTGATTCCACCAGCTACGATCAGCTGCATAAGCGTTTTCGCAACCCACTGTCCCGCAATCGCATAGGGAACAAGCTCCCAAGGTACATACTTCAAACCTAACGGGCCGATTCCTACAATCACGAATATGGCCGAATCAAGAAATCCTGCGATAATTCCGGAATACATGACTCGCTTAACGAAAGGCAGCTTGAAGCGTGTGTAAATTTCCGTATCGACCGTCTCGGATATGATAAAGCTGAGCGTCGATGCAAATACGACCCATAGTGCGTCACCTAACAAATGGCTTGTGATCGCAGATATTGCAAGTGCTGCGACAATCAATAGATACGTTTTCTTACGACCAAATCGATTTTGGACCATATCCCGCATGACTAACGTCAATCCAATGAACAACGTTCCATAAGGGATGATGAATAATCCTAATTCCATCGGCGCAAATTTAGCTGTAACGACGTTGGCAATTACGATGGAGAATAAGTAGATGAGAATCCTAAACATGTGCGCGACCCCCTGTCAGGTACGCATCATGGCCTTGCTTTCGTAGTTTACAAGAAGGACACTCGCCGCATCCATCAGCAATGATACCGTTATAACAGGTTGTCGTATTCTCTCTGATGTACGCCAACTTGCCCATTCTGTCCGCCATCTCCCAGACATCCGCTTTCGTTTTCCACATTAACGGCGTATGGATCTCGAAGCGTGCGTCCATCGCAAGATTCAGCGTGACATTCAATGATTTGATGAAATCATTGCGGCAATCAGGATAGCCACTAAAATCAGTTTCACTCACACCTGTAATGACATGCCTTGCTCTAACTCGCTTTGCGTAGATCGCTGCGAAGGATAGGAAGATATGATTCCTTCCCTCGACAAACGTATTCGGAACTTCACCCGTCTCGTCAATCTCCATATCACTGCGTGTCATGGCATTGTCCGTCAGCTGGTTCAGCAAATCCAGATCCAGTATCTTATGGGGAACCCCCAAATCCTCTGCAATCTTCTTCGCCGAGTCCAATTCCGACGCATTTCTTTGCCCATACAAAAAAGTGACGGCTTCAACGTGATCAAATGTCTCCAATGCCCACAGAAGACACGTCGTTGAATCTTGCCCGCCACTAAATACGACTACCGCTTTTTCCATTATGTAATTCCTCCCTAGTTTTTATTATAGAGGGGATGGTTTCGAACCCTCTTACTATGAGTATAGCTGAATTTGTTATTTGAAGATAGCGTTTCTTCATAGAATGTTTTACGCTAAACTTATCCTATAATAAAAGACCGGATGCTCGAACATCCGGCCGTTACAATTCACTTTGAGGAAGGTCCTATTTCTTTCAAAAGTGTCGAAATTGGATAAATGACCCCTGTTTGAGGCAAAAATGTCTGATTTGGCCCTTGCAACAATTCGGGTGTAAAACCGTGTAGCGGAATTGTTACTTTTGCTTGCATTGCATCTGCGAGCCATTTTATTTGCGCGGCTGATGCATGGCCGGATACCCCAAGAACAACGAACCCCATGCCGAGTTTGTCAACCCACTCCAACAATCCCTCATACATAGGATCAAAGCTTCCTAATGGCACACCATTCGAATGAACGTATGTAGCTCCTTTTACAGGCAGGTCCAGTAACGTCATCATCTGATGATAAGAAGATTGGAGCCATACTTGTGAAAAATCACTATTTAATTCTTCAACCGTTATCGGTTCAATCGCATGGATTTGATTGCTGACATTTGAATCATCCAGCAAATAGCGTACATGTGATGCTTCCATATTGTATGCCTGCACCAAATAAGCTGTTTCAGGCTCGAAGACAATGATTTTCCCTTTTTGTCTTGCCGCTTCTATTAATATCTCCAAACGTCTCACGTTTCGGTGATAAATATTGAAAACAATCGAGGTCGAATCAATCTTCAGTAACGCAGGGATTAACTCATCTGCTTCACTTTGAATGACTGGATTTTTATCGAGAAAATCTGCTTGTACATTCGTCGTTTCAATAATTAAGATGTCCGGAGATCCTGCTACATTTGGTAAGTTTGCAGTCTCAACATCGTCCCCATGTAAACGCACATCTCCCGTGTAGACTATCGTTGTATCCGGTGTTGTAATCCGAATCGCGGACGTCCCTGGCGCATCATGATTGACTGGGAAAAACTCTACTTGTATATGCGCAGACACTTGTATCGGCTGATGGAACGGAACGCTCTTCACTTGCCTATCGACATCTACAGATTCTTCCCCAATTGCATGCAAGTGTCCATACAATGCTTTGCTCTCTTCACTCATAATGATCGGTATATCTGGATGGACATACTGCAACAAACCGATATGATCTAAATGTAAATGAGAGATGGCAATTGTTGTATCTCCTGTTAATTCATCCGATCTAAATAGATTTGGAATCGAAGGGAGAACACCAAGCTGTTTCAAATCGGAAATCACGTGCTGAGGGCGCAATTGAACGCCCTTCAGCAAGTTATTTTGAAAAACAATTCCAAAATCTGCTATCAATCTTTCGTTCTTATACGTTATTTCAAAAATAGTTCCGCCAATTGTTTTTAAGCCAGCATAAAATTGAATGGTCGTTTGCCCATTTTTAAAATCGTTTTGTTCCATCATTTTGCTTGATCTAACGCTTCTTGCGCTTTCTTGCTCATTGCTTCTAACGTTTCGGCTGGCGTTGCACCTTCAAATAGCATCTTATCTAACTCTACAGAAATTGCATTTTTCATCGCGTACGATCCAGGTAAGCGAACATCGATGAATCCATCCGCGTATTGGGCATTCCCTGCTTGGTAAGCTTCGTATTCTTCAATGAATGACAGCCAGTCTTTCCCTTGTTGAGCAGATTCACGTACTGGTAGGTATCCTGTTGCTTTCGCCCAATCTACCGTATTTTCAGGAGTAATCAAGTATTTCATGAATTCAAATGCAGCTGCTTGTTCTGCTTCTGTGCTATTCGCAAACATCGTAATGTTCGTTCCTTGGAAAGGAGCTGCCGCTTCGACATCTTTCGGAAGTGGAGTTGTGGACCAGTTCATGTCTCCAGCATCTTTTGCAACGTATGCTAGACCTGCGCTTGAACCAATATACATAGCAACGTCACCTCTCGTGAATGGGCCTGATAAGTACCCATCCTCACCAGCCATACGTGCTGAACCGTCTTTCAGCATTGTATTGATAAATGTTAATGCACGTAGACCTGCGTCAGTGTTAAATAAAACTTTTCCTTCTTTTTCATCAACAAAGTCTCCACCTGCTTGTTCAAACCACATGCTAATTTCATGCGCCAATCCGTTTTCAAAACCCATACCTACAACTTTTTTGCCATCGATTTCTTTTGTTAAGGTTGTTGCGGCTGCTGCTAACTCATCCCATGTCGTTGGAGCAGTCAATCCGTTCGCTTCAAAATAATCTTTGTTGTAGAAAAGAACACGTGTCGATTTGTTAAATGGTAAACCTAACACTTTATCGCCAAATGTATTATCGTTTCGGAACACTTCGCTAATGTCTTCATAGCTTGCATCCGCTGGGAAACCATTTTCAGCATTAATCATTGGTGCCAAGTCTACTACTAAATTATTTGCATTATACTCTGTCATCCACTCTGCATAAGCTTGTGCAATTGTCGGAGATGTTTTTGCTTTTGCTGCTGCAAGTAACTTTTGAGACAAATCATTGTAGCTACCTTGGTTCACTAATTTCACAGTAATATTTTCATTTTCTTCACTGAATTTTACCGCTGCATCTTCCAACCATTTCTCATGGTCACCATTCATCGCATGCCAAAATTCAACTTCTACTGGTTTAGTTGTTTCTTTTTTTGCTGTTTCTGTTGTTTTTGAATCTCCTGTTGCTGCATTTGAAGCATTGCCCTCTTCTTTATCGTTGCCACAGGCAACTAGTAACACACTCACCATCATTAAAAATACGAATAACGATAACTTTTTCATGTGTAATTCTCCTTTTTTTATGTTTTATCAAAGTAGAGTGAAGACTGTTCAATACTTCAAAATCCCTACGCAACACCTCCTCAAATGTCCGCTTATCATCCTTTAATACCAGCTCCTGCAATGCCTTTGATAATATATTTTTGTAGGAAAATAAATAAAATAATCATTGGCAAAATAATCATTGTAGATGCTGCCATTAGTAGTTCATACACAGTTCCGGCTTCCGTTGAAAAGCTTGTTAACCCGACAGGTAACGTTCTCATTTCCTTTGAATTTGTTACAATTAAAGGCCATAAAAATGCGTTCCATGACCCAATCGCTTTCAATAAAATAATCGTAACGATCGCTGGTTTCGCAATCGGAAGCATTATGGACCATAAAAACCTGAAATTTGTGCATCCATCCACACGGGCTGCATAGTTTAACTCTTTCGGGATTTTCATGAAAAACTGTCGCAATAAAAAGATGGAAAATATGCTCGCAGTCCACGGGATGATCAGCGCCTCGTACCGATCAATCCAACCTAAATTCGAGAGTAAAACAAAATTTGGTACAAGTAACACTTCACCGGGAACCATCATCGTTCCAACTAATAGAGCAAAGAGAACATCCTTCCCCAAAAGTTCAATTTGCTAAATGCATAGGCGGCTAAAATGGTTGTAATAACCTCACCAAGCGTACTAAAGACCATGACAATGACCGAATTTAAAAAGTATGTTGCAAAAGGTGATTTCTTAAATGCTTCTACATAGTTATCGAAACGAAACGTTTCCGGAATCCATACAGGCGGCATCATCATGACTTCGTTCCCACTTTTAAGTGATGTAGAAATCATCCAAACGAAAGGTAATAGCATTAAAATGCTGCCGATCCCTAACAGACCGTATATAAATGTCTTCGAAAGAGGACTCGTTTTCATGTTCTTTCTCCCTTAATAAGTGATTTTTTTCTTACTGATATAAAACTGCAGTAATGTAAAAACGAAGATGATGGCGAATAGAACATACGCCGCCGCCGAAGCGACTCCAAAATTCCATTCTCCGTAAAATTTATCGAACACATAATACACAACGGTTAATGCACTATTCGATGGTCCCGCTTTTCCGTCAAACAACGCATAAATTTCGTCAAACACTTTAAATGAACCGATAATCGAAATAATGGAGACGAAAAAAGTCGTAGGTGCCAATTGAGGCAGTGTGACATGTAAAAACCGATTCCAAATATTGGCCCCATCAATTCTTGCCGCATTGTAATAGGTGTCGCCAATTGTTTGTAAACCTGCGAGAAAAATAATGATGTTATAACCGAGCCCTTTCCAAATCGATAGAATAATTAGGGAAGGCATCGCCCATTCCGTACTTGTTAGCCATTGAATTGGTTCGACTCCAAACCAACTAAGAAAATAGTTCATAATTCCGTAGTTTGAATGAAAGATCCATCGCCATACGATCGACACGGCTACGACACTTGTAACGAAAGGAATAAAATAAATCGTTCTGAAAAATTTATTGAGAAACGTGATCGAATTTAGCATTAAGGCAATCCATAAGGATAAAAGAATGGAAACAGGTACAACACCGAGTACAAAGATAAATGTATTTTGCAATGCTTTATGGAAAACGGCATCATTCCACAAATAGACGAAGTTATCAAAACCGTATCGATGAACAACATCATTGAAATAGTCGTACTCTGCATAAAAACTCATAAAGAATGACTTAATCATCGGATAAATGGTGAATACCCCGATTATGAGCAATGCTGGAAATAGGTAAAGAGCCGCTTTAGTTGTATCTTTGAGTTTCATCGTCCCATTACCCCTTTACGTAGATTCTTTCTCCCGATTTTTGGAAAATCCGAATGTCTGCTTGATTGGCTTGAACATGTATTACTTGTCCAACTTCTACATGCTCTTCTTTTTGAAGGAAGAGTCGTATTTTATCCTCATCGGTGCCGATAACAGCAAGCGTGTCTTTGCCGATTCGCTCTACATGCTGCACTTCTCTATGAAGTCCCGATTTTGAAAGGTATAGATTTTCAGGACGAACAGCAATTTGTACCGGTTGATCTGGTGCTTCAAAAGAAATGTCATAACCAAACGGAGTTTTTAGTACACCACTTACAATTTCCCCTTCAAAATAATTTATTGGCGGGGATCCAATGAAGCTTGCCACAAATTGATGATTCGGCTCATCATACAAATTCTGAGGAACATCAAATTGCATGAGCTCACCTTGGTTCATCAGGAGAACATGGTCTGATATACCAAGTGCTTCTTCTTGGTCATGTGTAACAAAAACAGTTGTAATTTTAAGAGCTTGTTGAATTCTTCTAATCTCCTCCCGCATCGTTAAACGCAAGCGGGCATCTAAATTCGACAGTGGTTCATCTAATAATAAAATTTCCGGTTCCCTCACTAAGGCACGTGCGATCGCTACACGTTGCTGTTGCCCACCCGATAACATACTTGGTTTTCGATCTAGTAAATGATCGATTTCAACAAGTTTAGCCATTTCGATTGCCTTTGCTTTAGCTTCTGTTTTTTTCACTTTATGCATCTTTAGAGGGAACATAATATTTTGTAAGACTGTCATATGGGGATAGAGAGCATAGTTTTGAAATACCATCCCAATGCCCCGTTTCTCCGGAGTTAGCTTTGTGACGTCCTTGCCGTTAAATAAAATCGCTCCGTCGGTTGGTTCATAAAGTCCTGCGAGCATATATAGCGTCGTACTCTTCCCACAGCCACTAGGTCCTAATATTGAGACGAGTTCCCCTTTCGGAATCGTGACATTCAGTTGATTTACTGCAGTTGTATTTGAAAATTTCATAGAAATATTCTGTAATGTAATGGTCATCGTAATGCTCCCTTACTAATTATTGTGCAGCAGTTCAGTATAGCAGTGAAATTGTTGGAGAAAGTTGAGTTACTGTAAATTTCCGATAAAGGTTTTGTAAAGAAGAAAGGAGAGTTGATAGGCTCAACTCTTCTTAGCTCTTCTTACCAGACAACTTTCCAATTGTGATTGACGGTTGCTTTAACTGTTTGTCGATTGAGAATGTAGCTCGTAATAATTTCAGTCATATCCAAAGGTATCTCTTTGACAATTGGCTTATCTTTGAACATCGCGTAATTCCCCCCGCCACCAGCACGGTAATTATTCATCACGACTTGATACTTACCGTCCAAATCAATGGGCTTCCCATGATACTGTAAAGTGGTTACTCGTTCTCCAATCGGGTTGCGAATATCCAAAACGTATTCAATCCCTTCCCACATGTCGTAATTATAGTGTTGAGGTTTCGGGTGGATAAACGCGGGGTTTACTTTAAGTTCCCCTGATTCATTCAACATAAAATACGATGCACTTTGTTTAAGTGCATCTTTAATATCTTGTCCACTAACAGAAAGCACTTTTAGCGTATTTGGAAACATATAATTCGATATAATGTCTCGCATTGTGACATTTGGTCTAAAACCTGGAGATAGATTGTTAAATAACGATGTAGAAGAAATGTCTACTCCAGCAGCTTCCATTTGCACTTTGTTAATAAATTCAATAGCAGGATGCTCACATGTTCTTACTGAAAAAGCATCCGTAATGACCATATCGCCTTCTATCTTCCCGATTGGCTGGTCGAGCCATTTTTGTGTTTGTGCTTCTACATTTGATGTTAGTTTCAAAATTTCCTGATTTGCTTCCACTTCTTCCATTTGTAATAATTCGGAAGCTTTATTTATTATTTCATTATTCTCATTTAAGGTCAGGGTCACTTTCCCCAACATTTGCCCGTTATTCGATGGTTGCACGATTGCTACACCATTCACATTTCCTGTCAACGCGCGATGTTGATGCCCTGTCAGCAAAACATCGATTCCCTCGACTTCATGACAGATCGCAAATCCTTGATTTTCTCCTGTTTGTGGTTCAGTTGGTTCTCCAGTTTCGAGATCACGTTCAAAACCTCCGTGGTAAGAAACGATCACTACGTTAGGACTTTCCTTTTCTCGAATATGAGCAACCCATTTTTTCGTTTCTTGAAGACTGTCTTTGAATTTAAGCCCTGCTATATTCTGTTCGCTTTCCCAGTTAGGAATGTAATGAGTAGTAACTCCTAAGATCGCTATCTTTACGGAATTTATCGTTTTTATCAAATAAGGTTTTCCAAAGTAAGGCTCACCTGTAGACTCAGAAATGATATTGGCAGACAGCCAAGGGAAATCTGATTCCTGTACCGCACGATCTACTACGTCCATACCATAATTAAATTCATGATTTCCAATGATTGCTGCATCGTACGATAAGTGATTCAATACACTGATCATCGGGTTCTTTTCATCTTTTAAAAATTGAACATAATAATATGTTAAAGGCGTACCTTGGATGAGATCTCCATTGTCAACTAAAAGTAGTTGTTCATCCAAAGCTCGTTCTTGCTTTATTATTGTCGCAAGTTTCCCAAGTCCGACGTCTGCTGCTTCGTTCGTTCCATAGTTCAGCGGATAAATACTTCCGTGAATATCGCTAGTTTGTAGAATTGTTATTTTTTTCATAAATTCAATCTCCCAGTTTATGTTAAAAATCAAGTTGAAAAGTTATACTGAAAAACCTATATCATCATAACAAATTAAAAAAACAAATCATCAAAACTTACAAAAAAAATACAAATAACTAACAATAAATTTACAAACAACTGCGCAATACACATTTATGACAATTAAAGAAAAGTTATAAAAATGCACAAAGAAGCCAACCAAATACTGATATATGGTTGGCTTCTTTCATTTCTATTATGCATTTGCAATGTATCATCTGAATAGGACGCTCCACAGGCACCTGAAAAAAACTAACTCCCTCCAAAACCTTTTCACGACTCTGAAGAAGTTCTAATGCTGAGCTACATTCTCAAATGCTCATTACTCAAATACTTGCCGCAGCTCAATTTGCCCATCGCCAAATCCTTGTGGATCCGGCATCCGCATGGCCCACTCGATCGCTTCTTCCCTCGACTTCACATCAATAAGAATGAACCCTGCAACCAAATCATCCGAAAATGGCCCATCCGTGACTACAGGCGTTCCCCCTTCTTTTGGATAGGAAAGGCGAATCCCATTCGAACTTGGATGAAGCCCTTTCGCCATAATTCGCACGCCTGCCTTCACTAATTCCTCATTGTACCTCGTCATGGCTTCTCTGAGCTCTGGGCTCGGAAGATTTCCGGCTTCCGAATTCTTCGAGGCTTTGACAATCATCATAAATAGCATTAAAAACTCCTCCTTTTTTTAAAAAGTAAAGCAGCCGTTAGTTGAAGAAGCTATAGATTTTAATAACAAACCAAATAATAATGAGACTCCATACTGATACTATTATTGAACCGACTATCCAATTCTTCGGTTTACCATTTTTCATCTTTTCCTCTGCCTTAACTTCACAATCAGTTAATACATTCCTCGGTATCATTTTCAACGCAAACCATATCCCTATAGGAAGGAGAATCACGTCATCTAAGTAGCCGAGAATAGGTATAAAATCTGGTATTAAGTCAATTGGACTGAACGCATAAGCAACCACACAAGCAGTATAAAATTTTGCATACCAAGGTGTTCTTGCATCTTTATAAGCATAGTAAAGTATAAATATCTGTCGTTTTAAACTTTTCGCCCAATCCTTCATTTTCTCAAACATGTAATCTCCTAATAATCAATAGACTTTATTTTCATTATAAAGCATCCATTGAGGATTTCTCCAAGTAGTCCTCCAATTTCACAAATTCCCTCTAATGTACTCTCTTCTTTACGCTATCTAATTCGTTACCGTATCTTGAATTCCTTTATTCTTTTAGGGTCCCTTTTAGGTGCCTATACGCCACGCAAATATGATAATTCAAGAAGATATATATATGCACAAAGAAGCCAACCAAATATTGATATGGTTGACTTCTTTCATTTGTATTATGCAATTGTAGTGTATTGTCTGAATAGCGTGCTGCATAGGCACCGAAATTAAGCTTTACGTACAACAATCTCTTCATCGACAACGTCGACATGGACCTTTGCAATATCGTCTTCTTCCAAAATGAGATCCGTTAATGGATCTTCGATTTTGTCTTGGATAACTCTGCGAAGTGGTCGTGCTCCAAAACGTTTGTCGTAGCCTAAGTTTACCAATTCCATTTTAGCTTCTGATGAAATTGAAATTGTGATGTCGTTTTCTTCAATCGCTTCTTCCAAATCAGCGAGCATCAAGTTTACAATTTCGAGCAAATTGTCTTCTGTCAGTTCATTGAACTGAACAATCGCATCGAAACGGTTAAGGAATTCAGGTTTGAAGTAGTTTCCAAGTGATTCAAGCATGGAGACGGATTCATGTGCGGTTTGATTGAACCCGACACTTACCTTTTTCTCCCCTGTTCCAGCGTTGCTTGTCATGATGATGACAGTGTCTTTGAAGCTCACTGTTCGTCCGTGCGAATCGGTTAATCGACCATCTTCCATAATTTGAAGGAACATATGTTGAACGTCAGGGTGCGCTTTTTCGATTTCGTCAAACAGTAGAATCGAATAAGGGTTGCGGCGGACTTGTTCCGTTAATTGGCCTGCTTCTTCATGTCCTACGTAACCAGGAGGTGAACCGATAATTTTAGAGACGGCATGTTTCTCCATGTATTCACTCATATCGAGGCGGATTAACGTGTCGCGGGAACCGAATAGTTCCTCCGCTAATATTTTAGTAATTTCTGTTTTACCGACACCTGTTGGACCGACGAATAGGAAAGATCCGATTGGACGATCTTTTGATTTTAATCCTGCGCGGCTACGACGGATTGATTTAGCAACTTTATCAGCCGCTTCTTCTTGCCCAATTACCTTTTTACGAAGATTTTCTGCAAGGTCTTTCATTTTTGCTTGTTCCGACGCTTGCAGTTTTGTCACCGGAATACCTGTTTTTTCTTCCACAATTCCCTCGATGTCTTCGACAGTCACTTCATATTGGGATTCATCGTTATCCTTAACATCCTCAAGTTGTTGACGTAATCGAATTTCTTCTTGACGTAAAGCTGCCGCCTTTTCATAGTCTTCTGTTTCTGCCGCTTGTTCTTTTTGTAGGATGATCTCTTCAAGGCGTTTTCCGATTTGCTCAGCATCTGCTGATGACTGTTTAAGATTCAAGCGGGCTCCCCACTTCATCCATCAAATCGATTGCCTTGTCCGGCAAGAATCGGTCTTGGATATAGCGTTGTGATAATGTGACGAACGCCCGAATCACTTCATCGGAATAACGTACTTCATGGAAAGCTTCATAACGATCTTTAATGCCGTGCAAGATTGTAATTGCGTCTTCCACAGAAGGTTCTTTTACGATAATCGGCTGGAAGCGGCGTTCGAGTGCGGCATCTTTTTCAATTTGACGATACTCTTTCAACGTCGTCGCACCAATCAGCTGCATGCCACCGCGTGCCAATGCAGGTTTCAAAATATTCCCGGCATCCATTTTGGAACCTTCTGCTGATCCCGCACCGACAAGTAGATGGATTTCATCGATGAATACAATGACATCTGTACGACTCTCGATCTCCTCGATTAATTGTTTCATCCGCTCTTCAAATTGACCGCGAATTCCAGTGTTTGTGACAAGAGATGCTACATCTAAGACGTAAATTTGTTTATTCAACAGTTTCGCAGGCACGTCTCCTTCATTGATTTTCACGGCGAGCCCTTCTGCAATAGCTGTTTTACCAACACCCGGTTCCCCGATGAGTACCGGATTGTTTTTGTTTCTTCTATTTAATGTCTCGATAACGCGTTTCACTTCCTGATCGCGCCCGATGACAGGGTCAATTTTCCCTTCCTTAGCGTCATTCGAAATATTTCTTCCAAGTTGGTCTAACAGGCCATTCCCTTGGTTTTCATCAATTTCTCTAACTTGCGTATGTGCTCCCTGCTTGCCGTTCGCTTGGAAAAATTGATTTGCATCATTTCCAAATGACGGCATATTCATTTGTCCTTGTATCTGTTGGAAACAGGTATGACACATATGCAACTGCATACGTTGATGATTCAGTTGTAGCCGAAGGCTCATTGTTGCTTCGTTTTTACCACAATGTTGACATTTCATAAGCCATTTCCTCCTTATATAGTTCGTTCATTTATATTGTTTGACATTGACTATCTTTGACTTATGTTTTTATTATACACTGACCTTCTTTGACTTTCAAGGTTTTTGATTGATTTATTGATAAAATAAAAAACGATGCTGCATTTTAATGTTAATAAAAGCAGCACCGTCTTTTGTTTTCTTTTAAAATTCCTCCGCTTGTTTCAGCATGAAGGCGCGCAATACTTCCGCCCCTTCCATCAGCTGTTCCATTGTCGTATACTCTGCTGGATTATGACTAAGTCCATCTTTGGACGGGACGAAAATCATGCCAGTCGGACAGAGCGCCGCCATATTCATGGAGTCATGTCCCGCTCCGCTTGACATTTCAAGATAGGACACTCCTCTTTCTTCGCAGATTGATTTCAATTCAGCCACGATTGTGCTATCCATCTGAACAGGTTCTTCTTTCGACATCTCATCCATCCAAATGTCTAAGCCTCGCGCTTTCGACACATCGTTAACTGCAGTTTTTAGTGCAGCCACTACTCTTTGTCTCGATTCACGGTTCGTCCCTCGAATATCGACGTAAAGATCTGCAGTACCTGGCACAACATTCATCGCCCCAGGTTTCACTGAGAAGACACCAACCGTACCGACTGTACCATACTCAAGCTCCGCAAGTGCCGCCTTTTCAATGGATAGTGCAATTGCCGCTCCGCCAAGCAGGGCATCGTGGCGGTAATCCATCGGCGTCGTACCGGAATGATCTGCTGTCCCATCGATATGAACATGAAAGCGGACTGGAGCTGCTATGGCAGAAACAACACCGATTGCCACCCCCTGTTTTTCAAGAACAGGTCCCTGTTCAACGTGCAACTCCACAAATGCCTTGATTTCATCCCAAAGCGTTTTGCCAAATGAACTTCTTCCAAATCAAGCCCATTTTCTTTGAATGCCTGAAACAATGTAACACCGTTTTTGTCGGTCAGTGACCTCGTGTAAGCGGGGTCGAGGCGACCTGTCATCGCTTTGCTGCCAAGAGTCGATGCACCGAAGCGGGCGGATTCTTCGCATGCGAAAATGATGACTTCAAGCGGATTCTCCGTTTTAACGTTCTCATCCGTGAGGGAGCGCATGACTTCAAGTGCAACAAGGACACCTGCTGTCCCATCAAATTCACCTGCGGCGTAGACGGAATCGATATGTGAACCTGTCGCGACAACAGGTAAGTGGGGGACCTTCCTTCCCTACGCGCAATGACGTTTCCCGCGTAGTCGATGCGAACTGTTAGTCCTGCGCGTTCAAACTGCTTAATTAAAAAGTTGCGGGCATTCCGTTCAGTTTCAGTGTAAGCCAGCCGGTTGATGCCTTCACCTTCGTCTGTAAATCTCGCAAGTTCTTCAAATGACTGACGCAATCGATCCAGCTTCATGGCAATTCCCCTTTTAGTTTTATCTTTATTTAAAGTATCGCAAGTTACATTGAGGAAATCAAACTGGTTACCTGCTCCTATGGGGAGTCAGGGTACTTCTATGGGAAGTAAACACTCTTCTACGGGAAGTCGGAGCACTTCTATGGGAAGTAAACGCACTTCTAAGGGAAGTCGGGGCGATTCTATGGGAAGTCGCAACACTTCTATGCGAAGTCACCACCCTTCTACGGGAAGTCTGCATCCTCACCCATACAAAAAACGCCCTATGAAGGTCATCCCCTCTTAAGGCGTTTTCATCCTCTTACCTACTTCACAACCGTCACAGGGCAATTCACATGTTTCATCACTTTATGACTGACACTTCCAAGCACCATTTCTTGAAAAGCATTCAACCCACGGCTGCCAAGGACGAGCTGATCCATCGCCTCGGAATTCACATAGTTTATGATTTCCTGGCTCGGATTTCCTTTCAGCACTATCATGTTTGCTTTCACTCCGGCATCACGCGCCATGTCCAAAACTGGTTCCATTTTCTGCTTACGTTTCACTAAAAGACTTTCCTCATTTTGCGATAAAAGCCGATCATCTTTCGCTTTATTGTAATCCGCGACAAAAATGACATCCAATGTCGCCTCCGGGTATAGCTTGGCAAGTGCAATGGCGTGCCTTGCAGCACGTAGAGCGTTTTCTGACCCATCAATGGCAACAGCAATTTTCATGTAGATTCCTCCCTTTTCGTACTCCTATTGTAACTTTGCGTATAGTTGTTCACTTGAAGAGTTCAGCCCCCGGATTGTTACCGTTACTCCTTCTTCCTCAAGCTTCTGCTTCACTTTAACAATCGCCCCAACAGCGGATTCATCCCATAGCTGGCTATCTTCAAAGTCAATAATGACTTCCTTCTCCTTTACGTCACGAAAAGAATGGATGAATTTCGTAGTGGAAGCGAAAAATAACGGTCCTTTTATCTTATATATGTTAGATTGAGGCGTCACAGTCACGCGAGATATTTTCGATACAAAAAATAGTGAACTCAGAATGACACCGACTACAACACCGATTGCAAGATTATGCGTGTATAAAATAATTGCAACGGTGATGAGCATAACGAGCGATTCCGTTTTTGGCGCTTGCTTCAGAAACTTGAATGAGCCCCAGTTGAATGTTGTCGCTGCGACCATGATCATTACACCCGCAAGAACGGGCATCGGGATTTTCACGACAACATCTCCTAAAACGATGATCAAAAACATAAGGAAGACACCCGCTGTGAAAGTGGATAAGCGGCCGCGACCACCTGATTTGATATTGATCATCGATTGGCCGATTAATGCACATCCTGCCATCCCACCGAAAAATCCTGTGAAGAAGTTCGCGATTCCTTGTCCACGTGCTTCCCGATTTTTATCGCTCTCTGTATCGGTCATGTCGTCCAATACTTGGGATGTTAGCAATGATTCAAGTAGACCGACAATCGATAACGCCAGTGAATATGGGAAGATGATTTTCAGCGTTTCCAAGTTAAAAGGAATGTCCGGAATGAAGAAAGTCGGCAACGAATTCGGCATCTTTCCTAAATCGCCAATTGTCTGTAGCGTAACGCCGCTCATCAGTGCAATTCCCGTCATGACGACAATTGCGATAAGTGGTGCGGGAATTGCTGTGAAGAAACGCGGTACTGCGTAAACTAAAATCAAAGTCGCGATAGCGAAGATAAATGTCATTGCGTCTTGACCCCGCAAGTAAGGAAGCTGGGTGATGAAGATCATAATGCCAAGTGCATTCACGAATCCTAACATGACGGAATTCGGGATGAAACGCATCAAATTCGCGACGCCAACCCCCCCGAGGATAAGTTGAATAATTCCAGTCAAAACGGTCGCTGCCAATAGATATTGCAAGCCATGATCTGCCATCAAGTTGACGAGAACTAACGCCATTGCGCCGGTGGCTGCTGATATAAGCCCCGGACGCCCTCCCACAAATGAAGTGATAACGGCAATTGCGAATGAAGCATATAACGCGACACGCGGATCCACGCCTACGATGAACGCGAATGCTAATGCTTCAGGAATGAGTGCCAGTCCCACAACAATTCCTGCCAGTATATCGGCTCGGATATTTCCGAACCATTGTTGTTTCAACGTATGCAAGTTTTGTTCCCCTTTCTTGTTGTCTATACCATGCATACTTTTATGGATGCAGTAAAGATCGATTTTTATCGTTCTATTATAACAGAATGGCTTCACATTCACTCTGTGTATACAACTATCTAATCATCTTTCCAATCCTACATCATACAATTGTATTTACTGGAAAGTTTCTTTTTAGAAAATACTGAAGGAGATGGTGCCTTGAAAAAAACTGTGCTCGGCCTTTTGTTTATCGTTTATTTTCTCTTCGCAAGCGTTTATGTTCATGCTGCCTCCCCTACATCTTCGGACGTTCCCACCACCCATTCTGCAAGCAAGGAAATTGAATACCTTGTCAGCACCGGAATTCTGACTGAATCTCCAGCATTCGGTATCAATAAAGCCATCTCACGTATTGAAGCTGCTGAAATGATTGTTAAAGCGTTAGGAATTGAAGCAGAAGCGTTACCTAATGTTAATTTCATTGATGTTGACCCTGAGGATGAATTTTACACCATCGTTCAGACAGCGGTATCTGCGGGGTTCATGGTTGGGAATGGAATCGGAGAGTTCATGCCCGAGGCTCAGTTGACACGGGCACAGGCCGCTTCTATTTTGGTTGCCGCATTCAAAATGCAAGGAAAATCCGAATCGCAATTCCGTGATGTTCCTGCATCCTATTGGGCGAGTGACGCAATCGGAATTCTTATAGAAAATGAAATTACATTCGGTTATTCGGATGGAACATTCAGGCCAAATACTTCATTGACAAAAGGACATTTCAGCATATTTTTAGCACGAATTCTTAATCCGGAATTCAGAATTCGTCCCGCTTGCTACTCAGCTGAAAGCAAAAAATCGTATGCCATTAATGTACCGGTGACGAACGTTTGGCGTTCACCGGGTAAGACATGCCCAATCGATGAAATTTCAATCCAAGCAAATCCGGATATAAAAAAATGGACGTCCCAATTGACAATTCCCGACAAGAATTGGCTCATAGGAAGGACAGATACGCAAGTCTTATACGGAGACGCTGTCGAGATTATTAAAACGAGCGGAAACTGGCATTATATCGCAATAAAGGACCAAGCGAAGACCGGCCATACGAAAGGCTATGAAGGATGGGTACCGAAATCGCATGTTGCCGCCTCCGTTATCGGCAATACGGACTGCCCAATTGCCATCGTGAATGCAAAATTCGCCACACTTTACAATGTACCTAAATGGGATGACAAGCAGAAATGGCTTGATGTAAGTTACTCAACAATCTTGCCCGTCATAGCAGAGCATGGTGAATTCCTTGAAGTTTTAACAGTTGACGGCAGTACGAAATTCACGTTAAAGCGGGACGTTAGCGTACATTTTAATTATGCGGCAGTTCCGAAACCGACTGCGAAAGACATCGTCGACAGCGCCAAACAATATTTAGGACTCCCTTACGTCTGGGCAGGGATTTCCGCTCTCGGCTTTGACTGCTCGGGCCTGACCTATTCCGTCTATAAAAACCACGGTATACTTATTCCGCGTGATTCCTTCGTTCAAGCAACTCAAGGAAAGGCGGTTAGCCGCAGTCAACTGCAACCGGGGGATCTACTGTTTTTTGCTCATAACGGGGGCAAAGGCCAAGTCTACCATGTGTCGCTATATATTGGTGACGGAAAGATGATTCATGCCCCAAACTCTTCTCGAAGTATCGAGATCATCTCAATTGACACGCCATTATATAAAAAGAACTATTCCGGTGCTCGGAGATATTTGGCATCAAATTGAATGTATCCACCTACTATCCTTCAATGTTGTGAATAAAACTGCTAAGTTTCGACAAGTACTGTTCATACCTGACATATAACTGGAGGAGTTAAAGTGGGATCTCCCAAAAACAGTAACCCTTCGAATGACGAAAAGAAAGTGGAAGAATCCTTTTCCGATAACTTTGAGATGAATGTAAGTCTTATAAAAGAAGCATTCTCTTATCCGACCAATCAATCGCTGAAACTAAGGAATATTTCTATGCTACAGGGAAAGAAAGAAGGAGTAATTCTTTTTCTTGAAGGTACTGTCGATACAAAGACAGTTGAGGAATATATTATTGAACCACTATTTAAGGTACGTGATCCATTTGAAGATATGGATGTTTTATCCCTTCTTGCCGATAGTGTGTTAGCCACGGTCGGTACTAAGAAAGTAAAGAAGTTGCAGGATGCTGTTAAAGATATATTAGGCGGCAACACCTTAATCCTGATCGATGGCGAGCACGAAGCATTAACGGCGGAATCTACCGGTTTTGAAAATCGTGGTGTCAGTGAACCGACAGTTGAGAACGGAGTCAGGGACCGAAAGAATCGTTCAACGAATCAATGGCTGTCAATCAGTCATTAATCCGAAAACAGATTAAAGACAGTCGGTTACTATGCGAATTAATGATGGTTGGAAACAACTCAATCCAAGAAGTCTCGATCATGTATATAAAAGGCGTAGCGGATGAGGAACTTTTGAATGAAGTGAAAAAGAAGATTGAAGGAATCGAAAGTGATTTGATCCAAAACCTTCCTATATTAGAACAGTACGTAGAAAGTAGAGCCTATTCATTAGTTCCCTCGACACTTTTAACGGAACGACCAGATAGGGCATGTTCCTTTCTTTTAGATGGTCATATTGTGCTTTTAATGAATAACTCACCTTTTGCCTTAGTCGTTCCTGTCACTTTTTGGTCCTTATTCCATACGATTGAAGACCAATATCTTCGTTGGGCGTATGCGAACTTTATTCGAATCATTAGTTTAATATCAATTTTCATTGCTCTCTATACACCTGCAACTTACTTGGCGATTAGTACATTTCATGTTGAGATGCTACCACCCGATCTTCTGTTTGCTATTGCAGCGACGAGGGAAGTCGTTCCCATTCCGGTTCTATGGGAAATTATTTTACTGGAGATTGTTTTTGAAATTCTAAGGGAGGCAGGCATTCGGATTCCGTCCGTGATTGGCCCAACGATTGGCATCGTTGGAGCACTTATTTTAGGACAGGCTGCGGTCCAGGCGAACCTTGTTAGTCCTATCCTTGTGATTATTGTCGCAATAACGGGGTTGTCTTCATTTGTAATCCAAGATTTGAATTTAGGTTTCATGATAAGAATACTAAGATTTGCCTTTATTTTCATCGCGAATTTCATGGGCTTTTTCGGGATATTCTTGGCCACCGCCTGTTTGTTTGCTTATATGGTTTCATTGAAATCATTCAATGTTCCTTTTTTCGCACCTTTCGCTCCTTATTTTCAATCGTCGAAAGGATTGATTTTCCGCCCACCAGTATGGAAGCAGATGCTGACCCCTTTTTATTCGAACAGTAAAAACGATGAAAGGGGTAATAAGCCGAAAGAAGGTTCAAGCGATGATTAAGGTTAACGACGGGAAAATAAGAAAAAGAGAATTAGCAGGCATCCTCATTTTTTTATTTGCTATTCAAGCGATGGATACCACCCCAGACTTGCTTTTTAAACTTGGTAAAAATGCGGCTTGGATGATTCCCATTCTTTCCTCCTTCGTCACATTGATCCCTTTCTTTGTTCTGTTAGGGATAGTGAAAAAGCGGAATATGGGTCTAACTGAACTTATATTTACTCTCATGGGAAAACGGATGGGCACCTTCGTTATACTACTATTTTTTATCATAATATTTAGCTCAACGGTGATCAATAGTAGAAGCTATACGGATGTTTTCAACACAATGTTTTACCCGAAAACCCCCATTCCATACCTATATGTCATGCTTATTGGCGCATGTTTTTACATCGCGAAACGCGGTTTGGAAAATATCGCAAGAACTGCTTGGATTTTCACACCAATCGTGTTAATTTTGATGTTTTCACTTGTAGGGTTTGTTTATGATGATATTGCTTTAGTTCGAATTTATCCGATTGCCGGCCCGGGCCTAACAACAATTCTGAAGGAAAGCGTAGTCTATAGTTCAATCTACGGGGAAATCATTTTGCTCTTTGCACTTTATCCTTTTATCCAAAAGCATAAAGATATGCGGGTTGGTACTTTGTTTGGATGGATTATTTCAGTCATGTCCGTTGTAGTATTCATGATCATATACACAGCAGTTTTTGACTATCCCGCAAGTCAAGATATCGCATATCCTTTTCAACAATTAAGCCGAATGGCAAGAATCGGGACAATTAGCCATCTCGAATCGATTTATTTGGCCATAGCAACGATTGCTTCGGCTATTCACTTTTCGATCTACTTATATTTATCGGCATTTTTCTTATCAAAAGTGCTTCACCTAAATAAATTCGAACCTCTATTGTTGCCCTTGGCCGGTCTAACTGTTCTTCTTGGAATGATTTCACCAAATATCTTTATTGGAAACGCACTTCGGGAATATTTAGTTCGTTCAAGTTCATTTTTCCTATTTTTTTTCCCCTTCATCTTATGGCTTCTACATCTTCGGAAGGGAAGGTTAACAAATGAGAAGGCTTAAATTTTCTTTCTTGTTGTTTGCCAGTGTTTTTATCCTTGCCGGTTGTTGGGATAAAAGCGAATTGGAGGAAGAGGATATGTTGTCGTATTGGGAATCGATAAGAGTAAAGAGGATCATATGTTAGATGTGACCTTTCAAATTGAAAATCCGCAAGTAGGATCCTCAAGCCTGGCTATGGCACAAAATGAACCTCCCAGTGACATTTTAACAATTACAGCGACGGATATTTTATCCGCGAAAGAATTGGCAAATAGCTCTGTTTCAAGAAAACTTGATCTTTCACAGGTGGAAACCATCATTATCGGAGAAGCATTTGCAAAAAGTGATTATTTCCACAACGTTATCGCTTCATCCTTACGCGACCCGGAAATACGGAGGAAAATGATTATGATTGTGAGCAAGGAAAAAGCACGGGAATTTATTGATAACAATCATGCTAAGTTAGAAACGCGTCCGCATAAATATTATTCTTTCATGAGGAACAGATGGAAGGATACAGGTTATGTTCCAATTTCCGACTTAAATCGATATTTACAAAGGACATCTGGCGCCTTATTTTTGGCCATTTATGCCACTTCTGAAAGGGATGAAGAACGTCGGAAAAATCCCGATAATTATGTAGCAGGACAAGTCCCGCAAAAAGAGGGTGATCCTGTTCAAATGATTGGTTCCGCAGTATTTAAAGACGGTAAAATGATTGGTACTTTAACAGGTGAGGAAACAAGAAGTGCACTTCTGATAAGAAAAAAAAGTATGGCCCATCACTATATCGATTCGATTAAAGATCCCAAAAAGGAAGATCTTATGATTTCCGCAAGGGTTTTAAAGGAGGAACAGGCAAGATTTAGGATAGACTTAACAAAAGACCACCCCGAATTGTATATTACAGTGCCTTTGAGAGTTCAAATTCTTTCCACTCCAAGTGGAATTGATTACGCAAGCAATGAAAAAAACCAGGCACTTTTAAAAAGGGATATTAAAAAAGATCTTGAAGAGAAAACTTCAAAGCTGATCAAAAAAACAAAAGAAGAATATCATGCTGAGCCTTTCGTTTGGTACGAAGAGGTGCGTCGTAAATTCCTGACTATGGAAGATTTTATAAAATACGATTGGCAGAATAAATATCGTGATGCACAAATTCATTTGGATTTCGAAATTACAATAGAGAGTTTCGGTAGCACACTGAAACCCCAAAAAATAAAACCGAAGGAATGATTGCTTTGCCAATTCCATTGGTATGCCTCTTTCTATATGTAATGGTATATACAGCGAACTACGGTCGTCTGATATGGGGCTCCGGCAATAAATTTGCAAGCATAATTGTTTTTTTAATGGCGGCAATGATACCCGCTCTTTTGATTGGACTTACGTTCTTTAGTTAGAAAAAACACAAAATGTGCTAAGTGCACATTTTGTGTTTTTGAATGATTATTGACGAATTGTTTTCAATGCTGTTGACCAAGGAATAACTTGATCCAACATTTCGTTTACAGAATTCGCTTGTACCTCAGCCGGTTTGAACTCTGTATAGTTTTCGAAGTCTGTGAATAATGATAGTGCTGGGTGTACGCGAACATCCGCAACTAATAATTCACCTAGAATACCACGTAGGTGTTCTGTCGCACGAGCTCCGCCTACTGAACCGTATGAAACGATACCTGCAGCTTTGTTGTTCCACTCTTCACGTAAGTAATCCAATGCGTTTTTAAGTGCTCCAGTGATGGAGTGGTTATATTCTTGAACGATGAATACGAAACCGTCTTGTTTCGCGATGATTTCAGACCATGCTACCGCACCTGTTGCTTCGCCTTCACCTAATAGTGGTAATTTATAATCTGCGATATCGATAATTGTGTAATTTGCATCTCCGCGTTTATCCGCTAGTTCTTTTTACCCAAGCTCCAACTTGTGGACTTACGCGTCCCTCACGTGTTGATCCTAAAACAATACCTATATTTAAATTCGTCATTGTTGTTTCCTCCTCTTGTTGTCTTCCGAATAATTTATCAAAAAATCCCATTTTTTCTCTTCACCTCCTTACAAGTATTCTTTTTCAATGTTTCGCGTGCTGCGAACTGTGTCGATTGGTCTTACCAATCTCTCAATTTGCTCCCGTTTTCCTTCAAGGAATGGCGGCAATGATAGCTTTTCTCCTACTGTTTCATATGGCTCGTCTCCCATGAAACCAGGGCCATCCGTTGCCAATTCAAATAGGATACCGGGTGCTACACGTGTATAAATTGATTCGAAAAAGAACCGATCAATATAGCCCGATGTATTGAAACCGAATTGTTGCAAACGGTCATTCCATGCATTCAATGTGCTTGTATCTTCTACCCGGAAAGCTGCATGGTGCACTGTACCAAAACCTTGGCGACCATTTGGCAACATAATGTTATGTTCCACAATGACTTGCGCACCGTTTCCGCCCTCACCGACTTCAAATAAATGCAGCGATCCAGTTTTATCGATTTCTTTGAACTCCATCGCTGTCTCAAGCACCTTTTTAAAGTAATCGAATTCCGCGACGCGTATATGGAGTGGTCCCAATCCTGTTATAGCGTATTCAAGAGGAACCGGACCATTTTGCCATGGTGTACCCGTGGCCACCCCTTCGTTGTTCTCATCCGAGATCAACATATATTGTTGCTCGTCAAAGTCAATGAATGAAATGGTCTTCTTTCCGAACACTTCTTTGATTCCATCGTTTTTCACGTTATATTTTTCGAAACGCTTCACCCAATAGTCCAATGCTGCGTCTGACGGAACACGGAATCCCGTTTTGTAAATTTCATTTGTCCCGTGCGTACCTTTCGGTATACCAGGAAAATCGAAAAATGTCATATCTGTACCCGCTGCCCCTTTATCATCCGCAAAGAACAAGTGGTACGTTTGGATATCATCTTGGTTCACTGTTTTTTTCACTAAACGCATACCCAATGTATAAGTGAAGAACTCATAGTTTTTTTCCGCGCTACTTGTTATGGCAGTAACGTGATGAATACCTTTTAATCCGTTCATTCGACTCTCTCCTTTTCGTAATTATAGTTAAATATCTTTATTTCGAGATATAGAAACAAAAAAAATTTCTTCCCGATTATTATATTCTGCTCAATTAATACTCTAAATCTAAACTATCTTGAATTCAAGGTAAATCTTAACATGCATTTTGGGGAACGTCAACAGTTTAGTTTTGACCTGTTTTAAAAATGACAAAGAACCCAGACCAATATAGGTTTGGGTTCCATGGTTGCCTCCACTATTGTCTATGGGAAGTTATCGCCATTCTACGGGCAGTCGAGAGCATTCTATGGGCAGTTGCCACCGTTCTATGGGAAGTCACGAGCATTCTATGGGCAGTTGCCACCGTTCTATGGGAAGTCACGAGCATTCTATGGGCAGTTGCCGCCGTTCTACGGGAAGTCACGAGCATTCTATGGGCAGTTGCCACCGTTCTATGGGAAGTCGCAGCATGCCTACACTTTCGCATCCGTTAATTAAATTGTTGAACGACAGTCCCCTTCCCATTCTCCATTTTCACTTCAGCGGATGCTCCGTTGACGAATGTAATTTGGGGTGGGACGTGTCCGCAGTCAATATCATAGATAACTGGAATGCCTAAATCCTTGGTAAGATCTTCGTAAACGTCCTCAATTTCATAATTCTCTACAGGCTGATTTGCAGGGCTTCTCCCAAATAGAATGCCGGAGCAATTATCGAACCAGCCGGCGTACTTCATCTGAACAAGCGATCTGCGCAAGTCAGTGGTAGAAAGTTCGCAGTTCTCAAAGTACCAAATGATTGGTTCATTGTTGATGAATTCCTTTTGGAAGGACGCGACATACCCGTAAGGCGTCCCATCAGATGTCGGATGACATCGATACATCCCCCAAGTAGTCGGCCTTTCATTTCAATAGGATTATCAGATGTTGGCTTCCATTCTGTCGGTTCCGTTAGATGGAAAACCCAAGGGGACGGATTGTCATGCTGCCACTTCTTCTGATAGTGTTCTGAGGAATATTGGGTGACTGCTTCACCGGATTCCGTCTGCAATACAGAAAGCCACATCGATGTTGTTGGGTCGGATTGCTCCCCACGTAAATCAACTAAATTTGTTCCATGAGCTGTTGCAATACCCGTTTTTAATGTCAGTGCAAGAAGAAGTGCACTTGTGTCCGAATAGCCTAAGATCCACTTCGGCCGTACTTTTTCGAAATCAATATGCTCCAAGATCTCGATTAATAATTCCCCGCCCCAAGGTGGAAAAATGAAATCGATTTCTTCATCTTGCAACATGGTATTCAATTCCTTCGCACGTATCCGTGCAGGAGCCGACTTCGCCTTTTCTTGCGTCCATACCGTTTCCCCGATAACAGTACGGAAACCATTTAAATGCATACGTTCGACTGCCTGTTTTACGATACCCTCGAGTTCTCTTCTTACCCCGGAAGACGGGGCAGTGATACCGATTGTTGCTGAATCCGGCAAATAAGGATATTTGATCATCATGCATTCCCCTTTCCTTTTCCTGATTATAGCAATCTCTTGTTTCGATTGGTATGAAATATGAATTAACTTCAAAAATGCCTGTTAGCAAAAAATATCGCTAACAGGCATCGACCAAATCACCTTAAAAATACATTCACACCTTCCGTCCAGTCGCTAAACGCATTATTATCACCGTTAAATGTATAATAGATTTTTTTCACTTTCGGACTCTTGAAAACTGCTTCATTCAAAACAGCTATCAGTTCAGCTTGATCAGCCCATGCTGCACCAATCAGCTCCCCGAAATGTTGAAAGTCCACTACGGCAATACCCTCATTATTCAAATAAGCCCCATGTAACGTGTCCTTCAGCCTCGCATCGAATAAATCCTCGCGGGCTAAAACAGTTTCTACTTCACTTTCAATACGAAGATTACGCTCACCGAATTCGTCCACATCGATGATGCCGCCATATTCGACATCCGTCAGTTCCGGTGCCTTTAATTCAACAACTTGGAAAACTGAATCCTCTCCGCCTTCTTTCGGAAGCTGCCAGATGGCCATATTTCCACGGATGGAAGGGAATTCACCTTCGCCGATTATCTTAATTTCTTTCCGCATAAGTGAATACACATAGATTTTATGACCGCTTTCCCAAATGACAAAGTCCTTGCCGATATCGAAGCTGTTGATATCCCCATTAAACACTTCAGCTTCTTTCCTACCGAATTCAACAGGCATTACAACAAGCCTCGTTTCACTCGTCTCGGTTTTTTCCTGCCAAACGACGTATTCATCATTCACTTTCGGAAACATGAGCTCAAACTTATTTCCTGTCCTTGAATCCACTTGTCGTCGATCCAGCGAATATTAACGAATTCATATCCTCCATAATCGGACCAGACAAGATAATGATCTGAAATTTGAGGGAACGTTTCCATATATGTGGTCTCATCAACAGTCACAAGTTCACGAGTATCCAAGTCGTACACTTGAATCGCCACTTTATCCTCCCTGCTACAGGTTCCACCCATGTCAAAAGATTTTCACGGGTGCTAAGGGAAAGTCGGGGATTCACGATATGCGGATTCCCATAGCCAGCGACCTGTTTGGAAAATCGAATGAGGTTTTTCTCGTTTGTACTCCGATTCAGCGCATAAATTCTCCATTCATACTCACCGTCTAATGTCCCGGAATCCACCCACGTAATCCATTCATCATTCACTTGCCCATCACTTAATTCCCCGGCTATTTCCGATTGGAAAGTTTCATCGAACTGTTGCGTTTTCAAATTGTACTGAAACAAATCAAAGTCGAATGAACCGGAATCTGAATCTGGAACTTTGTCGCTCCCCGACCAGATGACTGTATCGCCATGAATGTCTTGATAATGAACTTCCTTCTTCCCGTCTCAATTGTGTAGCGATTCCAGATGAAATTCTCTATATCGACAGCTTCTTCCGTCGGCAGTGACACTGGCGGATTGATTTCTTGTGGAGGCTCTTCTGTTGCGAAAAGGCCAATTTCCTTTCCAGCGATTCCACCTAAAATAACAAGGAATGCACAAATGGAAATAGCGGTAAGGAATGCTGGCAACGGATTGAACCGTTTCGCGGGTGCATCGCTTTTCATTTTCTTAATGCCGTTTCGAATTCTGTGTTTATCCAACTCCGTAAAATAATCGTCCTGCGAAATGACGTTGTCTAATTTTTCTTCTAACCCTTTCAACTTCTCATCCATTAACCTCACCTCTTTCCATTTGCTCCAACGGCATCCTCAACTTCTCCCTTCCCGGTGCAGCCTCACTTTCACCGTACTTTCACTAACCCCCAAAATCTCACTTACTTCCTTGATTGATAAATGCTTATAGTAATAAAGCAAAATCACTTCTCTATAAGGCACAGCTAACTTGAGAACAAGATCGACAAGTTGCTCGCTTTCAAGCTTTTCAATGACTTCATCTTGAGGTCCTCGCCGGCTTGATTTCAATAATTCCTTTATATTTTCCTGCACGGTGATCTTTCGCATATGCCAGCTTTTCAAGTAATCTTTACACTTGTTAATTGCAACCGAATAAATCCATGTCCTAATCGAAGACTTTCCTGCAAATGATCCTAACTTCAAGTAAATTGTTATGAATATTTCCTGCGTTAAGTCTTCCGCCGCAGGATGATCTTTTACGTATGTATAGATAAGTCGTTTAATCTCTTCACCGTATTCATCCATAAGAAATTCAATTTGCTCATCTCTACCCATTCCCTCCCAATCCAACTGTCCCATGTCCTCCCCCTTCCTTACCTGTTAGACGACGCTCGGTTTGTATCGGTTACAAAATGATGCCTGCCACCGGCAACATTCCAATCCGGGGGCAGGCATCAAGTTTTCATTTCTTATCCATTACATCTGCTAGTTGCTGCGAATGAGGATTTCCTTCTTTACGCAATTTGTCAATGATGTTGTTATAATCGGTCTCATTTCGATTCTGGCTTAATTTATATGCAGCCTGGATTTCATCCACTTTGATCTTAAAACCGACGATACCTTTTAGTTCATTTTCGATGAGCTCAAGCGAAAGTGTATCCCATAGAACTTGATTTCCCCGATGTCCTTCGTATTTAGCCAGCATTCTTTTCAAGTCTTCTATCAATTCATCTCTTGTTAGAATGCTTGCTTTGCCATAAAGATGAACCGCCTGATAATTCCACGTCGGCACATTTTCATGGGAATACCAGGAAGAAGAAACATACGCATGCGGACCCTGAAGCATGACTAAGACTTCCTCGCACGTATCGAACGTCCTCCATTGAGGATTTCCATAAGCCATATGCCCGGTAACATACCAATCATCGCCTTCTTGGATGAACCCGAAAGGCAAATGAGTCGCAATCGGTCTCCCTTTTCTTGTCGTGACAAGTGTCCCAAAAGAATTCTCCTGGACAAAGTCTCGGATTTTTTCTATATCAGTTACCTTAAAGTATTTTGGAATATACATAGGCTCCCCCTCTCCCTTATTTTTAACGAGGTAAACTATATGTCGTTTGTTCCATTCCCGGTAAAAAGCCTAAGTCATAATAAAGTGACTCCGCTGGATTGCCTACAGTGACAAAAAGGCAAACCACATCATGTTGCTCCTTTAAAGTAGATAAGGAGTGTTTCAACAATTTGGACGCTATGCCTCTACCCCTGTAGTTTTTATCAACGACAATATCATAAACTAACGGAAGGTCTTCCCATATTGAAATTAGGCATGCTCCGACTAATTGTTTTGTATTTTTATCGAAGATAAGGCGAGAAGCTTTTTGCAATAACTCCTCCCCGTTGTGCTTGAAATAGTAATCCAAGTCTGATCTTTGCTGCTCGATTGTATTTTCTGTTGGATGGCCGATTCTGTCAGCTCCTGAATAGCATTGGTATGAAAGTTGAGCAATGGTTTCTAAATCCTCGGTAGTCGGGGCTTTAATGAAAAAGTCAGTTCCCCAGTCAATCATATCGAACTGCTCAGTAGGTCGAATCATAATACGCCTTGCTTCGATTGGTTTGAACCCTAAACGTAAGAAATGCTCTGCTTGGTATGGTAATATTCCAATTGCCTCAAGAGGCTTGGATGGTTCGGAAATATCTTTCAAGTATTTCTTCAACCTTCTTAGAACTCTATAACTTTCTGTAAATGGCGGTTCCAAGAAAAAGGACCAAAGCATGTTAGGTTCTAAGCACACTCCACCAATACGTCTCCCGCTCTGCAATAGCCAGTAGCAAGGGACTTCACTTCCAAAAATAGCCACGCGTCTTTCCCAGCTCTGTCTAAAAAACACATTTTCCCTATAGGTAGTGTAATGTATTGCGAAATCTTTTGGATTTGCTTTCATTAAGCTAAACTCATTGTCTATACGTTG
Source organism: Sporosarcina thermotolerans (assembly GCF_030067815.1). Taxonomy (GTDB): domain Bacteria; phylum Bacillota; class Bacilli; order Bacillales_A; family Planococcaceae; genus Sporosarcina; species Sporosarcina thermotolerans. The sequence goes on along the minus strand of NZ_CP125968.1, from coordinate 1,052,204 downwards.
TTGCATACGATCCCCCCTCATTCCAACTAAAAACTATTATTTGTTTTGAATAAGCCCAAAGCCAATTCCCGTTGGATCTACTAAATAAGCAAGATAAAACTCGTCGAATTCCATTTTCTCTCTAACGATCATCGCCCCATTTTCTGTAGCCTTCAAAATTGCCTCATCAATTAGATCCACTTCAATCTGGATACGTGCGCCATGCGGGAAATCATGTGGACCTTTTGCAATTCCTCCATTAATGCCGCCATGTTCTATGTCTCCTGTCGAAATAGCTCTGTAATCCCATTTCGGCTTGGCAATTTCCCACCCGAAAACGGTGGAATAAAATTCCGCTGCTTTTTCCGGTTCTTGACTATTCAACTCAAAACCAATTACATTTCCTGAACGCACTTTCATGATACATCCCCCCATTAGACATCTTATTGTAATTACAATTATTCCAAGGTTCAGTAATATTGACAAGTACTTTTGTGAAAACGTTCATGTTCACTGCCCGCCAGGTGTCCAAACGAGTAAACTTCCCATTGAATGTTAGAGACTTCCCGTTAAACGCCGGGAACTTCCCATTGAACGACAAAGACTTCCCGTTAAACGTCAGGAACTTCTCATTGAACGGCAAAGACTTCCCGTTAAACGCAGGGAACTTCCCATTGAACGGCAAAGACTTCCCGTTAAACGCAGGGAACTTCCCATTGAACGGCAAAGACTTCCCGTTAAACGCCGAGTACTTCCTATTGAACGCCTATGACTTCCCGTTAAACACCGAGAACACTTCCTATTGAATGGAATGCCAATGTTCAGCAAAATCATCGGTTAACATGCAAAAAACTGCCACCCTAATAAAAAAATTGTGCAGTTAGCAAGCGCTTCGCCTCGAACGGAAGTATCATTCCGTTTTTACAAGGAGCTGGAAAAGGAGAGTTAAGGGTGCAAATGGTGTCTATGAAAAAACAGGATTTCTACTCTTGGAAAGATCCTGTTTTCTTCTATTCTAAAAGCAAATTTCTTCTAATGAACAAAGTACACAGCTTGGTGCATTTCGAACAAAAATGTAAGTTTTGGAGTTCGTTTTGTTCGTTATTTCAATGGATGACCCCTATGCCGCACGGTATGATGGAGACAACATGATTAAATGATTTGGGGGAATATGCGATGGATATAGTTGTGCAGACAACAGGCATTCGAAAGGTATATGGCACAAAATCGAATTTAATTACCGTACTTGAGGATATCGACTTTGCCGTTCAAGAAGGAGAGTTTGTTGCCATTATGGGGCCTTCGGGGGCTGGCAAGACGACGTTGCTAAATATTTTAGCCACGATTGATAAACCAACCTCGGGAAGTGTACGCATAAACGGAACTGAGATTACAAGCTTGAGCGATGAACCATTATCCGAGTTTAGACGTTCAAAGTTAGGATTCATTTTCCAGGACTATAATTTGCTTGATTCATTGACGATACGGGAGAATATCATGCTGCCTATGACGTTTTCCAACAAATATGATGTTTCGACAGACTTAAGAGTTAATGAAATTGCTGGAAAGCTTGGCATAGGGGCTATTTTGGACCGGTATCCTTATGAAACGTCGGGAGGGCAAAAGCAGCGGGCTGCTGCTGCGCGGGCGATTATCCATAATCCAACGCTCGTTCTTGCAGATGAACCGACCGGTGCATTGGATTCAAAAGCTTCGATGGATCTTCTATCGGCATTTCAATTGATGAATAATGAGTATGGGACGACAATTTTGATGGTTACGCACGATGCTTTTGCCGCAAGTTATTGCGACCGTGTCCTTTTCATGAAGGATGGTAGATTGTTTACCGAGATTGTGAAAGGCGATAAGGATCGGAAGTGGTTTTTTGATCGGCTTGTGATGACCTTATCAAACTTGGGAGGCGGCAGTTATGACATTATATGATGTCGTCCTCAAGAACATAAAATATAATATCCAGAAGTATTTTATTTACATCGCTTCCCTCACCTTTAGTGTGCTCATTTATTTCACATTCGTTTCATTGCAGTACAATGAGCAAATTGGCGAGGCATTTGCCCGGGAAGATAAGATGGGTCCTCTTTTGACTGGCGTTTCGGTTTTGCTGTCCTTGTTCATCATGGTGTTCGTCTGGTATTCTAATGCATTCTTCATCACAAACCGTAAGCAGGAAATTGGGCTTTATTCATTAGTCGGCGGTACAAAAAAGGAAATCGGGAAAATGCTGTTTTACGAGAATATGTCATTGGGCATTCTCGCGTTAGTCATTGGTATAGGGCTTGGACAATTATTCTCAACGTTCTTTAGTATGATTTTACTCAAAGTTATGGGATTTACATTGGTTGTTCATTTCTCCATACAGCCGGCGGCCATCGCACAGACTTCGCTTGTTTTCCTACTCGTCATGTCGATTACGTCGTTACAAGGCTATTTGATCGCCTATCGTTTTAATTTAATTGAGCTGTTTCAGGCAAAGCAGAAGGTACAACAACAATGGAAGCCGTCTTACATTCTTGCAATACTTGCGGTCGCGTTGATTAGCTTCGGTTATTGGAGTCTTTTACATGCAGTCGAATCAAAAAGCTGGGCTGATCATTTCGGTAGGAATTTCACAATAATTTTGGCTGTCCTTGTCATCGGATCCTATTTTCTATTCCATACGGGCAGCGGATTCCTTGTTCATGTATGGCAGAAAAGGAAAAAATCCTACCAACGCTGGAAGAACTTGTTGACGCTCACACAATTGAAAAGTCGGCTACGCAGCAACGGTCTGCTTTTAACTGTCATTTCCGTGTTGAATGCCGTAACACTCGTTGCATTCGGTTTTGCTTATACAATTTACTTTAATACACTTCAAACTCTTGAGGATCATGTGCCGTTTAGTTATCAGTTCAGCGCGCAGTCGGAACTTGCTAATAAGAAAGTGACAAATATCTTGGGAGCATACGAGGAGCATCCACTTATCTTTGATGAAACATTCGAGTATCTAACAGTTCCTGGATCGGCAAATGGGCTTGACTCGGTGCCAGGCGGCTTTCATTATTACCGAGACTCTTTCTTGGTGCTTTCAATCTCAACATACAATTTACTGGCGGAAAAACTTGAAAGATCTCCAGTAGATACTATCCAAGGAGAAAATGAAACAGTCATTTTGGGAAGGAATTTTATCGGTTCACAAAAGAAGGATGAGAATGTAGGCACTAATTTATCACTTGTCAGTCCAAAAGGGGAACTTCCATTTCATGTTATCGGCAATAAAGTGGAAACACTCTTTTCATATAATGTACAGCCATCCGTATTGATTGTGAATGATAGTATGTACGAACAATTGAAACAAAGTGGAACTATGCATGCGACTCGGGTAATAAAGGTCGGTAATCAGAAGGAAGCAAATCGATTGACAGATGATTTAAAAGCAGTCTATGAAGGCGATGGGAACGAAACGGAGTGGTTCGAGCCGGACAAGGGCTTCTATAGTTTTTCTGAAAGTTATCAAACAGGGCAATCCATATATGGCCTGCTCATCTTCGTGTTTGGCTTCATGGGACTTGTTTTTTTAGTAGCCACAGGCAGTGTTATTTATTTTAAAACGTTGACAGAAGCAGCGGAAGACCGAAAGCGTTACGAAATTTTACGTAAAATCGGACTGAGTCGGAAGAAGGTAAAGGCGCTGATTGCAAGACAAACATTTCTATTTTTCCTTCTCCCTCTCCTTGTAGGGATTACGCATAGTTGCATCATCCTTGCAGCACTCTCTTATGTGATGGATATCAATTTCATCTATCCTGTTTCAATCAGCGTCTCTGTGTATACATGTTTATATGGCCTTTATTACCAAATGACCGTTGCAACTGCAAACAAACTTGTGAATTCATAAATAAACGGGAAGGGCTCGCCTTTCCCGTTTCATTTACAATGGCGTAATAATCATCGCCTTTTGGAAAATGGACAGTTATAACTGTATACATATTTACCGTCGAGATAGTTACCCCATGACCAATCTTGTCTATAATTTTTTTTGCGATATACAAACCAATCCCGGTTGATTTACTGTTAATGCGGCCATTTGTTCCTGTGAAACCTAATTCAAAGACACGGCCTATATCCTGGTCCGGGATGCCAATGCCCTGGTCTTTTATTTTTAATCTAACCTCATTGGAATCTTCCTCAGAAATAATTGTAATTATTTCTCCGTCCTCTGAGTACTTCAATGCATTAGAGATGAATTCAGATAGCGAGTAGACAAGCCATTTAGTGTCCGTTTCAATTACCAAGGGTTGAATTTGAAGGTCAATTTTTATCTTCCGTCTAATGAACTCCTTTGCAAATTTTTTAACGACAGACTTGACGATTGTGTCAGTTCCGTCCTTGAGATGAAATAATCCCTTGCGAAATGGTCGGTTCTTGTGAAGTAAAGGGCCTGATTGACACTTCGTTCAATGCGTGAGATTTCTTCTAAAATACTCTCGTTTTCCGGGTTTCCCTTCGCTTGCTCCACTATCAATTTACTGATTGCAATCGGTGTTTTAATATCATGGAACCAGGTCGTCATGAATTCCATTGATTCCTTTTTATCGCGAAGGATGGATGTTAATTGTTGCTGTTGCGCATTGTTTACTGCTTGGAGCAATTCCATATACAATTGCTGCTCATATGTATTTGCAGCTCCTATCCCGTCCTGTATAAACGCTCCGTTGCTCCAACGGGAACTAATCTCCTTATGATGCTTTGCAATGATATAATAATCGATTACCAAATAAGAAATAAAGAAAAAGAGCGAAATGACATGGATATAAAGGATATTGGAAAAATGGATGGACATACTCGGCTCGACATTAAGCATAATTGTGACAAACGACATGATACCTGCATACAAGATGATTAGGCGCTTTTGGAAGCGGATGTATTGGCTAAATGAAGTGCTCATGAGAGTATGTATCCTTGTCCTTTTTTCGTTTGAATGTATCCTACCATTCCATATTCGCCTAATTTTCGGCGCAACCGGTTTATATTGACAGTGAGCGTGTTGTCATCGATGAAATTTTCATCCTCCCATAAGGCTGTTATTAATTCATCACGCGGGACAATTTCACTTTTACGTTCAAGAAGAACGCAAAGGATGCGGAATTCATTTTTCGTTAACTCAATTTCACCTTCAGGAGTGGAAAGAGCCGCCTTCTTTACATTAAGCGTTAAATCGCGATGTGTAAGCCGATCGGTATCTGCTTGTTGGTAGGTATATGTCCTTCTCAATAGTGCATGGATTTTTGTTAGCAGCATCTCCATCGAGAATGGTTTTTGAACAAAGTCGTCTCCCCCATATTCAGTGCCATCATCATGTCCATCGTCTCCGTTCGTGATGAGAGGAAGACGATTGGTACATTTGAATGCCGTCTAATCCGTTCGCACCAATAAAATCCATTCATATAAGGTAGATTAATATCAAGCAAGACGAGATTCGGTTTCACCGTGAGGAATGATTCTTCCACTTGACGGAAATCTTCTACAACATGAACCGCATATCCCCATTTTTGCAATTCTGATGCAATAATCGAACGGATTTTCATCTCATCTTCCACAACTAAAACGGTAAACATTTTCCTTCCCACCCCTATCCTTGAAATGAGATACAACTTTAAAGGCTTATATTTATCCTGATTGTATCATAGGTAATTATCGGAAAAGGCGTCATGACAAAAATGTAAGTTTGCTAAAGAAGTTCTTTCATTTTCTTAATCTCTTATCCAATGTCGCCTACCCTATACTGGTTCCTTCCATTCGCATTACGTTGTTATACGGCGCAGTTATATTGTCATACGAACTTCCCTTTAAACACCATGAACTTCCTATTGAGGTCCAATGTTTAGCAAAAATAATCGGTTAACGTACAAAAAAACTGCCACCAACACAAACTAAAATGTGTAGGTGACAGGTCTAAAAAAGATTACTTCTTTTCAATTACAGCAAAATAATTATCCTCTTCATCAGCAAAATTAAAAATGTTTACCTGTTGGCAACTCCATCATCTCGCCAGTCTTAACTCCTTTATTCTTAAGAGCGTTAAAAAGCTCATCTACATTCTCCGTAAAGAACATTAACGAAGGTGTTCAAAGATTCAATTCAGGGCTCATTTTAGCAACGAACTCCTTATTGTGTATGACGATACTTGTCCCCCACCTTCCGGAGCAACCTCAATCCATCGAAAACCTTGTCCATTATCTTCTTCCCCGATTACTTGAAACCCCAACTTTTCCGTCCAAAAACTTCGTGCTTGATCTTGATTCGTAACATATAACATGACTTGCCCCAACGTATGAATCATTCGCTTCGGACTCCATTTAATTAGTTTTAGGTATATAAATCAATTACATATTCAAATACTACCTTATACAGTATAATTTGTCATAAACATGCTTAAACATTTTTTATTGACACCATTCAGTATAGGAATTATATTTACCTTTACCTATTAAAAATGAAAAGGAATAAATTATGAATAATACACTTGTACGCGATGAAAAGGCATTAACGAAAGCGTTCATGAGTTTTCTACTACCGATTATGTTCGCGAATATTTTACAATCCCTTGGTCAGATTTTCGGGATGTTTTTAGTGGGGAGAAATTTGGGGGTCGATGCCCTCGCAGCAATATCCGCGTTCTTCCCGTTCTTCTTTTTTTTGATGGCATTTGCGATTGGCATTGGTTCCGGGAGTTCGATATTGGTAGGACAAACCTTCGGCGCGGGCAATATTGATAAAATGAAGCAAGTTGTTGGCGTCACGTTGGCAGCCACGACTCTTTTATCGATTGTCGTTGCCATTTTCGGTGGCGTATTCATTGAAACGATTTTGCGCATCATGCAGACACCGGAAAATATTTTTGCTCAAAGTGTTGCGTATGCCCGTATTTTATTTTTCACTTTACCAATTATGTTTATTTACATGGTGTACACGACTTTCTTACGGGGAGTTGGTGATTCCAAGACACCGTTCATTTTCTTGGTTATCAGTGTAATCTTAAACATTATATTTCTCCCTGTTCTTATGTTCGGGTGGCTTGGCTTGCCCCGTCTTGGTTTGAATGGTGCCGCGTATGCATCGGTTTTGTCCAACCTTATAACACTTCTATTGCTTTTACTTTATTTACACAAGAAACAACATAGTTTGCGGTTGGATAAAACGGTGTTGCAATACTTCAGATTAAAGAAGGATATTTTGTCATCCTTATTGAAACTAGCAATCCCGGCCAGTATAAGCATGGTGGCGATTTCGGTCGCTGAAATTGCGATCATCGGATTTGTGAACGTCTACGGATCCAGTGCGACAGCTGCTTATGGCGTAGTTAATCAGATTGGCGGATATGCACAAATGCCGGCGATGAGTATCGCGATTGCGACATCAGTATTCGTCGCACAAGCGCTTGGTGCCAGTTCCACGCAAATGATTCAAAAAATCCGGCAGATCGGTGTACGCCTAAACTATGTATTAGGCGGAATCATTATCGCCATTATGTATCTGTTTGCACAACCAATTTTAGGTCTTTTCATTGATCATGCTGAAACTCTTTCTATTGCAAAAGATTATTTATTCATTACGTTTTGGAGTTATATTATTTTCGGTCATATGCAAACTGTAACTGCTACGATGCGCGCAACAGGCGTTGTCCTCTGGCCGACCATCTTTTTGGTCCTTACGATTTGGGCTTGCGAAGTACCTGTCGCGTATTTCCTATCCCACCATACTTCCCTTCAATTGAACGGCGTTTGGGCTTCGTATGCAATAGCGTTCTGTGTGAATTTCATTGCCCAGTATACGTATTTCCAAACGAGATGGAAAAAGAAAACGTTACAGGTTATGTTGCGTGATTGAATGGTTTTCTAAAACCGAAAAATCAGGATCTCTCCATTTGGAAAGATCCTGTTTTTTTATAATAGCCATTTTACTTCTTCATACGCGAGATTGTATGATTAAATGTTTGTCCTCTACACTGTCATTGTTCCTAAGCTGCAAAGGAGGAGATTAGTAACTTATGAAAAAGAAAATACTATTCATTGGTACAAGTATTCTGTTGGTTTTCTTATTATTAGTGGGAGTGGGAACATATGAATTGATGAATTCCAGAGAATTTCAGTTATTTGGAGGGCTGACAAACAAAGTGGAAACGAATCAAAAAGTAGTTGCACTCACTTTTGATGACGGTCCAACAAAGAACACCGATGATATTCTCACATTATTAAAGAAGTATGATGTAAAAACGACCTTCTTTTTAATTGGGAATGAAATTGAAAAAAATCCCGAAATAACAAAGAAAATTTTAGACGAAGGTCATCAAATCGGAAATCATACGTATTCACATCAACGAATGATTTTTAAATCACCTTCTTTTATTAAGGAAGAAATCGAAAAAACAGACGATTTAATTCGCAGCATTGGATTTGAAGGAGAAATAGACTTTCGACCGCCAAATGGAAAAAAGATTGTCGGGTTGCCTTATTATTTATTCAAGGTGAAAAAAGATACAATAACCTGGAACCTTGAACCCGACATGATTTTAAACACCACTGATAAAATTGATTATATTAACAAGAATGTCACTCCTGGGTCCATTATATTAATGCATCCTATGTTTGACGAAAGTGGCGAGGAACTTAAAGTTATCGAAGGAATAATTGAATCATTATTAAATGAAGGATACACATTTGTTACAGTAAATGAGCTTCAGAACTTGAAAGATAATAATGATTAATAAACCAATTGGTTCATCATTGATCCTCCCGCCATTTTTGTCGCATAACCCTTGCCGCAATATCTGCTTCGCGAACAGGAATGGGCAGTCGACTTTCATACCCTGTCAGCGCAAGAGCTATCCTTGTCGAGGAGTCCATGTCAATTTGATTACCAGGAGAAATAAAGACTGGTTTTACGCTTTCTGATGTCCGAAGCACCCGGCCGATTATTTCTCCGCTTTCTATTATATCTGTAAAGCTGCCTTTCTCTTGATCGGGCTCCGTCAATTCCGAATCACCCACTTTAAAATACGTTTTTGCAACGCCGATAGTCGGGATTCCAAGAAAAAATGAAGCATGAGTTGCGATTCCCATCCTTCTTGGATGCAGTATTCCATTGCCGTCAAATAGAAAGAGGTCAGGTGAATTCTTCAACTGACTCGCCGCCTCGATGATCAATGGAAGTTCGCGGAATGCAAGAAAGCCCGGCATGTATAGAACTGTGATATGGCCGAGACTTTCTGCTCTCTCCATGATTTCCATTGTAGAGAGGTCGAAAACCGCGATATGACAGAACCCCATCTCTTTTCCATTCGCGTTTGAATAGGCCACATCTACACCAGCCACGGTCTGGATATCATGGAAGTATATTTGTCGGCTGACATCAACCTGTGCCGCCAACTTTTCCTGAATGGAAATGAATTCGCTGGGATTGATAGTAAGCGGATGTACAGGATAGATTTTCAATTTCCTCCACTTCCCCTTTGTTAAAAGCAAATGTCTTCTATTGAACAATGTGCCCAGCTGCCCCTTATTTTATAGATAAGGATTTCTTAGGGGCATACTATCGAACAAAGGGCCATTCTTTTCTACAAGGGTCCATTCTTCTCCATAAGAGCTCATTCTTTCTATGCCAAGGTCCATTCTTCTCCATAAGAGCTCATTCTTTCTATGCCGAGGTCCATTCTTCTCCTGCCAAGGTCCATTCCGTGGAATAAAAAGTAAACAGCCACCTATGCATTTAGAATTGCATGGGTGGCGGTAGCATTCGTTCATTGTCCATATCCTTTTTCTTCTTCCTCAGCAATCGCCTTTGTCGCATGAAATGTCCCAAATGGATGGTGAGGAGGGGCGTAAAGTACAAATAGTTTCAATGGAGTAGGTCCTGTATTTGTAACATTATGCCATGTTCCGGCCGGCACTACTACCGCAGAATTCACGGATGCGTTTCGAACAAAATTCAGATTGTCCTTACTTGGCCCCATTTGAACAAGCCCCTGGCCTTGTTCAATATAGATGAGTTGGTCTGTATCCGGATGGATTTCCAATCCTATATCGTCCCCGACATTGATGCTCATTAACGTGATCTGAAAATGTTTTCCAGTCCAAAAAGCAGTTCGATAATTATTGTTTTGAATTGCTGCCGCCATCATATTAACAACAAATGGGTTTGGTCCATAATCTTGCAACGGAATCGACATATTACCGCCCGCTTGCCATTGTGTGTTTGGCTGTGACCATTGAACGGGCATCCCTTGGGCATGGTCATTGGGACAAGATAGACCGGAATCATAGTAGGGTAATTATAAATCGTTCTCAATCCTTTCATTATCCTAATCTTCTTATCCTATGTCCCTACCTAAAACAGGTGTCTGCCATTCGCAATAACAAATAGCAGAAATCGTTTTTCACTTCTCTGTTCTCATTAAGCTATTCCTCACCAAAAATCGATTATTAAACGTAATTGGCACGCCTTTCCATCCAATTCAGCATGAATGTGCAAGTGCGGCTCGCTCGTATTTCCAGAGTTGCCGACCATCCCAAGAAGCTGACCCTTTTTCACTTCTTCGCCCTCAGTAACATTAACACTTCCATATTGCATATGCGCGAGGAAAATCGTAGCTTCATGTTGCTCGCACACTAAGGCAACATAGTTCCCTTCCGGATTTTCCGGATTCATTTCTGGTGGCGTCAGGTCCGGTAGGTCGTTCCTTGATTCGACAACTTTTCCATTGCATGGGCTGTATAGTTCATCCCCATAGATGGCGTATTTATATAAATCTTTCGGATAAAGGCCACTTGCACGTGTTCCGATTTTATTCAACTTCAGAACATCCAACGCGAACTTCTGACTCTCGTATGCATGATGGTAATTCAATTGCACACTATTTCCGCCATGACCGATAAAATATGTTCCTTGTTTAAGTGGGAATGCCAGCTCAATTGCCTCTTCATCGACGGTGTAACTCGGAAATACGAATGTGTTATATGCGCCGAAAACGAACAATAGGAAGACATGGATACCAATCGATCTTTTCTGGCTTTTTTCGTACTTTGCAGTGAACGGTAAACTGCGTATCTTTTTCCATGAAATAACTAAAGCAATGATAAATAGACCTAACCATAAGTAGCGGAAAAAATAACCGACCCAGCTCCAATTGCCAGACTGGAACAGCCAAACAAGTAACACAGCCGTAGTCAAAGCATCCAATAACCACTCCAACTTTGTCTTAAATGACGCTTTCCACAGTACCCCAATGAAAGCAACCGGCAGTACTATGAGCATGGTGATTGAAAAAATTATCCCAAACATCTTTTTTGTACCCCCTTTTCTATAGTAAAAGGCAATTTCCACTAAACTTTCTTTGAACCTACTATACGGTACATGTTCTTTTAAGTTTCAACAAAAAAGCCAACCGGGGTTATTTACCCGATTAGCTTCTCATTCAATAAATGTTGACTTCTTCTTAATATGCTCCCAAATACTTATTGAATAGTGGAAGCGGGCTTTTTCAAAAATAGAGACAGGATAATATTGATGACCGCTAATACTAAACCGATTGTGAAGACCATTGATGAACCAGAAGCTGCAGCTTCCGTCGGTACATTCGCAACTGTTTCCATGTAACTATTCTTTTTCGCAGTAAATATGGAGACGATTACTGCAATCCCAATTGCACCAGCGACTTGCTGGATCGTTTGCGTAATAGCAATTCCGTCAGGATAAAACTGACGCGGCAGGGAGTTTAGCGTGTTTGTCTGTACGGAAGCAAGCACTGCCCAATTCCAAGCATCATGACGATAAACGTTACGACAATGATCCATAACGCCGTATCTGTACCGAATTGCGTATAGCTTGCATAACCAAGGGCTACCATAACGGTTCCCGGTGTTATGACCGCTCGCGGACCATATGTGTCGAATAAACGGCCAATGATGGGTGCGAGAATACAATTCAACAAGCTACCCGGCAACAAGATAAGTCCTGTTGTAAATGCTGCAATGACAAGAGCCATTTGCATATACATCGGCAAAATGACAAGCATCGACAGCATATTAAAGAATGTGATGAAACTCATGATGACGCCTAAAACGAAAAGTGGATAACGGAATGCTCTTAAATTCATCATTGGATGTTCCATTTTCATTTGTCGAATCGCAAAAAGGATAATCGCTAACACCCGACAATAATTGCTCCAAGAACCGTTCCACTTGTCCAACCTTCAACGCCTGATACACTGAAGCCGTAAACGATACCACCGAATCCAATCGTCGAAAGAATAACAGATAATGCATCTATCGAAACTTTGCGGATTTCATTGACATTCGGTAAATATATGAATCCGAAGATTAATGAAAACAGCAAGAAAGGTACAGTAACCCAGAAAATATAATGCCACGAAAGTGTATCTAAAATAAGACCCGCTACTGTTGGACCAAGTGATGGACCAGCCAACATGACTAATCCCATAACGCCCATCGCAGCGCCTCGCTTATTCGGCGGGAAAATAGTAAAAATGACGTTTTGTGTCAACGGTAAGTTAATCGCGAGTCCAGCTGCTTGAATAACACGTCCTACGAGGAGTACACCAAATACCGGAGCTACTGCCGCTAATACTGTTCCTACGAGGAGAAGAACTACAGAAGTTATAAACATTTGGCGGGTCGTAAATTTTTGCATTAGGATACCTGATACAGGCACTAAAATCCCCAATGTTAAGAAATAGCCTGTTGCTAACCATTGAACCGTTGTAGGGTCAATCTTGAAAATCGAACTTAATTCTACGAAAGCAATATTCAAAGCCGTCTCACTAAATAGTCCTACAAAACCAGCTACTAGAAGTGCCGCCATGATCGGACCATTTTTGAATTGTTGCTTGGGTGTTGATGATGTACTCACTTGATAAAACTCCTTCAATGCATAATGATCTGTTGACGTTTTTGTATACAAAACCATCCAATTAGCTCAACAGGATTCTAACTATATCAGGAATTTTCTCGCCGATGTAAGTACTATTTTTTATTTTCCTCATAGCGAGTTCACAATTTGGACAAATTTATTGATGACAAAATAATTCTTCTAAACAAAAGAAGTTATCCAAATGTTGAGTGGTTAGCTTCTTCATTCTTTATATGCAATCAGGAATTTTAGGGCAAAGAAGGAGTTTGATAGACATTTCACGAAGCAGTAAAGGAATGACTATAAAGGAGATGTTAGTATGTTTACGACGGTTGAAGATTTTTTTACTCTTTGGGAACATGAAAGTAATTCTACACAGAAATTACTGGACACATTGACGGATGAATCACTGAGCACGGAGGTTTCGCCTGAAGACCGCACGCTCGGTCGAGTCGCTTGGCATATCGTGACAGCACTTGGCGACATGATGTCGCGCACAGACCTCGAGTTCGAGGCTACGAATCATAATTTGCCACTTCCGGAATCAGCGTCTGAGATTGCTGAAGCCTATCGCACTGTGAATGAAGCAATCATCGCCGCAATCAAAGAACAATGGACGGACAACTCTCTTTCCGAGATGAAAGAGATGTACGGACAACAATGGTCAGTCGGTACTGTACTCGGTATTGTCATGTCTCACCAAACGCACCATCGTGGACAAATGACAGTGCTCATGCGCCAAGCTGGACTGCCTGTTTACGGTGTGTATGGTCCAGCGCGAGAAGAATGGAAAGCGTTCGGCGCTCCTGTGCCAACAGTGTAACAGCAGGTACTTTTGTCGGTGCCTATTCGCCACGTATTTATGGTAATTCAATATAAGCCAACCTAATGTCGAATTGGTTGGCTTCTTCATTCATTTTATGCATTTGTCGTACCTGCAAATCACTCTACAGGACAGTAGTGATTCACTATATCTAATAGACGCTCCGTGCTTTCCATGGATACGTTCTCAGTTAGTCTAGCTCCCCGCAAGAATCGGTGACCATTGCAAAATAGCATCTTTCTTCAATCCGGTCTTTCACAATACAACCGTAAATAGAGTTCGGCCACTTCCGACGAAAGTTCTGAATACAAAAGATACGTCCGGCACACGTCAGCGCGGATATCTCCTGCACTCGCATCCACCCAATCGATAATCGTCACTTGATCTTCCGACATAATTAAATTCAACAAATGAAAATCCCCATGGCAAAGCATTTTTTCATACGTCATCGAATCCAACTTCTTTAGTAACTTCTCTTTTTGCCTATTTTCGAGTTGAGGGGCTGACTCAAGTTTATGACGTAATTTTTGGGACATTGATTCAAGTGAATCGGCATGAATCTCATGAATTTCTCGCTGTATATCAATGGAGATGTCTATGTAATACTCCGCCAGCTCCATGTTTTCAAGGAACAATTCCCCAATTGTTTTCCCTTTGATATATTCCATAACGATCGCTTGTTTTCCGTCTATTTTCGTGACATCTAAAACTTGTGGAACTGAAAGTCCACATGAATGAGCAAACCGCTGTTTATCCGCCTCATAAGACGATTCGGTTGGTGGCAAATAATCCTTAAAAACTTTTACGATTTTATTTTCATAAAGATAGATTTCCTGTAAAGATACTACAGATTAATCGTAAATAGAATCGCATAATTTCGCCGCAAGCTTTTTCCTGGAACTTACTTATCCATAAGGTAAAGGAAGGCATAATTAAGGTAGTTCGAAGGTCATGAAACGACGATAACTTTGTGACATTGACCGATAACGAGTTCAAAGTGAACGATAAACCTTCGAAACTGACCGATAACTTTCCGAAACTGACCAATATCATATAAAGGACGTAAAAAAACCAACCGGCGATAACCGGTTGGTTGGTGTCTTCAATTAATTTCTTACAAGATAATCAACCGCAGCTAATGAAGCAGTTGCGCCGGATCCCATGGAGATGATAATCTGCTTGAACGGGCTGTCCGAGCAGTCTCCTGCTGCAAATACGCCAGGAACATTCGTTGCACCGCGCTTATCAACAAGGATTTCACCGAATTTATTGCGCTCAACGGAGTCGCCGAGCCAAGCTGTATTTGGTACAAGACCGATTTGGATGAAGATTCCGGCAATCTCAATATGCTTTTCTTCACCTGTTTCGCGTTCAACATACGTAACACCGTTTACTTTATCCGTTCCCGTAATCTCTTTCGTTTGAGCATTCGTTACGACAGTGACATTCGGCAGGCTACGTAAGCGCTCTTGTAAAACAGAATCAGCTTTCAACTCGGAGTTGAATTCAAGTACTGTTACATGAGTAGTATAACCTGCAAGGTCGATTGCCGCTTCAATACCGGAGTTTCCGCCACCAACAACCGCAACGTTTTTACCTTCAAATAATGGACCATCACAGTGCACGCAGTAAGCGACGCCTTTATTTCTGAATTCTTTTTCTCCAGGAACTCCGATATTTCTCCAGCTTGCACCCGTTGAAAGGATAACGGATTTACTCTTTAGAACTGCACCGTTTTCCAATTCAATCTCGTAAAGTCTTTCTTCTCGAGACGTTTCGCACGTTGCAAGTTCATAATGTCGATATTATATTCTTTTACATGCTCTTCAAGGCTTGCCGCAAGCTTCGGACCTTCCGTGTGATTCACACTAATGAAGTTCTCAATTGCAGCCGTATCCAAAATTTGTCCTCCGAAACGATCTGCAACAATACCTGTGCGAATCCCTTTACGAGCCGCATAAATTGCGGCACTCGCTCCCGCTGGACCACCACCGACAACAAGTACATCAAACGGTTCTTTATCCTCAAATTCAGATGCATCCGGTCCGTTTCCAAGTTCAGCAAGGATCTCTTCAATCGTTTTACGGCCATTTGAGAACGGCTCGTCGTTAAGGTATACAGTCGGAACAGCAAGAATGTTTTTGCTTTCAACTTCTTCTTTAAACGCCGCACCATCAATCATCGTATGCGTGATGTTAGGGTTCAACACGCTCATAAGGTTAAGTGCTTGTACAACCTCGGGGCAGTTTTGACAGCTCAAGCTAATATATGAATCAAAGTGTAATGTATCTTTAATATTTTTCACTTGCTCGATCACTTTATCATCCACTTTTGGAGCTCTACCACTTACTTGCAGTAAAGCAAGAACCAATGATGTGAACTCATGGCCAAGTGGGACACCAGCAAATGTAATGCCTGTTTCTTCTCCAGGACGGTTTACAGTAAAGCTTGGTGTTCTTTCCAAGTCTACTAATTCTACTTTAATATGTGTTGACATCGTAGCTAATTCATCTACAAGCGACGCCATTTCGCGTGACACTTTGTCTTCACCAACACTAACTTTCAGATGGACATCGCCCTCCATCAATTCAAGATACTGGGCTAATTGTGCTTTTATATTTGCTTCTAACATGTAATCTACTCCTCGACTTGTACTTTATCTATAAAAAACTCGGCTTGAACGCCTTAGATTTTGAATCGAATTAAGAAGCGCGTTTGCAGTCCAGTAGCGTACTGGCCTCGATTCAAAATCTAAGACATCCACCAATATCCATTAAAAAACAAAGGGCCCCTTTCCCTTAAAAGGGAGGGGCCTTCCCTGTTATCATTCATGTAGTGAAATTAGATTTTACCTACAAGGTCAAGGCTTGGCTTAAGTGTTTCTTCGCCTTCTTTCCATTTTGCAGGGCAAACTTCACCTGGGTTGTTACGAACGTATTGTGCAGCTTTGATTTTGTCGACAAGAACGCTTGCGTCGCGTCCGATACCGTCCGCATTGATTTCAACTGTTTGAACAATGCCGTCTGGATCGATAAGGAACGTACCGCGTTGTGCAAGGCCCGCTTCTTCATCAAGAACGTCGAAGTTACGTGAAATCGTTTGTGAAGGGTCACCGATCATAATATATTCCAGCTTGCTGATCACATCTGAATGATCGTGCCAAGCTTTATGTGTAAAGTGTGTGTCCGTTGAAACGGAGTAAACTTCAGCGCCAAGTTGTTTTAGTGTTGCATATTGATCTTGAAGATCTCAAGCTCAGTTGGGCAAACGAATGTGAAGTCTGCAGGATAGAAGCAAACGATGCTCCATTGGCCTTTTAGGTTCTCATGAGTTACATCGATGAACTCACCTGTACCGCTATTGTAAGCTGACGCTTTGAATGGTAGTATTTCTTTTCCGATTAATGACATGTAAAAATTCCTCCTATTGATTTAATCATAGTTAGTTTAGGTCATTTCATCAAAACCTAACCCCAGCAATAAAAAAGTTGTAGATCTTGCTGCTTAACTATAATAATTCTAATTACATATTCATTATCATTTAGTTGTCGAATTTTGTCAACTGATACACTTTGATTCATCACAAACCTTTTATATCAATAGTTACAGAGATGTGACATGGCACAATTCATTCGATTTTTAAGCCGAATTATGTTTTTAAATTGATAGTATTTCTCAACTACATAACAGTGTTATCAATTATTGATTATTCCAAAGATGGTAAATATACATAATATAATAAAAATATGATGATTTCCTAATTAAAAGCAGTTAGGAAACCATCATATTTTTAGCAATAAGACCTATCAGGTGTGCCGCATCATCATCCGTGCACCTATAAAAATCGAAGTACTTAAAGCAAACGGCATCGTCAAAGCAGGTAATCCGAAAGGTAAAAGCACGGTATCGACACTTCCAATAAACACAACCGTCACAACGCAAGCGATTATCGCACTGTATCGCGAGAGCCGGTTCGCACCGTCCCGGAAAACTATCCCAACAGCAAGCGCTGTCAAAATAGCATTATAGCCGTACAGCCCTGCATCGATGAGCGTATGTTCACCACCAAGTATGTATGCGGTAAAGATACCGATGAAATTACCGGCGAGCGCATACAACCCCATCTTCCAACTCGCAATGAAGATTCCTAAAAAAAGTAGCAATCCGGCAACTAACCCCTGCAGAAAGAAAATTTGTCCGGCCCCGTCAAAAAAAGCACTTAACCAATGGATTTCCCCGGCAATCTCTAACTCCAGTGCGATACATTTTGCGGCATTAGTTCGTCCGTCAATTTAAATGCTTCGAATCGATACGAAGACAACATGAAGAGCCATGTTGTCACGATATACGGAAATGTCAATGTCGGCATACCGGCAGGCTGCAGAAATCTCATTACCGAAGCAGTAATTGCAGCCGAAATGACCGCACCGAATAAAGCAATCCCCAACTCACTGGCCCTTCTAAAAACAGAAAGAGCGCCATCCCTGTCAACATGGAATTATATCCATAAAGCCCCCGTTCAACAATCGCCGGATTCCCACCGCCTAAACGTCCGAAAAGCGTGCCGACCGCTGCCGAAAGAAACGCCATCAAACCAAGTTGTAGGGAGGTAATCATGATTGCAGTCAATATGAATAGACCCGTCACCCAATTTTCGATTAAAATTACCTGGGAGATGCCTTTCATCGTTGCCAAAAGTAAAGGAAATCTTTTTCCGACTCCTTTCTTTCCACCGCTTTCCATACCGATGCTCCCCTTCTTTTCACCTTTTTCGTTCTCATACCCTAAGACGATATATAGTAATCCCAACGGCATTGCTTTTTAATCACTTTTTATCCTTCTTACTATTGGCATCCCGTGCTGCCGTGTCGACAAGACAAAAGAGCCGCTTCACTCAACACAATCGTTGAAGAAGCGGCTTACAAATCGGCGAAGATAACGTTTTGAAGACGTGCGATCCACTTCCCAACGCCTGTGCACCACACATTTAGGACAATTCGATAAAAGTTATTTACATGCAGAAAGAAGCCGACCGAATATAGACCTGGTTGGCTTCTTTGTTTATTTTATGCAATTGTAGTAAATTATCTGACCAGAGTGTTGCACAGGCACCCAAACATGATATTTGACTTTTTCACATACGAATTGGGTGCAATTCTGATTTCAACACTTGAATCCTCCAAAATGTCTCATGTGACCGCAGTGGCATCCTCCAAAATGTCTCATGTGACCGCAGTGGCATCCGTGATGACCTTCAGGGAAAAAATTTATAGGTTGAACCATCGGTTGAACCATCGGTTGAACCATCGGTTGCACCATCGGTTGAACCATAGGTTGAACCATTTGGTGATAACCTACCGGAAATAAATTTAAACGTTGAACCATCTCGTTATGATCTTCAAGGAACAAATTTACATTTTGAATCATTTGTTCGTGTCCCATAACGTGATGTCCCATTGGGTACCCTGTTGGACGGCCTACATGTTGACCATGCGAAACGTGATGATAATGGTGATGAATGTGCTCATGGCGATGCTCTTGGCGACGCTCCTGGCGGTGCTCTTGTCGGTGCTCGTGGCGATGCTCGTGGCGATGCTCCTGGCGATGCTCTTGGCGATGCTCTTGGCGATGCTCGTGGCGGTGCTCGTGACGGTGCTCGTGACGATGCTCCTGGCGATGCTCCTGGCGATGCTCATGCCCGCGAGGAGCTTCTTCTGTATTTCTCATATTTACCCCCCTTTTCAAAGACTCTTAGTAGATTATGCTAGGCAAATAAAACTATTTAGACTATAACCCATGTTTACATATAATGAATAGCCCCCCAAAAACCAGTCTTCTCTGTGCCCTTTTTAGTGCCTGTGCACCACTTTTAAAAAAAGTTATTTAAATGCAAAAAGAAGCCGTCCAAATATTGACTTGGTTAGCTTCTTCATTTTTTATGCAATTGCAGAGAATTATCTGAACGGAGTGCTACACAGGCACCCAAACAATTCACTCACTTCTTACACCCTGACTCAACGCTTGAAAATCACTGCCTGCTGGATTTTGAAACACGCGGAGTCCGAACTCTCCCGCAACTGCAAACAAATGATCAAAAATATCAGCCTGTACATTTTCATATACAGCCCATTGAATACTGTTCGCAAAAGCATAAATCTCGATAGGCAAACCATGTTCACCGGGGGCCAACTGACGGACCATTAACGTTTTTTCCTGATGAATGCCCGGGTGCCGTTTAATGTATTCACTTATATACGCCCGAAATACCCCTATATTGGTCAGTGCCCTCCGTTGACGATATTGCTGCGGTCAACCTTATTTACATGATTATAATCCTCGATTTCTTTTTCACGATTAACAATATAATCCTTAAGGTAGTGTATCTGCTTAAAATGCTCCATCATTTCCTCCGTGCAAAACTGGATGCTTGATGTGTCAATATACAATGAACGCTTAATACGTCGCCCACCAGATTCCTGCATACCGCGCCAGTTGATAAATGAATCCGAAATTAGCGCGTAACTCGGAATCATCGTCACCGTCTGATCAAAGTTCCGTACCATGACCGTGTTCAAAGAAATATCGATGACATCCCCGTCTGCCCGTATTTCGTCATTTCAATCCAGTCGCCTACTCGCACCATATCATTAGCTGATAGCTGAATACCCGCAACAAGCCCTAATAAGGAATCTTTAAACACTAACATGAGCACTGCTGAAATGGCACCGATCCCGCTTAGCAGGATAAGCGGACTTTCACCGACAAGAATCGCAATGACTAACACAACGCCTAAAATAAATGTAATGATTTTGACAACTTGAATATACCCTTTAATCGGTTTCACTTTCGACACTTGGAACGTTTGGTAAATATCATTCACAGCGTTTAATAAACTATTGATTACAGTTAGGGCCACTATAATAATGTACACCCAAGCCGCTTTTTCAATTAATTCCCGATAAGCAGGAAACTTTGTTGCAAACGAAAAAATAATAATGGCAGGTACGATATGAGACAATTTGCGGAACACTTGACGTTCCAACAATATATCATCCCACTTGAAAGTATTCTTCTTCACGATATGCGTGATGAATCGGACAACCACTTTTTTTGTAATCAAATTCGCGACAATACAAATCAACGCGATAAAGATGATCATAATACCATTTGTTAGGTAGCCAACCCATGCTTCATCAACGCCGTAACCCAACAGTCGGTTACGAATAAAGTCCATCGATTTCCCTCCATCGTCTACAGTCTACTTTCCATTATAACAGAATTGGGAGGGCTACTCTTTTTCCGAGTGCCGCCCTTTGATTCGCTTAGTAAAACGGGGGAATGGATCCTTGACTATATTATCCCCATTATTCAGATGACTTTTCGGTACCTGCTCCACATTAAGCCATGCATATTTGTAACAAGCAATTGCGTAATATAAGCGATGATGAAACGTTCTACTAGAAGAGGAGGAACGATTGAATGCCAAGCGGTACACACAGCACGGAATTGGATTTACCGATTAAAAAGATATGGGATTTTGTCAGCGATATGAACAGATGGGCTCCGCTCGTTCCTGGTTATATCGAACATACGATTTTAAGCAACACCCAATCGACGTGGACATTCAAAGGCGATATAGGCATTGTGCAAAAAACGGTCAAATTGCAAATCGACGTTACAGAGTGGAGGGAACCTAGTTTAGTCACATTCGATTTGAAAGGTGTGCACGATAACTTTGTGGGCAATGGCCACTTTAAAGCAGACGCGACGTCGAATTCTACAACATTGATGCATGGGAATTTGGACATTGCCGCAAAGGGAGTAATGGGACCGATGATCAATGCAATATTAAAATCATTCATTCCAAAAACAGTCGAAGAGTTCACAAATGCAGTTGCAGAGGAAATTACGAACATTGAATTAAAAAGAGTGTAAATCAATCAAAAAAGAGTGGCAGTCACCGATTGTAACTCGGCAACTACCACCCTTTTTTATTGTTGGTCAAACCATAGTGGTTCATTGTCATCCACTTCACCATTATAATTGATTAGAATTTCTTCCCCTGCTTTTATATCTTTATAAGCATAGAAGTCAAATGTATGTTTTTCAAAACTAATCTCATACGTTGCATTCGGCGTATATGAATGATTGAATAGCATCCCATATCCAAGAAGGATTGCGGTATGATTAATCCCATACTCAAAGGCATAATCAGCAAGAAGTGTTTGCTCAATATGTGAATGTTGATCATTTGGATAGGCAATAACAGGTGCTTCGTGTAAAATTGCACCTTTTTTGATATCACAAGTTGCGAATACCCCTCTGTTGAATTCTCCGTCACTTAGTGCAGATGTCTTTACTTCAATCATCTTGCTCACCTACTCACTTATAAAATTTACTTTCTAACTATAACATTAATCAACACAGTTAGGGATATTTTATTTTTTCGGAACGTAGGCGAAGCACTTCATCGTTAATGAATTCAATCATTCTAAAAAAAGCCTTCCTAGCAGATCCCTCATTCACTTCATCCACCTTAAAGGAAGCCGTTTATCCGATCCGGACAAAATACAGCAAAGCCCTCTTCCGAAAGTCGGCTACAAAACATCTTCATATGTTCTTCACACCATAGATTTCGTGTAATACAATAACTGCATTTTGGTTAGAATCGGGGATTATTATCAAATTGGATGCACCCTTGTCTAATTGTCCTAAAATCCAAAACCAATTCCGGAAATGATATAAGGAATGGCTGATTTGATATATGTCTCTGGCTGAACATTATTACTTCTTTTCCATTCTATTGAAGCCCCGTAAAGTCCCCAGCTTAACATGACCGCAGTAAGTTTTAATCCATTGTCATCTGCAGTAGACTGCTGTTTTACCAACATTTTATATAAGATGACTTCAAGTTGGTCCCGATAATACGGGCAATCGTATCTTCATATCCCCTATGGCAACGGTTTGATAACGCCATTTGAAAATTGGTGATCACTTTAAAAATGTCTACCAATGTTTCCTCATTTAATTCGTTATTTTGGTACGTGTTGCAATTCAAATCAATTAATAAAACTTCTGATAATGCCTTTTCCAATAAGTCGTAAATATCTTCAAAATGATAATAGAACGTGGCTCGGTTAATCATAGCCTCGGCTGTAATATCCTTGACGGTAATATCCTTGAATTCCTTCCTACCCGAAAGTTCTATAAAAGCATCCGTTATTAATTTACGTGTGCGAAGAATTCTGGGATCCACCTTAGTTTCAGTCATTTTTTCATCCCCTTACTTTATAACCATTTTCTTAACTATATTGGATTAACGACAGTTCCGCAAAACTATTGGTTTAGATCATTTAAATTATGACTTAACTATCAATTTTTGATTGTGGTTAAGAGAATAGGACAACTATTTACCCAACCTATAGGCTTACGATTTTATTTCAAAAACTTGCTATAGTAAAGATATCCAAAAATTTCAAGGGGGTAAATCCGACGCTTATGAAAAAAAGATATATACTGATGGGTTCATTGATGTGTCTACTTTTATTAGGCGCTTGTGCGAATAAATCTGCTTCTGTGGATGAATCGCAGTCAACGCCCGTTCAAAAGCAGGAGCAAAAGGAAGATTATGAAGCAGCCATTGAAAAGAAAAATGCTGAACTTGAAATGACGCCTTTGGAACTGACGAGCTATAGCGAAGAAGTGGGCGCTACGTTGATAGAACCGACCCACACAAACTTTGCGGTAAATGAATTCGTCACAGTTGAAGGAACGGTTGAAAATCAGGAACAATTACAAGAAAACTATGTATGGATCAAAATCAAGTTTGACGGAGAAGCGACTTCCGACGACTCGATGGAATACTATGCACCTATCCAAGACGGTAAATTTAAGCAGGATGTTAGGCTGTTCAACGGGAGGGCGAATACCGGGTAACTGTGATGCTCCCAAGCAAGGACCAGAAAAATTATTATTATGATCTTGCAAAATTCACTGTGTTTAATGTTAACCCTGCTATGGAGCGAGATCTTACGTATACCCCTTTTGCTCAGGAAGCGGGATTATCGCTTCAATCTCCGGACAGTGGATATGTTAAAGAAAGCGAGATTTTTAAACTAAAAGGGAATATCCCCTCTATCAAGGGACCAAACGAAGCAGTGATGCTTGAATTAAAAAAGGACGGAGAAACATGGAAACATGTACTTCCTGTTAAAAACGGCAAGTTCGCGTATGACGTCCCTTTATTTTACGGAAAAGGGGTCCATGAATTAAAAGTTTACGTACCTGACGAGGAAAAAAATAACTATTTCCAGGCAGGCACAGTTCTTTACATCGACAATGAATCTGAACTTATCACTGAACCGATTCAGTACATGACGACCTATCAAGAACGTGGTGTCAATCTCACTTATCCAACGGCCGGCGGTGAAGAGACCAATTTAACGTATCGCATAAAAGGCACCATTGACAAAGATGCCCCATTTGCAAAAGAGACGACGCATCTTTATATTACGACGAAAAAAGATGGCGAGGAGGCTTTATCTGTCATTCCAGTAAAGGATTATTCATTCGATGATGAGTTCTATTTGCGCTTCGGACCGGGGACGTATGAAGTAATTGTGAGTGTTCCGGAAATAAAAGAGAAGAACAGTTCCAAGTTTTATTATGAATACGTTGCCCAATTCACAGTTGAAAGCACAGGCACTAAGGATCAACGTGATTTATTGCCATCACGGGGAGTTCAGTCCGATGCCCCTGAAATTATCGCGATTGCGGAAGAACTCATAAATGATGGAATGACAGAACGAGAGAAAGCGAAGGCAGTCTATGAGTTTACGGCAAAGTCGATTGCCTATGACGTTCAAAAACAGAAAAATAGCGAGTTTGAGTGGGATGATAGTGCACTAAAGGTACTCGAGCTTGAAAAAGGGATTTGCCAGGACTACACCTATCTTGCCCTCGCATTGCTTCGTGCGTCTAACATGGAAGCTGATATATAGCTGGAACAGCTGGAGCGGGCTTCAATTTCTCACGCCACGCATGGGTGGAAGTGAAGGTCGATGGCGAATGGCTAACGATGGACCCTACTTGGGGCGCTGGTTATGTACAGAACGGCGAATTCGTTGCGAACTACACAGAGGAATACTTCGAGCCGGATGAGGAAGCATTTAAGACGCACTCCGCCACGGAGTGCAATATTGATAAAACGAGCGATTTCCTGATTTATTCAAGAAATCGCTCGTTTTTTTCGTCTATCGGACTTGGTCTTCATATTTATGAAGATACATTGTTTTGCCGCTTCTTTTTTTACTTAGGACGAGGTGCTTGACCTTACTTTTCTTTGAAGGAGAGTTGATGAACACATAGACTGCCCCTACAAAAAATCCACCGCCTATAATATTGCCGAGTGTGACAGGAACAAGATTGTGCAGCGCGCCCATTAGCGTAACGGTTTCCGGATGCGGAGCTGCGAGTGCAATTGAAAATGTAACCATATTGGCTACACTATGTTCAAACCCTGCTGCGACAAAGGCAAACACTAATAGTAGAATGACCGTAATTTTCGGCCCATCCCCTTTTACATGCATTGGAATCCAGACAGCGAGACAGACGACTATATTACAAAGGATGCCCCTAAAAAACGGTTCACTAAAAGATCCGCTCATTTTCATAGCTGCAGAAGACATCAGCAATTCACTATTTTCCATTGAAGAAAATAATCCTGAATACATGACAAGAAGACCGAAGATAACGGCTCCGATCAAATTACCTCCATAACATGCTAACCAATTTTGCAAAGTATCCTTCACCGTTGTTGCTTTTTTCAGAGTGGCCATTGTAAAGTACATCGTATTTCCTGTGAATAGTTCTGCACCGCCGTAAATAATGAGGATAAGTGCGATACCAAAGAAAATGGATGACATGATAGATGCTACCGGTGACTGACTATCAAAGAATCCTTCACCTAATCGAAAAGATACCATAAGTCCTATTCCGACAGAAAAAGCTGCAAGCGCCGCTCTTATTAGGTATTTTAAAACGGAATCATTTAATATCCCCTTCTTTTTTAGTGCTAATTCTACTGCCTGTTCTAATGGTTGTTTCATTTATATTCCCTCGCTATTCTGAGTTTGTGAAGAATTTCACAAACTTTATAAATCCATCATACACCCTTTTCCAAACTTGTAAATCGTAAAATGTTGAACAAAATATGACTTATACATTTGGGCCAAGGAAATTTGACAACTATGTGAAAGGTAAAAAAACGGATTGAATTATCCTTCATAGCGTATATAATGGAATTGTAGACATTGTGAAATGTTTCACATAGTCGAAACGGGCCGTTTAAAAATTAAAAAGAAGAGGTGTTTGGAAATGGCAAAGATTCTTGTAGCAGGCGAAATCCCCCAAATTGGTTTAGATATATTAACGAAAGATCATGAAGTTGAAGTATTTACAGGTGAGAAATTAATTTCCGAAGCAGAATTACAGGAGCGCATTAAAGATAAAGATGCTTTGATAAGCTTACTTTCTACTCCCGTAAGTCAGAAAACCATTGATAACGCACCCAATTTAAAAATCATTGCAAACTACGGAGCAGGTTTTAATAATATAGATTTTGACTATGCAGCTTCGAAAGAAATCCCGGTAACAAATACACCGGTTGCTTCAACAGCCGCCACTGCTGATTTAACAATTGCATTATTGTTGGCTGCAGCAAGAAGGGTTGCCGAAGGAGATGAGGTGTGCCGCACAATTGGATTTAATGGTTGGGCACCACTTTACTTCAGAGGACGTGAAGTAACAGGAAAAATAATTGGAATTGTCGGCTTCGGACAAATTGGCCAGGCAGTAGCAAAACGCGCAGCCGCGTTTGATATGAAAGTGATCTACAGTGGTCCAAGACAAGCCGATATAGGTGTAGAAAAAGCATTGAATGCAACCTATGTTTCTTTCGATGAGTTGCTCGCCCAGTCAGATTTCATTACCATCAACTGTTCTTATAATCCAAGCATGAAGCATATGTTCAGTACAAGACAATTTGAGATGATGAAGCCGACAGCCTATTTAATCAACTGTGCTCGTGGTCCAATTGTTGAAGAAGCGGCCTTAATCAAAGCTTTGGAAGAGAACTTAATTGAAGGTGCTGCATTAGATGTATTTGAATTTGAACCTGAAATCAGTGAAGGCTTAAAAAAACTAAAAAATGTCGTTTTAACACCTCATATCGGAAATGCAACATTTGAAGCTCGTGATGCAATGGCGGAGATGGCTGCAACGAATATTGTAAAAGTATTAAATAATGAAGAGCCTCCATTTGTCGTCAACGGAGTAACAAGTAAGCAAGCTGTCACTACTATTTGAAAGAGGGCATTGAAAATGGAAGTTAAAACAGAATTAGCTACAAGAAGATTTTTCAAACTTGAAGATTTAGCGCAATTTGACCCTAACAAAGGGAAAAAAACTATTTTTTACGAAACAGAGAAAACTGCTGGTGCTGTCTGGTGTTTAGAGCCCGGACAGGAAATATTCAAGCATTCTCATACTACTTCAGATGATTTGTGGATTTGTCTTCAGGGACAGGAACATTCTATCCGGGAAATGGAGAAGAAGTCGAAATTACTCAAGGAGATCTCATTGTATCTTACCCTGGCCAGCAACACGGAATGCGCAACACAGGAGACGAGCGCTTTGTCTGTATTGGAGTTGCCGGCCCGA
This sequence comes from Sporosarcina thermotolerans, assembly GCF_030067815.1. Classification (GTDB taxonomy): domain Bacteria; phylum Bacillota; class Bacilli; order Bacillales_A; family Planococcaceae; genus Sporosarcina; species Sporosarcina thermotolerans. Next base: position 1,024,760 of record NZ_CP125968.1, on the reverse strand, counting down.
TACCAATGGACTTAGTATTACATTAAATCCTTCATGAAATACAAAGAAGAAGCCGATCAAATTGTTGATTGATCGACTTCTTCTTTTTTAATTTATGAAATCGTATTGTAGTATCTGGGTAGTGGACTGCGCAGGCACCCACAAAATTATGCTTTTGGAGCTGTTCCTTCAGCGTTTGATATAACTACATCGACTTGGATCAAAGCATTTTCAGGTAAAGCTGATACGCCAACTGTTCTTCGTGCTGGCACACCGCCCGGGAAGAATGTTTTGTAGACTTCGTCTACTGCATCGATATCTTCGATGTTTGTAAGGAAGAGATTTACTTTAACGATATCGTCCATAGCATGATTGATGCTTTCTACAATTGCTTTAACATTTTTCAAGCATTGTTCAGCTTGCTCTTTTACACCACCAGCTACCAATTGACCAGTTTTTGCTTCCATTGGCAATTGAGCTGAAAGGTGATTGTAATGAGAGAACGCTACAGTTTGTGTAGATAGGGAATCTTTTGGTGCATTTTCTGTGTTGTTTGCCCAAATCACAATGCCATGTCTATCTTCAATCTCTTGTGGAGGTGTTCCGTCTCCGTGTGACACGACAGCTTCAATTTGTACTAAAGCATCCATCGGAAGAGCTGAAACTTCAACTGTTGTACGTGCAGGGACGTATGCTACTGCTCTTGCGATAGCGGAGTCTGGGAAGAATGTTGAATACACTTCGTTTACCGCTTCGATATCCGCAAGGTTCTTAACGAAGATCGTCGTTTTAACAATATCGTCAAAAGGAACGTCGATGCTTTCTAAAATTGCTTTAATGTTTTTCAATGACTGTGCAGTTTGCTCTTTTACACCACCAACAACTAATCTGCCTGTTTTTGGATCGATTGGCAATTGAGCTGTAAGGTAATTGTAATGGGAGAATGCCACGGTTTGTGTAGATAGTACACTTGTAGGTGCATTCGCAGTGTTATTTGTAAGTTTAATGAGGTCGCCAGCTTGTGGGGCGTTTGGAATTGAACCTTCACCGTGTGAAAGAAGTGCTTCAATTTGTACCATAGCACCCATCGGCAAAGCTGCAACTGCAACAGTTGTCCGTGCAGGAACATAAGTTGGGAAGAATGTTTTATACACTTCGTCTACAGTGTCAACATCTTTGATATCTTTAACGAATACCGTGATTCGAACGATATCACTCATAACATGACCTACGCTGTCTACAATTGCTTTAATATTAGTAAAGCACTGCTCAGCTTGTTCTTTTATACCACCAGCAACCAATTTACCTGTTGTTGGATCGACAGGCAATTGCGCTGAAAGATTATTGTAATGAGAAAAAGCAACAGAATGTGAATATAGACCGTTACCGCTTGGTGCATTTTCCGTATTTTTTGCTGAAACTGCGTTATAGTTGCTCATGATTGTATTTCCCTTCTTGATAAATATTAAGTAATTCTAGTATGCACCAAAAAAGCCGTTCTAAACCGCTTTGAGTGCTATGCAATTATAGCAGTCTTTGTTCACTATAGCTAACCTTATGTAAGAAACGGCAAAAAGACTCCAGTAGGTACCTGTGCAGCAGCATTTAAGGTGACACCTGAAGAATATATCAAATCAGCAATTCCTTATACCATGTCTGGGATTGTTGTGGAATAAGATAAACTCCCCTTGTGCAGTAAAGAAAAACAAACACCGATTATTGGTGTTTGTTTTTCTTATGGCTTAGAAAATGGTTAATCCAAAGAATTATCTATATCACCAATTTCATCTTACAACTCTTCCCACTTAGTTTTTTAGTTAACTCGGGATAATATCACCGTAATCTCTCCGGAGTTTACTAAGTTTCTCCAAGTTTTCTATGGACTGCTGTTCCAACTGATTGCCAATTAGCATAACCAAAGTTTCCACCACGGTTGTAGGTGCGACCATTGAATGGAAATCCCATGCATCTCCACGGTGGGCATACAACACATAATCTGCAAGTTTGTTCATGCTTGCAACGAGCTGATCCGTAAAAAGAATGGATTTAATATTTAATTGGTTAGCGTAATTAAGAATGGCTTCTGTCTCGGGTAGCAATTTTACATATTGAAAAATAACTATACAATCGCCTTCCTGAAAATGTATCATAGATTCAAAGATTTCATGACCGCTTTTCGCCATTTTTTCAACCGGAATTCCAAACCTTTTCAGACGATGCTCAATTAAATTGCCAAGTCCCTCAGAGGATGAGGGCGCATATACGATGACCCTCTTTGCCTTTTTAATTTCTACTGCAGACTCATTTAAATCCTCACGATTGAGGTGGGTATGTGTTTGAAAAAGATATTGATAACTTTGTTCAATAATCCGGTCGAATACATCATCACTCCCCATATCAAGGAAGAAATTTCTTAATTTATTCTCCGGAGTAGTATTGATCCGCTGTTTCACATGTTCTTTGAACTGTTTAAAGTTCTTGTAACCAGCCACTTGCCAGAAACGAGATATCGTAGCAGTACTCACTTTTGCCTCCCTTGCAATATCTTCTATCGACATGTAAGCAACATTTACTATACCCATCTTTTCAATGACTTCCATTACTTGTTGATGCTTCATTGACAACTCTGTTTTATTAACGTCTAAAAAAATTGCCACGCACTGTCACCAACCTTCTATAGTTATTTCTATTATAATTATTTTCCCCTTATGATGTGTAAATTTTTTTTCATAGTGGAAATTACCTTACTAATATTTACATGCTATTTACCTATCTACCATACTATATTAACGATTGAACGTTACTATAAAAGTAGTAAGAATATAAGGGAGGAATCAGTAGTGCCAACTAATTTGTCAAACAAAGATCGGTACACCCAGTCGCAAAAAATGATGATTTTCATCCTGTCGATGTCGTTATTTGGTCTTGCAAGTTTATTTACAGAACTATTGCCAGAGTTCCAATTAGGTCCGATTGATATTTCCATCTCGTATCTAGCATTTATCCCATTAATACTGGTATTTTTATTTCATCCATTGTATGCAGCAATTGGAGCATCCGTTGGAGATATTATTTTCGGAAAATTATTACTCGGAGACTTTGGTGGAATAGCTGAATTAGAAGGGTTTATTGAATTTTCTTTAGCAATGTATGTCGCCGGTCTACTTGTAAGGGATCCAAGTAATAGAAGACAAGTTGGTATTGCGGTTATCGTAGGTGTCGGAATTGACCAAATGCTTAGCTCAATTGTCGATATTGGAAAAGTATGGTTTGGAATTGAAGAGTTAGAAACTGTTACTGGTTTACCTGAAAGTATTCTTGCTATTGAAGCATTCAGCTTTGTAAATGAAATGGTTATTTCAGGAGTGTTGTTTGGATTGATACCAACACTTTATCTGCTTCCTAAACTTTACGGAAAAATCGAACCATTAATGGGAATTAATCCCCGGAACCCAGATGTCAAAGGTTCGATGCTCGAATATATTTCCGCTCGTTTTGTAATTGTAGCAGTATTCTTAGCCTTTGTAGGAATGGTGGCAGAATATATGTCTGATATGGATATCAACTTCGCTGTATGGGAGCCAGATTTCTTAGAACAATTTGGAGATGGATATATATGGATTCCTATTTCTGCTGCGGCGATTATCGTAATCTTTATTATTAGTATCGCAATAAAAATGGGTAAAAAGAAGGATGAAAAGAATAAATGGGCAGTTTAAATCAACCAATCATTGAAATTAAAGATGTACACTATCAATACCCTGGAGCAAAAGAGACAGTGTTAAATGGAGCGAGCCTTACCATTAATAAAGGTGATTTTCTTGCCATTATTGGTGGTAATGGTAGTGGTAAGTCAACTATATGTAAAACGATCAACGGTTTAATTCCGCATTATTTTTCTGGTGATTACAATGGAGAGGTTATTGTAAACGGGCTATCTGTTAAAGAGCAGCCCGTTTCCATTCTTAGTCATCATGTCGGTTATGTTTATCAGGATTTTCAAAATCAGTTGATGAAGTTAACCGTTCTGGAAGACGTTGGATTTTCACCACTTAATTTCGGATATCCAGATTATGAGGAAAAAGCGATGTGGGCATTAGAACTGCTCGGTATCGAACACCTCAAAGACAAAACGGTTTGGGAACTTAGTGGTGGGCAGCAACATTTAACTGCACTTGCTGGAGCTTTGGCTTTAAATCCCGAAATACTAATTATTGATGAACCTGTTGCACAGCTTGACCCACAGCATGCAACATTAATCTATGATAAATTGCAGTATTTAAATGAGGAACTAGGAAAAACAATTATTGTTATCGAGCACCATACCGAATTCATTGCGAATTATTGTAAACATGTTGCCCTAATTGAAAATGGTCAGGTGAAATGGCATACAGACGTAAAGCAGGGCTTGTTAAATATAACCGAACTTGAGGATGTACACATTTACCCACCCCAAGTAACACAGGCAGCTTTGCAAATCGCTAGTTTTTCTAATTCAGATGAACTGCCAATTACAGTAGATGAAGCAAAGGATTATTTTAAAGATTACTTCTTTGATCCAGGAACGGATAGCAATCAAGCAAATTTACATTCAACAGATTCGGCTATCTTATCGATAAAAGATGTCCGATACGAAGTTAAAACACTACAAGGTGAAAGAAGAACTGTTTTGGATATTGATGCACTAACCTTCTTTGAAGGTGAAAGAGTTGCGATTGTCGGGAACAATGGTGCAGGCAAAACAACTTTAATGAAAAGTCTAGCTGGTATTAATAAACCGCGTAAAGGCGAAATAATAGTAGATGGCATCGATGTGATGCGAGCGCCTGTTGAAAAGCTTTCCAGTCACATTTCCTATATTTATCAAAATCCTGAGGAAATGTTTATTCAAGATACCATTCAAAATGATGTAACATATTTCGGAAACGTACGCAATTTGGATCGGAAAGAATTATATGAACAAATTGCTGATCAATTAAATTTGCATGCACTTCTTCCAAAAGACGGCAGACTACTTAGTGGTGGACAACAAAGAAGATCTTCTGTTGCGATTGGCTTAGCGATGATGCCAACGGTAATGATCCTAGATGAACCAACTGCAAGCTTAGACGTAGGAACAGAAAGCAATTAATTCGTATCCTACATTCCATTCGTGACAGAGTGAAAACGGTACTAATTGCCACGCACGATATGCAGCTCGTTTCGGAGTGGGCAACGAGAGTCATCGTAATGGAACATGGAAAAGTCGTATTTGACGGTACACCACGGGCACTATTTGAACGAATTGAGGTTTGGAAAAGCGCCGGACTGAAGTTACCGCAAATTGCCGAGTTAAGTTTGGAACTAAATATTCACCCGGCATTATCTGTGGAGGAATTTGTTGGAAGGGTAAAGGAGGTTCAAGTAATTGGAGCTAACGGATAAAATTAAAGACGTTCTAAATGTCCAAACGATTAAGCTCGAATTAATTAAAACCGCCTTCGGAAAACCTGATGTCTATATGGCAAAAATTGACCCTAGAGTACTAATGTTTTGGTATTTAACGGTCAGTATCTTACCATGGTTTACTTTTAATAATACCATTTTGCTCTTAATCATTGCATATACAACTTTCTTAGCTGTCATTTCAAGAGTAAGTCCGTTAATCCTTACATTACTCGGAATTGGTATCATCACCGAACTCTTTACGCTATTCATTGTATCCCTTATTTTTGGTGGAGGAACATTCGAAACGATTCTGCCATTGCTCACGTTTTCGATGAAACTTTTCATCATGTCGATTGCAAGTGTCTCGGTCTTTGCAAGCATGAGTCCCGAACGTTTAAGTGACGGGTTGCTAAGCTTAAAGGTACCAGCTCAATTTAGTTTTGCCGTTTCCTATGGTTATAGAATGCTACCGATTTTATTGGATGAGTATCACCAAATTTTCCAATCTTTTCGTTTACGTGGGAAGACTCCAGAAAAACATGGTTTTCTCAAATGGCGCATCGTTTACTACTATATAAAAGTAGTGATTCAATCATTCTACCCATTAATGTTAAACATCGCTAAACGAACAAGATTGACAGTAGAAGCGTTAGAAGTACGCGGCTTCTCTTATTCACTACACAGTTCCGTCGCAAAAAAAAATAAATTATCCTATTTAAAAGTCAGGACGAAAGATTATATATTTATCATCACACAACTCACTATTCTTCTACTTATTTTATGGGCCGGAGATGTTTTTCCAACATAAGTTCGTAGATTTAAATCGAAAGGAGTTTTTACATGTATATTGATTTTCACACCCATGCAAATTTAGCAAAGAAAATAACGGTTTCCCTTGAGGTTTTCAAGGGAAAAATGCAGGAAGCAAAGGAAAGTGGACTTACCGCTCTAGCAATCACGGAGCATTTTAACTCTAAGAATATTATCGATTTATACGAAACACTACAAAAGGAATTCCCATACAAGGGAGAGTATTATGAAATCGAAGGAATGAAAGTATTCTGTGGCTTAGAAATTGACGTAAAAGAAACGGGACATTTCCTTGTTATTGGGTCTCGAGACGACATTTTAACCATTGCTCGTTTACTTCTAGCCCATCAAAAAGAGGAAAATTTCCTTCCAGTAAAAGATCTCATTGAATTACTGGCTGATTTTAATGTATTAAAGATTGGGGCACATCCTTTACGCGAATCGACACCTTGGGAACATCATGATTCTTCCGTATTAAAGCAATTCGATGCCTTTGACTTAAATGGTAAAGATTTATATACGTATGGAAATGAAATAGAAGAACGTGTTCGCACATTCGCTAGTCAGTATAATGTTCCTGTCGTTGGTGGAAGTGATACCCACCACCAACTGCAATACGGGTCAATTATAAACGAATTCCCAGAATGTGAATCCATTGATGAATTAAGGTCTACGATTCAAAAAGGAGATTATGAAACAAGAATTTCACCCTGCATAGATATCAAGGTTAAAGCTGCAAATCAAGTTAAAAAAATGATAAAACAAACCATCACAGTTTAAACTAGTGAACGGTGCCTGTGCAGCACGCATTTATGACAATTCAATAAAGATTATATAAATACACATAGAAGCCAATCAACTTACCTGGGGAAGAAATCTTAAACCTCTTGAAAGTAAGTACGGGAGAAAGCTCGGTCGTTAGAAACCGGAGCAATGTTTCAGAATAGACAGCAGCAACTGCATTATCTGTTCTTTTAAAAGTCTTGATCGCAACATACAATCAAGGCATTAAACATACTGCATCTATGCCGTTCAATGCTTTATCATCTACACAATTATTTGACTCGATGGGTAAAAAGAAACCAGAAGCTTAATCACTAATTAAAAACTCTACAAAAGATATTGATAGTCTAAAAAGAAGCTCCTCACAAGTTCAATGACTTATGAGAAGCTTCTTCTTATTTGGTAAAGAATTTATCTATCTCTTCCCTTTATCATAAATCTCACCTAACGCTCTCGGAGCACGATTTGATTTAGAAAAGAAGATCAATAACAATAACGTTAGTACATACGGTAGTATCATGAATAAATCAGTGAAACTGCTTGGCAATGCCATCGCCTGTGCGATAAACATTCCCCGGATTTAGCAAAACCAAATAATAGACAAGCTGCTAACGTCGGGAGAATTCTCCAGTTACCAAAGATTAATGCTGCAATGGCTAAGAATCCATATCCCATATAAATGCCTGAAGAAAATTGGGCTGAAATGGAATAGGCAAAACACATACCAGCGAGACCCGATAGCATTCCAGATATAAGCACCGCGGAAAATCGTATTTTATATACATTTACGCCTGCTGCGTCAACGGATTGAGGATTCTCCCACTCGCTCTTAAGCGTAATCCGAACTTCGTTTTATACAATACATACCAAGCAAAAATAGCAATCACAATGATGATCACTTCGAACGGATACACATCCGTAAATACCGCACCAATCACCGGTATATTGGCTAAACCGTCAATTGTAAAACGCTCCGATACGCCCAATCGGAACTTGTCCGAAGCCGCTCCGAATACAAGCGCATTGATCTGTGTTGTTGAGAAAGTCGTTAGAGCCAGCGCCAAAATATTGATGACAACACCGCTGATTACTTGATTTGCCTTAAATTTAATACTTAATACGGCATGAATCATGGAAAAACCCATCCCGCCAATCATCGCAAATAGTAATGCGACATAGAACATATCTTCAATAGCTGCTCCTGAAGCATTTGCAATTAACACAGCTGACATAGCCCCGATGAATGCCCCAAAACCTTGAAAGCCTTCAAGTGCTAAATTGGTAACTCCACTTTTTTCACTATATATACCGCCTATTGCCATGATAAAAAGAGGCAGAGCAAAGGATAATCCATCAATAATAATCGTATCCATCTATGATTCACTGTCCTTTCGATCCACTTCTTTTTCCTTCAAGCGGCTGACTTTATGCTTTACGTACGCTCCACATGCACTAAACAATAGGATTAACCCGATGATCACAGAAGCAATTTCCTGTCTAATCCCAGCCTGTGAACTCATATACGTACTTCCTTGGTCAATAATCGATACTAAGAAGGATGAAAAAATAATCCCGATCGGATGGGAGTTCCCCAATAGTGCTACCGCAATGGAGTCAAAACCGATACTTGTTAATACCTTTGGTTGAATGGAAGCAAAATCACCTAAATAATACGTCACACCTGCGAGACCAGCCAAACCTCCTGAAATGATCATGGCTAAGACCATATTGCTTCCGACCTTTATCCCTGTATACTTCGCCGCATCTCGGTTGGATCCTACTGCTTTAATTTCAAGACCAACGACAGTTTTGTCTAAAAGAAACTTGATGAAAATCGCTACTACAATGGCCAAAATAAAGCCCAATGGAATATCCATTTTCAGGTTTGCAAACTCAACATTTACTAACGTCAATCTTGCTGCTTCCGTAATGTATTTGGATTGTCTTGAAACCGGGTCAATATAATACATATGAATGAAGAAGCTTATCACGTACTGAGCGATGTAATTTAGCATAATCGTAGTTACAACTTCATGAATGTTAAACTTATATTTTAACCACCCAACAAGACCGCCCATCAATCCTCCTGCAACCATTCCGATTAGCAACACAAGCGGCTTAGCAATGATTGCATCTAACCCACTGTAGCCAACAATAATGGTTGCTAAGAAACCGGAGAAGAGCATTTGACCCGAAACCCCGATATTAAATAGGCCCGCTCGAAGTGCAACTGCCACCGCCAAACTGGCAAATACAAGTGGCGTCATAGCGTCTAACAAACTCAGAAAGTCAGTCAGCAAGCTCTTATAACCAGCGTACGTTGCCTTAGGGAAGATTCCTGCCCCTTGGAACAAATTGTAAAATGCTTGAATCGGATTTTTGCCAAGCAACAGTATGACGATAGCCGCAACAATAAAGCTGACAAGTATAGAGACTACCGGAATTGTGATCGGTTGCCATTTCTCATTCCGTATTGGCCAAAACAGACGATAACTTAAGCTTGTTTTCTTTTTATCTTTACTCATGCTTAGCCCCCATCATATATTCGCCGACTTCATTCGTCGTTAATGATTCACTGCTTGCAACTTTTTGAAGTTGGCCATTATAGATCACGCCGATCGTATCCGCTACATTCATAATTTCGTCTAACTCGAGCGAAACCAATAGGATCGCTTTCCCTTGATCACGTTGTTCTATCATCATCTTATGAATATTTTCGATCGCACCAATATCTACTCCACGTGTTGGCTGAACGAAAATCATGAGCGGGGATTGCAATTCGATTTCACGAGCAATGATGGCCTTTTGCTGGTTCCCGCCACTCATCGAACGGACCTGCGTCTTAATGCCTTGTCCACTTCGAATGTCATATTTATCAATCATCTGACTGCCAAATTGATCAAATTCCTGTTTATTCAATATTCCTTTATTGGAAAAAGGCTTCTTGTAGTACTGCTTTGAACCTATGTTCGTTGATAAATCAAAGTCCAAAAACAGTCCAAATCTTTGTCTATCTTCAGGTATATAAGAGATTCCAGATTCAGTTCTGTTTCTTATACTGTCATTCGTAATGTCCTGTCCATTGAGGAATATCTTTCCGCCGCTTGCTTTAGTCAAACCGGCAATGGCATCCGCTATTTCAACTTGTCCATTATCCGCAACGCCCGCAATCGCAAAAATTTCACCACTGTGTATTGTAAAGGAAACGTCTTTGACGACTTCAAATCCATCCTCATTTTTCACGGTTAACTGTTCTACTTTCAGTACTTCCTCTTTAAACTCTGCAGGTGCCTTTTCCGATTCAAAATTTACTTCTCTACCAACCATTAATTGAGCCATAAGATTGACCGATGTTGTCTTCACATCCAATACATCAATCAACTTACCTTTGTTCAATACGGCACAACGATCGGCTACTTTCTTAATTTCTTCTAATTTATGTGTAATTAAAATGATTGTTTTTCCACTGTTTCGTAGACCTTCGATAATACCTAACAAAAATTCGATTTCTTGAGGCGTTAGAACTGCTGTTGGTTCATCGAAAATAAGGATTTCTGCTTCACGATAAAGCACTTTCAAAATTTCTACTCGTTGTTGCATGGAAACTGTAAGATCGGCAATTTTTTTCGTAGGATCCACTTCCAAGCCGAAGTTCTTGGACAGTTCCTCAACTTTACGATTGGCATTCCGAATACCTACATATGGAAAGAGACCGGCAAATTTACTGATGGGCTCGACCCCTAATATGATATTCTCTGTAATCGAATAATCTTCGACTAACTTAAAATGCTGGTGGACCATCCCGATGTTAAGGTTTGCTGCATGGTTTGGCGAACTGATTTGAACCTTCTCTCCCCGAATATAGATTTCTCCTTCATCGGGTTCGTACATTCCACTCAGAATACTCATCAACGTTGATTTGCCTGCACCATTTTCACCAAGCAAGGCAAATATTTCTCCCTTTTTAATGCCAATGGATACGTCATCATTTGCTACGATTCCAGGGAAACGTTTCGTAATCTGTTTCATCTCTACGATATAATCAGACATCTTTCTTCTCCTTCCTCACAATAAGTGGAAAAATAATAGAAGTTCATCATTCCCTAATCATTCGATTAATGAACTGATAAACTTCTATTGTCATTGTGTCTCTAATTAATCTTATAGTCCTGGAAACTCTTCTGGAGTGTTTCCATTAAAATTGGATGCAGGTACGATCGTGCCATCTTTCACTAACTCGTACGCCTCATTCAATTTGTTTAGCGTATCCTCAGATAATTGGTGACGACCTTCTTCTTTGATAAAACCAGTTGACTCTGTATCTGCATAAAGAACAACGTTACCGCCTTTGAAGGATCCATCAGCAACAGAATTCAATGATTTTTCAATGTTCATAGCCATGAATTTTACAGCAGATGTCAATACGATATTTTCAGAACCGTTTGAACCGTCATCATATTGGTCAACGTCTACACCAATTACTTTTACATCATTTTTAGCTTCCTTAGCTGCCGTGAATACACCATTTCCAGTGCCGCCTGCAGCAACGAAGAGGATATCTACACCTTGTTTGATTAAAGCGTTACCGATTACTTTACCTGTTGCTTCATCCGCAAAGGATCCTGCATAGTTACCACCAACATCAGCACCAGTAACGTCAGTACCTGCATATCCAGATAGTTCAACGAGTTCAACACTTTTTCCATAAACTTTATTCGCGTAATTTACGCCTGACTCAAAACCAAATTGATAGTTAACATTTGAAGGATAAGCAATGCCATTTACAACTGCTACTTTGTTTGTCTTAGTTTCAAGTGCTGCAGCCATTCCTGCAAAGAAACCACTTTCTTGTTCTGCGAAGTTCATCGCATAGATATTATCGAACTCAGTTTGGCCATCTACAGGAGCTGGCTCAGTGTCATTCATGATGAAGATCTTATCAGGGTTTTCTACAGCGATGCTAGAAACTCCAGCAAATTGGAATCCAGGTGTAACAATTACATCATAATCTGCCACAATATCGGCAACAGCTTGTACAGCTGCAGCTGGATCACCTGTTGGTTCTTTAACTGATTTTACTGTTGCTGTTGGATTATTTTCGATAAACTTCAAGATGCCGTTATAGTTATCTTCATTAAAGTTACCATCATCAACGCCAGAAGGGCTTGTTACGATAGCAATTTTCAATCCGTCTTCGCTATTTCCAGCCTTATCTTCCTTTTTATCAGCTGCGTTACTTCCGCAAGCGGCCATAACAACAGTCATAAAAGCAATAAGTAATACCATTGCAAATTTCTTTGTACTATTCATTGAAATGATCCTCCCTGTAATCTTGTTGTGTATTTGTAAAAAATAAAAAGCACCGATTGGGTACCGGTGCTTGACGTCAGGAAGGTAGACAATAGAAATAAATAAGGTATTTATCGCTATTGTATATACACAACCTCGTAGTCAAGCTATTTACGGCAGCTTGGTAGAAACTTTGGGCCTTATCCCCAACATTATACGAGAAAAATATTTATTTTTTACATACTCATAGTATCACCAGCCTTTCTTGCTGTCAATAAAACACGAACAATTTCTATAGAAAAAGCATCAATATTCGTTAATTTACTGATTATTTATAAAGAAATATACTTATGAGTAAATTCCGGATGAATTTCAGAGTGTATACAAACAACTAATTTGAATTAGTTGTAGAAAAGCGAGTCTTTTCTTATAATTATTTTTGTTCAAATTGTTATATTTTTAATAGTAATTATTCGGTACGTATAAAATTACTGGTAAAAGGAATGAAGACAATCACCGATGTTTCAATCAAAAAAAGTGGTTATCCAGACGACAAAATCGTCCGAATAACCACTCATTCTTCATGCTTATTTCAAATGCCCTCAGCCCGTGTATTGAATCAATTGAGCAACCACTAATGTGACAACACCAATTGCAGAGAACACGAGGAATAGCGGCATATAGAAACGAATCCATTTTTGCCAAGATACACCGGCGATAACAAGTGCAGCCATAAAGTAACCAGACGTCGGGAATAGAATATGAGCAAAGCCGTCCCGAACTGGAACGCAAGTACTGCCGTCTGTCTTGTTACGCCGATCATGTCTGCAAGTGGCCCCATGATTGGCATTGTGACTAAGGCCTGTCCACTTCCAGACGGGATGATAAAGTTAATCGAGAGCTGTACGAGATACATACCTACTGCACCGAGAACGGATGGCATCTCGCCAACCAATGAACCTAAGCTATGAACGATCGAATCCATGATTTGTCCGTCCTCAAGCACAACAGCGACAGAACGGGCAAGACCAACAATAATGGCTCCCATAAGCACTTCACGGAATCCATCCGTAAACGCGTTAGAAATTTGGGTAGCGTTCAATCCTGCAATCAGGCCGACGACAGCCCCCATAAAGATAAACAGTCCTGCCATCTCTACCATGAACCAACCTTGTTGAAGCACACCATATACTAAAATCCCAAGGAAGATGAAAGCAGCAATTGAAGCATACTTTTGTCTTGTGTTCATGCTTTTCGCTTCAATTTTACCTTTCTGCTTGTAAAGTTCCCTTTTTCTTGGTCATCTTCATATACATAGCTGTTTAAAGGATTCTGCTGTACCTTTTTTGCATAACGCATGATGAAGAAAATCCCTATCGATATACAAATAACGAAGAGAGCTAAACGCAACGGCAATCCTGAAAACACCGGGACACCTACGATTTTCTGAGACAATCCTACGTTAATTGGATTTAAAACTCCGGTAGTAAATCCGACAACCGTACCGACAAGCGCAATCGATGCAGCCACAATGGAATCATACCCTAAGGCGATGATTAATGGCATAATGACAGGAATATAAACGAGCGATAGCTCAGGGGTTCCGATTAATGTTGCCCCGATTGCAAATACTGTCGTTAAGATTGGGATCAATAAAATACTATTTTTTGCAAAACGGTTTGCCAGCCTGTCCACAACAACTTCAATGATTCCGGTTGCCTTCAGCACCGCAAACATACCGCCGATAATAAACGTGAAAAATACGATCTCCCCGGCGTCGATCAATCCACGCGGAATAACAGTAAGGAAATCAGCTATACCAATTGGTGTAGCTTCCACTTCTGTAAAAGAGTTCGGATCAATCGCTGTTCTTCCATCAGGACCTGGTACACGCTCAAATTGACCTGCAGGAATAAAGTAAGTCGAAATGGCCGCCAGCGCACTAAATATAAACAGAATTACATAAATATGCGGAAGTTGAAACTTCTTTTTGATGTTCTTTTCTTTTTCCATTTGGTACCTCCATTAGGTTTTATTTGTAAAGATGTAAACTTATTGTACAATCTTATTGCGCTTGAGTCGTTAGACCTTATAGCCAATTAAAAACTGCTTCATTGTTAAGGAATGACAATGAAAATTTTTGATTTGTGAACAATGAACAACAGTCTGTACATTAACACCATCGAAAAATGGTGATTTATTCGATTAAAAAAGCCTTTCATCAATTCAACGAATTGATGAAAGGCGTACTATTAAACGTGTTGTTTTCCTTTTTTTGCTTCTACCAGTTGGCCGCCATTGTTTTCGAAGAACTTGATAATTCCTTCAGCAGCACGGTAAGAAAGTGCTCCAACTGTACCTGTAGGGTTATAACCTGCGTTTTGTGGGAATGCAGAAGCTCCTACAACGAACAGATTGTCTACATCCCACATTTGAAGATAGCTATTGACTGCAGATGTTTCAGGATCTGCACCCATGATGACGCCACCTGTATTATGCGTTGACTGGTATTCAGCAACGTTATATGGTCCGAGTTCTCTGCTCGTATCGATATGATCTGCGCCCATTTCTTTAAGGATCGCTTCACATTTATCAGCCAAGAATGCTGTCAATTGACGGTCTTGTTCTTCAAAGTCGAAAGTGATTCGAACTAATGGATCACCGAATGGGTCTTTGTAAACAGGGTCTAAATCTAAGAAGTGTTGTTTGTAAGCCATGGATGCACCTTCACCACTAACCGTTAACGCTGCATTCGTATATTTCAACGATACATCTTTAAATTCTTTACCCCAAGTTGGTGTACCTGAAGGGATTCGGTTATTAGCAATCGGTCGTAGTCCAGTTTGTCCAAGGATGATCATCCCACCGTGGATAAAGTCCAAATCAGTGTGGTCGAAGTTGTCGCCATTATAATCATCAACGATCATTCCTAAGCCACCTGCTCCAGCAAAGTTATTGAACTTTTGCTCGTCGAAGAATCCTGTTGCTCTCCCTTTACGGATTTGGTATGCATAGTTTTTCCCGATAACACCAGTACCAGTAGTCGGGTTATATGGTCTACCAATTTCAGATAGTAGAAGAAGTCGAACGTTCGAAAATACATAACTTGTCAATACGACAACATCAGCTGGTTGTTCGAATTCCTCGCCTGTATTCATGTCTACATATACAACACCCGTTACTTTATCTCCATCTTTCAAGATACGGCGAACTTCAGAGTGAGGTCTAACTTCGAAGTTACCTGTTGCTTTAGCAACTGGAAGTACAGTTACGAGTGGGTCAGCTTTTGCTCCGTACTCACAACCGAAACGCTCACAGAATCCACAGTACTGACAAGCTACACGAGAAATTCCGTCTGGGTTTGTATAGTTTTCCGACAAGTTCGCAGAAGGTTGAACATATGGATGTAGACCCATATTCTTTGTTGCTTTATCAAATAATTGCATCGCTTGCGTTTTTTTCATCGGACCAGTAGGGAACGGATTTGAACGTGGTCCTCCTAATGGGTTATCCTCACCAGAAATTCCGGCCATTTTTTCGTACTGGTCATAGTAAGGCTCAATTTCATCATACGTTATACCCCAGTCTTGGATTGTCATATCAGCTGGGATTTTGTCTGCACCATATTTTTTAATCGTTTCACTACGCATCTCAAAATCATACGGAAGGAAACGGAAGTTTTGCCCATTCCAGTGTGTTCCGCGCCGCCTACACCTACGCCAAGTAAAAATGATCCGTATTGTCTCATTGGGAGAGAACGCATTTTTTCATTGTTACGGAACGTAATCGTTTCTTTCGATAGATCTTGCATCATTTCATGTCGAATCGCATATCTGAGTTCATCATGCGCCATGAAATAATCTTCCATTTTTCTATCTTTTCCTCGTTCTAATCCAACTACTTGGTAACCTTTTTTTGTAAGCTCAGAAGCGATAATGCCCCCAGCCCAACCAACACCAACAATAACGACATCTGTTTTTGGTAATTTTTTAACCATCCGTATTTCCTCCTCAATCGTAAATACCTTACATTATGTTATCTATCAAGATTAGTGACTATGTTGAGAATTTAACGCTGCTGGTTCGATCACCTTGAATTCATCTTCAATAATATTGAGGAAGCTCATTTGGTGTCCTGGGAAGTTCTTCATCTTCCAACCTTCCATATTTGCATTACCTCCGTATAATGGGTCAGCATATGCACCTTCAAGGGTTGCAGAGCGTAACACACCAAAGAAGTAATCAGATTTCATCCCGATTAGTTCTACTTTCCCTTCTGCAAACTCGGTTAGAATCGCATCTTGCTCTTCTTCAGAAAGCTTTTCAAATCGGTTGTCGTATGTTTTTACACTGAGGTCCTGTATAGCTTTCAACCCGATTTCAAAGATTTGTTGTCTGTTTAGACGGCCTTGATAACCTTGAGTTGATTCGCCCGGATAGAAAGGTCCTGACGTGTATTCTTTTGTACCTGTACCCATCCGCCTGCCAGTTGGTGATCAATATAATAAGCTACTAATAATTCTTTAGCTCCTGGACCATTATGATCCTTCGGGAAAATTCTTTCCGTCGCCGCCTCCGTAATACGGTATTGTTCAGGTGTAAAATACATTAATGCGACATTTGGATTTTCAAAAGTCTTATGAGGTTCAGATTGGACGTCTGTAGTGGAAGCATCGTTCTCCACTAATAGACTACCAAGTGCACCACCGGCAATCAGTCCACCGACTGTAAGCCCCGAATTCTTTAGAAAGTTCCGTCGAGAAGAACGTTTATCTAAAAGTGAATTTTTCTCATCTTTTGTTGACATGTTAAAACCTCCAAATTCAATTTTCTAAATTATTTACCTAAGTAAATATGAGACATCAAAAAATCGTACTCCAGTTGTAAAGTGGAGTAAAAGTTGCCGCTCCTATTATGAGAGAAGCTGCAAAAATACTGTATTTTCTTCCTACCCACAAAGAATAATAATTGACAGACCAATTGCTGTACCTAAAAGCGTAAACCATGGAAACCCACCGGAATTAGAAATAAGAAAAGTAGCTAATCCTCCAATTATACAAAGTGGCAAAAGAGCTTGTAAAACAAATTTCAGCTCTTCCTTACTATATTGGGACACTCTCATTCTCCGTTCTTATGATTTTTTGTTTCAACACTAAAAGGGTTTATTTCCGTCGCAGATGGCCGCTTTCTATCTTCAATCGCCGGAAGCTCGCTGCGTAATAGCAATTAAGAAATCTGCTCATATATAGACCTTTTGGAGTAGGAAACAATGATTCTTATTCTACTACATTTATTAATTTATTTCATGAGTTTGTCACAAGTTTATAATTTCAAAATATTGTTTTGTTTCCATGTCTTCCCGCCCTGTAAATGCTTACCATAGTTAAAAACACTGGTTTCCTCAGTCAGTCCATCATTCTAAATTTTCTTTATTCATTAAAAATACTAATAGATTCAGTTGTCCAGATTTCTGAAAAAACAAACCTTTGTACAATTTTGATGTCTATAATATAATGGACGAGAAGCGGTACTTTTCGCTCACTAGTATCACTTTGTAACAAGACGACGAACTAGTTTTTTCTATTTACACGAAAGTATATAACTTCCATTTAAGATAGTGGGTGGTAAGAATCATGGAACAAGAACCAGAGTACACTCTTGTAGAGCATTTAACAGAGCTTAGAAAACGGCTAATTATTGTTTCTGTGACATTTATCGTTACGTTGATAATAGGTTTTAGTCTCGCACAAAAATTATTAACTCTGATTAAATCGCAGCCTACAGCCGCTCGTGTGGAATGGAACGTATTCGGTTATACGGATGGACTAATGATTTATTTAAGCTGTGCTTTAGTTTTATCCTTACTGATTACGTTACCAATCGCATTGTACCAAACATGGTTATTTGTAAAACCTGGATTATCTAAGGAAGAATCCAAAGGAACAATTATTTTTATCCCTGTTTCTTTCTTGCTGTTTTTAGCGGGGATTAGTTTTAGTTATTTCCTATTATTTCCTTTGATGCTAAACTTCATGGCAAATATCAATGAATCCATAGGTGCAATTGAAACATATGGCATGAAGCAATACTTCTCTTTTATGTTTAACCTTCTCATTCCTGTAGGTATCGTATTTGAATTACCTGTAGTGATATTGTTCTTAACAAAGTTGGGTATTGTTACACCTGATAAGTTAAGGAAAATGAGAAAGATTTCTTATTTTATCCTCGTCGTCGTAGGTGTGTCAATTTCTCCGCCAGATTTCGTCTCGGATATCTTGATCATTATTCCTTTATTGCTTTTGTTTGAAATCAGTATTTGGGTGTCTAGTGTATCTCTTAAGAGAAAGCTGGCCAAGGAGAAAAAACAAGAGGAAAGTTTGAAGGAATAAGTTTACAATGCGTCGTTTTATCAGAAGTGTTATAGTGATACAAACTTCATAAGTAAGTCAATTCTAAGGAGGAACAACCATGCCAAGTATTGGTGTACCAGGATTAATCATCATTCTCGTTATCGCTTTAATTATTTTCGGACCGTCTAAATTACCACAGTTAGGAAAAGCTGTTGGACAAACGTTAAAAGAATTCAAAAACTCAACAAAAGATATTGTTGACGACGTTGCAGATGAATTTAAAATAGACGAAAAAGAATCAACAGATAAGAAGAAGGTTTCATAAAAACCGTTGTTGATTGGTATGAACCACCTTTTTTGAGTCAGTTAATAAACACCTGATGAAACAGCCAGTTGTCGGTATTGATCCGGCGATTGGCTGTTTAATTTTATTTGAATGTGGTCCAAAAAAGAAGCTCCTCACAAGTCTAATGACTTGTGAGGAGCTTCTTTTTGTTACGTTGTATGTCTAGCTCCAGCGGCTATCCCCTTGGATCATTAGCCGCTGGAGCTTTTCTTAATTACATCATTCCGCCCATTCCACCCATGTCAGGCATGCCTGCACCTGGTGGTTCTGGTAGATCTGCTACAACAGCTTCTGTCGATAAGAACATTGCCGCCACAGATGCTGCATTTTGAAGTGCTGAACGAGTTACTTTAGTTGGGTCTAAGATACCGGCTTGCATCATGTTAACCCACTCGCCGTTTGCTGCGTTGAAACCGATGCCGACTTCTTCGCGTTTTAGGCGGTCAACTACGATTGAGCCTTCAAGGCCAGCGTTGTTCGCGATTTGACGAACTGGCTCTTCAAGTGCGCGAAGGACAATCTTCACACCAGTTGCGACGTCGCCTTCTGTGCTTTCAAGAAGTGATTCAACCTTCGTGTATACGTTGATAAGTGCCGTACCACCACCAGATACGATTCCTTCTTCAACAGCCGCACGAGTTGAGTTCAACGCGTCTTCGATGCGAAGTTTACGCTCTTTCAATTCTGTTTCAGTTGCTGCACCGACTTTGATAACTGCTACGCCGCCAGCAAGTTTCGCAAGGCGCTCTTGCAGCTTCTCTTTGTCGAACTCAGAAGTTGTTTCTTCAAGTTGTACGCGGATTTGGCTAACGCGTGATGCGATTTGCCCTGCATCGCCATTTCCTTCAACGATTGTTGTGTGATCTTTTGTAACAACAACTTTTGCAGCTCTTCCAAGTTGAGTAATATCAGCGGATTTAAGGTCAAGACCGAGATCCTCAGTAATGACTTCTCCACCTGTAAGGATTGCAATGTCTTCAAGCATTGCTTTACGACGATCACCGAAACCAGGTGCTTTAACAGCAACTGCGTTGAACGTTCCACGAAGCTTATTCACAACAAGTGTTGCAAGTGCTTCGCCTTCTACGTCTTCAGCAATCATCAACAATGGCTTGCCTTGTTGAACGACTTGCTCAAGAACTGGAAGGATTTCTTGGATATTAGAAATCTTTTTATCTGTGATTAAGATGTAAGGGTTATCGAGAACTGCTTCCATTTTGTCTGTATCAGTAGCCATATATGCAGATGCATAACCGCGATCAAATTGCATACCTTCTACAACGTCAAGCTCAGTCGTGAAGCCTTTCGACTCTTCGATTGTGATGACGCCATCGTTTCCAACGCGCTCCATTGCTTCAGCGATCAATTCGCCGACTGCTTCGTCGCCTGAAGAGATTGCAGCAACTTGTGCGATTTCTTGCTTGCTTTCGATTTCATCAGAAATACCTTTTAATGATTCAACAGCGGTTGCAACTGCTTGTTCAATCCCTTTACGGATACCGACAGGGTTTGCGCCAGCCGTTACGTTTTTTAAACCTTCACGAA
Organism: Sporosarcina thermotolerans; assembly: GCF_030067815.1. Lineage (GTDB taxonomy): Bacteria > Bacillota > Bacilli > Bacillales_A > Planococcaceae > Sporosarcina > Sporosarcina thermotolerans. The sequence continues at coordinate 1,004,232 of NZ_CP125968.1, read as the reverse complement.
TCATCGCTTGTGCAAGAACTGTCGCTGTTGTTGTACCGTCACCAGCGATTTCATTTGTTTTGGAAGCAACTTCCGCAACAAGTTTCGCACCCATGTTTTCGAATGCGTCTTCAAGTTCGATTTCTTTTGCGATCGTTACACCGTCATTAGTAATAAGCGGTGAACCGAATTTTCTTTCAAGAACGACGTTTCGTCCCTTTGGTCCAAGCGTCACTTTAACAGCGTCAGCAAGTGTATCTACACCACGAAGCATTGCGCTGCGCGCGTCTTCATTGAATTTAATTTCTTTAGCCATTTATGAATACCCTCCTATTTTGTATGTTGTCTTTATATAAGCGCGTTTAATTAACCGATAACGGCAAGAACGTCGCTTTCACGCAGGATCAAATATTCATTTCCTTCATATTTAACTTCAGTACCAGCATATTTTGAGAAGATGATGCGGTCGCCTTCTTTTACTTCCAAGTCAACACGCTGGCCGTTTTCAAGAACTCGTCCAGTACCTGCCGCAACAACTTTACCCTCTTGCGGTTTCTCTTTTGCAGAATCCGGTAGTACGATACCACTTGACGTTTTTTCTTCTGCTTCGATCAGTTCGATTACGATACGGTCACCTAATGGTTTCAACAAGTGAAACAACCTCCTCAGCATTATCTTTTCTTTTTAGCACTCAGTAAGCATGAGTGCTAATACATTTAATATCATAATAAAGTTGCCCAAAAATTGCAAGCAAAATACTCGCTTCTTTTCTCTTTGCTAAACTTCTTTTAAAACGCTAAAATGAACACTAAGAGAAAGGGCGTTGTACTATGAAATACTGGAAAATCTACATATGGATCATCGCAATCTACATTGCGATGCAATTTGCAAGTGTCCCTGTTGCTAAAGGGATGATCAATTATTTCCACCATACATCAGGCATGGAGGAAGCGGACGCTAAATTTTACGGCTTCGCATGGGGTCTTTTTATCGTGAACATCATTGCGGCACCTTTTATTTTATTCATGACGACACGGAATAAAAAGTTCTGGGATATCTTTAAGACAGGAAAAAAAGCTTCTATTGGAAAGACAATTCTTTGGGGGGTCCTTGGATTGTTCATGGCGATGGCTGGCCAAATGATCGCTGCCATCATCGAGATGGCATTTGGCGTCATGCCTGGCTCCGATAACACTGCCCTCTTAGGGGAGGTTGCGAGAATGTCGCCGATTGTTATTGTTTCAATCGTCATTTTCGCACCGTTGTTTGAGGAGATTGTATTCAGACGAATTTTGTTCGGAGGCATTTATACGAAAACAAATTTCTGGGTCGCCGCCCTTATCAGCGCATTCCTTTTCTCGGTCGTCCATGGCGAGCTCAATCATACAATTCTCTATATGATTCCGGGACTCGTGTTCGCTTTCCTTTATTACCATACGAAAAGCATTTTAGCGCCGATGATTTCGCATCTGTTAATGAACAGCTTCGCCGTCATTGTCCAGTTAAATCCTGAAGTCTTCAAACAGCCTGAGAGTATCAAGCAAGCATTCATCTTCTTGTTGCAATGAAACCGAAAAACGACTTCCCACATTGGGAAGTCGTTTTTCAGTTCATCCAATCGTCGTAAACAACGAAAATAGGAGAATGCCAATAACTATTGAAAAGATTATCGCGAACACTATGCCAATACCCATAAGAATTGCAACAACGCCGAATCCACGCAATGCAGAGAATTTATGGACAAGGCCAATACCTTTACTCATGATTACTATACCGTAAATCCCAACGCCAATCATGACGATGTTCATCAAGAAATATACGCCAAGCGGCAGATTGGTAACACCAAAATTCTCCGTAGGTACTTCGAATAGTCGAGAACCATATATAGCAAGAATAAGATAATTCATCGGAGCAAGATAGATAGTCAGAATTGTTGACGCTGGCGTGACATGGATCATTTCAGAAAACTTTCCTGTTCCTCCAAGCCATTTTCCAATCCATGTATACAGCGCAGCCATAATCACCCAACCTAACAAAGCACCAGAGAATGTCAGTATAATTGAAAATATAACGATTAAATACGCTGGCAAGCCACTAAACCAACCGGTCGGTGCCAAGGCAATCGAACCGGTACTGATTGAACCTAATAGTAAAATAAAAACCCCATACCCGACCGACTTCTTCTCAAGCAAGTACTCCAAAGTCTTTGTCGGCTGATTCCATATGGATAACAACGGATTCATACAACATCTTCCCCCTTTTCAATGGTATATACTATGTAAGAGCATGCCCTCTTCAGTACGCTACTTCTTTTATCATACAGAAATTGACATCTGATTTCATTACAAAAAAGCCCTTTTTCCGGAATACTTATCCGAAAAAAGGGCTTGCCGATTTATTTCTCCAAATTCCCCATCACTTCATCAATTTGCCGCTGTTGCTCCGCCTTTATCTCCTCAAGCTTCCGCTTCTCTTCCGCCTTCAAGAACTTTCGATACCCGACTCGGCAGATAACGATGCTGATTTCGTAAAGGATGAACAACGGGACGGTCACTAACAAATGGGACATAATATCAGGCGGTGTGATGAACGCCGCAACTACAAATAGAACAAAATATGAATATTTCCTGATTTTCACTAACTTCGCAGGATCCAATATACCAAGTCTTGATAAAAATAAGAGAACGATTGGCAATTGGAAGATGACCCCAAACGGAATCAAAATCTGGAATAGGAATGTGAAATATTGATTGATACCTACTGTTTGCGTTATTCCCAATTCCCCCGATAAATCCATCATGAAATTCATAACGAATGGGACGAGGATAAAATACGAGAATCCTATTCCGACTATAAACAGGATGAATGCAAACGGGATATAGCTTAAAGTCACTTTCCGCTCAGTTTCCTGAAGGCCTGGCGATACGAACGACCAGAACTGGTACATGATGATCGGTGAAATAATGACGACCGCAAGGAAGATGATGACTTTCAAGTAAATGACGATTGGATCGACAACATTGAATGTGGAACTCATCATATCCTCCCTCATTCAGTAAAAACTCAATAACTGGTTTAGCGGCGAAAAAGCTACCAATTACCGCAATAACAAAGAAAACGACGATTACTATCAGCCGTTTTCTAATTTCTTCTATATGCTCAATGACAGTTAAATTTTTCTCTTTCATAGGACAGACATCCTTACTTACTGCACGTCGTTTTTCTTATCTTCAACTTTCTTTACTGTATCTTCATCATCCGAAGCAAGTCCCTTGGTTGCATTCTTGAATTCACGTAATGAAGAGCCAAACGCTTTACCGATTTCAGGCAACTTCTTCGGTCCAAAAACTAACAAAGCAATAATTGCAATTATAATTAAACTGCCTATACCTGGAGCCATTTCGGACACCTCCTTCGTCTGTTGTCTATTTTACATGAAAACAGCTTGTATTACTATTGACAAGCCGTTTATAATTGTGAATCTTTTACGTCATTTTTTATAAAATAAATCAATGTCTGCAACTCTGCAGATAAATCAATCGTATGTACACGCATCCAATCTGGCACTGTCAGACGAGCCGGTGTGAAGTTTAATATCCCTTTCACTTCTATTTCGGCGAGACGATCCGCTGTATCTTGGGCTACGTTTGCTGGAACAGTTAGAATTACGATGTTAATGCCCATCTCTTGTAACTTCTCTTCCATCATATCCGGATGATATACAGGGATGTTACTGACGATTCTACCTTCCTTCGATGCTTTTGGGTCGAACGCTATTACAATCCGCGTATTATGGGTTTTCTGGAAGTTGTATTTCAGAAATGCACTCCCTAAACCGCCGACGCCGATTAATGCGACGTCTGTCTCTTCATCCTGATCAAGCGTCTGACGGAAGAAATGAAGCAGGTCATCTACATCATAGCCATACCCTTTTCTTCCAAGCGCACCGAAATGGGAAAAATCCCGGCGAATCGTAGCGGCATCAATTTTCATCACTTCGCTCAATTCACTAGAAGAAACACGTTTACCAGCATTCGAGAAGCCTTTTAGGAATCTATAATATAAAGGAAGGCGTTTCGATGTCGCCTGCGGAATTCTTGGAGTTACTTCAGACATTTCCTACCTCCTGCCCCATTGAATTAAGTCGGGATTTCACACATTTAAATTAGGACTTTCCTGAATTAGTCCGAACAATTTCTATCGTACAGCAGAAAATGATTGATGTAAAGCCGACCATTGCGCGCGTCTCTTCATTCGATTAAACTTAATGTATGAATAGAGGTGTGCTGAATGATTGTTTTACAAGTGAACGGACTAACTAAATCCTTTTCAGGAACTGATATATTGGAAAACGTGCGACTCGAAGTACAACATCGTGACAGAGTCGCGCTCGTCGGCCGCAACGGAGCAGGTAAATCCACATTGCTTAAAATTATTGCGCGAGAGATGACGGCGGATTCCGGCGACATTATCATGCCAAAGGACGTGCAGATAGGGTATCTTGAACAACACGCAGGCATCGACTCTTCCCGTACAGTTTGGGCAGAAATGATGACCGTTTTCGAACCAATGCTATCAATGGAGCAAAAACTCCGTAGGCTTGAAGCACAAATGGCGGATCCGCTGTATACGGGAATACTGAAGAATACGAACGAGTCATGAAGGAGTATGACGCTCTCCAAATCGAATTCAAGGATTCGGGAGGGTATCAATATGAATCTGACATGCGTTCCGTCCTGCACGGCATGCGGTTTTATCCAGATGACTACGAGAAAAAAGTCAATCTTCTTTCGGGCGGGCAAAAAACACGCTTAGCTCTCGCAAAGATGCTGCTAAGCAAACCGGACCTCCTCATATTGGACGAGCCAACGAACCATTTAGATATCGAGACGCTTGGCTGGCTTGAAAAATATCTCGTCTCTTATGAAGGAGCGATTCTAATCGTTTCGCATGACCGATACTTCCTCGACCAGATCGTGACGATCACGTATGAAGTGTCTAGACGGAAAGTGACGAAGTATGTCGGAAACTATAGTGCGTATTTGGATGAAAAAGCAAAGAACTACGAGCGCGATAAGAAACTGTATGAACGTGAATCCAGCGAGAAAGCAAAACTTGAAGAGTTCATTCAACGGAATATCGCTCGTGCGTCCACTTCTAAAATGGCGAAAAGCCGACGGAAGCTCCTTGAACGGACCGAATGGATGGATTCGCCTGACGGGGATGAACGGTCCGCAAGCTTTTCATTCTCAATCGAAAGGCCAAGTGGGAATGATGTGCTGAAACTTGAAAATATCGCAGTCGGCTACAATGACAAACCTGTTTCCGAAAACATTAATATGCATGCCTACAAAGGCGACCGCATCGCCATATTAGGTCCGAATGGGATCGGTAAATCGACATTACTTAAGACGATTGTGAAAATGCAGGAACCATTAGATGGGACAATCCGCTATGGCACGAATGTCCAGTTCGGATATTATGATCAAAACCAGGCGACGATCATCGGTACGGGACAGTTCTAGGAGCTTTGGGACGAGTGGCCGATGATGAATGAAAAGGATGTCCGCACTGTGTTAGGACGCTTCCTCTTTACAGGGGAAGATGTCGAAAAACCAGTGACATCGTTATCCGGTGGGGAAAAGCGCGCCTTTCATTAGCGAAGCTTATGCTCCAAAAATCGAATACGCTTATCCTTGACGAACCGACAAACCATCTTGACCTCGATAGCAAAGAAGTACTGGAGAATGCATTGGATGACTTTCCAGGAACAATCCTTTTTGTTTCGCATGACCGTTACTTCATCAACCGGATTGCGACGAAGGTTATCGATGTCGCTAAAACTGGTGTTACGGAGTATCTTGGCGATTACGATTATTTCATCGAGAAGAAAACAGAGATTGCCGAGTTAAAGGCGGAGGAGTCTTCGTCACAACAAAAGATCCAAACGAAAAACAAGCGCAACGAAGATGACAAAGAGTTCAAAAGGCAAGAACGCCGACTGACAAGGGCAATTGCCGAAATTGAAACTACATTAGCTAAAATGGATGAAGAGATAGCAGGTTTGCAGGAGGAGCTCTTGCGGCCCGAATTCGCTGATGACCATATTAAACTAATGGAACTTCAAGAGCAGATCGATTCATTGCAAATGAAGCATGATGAGCAATCAGAAGAATGGTTGGTCCTCCAAGAAGAGTTGGAGAATTTACATTTACAAGCATAATAAATGCTGTCGAAAGGTATGGCGCCGATTCGACAGCATTTTTATGTTTTCGACAAACGTGAATTTCCTTTTCCACAATCTTATTCACATCATAAACATTGATACTATAGGATATTCACATAGTTATCCACGTTGTCCACAATTAAAACTTGTTTTACCCACATAGTTATCCAAAACCTGGACGGCTAATACACAATTGTCGAATAATTATCCACAACTTACTAACAAATGTGCATAAGTACGAACGTTCCCTCTTGACAAAAGAATCCATTTAAAGGCCAAATAAAAACGGAAATCGTCAAGACTCGACGATTTCCATCACTTATTTGCTCCAAGATGCAAGAGGCATACCCGGGCGCCCGTTCATTTCCATATTTCCACGTTTTCCATCCATGAACATTGCAGTTCCAGCTGCAGCAATCATCGCTGCATTATCCGTACATAGAGAGATAGGGGGGACATAAAAATGAATTCCCTCTTTTTCAAAGGTCATTTCGAGCGAAGCACGCAGCCCTTTATTCGCTGCAACTCCACCCGCCGCGATCACTTGCTTCACATTATATTCTTTCGCGGCCTTCAATGTTTTTGCTGTTAGAACTTCGACAACACTTTGCTGAAAACCAGCAGCCACATGAGATGGCACGATTGTACCACCTTTTTGCTCAAGATTATGCTTATAATTGATAACTGCCGATTTTAAACCACTGAAGCTGAAATCATATGATTCCCGCTCAAGCCAAGCCCTTGGGAATTCAACCGCATCATCGCTTTCAAGCGCGAGCTTATCAATCGCAGGCCCGCCGGGATACGGCAAGCCGAGTACGCGAGCCACCTTGTCGTAAGCTTCTCCTGCGGCATCATCACGCGTCTCCCGATCAATTTAAAGGACCCATGCCCTTCCATCAATACAAGCTCTGTATGGCCTCCTGAAACGATGAGCGCAAGGAGCGGAAACTCCATTGGCTGCATTAATTGATTGGCGTAAATATGCCCAGCAATATGGTGGACACCAATAATCGGCAATCCATTCGCAAACGCAAAAGCCTTCGCCGCATTAATGCCGATCAAAAGCGCACCGACAAGTCCCGGACCCTCCGTCACAGCAACAGCATCCAAATCAGCCGGCTCAAGATTCGCTGCCAACAATGCTCCTTCAATAACAAGCGTGATTTGTTCGACATGGTGTCGCGAAGCAATTTCGGGTACAACTCCACCGAATCGTTGCTGACTTTGGATCTGTGAAGCGACAATATTTGATATAATTTCATGGCCATTCTTAATGACAGAAGCCGCCGTTTCATCACAGCTCGTTTCAATACCTAATATATAAATATCTTTATCCATTAAAATTCCACCCACATGACGAGCGCATCTTCATGGTCGTCCGTATAATAGTTTTTCCGTATACCGCCATCCTGGAAGCCTAACTTCCTATACAGGTTTTGTGCTGTATGGTTCGACACTCGCACCTCAAGCGTCATCAACCTCACCTCATTCACCTTACACAGCTCAATCGCCTTGCGCATCAATGCCTCACCGATTCCCTGGCCTCTCAAACGCTTCCTGACAGCAACATTTGTAATATGACATTCATCGAGTACAACCCACATACCACAATGTCCAATGACCTCGTCATCTTGAACCGCGACAATATAATGGGCATAATCATTCCCTAACATCTCATGTTCAAAAATCTCATGCGACCACGGAGTCGTAAACGCCTCATGCTCGATTTTGACAACAGCCGGAATGTCGTCAACGGTCATTTTTCGATATTGGATTCCATTTGTCACATTACTCACTGCCTTTTTCCTTCGTTTGCTGCATCAACCAATTTGCTTCTGCCTCAGCAATCCTGCGGTATTCCGGTGTAAATGCATGTGTATTCTCTTCATGTCCAGATTGCTGCGCTATGTAAATCAACGACGACGCACGTGGCAGGTTCATTGGAAAAGGAGCAATCACCGAATTCTCCTTCAATCTGTTCGTAATCAGCTCTTCATACATGCCAACGTCCTTACCGATGAACAAAACGGGACAGTCTAATTCACCTAACGAATCGAGCAAAGCTTCAATTCCAAGGTGACGATCTTCGTGAATTGCGACAAGCGCACCATCGATATTTTCATAAACGCCCGCATACACATTATTCCTTCTTGCGTCCACAACCGGGCAAATAAGGCCATTAAAATAAATAGCGTTAGCCGCCAATGTTTTAAGGCTTGAAACACCTACAAGAGGTTTTTTCAACGTCCATGCCAACGTCTTCGCAATCGTCACCCCAATTCGGACACCTGTATACGATCCCGGTCCTTCAGAAACTGCAATCGCATCAATATCTTTCGGTTTCAATTGCACGGTCTCAAATAATTCTTCAATAACCGGCATCGCACGTAAAGAATGATTGACCGCCATCGAAGAATTCACCTCAGCTAAAATCGCCCCGTCTTTCACGATTGCGACAGACAAAGGTGTATTAGCTGTATCTATTCCTAACCATATCATACTGTCATCGCCTCACAAATCTTTTCATAACGTCTACCTTTAGGGACGAACAAAAGCTTTCTTGAAGTATCCCGGTATGTTGTAACTGGATTTCGAGTCGCTCACTTGGAAGATCATCTTCTATCAAATGCGCCCATTCTACGACTGAGATTGCATCCCCGTAAAATAGTTCATCCCAACCGAGATCCTCATCACTATCCGCCAAACGATAGACATCAAGATGATTGAAAAGGAAATCCTCTCCTTCATACTGTTTGAGGATTGTAAAAGTGGGGCTGTTTACGGTCCGAGTGATGCCTAATCCCTTTGCCAACGCTTTCGTGAAAGTCGTTTTACCGGCACCCAGATCACCTTCCAACGTTATGACGTCTGGAGGTGAAAGCAATCCCGCTAATTTCTTAGCAATTTGTTCAGTTTCCTCTTGGGAATGAACATCAAATTCTATAGTCATAGTAATTTCCTTTCATCTCCACTTTATTATAGTTAGTGTACCGAAAATAAGATGTTACTGAAAGTATTGGGGTT
>NZ_CP125968.1:477500-992500 GCF_030067815.1 Sporosarcina thermotolerans | reverse complement strand
GGCCCCTAGTCCAAACAGTGCTCTACCTCCGAGATTCTTTGTTTGAGGCTAGCCCTAAAGCTATTTCGGAGAGAACCAGCTATCTCCAGGTTCGATTGGAATTTCACCGCTACCCACACCTCATCCCCGCACTTTTCAACGTACGTGGGTTCGGGCCTCCAGTAAGTGTTACCTTACCTTCACCCTGGACATGGGTAGATCACCTGGTTTCGGGTCTACGACCCCATACTCATTCGCCCTATTCAGACTCGCTTTCGCTGCGGCTCCGCATTCTCTGCTTAACCTTGCATGGAATCGTAACTCGCCGGTTCATTCTACAAAAGGCACGCCATCACCCATTAACGGGCTCTGACAACTTGTAGGCACACGGTTTCAGGATCTATTTCACTCCCCTTCCGGGGTGCTTTTCACCTTTCCCTCACGGTACTGGTTCACTATCGGTCACTAGAGAGTATTTAGCCTTGGGAGATGGTCCTCCCGGATTCCGACGGAATTTCACGTGTTCCGCCGTACTCAGGATCCACTCTGGAGAGGATGGACTTTCGACTACGGGGCTTTTACCCGCTATGGCAGACCTTTCCAGGTCGCTTCGTCTAATCCATCCCTTTGTAACTCCGTATAGAGTGTCCTACAACCCCAGGAAGCAAGCTTCCTGGTTTGGGCTCTTCCCGTTTCGCTCGCCGCTACTAAGGGAATCGATTTTTCTTTCTCTTCCTCCGGGTACTTAGATGTTTCAGTTCTCCGGGTGTGCCTCGTTCACGATGTATTCACGTGAACGTACTGCCCCATTACGGGCAGTGGGTTTCCCCATTCGGAAATCTTCGGATCACAGCTTACTTACAGCTCCCCGAAGCATATCGGTGTTAGTGCCGTCCTTCATAGGCTTCTAGTGCCAAGGCATCCGCCGTGCGCCCTTTCTAACTTAACCTTTATACGGTTTTCGACACATTAAATGCGTCTGATACCGTTGGTTGATTACCATTGTATAGCGATATACGTTGATAATCGTTAAAAAAGTATAAATCAATCACAAAAGTGATCGACTCGGTTGATTACTTGATGTTTTGTTGCTTCAATGTCGTTTTATCCAGTTTTCAAAGAACAAGTTTTGAAAGTCATCATAGAAGATGAACCTTCAAAACCGAACGCAAAACGTCAACGTATGAACCCAAGGTTCATATTCCGTAATTATCCTTAGAAAGGAGGTGATCCAGCCGCACCTTCCGATACGGCTACCTTGTTACGACTTCACCCCAATCATCTGTCCCACCTTCGGCGGCTGGCTCCGTAAGGGTTACCCCACCGACTTCGGGTGTTACAAACTCTCGTGGTGTGACGGGCGGTGTGTACAAGACCCGGGAACGTATTCACCGTGGCATGCTGATCCACGATTACTAGCGATTCCGGCTTCATGCAGGCGAGTTGCAGCCTGCAATCCGAACTGGGAACGATTTTATGGGATTGGCTCCCCTCGCGGGTTCGCAGCCCTTTGTATCGTCCATTGTAGCACGTGTGTAGCCCAGGTCATAAGGGGCATGATGATTTGACGTCATCCCCACCTTCCTCCGGTTTGTCACCGGCAGTCACCTTAGAGTGCCCAACTGAATGCTGGCAACTAAGATCAAGGGTTGCGCTCGTTGCGGGACTTAACCCAACATCTCACGACACGAGCTGACGACAACCATGCACCACCTGTCACCGCTGTCCCGAAGGGAAGGACATGTCTCCATGCCGGTCAGCGGGATGTCAAGACCTGGTAAGGTTCTTCGCGTTGCTTCGAATTAAACCACATGCTCCACCGCTTGTGCGGGTCCCCGTCAATTCCTTTGAGTTTCAGCCTTGCGGCCGTACTCCCCAGGCGGAGTGCTTAATGCGTTAGCTGCAGCACTAAGGGGCGGAAACCCCCTAACACTTAGCACTCATCGTTTACGGCGTGGACTACCAGGGTATCTAATCCTGTTGCTCCCCACGCTTTCGCGCCTCAACGTCAGTTACAGACCAGAAAGTCGCCTTCGCCACTGGTGTTCCTCCACATCTCTACGCATTTCACCGCTACACGTGGAATTCCACTTTCCTCTTCTGTACTCAAGTCCTCCAGTTTCCAATGACCCTCCACGGTTGAGCCGTGGGCTTTCACATCAGACTTAAAGGACCGTCTGCGCGCGCTTTACGCCCAATAATTCCGGACAACGCTTGCCACCTACGTATTACCGCGGCTGCTGGCACGTAGTTAGCCGTGGCTTTGTAACGAGGTACCGTCAAGGTACGGGCAGTTACTCCCGTACTTGTTCTTCCCTCGCAACAGAGCTTTACGATCCGAAAACCTTCTTCGCTCACGCGGCGTTGCTCCATCAGACTTTCGTCCATTGTGGAAGATTCCCTACTGCTGCCTCCCGTAGGAGTCTGGGCCGTGTCTCAGTCCCAGTGTGGCCGATCACCCTCTCAGGTCGGCTACGCATCGTCGCCTTGGTAGGCCATTACCCCACCAACAAGCTAATGCGCCGCGGGCCCATCCTGCAGTGACAGCCGAAACCGTCTTTCAGAGTTCTTCCATGCGGAAGAACCGATTATTCGGTATTAGCCCCGGTTTCCCGGAGTTATCCCCATCTGCAGGGCAGGTTGCCCACGTGTTACTCACCCGTCCGCCGCTAATATCAGGGAGCAAGCTCCATCAATTCGCTCGACTTGCATGTATTAGGCACGCCGCCAGCGTTCGTCCTGAGCCAGGATCAAACTCTCCATAATAGAAGAAATTGATATGCTCAATTCTTGCTGGCATCATTTAAGATGTCAATTTCGAATCCGAAGATTCGTTTTGTTCTTTTCACCGACGAGGTCGGCTCCAGAACTTTATTTGTTGACGTTTTGCTGTTCAGTTTTCAAGGTTCATTTAGTAGTTGTCCTGTTAAACAGGAACTTTACTAATATAACATCTATCGTCTTTTGAGTCAAGTGTTATTTTTAAAAATTAATTGGAGCGGGTGAAGGGAATCGAACCCTCATCATCAGCTTGGAAGGCTGAGGTTTTACCACTAAACTACACCCGCGTATTATATTATAGTATGGCGCGCCCGGCAGGAGTCGAACCCACAACCTTCTGATCCGTAGTCAGACGCTCTATCCAATTGAGCTACGGGCGCTCATTGTTTAAATAGAAGTTGGTGCGGTAAAGAGGACTTGAACCTCCACGGGGAAACCCCCACTAGGCCCTCAACCTAGCGCGTCTGCCATTCCGCCACTACCGCGTTTTCTGCGACATAGTTTATTATACAACTTATATTTAATATGTCAATAACTTTTTTTAAAAAGAAAAGTTAAAATGGTGAGCCATGCAGGATTCGAACCTGCGACCCTCTGATTAAAAGTCAGATGCTCTACCAACTGAGCTAATGGCTCGTGCTGTGATAAACGGAATTCTTTTGGTATTAAACCTTTTTGCTTCTCTTGTGTTACCAGGAATGCATTTGGCATTAAAACCTTTTTGCTCTCTTTTCGAAACCAGGAATGCTTTGGGCATTAAAATCTTTTGCTCCTAACACCTACGGTGTTACTCGCAAATCTTTTTAAACGCTTCTCGTTTAAAAAGATTGGCTGGGGTAGCTGGATTCGAACCAACGAATGACGGAGTCAAAGTCCGTTGCCTTACCGCTTGGCTATACCCCAATAATTTAATTAACTATCATGTCGTTCAACCAAGGTACTTATTTCGTTTACCCTTTTTACTATGAACATAAACATGGAAGTTATACATGAAATAATTGGTGACCCCTACGGGATTCGAACCCGTGTTACCGCCGTGAAAGGGCGGTGTCTTAACCGCTTGACCAAGGGGCCGTTTTTTAAAATTTGATAAGGACTTCGAAACTGTTTTGTCCGCGGCGCCTTATCGACTTTTCCTATTATAGACACCTATATCCAATTCGTCAACAGTTTTATCCAAGTTTTTTTAAAAAGAATATTAAACAACCTCGCCAAGCCATGATACTACAGGCTTGGCGAGGTTGTTAATAAGGGATACTTATAATGTTGCCATTGCATCTTCCACATCTATATTTCTTTACATCCATTCTTCTCAAGCGCTTATATTCCAGGCCGCATGATTTACATCTATATAGATGGATCTTTCTTGGTTTACGATTTTCTGTTGCCAACGGTTTGCAATATCTTGGTGAATCTGTTTTCCTTAACAACTCTTTGAAATCGGTGTCGCCGTGGCGATAGCCTTTCCCTTCTTGATGTAGATGGTAATGGCAAAGTTCATGTTTTATGATCCCTATCAATTCATCTGCGTCATATAATTCAAGGACAGTAGGGTTTATCTCAATAGAACCGTCCTGTAATTTATATCTTCCGCCGGTTGTTCGAAGCCTTGGGTTAAAGGAAGAGATGTGCCTAAATGGCTTGCCGAAAAACTCAATTGATAGTTGCTGGACAAGTTGCTGCAGTTCCTGTTGTTTCATTTATCCGTTCACCCGGCAATTCATTTCCCTGCTGGCGGGATCATCGTCAAGGAGATTCTTCCTTTGTTTTTATCTACACTATCCACCCATACAGTCACAATATCACCTGAAGCGACTACGTCCAATGGATGTTTGACAAATCCTTTTTTTAGTTTTGAAATATGGACAAGTCCATCCTCATGTACACCGATATCAACAAACGCACCGAAGTCGACGACGTTACGGACAGTTCCTTGCATTTCAAGTCCTTCATATAAATCTTTCATGTCGAGGACATCCGCTTTCAATAACGGTTGCGGATATTCGTCACGAGGATCTCGATTCGGACGCTGTAATGTGTCAATGATATCACGCAATGTTACTTCACCAACACCTAATTTTCCGGCCAACTCCTTAACATCCAAACTCGCAAGGGCATCTACGGCCTCTTGTTTTCCAAACATGTTTTTATCTATACCCGCTTCGGCCATCACTTGTTCAGCTACTGAATAACTTTCCGGATGAAGTCCCGTCGAGTCGAAGCGATCCTTCGCTTCGGGTATGCGAAGGAAACCGATTGCCTGTTCATATGTCTTCGCACCAAGACGTGGTACCTTTTTAAGTTGAGTCCGTTTTTCAAAGTGGCCCACTTCTTCACGAGCTTTCACGATGTTTTCCGCAACAGTTTTGGAGAGTCCCGCCACGTATTGCAATAAGGAGGAAGAAGCGGTATTCACGTTCACGCCGACTCGGTTCACTGCTGTTTCGACGACAAATGATAAGGATTCCGAAAGCTTTTTCCTCGCTACATCATGTTGGTACTGTCCTACTCCAATCGACTCCGGGTCGATTTTAACAAGCTCAGACAACGGATCTTGCAACCTTCTGGCGATTGAAACAGCACTTCTTTGTTCCACCTGTAGATCAGGGAATTCCTCACGGGCTTGGGCTGATGCAGAATACACACTCGCCCCCGCTTCATTGACAATGACATATGAAACTAACCCTGCGTATTCCCTAATGCAGTCGGCTATGAACTTTTCGGTTTCCCTTGAGGCGGTGCCATTCCCAATTGCAATTATCGGGATATTATATTTCTTAAGTAACGCTAAAATTGTTTTCTTGGAGCCTTCTTTATCTGGCTTTGGCTGGTGAGGATAAATGACTGATACCTCAAGCATTTTTCCTGTTTCATCGATGACTGCAAGTTTACATCCTGTACGGAAGGCAGGGTCGACACCTAAAACCATTCTTCCTTTTAACGGAGGTTGTAATAGTAGGCTTTTAAGATTTTCCGAGAATACATGGATTGCTTGGGCTTCCGCTTTTTCCGTTAAAGCTGTTCTAATTTCCCGCTCAACCGAAGGAGCGATTAGACGTTTGAAGGCATCCTCAGTTGCTTCAATAACTTGTACGGCTGATGGTGAATGTTGTTTTTTGATCAACGCTCGTTCAAGGTTAGTTATGATCCGTTCTGTCGGGAAAGAGACACTGACCCGAAGCACTTCCTCCTTCTCTCCCGGTTTAAGGCAAGTACACGGTGCGGAACAACTTTTTTCAGTGGCTCTTCGTATTCATAATACATTTCATAGACACTACGGTCGTCCTCGGCCCCTTTTTCAATGCCGAAACGATTTGTCCGTCAGACCAGGTAAGTTTCCGCACACTTTCGCGAAGGGCTGCGTCGTCCGCAATTCTTTCCGCAATAATATCACGCGCCCCCGCCAATGCTTCTTCGACAGATGCGACATTCTTCTCTTCATCCACAAATGGTACAGCAAGATCCTCAGGTTTTTCCTGACTGAATTTCATTAGGCTGTCCGCAAGTGGTTCAAGCCCACTTTCAATCGCGATCAT
This sequence comes from Sporosarcina thermotolerans, assembly GCF_030067815.1. Lineage (GTDB taxonomy): Bacteria > Bacillota > Bacilli > Bacillales_A > Planococcaceae > Sporosarcina > Sporosarcina thermotolerans. Next base: position 986,204 of record NZ_CP125968.1, on the reverse strand, counting down.
CGCTCTTGTCCGCCGCTTTTGTTTATACGGCCTGTACAAATCTTCCACACGTTGAAGGACAGTAGCCTTTTCTATTTCTTTTCTAAGATCATCATTCAATTTCCCTTGTTCTTCTATTAAACGGATGACTTCCTCTTTACGTTGCTCAAGACCTTTTTCATAATGATAAGCATCTTCTATTGCTTTGATTTGCACTTCATCGAGGGAGCCGGTCGCTTCTTTCCGATAACGCGCAATGAAAGGGACCGTATTGCCTTCGTCAAGTAGTGAGATGACATTGGATGTTTGCTTTGCGTTTAAGCCCGCTCTTTTGCAGTTGCTTCTATAATAGTGTTCGTCATTCATTTCCACCCTTTCTTCATTGTTTACAGTTTACCATTTTTCAGCCTTATCTACTCCAACCGAGCTGGAAAAATGAACAAAAGAAAAAACCTGCGCCATTATTGAAGCAGGCTACAGGCTATAAAGGTCGCGTCGTCACCGGAAGTGCCAGCGGCCGAGTCTTTGACAAGGTTATACAATTCCAAAGCATTCGAACTACTTTTCATAGTTGCTTTCGGACTCTTCAACAATACCCCATCTGAATGAAGGAAGAAGAGGTCCCCAATGCTATATTTGTATTTTTGACTATTCATCTTTTGAGGTTTTCCCGAAAGAAATCCACTGACTGGCAATGGATAAATCATCTGTTCCCTACCGTGCAATATATAAAGGCGAACGTTGCCTATGCAACTGTACTCAATGGTACCTTCAGCAAAATTCACCCTGACTATTGCAACCGCCGCACCACGTTTCTGTATCATTAGTTCATTGCAACGATTCATAAGATCGTCAAGCGATTCATGGTGATAGTGCTCAAGGGTTTTAGGTATGACCTCGGCAGATTGCCTCGCAACTACTCCATTTCCCAACCCATCTGCGATTGCGCAGATGAAGTAGTCCTTTTCCGAATGGATGAAATACATATCCCCGGATTCGATATTTCCATGTTTCGCAGCATTATAGATATAGGCCTCGACATATTCATTTTTGAAAACCTTCACTACGAAGCACCGCCAGCAGCCAATATGGCCTCTTGCAATTTTTTTATTGCTTTTCTTTGCAGTCTTGAAACATGCATCTGAGAAATACCAAGGCGTTCTCCAGCCTCTTTTGGCTTAGCTGTTCAATGTATGTGTACTGAATGATCTGCCTTTCACGTTCAGACAATACACTTAGTGCATTTGCCACGACAAGTCTATGATCCGTTCTCTCAAAACCGTCATCAGATTCGCCAATAATGTCAAATAATGTTACTGTGCCGCCTTCAGAATCGGCTTCAAGCGTATGATCCATCGAAAGCGCTTGATAGCTTCTTCCCATTTCCATCGCTTCGAGTACTATTTCTTCATCCGTTTCGAGGTATTCCGCTATTTCACTCACAAGTGGAGAACGTTGCATCTCAGTTGTTAACGTTTCTACCGCAGCCTTAATCTTCGGGCCAAGTTCTTTTATACGCCTTGGCACGTGGACAGCCCATGTCTTGTCACGCAAGAACCGTTTGATTTCCCCTACGATTGTTGGTACGGCAAAAGCTTCAAAACTACGGCCCAATTCCGGATCATATCGCCTAATCGCACCTAAGAGTCCAAGCATGCCAACTTGCACGATATCTTCGTGATATGGTTTTCCGTTTGAATACTTTCGTGCGATGGAATGAACGAGTCGTTCGTAATGAAGGACAAGGTTCGTCTGTGCTTCATCATCATTCGTTTCTTGGTATTGCCTAATCCACTCCAGAACTTTCTCTTTCGTATCTGGCTTATGAGTTGGCTGATCGTTTGACATCTTCTTCGCCCCGCTCTCTGCCGAGATATTTAGTCATAAAGACCGTCACGCCCTCCTCATGATGAATTTTAACTTCATCCATAAGCGTCTCCATTAAATAAAGTCCTAGTCCCCTCACGCTGGAACCGTTCTTCTGAAGCGGCGCTATATGGCCCGATATGTTTTTTGGTTTCTTCAAAATCGAAACTTGACCCGTGATCTGCAATCATGATTTCCAACCGTTCTTCATACATAGCGCATCCGACAACAATTTCCCCGTCTCCACTGCCACCGTAAGCATGTTGGACTGCATTCGTAATCGCTTCACTGGAAGCAATCTTCAAATCTTCGATGTCATCGTATGTAAATCCAAGACGGCTTGCGATTCCAGAGATCATTAGCCGTGCGACGCCAACATATTGGGCTTTGGCGGGAATTTTGATTTCTATATAATCATATTGTGCCATCATTGTCCTCACTTTCCATCATCTCAGTATCGATAATTTCACTCAATCCGGTAATCTCGAAAAGTCGGTTCAACCGCCTGTTCAAACCGGTAATTTTCACGTGGCCTCCTTTGGCCGTGACCGCCTTATAAAATCCGACAAACACGCCAAGTCCCGTACTATCCATATATTCTACTTCCGATAAATCAAGTTCTGCCTTAAGTCCTGGCATGCCTTGCACAGTTGAAAGTCTTTCCTTCAGGACAGGTGCTGTAAATGCGTCTATTTCACCGACCACCTTGAAATATTGAACACTGTTGTCTTTAGAGAATATTAACTTGTAAATTCATTTCTACACCCCGACTCTCTTATTTCATAGTAAATAAATTACTAACTTATTTAATACCCCATATTCAAGAACTAAACCTATTTTAGTTCTTTTTGAAGATAACAATTGTGAAGTCGTCGCTCAGTTTATAGTTTTGAATTTCCGCAAGGCTTTTGTAAACATATTCAGCAATTTCCCTTGCAGATTTATCTTTCACTTCAACAAGGAGATTTTGAATTGTTTTCATCTCGACGAAGCCTTCTTCTGTTCTCGATTCAGTTACACCATCCGTCATCATCACGATGAAATCACCTTGTTGCATAGAAACCGACCGCTCTTCATAAGCCGAATCCACCTTGACGCCTAAGAGTAACCCTTTCGCATCCAATTCCGAAAAAGTCTCTGTATCACTATTGAAATGCCACGCTGGCTCATGACCCGCGGATGCATAAGAAAAGATTCGTTCTTTTGAATCGTATTTTCCATAGAACATAGATATGAACATTGAATCATCTACGCTTTTCTCTACAATGCGATTGATAATGGACAACGCATTTCCGGGACTTGAATTTTCACCCGGCAAGCCGTCCATTCCGAATTTGATCATCGACATGCAAAGTGCTGCGGGAATACCCTTCCCCATAACATCAGCCACCGCTACGCTCGATTCATGCTCACGATTCAGGAAATGGACGTAATCCCCGTTCATCTGTCTGGCTGGCTCCGAAATCCAACCGACATCTAATCCCTCGACAATAGGGCTTTCGGTTTTCAAAAGGGTATTTTGTACTTTTGTAGCAACATTCATTTCCATTTGAATGACTTCTTGTTTTCGGATTAAACTTTGACGTTCACGCAATGTAAATCCATAATGGATCATCATTTCGATAAGAAAGTCCAGGGAATCCCATACTTCATCTTGCAATTCAGGATGAAGTTCAAGAAGCGCTGATTTATGGATGCTAATGACATCTTCAGGCGCTATTTCCTTTTCGATAAAACGCCTACTGAATTGTTGTCCTACATAAAGGTCCTCTTCACTATGGCTTTCCAAATACTTTTTCAAAATCTCTTTGTACTGCCTTCCAACTACCTGTGGCATTCCCTATCACCTCCTTAGTGGAGCCATTTAGTTGCCGTTACTGTAGTACCACTTCCAAGTTCGGAAATGACTTTGAATTCATCCATTAGTCTTTTGACTCCTGGCATCCCCGCACCTAACCCTCCCGATGTCGAGTATCCATCTTCCATCACTTTTCGTAAATCAGGGATTCCCGGACCATCATCGGATGCTAAGACTTTAATGCCACATACCTCACCATCCGTCACCCTTTCAATCTCGATTTTCCCTTTTCCAGCGTATAGATAAATGTTCCTTGCCAATTCGCTAATTGCGGTTGTAATTCGGGCTTGGTCAACTGTGCCAAACCCCACTTTCTTTGCTTCGTTTCTCCCCAACTGCCTTGCAGCAACAATATCCCATTCCGTGATTATTTCTACAGAAGACCTATTCATTTTCAGGCCTCCAATTCTTTATTAAGTTTATCCAACCCGTTTTCTAAATCCAATGCTGTCATTACATTATTTAAACGAATCCCTAATTCTATCAATGTAATGGCAACTGCAGGTTGAATCCCTGTAATTACGACCTTTGCGCCCATTAAACCAGTCATATTGATAACATCCCCAATACTTTCGCAATAAAGGAATCAATGAAATCTATTGGCGTCAAATCTATTACTACACCGAGGGCCGCGGTTTCATGCATTTTATTCAATAAATCCTCTTGGAATTGAATTGCCGTCTGATCGTCCAATTCCCATTGGATTGACACGATAAGAACTTCATTTAACTTCAAAATTGGAATACGTGTTTTCATTAGTTTTCCACCTCCACGATTCTCCGATTCGTGAGACCTAAGGCTGCTTGCATTCCCTTCTGCAAAGTACTCTTCGTTGTGAATTCATTTAGGTTGATGCCAAGTGCTACGATTGTCTGCGCTATTTCAGGACGAATACCAACAAGCATACATTTCGCTCCAACTAAACGAACTGCATCCGCCGCCTGAATGATATGATGCGCTACCATCGTATCCACGACGGGCACTCCAGTAATATCAAGCAGCACAACTTCTGCCCGTTGGTCGACGACACCTTCTAGAAGATTTTCCATTATTAATTTAGCCCGTTCAGTATCAATCGTTCCGACAAGTGGCATAACTGATATCTTATCAAATACCGGTATTAAAGAAGCCGATAGTTCCTGCAACGCTATTTTCTGTAAGCTAACCGTTCTCTCCCATTCAGTAGAATACGCATCTATAATGCTTTCTCTTAGTGGGTTAATCCAGTTTTTGAATAGTTGATTGAAAGACTTGAAGTTTGCATCATTAATAACTTCCTTTTCTTCAAGTAATTCAAATACGATATCCGAAAAATTATCGATTGCCTTGTTCACGAACTTAATCGCCCATCCGAATCGTACGACTTTCTCAGTGAAATCATTAATTTTTTCAGCATTGGCTGCATGTGATTCATCTATATTCGAAGTCATCAATTCCGCAAATTCTCTGCTTGTCTTTTCGATAAGATGGTCGGGCATGAAGTGGAAAAATCGTTCTCCCTTTTCTTCCTTCATCACTTTTATCCAGCGTTCAATGATTTCGTCCATGTTTTGACGGATGCCTTCTACGGTAATTTTGTTCATATCCTTGCAAGCCTCCCAGACTAATTAAAAATGCCTTTTCCCTATTGTACAGAAAAATGTGGCGATAGGCATTTATTTGCTTTGCAATATATGCATCTAAGAACCCCAATTACCGATGTAGAGGAAAATAAAAAACACTCCGGATTACAAGAATCCAGAGTGTTTTCTTATATGTATTCTAAAACTTGACCAATCCAAAACTTATTTCAAGTGCTTCATCAACCTGCTCCATCACGATTTCGTCCAAATGGGTGATCTTATCCGTGAGCCTTGACTTGTCGATTGTGCGGACTTGTTCGAGCAGGATGACAGAATCCCGCTCGAATCCATAACGTTCCGCTTTAATCTCTACATGTGTCGGCAATTTTGCTTTCTGGATTTGCGCAGTAATCGCTGCAACAATCACTGTGGGGCTGAACCGGTTGCCAATGTCATTCTGGATGACAAGCACCGGTCTCGTCCCTCCCTGTTCGGAACCTACGACGGGTGACAGGTCTGCAAAAAAGACGTCTCCACGTTTTATTGCCAACTTTTCATCCTCCGCTTACGAGACGTTCCATCGTACGCTGGGCTTCGAGTTCCGCATGCAAGCATTCTTTGGCGATTCTTAAGTTGATTTGCGACATTTCAACGTAGCCGACCATCATCGCTTCCCGGATTGTATCCGCCTCACGATCAGTCACATACCGCTTTGTTGAAACATAAACGAATTCTCCACGCTCCGGCTGCTGATGAACGGCCGTATGTTCATTTTCATTTATATTCCTTCTCGGAACTTTTATGATTTTGACGTTTTTTTCTCGCACTACTAGCACCTCCGACAGACCCCGTTCCCTCGATCGATTCTATTCAAGTCTATCTTACCATTGAAGTTCGACAATGAGAAGACAAAGTAGGCTTTTTACTGACAAGAATCTTCAAATAATGTGGTCATTTGTCGAAAGCCGGAACAGTATTATCTTATCCATGCGAGGAATGATATATTCTCGGAACACGTCTTGCAATTGTAACTGCGATTTCGTAGGGAATCGTCCAAGACGATCCGCCCATTCTTCCATTTGTATTTCTTCATTGCCCTCGCGACCGATCAATGTCACTTTTTCTCCAACTGGTAGTTCGCGTGGTAGTTTCACCATGCACTGATCCATGCAAATTGAGCCAACAATCGGCATCCTTTCACCGGCAATGAGAATTTCCTGATTTCGGAGTCCGCGTTTTAGTCCATCCGCATATCCGATTGGCAGAGTTCCAATCCATTCGCTCTGTTCCGTTTCATACGTCCCGCCATATCCGACTCCACTGCCCTTTTCAAGCAACTTCACATAAGCAAGCTCCGTTTGCAAAGTGAAAGCCCTTTTCAACTGGAAAGGTAATTTCGTTTCTACATACCGAGATGGTGGAATGCCGTACATGCTAATGCCAAATCGCACAGCATCGAGCGCATATTCCGGATACAACAAGGCAGCTGCGCTATTTGACGCATGAACAAGCCTTGGTCTTTCCGGAAATGCAGCCACCAAATCCATAAACCGCTTGAATTGTATTTCCGACTTTTTGGGATCCTCTTCATCCGCACAAGCAAAATGAGTAAAGGCCCCCTCAAGACTAAAAGCAGATGTGCCCTGAATCACGTCTACAATATCGTTTAGGGATTTTTCATCCCTAAGCCCAATTCTACCCATTCCAGTGTCAATTTTAACATGCACTTTTAAGGAAAAACCTGAACCTATTTTCGGAACAGCCTGACGCAGCCATTCAGCATCTGAAACCGTAATATGAATTCCAAGTGCAGCTGCTTTTTCAGCTACAACTACGGGTGAGGGCCCCATTACAAGTATATCCGCGGTTATTCCGCAATCCCTCAGATGAACAGCTTCTTCCAGCGTAGCAACCGCTAACATTATAGAACCGGCCTCAATTGCTGTACGAGCCACTTCTAACACACCGTGGCCATAGCCGTCCGCTTTCACGACGGCTATGACCGATGTGCTGTTTGGTAAATACTGTCTAAGATTCTTAATATTATCCCTGATTGCCTGTAAATCGACGATTGCCTTTGTTGGACGGTAATTTTCCATAGTGTCCCCTCGATTATAGGTTAATGTTTCTATCTATTATCAATCTAGGGGGGTACCTCCGTCAATTAAACTTATTTGCTATTTTCCGGATGCATAGATGAAGCAACTGTTATGAGTTCATCCGGTGTTAATGTGGAGGATGCTACGAAAAACGCGACTCCATCTTGCTCCCAACGGATCGAGTTTTCCGTTAATGCAGCAATTGCAAACCCAAGGTCCACAGGGTCCCCTTCGACCGACACCGCCACGAGATCGTTTGGAGGAGAAGCCGGCTCTTGGACAACAACAAATTCCTTATCCCCACCGCCATATGTCATGAAAGTTCTCGTACCATTTTCAACCTCTACTGATTCCTCTTCAAGAACAGTTCCATTCCAGTCAAGATTTGGATAATACTTCATGCCTGTTTGACCATTTTCGGTCGACTGAGGCTTTTTATCAGATTTGATTTCTTCCATGTCTACATGATAGTCTGACGCTTTGTGCTCAACACCAAGCGTTATCTTTTTAAATGTTACACGGATTTTTTCATCCTTGTTTTCGTCCATTACAGATACGAATTTCGGAAGCAAGGTTTTCTTATCAATGTGAATCTGTTGAACCGGAAGTACTTTCTTATGATTATTTCTTGAAGCTGTTTCGAATATATACGTCTTATCCTTTTCTTCCATCGTGGCGTTCTTATCCGCATTTATGTCATCGGATAATGTGCCGATTAAATACGGCATGCTGTTTTGTGTTGGCCAATCGCTTTGGAATTTATATGTTTTCCCAAGGGATGGCGTAATAACGAATACCCCTTCTTCATTCCTGACGATCATTTGTGATTCTGTGCTACCCGCTTGCGTAACATTGACTTTGTAAAAATCAGGCTTGGAATGCCAAACTACAACATCATAAACCCGTGGCTCCGACCCTGTCTTGATTTCCATTGTTGCTTCCAACTCGTATCCTTTTGCCTCGTTCCATTTACTGCCTAACTTTTTCATGACATCCTCTTTCGATGGCGATCCACATGCTGCAAGAAGTACCATGACTGCAACTAACATTAAAACAAAAATTCGGCTGCGCATTCAGTTCATCCTTTCTCATTTCAATCGGGTAGGTCATCTTATGAGAGTGGACAGTCATTTATGCGAGCTTGTTCAATTTGTATTTATACTTTCAATAAAATTACTTGTGCAGCTGCTACTGATCGCGTATGTGTTATTGATACAAATCCCGTTACTTCAATATCTTTGAAGTATAAACAGGTTTTCCGGAAGGGGCCGGTAAAATTTCAATCTGTTCAAATCGGCAATCTTTACCGATTCCCGTGCCTCGTGCTTTGGCAAATGCTTCCTTTGCCGCAAATCGCCCTGCCAAAAACTCGGTTCGCCGCCCCGACGACGGAAGTGCTTCATATACTTCTTGTTCCCGATTGGACAGGATTCGTATGCGGAATTTATCCGACGACTCATTTAAGCGGGTTATTCGATCCAATTCCACGATATCCAAACCGATTCCTTCTATCAACTTTATATCCCCTTTCGATGTGCATTGTTGGTACTTAAGACTTCTTATCCGATTGCAAACTATGTATAATGAATTCAAAGGTAAGGTGAAAAATGTTTATCAGAACAGAAAGCTTTTCCCAATATATTCGTCTATATCCATTTGTAACTGCATTGCTTGCGATAAACATCCTTGTTTATATCGTAACAGGTTTGCCGATTCAAGCGAGTAGAGAGTTGTATTATTCGGGGGTAGGGATCAATTACCTGATTTCGGATGGTGAATGGTGGCGACTTATTACGCCGATGTTTTTACATGCAGGATTAATGCATCTTCTATTCAATATGTTCTCATTGTTCATCTTCGGTCCGGAGCTTGAACGGGTTGCAGGCAAGGCGAGATTCTTGACGATTTATCTTTTAGCTGGGCTTTTTGCAAATGTGGCCTCTTTCTTTCTTGGTGGATGGGATTTCTCCCATGTAGGGGCGAGCGGCGCGATTTTCGGTATTTTCGGTGCGTTTGGGGCTCTTGTGTATTATACGAAAAAGGCATTCCCACAGCTGCGCCAAATCATTTTACCGATTATCGTTATTAGCGTCATCATGACGTTCCTTCAACCTGGTGTCAATGTTATCGGACATATTGCGGGTCTGATTGTTGGGTTTATTATCGGGTTAAGTTACTTTCATCCAAAGAGGATTATTAGTTGGCGATAACAAAAGCGGAGGGCGGCCGCTTAGAGGCGACAGGCATAAGGCAAAGATGCGGAGTGGCGGTTTTTGCCACAGAGCTGCTTTGACTTATGACCCGAGCCAATCGAACAGCGAAGGGTTCGATTTGCCGTATTTCTGCGGTTTTGCAGAAATTAAGGCACATTCCTGCCGCCCGGAGCTGGATGATAACAAAAGCCTGCGAGGTCATCGCAGGCCTTTTTCTACTTCATCTTCGTCGAATGAAAACGGATCTGGCCTCTTACCCTTCTCGTACCAATCCAAAATCATCTCTGCATCCTCAACATCCATGTGCTGAACAGTGGCTTGGTAGCTGCCCATGCCGGATTTCACATTAACTAAAATAGTCGCGACCCCTTTACGTCGATGGAAGTAGCTTTGTTCATCTCCATTGACTGTATCCTTTTTTTCATCGTGTAGGCTGTCTGCAAGCTAAACGCTCTGAAACGCATAATCAGTTGATGATCAACAATTTCATATGCCGCGGAACGATGTTGCCATATACCGTACGCTACGATGACAGGTATGATAGTTAGTGAAAATAGTCCATAAGGGAAAAAGAAATAAATTAGTGCCCCGATTACAGGTAACATCCACAGGAAATCGATACGGTAATAATAAGGACGTCCTTTTGATGTTGGCTTTTTTGAGGGTTCTTCTAAATATAATTCAGGGAAGATTTCGCTTAAATATGTTTCCACTTCACTTCTTTTGACGAGTGGGAATAAATTAATCCTAGAGCTTTCTCCAACTCCCCCACCCGCACTATGAATTTTCACGGAAGCATAACCGAATACTTTCCGGAATGGGTTTTCGATGAGAACTACGCTTTGGATCCGTTTCAACGGGACGGTCACCCTTTTCTTCTCGAGTAAGCCTCTTGTAATGATTATATCTTCCTTGTCCAAGGAAACTGTGAAATTATAATGGGAAAGGAAGGTCATCCCTACGGATAAAATCCAAACACCAAACAATCCAAGAAACACTGCTATCGCGACGATTAATACACCAAATTTGATAAATGCGGAAATCTCCTCATACATCCATTCAAACGGTATTAGATCCGCGAATTGGGACATAAAGATGGCGACCCCCGATAGAATGACCCCTATACCGCCTGATGTCGTTGCGAGTATCAATAAATCTTTTGTCGACATCGAGAAGATCTTTCGCAGTGAAACCGTCTCTTCAACTGGAACTTCCCAACTGTCATCAGCAAGAAGAGTCTCTTCCCCTTCAACAACCGGTTTTTCCTTTTTCCGTTTTTTTGCCTCTGCAAGCTCGATTTTAATCCGTTCAGCGGCTACCTTCGTAATGGCAGTCAATTCACCTTCCGCCTTCTTCATCGAGGAACCACCCGCTGTTTCCACCTTCACCTTGACAAGCCCAAACGGTCTGTGGAAAATCCCTTCAGTATAATCAAGGCTTTGAATTCTATCAAAAGGGATATAACGTTTCTTTTTGACGAATAAACCCGATTCAATCCGAAGCTCGTCATCTTCGAACCAATACTCGAATCGTTTCCACTTAATAATTCCACTTACGAATAAACTTATGATCAATACTCCAAAGATGATAAAAGACAAATACTCAAAATACCACGGTCCCGTTCCTCCGCCTTTCCAGCCATTCGCGAATACAAGGACGACCAGGGGAAGAATTGCCTCTTTCATCGTTTTTAACATTTCAATAATAGCAGTTATCCAATGTAATTTATAACGTTGTTGTTCAGACATCATCTTCCGCCACCCTTGCAAGTACCGAAATCCTTCCACGTAGTTCATCCGCTTCCGCCATTATCAATGCAGGAATTGTATGAACTGTGGCAGCTGTAGAAATCGAGATTTCCGCCAGCCCATATTTCCTTAGAATCGGTCCTTGTGATGTATCGACATGCTGGACCCGCACCATCGGGATCAACGTTCGTTTTACGATGAATATCCCATGTTGCAACTCAATTTCAGAGTCCCTCACCTCATAACGCCACCGCATCCATCGGACTTTCGGGAATAAAATAATAAGTAAATAACCGATTATCAAGAGAAGCACGGTTTCAACAGCATAAATCCACCACGGCCCCTCCAAAAAATAGGTAAGCACTCCGCCGCCAATTGCTAACACCGCAAGGATAATCGTTTGAATCATGCCATACAATCTCCATACTCTTAAACCTTTTTTTGAAATCCGATTAGCCGGTTGAGATCTCATTCCCCAAACACCTCTTTCTATCTTCCTATTTTATACGTTCATCTTACGAAAATGTTTCATTTAAAGAAAAAAACCTCCGAAGATGATGGTTCATCAACGGAGGTTTTGTTTTATTATCTATCAGATTTGCCTTTTGAACGATCTCTGCGGCCATCGCGATCACGGTTACTACTACTACTACTACGGCGTGATCCACCGCCGCCACCATATCCACGTCCGCCCCCAAATGAACGTCCGCCGCCACGGCTGCCTTTGTAGCCGCCACGGTCACGGGATTGCGTTTTGCGTGAAGGCAATGGGCGCTCTTCCGTGATTTTCACAGGTGTGTCATCCGGTTCTTTTGTTAATGATCTAATTGCGGCTGCAACGATTGTTTTCGCATCATGCTTCTCAAGAAGTTCAGATGCAAGAGGCAAGTAATCGTTCAACTCGTTTTTCGCAATGATTTCTTCCAACTGTTCCATTGCAAGGCGTTGTTGACCAACTAATGCTTCATCCTCAGTCGGCGGCTCTAATGGAGTCATCCGCTTTTTAGTCGTTTCTTCAACAACACGGAGATAACTCATTTCACGTGGAGTTACGAATGTAACTGCGACACCACTTTTTCCTGCGCGTCCTGTACGTCCGATACGGTGTACATAGCTTTCAGGGTCTTGTGGAATATCGAAGTTGTATACATGCGAAACACCTGAAATATCCAATCCACGTGCTGCAACGTCTGTTGCGACAAGGATATCGATTTTATTTTCCTTAAATTGGCGAAGAACTGACATACGCTTCGCTTGCGTCAAGTCGCCGTGGATTCCTTCAGCAAGGTATCCGCGGATGCTTAATGCGTGAGAAAGTTCATCAACACGGCGCTTTGTACGTCCGAAGATGATTGCAAGTTCAGGTTGGTGAACGTTCAATAAGCGTGAAAGGACATCGAATTTTTCTCTTTCTTGCGCTTTTACGAAGAATTGGTCGATGTTTTCAACTGTCATTTCTTTTGATTTGATCTTCACCATTTCCGGCTCTTTCATGAATGTTTCCGCAATCTTACGGATTGCAGGAGGCATTGTTGCAGAAAACAGAAGTGTTTGGCGTTCTGCTGGTACGGCTGCCAAAATTGTGTTGATGTCTTCGATGAAGCCCATGTTCAACATTTCATCTGCTTCGTCAAGAACAAGCGTCTGTACATTGTTTAATTTCAATGTTCTACGGTTGATATGGTCAAGGATTCGTCCCGGAGTTCCGACAACAATTTGTGGATTGTTGCGTAAAGCTCGAATTTGTCGTCCGATTTCTTGGCCGCCGTACACAGTCAATACACGTGCGCGCCTTCCGTAACCGATTTTATAGATTTCCTCGGATACTTGGATTGCCAATTCACGTGTCGGTGCGATAACAAGGGCTTGCACTGATGGGTTGTTCACATCGATTTTTTCGATCATAGGAATCCCGAATGCAGCTGTTTTACCTGTACCTGTCTGCGCTTGACCGATTACATCACGGCCTTCCATGCCGTATGTGATCGTGCCTTCTTGAATCGGTGTTGCTTCTTCAAATCCCATGCGCAGCAATGCATTTTGTGTGGATTCGCTGATGTTAAGTTCTGAAAATTTCGTCAAACTTCTCAATCTCCTTTGATTTCTTCATTTAGCAATTGGTTACATTTGCAAATGAAAGCACGGCAAATTCGAGCCTTAAACTTCTATGGGAACGTTTCCGATATTTTATGATTCTCTGTAGTGGGCAAAAGTTCAAAGGGGCTTGAACTTCTAAATTTCAGAGGCAATAGTGAAAAGGAAAGCTGGTCTTTGCCGACGGTTTATTTTTAAAAACGGGCAAGTGACTATAAACCGTTTTATTCAAAAAAAAGTACTCTTCGCCACCGGAAGAGTCTCGTGTAAATGTATCCAATACTCATAGTAGTTTATCACGGTCGAGAACTATCCGCAATCAATCCGCATTATAAAGTAATAATCAGATTTCGCTTTGATCTTTTCTCATGAATTCATAAACCTGCGGAAACCATTCACGGCAATCATCGCTATAGCAAATATGATGCTTCCCTTTTTCCGAAACAATCAATTGCTTTTGCACGGAGCCAAGGGAGCGCAGCAAATGTTCTCCAGTGGAAAATGGAACGATACCATCTCTTTTCCCTTGAACCACACAGACAGGTGTTGAAATGTTACCGTAATACGGCTCCACCATTTTGACGACACGTAAAAACTCTTTCATCGCGTGTAGAGGGGTGTTTCGTAATTTATAATCATACAAATGATAGAACGTGTTCGGAGGATAGTTTTTCGTCACCGAGTCCGACATCATAATTGCCATGTCCTCAAGAAGGATCCGCGGACTGATGTACTTAGCCGCGGCACTCAGCAATACAAGCTTATCAATCGGGTAGCGCAAGGCTAAATATAATGCAATAATCCCGCCCATCGAAAAGCCGACAACTATGACCCGGTCAACCTCTTTCCTCAATCGATTCAGGCTTAGCTCAGCCTCCATCATCCAAGCTTCCGCTGATGATTTGCCCAAATCCATCGGGAAGTCGTGCCCTGGCAAGACCGGTGTAGTAATGATCCAGTCCGTCTTCTTCTTCAAATAGTCGATGAGAGGACGGACTTCAAATGGACCACCTGTAAATCCGTGAAGAAACAATACGCCCGTTTTCACGCTTCCATTACGCCGTTCATGATTTTTTCAAGGGCCATGCCTCTTGACCCTTTCAATAAAATGATGGAATCTTTGTCGCTATAAGCCAGAAGCTCTTGAATAAGTGGTTCGTAATTGTCTTCCGACCAAATAATTTCAGATCCGTTCCCAGTTTTCTTCAGCTCATCGTAAAGCCATTTCATTCGCGGTCCAAATAATAGGATCCCCTTCAATTGTATTTTGTTGAGCTGATGAGCAATCGATTCATGGTAAGTCCGTTCATTATCACCAAGTTCCAACATATCTCCCAATACAGCCCATTTTTCTTTTCGAAGTCCAGTCTCACGCAAGAATGAAAGTGCAGCATTCATCGATGTCGGAGCGGCGTTGAAGGCATCATTGATAAATAAGGCACCGCTTTTTGAAATGACGGGCTGCATCCTCATATCTGTAAGACTCGCGTCTAATAGTGCAGAACGAATTTCTTCTTGACTCAGCCCCAATTCATCAGCGATCAAAATTGCAGTTAGTGAGTTTTTCACTTGATGGGCACCGAAGACGGGAATCGTAAAGTCACCTTCCACTATTCCGGTAACTTTATAATTACTTCCTTCATCACCTGATTCCATCTTCACAAGCTTTAGATCTGCCGTTTCCGAATAACCAAATGATACTGTCTGTAGGCCGGGATGCAATCCGACAAGATTCCTCAGTAGCGGCTCATCTCCGTCATAGAAAAGCTTTCCGTCATCCTTCAATCCATCGATGATTTCAAATTTAGCCTTTGCAATCCCTTCACGCGAGCCAAGATTCTGCATATGTGCTTCTCCGATATTCGAAATGACTGCGAAATGCGGTTTTGCCACTTCCGATAAGAAGGAAATTTCACCGAAATCGCTCATCCCCATCTCAAGGACAGCGATATCCGTATCGTCTTCAAGTGTCAAAATCGTTAAAGGCAATCCTAACTGATTATTGAAGTTCCCTTCTGTTTTACGGACTTTAAAATGTGGTGCCAATACACTCGTGATTAAATCTTTAGTCGATGTCTTCCCGTTTGATCCTGTGACACCGATAAATTTGCATGTTAGTTCATTACGATAGGCGCGCGCCAGCTGCTGAAGTGCCAGCTCAGAATCATCAACAAAAATGAGTGGCAAATCTGCGGGTGCTCCCGGTTCATCTTTCAGCCAAAGAGAAGCAGCCGCCCCTTTATCGAAGGCCTGTTGGACATATTGGTGTCCATTCACCTGTTCTCCACGGAACGGGATGAATAAGTCGCCTTTCGACAATGTCCGCGTATCAATCGAAGCCCCTGTAACAATTGTATTTTCCATATTCTGACCGTCAGCTTTCAGCCATCCTGCAAGTTCAGTCAATTGTCTTTTCACAATCTATCACACTCAATCCATTGTATATTGTATCTGTTTCTTTTCTTCATGACGTTCCAATGCAAGCTCAATCAGTTGATCAATCAATTCCGGATACGATATGCCCGCGTGTTGCCATAATAATGGGAACATGCTTGTGGAGTGAAGCCTGGCATTGTATTTACTTCATTAATAAGTACTTCATCCCGATCCGTTACAAAGAAGTCGGCGCGAACGAGTCCTGAGCAATCAAGGACTTTGAATGCACGGATTGCCATATCCTTCAATGTTGTTTCGACAACATTCGTAACAGGTGCAGGGATAAGCAATTCCGTATTGCCATCCTGGTACTTCGCTTCATAATCATAGAACGCAGCAACAGGTTTAATCTCCCCAAGGACCGAACATTTCGGATCATCGTTACCAAGAACGGCGACTTCAATTTCACGCGCTGTGACTCCTTGCTCAACAATAATTTTACGGTCGAATTTTAAGGCGAACTCAACCGCTGCAAGTAGGCTTTCATGATCGACAGCCTTACTAATCCCGACACTTGAACCTAAATTGGCAGGCTTTACGAACATCGGAAATGTCAATTCGCTCTCCATTTTTTTAATCCAGTGCACTTGGTCTTTCTTCCATTCCGAACGGATAAAATGGACGTAAGGAACTTGCTTTAATCCGACATGGGCGAAAAAGTTGTTTCATGACGACCTTATCCATACCGGCTGAAGATGCAAGTACACCATTCCCCGCGTATGGAATGTTCATCACCTCAAAAAGTCCTTGAACCGTTCCGTCTTCCCCATTCGTACCATGCAATAGTGGGAGGATGATATCCGGCGTTTCATTTCCATTTAAAAAACTATCGATGCAATCCGGCTTTTCTACATCCTTTTTAAAACGCAGTTGGTCAATAGATTCCACGGGTGCAAGAAGCGGCTCCCCTTTCCTCCATTCGCCTTTATATGTTATATAGACAGGTATTACTTCGTATTTTTCAAAGTCAATTGCATTTGTCACTGCTCTGGCAGTAGATAGGGATACTTCATGCTCCGCGGATTTCCCACCGTACACAATACCCAATTTCTTTTTCATAAATCTCCCTCACTAACCGTTAGATTTCGTTATTATAGTTTACCACGAAAACAGTAAACCGATTAAAAAAACACATAATCCAGAAGGACCTTTTTCTATCTGGAACTTACTACACTGCCGTACGTCCTTTGAAGAACATGATTTAGTCTGCTCGATACGTTATACTTTATATATAACTTTGGTAGTTAAACAGAAAAAGTAATTTCTTTCGGTTTACAAAATAGGCCTCTGACCGTTTCGCCACTTTACGAAGGCTGCACCACTTGAGTTGATAGATCCTATTAGTATATATGTATGCACGGGCGTTTGCCGAGTCAACATTTTACAATTAAATAATGCGTGCAAATGAGCAATTTTCCGTTATACTTAATTCTGGTTTTCAAGCAAATAAATTAAAATATAAGGTGAACTTAGTGAAAATAGATAAAAAACCCGTAGATCGTTTCGATTGGCCACTGGCATTCATTCTTCTTCTGTTTGGTACTATAAGCATTATCGCCATCTCTTCTGCTCAAACAACGGGACAATACAATATAAACTTCATCCCATCCCAAATTCAATGGTATGTCATAGGTTCAATTATTATTGCAATGACGATGTATTTGGAGCCGGAGCAATACAAGAAAGCGGCATGGATCATCTATGGCGGTGGTATACTCCTATTGGCAATACTCTACATTTTGCCTGAAAGCATGGAGCTTGTACACCGTCGAAACGGGGCAAAGAGCTGGTTTCACCTCCCAGGCATCGGGAGCATCCAGCCAGCCGAATTCATGAAGACATTTTTCATCATCGGCATGGCACGCACAATCACAAAACACCATGAGCGGTATTTGGAAAAGACATTGCAATCGGATTTTCTATTACTTGGCAAAATCGGCGCAGTTTTTATAATTCCATTTATCTTC
Organism: Sporosarcina thermotolerans; assembly: GCF_030067815.1. GTDB lineage: Bacteria > Bacillota > Bacilli > Bacillales_A > Planococcaceae > Sporosarcina > Sporosarcina thermotolerans. The sequence continues at coordinate 968,382 of NZ_CP125968.1, read as the reverse complement.
ATCATGTTGCAACCTGACTTGGGAACAGGACTCGTTTTCATCGCCATTACTGTTGCTTTGATCATTGTTGCCGGCATTACATGGAAGATCATTCTTCCGATTTTTGTCGGGGCCGCAACTCTTGGTCTAACCCTACTCTGGATGGCACTATACGCCCAGGAATTTTTGGCGAAGTTTGGATTCAAACCTTATCACTTCGAGCGGATTTACTCGTGGATTGACCCCTACTCGTATGCATCCAATGAAGGCCGTCATCTTATTACATCTTTGAATGCGATCGGGTCAGGAGAAGTTTTTGGTAAAGGATTCAAAGGGCGAGAAGTATACGTTGCAGAAAGTCATACCGATTTCATTTTCAGCGTAATTGGCGAGGATTGGGGATTTATCGGAGCAAGTCTCGTCATTTGTCTCTACTTCTTCCTGATTTATCATATGACCAAAATTACACTTGAACTGAAAGATCCATTCAGCACATATATTTGCGCAGGCATCATCGCGATGATTACATTCCATGTATTCGAAAATATCGGCATGACGACACAACTTCTGCCAATCACAGGTATCCCATTGCCGTTCATCAGTTACGGGGGTAGTTCGTTGATGGGTAACATGCTCGCAATCGGACTTGTGTTCAGTATGAAGTTCCATCATAGGACGTATATGTTTAGTTCCGATGATGACGAATAACGAAAAGCGGAAACGACCGGTTAGGCCCGACAGGCATAAGATGGATTGACGAAGCGGCGCTCTTTGCCGCACAGTCAATACGGCTTATGACCCGAGGGCCTGGTCGTTGCAGCTGGACATCGAAAAGCGGAAGGCGCCTGCTTAGATGCGACAGGCATAAGGCGAAGATGCAGAGTGGCGGTCTTTGCCACGCAGCGGCTTTGACTTATGACCCGAGCATCTGGCGCCTGCAGCTGGACAATAACGCCACAAAAAAATCTCCCGCATAGCAAGTATGCGGGAGATTTTTGTTATGACTGTATTTGCGGGTCATTTGCAGGTGGCGCGAGGGCTTTCAGCATTTCCAAACGGGATTTCGTAGCTGTTGCCGAAACACCCAACTTCGCCAAGTTGGAGATGATTTTTTTCAAATCAACTTTTTCTTTCGCCATCTTTTCCACCTCGACCTTTCTATATAATGTTGACGTGTCGTTGCTTTGGTAAGTTTCATCAACATGAAATTCATGCCAATTATCATCTATACACATCATACCACTCCTGTCCACTTTTAAATCTTTCAATTATGTTACAGATTGTTCGCTTTTTGTAAATACTTTATACATGTATTGAAAATAAAGCTTGCTTCACACTAATTTCACAAAAAATAGTCATCTATTTGACATACCCTACGCGGGTACCGTAATATGAATATAGAAGGAGGCGGTACATTGACTAAGGACTTGATAAATGATGTGGCTGACGAGCAATCTGAACCTTCTTGCGGAAAAAGGAAAAGCCATCATCCTGAAAGTGTTAAGACGAATATGGTCCACCGGTTAAATCGGATTGAGGGCCAAATTCGCGGCATTAAGGGAATGATTGAAGCGGATACTTACTGTGATGATATCATTACACAATTATCGGCCACCCAATCGGCTTTAAATAGCGTCGCAAGAATACTGTTGGACGGTCATTTGAAAGGCTGTGTCAAAGATCGGCTCGCTGAAGGTGATGATGAAGTGCTTGAAGAACTGAGCGTTACCATCTCAAAATTAATGCGAAAATAAGGAGGAACAAATCATGGCAGATAAAGCAGTTTTAAATGTTAAAGGCATGTCTTGCGGACATTGCGTAAAGGCAGTAGAAGAAAGTGTCGGCAAAATGGCTGGAGTAAATGCAGTTAGCGTCGATTTAAAAGCAGCTACTGTTGCTGTTGATTTTGAAAGCTCCCAAACAAGTGTGCAACATATTACTGAAACAATTGAAGATCAAGGATATGACGTTGTCTAACTGCGGATTTCCGCAGTTTCTTTTGGAATTTTATATACCCCCCGAGGGTAATAAATAATAAAGAAGGTGCATTGAAATGAGTGAAGTGAAAAGGGATATTTCCATTACCGGTATGACATGCGCCGCTTGTGCTAATCGTGTAGAGAAAGGTCTACAACGAATGGACGGCATTGGCTCTGCGACTGTGAACTTCGCCACCGAAAAGGCAGCCGTTTCATTTGATAATGAAAAGGTTGATATCCAAGCAATCCAGGAAAAAATAAAATCATTAGGATATGACACTGTCAAAGAAGAGGCAGACTTACAAATTTCCGGAATGACATGCGCCGCGTGTTCCGCACGAATCGAAAAAGGATTATCGCGCATGGAAGGTGTCCAGTTAGCGACTGTCAACTTAGCGCTTGAAACAGGGAAAGTTGAATATGACCCTTCTGTCATCAACCCTTCCGACCTGATTGCCAAGATTAAAAACATGGGGTATGACGCTGAATTAAAAAGCGAAATTCCTGAAGGTACCGAAGATCATCGTCAGAAAGAGATCCGACATAAAACAAGGCTGTTTATATTTCTGCGGCTCTCTCCTTCCCGCTTCTTTGGACGATGTTCTCTCATTTTTCATTCACATCATGGATGCCTGTTCCTGCTTGGCTGATGAACCCGTATGTGCAATGGTTACTTGCGACACCGGTTCAATTCGTCATTGGTTGGATGTTTTACAAAGGGGCTTTCTATGCCCTTCGCAATAAAAGCGCAAATATGGATGTCCTCGTTGCACTCGGAACGTCCGCCGCTTATTTCTATTCGGTCTATCTAGTATTGATCGGTTCCGATCACGGACTTTATTTCGAAACAAGTGCTGTATTAATTACGCTTATTTTACTTGGTAAAGTATTTGAAGCACGTGCAAAAGGACGTTCTTCGGATGCCATTAAGAAATTGATGGGCTTGCAGCCTACAATGGCGATTGTTGAAAAAGACGGCGAGATTACTGAAATCCCAATTGGTGACGTCCAAATCGGAGATGTCCTTGTCATTCGCCCTGGCTCATCCATTCCTGTTGATGCCGAAGTGATTGCTGGGGAATCTGCAGTTGATGAGTCTATGTTGACCGGTGAAAGTTTACCAGTCGATAAAAAGGTCGGTGACGATGTATTTGCGGCCACCGTGAATTCAAATGGTTCTTTACGAGTCCGTGCGAAGAAAATCGGCAAGGACACTGTACTTTCGAACATCATCCGCGTCGTGGAAGAGGCACAAGGTTCGAAAGCCCCTATCCAGCGGCTCGCTGATCAGATTTCCGGTATTTTCGTACCCATCGTTGTAGGCATAGCCGTTGTTACATTTTTGATATGGTATTTCATCGCTTCACCAGGCAATTTTGCGGAAGCATTAACTGCTATGATTGCTGTTCTCGTTATCGCCTGTCCTTGTGCCCTTGGACTTGCAACTCCAACTTCGATTATGGCAGGATCAGGACGTGCAGCGGAGCAAGGGGTTTTATTCAAAACTGCTGAAGCGATGGAGCAGACAAAAGCGGTCGACACGGTCGTGTTGGATAAGACCGGAACGATTACAAAAGGCATTCCTGAAGTGACAGATTTTCTTGTCTCTGAAGACGCAGATCGACAACAACTAATAGCCTATGCAGCTGCAGCGGAAAGTGATTCTGAGCATCCAGTTGCAAAGGCAATTACATCATTTGGTTTGAATGAAGTTGAAAAACTGCCTGCTGATGAGCAATTTGAGGCGATTCCAGGACACGGCATTCGAAGTGTTATCGAAGGTTCGACCGTTTTAATGGGTACGCGGAAATTGCTTGCTGATCAAGGTATTGATCTAAATGTGGATATAGCCGAAGTTGAAAAACTCGAAAACGAAGGAAAGACAGTCATGTATATGGCAGTGGATGGCAAGCATGTAGCGACGATCGCAGTAGCTGATACTTTGAAAGAGACATCCAAACAAGCGATTCTTGAACTTCGCGATATGGGTCTTGACGTCATCATGCTTACTGGCGACCAGGAACGAACTGCGAAAGCGATTGCGGCGGAGGCCGGAATTGACCATGTTATTGCTGGTGTCCTGCCGGAACGCAAAGCTGAAGTCGTCGCTTCGCTTCAGGCGGAAGGAAAGCGTGTAGCTATGGTCGGTGACGGCATTAACGATGCACCTGCTTTGGCTGTTGCCGACATTGGAATGGCAATGGGAACAGGAACTGCGGTTGCAATGGAGGCTGCGGATGTTACATTGATGCACGGTGATTTGTTACGTGTAGCTGATACGATCCGCATGAGCCGGTTGACTGTACGCAATATTAAGCAAAACCTGTTTTGGGCGCTCGCCTATAACACGGTCGGCATCCCGATTGCCGCAGTGGGCTTCCTCGCACCATGGGTTGCAGGAGCAGCAATGGCTTTCAGTTCGGTGTCAGTTGTGTTGAATGCATTGCGTTTGCAAAGAGTGAAGTTGAGATAAGTGTGTGTATCGTACGCCCCCTTTGCCACGATGGCGGAGGGGGTTTTTGGTTGTTATCACCGACTCTCAGGGGGTTATCACCGACTCGTGGGTTTATAACCGACTCTCGGGAGGTTATCACCGACTCTCGGGAGGTTATCACCGACTCTCGGGAGGTTATCACCGACTCTCGGCAATTTATCACCGACTCTCAAGAGTTTATCACCGACTCTCATCACTTTATCACCGACTCTCTATTTCCCGCACAAAAAAGGATGGGTTTTCCAACATGCTACGTAAGAATATGGACAAGTTTGGACAACCTTTGTTCAATGGATGTCGTTTCCCAACACATATCTCTTTGAACCTGGCAAGATAAATGAGTAAAATAGCAGTATTGATAGTTACAGAAAGCGGGTTGTCATATGAAAAAATCGATTCTTCTATTGATGTCCGTCCAATTTTTCGTTTATCTTGGATTTGGCATTATTATACCAATCTTGCCGGAAGTGATTGTGCAACAAAATCTTTCCGAAATTCATGTGGGTGGATTGCTCACTGTTTATTCGCTCGCTTCATTCTTTACAGCACCGTTTTGGGGTTCATTTTCCGATCGGACAGGCCGTAAGAAACTAATTATCGTAGGTCTTATCGGTTTCAGTCTTAGTTTTTTCCTATTCGCCTTCTTCATTGAAAACCTTACAATGCTGTACCTTTCACGGGTAGTTGGGGGTATCTTCTCCGGTGCGCTATATACGGCTGTTACAGGATTTGTCGGGGATATGACGACAGAGGAAAATCGGAATAAGTACATGGGCCTGCTTGGCATGTCTATCGGACTTGGATTCATTTTCGGACCAGCAATCGGTGGTGTGTTAGGTCACTCTAACATGCAATTGCCTTTTCTTGCTTCAGGCATATTGACGCTTCTATTGGTTATTTACACGGTTGCCATCCTGAAAGAGCCTGAACGTCTTGGCGAGGCCAACAAACGAACATGGCTACCGAAAGGCGGAGCAACACTTTGGCAATATCGGATACGAAACTTGTTTTTAGTCTCCTTTATGGTGACATTGATCTTAGCGGGGATTGAGTCCACATTCCAATTGTTCCAGATTTCAGCTATCGAAATTACACCAAAGCAAGTCGGGTATCTATTCATGGCGAGTGGATTTGTCGACGCGGCCATTCAAGGTGGCGTTGTGCGCCGCGTTAAGAACGGTTCGGAAACCAAATGGATACTAAGTGGCCAGATTGTCACTGCGGCAGGACTGATATTAATACCTTTCACAGGTAGCCTATTTTGGGCAGGTGTCGCATTAGCCGTTTTCACTGCAGGAAACGCTCTATCACGGACAATACTTGTTTCACTGACATCTAAGGAATCGGGTGGGAAATACGGTACAGCCGCTGGTATGACGTATTCCATGGACAATATGGGACGCATCATCGGGCCACTTTTATTCACATGGCTATTCACAAGAATGACAGGCGAAATCTATTACATTTCTGCAGCTCTCGCCATTATTTCCATCGTCTTCATTTTCATGTATAGAAAGTCTTCGAAAACATTGCGGTCAGTGTAAATAGAAAAGGCATAACATTGAACAAACAATGTTATGCCTTTTCTTAAACTATAATTACAAATACCCCAAAAACGCATCCTTCTTAATAGCGCGCTTCGGAATATTATTGTTCCGGAGATAGTCAGAAATATCACCAACCATTGACTTCGGTCCGCAATAAAGTATTTGCCATTGTCCTTATATAAATTGATAAAGGTTTAATTTCCAATAATAAATAATTTCATTTCATCAGAAATGATTGAAGTGTCCCATGGATGCCAGAAATAGGTGTCTCCATCGAACTGCATATAATATTGATAGGCAATAGGTGCTTCTGTGTAAAAAATCATTTTATAAAATGTGGGATCCCCTGTTTTTAGGTTCCGTTGGAAATTTGGATTTTCTTCACTATTTACTAATAATTGAAGGAAGCTATTAATTTCGTCGTCCATCGTCAATTCAGAAATAAGTTTATCCCCTTCCGGTAGATGCGAATGGTATATCTCAATTCTGTCGACTTTTTCAATAGGCATATCTTTAAAATGCCATTTGTAGTCAGTATCTTCACGTGAATAATATACTTTATAGCCATTTATAGTGTGAGTGTCCTTCACAGCTATTAGATCTGAGTGATTCTTAATCTTTAAAATCACGGTCCCTTTATCATGGAAAGCCGCATCCCCGTTTTTGATTTTATAGTTTGGGTTCGTTACATTACCCACTACTTTAAATTTAACCGTGCCAATCTGTTCTCCTACATAATCTTCGTCAGCCAAAACCCCAGAATAGATTCCATTGTATTCTTTTCCATTCAACTTAATAAAATCAACCCATTCAATTCTACTTTGCCCCCCGAATGGTAATGACCGACAGCCTGTTAGTAACAGTAAACTAAAAACCAGAATGATCATACTCATTTTCTTCAATGAAATCTTCCCCTTTAACAATAAGACGAAAATTCATGGCATTTCGTTACATTTCAACCCAACAGTGCAAAATGATTTAAAAGAAACGGGGTTACCGGTGACAATAAGCAAGCCACCGATTCCCCCGCTACGTTTTTTGGTAAGGATATCTACAGTATCAATTAATCAACCGTAACCGCCAAGCTCTTAATCTTCAATGATGGTGAACCGATATATCCGCTGGAGCCCATTGGTGAGAAGATCAGGACTACCGATTTCCTCAATGTCTTGGAGGACTTCAAAGAAGTTCCCGGCTACCGTCATCTGCTTCGTCGGGCCGACAATCTTGCCATCCTTTACGTAATAGCCGTCAGCCGCCAATGAAAAGTCGCCGAAATCGGATGCGCTCCAGAATGCAGACCAGCTAAACCGGTAATGATGATGCCTTCGTCAAACTCCCCGTAAAGTTGCTCATAGGTTTGAGGTGCAGGTTCAATATAGAAATTGGATGGGCTTACTTCGACGGATCCCTTATAAGAACTGCGATGCGCATGGCCTGTAGTCTCCACGCCATCCTTTTTAGCAGTTTTCAAGTTATGGAAGTAGGTTTGTAAGTTTCCTTCCTCAACAATGCTAAGCTTTCGCGTCGGTACCCCTTCCGAATCGAATGTCGAACTTTGGATTCCCTCAGGAAGAAACGGGTTGTCAATCAGATTCACATGATCTGCCGCAATCTTCTCGCCTAACTTTCCTTTTAGTCGGGATCTGTTATCCTGTACGGCTTGGGCCGAGAAAGAGGATGTGAACGTAGCCAACAGGGAAGCTGCTGCTTTATTTTTCAATACAACCGGGTATTTTTTATTCGGATAATTTCTTTCTCCCAACATGCTTAAGCCTTGTTCAACTACCTCTTTAACAATCGCATCTGCATCAAGCTCATTAAAATCTTTTGTGATCCTAAAAACTGATCCGGATTTTAATTCACCATTTTCCTCGACGAAAATCGAGACGTAAAAGAATAAAGAGTTATTCGCTTCTCTTAACTCAAGCCCTTTATCATGGTAGAGACCTTTTTCCGATCTCTGGTATCGCATTTGGGATGAAGTGACCTTTGTTACACGGTGGTCATACGATAGGATTTTCTTCTCCACTTCTTGTAAGAATCCAATCATATCTTCCGGCTTTACTGCATCTAATTCCGGACTGTAGAACTGAGTTTCCGCATACTCCGCTTCTTCTGTGAATAACTCTTCCGGTTCATTTTCGATCAGTTCTGCATTCTCCGCTGCATTTTTCAGTAGGAATGAGACAGATTCCTCATCAAACTTTTCCGTATAGGCGTAACCCGTTTTCCCATTATACAATCCCCTTACAGATGCACCTTGAACATCGGAAAAGTCGTATTTATCCACTTCCCCTTCATACAACCCGATCGAAAGACTCTCTCTTTTCTCATAGTAGAGTTCAAGATCGGTAAAACCTATATTTTGGCCCTCCGCAAACAGTCGTTCTTTCAATTGTTCAATGCTCATTTTATTATGCCTCCTTTCCGCCGACCGTGATTTCACTGACACGTACCATCGGTTGCCCGACATTCACTGGTAAACTACCACTTGATGAACCGCACATTCCTGCACCATGGCCTAAATTATTTCCGACACGGTCGATATTCAGGATCGTTTTTGCTCCGTTCCCGATCAAAGTCGCCCCTCGAATGGGCTTCTCAATTTTTCCGTTTTTGACCAAGTACGCCTCATTGACTGCAAAGTTGAAATCTCCTGTTCCAGGATTGACCGAACCGCCGCCCATGTATTTCGCGTAAATGCCGTATTCTGTGTCCGCTATGATTTCTTCAGGCGTGGATTTTCCTGGAGCAATATACGTATTAGTCATCCGTGATGTTGGTGCAAATCTGTACGATTGTCTCCGGCTTGAGCCTGTGGACTCCATTCCCATCCGTCTTCCGTTTAATTTATCAATCATGTAACCTTTTAGAATACCGTCTTCAATGAGTACATTTTTTCGGGACTTTTCACCTTCATCGTCAATATTGAGTGAGCCCCATTCGTTTTCAAGTGTCCCGTCGTCAATATATGTAACAAGATCTGACGCTACTTTTTGTCCTAATTTATTCGCAAAAACAGAAGCGTTTTTTGCTACTGAAGTCGCTTCAAGGCTGTGGCCGCATGCTTCATGGAAAATCACGCCGCCAAATTCATTGTCGATAATGACAGGGAATTTCCCGCTTGGTGCCGGATCCGCATGTAGCATCGTTTTAGCAATCCGAGCAGATTCCTTCGCATAATGATTGAGGTCTAGGTTTTCGATAAACTCGAAGCCTTGGTATGCGCCAGGGCCATAAAAACCGGTCTGCATATCCGTCCCATCTGAAGCGACGGATACCATAGACATCCGGCTTCTTACCCGCTGATCCTCAACAAATTTCCCTTCTGAGTTGGCAATAAGCACATTTTGCTCCTCGTCAATCAAGTTAATGATTGCTTGCACAATTTCCGAATCGTAGTTTCTAATGATTTCATTCGCATTCCGCATCACGGAAAGCTTACGGATTTTATCTGCTTCATTTGGCATGATTTTTATCGGGTGAAGCGTTGTAACCGATTCTTTCAAAAGCGGGATAATGCTTGTTTTCCCATCCTTCTTCCCTTGAATGGCTTTCGCAGCCGTACGAGCAGCTTTCAAAAGTCCCTCTCTTGAGAAGTCATTCGTGTAAGCATAGACGCTTTGTAACCCAAGGAACACCCTGATTCCCACACCAAAATCCCGCCCGGACAAATTTTTCTCCAGACGAGAATTTTGAAGGACCATATGATTCGTATACCGATCCTCAACAAAAACTTCCGAAAAATCGCCGCCCGTTTCAAGTGCAGCTTGCAACACATCTTCAATAAGCGCTTTGTTCAGCATAATTTTCCCCCAGTTCCTATTTTTCTAATAACGATGCATATAGATATACGAATAGTTATGAAAATAGTTTCATTTTTAAATATTCAGGGCCTAATCATTACGAATAGGCCACTATAATATCCCTTAATTCGCCATGATACGGTTTCTCGTTAAAAGCTCAAAAGCCTTTTTTACATCAATATCCTCAACAATATGCTCCGGTGTCCACGGAATATAGACATGCGGCGCTATGCCAACACCCGTCATGCCCTGCCTTTTATCAATTCGGGAAAGGCGCGACGACGGATACATCAGCTCAAACCCTTCGTTCCATCTCGCGGTCACCAAGTTCGCGTAATCATTCAGCCCCATTGTCGCTCTGCCGATGACGGTCACTTTACTCGACTTCTTTACGCCTTCTACAAATGAATCACCTGAACTGCCACAGAAGACATCTGCCAACACGATGACTGAAGAAGGATGTTTGGACCCTTTTACGAACGTATCGCCTACAATATCACCAAAGTCGAATTCGACGAAACCCTTCCCACGATTCCTCTCCCATTCCCGCTTGAAGACATTCAAGAACCACTGACCTTGCTCACCTTTCGTACTCGCAAGCACCTCATCCAGTTCAGATAGGATTCGACTTGCACTCGCTTCCGTGCAATTGAACAGCATTGTGTTCTCCGGATCCGCGAGCTCGATGCCCTCTTCAGGGACTAAGTATGGAATAAACGGATGGAAGCTTGAATCGCTACCACCATAATTTACACGAACGTCAATAATCCACTTATCCGTCATATCAAGGAGCTGCTTATTCTCCTCGACCAGTTTCACGATGGCATCCGGATTTGCAAAGTCGGTCATCGTAATAAAAGCGACCCCATCTCTTTCTTCCACCGAATAGGTCGGCACATAAGGCTTCTTCTCATACTGGTTGAATTGTAAAGTCCAACTTTCATTTTCATCTGCAATTTCGCCCTCGCTATAAAGCATGAGGATCGGAGCCCAATTTTCTCGTTCAGCATGATTTTCGTTCAACAACCGGTGATGACGATCCTTCAATTCCGGAATGCTATATCCCCAATCGAAACGAAACTCATTTTAGGTTGAAGCCGGTCCTCCGAATCGACTTCCGTAACGTACAATCGATCTCCGTAGCGGCGTACTTTGAAACCACGACTTTTTGGTTTTTCATCTTCCGCATTTTCCATAATGAAATGGATATGTTGATCGTTGAAGTCTAACAGGTACTCTTCAACAATTTCCTTGAATTCCTTCTTCGACAGCTGTGCATCCCCCTTAATCATCTTAAGGAAATGCTCAGGTCTGTCACATCCTCGCTTATCATTGCAACCAGCGTAGTCGTTGTGCATGATTTGAATAATTTCTTTAAAGATCGTTTCCATTCCCTAAGCCCCATTCTACTGTTCTTGCACGATTTCAGATTTTACGTTTTTTGTTTTATCCAGCTCCGGATGCGCCATCCGCATGGCAGAAGGTCTGATCATGATAAAGACAGTGCCGATTAACAAAAGACTTGATACAAGCAGGATCCATTGCGCAGGTAAAATGTCGTAGAGGAACCCGTAAATTACCATACCAAGAGGCATTAATGCCATCGCCATCGTTTCAAGAATCGAAAATACCCGTCCTTTGAAATCATCATCGATCATCTTTTGCATCATAACCATCATTGGCGTATTTACGATAATTTGCGTGACCCCAAAGGTGAACATCAGCGTTGCGTAATAGGCGAACATCACAGTGTAGGGCAATTCAAAAAATAGAGGTAAGCCAATTCCAGCCATGATCAACCCCATCACCAGAACTCCCCTCTTTGCTACTAACATTGGGTATTTCACTTCTTTTTTCACCGATAAATAAATGGACATCAACAACATTCCGACTGCGAATGCCCCCTCGGTGAATCCGAAATGCTGTGGGGCCATTTTCATTTTTTCAATCAAGATGAATGAATAGCCGACCAAGAAAGCTCCAAAAAGAAAATTGATGACAAGTGAGACCCAGATGATCGCCATTACAATTGGCTGCAACTTCAAATAGGAAAGGCCCGCCTTCATACTTTGAAGCATTGATTCCTTCTTCTCACCTTCCACCACTTTTTTCCGTTTTGCAAACAGCTTAAAATTCATCGTCGACTCAAGGATGACTGCAATTGCGGAAGCCGTCATGTACATGATGAGGAAGACGGGCAACGTAACGTAGCCGTAGAGCAGTCCACCTACCGCTGGGCTGGCAATTGCCGCGAATGAAATCGACATTTGATTGAGCGACATCGCTCTTTGGATCCTTGCTTCATCGACAAGACCTGTTATGGAAGAGCTGAAAGTTACTCCCGAAAATGTGGACGTAAGAGACAATATGACAGTCGTTGTATAAATTGCCAGTAAAGAGATGCCTGATGTCAAGCTCACAGCAAGAAGACCTCCGATTGCCAACGTGGTGGCTATCTGCGCTGTAATGACAATCGTTTTCCTCGAGTACCTATCCGCAACATAACCGGCAAAAGGTGCCATAAGTGTTCGGGGCAAAATGCTGCAAATCAAGTTTGTTGCAAAGCTTGTCGCAGACCCGTCAATTGTAAAATGTAAAAACTAACAGCAAATGCATATACTTGCGCGCCAAATGATGAAATGAGTTTGCTAATTGTAAACGTCCAAAGATGATACGTCGCCCTTTTCAATTTTAAAACTTCGCTCAAAAGTGTCACTCCATTCAGTCAATTTAATAAGATTAAACAAATAATACCACGCCCCCTCTTCCATTACAACAGAAAGTTTAATATAATTAAACAAAGGCAATGATTTATTGTATGAACGCTGTGCGTGAAATGAAACGGGGACAATTGAATCATTGCAATGATTCAGAAGTTCTCGTTGATTACTGGAAAGTTCTCATTAAAAGGCATAGAGTTCTCGTTTATCACCAGCAAGTTCTCATTAACTTGCAAGAATTCTCCTTTATCAAAGGGAAGTTCTCATTTACTCACAAAGAGTTCTCGTTTAGATAACATAATCGGAGGTGTTCCCCTGCAAACATTAGGCGAACGGATCAGGGTGCTGCGTAAACAGCGAAAACTTACATTGGAAGCATTGGCGGGAGAGCAGCTTACAAAAGGGATGCTCAGTTTAATCGAAAACAATAAAGCGAATCCATCGATGGAGAGCCTTTCTTATATCGCGGAGCGTCTTGGTATTGAAGTGTCCAAACTATTGGAGGAAGTGAACCCTCAGGAATTGCGGGATTTGTTGAAAACTGTGGAGAAGCTATTCACTGTTGAAGTTGACGAACTGAAGGATGAATATAAGCAGATTCTTGAATTAGTGGAGCCTTATGTGGAGAAATTGTCGCAGGGATATGAGGCGGCCAGGCTTTTGGAGATTTATAGCCGCGCCCTTTATTATGAGAAGAAGGATGGCTGGCAGGAACTTTTAAATAAGGCTGGGGCTATATATGACCAAATGAATATTATTCGTCGTCTTGCAGCGGTTGGTATGTTCCGATCGATGGTAAAATTCACGGAGCATGATTACGAAAGCGCGCTTGATATCTTATTGAAGGAGAGATCCGAAATAGAAGAGCGAAGCGTGTTCATCGACTCCCTCACCCGACTTGACTTCGACTATTTGGAGGCGGTGCTCCACTATGCAGTAGGTGATGCTGATGAGGCGATCCGCGTTATGAATGCAGGGATTGAATTTTCGAAGGAGAATCAGGTTTTCTATCGCATCGATCATTTGTACAGATTAGCGACATTCCATGCAATGATGAACGAGGATCTCGAGTCAATGGAATATTATGAACGTAAACTTTTGCTATATGGTGAGTTTGCTGATGATAAAGAAGTGATGTTTTTTACGATTTTCGCAAAGGTTCATTACTTAACATCATATAAAAAAGAGTATAAGGCGGCAATGGAGCTAATCGATGCCCATTATGAAGAACATAATCTTTCAAATTGGCATACCCCATATTCATACATGGAAAAAGGCAAGGTGCTTTATGGCCTTGGCAAATTCGAAGAGGCCCTATCCTGCTTCGGGAAAATTGTAATAGCGGATTACATCCACCATCCATTCGATCTATCCATCTTCTACGAAAAAGATGCCTATGCTGCCCTATGTTATTTGGAGTTAGGGGATAAAGCGGAGGCTCACCGGTCGATTGAGATTGCGGTGGACAATATATCCAGCATGCCGCGCACGCCTTATAAGGATTTCATTATGAAAACGTATGAGTCGATCCGGAAATAAATAAAACGCCGCAAAAGCGTAAAAGCTTTTGCGGCGTTTATTATTATGCTTCAATCGATTGATGTTCAATTGAACCGTTATAAATATCTTTATCCAATTCTCCATTCGCCCTCGCAGTTGCTACACCTGCGGTCATTGAACCACTAACGTTCAGTGCAGTTCGGCCCATATCGATGAGCGGTTCAACGGAAATCAATAGACCTGCCAGAGCAATTGGAAGATTCAATGCGGATAGGACGAGAATCGCAGCGAATGTTGCCCCACCGCCGACTCCTGCTACCCCGAACGAGCTGATCGCAACAACGACAATCAACGTGATAAGGAAAGTTGGTTCCAGCGGATTTTGCCCAACCGTCGGTGCAATCATAATTGCAAGCATCGCAGGGTAAACACCCGCACAACCATTCTGTCCGATTGATAGACCAAATGAGCCCGCGAAGTTTGCAACACCATCTGGAACACCGAGACGATCGGTTTGCGTTTTGATGTTAAGTGGTAATGCACCTGCACTGGATCTTGACGAGAAAGCAAATAGCAATGCTTCCGAAGTCTTCTTCACATACGTAATCGGATTGAGTCCAGAAATAGCGACGATCACTAAATGGATGATGAACATAATAATCAGCGCAACATAGGAAGCAAGAACAAATTTCCCTAGACTAAATATGGCTGCGAAATCTGAGGTTGCGACAGTCCTTGCGATGATTGCCAAAATCCCATAGGGCGTCAAACGTAAAACGATTCTAACGACACCCATAATTAAGGAATATAGAGCGTCAATTCCTTTTTTCACCAAGTTCGCATTTTCTTCATCACGTCTAACAAGTGCCAAATATGCAAATCCTAAGAACGCCGCGAAGATAACGACACCGATAGTAGAAGTCGGACGAGCACCAGTGAAGTCAAGGAATGGATTTGCTGGTAGAAGATCAAGAATTTGATTCGGCAATGCCTTATCTCCCATTCCAGCGGAACGCTCTTCTATAGAGAGACCTCTAGCAGTTTCTGCTTCTCCTTGGACAATTTCAGATGCATCCAAACCGAATAATAATGAAGCAGAGATTCCGACTACGGCTGCAATTGCAGTCGTTCCTACAAGAATCCCCAAAATCATTCCTGCCATCTTTCCGAAGTTCTTACCAATCGTTACCTTTGTAAAGGCACCAAGAATAGATATGAAAACGAGTGGCACGACAATCATTTGAAGAAGTTTCACATAGCCAGTACCAACGATATTAAACCAACTTACTGATTCAGAAAGAATCTCCGAATCGGCTCCATACGCAATATTCAATATGAACCCTAATAGTATTCCGAGCCCGAGACCCGTAAATACTCTTTTTGAAAACGAAACCTTTTTTCGGTGCATAGTATATAGAAGCCCAATCAGTAGCAAAAAGCTAACGATATTGATTAACAATAGAAATGTATCCAACTCAAATTATCCCCCTCGGAATAGTATAACTTACTACAAAGACTATAAATCCCTAATCCATATCAGTCAAGTAGGTTTTATCTAAAAAGAAGTATTCTATTCATTTTGGGGTTGTTTTCTGTATACTGATAGGAAGAATGACTAAGGAGGGCGTATATGGCGGGTTTAATTTCAATTACGGTAACAGCCATATTTACATTGAACATATTTCTAGCGATTGCGCTCATTTTCCTCGAAAGAAGAGATCCCACTGCAACATGGGCATGGTTACTTGTCCTATTTTTCGTTCCTTTTTTCGGCTTCTTCATTTATCTATTATTTGGAAGGAAGTTAGGGAAAAGGCATTTATTCAGATGGGAAGGTAAAAATCGCATTGGTATCGAAACATTGATCGATTACCAGATTGAAGCAATCGAAAAGGGAACATTCGATTTCAGATTGGACGATACCGCCCATTACCAAGATATGATTAACCTACATCTTCGCAATAACCATGCAGTACTTACACAAGACAATGACGTGCAAGTGTTTAATGATGGTGTGGCAAAGTTTGACGCGTTGCTGCATGATCTTGAAAATGCAAAAGACCATATCCATTTCCAATATTATATTTTGCGGCTGGACGCCTTAGGGAATCGTATTTTGGATGTGCTGATCAAAAAGGCTAAACAAGGGGTCAAAGTTCGTGTCCTTTTCGACGATATCGGCTCACGGGGCTTGCGAATTAGACATTTAAAAGAGCTGATCGATTGCGGTGGTGAAGTAGCAGCGTTTTTCCCTGCCGTACTACCACTCATCAACCCGCGACTTAACTACCGGAATCACCGGAAAATAGTCATCGTCGATGGAAGAATCGGCTATATCGGCGGCTTCAACGTAGGTGATGAATACCTTGGGCATGATAAGAAGTTCGGTTATTGGCGCGATACCCATCTTCGAATTGAAGGAAGTGCACTTCATCCACTACAAACACGTTTCATCCTTGACTGGAACCAAGCTTCGGATCGAGATGATATCGTATATGCAGAACGGTACTTCCCCGCAATTCCTCGAAAAGGTTCTGTCGGTTTGCAAATTGTATCGAGTGGTCCTGACGCCGAATGGGAACAAATTAAAGATGGCTATTTGAAGATGATCTTCTTAGCGAAGGAATATATTTATATCCAAACACCGTACTTCATTCCAGATATTAGTTTTCTCGATGCGATACGAATTGCCTGTCTATCAGGCGTGGATGTTCGAATCATGATTCCGAATAAACCGGACCATATGTTTGTGTATTGGGCAACGTATTCAAATGTCGGGAAGCTATTGAAGGCCGGCGCAAAGGTATATATTTATGAAAATGGATTTATGCATGCAAAGCAAATCGTTGTGGATGATGAACTTTCAACTGTCGGAACGGCAAATATCGATGTACGGAGCTTCAAACTCAATTTTGAGATCAATGCTTTCATCTATGATCGAGAAAAATCACATGAACTCGCCGAGCTATTCGAACAAGATATGCAGCTTTCTACTGAACTAACTTATGAAATGTACGCAAACCGGACCCGTTGGATTAAAATCAAAGAATCGGTTTCAAGATTGCTGTCACCTATACTATAAGAACTAACAGAAAAGCATCCACCTGCCGAAGTGTTTCGAATAAGGTGGATGCTTCTTCAATTTAGTCCGAGGTATTCTTCAAGAGTTACATTACGTTTAAAGATTTCTTCAGCTACCTCTTTACCAACGTAACGGAAGTGCCAGGGTTCCTGCATATAGCCTGTAATTTCTTCCTTGCCTTTCGGATAGCGCAGGATGAAGCCATAGCGGTAAGCGTTCGCCGCCACCCATTTCCCCGCCTCAGTTTCCCCAAAAGAGGTAGAGGCCCAATGTTTTTCATAGTTCACTTCACCGATATCAAAGGCAAGGCCAGTTTGATGTTCGGAATAACCAGGTCTTGCACTATACCGATCAGCCTTCTCCACGCCGTCTTTCTGCACGTAACGGTCGTAAAGCGAAACTTGGTATTCATACGAACGATATGTACTGAAAGCTGTTAGATTGATGCCAGACAGCTTTGCTTCCGCTACCATTTCTTCGAATGCCTCTCTCGCCTCTACGCTTTCCTTCGGGGCAAACGTTTTTGGTAATGGGTATTTTTTATTAGCTATCAAAATACCATTCACATACGTCGGTTCATCAGGAAGTTTTTGACCTTCAATATATCCGCTTTTGTTTAGGCTTACAGGAGGGGTTGTCCCTTCTGATTTGTCCTTATCTTTTGGTGTAGTCGTTTTCGGAACGTCTTTTTCAATTTCTTTCGGCTCTTCCTTCACTTCAGTCTCAGGTTCTTCATCAACCGGCTCTTCTGTGACTGGCGGCAGTTCTACTATGTCAGTATCGTCATCTGTCTCCGGCTCCTCCGGTTCTTGGACGATCAATGGTTGTTCTTTAGGCCCTTCAATGCCTATCTGGTTTAAACTTTTATTTACATCCCAATCATTAAAGCCGATCCACACTACGATTGCGGTAAGTAATGCGCCGACTAAAAGTAGTGTAATCGTCAATGCTTTGTTGGATTTTTTCGAGTACGTGCTTCTACGCTTCCGGTTCATCTTAGTTGGCCTTCCTTCTACTATAGGTATCTCTTAACGTTTTATTATAAAATGAATCGTATTACAAAGACTATCAGTATGTTATTTCTAGTCTGTGTATGCTATCATTTATTTTCAAATGTGTAAATGAATGATTGTGAGGATCCGACATGAATAATCAAAGATGGCTCTCTATTAGTTTTTTGACGTTTTTCTTTACTTGGGGCATTTTTCTTCCCTATTGGACCGGTTGGTTGACGATTGAAAAAGGTCTCTCTGTCCCTGCAGCAAGTATTATAATGGGCGTCGGAATGATTGCACGTTCATTCTCGAACTTTCTTGTGTTCCCGTATTTGACGGCAAGAAGCTCGTATATCCAGGTCATTAAATGGACATCTATTTTATCGCTCTTATTAGCTATCCTTTATATTCCTGATTCGCCTTACATTGTATTATTCATCATAACTGTGCTTTTCAGTGCAGTATATCCTATCATTCTACCTGCTGTTGAAAGCGGTGCATCAGTTCTTATGCAAAAGGAACGTGTCCATTATGGTAAAAGTCGTTCATTCGGATCAATCGGATATACGGCTGCACTTCTTATAGTTGGAGCTGCGACAGCCATTTGGAATGAACAAGCCATCCTCTATCTCATGATCATTGGTCTCGGGATTGCTGTTGTCTTCTTCTCACGTCCGGCGCCAGGTATTTTACAAAGCATCCCCAATCGGGAAAAATCGTCTGTTCAAAAAACAGGGGTGAAAACGTTATTCGCAACAAGGGGCTTCCTTGTCGTTATGGTGTTAGCAATACTTTTGCAAGGGGCCCATGCCTCTTATTATAATTACGGGTTTATTTACCTTGATGATTTGAATATCAATGGTTTTTATATTGGAATCATTTTGAATATCGCCGTATTGTTCGAAATCTTGTTTTTCACCCAGGCAGATCGTTTATTGTCAAAAGTCAGGATCTCGACGATGTTCCTAATCGCAGCTATCGGGTCAACTGTACGTTGGGTGCTTGTATTCCTTGTCCCAACTGCGAGTATGTTCATCGGGACGCAAATGTTGCATGCCGCTTCATTTGGAATTGCCCATTACGCGTTCATTCAATACATTTCTGTAAAGCTGCCACATTCTCAGATTGCTTCAGCGCAAGGGTTTTACGCAGCATTTGCAATGAGTTTGAGTACGGCTATTCTGACGTTCCCTGCCGGCTTCCTGTATGAAATTTCGCCGGGAACCGCGTTTTTGGGAATGACCGTCTGTTCTGTGCCAGCAATCATTATTGTGTTGATGACACGAAAAAAGTTTGCTTATTAAATAGTGACGTTCTCCGGATTGATTCTGTTCCCGGGGAGCGTTTTTTAAATTGAAGATAAATCAACGGATTCACCTAAATAATAAAGTGGCATCAAACAGATTTATTTATCAAAAGAAAATGAGGAAGAAGACGATGACGAACCCAATGGCAAAAAAGATGGATAGATAGCGCATCAATTTGGATTCCCGCTCGTGGCCTTGCTCCTTGAAAGCCTTGGACCTTGAGGCGTTTGTCAACGTGAAAAGGGCCATCATCATAAGGACTGCATACTCTAACTGGCCTTTAATGACGAAGATCAGGGTCGCTAATGCGAATAAAATGATGCCTATTACGAATACTTTTGTATGCTTCATATAATTTCCCTCCAAAAAAGGCCAGAGATTGCTCCCCGGCCCATCGTATCTCTTTGTTCAATCTTACTTTTCGTCTTTTTTATCCACTTTCATATCTACATTCTTTTCCACTTTCTTTTCATCTATCTTTTCCGCTTCGGCTTCTTTTACAGCTGGAGCCGCTGGTTGTACTTCTTTATAGTAAAATTTGCGTCCAAGATACGTTTGGAAAATAAGCAGTAGTCCGCCGACCGCCCAGTAGAGTGGCAATGCTGCCATAACCGAGAAGGAGATGAACATAATCATGATTGGTGACATGTAGATGAATAACTTCATCTGTTGTTTTTGCTGTTCAGGCATTGTCCATAGGGAAACACGTGCTTGGACAAAGTAAACGGCACCTGCGACAAGCATCATGATTTTGTCCGGTTCACCTAATTTGAACCAAAGGAATTGATGCTCTTTTACTTCCGGTGGAGCATAAAGAATTGCAAAGTAAAGCCCCATGATAATAGGCATCTGGATGATTAACGGAAGACAACCCATGTTCAAAGGATTGACACCATGCTTCGAATACAAGCCCATCATTTCCTGTTGGAGTTTCATCTGTTCTTCTTTGTCTTCCTTTTCTTTCGCTGCTTTAATCCGTTTTTGGATATCTTCCATTTCTGGGCGCAGGGCATCCATTTTTACTTTCATTTCTTGTTGCGCCTTATAGTTTTTCAACATAAGTGGCATCAAGACCAAACGGATTGCAACGGTGATCAAAATGATTGCCAAACCGTAACTTCCGTTAAATGTCTCTCCAAGATAATGGAGTAGCCATTCCATTGGTTTTACGAAAATATTATAGAATGTACCTTCTTTGTTCTGAACTCCCGAACAACCGCTCAGAAAAACTGCGGCGGTCATTAATATCGTGAATAAGCCAAGTTTTTTCTTCAATAGATTCACCTTCACTATTTCAAACTACTGAAAAGTATACATCAATTCACTATGCAATTACAATTAATGTTCGTCGATTATGTGGATTTATCTATAAAATCGGGATTCCGGTCCATAATAAAACGCTTCCGTTAGGGAAGCGTTTGAATCATTCACTTTTCTGATTATCGTTTTGCGGGGCTTGGCTTGGCACTTCTTTCTTATGGTAAAGGCCGTCTTCGCCTTTGGTCTTGTCTTCGACTTCTTGATTATAATAATGGACGCTTGTTTGTGCGCCTTCACTCACCATTTTATTATCCTGTAAATCATACGGATCTGAGTGGCCTGCCTTTGTATCATCTGAGCGGTTCAGTTTTTGCGAAGTCATGAAGGAATCAACTTTTGTTTTCATATTGTTGACAGCGACCATTGCCTTATCGCGATTTTCCTTTTTACTAAAATATGCGTATGCCCCTGCAGCTAATGTAGCAAGAAGTAATCCATTTCCACGTTTACGTGCCATACCTATCATTCCTCCATTAATTTATGAATTAATTATACTGTAGTATACCCTTTGCGCGATGATTGGAAACTTCCAGTTAACCGGATCATGTCGATATGAGGTATCCCATCTTCATCATATGGTTCACTTTCCGTTTTAAATCCATGTGTTGCATAAAATGATTCCAAGTGGGCTTGTGCTTGCAGTTTTATTCGTTCTGGTTTCCAGTTTTCGTCTATTAGACTAACACATTTTTCTATTAAATTGTGACCGACTCCCTTTCCTCTATGATCCGATCTGATAATTACCCTTCCGATTGACGGACAGTCGTATTTTTCTCCTGCTGGGAGAAGTCGCGCGTAGGCAATAATCCCATTTTCGTCTTTACCGAATACATGTAGCGCCGTTTCGTCATGCCCATCGACTTCCTGGTAAGGGCAGTTCTGTTCGACGACAAACACTGCTACCCTTAACGCCAACATCTCATATACTTCGATACCACTGAGCTGATGAAATTCCGATGTTGTCCATTCTAGTTGTTGATTCATTAAATCCTCACTCACTTTTTAGATAATTTCGTTTTTTTATATTTCATTATGATGACAATCATAGTTTAATGTCAAAGATTTTGCTATTATAATAACAATAGCGGAGGTGATTCATCATGATCAGACCTATGACTGTCGAAGATATTGGATATATACAACAAATTGCCCATGTTACATGGAATGACACATATGCAGGAATCATTCCTGAGGACGTTCAAATAGCTTTTATCAAAAGCTCCTATTCCGATGCCATGATGATGAAACGCATGGAAAAGACGCATTTGCTTGTTGCTGAGTGTGAAAAAGGTACACCGATCGGCTTTCTGAATTTCACTAAAAAAGACGAGGATGGCGATTCGGAATTGACGGCTATGTACATACTGCCAACTTACCAACATTCTGGATTCGGAAAAAAGCTTTTTGATCAATCAATTTGTATGTTAGAAGACGCCAAACAGCTCTTTGTTTATGTGGATAGCAGAAATACGGTCGGACGGTCCTTTTATGAAAAACAAGGTTTTGAGTTGATAGATGTCTTTGAAGAAACCTTTGAAGGGTATCCCGTTGAAACCGCACAATATGTCTATTATATTCCTAAACCTGTGCTTGCCTATTAATAAAAGACGCTATTCCCTAACAAAAGGGAAAGCGTCTTTTATTCATTATAACGATCTCATTCCATCACTATTATATGATTGGTCTTCGAATTGCAGATCATCTTGCAATGGCTGTTTTTTTGTGAAGCATAAAATAGCAGCGATATAAAGAAGAATAGAAGGTATTGAAAGGATTCCTGCCAATAAGCCTGCGATGATGAACATGATTCCTGCAAGTTTAGCATTTTTATCTTTCCAAATATTTACGATTCCAATGATATTCAAGATAATACTGATGATTGTTAGGATGATTACTATCCAAAGAAATCCACCTGCAGAATTCAACAGGGATAAAACCATATCTACATCCGCTGGAGACAACGCAGGGTCTGCTAATAAATCCATTTCAATTTGCTGTTTAAAGGTCGGGTCATTTCTAAGGAGATTAAATACTGCCATAACAAGGAATCCCATAATTGTCCCTATCGCCGTCAAAATGACCGCAATTACAGACAAAACTTTTTCTGCTGTACGTTTCAAGAAAAGCACCTCTCTCTTTCTATTTTTTCTATCATAACAAGTATACGAAGATGAAAACCAATAGTTTCGTTTAATTTTTTTAAACCATTTTTTCGAAGTTTCAAATTATTGTAGTTAGGGTAATCTATTTTTAATAACATTAATTAGTAGGAAGCGAAAGGAGAGCATGAAATATGGAAAAAAGATAATGTTCACTTCGTCAGACATGCTTTATACCGTCGCAGGTGCATCTGTATTAACAGGATTCGTCTATGTCGTAACTTTAGCATGGGGGCTTTAGATTGAATATCACAGTATTTACAAAGGCAATCCCACTAAATAACGGGATTGCCTTTGTATTTTTTATCAAGCTTTTAAATCATCATATTCTTTATACCGCTCAAATGCTGTGACAACATATGAGCAGACAGCTTCCATTTTATATCCTTTTTCACGTGCGTATTCTGCTGCACGATCGAGTAATTTCTTTGCTACGCCTTGTCCGCGTAGGTTTTCGGATACATACGTATGATCCATTACCATGACATCTGCAAGAAGCGTCCATGTTATTTCAGCCAACATCTTTCCATCTTGTTTATGTTGGAACGCGAATGCGTCACCGCCAAGCTCTACAAATTCAAAGTCCATGAAATCCTCTCCTTTGACAGTATATTACCACATTTCAGGTCATTCTTACTTAAACCATGCCTTAATGGAGTCAATTAAGTTCTCGAAGAATTGCTTCACTTTCTCCCAAAAACTAGGATCAATTTCTCCGAATTTCTCTTTAATCGTCGTTGCCATTTCGGATAATTGATCAGACAACTTCCCAAAATCGATATTCAATCCTCGAATACGATCCATCAATTCAATCAACATTTGACGATCGGCTTCGCTAAGATTGATATTCATTTTTGTTAGTTGCTCGTTTACAATCTTCTCGACTTCCTCTTTTGTATTAGGTTTATTGTCCGCAATCGCCTTCTTGATTTCGGTCAATAATTCGGCCACTTTATCCTCGTCGATACCGGAGTCTTTCGCGAACTTTGTTGCCAAGTTCAATTCGTCATTCGCTACATCCGTCCGTTCTGTATCAAGCGTTTCGCCAGAAACTTCATATGCTTTGTAGATGCCCACCAAGGCTGAATGACCGGTGACGGGTTTTGGCGACGCCACTTCAACAACCGCATCTTCAATTCCTGCTGTCAGCATAGCCGTTGCATACATACTATTTGTGACTTGTGTAATATTGTCAGGAGTAACAATCTTGATAACAAGACCTTTCCCTTTGTCCAATCTTGTAATTTTAGCGGATGAATACATTCTTGCCTGGCTATTGCCATCTTTTATATACTTCGTAAGGTCGTTTCCGTCGACTGTTATCTCTTCGACCTCAGTGTCCTTTTCGACTTTCAGGCTTTCTTTCACACTTTCCTTTTCTGCATCAGTCAGATTAGCGCCCAATACAACAATTGGCAGTCCTAACTTTTCGTCGATAGCTGTATCGGCTTTTCTAGCGTCGGCTGCAATCCTCCAACAGCAAGCAATAAAACACAAATCGCCATCACCATTTTCTTCATAATTTACCCCTCCTTATCTTATGAAGTAGTACGTCATGGAATCCGGAAAAGTTCCCCTTATACATGCCTTATGATTGCTTTATTTCACAGAAGTCCAGCCGTCGCTTTGAGTTACCTTGCCCTCTTTCATCAATTTACCAAGGGCTCGTTTGAACGCCGCTTTACTCATGCCAAACATTTCACTAATTTCGTCAGGAGTAGATTTATCCGAAAAAGGCATTTTCCCTCCCACATCTGTTAGATACTGATAAACTGTCTCCGAATCATCACCAAGGCGCTCTTCTTTTCGTGGCAACAATGAACCGTTCAATGTACCGTCATCGTGTACGTCGATAACTCGAACTTCCACTTCCTCACCAAGGCGCGGTTCCTGTTCCCGTTCGGTATTATGGACAAAAATTCTGTAGTTTTCAGGAATGCTCAAAAAGAACGACCCTACCGGCAATAACCTGTATGCCCTAGCATTCAACTTTTTATTGAATAAATCCTTAGGTGCCTCCTCTATCAATTCCAGCACCCGTTCCTCAGTTGCGAGTCGAGCAAAAATATTGCCACCTAAATCCGTACGCAATGTCATGAACAGCTCATCATCCATCTTCGGCCATAACGCTTTTACTCTAGGTAGATCTGCTTTGTTCACAAGCACTTCGAATGATGAGCCGATGTCAACGTAGGCACCTTCTTTTTCATCAATCCGAATGACACGCCCCCAGCCGAATGTGCCAATTGTCATCTTCGGCTTATGCGCTGTAGCAGCCAATTCACTACGTCTATTCATATAAAGGAAAACTTCGATTTTCTTCCCGATTTCCGGCGTTTCATCGAATTCGGATGCATTGACAAAAATGTCATGCTCTCCTCCATCCAATATCCATCTGGAGCCTTCCTGTCCTTTTACGGTCAACTGGGCAATATAGCCCGGTTTTAGTTCTGTCATTTGTTCATCTACCTCTTCCGTCAAAAGTCTTGCCGCTCTTTTAATTTTCGTACAAATTCCGTGTCATCTTTCATCGCTGCTACAAGATCCGTTATGCGATCCATCGCATTCCAGCTCAAATGATGCTCAATGCCTTCTACATCACCATAAATATTATGCTCTTCAACACCGATTATTCTCAGAAACTGTTCAAGGAGGTCATGTCTTCGTACAAGCTTCTCTCCGAACTTGAGCCCCTTTTCAGTTAGTTCAAGGCCTCTATACCGTTCGTAGATTACATAGTCCTCGCGATGGAGTCGCTGAGCCATTTTAGTAACGGATGAAGGGAGTACGGACAATGCTTCCGCAACATCGGAAACCCGTGCTTCTCCTTTGGCTTCAAGTTGCAAATAAATCTGTTCAATATAATCCTCCATACTTGGTGTTGCCAAACGTTCCACCTCCAGTATGTACTTTCCCCTTTTTCGGGGTGTTGAACCGTCTTAGTCCCAAGTGTAGCATCGGATTGTTTACTTTTTCCAACGAATGGGTAAATTCACTATACCACTTCAAAGGAGTGAAATGTATGGGTAAAATACTTTGGTTTATCATAGTGGCATTGGTTGCTTTTTGGTTACTTGGGTTTGTGATGAAAATCGGTGGAGGACTAATTCATCTTCTATTGGTCATTGCCGGTATCATCTTTGTTGTCCAATTGTTGACCGGTCGACGGTCGGTTTAAAGAAAGGGTGCCATTTTCGGCACCCTTTTTGTCTTATGTTATCTAATAGAATCCTCATTGCACCCTAGCATATATACATGTATTTCGTAATTGTTTACCGTCAGCAGATAATGAATCGGATCTCAAAACTCCTTCAAGTTCATAACCAGTTCGGACAGCCACTGATCGGCTTTTGACATTTTCTTCATCGCAACGAATCTCAACACGGCGGGCGCCTAACTCTTCGAATGCAAACCGAGTCAATCGTTCCACCGTTTCAGTCATGAGCCCGGCCCCTTCGAATTTCGTATCTAACCAATACCCAATTTCAAATTTTGGAATGGACCAATCGATTCGATGAAGGCCCGTAGATCCAACGAGCTCTCCCGTCTCTTTTAAAAAGATATGCAGACGCAAATCTTTTCTCGTTATGAAATCAGCAATTGCCTGACGAAGATTTTCTTCTGTCGAATGAAGTTCCGCTTCCTCTTGCGCCCATGGCATCCATTCCTTCAATGAGGCGTGCGAATTGCGTTTCGCATTCCACAAGTCCAAAGCATCCTCCACTTCAGGCATGCGAATCAGTAAGCGTTCGGATTCAATTTCACTTGGTATGTTAGGAATACGCTTCGCTTTTTTCGGTTGCTTTTCATCTTCCCACATGACTGGTGTTGTTGTTCCTGCCAGAAAGTCTTCCCGAGTCATACCGTATGTCACTGCATCATAATAGGACATTTCTTTTGGAGAGAACCAGGCATTCCGTAAATGGGCCTCTTTAACAAAGCCAGCCCTTTCGAATGTTTTCCGCATTGCCAAATTGTCTTGCCTTGTATGACCCTCTAAACGGATTTTCTCCTCCGGCAAGCCGAATACGAATTCGGTAATGAGTCTAAGCGCTTTTGGGCCATATCCGAAACCTCTATATCGATCTGCAATCCGCAAATCAAAAAGTGGTATCTCATCCTGCAAATCGTAGATTTTAACGATTCCCACAATGTCTTCTTCTTCGTTTTCCACCCAAAACGTCTTCACTTCATCCGATTCATAGCCGCCTTCTTCTATCGTCTTCTCGATCAGTTCGCGTTCAGGATGCGCGTTCCCATGAAAGGGCCATGTGTTATTTGTTAAGAAATGGATAAGTTGTTCCTGTTCTTCCATTGTCCACTCACGTAATTTCATTTTAAATCCCCCGTTCGGGCTGCGTTATTATTTATGAATCCGCATCAATCGCAAGGAGTTCAGTACGACTAATAATGTCGCACCCATATCCGCGAAAATCGCAATCCATAGAGTCAACCATCCTGGGATGATCAAAAGCAGCGCTACAATTTTTAAGCCTAATGCAAACATAATATTTTCTTTAATAATCTGCAACGTTTTTCGGCTTAATTTCATCGTATATGGCAATTGTCTTAAATCATCTGCCATTAACGCGATATCCGCAGTTTCTAAAGCAGCATCCGTTCCAGCTCCTCCCATCGCGATTCCAATCGATGAAGCCGCAAGTGCCGGTGCATCGTTTATCCCATCCCCTACCATAGCGACACGACCGTATTCACCGATTAAACCTTTTATAGCCGTTAATTTGTCTTCAGGCATCAAGTTAGCACGTACATCCGTTACACCCGCAGTCGATGCAATTGCTTCAGCGGTACGTTGATCGTCTCCAGTCAGCATAACCGTGTGACGGATACCGATGTCTTTCAATTTACGAAGCACATCTTTACTTTCGTCTCTTAAAGGGTCAGTAACTGCTATTAAGGCTTGGAAAGTCTTATCCAAGAGGACAGCCATGACGGATTTCCCTTCTTTTTGCAATGCTTCAGCACGCTGTTTCAATTCTGAAGGGATTTCTGATAGTTCCATTGCCCAATTCAGGCTACCGACATGGATAAGAGAACCTCCTACTTCACCGTACGCTCCTTTTCCAGTGACCGATTGGAAGTTTACCATGTCCACTTTTTGAACACCTTGGCTTTCAGAGTAGGTGACAATCGCCCTTGCCAGCGGATGTTGGGACATCGATTCGACGGCAGCAACCGCATCAAGTATATTATTACGGGCAGTTTTATCCATAATGAAATCCGTGACTTCCGGATATCCTTTCGTCAATGTCCCTGTTTTATCGAAGGCAACCGCGTTGATGCGACCCATTTCTTCAAGATGGACTCCGCCTTTGATCAAGACGCCTTGACGAGCGGCATTGCCAATCGCCGTTACTATTGCGACCGGGGTGGAGACAACGAGGGCGCAAGGACAGCCAACTACAAGGACTGCAAGCCCTTGGTAAATCCATGTATGCCATTCCCCACCGAAAAGTGGTGGAATGATGGCAACTAAAATTGCAATCACGATGATGATTGGCGTGTAATACTTTGCAAACTTATCGACGAATTTCTGAGATGGTGCTTTTTCCGCTTGGGCATCTTCGACAAGATGAATGATCTTAGCGATTGTCGTGTCTCCGACAAGTTTCGTCACTGTCACTTCAAGTGCACCTTCTTCATTCAACGTCCCTGCAAAAACCTCATCATCTTTTTCTTTAAAACCGGAACCGATTCCCCTGTGATAGGTGCTTGATTGACAGTCGATTGACCGCTTAACACAATTCCGTCCATTGCTATTTTTTGACCCGGCTTCACGAGAAGGATATCACCGATTTGTATATCTTCAGTCGGAAGTTCTTCTACGGTTCCATTGCGGCGCACAGTTGCAGACGGTGGAGCAATGTCCATCAACTGCCGAATCGATTGTCGTGCTTTATTCATAGAATACGCTTCAAGGGCTTCACTTACTGCGAATAAAAAGACAACGACAGCCGCCTCTTGCCATTCCCGATGATAACTGCCCCAATGATCGCAATTGTCATCAACGTTTTCATGTCGAAGTCAAATCTTACGAGGTTTTTTACGCCCGTAATGAACATCCCAGCCCCCGACCAAAATGGCAGCTGCGAAAAGACCTGTAGCAACTGTCGTGTTCGGCAAATCGCGATGTGTGAAATAAAGACCCGCAATGACAAAAATAAGGGCTAACAGTGTAACGATATTCTCTTTTCTTTTGAAAAAAGGTATTTTTGGATTTGGATTCCTTTTTGTTAGAGGCACAACCTTAATGCCATCAAACGCTCCAGCGGCTTGTAGCTCTTCCACTGTCGCATCTCCCGTGAAAGATAATTTTGATGCTCCGAAGTTTACGGTCGCTTCCGATACGGAAGGGATGCTTTTTACATTGCTTTCAAATTTCATCGCGCAATTGGCGCATGTTAGATTCTCAAGTCTGTACTCTGTTTTTTCAGCCATGTTCATTTCCCTTCCCTTCATTCGCATGCTCATGGGTGATCCTGACAAGATCGGACACATGTGAATCCGATAGTGAGTAGTAAACCATTTTCCCCTTGCGTTCCGATTTTGCGAGGGCGTGTTCACGTAAATAGCGAAGATGATGCGATGCGGTGGCATTTGACGCACCGATTACAGCCGCCACGTCGCAGACGCACATTTCTTCTTCAAGCGTTAACGCATATGCAATTTTCAATCTAGTTTCATCAGCGAGCGCCTTGAATATTTGTACCATTCCGCTGACATCCGGCAAGTTCTTTTGTACTGTTTCTACGACTTCTTCATGGACAACTGTTATTTCACATGTATCCTTCACCTTCACAGAACTCACCTCATTCAAATACTCGTTTGATTGTAAGTACAGTATATGCATCTTATTCCCCTAATGCAAGGTTATTCAAACAGATCTTTGAATGAATTTTTCGCCTTGAAAATAAAGGGTTTTCGGGATTTTTATTGAAGATTATATCAATACTTCTATTTCAGTCGAATTGCATGAATATAGCCGTGGAGAAAGGGTGGTTCCTTTGTACAAAAGAATACTTATTGCAGTCGATGGATCAGAAAACTCGCAGCGTGCAGCCCTTCATGCAGCTAAGTTAGCGATCACTAACTCAAACGCATCCATTACGGCGCTATATGTGCTGAATTATGATCGGACACGGACCGATGTCCTCCTTGACGCAGATATCGCCGATCTTCATCTAAGGCGTAAGGAACGGATTGAACCTATATTGGACATTTTCATAAAACATCAAGTGAAGCATGAACTGGTGATTCGTCATGGCGAACCTGGTCCGACAATTATCGCTTACGCAAATGAAAATAAATACGACCTTGTCGTCATTGGTAGCAGAGGATTAAACTCATTTCAAGAGATGTTGTTAGGAAGCGTCAGTCATAAAGTAGCAAAACGCGTCATTGCACCCGTTTTGATCGTCAAATGAAGTAGAAAGGGGAAAATTGAATTGCAACGAGGAAAATATAATGCCATAACGGATGTTCCCGGAGTGAAAGTGGGCCATGTAACTTTATACGAAGAAAGCGGTCCAGAAAGGGCTTGTACAGGCGTAACAGCTCTATTGCCACATGGAGGGAATTTATTCGAAGAGAAGGTGCCTGCAGCAAGTTTTGTTTTGAACGGTTTTGGCAAATCAGTTGGACTTATTCAAGTGGAGGAATTAGGTGTCATCGAATCCCCATCATGTTGACAAACACCTTTAGCGTAGGGGCTGTGCTTGAGGGGACTTTGCAGCATATGCTTATGGAGAATACCGCAATCGGAGACTCCACAAGTTCATTGAACGTCGTTGTCGGTGAATGCAATGACAGCTATTTGAATTCGATGCGTGAGTTAAAGGTACGAGCCAATCATGCTGTTGAAGCAATACGGAACGCAGAAGGCGGCCCACTCGAACAAGGTGCTGTTGGTGCAGGGAAAGGAATGATCTGTTTTGGCAGGAAAGGTGGAATCGGTTCCTCTTCAAGAACGATTTCCGATGAAGGGAAAAGTTCACTTACTGTTGGTGTGTTGACATTGACCAATTTCGGAATATCCGAAGAATGTCGCATTAATGAATGGCTTGCGAAGAATTCAAAGCAATCGTTAACAGTTGAAAACGACTTGACGACATCCGAGGAAATGGAGCATGAAAAACCCGATGGCTCGATTATGATCATCGTCGCGACAGATGCACCTTTAAATGACAGGCAATTGAAGAGACTTGCAAAACGAGCTTCCATTGGTCTTGCACGAACAGGATCTACCGTACATAACGGGAGCGGCGACATCATCATTGCGTTCTCAAACGCCTATACCATTTCGCATAGGAGTGAAGAGGTAACGAATAGCTATACGATATTGCGTGACGACACACCAATCATGAATAAGCTTTTCCAGGCTGTCATTGAAGCAACAGAGGAAGCTGTTTACCAGTCGATGATCCACGCACAAACAACAATTGGTAGGAAGGAACGCGTTGTGGAACGTTGGCCTTTTATTGAGTGATCAGTTGCAGTATTAAGCAAGGTGTGTTTAAAAAGTTTTAGAATAGCCATATTAATAAGTGATGAGCCATTTTGGGATTCCCCCCAAATGAAAAAACGCCACGCTTGAATTTTCATTCATGCGTGGCACTTTTTTTATTTACGTCCAGACTCCGGGCGCCAGAGGCTCGGGTCATAAGTCAAATCTGCTCTGTGGCAAAAAATGCCACGCCGCATCTTCGCCTTATGCCCAGCACCTCTATGCGGGCGCCCTTCGCATTTGGTTTCGTCCAGACTCCGGGTGGCAGCCAAAGCCGTTACGAAGAACGGCTTTTGCGAGTAAAAGCGAAGCGTTACGAGCACGTCTTTGCCATTACTGTCGAGGCTTACCGCCACCCTTCGCTTTTGGTTATTGTGCTGGGTTAAATTGAAGGTCGATTGAGATCTTGATGTCGTCGCCTACAAGAACGCCGCCTGCTTCAAGTGCTTGGTTCCATGTAAGTTCGAATTCTTTACGGGAAACTTTACCTTCTACTTCAAAAGCAGCTACCTGTACACCCCATGGGTTTACTCCAGTTCCTTCGTACTCTGCTTCAAACGTAACTTTCTTAGTCACGCCTCTCATTGTCATATCACCTGTGATATCGTATTCGCCTTCGCCTGTTTTCACGACGTCAGTTGAGACAAAAGTGATGGAAGGGAAGTTTTCTACGTCAAAGAAATCAGCTGAACGTAAATGGTTGTCACGATCTACAGCGTTTGTATTGATTGTTGATGCATCAATTGTGAAATTGATTGAAGCACCAGTTAGGTCTTCTGGATTCCCCTCGAGTGTACCTTCTACTCCTGAAAAGCTACCTTTTACTTTTGAAACCATCATATGCTTTACTGAAAAACCTACACTCGTATGTGATGCGTCTAATTTCCATGTTGCCATTGTCAAATCCAACCCTTCTATTTTTAATTTATTTATTCCTCGTATCCTTATACCCTATTTCAATCAAGATAATCTTCTTTTATCTCGATTTCAAAGTGTATATTGATACTAACGCTTTTTTATCTCGAAGTCAAGATAGTTTAATTAAAATTTATTTATCTTTACGATTTATTTACAATTCCCTGATTAGACTCCCTATTACAAGGCTTCCTACTACTATTTTGCTTTTAATTTCAATGTATAGCCTTTTTCCACCTTACCGTCTAAAACGGTTTCATGGTAGATACCATTTGCCCAATCTTCAGCCTGGTCGTGGAACCATTTCGATTTCATATGTCCGCTTTGACCAGGTCCAACAATATGGTACGTGGTGGACAAATCGGATAAATCCGCCACGAAGCGCCATGAAGCCCCGTGATACACCGTTCCATTATCATTGAATGCGGCTGCCTGCACAGTCACGTTCGAGCCGCCTATTGCCTGTTTTTCAGGGTTTAGGAAATAGGCAAAAATCGGTGATGCCGCCGATAGGGAATGCGGGAAAGCTAATTGGTGGAAATCTCCCCACTTCCATTTTGCCGAATCGTTCCCGAACCGCTCTTCAATTTCCGCAATGGACGTCTCGAATGCATCATAGACCCATTTGTCGACGCCTCCATAGTTGGACACCCACACGCCTAACTTGCCGCTGTATGCATCCCTCAGCATTTGGTCGACAATCTGCCCTTTGCCCGGCATAAGCCTATATACGTCTCCCGGCATTTCACTACTTAACATCGTTTTCGGCAATTGCCTCATTAATTTATGGAAAACGAGCGGCGCTCCCGCTTCAGGTGAATCAATCTGATTCCATTCCCTTAACATGCTAATTACATCTGTATATCTACCTTCTTTATCCGTTGCCTCTACAGATCCAATCAAGTCTTGCAAAAACTCCCGCGCATACAAATTCGCTTGATCCATCTGCAGTTCCATCATGTCTTCCGCCGTGAAGTTATCTCCCTTACCCAAGACTTCAGCAATCCTCATATATCGATAAGGCTGTGCCCAGTATTTCGTTATATGATACGGGTATGAATCATCTACGACTTCATTGTTTGCCGTGGCGATGAATCCCACCTTCGGGTTGACGACTCTTGGTAGTTCATCATAAGGGACATAACCCGCCCACCCATATTCAGATGAGTCTCCTGGAACGGGTAGTTGAGCATCTCCTTTTTTACGTATCGGGATTCTGCCGTTTGCTTTATAAGCAATCGTCCCGTCCTTCGCTGCAAACACAAAGTTTTGTGCTGGTGCATGGAAGTCCTCTAAGGCCGCCTCGAACGTTTCCCAATTCGACGCTTATTCATCCTAATAATTGCTTCAAGCTCTTTCGTCGGTTCAAGCGCAGTCCATTGCATGGAGAATAGCGCACCCGGATCCTCCGATTTATATAATATGTTCGACATGATCGGTCCATGCCTAGTGACAATTACTTTAAATGGGACATCATTATCGCCTTTGACTTTAATCGTCTCATCTCTAACTTCGGCCTGCTCCATTTGCCGTCATAGCGAAATTGTGTCGGGTTTTCCGGATTCGGAATTTCGATATACAAATCTTGCACATCTGGGCCAACATTCGTAACACCCACGCGATATCCTCGTTATGGCCGAGGATGATGCCCGGAACACCTGCGAAAATGACCCCACCGACATTTTGCTCAGGCGATTGTAAATGCATTTGGTACCAAATGGATGGCGTATTTAATCCAAGATGAGGGTCATTAGAAAGGAGCGGCCTACCAGACGCAGTTTTATCACCAGATACGACCCAGTTATTGCTCCCGTTGAATTCATGCGGTACCAAATCCGAATTGAAGCGGCCCGCCACTTCAACTGGCGTCTTCAAATTCGCTTCGATGATTGAAGGGGCATTATCCGGATAGCTGACGAATAATTCACGTGCCTGCTCCTCAGGGAAATTGTTCAGCGCCCAATGCCTGACAGCAAGGCTGTGCCAGTTGCCTCCTAAGTCGTAGGCCATATACTTTCCTATCGTTAGTGAATCAATCGGTGTCCATAGTTCAGGTTCATAGCCAAAAATTTTGAACTCATATGGCAGCTTCCCCTCTTCCCTAGCCTGCTCGATAAAAGCGTTGACACCTTCCGCGAACCAGGCTAAAACCTTTTTCGCCTCATCCCCATATCCGTCGTATGATGCTTCAGCGGCATTACGTAAACTGAAAGTCCGAAAATTCTTGTCGGTGTCAACAGCTGCAGCCCCCACTACCTCTGATAGTCGACCACTTGCCTGCCTACGTGCCAAATCCATTTGGAATAAACGGTCCTGCGCCTGCACATAGCCCTGGGCTCGATACAAATCAGCATCCGATCCTGCCTCTATATGAGGCACACCATTCACATCCCTGACGATTTCAACGTCATTATCAAGGAAACTTACATTTCTCTCTCCGTCGATAAACGGTTTCGATTTTCCTATGTACAAATTGATGGCAATCAGCCCGATAACAAGGATTGCTGTTATCCCGCCAAAGACGGATAACAATAATTTTGTCCACTTCCCCATTCTCTTCCTTTTCACGTTTCATCCCTCCCAATATACTATTCGATGAACAGTCATTCATTTCCTTTTAAAAAATCCACGATTATTATTTCTTGTCAAAACAACCAATACCCAGCATACTTATATAATGGTGAAGCCTATATTTTCATCGAAATTGGAAGTAAGTTTCAACGCATTAGAATTGAAGGGACTGGATGTTGATGTCGAAGCATCAGTGGTTTAAGGATTTACGCGGAATTATTTCAGAGGGCATTCTACTGATAGATGAACCATTAAATAAATATACGATGACAAAACTTGGCGGCGCAGCGGATGTACTTGCCATTCCTGGAACAATCGAGGAAACGGAAGCGATTGTGCGGTATGCATATGAGAATGAAATTCCTCTCTTATTATTAGGAAACGGGTCGAATATGGTCGTTCGGGATGGAGGAGTCCGCGGAATCGTTCTCCATTTGTCCAAATTGGATGCAATTCGAGTGGACGGTAATCGGATACATGCGGAAGCAGGGGCCCTCATCATCGATGTGTCGAAGCGGGCAACGGAAGAATCCTTGACAGGCTTGGAATTCGCTTGTGGAATCCCAGGCTCGATTGGCGGTGCAATGGCCATGAATGCTGGTGCCTATGGCGGGGAAATCAAAGATATTATCTACCAATGTACCGTCTTGACGAAATCTGGAGAGCGGCTTGTTTTATCCAAGGATGAACTAGAACTTGGCTATCGGAAAAGCATCATTGTTAGCGAAGGGTACTATGTATTATCAGCCGATTTTGAGTTGGTGGAAGGTGACCAAGAAGCAATACTTGCGAAAGTAGCCGACCTGACTTTCCAACGCGAGTCCAAGCAGCCTTTGGAATTCCCTTCTGCAGGAAGTGTATTCAAAAGGCCACCAGGCTACTTTGCTGGGAAGTTGATCCAAGATTGCGGATTGCAAGGAAAGGGTTGCGGCGGTGCAGAAGTATCGATGAAACATGCAGGTTTTATCATTAATAAAAACGGTGCAACGGCATCCGATTACATTGCTACGATCAATATGGTGAAATCCGAAGTGAAGAAGCAATTCGACGTTGACTTGGAACTGGAAGTAAAGATTGTAGGAGAAGAATAAACAAAAGCGCAGGGCGCCTGCCTAGAGGCGACGGGCATAAGGCGAAGATGCGACGTGGCGCTTTTTGCCACATAGCAGATTTGACTTATGACCCGAGCCTCTGGCGCCCGAAGTCTAGTCGTAAACATACTAACTTAAGAGTTTATCCACAAAGAAGAAATAGTAATAACAAAAAGCGGATGACCAGGAATCGGCCATCCGCTTATATTTAAGTCCGGTGTTTTTTACATCATTGTTCCGTTTTGCAGACAAATTGTGTTGCTTCGGTGACACTGTCATCCGTTATCTGCACTTGACACATTTTATTGTTATTCATGAATTTGAAGATCCCGTTATTGAAGTCCGTTCCGATTTCTTTGAAGAAGATCCCTTCAAACTTTGCATCTTTCGAATGGGTAAAACTAACACGGAAGCCTTCGCCCTCTTCGACTAAGTAAGCCCGTACGCCTTTTTCAAACATGCCCTCTATTTCATCTTTTATGGCACGATCGACGGATACGACATGGAAATCTACAAATGTTATTTCTCTTAACAGCACATTCATGAACGAACCTTTTGTGATTTCTTCCCATCTACTTTGAGCAGTTTGACCGATAATTATCTGCGTAATATTATGTTTGTGAGCGACTTCTTTGATCACCTTTGCAACTGATCGCTTCTCATTATCCATAACGATAAAATCTTCAACATCAAGCTCCGTTGCAAGCTCTTGCCATCTTTCGATATAATCTGATTTTTCAGCGTCGAATTCATCGAATGGCAATGGGTCAATCGTTAAAATATATAGTGGACAATCCATGATGGATGCCATTTTATGTCCACGTCTAATGAGACGCTCACCATTTGGACCGTAGTAGACACAAACAAGAATGCTTTCGTCCATACGACCTTTTACTTTGCCCATGACCGTAGTCACCTCTTACAATTATTTTCGTTTCGTAAAACGAATCTAAATTTGAAAACCACAATATTATACATGAGTGTCGGTAGACTGACAAGATATAATCGCATCATCGGCGATTTTAAAATATTTAGTGTATAATTCAAATATGAACTTGTAGCTACTAATTATGTCCCCAGTTCTGCAAGGAGTCAAGTCTATCCTCAATTATTAAGAAAAATTTACATAAGAAGTTGAAAACCCGGTTTCACGTAAATCAGCGGTTGTCCCCTAGGAGGTTTTCTGTTGTTGACGATTACATTATCCATATTCATCCCCTTTTTGGCAGCGATTTTCATCCCATTAATTTATAAACGGATTCATAGCCGACATATCGGCTGGTTTGTAATTATCGTTCCAATCGCTCTTTTCATTTTTTTAGCAAGCTACATCCCTTCCATCGCAAATGGAAGTACCTATATGCATACGATTCGGTGGATAGAGACGGCTGGAATCCATTTTACTACGTATCTCGACGGCCTCAGTTTAATATTCGGCCTTCTCATTACGGGTGTCGGCAGTTTGGTCATCCTATACTCTATATACTATTTGTCTGAACGGGAATCATTAGGGCGCTTTTACGTCTACCTCCTACTATTCATGGGCGCCATGCTTGGTGTCGTTTTGTCAGATAACCTAATGGTACTCTATGTCTTTTGGGAACTGACGAGTATTTCATCCTTCCTGTTGATCGCCTTTTGGTACCACCGGAAAAAATCAAGGTATGGTGCTCAGAAATCCATGCTGATCACAGTATCAGGTGGCATAGCGATGCTTGCCGGATTCATCATGCTACAATCTATGACAGGTTCTTTCAGTGTACGTGACATAGTTGCGACAATTGGCCAATATACGGACGAGCCACTATTTTTAGTGGCGTTACTTCTTGTATTATTGGGCACATTTACTAAGTCCGCACAATTTCCGTTCCATATTTGGCTTCCAGACGCAATGGAGGCACCTACACCGGTCAGCGCTTACTTACACTCAGCGACGATGGTAAAAGCGGGTATTTACTTAGTTGCACGTTTTACTCCCATCTTCGGCGGTGAGGCAATGTGGCTTTACATAGTAAGTGGCGTTGGGGTTTTCACTTTGTTAATAGGTTCACTGAACGCCGTGAAGCAGACGGATTTAAAAGCGTTGCTCGCTTATTCGACAATTAGTCAGTTAGGCTTGGTGATGAGTTTATTTGGCCTCGGGTCCGTGGCACTCCATCATGGATACAGCCCCGACTCGGTGATTTATACGCAAGCGACGTTCGCGGCATTATTCCATCTCATTAACCATTCCACCTTCAAGGGTGCACTCTTTATGGTCGTCGGAATCGTTGACCATGAGCTTGGAACCAGGGATATCCGTAGGTTAGGTGGACTTATGGCATTCATGCCTGTGACCTTCACAATCGCTTTAATCGGAAGTTTCTCGATGGCAGGTCTCCCGCCTTTCAACGGTTTCCTAAGCAAAGAGATGTTCTTTGAAGCATTAGTGAATGCGCGAAACCTTGAAGTTTTCTCAACCGGTACAATGGGTACGTTGGTCCTCGTAGTTGCATGGATTGCAAGTGTATTTACATTTGTCTATAGCATGATTATCGTTTTCCAAACGTTTTTCGGGGAATTCCATCCCGAGCGTGTCGAAAAGCCTATCAACGAAGCATCTAAGGGGATGTTAGTTGCACCTTCCGTTTTGGCAATATTAGTTGTCGGCATCTTTTTCTTCCCAAATGTCATTGGTAACTATTTGTTGCGTCCCGCGATGGCAGCAATTTATCCAACATTTGCGGGTGCAGAAGGCCTGACGCCTCATATAAAGGCATGGCACGGTTTTAATACTGCTTTATGGATGACGATTGGTGTTGTTGTCCTTGGGACTATTCTGTATCGTTTCATGAGATATTGGAAAGGCGTCTATTCGTTCGCTCCGTTTAAATGGAATTTGGATACTGCTTTCAACGCCAGTTTGTCATGGCTTGAAAATGGATCCCGATACTTGACACGGCTTTATATGAAGGGCTATTTGAAAGATTACCTCGTCTATATTTTTGTGTTTTTCGTCCTAACGGTAGGAGGATCTATACTATACACAGGGTCTTACTCTTTCGACTTCTCGGATGACAGTCCCATAGCAATAAATGAATTTCTTATCGTGCTTTCTATGGCCGGGGCGGCGCTTTCAATGCTCTTTGTTAAATCCAGAATGACGGCAATCATTTTAAATGGTGTGCTTGGTTATTCGATTGCCCTTCTCTTCGTCATATTCCGAGCACCGGATCTCGCTTTAACTCAGACAGTTGTTGAAACGGTGACAACAGCCCTGTTCCTGCTTTGCTTCTACTTCCTGCCTGAATGGAAGAAAGAGCGTTCTGCACGTAAGACAAAAATTTCAAATGGCATTATTGCCATTTTAGCGGGGACAATTGTGACGGTGTTAGGCCTTGCAGTGCAAGGTAATAAATTATTCGAGTCAATTTCGGTGTATTTTGAAGATGCCTATCGCCTTGCCGGTGGTAAAAATATCGTCAATACGATATTGGGAGATTTCCGTGCATTTGACACGATGCTTGAAGTCGTCGTTCTTTTCATCGCCGGTATTGGTGTATTCACACTCATTAAATTGAAATCTAAAAAGGAGGAACAGGATATTGAAGATCAATGATGTCATTCTGAAAACAGTGACGAGAATCGTCGCTTTCATCATATTGACGTTCGGCGTTGAACTATTTCTGTCGGGTCATAACAATCCCGGCGGCGGCTTCATCGGCGGTCTCGTCCTGTCCTCCGCATTTGTTTTGCTTTACTTGGTAAACGATATAGAAACCGTGCGCAAAGGCATCCCGTTTGATTTCAAGAAAATTGCAGCAATCGGGGTGCTCCTCGCGGTCGGTTCAGGCGTCGGTTCCGTTCTGTTCGGTAAACATTTTCTGACCCAGGCTTTTAGCCATTTCGATTTGCCGATTTTCGGGGTTACTGAATTGTCGACAGTCATCCTATTCGAAGCTGGGGTTGCTTTAACGGTTGTCGGCGTTGTAGTGACAATCATTTTATCAATAAGTGAGGATGTGTAGCAGATGGAAACTTTAATAACGGTGCTTGTCGGCCTTCTCGTGACCATAGCTGTCTATTTGTTACTATCTCGCAATCTGATTCGCGTCATTTTGGGGACTGCTCTCTTATCACATGCCGCGCATCTTCTTTTGATGACGATGGGCAACGGATTGAAGAAAAAGGAAGCGCCCCGCTGTTAGGTGAGAATGCGGCAAGTTATGTGGACGCATTGCCTCAAGCTCTAATTCTGACTGCGATTGTGATTAGCTTTGCCGTGACGGCATTTTTATTGGTGTTGGCGTATCGTACATATAAAAAGACGGGGACTGACGACCTCTATGCATTGAGAGGGCTTGATGATGAATAATATTTTAGTTATGCCGATGATCATTCCTTTATTGACGGGGATTATCTTGATTTTCTTACGAACTCGCACGAATTCTCAACGTGTTTTCAGTGTTTTATCTATAATTGCAACGATCACTGTAAGCATAGTCATTTTAAATAAAATTCAGCATGAAGGTATTTTACGATTAGATTTCGGTGGTTGGTTACCGCCATATGGCATTTTATTTGTAGCGGATTCGTTTTCCATGTTGCTTGTCATAACGACATCGATCGTGACAGGAATTCTTCTTATTTATGCTTTTTCGTCCATTGGAAAACAACATGAGAGTATGTTTTTTTATCCGTTTATCTTTTTCCTTGTAGCAGGAGTTAACGGTTCATTCCTGACAGGTGATCTATTTAATTTATTCGTTTGTTTCGAAGTCATGTTACTTTCCTCTTATGTGCTCATTACAATGGGCGGCAGGAAGATTCAGCTTGTCGAATCGATCAAATACGTGACGATCAATGTACTTTCCTCATGGTTCTTCTTAATCGGGATTGCTTATTTATACGGAACGGTCGGAACTTTGAATATGGCTCATTTATCTGTCAGGATTGCGGAAGTAGGACAAGGGCCGCTACTAACAGTGATCAGTTTGATGTTCCTAATCGTATTCAGTCTAAAGGCTGGACTGTTGCTTTATTTCTGGCTTCCTAACTCATATAGTGCACCCCCTACCATAGTTGCGGCATTATTCGGTGCTTTGCTCACTAAAGTCGGTATCTATGCTATGTTCCGTATTTTCACACTCATCTTTTATCATGAAACGGTCATTACGCATACTGTAATTGGGATCATGGCCATATTGACGATGATAGGCGGAAGTATCGGTGCACTTGCGTATAACGATATTCGAAAAATTGTTTCGTATAATGTTGTGATTGCCGTCGGTTTCATCTTGGCGGGTCTTGCCATGTCTTCCGAAATTGCGTTCCAGGGTGCTATCTATTATTTAATACATGACATGATTGTGAAAGCTTTGTTATTCCTTATTGCGGGGACGATGATCTATTTGACAGGAAAATCCAAGATTGAAGAGATGAGCGGTCTTATCCGCAACTATCCTATGCTTGGTTGGCTGTTTTTCATCACGATGCTATCATTGACGGGTATTCCTCCGTTAAGTGGATTCATCGGCAAAGTGTACTTAGGACAAGGGGCGATTGAAACAGGGTCCTATCTGTTGTTGGCAGTGGCCTTTATGTCTGGTATTTTCGTTCTATACTCATTACTGCGCATCTTCCTGAATTGCTTCTGGGGTGAGACGATTATTAATGAGGATGACGATGTACCATTAAAAAAAGGGATGCTCATTCCATGTGTCCTCCTCGCAATCATGACAGTTGCAATCGGGATTGGGGTCGAAGGTCTTGCCCCCTATGTCAGTGATGCTGCACGTACACTTATGAATCCTGATATCTATATAGAAGCTGTATTACAAGGAAATCGTTAAGCGGAAAGTTGAGGTGGAGTTTGATGCCAGCCCAGTTATTACTGAACCTGTTCATCGCTTTTTTATGGATGACGTTAATGGATGAAGATGAATTGAAGTTCACGACTTTCTTTGCCGGTTTCCTTGTCGGAATTGGAATTATCTTTTTCATGCACCGCTTTTTCGGCACACAATTTTATTTGCGGCGGTTAGTTAAAACAATTAAATTACTTTTCATTTTCATATCTGAATTGACGCAGTCGAGCATCGTTGTCTTGGACAGATTTTAAGTCCCAAATTGAAAATCAAGCCGGGAATCTTTAAATACGAGACAGTCCTGAAAAGTGATGTAGAAGTGACGATGCTATCCCTTCTTCTCACGTTGACTCCGGGTTCGG
Organism: Sporosarcina thermotolerans; assembly: GCF_030067815.1. Lineage (GTDB taxonomy): Bacteria > Bacillota > Bacilli > Bacillales_A > Planococcaceae > Sporosarcina > Sporosarcina thermotolerans. The sequence goes on along the minus strand of NZ_CP125968.1, from coordinate 926,182 downwards.
TCGTGATGGAAGTGTCTCCTGAAGGCGATACGCTGTATATCCATGCGATGGATGTTGAGGAGTCCAGGGCAGGTTTGATCAAACAGCTAAAGAACTTTGAAAAAGCGATCATGGAGGTGACACGATGATTGAAATGATGCTGACGGTGTCACTAATTCTATTTTCTATCACTATTTCCATTGCAATCATTCGGATCGTTCTTGGCCCTTCGATGCCTGACCGTGTCCTTGCACTTGATATGATTGGTGTGAATTTGATCGCAACGATTGCGGTTGTCTCGATCATATTGAAGACAAAGGCCTTTTTGGAGGTCATTTTGATATTAGGTATTCTTTCATTCATTGGAACGATCGCCTTTTCGAGAGCAATTGAAAGGGGGGTCATCGTTGAGCGTAAACGTGATCGGTGAATTTATAGGGGCGCTATTGATATTAATGGGCGGGATTGCGAGTGTGATTAGTGTGTTCGGGCTTATTCGATTGCCGGATGTGTATACGCGCTCGCATGCTGCGACAAAGAGCTCGACTCTCGCTGTATTGCTAACACTTTCTGGAACGTTTTTGTATTTTTTGTTCCGTGAGCAATTTGTTAGCGTACGTGTCCTTCTTGGAATTGTTTTCGTTTTTCTTACGGCTCCGGTGGCAGGCCATTTACTTGTGAGGGCTGCTTATCGTTCGAAGGTGGAGTTGGCGGATATTTCGACTGAGGATGCTTTGAAGGAAGTTTTGTATAAGGATGAACTAAAAAACGACGGTGTTAGCGATAAAAGCTAACACCGTCGTTTTTTCATTAGATAAGCAGTACTGTTGATTTACGCTTCAGGCGGACGCTTTCCGCGGGCATGGCTTCAGCCAATCGAACCACGAAGAGTTCGATTTGCCGTATTTCTGCGTTTTTTTGCAGAAATTAAGGCATCCGTTTTGGCATTCCTGCTCCCTTAGGGTCGCAATAAACATTGCTCGCAACGCTGCACTTTTGCTCGCAAACGCCGTCCTTCGTTACGGCGTTCGCTGGAGTCGCCGCCCTACGCTTCAATCAACGGAGACGTCTTTTACCTACTACGTTTTTCAAAAGTTACGTGAAAATGATTAGATCCTTCAAATTTCACAGTTGTCGTCTGTGCAGAGGCCTTGGCCTTCTTTGCCTAGTACTTTCAACTGGGGTTGGATTCCTTCTTCTGCCGCTACTTTTCGTAATGCTTCTTCGAAAGCTTGCGCTGGTTGCGCACCTGAGATTGCGTATTTACGGTTGATGACAAAGAATGGCACGCCTTGAACACCGATTTGTCCAGCTTCGCCAATGTCTTTCTTCACTTCATTGGAGAACTCATCAGATTGAAGCATTTGTTGAACCCGGTCTTTTGAAATACCTACTTCTTCCGCAATGGCTACCAATGTAGACTCGTCACCAAGGGCCTCTCCTTTGACGAAATGACCTTCCAGCAGGCGTTCAGATACAGCGTCGGCTTTGCCTTCCTGCTCCGCTAACTTTGCAAGGCGATGAGCATTATATGTGTTTGCCACTTTCATGCCTTCGACGTCATAATTCAGTCCCACCGTCTTGGCCTGCTCCGCGACATTTGCCATCATCCGCTCTGCTTCTGTTTGGCTGATTCCAAATTTCTTTGTCAAGCCTTCGACTGCTGAACCGTTTGCTGAAACAGGCGTATTCGGGTCCAACTGGAATGCCTTAAAGACCACTTCAGTTTGACCCGTTAAGTTTGTAGACTCTATTGCTTCTTCCAATCTTCTTTTTCCAATATAGCAAAACGGGCAAACATAATCTGACCAGACTTCAATTTTCATGATTAACAACCACCTTTCCTTTCTTATTTTAGAATTCATTTAAACTGGCAACAATGAATATGCCTGCTTATGCTGTTATTGAAGAATCTATTGGAGGACTGAGCATGAATAATTCACTTTGGCTTAAAACTGCCTATCCGCGGAATTCCTACCCCGCTTTAAATAAGGATATATCGTGCGATGTCTGCATAATCGGTGGAGGATTAAGTGGAATCGCAAATGCCTACTTCTTGGCGAAAGAAGGAGTAGACGTCGTTTTATTGGAAAAGGATGAGATTCTTGCTGGAGCGACAGGCAATTCAACTGGCAAACTGACATTACAGCATGACCTTGTTTATGCTGATCTAATTAAAAAATTCGGACGGGATAATGCCAAGATTTATTTTGAAGCTAACCGTGAAGCTGTATTATTCGGAAAGAGCTTTGCCATAGGTGATGAACTTTGGGATGCAAATTCAGTACTTTTTTCCCAATCGAAGTATGGAACAGAGCTGCTTCGGAAAGAGAAATTGGCCTATGATGAGATTGGCATAGCAGCCGAATTGGGAAGGGATAGTGAACTACCGCTGAAAACTGAGGCTACGCTTACGATTAAAGATGAGGCTCAAATTCATCCTGTTCGATTTGGACAGCATTTGGCCCAACTAGCAGTTAAAGCAGGTGCCCGGATATTCGAGAAAACGAATATCCGCTTAATGGATTTGAGAAAAAGGCTTCTATATACAAACTCTAATAATGAAATACAATTTAACAAACTTATATTGTGTACACATTATCCAATAGAGGCTTTACGCGGATTGCAAATCCTTAAGTTGTCCGTAGGGAGATCATACTTAGTATCCACTTATGCCAATATGCCATTGCAGGGACAATATATTTCGGTTGATGCACCGAAACGTTCAGCACGGACTGCCTTCATCGATGGACAAGCCCATTTCCTTTTATCTGGGGAGGGACATCGTGCAGGTGTTGAAAAGGAGACGCAAATACATTACCGTACTTTGGACTCGGAATTAAAATACATTTATCAACTTGACCCAATGCAGGAAAAATGGTCTGCGCAGGACCCTTCGACCCCTGACCTTATTCCATATGCTGGTCCCATTTCGAAAAGTATGCCTTATGTCTACATGAATACTGGTTTTAGAAAATGGGGGCTGTCGAATTCACTTGTTTGCGCAAGAATCATCAGCGATCAGATTATCGGCAGGGAAAACAAAGCAAGCTCCCTCTATGCTCCAGACCGAACTGGATTCGGCTCCTTTCTCATACAAGCTTTAAAGAATTCCGGTCTTGTTCTAAGGGAATTTTCGGGCGGGCATATCAAGAGAAAGGATTCGCCGATTTGCACGCATATGGGGTGTAGAACGAGGTGGAATGAGGCTGACGAGACGTGGGATTGTCCATGCCACGGATCCCGTTTCAGAAAGGATGGGTCCGTCCTTGAAGGACCAGCAACGAAACCGCTCGATTTGGGATAGGAACCTCCACTGTTATTCGGTATACTGTCCAAAAGGGGTGAAGTACATGTCATTGCGGAAAATCATACGGAAACAGGAAACGGTTGATGAGCGCTACCCGTTCAGTTTGGATCTTATACGTAATTTCAATACACTCGTCCTTGAATCGCCCGTCACAATTATTGCAGGCGATAATGGCAGTGGAAAGACGACATTTCTTGAAGGGATTGCCGCTGCTGCTGGAAGCATCCTAATTAGCGGTGAGCATATGGAAAAGGATCATTCGCTCTCTCCTGCTTTCGATCTGGCAGATGATTTGAAACTCGTTTGGGATGTAAAAACGAAGAATGGTTTCTTTTTCAGAGCTTCCGATTATATTACGTATACGCGAAGCCTTGCGATCATGCGGGAAGAGGCATGGTCAAAAATGGAGGAAATCAAACAGCGTGACCCTAACAGCTTGGAAATCCTACCCTATGCAAGAACATATTATGAACTGAAAAATTTATACGGGGATGGCCTCGAAAAAAGATCCCATGGTGAAAGTTTTTTCGACTTATTCCAAGCCAGATTCCGCCCAGGCGGTTTTTACATACTTGATGAGCCCGAGGCGCCCTCCCCGCAAAACCAATTGTCGCTTCTTGCGATGATTCACGATATGACGAAGGAAGGCGCCAAATTCCTTATTTCGACGCATTCCCCAATTTTCATGGCGTATCCAGACGCAGATTTATATGAAATTCGGGATGGTGTCCTTATGCAATCTAATTTCGAAGAGATGACTCATGTCCAGTTGACACGGGATTTCCTGAACGCCCCGGATCGATATTTACGTCATTTATTTGATTGAAAAAGAAGCAGAGGGGAATTGCACCTTCCCTCTGCTTCTTTTTATTTGAAGATTATTACTTCAGCGCTTCAGTCAATACTGGAACGATTTGTTTCTTTCTTGAAACAACGCCTTTAAGGACAGCCGTATTATTCGTCAATGCTACATTGAACGCAGCACAAGCACGTTCAGCTGCCTTACCGAGTACAATAACAGTCGAATCATTGTTTAGAATATCCGTTACTGCGAATAGGAATAGGTCCAACCCTTTTTCTTCAATAATACTGTTCAATAGAACTTCAAGCTCCGCCTGACGGCTCATGACGTCATTGACATCAATGGCATTCACTTGTGCGATTTCAACTTTCGCCGCGCCCATCGTGAACTCTTTCGCATCTAACGAAACAAGCTCTTCCAACGACTTCCCGCTCAAGTCAGCACCCGCCTTCAACATTTCAAGGCCGTACACTTCGGCGTCAATATCTGCAATAGCAGCCAACTCTTCAGCTGCCGCACGATCCTGTTCTGTGAACGTTGGGGATTTGAATAAAAGTGAATCGGAAATGATTGCTGAAAGCATAAGCCCTGCGATGTTCTTTGGAATTTCGACACCATGTTCTTTGTACAATTTATTCAAAATCGTAGCTGTACAGCCAACCGGTTCTGCACGGTAATACAGCGGATCCGCCGTTTGGAAATTGGCGATTCGGTGATGATCGACAACTTCAATAACTTGTACATCATCTAAATCATCGACGCTTTGCTGTTTTTCGTTATGGTCAACAAGAATGACCTGCTGTGCATCAGGCGCAGCTTTTTCAATCAAGCGCGGTGCCTCAAAACCGAACTGACTTAACGCATACGCTGTTTCGCCTGAAATAGAGCCCAGACGAACTGCCTCCGCATCCATTCCAAGTTGTTGTTTCAAATAAGCCAAGCTGATCGCCGCCGTAATGGAATCGGTGTCAGGGTTTTTATGTCCAAATACTAATACTTTTCCCATTTAAATCCTCCTACTTATATAGATTCGTTCTTATTCTATCATAAAGGTTTGCCGAACAATAACGCGGCAAGCTCATCTTTATTCACAATAAAATCTGCAATTGAATACTTGTCTAAAACTGCGAAATAGGCGACAAGTGCTTCTTGCAGTGCACCTTTAAGCCGGCAAACAGGCGAAAGTATGCATTGATTCCCATCTGAACTAAAACATTCCACCAGATAAAAGTCATCCTCCGTCTTTCGAACGAGTTCACCTACATTAATCTCTTCAGGTTTCAACTTCATGCGGATACCGCCTCCGCGTCCGCGTACTGTTTCAATTAGTCCCATCTTCCCCAATTCATGGACGACTTTCGTTAGATGGTTTTTTGAAATCTGATACTGGTCAGAGATCTCTTGAATGGTTGATAACTCGTTCTGTTCCTTTGCTCCAAGGTATATTAGTACGCGTAATGAAAAATCTGTATATAAAGTTAACCGCATAATTCCACCGCCATTCTCCATCCTATTATAACGATTATGTCCGTATCGTGAAAGAAATGTGTCTAAAATCTAACATAAATACTTAAGATGTATTACTGATATAGCTTTAAGACGATTAATCGTTTATTGTGGAAATAATAATACATGAAGGGTTGTGCATTCAATGTTATCACAAGAAACAATTGACATCGTAAAATCCACAGTACCAGTACTTGAACAACATGGAAAAACAATTACAACCGTTTTTTATAAAAATATGTTCGCTGCTCATCCTGAGCTTTTAAACGTTTTCAACCATGCGAACCAATCAAAAGGTCGCCAACAAACTGCCCTTGCCAACACGGTTTACGCAGCTGCAGCTCATATCGACAACTTAGGTGCAATCATTCCTGCAGTTGTTCAAATCGCGCATAAGCACCGCTCTTTAGGCATCCAAAAAGAACATTATCCAATCGTTGGGTACCATCTTCTTGGAGCGATCAAAGAAGTTCTTGGTGACGCGGCAACTCCTGAAATAATTGCGGCTTGGGGCGAAGCGTACCAAGTTATCGCAGATGCATTTATCGGCATTGAAAAAGAAATGTACGATGAAGCAGAGGAAGCTGAAGGCGGCTGGAGAACATTTAAGGAATTTGAACTTGTTGAAAAGGTTCCGGAAAGCGAAGTCATTACTTCCTTCTATTTCAAACCTGTTGATGGCAAAAAATTACCAACTTACAAACCAGGTCAATACATTACTGTGCGCTTCCAAATCCCTGGGGACGAACATACAATTAACCGTCAATATAGCTTGTCAAAAGCACCAGGCAACGATACATTACGTATTTCTATAAAACGCGAGGACGAGTGCAATCCGAACGGTAAGGCTTCCGTCTACCTGCATAGGAGCCTGAATGTCGGTGACAAAATCGAAATCAGTGCACCTGCGGGAGATTTCTATCTGGATACAGAAAGCACAACACCAATCGCATTGATCAGCGGTGGTGTTGGTATCACGCCTATGATGGCTATGTACCAAACAATCGCGAAAACAACACCTGAACGCCCGGTTGCATTCCTGCATTCGGCTCGTACACGCGGTCACCAAGCGTTCCACAAAGAGTTGCACGCGATGACTGAATCACTTCCAAATGCAAAATACGAAGTGCTTTATTCTGAAGAAGGTGACGGATTCATCAACCGTGAATTCCTTGCGAAGCATGTATCTGAAGGCAGCGACATTTATGTCTGTGGTCCAACTCCGTTCATGCAAGCGGTTATCTCAGCATTGGTTGCGAACGGTGTAACTGAAGATAAGATCCACTTCGAATTCTTCGGACCAGCTGAAGAATTGCAATGGGAACTGGCGACTAATTAAATGCTGAAGCGACCGGTTAGACGCGTCAGGCATAAGGCAGACATGCGAAGCAGCGTCATTTGTCGCACAGCAGGCCTGACTTATGACCCGCGTCTGGTCGCACAGGCAAAAGGGGCTCCTCCACGGGGCCCCTTTTTTTATCGTCTAACTTTTTTCGGCATTCTAAATGAAGTAAAGATCAATATGACTGATAGGAGTAATCCCAAATAGCCGATCCATGGGTAGAAGTATGCGACAAGTAGTTTAAAGCGTAGGAAGCTTAGACCGAAACCGATGAGTAAAGTGATGAATACGAACATCTTGAAATTCCTTGTTCCAACCTTTGTAAAACGTGCTCCAAATGCATAGAACATGCTAACAGCAGTATTGAAAATCATCCCATATAGAATGAATGCCATGAATACGGCAAGGATCGGTGAGATTTCATTGATGATTGCCAACATCGGCAAATCTACATCAGCGATCGTCTCCACTTTCGAGAAAATTGCCAAATGGCTAAGGAGAATCAAGATTCCTAAACCGAAGCCTCCGACAAGCCCACCTAAAGCGGCGGTCCTCTCATTCTTCTCCTCCCCACCCATCACCAATGACATGGAAGCACCTACTGCTATGTTAAACGACACGTAATTGATGGCAGAGATGAACCAGTTCGGCAATGTAGTTGGAACTTCATTAGCCAAAATATTAAGTGAAGCAAAAGGCTGATCCATCGTCATTAGACAATAGACCGAAACAACGATGATAGATAGGATAAGAAACGGGGTAATACTACCGATAATAGCAACCACTTCATCAACGTTCATGAGAATTGAAATGAAAATCAATGCAACCATTAACAGGCTTCCTATAACAGGAGGCACACCGAATTGTTGCGCTAAATTGGAACCCGCCCCGGCAATCATAACGACACCGACACCAAACAAAGTGAAAATGATTATATAATCAATGAGGATGCCCAAAAAACGTCCGCTAATTTTATAAATGACTTCCTTATGCGAAGTTGCGCGCATCCTGCTACCTAACCTCATAAGCACCATTCCTAAATATGCAAACAAAGCTGTGGATAATATGGCAGCTGCTATCCCCATCATTCCGAAGCTTGTAAAGTATTGAAGAATCTCCTGCCCCGATGCAAAACCCGCACCTACGATAATTCCTATAAATGCGCTACCTATTTTAAGTACCTTTTTCAAAAATGAACTATCCCCCTTATGTTCAACAACTTGTTATTAAGTTATGTATGTATGGACAAGGTCATTCTTCATGGCAGTAATAAAAGAACAGAGAGGGGGGGAATCTTCATTGATCCCCCCTCTCCCATGACTTTGTTCATCCTAATAGTTTAACTGACTCGCGTATGAATGCAGGGATATCATCTGGTGTCCTGCTTGTTACCAACTGATTTTGACAAACAACCACTTCTTTATCCGCGTATTTCGCCCCTGCATATTCCATATCCACCTTGATGGATTTATAACCTGTTGCATCCCTGCCCTTCAATGTTTTCGCGGTGATTAATAGCTGTGGGCCGTGACAGATTGCGAAAACGGGCTTTTTATCATCCATGAACTTTTTCGCGAATTCAACGAATCGATCATCCGCTCTAAGCTGGTCTGGCGAGAAACCTCCTGGGATGAAAAGAGCATCATAGTCTTCCGGGGAAGCATCGGCAATCCCAACGTCAATTTTCACTGTAGAATCTCCTTGTTTTCCTTTCACTTCTTTCCCGGCTTCCATCTCGATTGTGACGACTTCATGTCCCGCCTCTTGAAAAGCTTTAGCCGGCTCCGTATACTCAGAATCCTCGAATAGATTTGTGATAACCGTAGCTATTTTAGCCATTTTTCACCCATCCTTTCAAGTATGCTTTCCCTACTACTATTCCACTCTCGTTCAGCACTAAACTTATGGGCGGTATTTTGAGACGTAAGGATTATCCTTTTCAAAGAATCTCCATGGATAATGGACGGCCTCGCCCGTATTGCCTATCCCAACACGCGGACCCGTTTCGATTTCACTTGCCCCTGGCCCGACAGCTATGAACAGCGGCTTGTCCGACCAATGATGCCCGTAATACTTCATCGTCACGCCAAGCGCTTTTGAAAGTTTTCCTGGTCCATTCGTCCAATCTTTCATCTTCAAATTCGGACCACGATTGTCCCGCATCATCTCAAGTCCGTCTACAGGCTCCGCCGCCCTGATCAGCACCGCATGGGCGTTCCAATCGGCCCACTGACGACATTCATCAACGTATGTGTGTGCATTTGATACGTGTATACGAGACCGGGCGCACCAAACATGACATCTGTTCGCTTCGTCCGGCGGTTCCCAAAGCTATGCGCTGCACGATCCTCAGGCCCATGATAGGCTTCCGTCTCTACAATTCGCGCGACTATAATGCCATCCGGCTGCTCATGCACAATATATTGACCGACCAGATTCCGCGCAAGTTCAAGAACTGGTCTTTCGAAAAAGCCTTTATCAATCGGTTCGTACAACTGAATCCCTCCATAGCACCAATTCCTTCATCACTATAGGATTGCCCTTTTATGTTGAAATGAATCCTTTTCGGGGTGAATGAGAACTCTTTTGGCGGAAACGAGAACTCTTCTTGCCCGAATGAGAACTCTTTTGGCGGAAACAAGAACTCTTCTTGCCTGAATGAGAACTTTTTTGGCGGAAACGAGAACTCTTCTTGCCCGAATGAGAACTCTTTTGGCGGAAACGAGAACTCTTCTTGCCTATATGAGAACTTGCTTGATGGAATTATAAAACGTATCCGAAAAAATCGGATACGCCTCTTTTCTTCATATCAGCTTAATAAAAGAAACTACAAAAATTAAAGTTAGCACGACAATTCCGATGATCGACAAGATTTTCGTAAATTTAATCGCTTCATCCGAAACCTCGGGCTGTTCCTTATACATCCATCTCTTCCCCATAACATTGCTTCCTCCGGGTTAAAAACCTGCCATATAAGAATTAAATATAGCGGTATACAAATGATGAAAAGAAAAATAAATTCCGCCATGTCGCCCCCCTATTTCAACCCCTGGCCCTCCGCAAACTCACGGTACAACGGGTGGGAGTTGAATAATTCCTCATGCGTGCCAATCCCCGTAATCCGCCCTTCTTCAAGGAAAATGAGCTGGTCGGCGTCAATAACTGTGGATAACCGATGGGCAATGATAAGCGTTGTCCGTCCTTGCATTAACCGTTGCAGCGCCTCCTGAACATGCGTTTCAGATCCGCTGTCCAAATTGGAAGTCGCTTCGTCAAGCAACAGAATTTCTGGATCATGCAAGAGAGCACGCGCAATTGCAATCCGTTGGCGTTGTCCCCCTGAAAGCTTCATGCCCCTTTCACCAACAAGCGTTTCGAAACCATCCTCCATCGCTTCGATAAACTCCAGTGCATTCGCCGCCTCCGCAGCCTTCTTCACCTCATCTATAGAAGGCCGGATTTCCAGACCATACGCGATATTATCCAAAATCGTTCCGCTTAATAATGGACTTTCCTGCGACACATAACCGATCCGCTTCCGCCATTCAGACAAAGCGATCTCTGAAATCGGCGTTCCACCGACCGAAATAACGCCCGCCGTCGGCAAATAGAACCGTTCTATGAGTGAGAATATTGTTGTTTTCCCACCGCCACTTGGACCGACAAACGCAGTGACATTCCCTGGATTCGCCCAGAAAGTAACCCCTTGAAGAACATCCTTTCCGCTTTCATACGAAAAATCGATTGACTCGAATTGAATGCTGCCAGCAGGGACAACAGATTCTCCATTCGCGGGCTCACTCTTCATCCTTAAAATCTGCTGAATCCTCTCTGTTGCACCGACAGCCTTTTGGAAAATCGTAAACACTTGTGCCATCTGCGCAAACGGGATGATGATCTGGAACATAAGAAAAATGATTGCGACAAGCGTTCCTGGGGATAAATCCCCTTTAGAAACTTGCGCACCGCCGTAGCCAAGAATCACAACTAAAATGCTCATCATCACAAGCGTCATGACAGGTGAAATGATTGCTTGAATCCTTGCCTCTTTCAAACCGAATGAAAATAGCGAGCGAATCGCATTTCCACCCTTCTCCCCTTCATTCGGCTCCGCCCGATAAGCCTTCACCAACCGAATATCGCCGAGCACCCGTCCAAGATGACCTGAGAATTTGGCCATTTCCCCCTGAGTTGACTTCGCAATTTTATGCATGATCCTTCCAAGCGGCAAAATGATTGCCATACTAACCGGGATACTTATTAACATAATAAGCGTCATTTTCCAGTCAAGATACAATAAAATTGCAACCGCTCCGATAACCGAGATAATTCCCGTAATGAACGACACAAGATGATCCGACACTAACTGCTTCAGCATAGTCGTATCCTGCGTAATCCGGCTCATCGTCTCACCGGTTTCATTTTCATCGTAATACGTAACCGGAAGTCGCAGCACTTTATCCCATAATTTATTCCTCAAATCCGCCACAATCGTCTCACCAATATACGCAAGCAAATAGTACGAAACTCCGCCCAATAAAGCCTGTAACACGAATACCACAAATAAGAACACAGCAGTCTTCCAGTTAAAAGACGCCGCAGACAACGAGTCTACAAGCTGGCGTGTCACCAACGGAATTGCCAAACTTGCTGCAGTCGAAAATAAAGCAAGAATGAGCGCAGTCACCGTTATCCCTTTCGGCCATCTTAGTTGCCGCAATAAACCAAAGAATTCCTTCATCGACCCTTTTGTCTTCAACTCTTTTTCCATCTTCCATCCTCTTTTCTTCCCAAATACGCATAAAACAGTCTATACACGCATAAAAACTTCTAATAACTCATAAACTTTGATAGATACGCATAAACAAAAATAAGCACGCATAAAGGCAGATAAAAGCTCATAAATGAATGCACATGCGTATGGCCCGCTACTCATTCACCATCATACCGATAGTAAGCCTCATAAAAGTGCCTATACATATCGAAACTTATCTTAATATCTTCCTGAAGGTTCTTCAAATGCGTGATCAACAGAAATCTTGAATAGAACGGATGGTCTTTCAACCATAATATATCTTCCTCCGCATTGAGACTCCACCTCACACTTGCCTCAAGATACTTTCTTGTCTCCGATGAATGCTTTTCCTGAAAAGCTATACTTAGAAGCGTATTACGTAACGTTCGAACTTCAACCAGCATCCAATCCAAATCTCCCTTACCCACTTTCACTCTGGCAGACGTCATTAAATCCATCTCATACAAATCCAAAATAAAATCAGTATCAGAGTTCAACCGATCCCAGTCTTCAACTGTATTCCCGTCATGCACCTGCCCGAATTCATGCAGTTTTTTCTTATAATCTTGCAAATAAGGAAGATCCGCATCAAATCCAACGGACTGATAGACACTTAAAGGCGAATACGGAAAGAGAACTGTCATCAAAAATATGAACAGAACAGCACTCGACACTCCCCAGACTTTCCTCTTCAATTAAGCTCCCCCTATTCCAACGTCCCCATCCAACGCTTCACTTCACGCGGTGACTTCAACACGATCACTTCGGCCTCGCTCCGCTCAAGCATTTCAAAGACTCCGGGCCGCTTCTTTTTCGGATACGTCCATATGAATTTCACAAATTCCCAATCTACCTTTTCCTCGCAGCCTTCTGCCATATCAGGCCTCGTCTTCCCTCTATACATCCAACGCCGTTTGAAAATCCGTGACAAGCAAAGGTAGTTTGGAAAGTCGAGGAAGATGATCAAATCAGCATATTGAGCCCGCATCTCAATCGTCGAGTTGAAATTACCATCGATAATCCATGCGGGCTTCTCCAGTTCAGTTTGCAGTTTCTCCCTAAATTCAGGTTTCGGTGTAGGCACCCATCCTTCTTTCCAAAATAGTGCATCCAAATGAAGGACGGGCAATCTTAGGCGCTCCGCAAGTTCGACCGATAACGTCGATTTCCCAGCCCCACTGCATCCGATGACCAAAATCCGATTATACTTCACTTTCCCCATCCCCAATTCTCTTCAACATCTCGCCAATCGCTAACCAATCCGCATCCAAGTCCGGCCTATGCGAAGGCCGATAAAAGACCGCTGCTGGATGGAATGTCGGCACAATTCGATACAGACGATCTGTCCACTCAAACGTCGTGCTATCCAGATCTGGAAGGAACTGAATCGGCCTTTCCAACAACTGCCCGTGTAACTCCGTCACTTTCGCTTCCCTGCCAAGCAGTCTCTGTAAGCCAAAATTACCAAGTGCAACAATCAGCTTCGGCTCGATATTCGCCAGTTCATAATCGAGCACCGGGGCATGTGCCAAGATTTCTTTCCTTGTCGGTGGCCGATTATATTTCCTCTGCGTCTTCGTACCGTCCCGCTCCCGTCTCTCGCCCCATTTGTATGGACGACTGCGGACAGTACTCGTTATATAGACATCCTCACGCGTCAATCCAATCGAATCGAGTGACTTCATCAATTCCTTGCCTGCCCTGCCGATGAAAGGGATTCCATCCACGGCCTCGAATTCCCCTGGTGCTTCACCAATCAGCATTAGCTCGGGCTTCTGTGGGCCCTCCCCGTAGACGAATCCCTCCACGGGGAATCCTTTTATCCTCTCCCTGCCAAGGTTAGCAATCGATTCAGGTATTCGAAACATCGACACACTCCCTTTCAGCCTTGCAACAATACTATCTTCTAATCATTATCCCCCAATGATATATGGTTCCAACGCACGTTCCACACTTGTTGCAAAACTATTGCCCGCACCCCAATCGAATCGGAAGAAAACACCTTCCGAACTGCCTGCTGCAACAACATGGACACGCGTCGCTCCGTCAAAATTATCTATCGTCGCCGTGACTGATGCCCGGTTGTTCGAACGCATATAATACTTCTCCATAATTAGGACATGCACTTCCGATGAACCAGTCATTCTCACGTAATGATCGACCAATGTCCCGCTGATGCTCCCTCGTAGAATTTCAGATTCAATCGTGTTTGCTGCTTCCATTGGAGAGATTTAACAGTGAACTCCTTAACCGACATTTCATCACCCTTTCTCTTTGTAGTAAATACGTATTGTCATGAACAGAAGTTTCAGTTTGTTGATATTTCCGAGCGGAACAAATGAATTTGGGGATCTATGTAGTTTCTTGGGAGCAGGACGCACTTCTTTGGACGCGCAACCGCATTCTTTGGACGCGGCAACATTTATCCAAGGCGAAATGCAAAAGAAAACCGACGTCCATGTAAGACGTCGGTCCAAATTTATTCCAATTCCATTTGTTTTGTTTCCGTGCCTAAGAAAATTACGGCGAGTACGCCAATAATAATCGATCCGCAGAAGATGCCGAAGATTAGTCCGAATCCATGACCCGCGGTTAGAAGCCAGCCGACTAACAATGGTCCAAAGATGCCACCGATTCGGCCGACGGCAGCTGCCGTGCCCGAGCCTGTCGCCCGTACTGCGGTCGGATATTGTTCCGGAGAATAGGCGTAGAGTGCTCCCCAAGCGCCTAAGTTGAAGAATGAAAGGAATGCACCGAATACAAGAAGCATTGTAAGCCCCTCTGCATTACCAAATAGAAGAGCGCTTACGGCTGTTCCGATTAAATACGTCGATAAAACAAATTTACGTCCTGCCCTCTCGATAAGCCATGCAGCAGTGAAGTAGCCGGGCAACTGCGCCAATGTCATAATAAGCACGTATTTAAAACTATGGATCATATCGAACCCTTTCATGACCATGACACTTGGGAGCCAGAGGAACATGCCGTAATAGGAGAATACAACTGTGAACCAGACAATCCAAAGCATTGTGGTCCTGCGTGCATATTCTTTAGTCCAGATAAGCTTCATCTTCGAGCCGATTGACTCTTTCGGCTTCCCTTCCTGCTTAAATTTAGGAGAGTCCGGCAAGCTCCTCCGTAAGTAGATTGCGTAGAAAGCAGGAAGTGCTGTTAGAACCAAAGCAATACGCCATCCGTACTCGGGAATGATAAAATATGCTATCAATGCCGCCACGAGCCAGCCAGCCGCCCAGAAGCTTTCCAATAACACAACAACCCGACCACGCTCTTTTGCGGATACACTTTCCGAGACAAGTGTGGAAGCGACGGGTAGCTCCCCTCCGAGCCCTGCTCCAACGAAGAAACGTAAGATGAGGAATACGGTTAATGTTGTTGTCAATGCAGATAAACCGCTTGCCAATGAAAAGAGTATGAGTGTCATCATGAAGACGGTTTTCCTACCGATCCGATCTGCCAACAGCCCGAATCCAAATGCCCCAATCGCCATACCGATTGAATTCATACTTCCGATCCAACCCATTTCAGTCGGGGACAGTTGCCATTCGACTGCAATGGCCGCGATGACGAATGATAGAATCCCAACATCCATCGCGTCGAACATCCAACCCGTGCCAGAGATAACTCGTAAATTTATTGCGCGAAATTCCGTTTTTTGTCTTTTTCACAATTTGTCTGCCTTTCGTTGTAGAGTAATAGAGTGTCTTGACACTTGTCATTTTACTTACAGACAATCGTAATTACAAGGATTTATTTTAAACCTTGCGCACAATAAAAAAGGCTTGCTCACTTATTGTGAGCAAACCCTTGAATTTTATTAGAATGATGCTTCGACTTCTTTAATCATTTCTTTCATAGAAAGTAATCCGCCACCAGAAAGGTACCAGTATTCTCCGTTCAAGTAAATGATTTTGCCATTTTTATAAGCATCCGTTTTCTTAACAAGTTCATTTTCCACGGAATCCTTCGCACTTGCACCATTGCCAATTGCGGCATCTCGGTCAATGACGAATAGGACGTCCGGATTTTTCTCAAAAATGTATTCGAAAGAAATATTCTGTCCGTGAGTGGATACTTCGATCTTTTCATCTACCGCTTTATAGCCCAGTACATCGTGAATGAGTCCGAAACGGGAGTTTGGACCATATGCACTCACTTTTCCTTCACTTGCAAGAACGATAAGCGCATTTGTATCAATGGCTGATGTTTTCTCTTTTAATTGCTGCAATTTTATCATCTATGTCAGCAAGTTCTTTTTGGACCTCCTCTTCTTTATTGAAGATCTTACCAATTAATTCTGCATTATGCTTAAATGAATCCATATAATGCGCGTAGTCAATTCCAACATAAATTGTTGGAGCGATTTCTGCAAATTGATCATAAAGTTCCGCTTGGCGGTCTGAAATAATGATCAGGTCAGGTTTCATCGCATGAATTTCCTCGAAAGCCGGTTCTTTCAGGCTACCGACATTCACATACTTATCATCATCATATTTTGACAGGTAGCCTGGAACGTTTGCTCTCGGCAATCCAGCTACTTCAATTCCTAAATCATCCAATGTATCAAGTGTACCAAAGTCGAAAACGACGACTTTTTGGGATTTTTCGGCACTTCAACTGGTTTACTGCTTAGTTTATGCTCTACTGAAATGGTTTCCGTGACACTATTTGCATCTGTTCCTGATGTTTTGCCTTCATCTTTATTCTTCGTGCCACATGCTGCAAGTACGATCATGAGGGAAGCAAGCAAAAGCGTCATTGTTAACTTTTTCATTTTGAACCATCCTTTGTTTTTTAAGAATTAAAATAGACGCATATATTACAGTTATTCATCTTTTTAATAGGTATATCCATATCGTAAATTTCCTTCAATGCATCCGAATTGATGATTTCTTCTGTTGGGCCATCGCGGACGACCCTACCATTTTTCAAGGCAACAATCCGGTCAGAGTAAACGGATGCAAAGTTAATGTCATGGAGTACGATAACGACAGTCTTCCCAAGATCATCAACTAATCTACGTAGGATTTTCATGATTTGAACGGAGTGTTTCATATCCAAGTTATTTAACGGTTCATCAAGCAGAATATAATCTGTATCCTGAGCAATTGTCATCGCGATAAAAGCACGCTGACGTTGACCGCCTGATAATTCATCCATATAATCATGCTGCATATCCATCAGGCCCATATAATCCATAGCCTGTTCAATGATCCGGATATCCTCCGCATTGAGCTTCCCTCTTGAATAAGGAAATCGGCCAAATGAAACCAATTCACGGATTGTCAATCGGACATTCATGAAATTCGATTGTTTTAGAATAGAAACACGTTTCGAGAACTCATTGGATTTCATTTTTTGAACATGGTCGTTATCCACAAGCACCTCACCGGTATCCGCGTCAATTAGACGGCTCACCATTGAAAGAAGTGTCGACTTCCCAGCACCATTCGGGCCGATGAAAGATGTGATTTTTCCACGATGAATATTGACATTCACCTTTTCAACGACTGCCTTTTTCCCATAGAACTTAGACAACTCTCGAACTTGGATCATGAGGATCGACTCTCCTTTAGTAGTAGATAGATGAAATACACACCGCCAACGAAATTGATGATGACACTTAACGTTGTCGAGAACGTAAATACCCGTTCAACGACCCATTGACCACCTACAAGTGCGATGATACTCATTACTGAAGCACCTGTGATAGTACTTTATGTTTATATGAGTTGAAAAATTGATAAGACAAGTTTGCGACTATCAAACCGAAAAATGTAATCGGACCAACAAGTGCTGTAGATACAGATATCAATACAGCCGAGATGACAAGCATTAACTTGACAACACGATCGTAGGAAACACCTAAATTTATAGCCGTGTCCCTTCCAAGAGACAGTACGTCAAGGTCGTTGAATGATTTCCATCCGACCAAAAATGTGATGACGACAATTCCAAGTGCCCACCAAACAAGTTCCCCACTCACATTATTGAAGCTTGCAAACATTTTGTCCTGTACTCTCAAGAATTCATTCGGATCAATCAGTACTTGCAAGAACGTCGAGATACTTTCAAAAAACGTCCCGACGATAATCCCTACGAGCAACAGGAAGTAAATCGGCTGACCGCCCCTTTTAAAGAGGAATTTGTACAAAATCAGTGCAAATATAATCATTGTCGAAACCGATAAAATGAAATTCACATGCCTGTTGACGATTGTAAAATGGCCCGAGCCAAGGAAAAAGATGACGGCCGTCTGGAGTAATAAATATAAGGAATCCAACCCCATTATACTTGGGGTTAAGATGCGATTATGCGTAATCGTCTGGAAGATGACGGTCGAATAAGCAATTGCGACTCCTGTCAACACCATCGCCATCACTTTGATAGCCCGGCGTGGCAACGCATAATCAAAACTTCCATTTAAATCGTGAAACAGATACAACGAACAAAAAACGATTGCCAAAGCTGTGAGAATGATAATTTTAGTAGAATTACGCATATGCCTTCCTCCTAAATAACAAGTAGAGGAATATACCGCTTCCGATGACACCGACCATCAGACTGATAGATATTTCATAAGGGTAAATGAGGACCCTGCCTAAAATATCACAGATCAGAAGGAAGATCGCCCCCAACAATGCAGTATGCGGCAACGTCTTCTTCAAATGATCTCCCTGGAAAATGGATACGATGTTAGGGATGATCAATCCTAAAAACGGAATCATTCCGACAGTCAAGATGACGGTCGTCGTAACGAGTGCAACAAGTATTAGCCCAATATTGACAATCCTCTTATAAGCAAGCCCCAAGTTTTTCGAGAAATCCTCACCCATTCCAGCAACCGTAAATCGGTTAGCGTAAAAATAGGTGATGATCAGTACCGGGATGCTTATGTATAAAAGCTCGTACCGTCCGACCATGATCATCGAAAAATCACCTTGTAGCCAAGATGCCATGTTTTGGATAACATTTGATTTATATGCGAAAAATGTTGTGATGGAAGAAGAATATTTCCGAACATTAGTCCAACGAGTGGGATAAAGATTGCGTCTTTGAACTTTATCCGGTCTAATATCTGCATGAATAGCAGCGTACCAGCAAGTGCAAATACAAATGCGACAATCATTTTCTCAATCGTCGATGCGTTCGTAAATAGTAACATCGATACCAATATGCCGAGTCGAGTTGCATCCAATGTACCCGCAGTCGTCGGTGACACAAATTTATTCCTGCTAAGCTGTTGCATTATGAGACCCGCTATACTCATCCCCGCACCCGCGAGAAGAATTGCAACCAATCTTGGCAAACGGCTAATCAGGAAAATCTCTGTCTTCTCCGACTGAAAATCGAGAAGATCCAACGGTGATATCGAACTCACCCCAACGAATAACGAAAGGAATGAAAGTAATATAAGTGCGATAAACAAATAACGTTTCTTCATGAAGAAAGATCTCCGATATCGAATATTTGCTCCAACTGAGAATCACCTTTAGTGAAAATGATTATCAATTAGCTGCAAATCCAATTATAGCAGGTATGAATACAGTGTCAACTGATAATTGAAAATGATTATCAATTAAAAGAAGACTGGTAGATTTCAATCTATTGGACATGCCGCCACCACGCGGTTCAACGCAATTGTGGCGTTATTTTAACAGCTTATTAAGGTGAGGGGGCTTGAAGTGTGGCCACTTTGGACGCGAAATGCGATTCTTTGGACGCACAGCTTGCTTCGATATATAAAAAAACGGTTATGGACAACATTTTGTTGTCCATAACCGTTTTTGATTACTTATTCTTGGCCCATTAACTCTTCCAAATCCACTGCGCTATCAATCACTTCTTGCGGAACTACGATTTCATCGATTTCATTGATTTTAGTAATGACCGATTTCATCTCTTGTACAATATGCATCTCTTCTTCTTCGATTTTCATCGTCATATCCATATTCATATCAAATGCATTTGTATAGAATGTTTCTTTGTCGATGTAAATAGTGACATCAAGGCTTTTCAAATCCATATTATTCAACAGATCAGCCTCTTCTTCAGTCATCGCCATATCTGCCGGGAAAGCCGACCCCATCAATTCTTTCATAAGGCTGCTAAACTTATCACCGGAAGCATTCAACGTCAAAATATACTCGTCATCCGTCTTCAAATTTGAATTCATCCTTGAATTCTTTGAACATCTTCATATCCAATGTAGGATCCGTTTCGCCGCCCATTTGCGCCATCATTTCATCATACATATCCATCGGCATCTTGATCCATTGATCAGATTCAGGATCGTGCATGTAAAAACCAGACTCGGTCATGTACATCTCCATGTCCATCGCGCCAATTTCTGGTCCCATGTCCATACTCATCACTTGGTACATTGCAAGTGGATCGATAATCATATCCATATCCATTTTGATTTTCGAATCCATATCAAGTCCCTGGCCCGGCATGGACATTTTTTGATTGATATCCATAACGGCATGCATGCTCTTTTGTTCCTCTGAAACTTCCATTGCTTTGTTATATACTTCTTGTGCTGTCATCTTACTTTTGTTTGATACTTCAACTTTCTTGCCCGTGTCAGGATCTGTTTTCGGTTCAGCGGCGGATCCGCATGCTGCGAGGCCAAGTGCGAGTAACCCGACACCCAAACCTTTTATCCATTTATTCATATGATTCGCTTCCCTTCTTTGTTTCTATTTTTACTACACCTAATGATACGGTATCAAAAGAAAAGGGTTCCACCTTTTTTTGTAATTGAATCTTTCCTACCATTTATATAAGTTAGGTCCTTTGCTTACCCTTCAAATTATTTCGATTATAGAAATTTTCTCGTGTTCGTTCGGGATAAAATCCGTTATAATAAGCGGAACTGAGAGAAAGGACATCAAACATAATGATAAAAAAATTCTCATCCTATTACAAACCACATAAACGGCTATTCATCATCGACTTTTCAAGTGCCATTTTCGTTGCATTGTTGGAGCTCGCTTTCCCGATGGCTGTTCAATGGTTTATAGACACCCTTTTACCTTCCGGGGAATGGGGCAAAATCGTGACGATAAGCATCCTATTACTGCTTGTCTACTTGCTTAGCACATTCCTTCAATACATCGTCAGCTATTTGGGGCATAAGTTAGGCATCAATATTGAAACAGATATGAGGCAGCAGTTGTTCAACCATGTCCATCGCCAATCATTCCGTTTTTTCGACAACACGAAGACGGGTCATGTTATGAGCCGAATTACGAATGATTTATTCGACATTGGTGAACTCGCCCACCACGGACCGAAGACGCGTTCATCGCGGTTATGACGATTATCGGGGCATTTGTTCTCATGTACTCCATCAATCCGGAGCTTGCAATCATCGCAATTTGCATGGTGCCGCTTCTTATCGTCCTTGTAACATTCTGCAATATAAAAATGAATGCAGCATGGCAGAATATGTACGGGAAAATTGCAGATGTCAATGCAAGAGTAGAAGATTCCGTATCTGGTGCTCGAGTTGTCAAATCATTTACGAATGAGGAATTCGAGATTGCACGATTCAAAAAAGACAATGGCAGCTTCAGATTGGCGAAGCTTGTAGCATATAATGTCATGGCCTGGACGCATTCCAGCATGTATATGATGACAAGGCTTGTAACGTTGGTCGTCCTTGTTGTCGGGGCCTGGTTTACGTACAACGGCAACTTAACGCCAGGTGAGCTTGTCGGATTCATTCTTTTCGTCAATATTCTTATTAAGCCTGTTGATAAAATCAGTGCGTTACTGGAACTTTATCCGAAAGGGATGGCCGGATTCCGTAGATTCCTTGATCTTCTTGAACAGGAGCCAGAAATCAAAGACCGTTCCGGTGCAAAGTCAGTAAACCATTTGCACGGTGATATCCTCTTTGACGACGTTCATTTCCAATATGATGATAATAAATATGTCTTGAAAGGCATTGATTTATCGATTAAAGCCGGGGAAACTATCGCATTTGTCGGCCCGTCCGGAGCTGGAAAAACAACAATATGTTCACTTATACCACGTTTTTACGATGTTGACGCTGGTGCGATTTCCATCGACGGCATCGATATTCGGAATATGACACAACAGTCCCTACGATCCCAAATCGGAATCGTTCAGCAAGACGTCTTTTTATTCACGGGGACAATCAAAGAAAATATTGCATATGGAAATTTGAATGCGACGGACGAAGAAGTAAGAGCAGCTGCCCAAAAGGCACATTTGGAAGATTTCATCGCATCCCTACCTAACGGCTATGAAACGCAAATCGGTGAGCGTGGATTGAAATTATCAGGTGGCCAGAAGCAACGGCTCGCAATTGCGCGCATGTTCCTTAAAAATCCGCCAATCCTTATATTGGACGAAGCGACTTCTGCTTTGGATACCGAGACGGAGCGCATCATCCAACAATCACTGAACGAGCTTGCCGAAAATCGTACAACACTCGTTATTGCCCATCGTCTAGGAACTATCCGAGATGCGGACAGAGTCATTGTTGTAACGGAAGATGGCATTGCTGAAGATGGAAAATACGATGACTTAGTAAGAAAAGGCGGTATATTTGCCCGGCTGCATAATATTCAATTTCAAGAGGTTTAACATTTGGAGAAACGGGGATACTATAACCATCCCACCCCCCTTTCTCTTTATAGATAAAAAACTGCACTGCAGACTTTATAGTCCGCGTGCAGTTTTTTGTTTTTGTCCAGCTACAGGCGCCAGGGGCTCGAGGTCATAAGGCGATGATACTCTGTGGCAAAGAACGCCACGCCGTATCTTCGCCTTATGCTTGTCGCCCCTAAGCAGGCGCCTTTCGCTTTTCGTTGTCCAGCTAATGTCGCTAAATACTCGGGGCATAAGTCAATGATGCTCTGCGGCAAAAAACACCACGCGGCATCACCGCCTTATGCCTGAGGCCAGCAGGATGCTGGTCATGCAGTCGTTGCCGCAGGACGCGGCGAACTTAGACTGCGAACCTCTACAAGCGAGCACCTTCCGCTTTTCGGCTTTAATGGGATATGATGAACTCTTCGAACTTAATCCGTTCCGAACCATCCATCTCAACGGTCATCATCGTGCCATCTTCTTCGTATTCCGTCTTTTTCACATTCGCTTTATTGTTCAAATAGGATACTACATCCCCACGATCAAACGGAATGAGCAGTTTACAAGTGATGTATTGCTCAAAAATCCTTTTCTTGATCAAATCGACCAACTCATCCAAACCTGCAGCCTCTTTCGCTGATATCCATATACTTTCATCCATCTTCCGCGGATACGGCACTCCCGCCAAGTCAGATTTATTATAAACATTGACGGTTTTTATATTTTCCACGCCGACATCATGCAATGTATCATTCGTCACTTCCATCATATAGCGGTATTCAGGATTCGAAACATCAACAACATGCAGAAGTAGATCTGCACCACGCGCTTCTTCAAGTGTTGAACGGAATGCTTTAACTAAATGGTGCGGTAATTTTGAAACGAATCCAACCGTATCTGTCAAAAGGAACTCTTTATTATCCGCAAATTTCAGGTGGCGGACGGAAGTATCAAGCGTCGCGAATAGCATATTCTCTTCATACACTTGCTTCGCGCTTTCCTCATCGATTTTACGCAATAAGCCATTCATCAATGTCGACTTGCCCGCATTCGTATACCCAACAATCGACACAACAGGAATGCCGCTTTTCTTCCGTTGTTTCCGTTGCGTATCCCTACGATCGCGTACTTGTTCAAGATCCTTTCGCAGCTTCGCAATCTGATCCTCAATTTTCCGGCGATCGAGCTCAAGCTTCGTCTCTCCGGCCCCTTTGTTCTGGAGTCCTCCGCCAGTTCCTCCCCCTTGCCTACTCAATGACGCGCGCAATCCGACAAGTCGTGGAAGTGTGTATTGCAGCTGTGCCAATTCAACTTGCATTCGTGCCTCATGTGTCCGCGCTCTTCTTGCAAAGATATCAAGAATCAGCATCGTCCTATCAATAACTTTCACTTCGAGCTCCTGCTCCAAATTACGGATTTGTGACGGGGACAACTCATCATTGAAAATGACAAGGTTCGCGTCCAACTCTTCGTAAAGCTGCTTCACTTCCATGATCTTTCCCTTACCTACATAATGGGTCGGATTCCTTCGCTCCAAGTTTTGCGTCACTTGTCCAACGACATTCACTTCAATTGCCTCAGCCAAATTCTTCAATTCTTCCATTTCATACTCAAAATGCTCTGCATTCTGCTCCTGTACACCGACAAGAATCGCATATTCAACCAAAATCTCCATAAAAGAACCCCTTTCGCACATTCCAACATCGCAGTTTTACAAATCATATTCAAATACGCATAAAATCACTCAAACGCGTATAAACGCACCATTAAACGCATAAAACTCAACATTCACACATAAATCCCTTAAAAGGTCCGTAAACGTCCACATTCACGCATAACCACATTCTGATGTTTATCCTTCCCTCTACCCAATGACTACATCCTTTAACCTATCCTTTCCTCCTTCATGCTGAATAAATCTCAAACGGACATTTTCCAAAGAAATATCATTCGAATCCCCGACCTTTTGAGAAAGAAGTACTGCCCACTCTCCAGTATCGCGCAACGGATCCTCCACTTCAAAAATGCATTCCCTAATTTCAAGCCCCTCATTTTCCTCAATTAACGTTCCATCCTCCCGTAATTGGGCAAAACGGATAACTTCAGGCTCTTCCCACTCAATAAAGAATGGATATGGCAGTTCATCATTAACCGGTTGATCGACAAATAGCATCTTCCACTTTCTTAGTACGCCACTTTCCGTCCGTCTCTCGGCGTCCAATACACCTGATGTAGCAAAACCTTTATTTTTAATATCCTCATTAAATTGTTCGATATCACTTACAGATAAACAAATAGTGCCCCATCCATCACTTTCATTAACATCATGCAATAGTAAGCGTGTCAACGGATGGTCGATGTTCCTCGCAATTTCGAGTTTCTCCACGGATAGCCATTCCACATATGCATTTTTCACATACATAAGTGCATTATGTGTTCCCCATTTTTCATGCCTGCCTCCAATGACAGCATGCTTGCCTTCACTCTTCTGTTCATTGATGATTTCGTCAGGATCTTTCGACGAAAAATATACAACATGATCCAGCTTCATCTCTACGTCCCCCTTTTTAAACCCTATTTTGATTAGGTACCATATTATAAGAAAAAAAACGGCCATCGATTGTCTTAATCGAAGACCGTTTTTTTATCGTTCTTTTTTCAATAATACCTGTGCATCGTAGAATTCCTTATCTATTTCCGCATTCGGACGATACGTCATCAAGCTAACGAAGTAAGTTACAACTAAACAAATGAAGAATCCTGGGACAATCTCATAAAGACTGTCTGTCAGTGTCTCAATATTCCCCATACTCCTACAGTAATTGCTCCCGCGACCATACCCCAAAGTGCGCCAGCTGCTGTAAGTTTACGCCAGAAAAGGGAGAGAAGGATAATCGGACCGAATGCACCACCGAAGCCTGCCCATGCAAAAGATACGAGTTTTAATATCGATTCTTTATTCGGCCAAGCAAGTGCCATTGCAATTAACGAAACGACGAGAACTGCCATCCGTCCTAAAAAGACGTAACGCTCATCTGAAGCATCAGATTTCATGACTGCTTTATATAAGTCCTCTATCAAAGCTGAAGAAGTAACGATTAATTGGGAAGAAATCGTACTCATAACAGCCGCGAGTACAGCTGCAAGCATAATCCCCGCAATGAACGGGTGGAAAATAATTTGACCCAGAGCGATGAAAACTGTTTCTTTATCGACTAATTCAGCATTAGGATTTTGATGATAATAAGCAATCCCTACTAAGGCAGTAGCTATTGCACCAAACAAGCTTAAAATCATCCAGCCAATACCAATCCGTCTAGCGCTTTTCGTCTCCTTCACCGACTTGATCGCCATGAAGCGAACGATAATATGCGGCTGACCGAAATAGCCGAGCCCCCAGGCAATGGAGGAAATGACTCCTGTTAGGGTCGCTCCTTTTACAAGGCTGAGCATGTCCGGATTGACTTCTTTGATGCTTGCTGCGGTTTCCGCGAAGCCACCGGTAATTGTCAAGCCAAATATCGGGACTAAAAGTAAAGCTAAAAACATGATAAGTCCTTGAACAAAATCGGTGTAGCTTACTGCAAGGAACCCTCCAAACAGTGTGTAGGCAATAACAACTCCGGAAACTACCAACAACCCGGTGTGATAGTTAAGGCCAAAGGAACTCAAGAAGAATTTACCGCCAGCAACCATACCTGAAGAAACATAAAATGTGAAGAATACAAGAATGATAATACCTGAAGCAATTCGTAGAAACCTTGATTTGTCCTTTAAACGGTTTTCCAGGTAACTTGGAATGGTAATGGAATCATTCGATACTTGGGTATAAACACGAAGCCTTGGTGCAACAAGAAGCCAGTTCAAATACGCACCAATCGTCAGTCCAATGGCAATCCAAGCCTTGGTCAAACCTACTGCATAAATAGCGCCTGGAAGTCCCAATAGCAACCAACCTGACATATCCGCGGCCCCAGCACTCAATGCAGTGACTGCTGGCCCTAAGGAGCGACCGCCCAACATGTAGTCAGTCAAGTTGGACGTCTTCCTAAATGCATACCAACCAATGAAAAGCATGGCCGCCATATACAAGATGATGGCTATCAATTGATACAAACTACTAGTCATAATTCCCCTCCTCTGTTCATTACACACTACTTTTATACCCACTTATAGACGACTTACGCAGTTTTTGAAGTATCTATTCGTTTTTTCTGTATAATTAGGGAAAACGGTCATCAATCATCCCCAAAATTCCCGACATTTCCCGGGTAATGAACAAACTTCGACAGGAGGAATTCATCTTGGAACACGAAAAATGGCTACAACAAGCAATCGACATGGCTATTACAAATGTAAAAGACGGCGGCGGACCTTTTGCCGCGATAATCGTCAAAGACGGAAAAGTAATTGGATCCGGAACAAATAGAGTGCATATAAATCATGATCCATCTGCACATGCAGAGTTGTTGGCAATTCGTGAGGCTTGTGCCACTTTGGAAACGATCAATCTTTCCGATTGCATCCTTTATGCCAGCGGAGAACCATGCCCGATGTGCTTAGGCGCTGCGTATTGGTCATCTGTTGGTCATATCTATTATGCTTGCAGCAAGACAGATGCCAAACTACATGCCGGATTTCCGAATCCACTAAATAGCTTCTTTTCTGACCAACAAAAGAAACCAACTGAGCGTTATATCCCGTTCACACACTACAACACAGAAAATGCGCTTCACCCATTTGAAGAATGGAACGAGCGCAAGAAGGTTTAAGAAAGTATAAAAGGGGAATGTTTTATTTAGTAGACTTCTCACTATCAAATCATACAAAAAAAGACTGCGTGCCTATTAAAATGGCAGCAGTCTTCAGATTTATATCTTTTGACTTAGCGTCTCCTCAATGGAAAGTTCACGTAGCTTATATTTCTGGATTTTCCCGGATGCGGTCATTGGAAACGCATTAGTGAATTTAATGTACTTCGGAATTTTATGATAAGAGATATTACCGCGGCAAAATGAACGTACGGCTTCTTCATCAAGGGCTATATCTTTTTTCAGAATGATCCAAGCCATCAGTTCCTCCCCATATTTCGGATCAGGCACACCAACGATCTGTACATCAGAAATCGCCGGATGTTTATATAGGAACTCCTCTACTTCACGTGGATAAATATTTTCGCCACCGCGAATAATGACGTCTTTAATACGTCCGGTAATATCAATGTATCCATCCATATCCATAATGGCGATATCACCGGTATGAAGCCATCCATCCTCATCGATTGCCTCATGGGTTGCCTCTAAGTCATTATAATACCCTTTCATGACAAGATAGCCCCTTGTACAGAGTTCGCCTGGTATTCCAATAGGAACTTCCTCTCCCGTCAATGGATCAATGATTTTAACCTCTACGTAGGGATGAGGTTTACCAACAGTGGAAACGCGCTTTTCAATCGGATCATCGGTCTGTGTTTGGGTAATGACAGGAGACGATTCTGTTTGACCGTAGCAAATCGTAATCTCTTCAGCCCCCATATCGTGAATCACTTGTTTCATCACTTCAATTGGACATGTAGAGCCTGCCATAATACCTGTTCGCAATGAGGAAGTATTGTACTTTTTGAATTCGGAATGATTCAATTCAGCAATGAACATTGTTGGAACACCATGAAGCGCCGTGCATTTTTCCTCTTGAACAGCCTCCAATACTAGTAAAGGGTCGAACTGTTCAACGATAACCATTGTAGATCCGTGGGTCACAGCCGCCATGTTGCCAAGTACACATCCAAAGCAATGGAAAAACGGTACGGGAATGCAGACACGATCATCTTCAGTAAGTTTCATGAAGTCCCCAATTATTTTTCCATTGTTCACTACATTTCGATGCGTTAACATGACCCCTTTAGGAAATCCAGTCGTACCTGACGTATATTGAATATTAATAACATCATCAGGTGTCATTGTTCGTTGCCTTTCAGCCAAGTCTGCGTCGGCAATCCCTTCCGCATGGTGTAGAAATTCTGACCATTTATATATCCCTGTTTCTTCACGGTCTGTCATGAGTATAATTCTTTTCAGTTTCGGTAGTTTATCGCAATTCACGACACCGTTCTCACTATCCTTTAGTTCTGGACAAATCGAACGGATAATGTCGATATAGCTCGTCCCTTTAAAACCTTCGTCAAGTATCAATGTGCTAGTATCCGACTGTTCAAGGAGGTATTCGAGTTCATTCGCCTGATAATTCGTATTTACCGTAACAAGAACAGCACCCATTTTCCCTGTGGCAAATTGACTTAACAACCATTGAGGTTTATTGTCCGACCAGATAGCGACATGTTCCCCGCGCGCTATTCCCATCCCAATGAATGCCTTAGCCAACTCATCTGTCTCACGATCAAACTCTTGATATGTTTTCCTGATTCCATGCTCAGGATAAACATAAGCCTCATGCTCCGGTATCAAATTCGCCCAATCACTTAAGATCTCGCCAACTGTTTTCTCTAACAAAGACATTCACCAAACCCCTTTCTACAATAATTTGGTTCCTTATATATTATCACAAAATTCTGATGGGGTCTTAGGCATTCCTAATCAAAATGCCATTTTACCATGCAGGCAAAATGGTATAAAATGTTTATTCGACAGGAAAAACCCTTCCACGTTCATCTTTATAGACAACATGATGTCGCTCGAATTTTGTCGGTGAATCAAGACCAGCAGCTGCAGCAATTCGATACAACCCTTCACGCATCGTCAAAATATAGTTGGTTACACGGAATTTCTTCTCCTCTACTACAAGACCCCTCTGCAAATTCTTATCCGTTGTGGCAACTCCTGCGGGGCATTCATTCGTATGGCATCGTTCAGCCATAATGCATCCGACCGAGATCATGAATCCGCGGGCAATCTGCACAAGATCGGCTCCCATTGCTAATGCGATTGCCGCTTTGTCAGGTGTTGTAATTTTGCCAGATGCAATAATTTTCACCTGATCACGTACATCATATTTTCGAAGAGCATCTTCCAATATTATGAGTGCTGATTTTAAAGGTAATCCGACACTGTCAGCTAAATCCTGATAAGTCGCCCCCGATCCTCCCTCTGCACCATCGAGGGAGATGAAGTCTGGCCCTTTCCCAGTTTCTTGCATGTATAATGCAAGCTCCTCAGCATCTTCCCTGCCTCCAATGACGATTTTTATCCCAACGGGTTTTCCGCCGTGATCCCTGATCTTTTCAATGAAGTCAAATAGTGTAGGATAATCCGAGAACTGCTTAAAACGATTTGGACTATTAATGGTCGTAAATGGTACAACGTTACGGATTTTCGCAATCTCCTCTGTCACTTTTTCCCCTTCGACATGTCCGCCACGCATTTTCGCCCCTTGCGCCAATTTAATTTCAAACGCTTTAACTTGAGAAATCTCTGCTTTTTCCCTTAGACGTTCCCAACTGAATTCTCCGTTTTCGGTTCGAAAGCCGAATAATCCTGAACCAATTTGAGCGATAATATGAGCATCTCCAGTTAAATGATAAGGGGAAAGCCCGCCTTCCCTGTATTCATCCATGCCTCTTTCGCCATACCAATCCCCTTAGATAACGCGGTAATGGCGTTTTCCCCGAGAGCCCCATAACTCATACCTGATTGGCCTAATAAACTTCGGACATGAAAGGGATGCTCACAATTATGTCCAATAACAACCGCATCCTCTTCAGGTAACAGCCAAGGCAATGCTGGAATTTCTTCCCGATGCTCTTTCCGGGAGAAAAGATTATCCTCATCGACCCGATAACGCATTGTATTAATCAGCTCGTCATTGTCAACTCGCATTTCTTCGTTTTGTTTCGTGAATAATGAATTCCGAATGTAATAACCAGATTCTTCAAAATTACGTTTTGAGCCAAAGCCGATGATGCTGTTCAAGTACTTGCCGGGCAACACTATATGCAAATATTCCTCGCGATTAAAAGGCTTCCCTTCGTGATCTGCGTTGAACAAATACTGGCGCAACTCCGGTCCAGTCTTTTCAAGCATGTACCGCATACGTCCTAATATCGGATAGTTTCGAAGTATGGCATGCTGCTTTTGCCTTCTGTCATAAAAGTAAAGATAAATGGCGCTTGATATAGGAATAATAACTAAAATAATAATTATCAAAGTTGTCGTCAACGATAGGCTATCTAACCAACTCATCCTTGCACCCCTTTTCCATTCGTTAATTGTAGTGTAACATGATTATATTCAATCAATATAGAAATACAGAATATTCCGGAGGTATACATATGGTCATTGAATTACTGACTTCACACTCTTCTGTACGGAAATACAAGGATATTCCTCTTTCGAGGGAAGAGGTCCAGAACCTTGTCCGTGCGGGGCAGCATGCTGCAAGTTCCCATTTCGTGCAAGCTTATTCCGTCATTTATGTAACGGATCAAGGGAAGCGAGAACAACTTGCTGAATTGGCAAGTAACAAAAGACAGTTTTTGACAGCAGGCGCTGTCCTTATCTTCTGTGCAGATTACTGCAGATTGGCTAGTGCTGCCGAGTTGCATGGAGAAGAAATTGATTACTCATACGCTGAAAATATGCTCGTAGGTGCTATCGATGTCGCGCTCTTCGCGCAAAACGTCGCAATCGCAGCCGAGTCAAAGGGTTACGGCATCTGTTATATCGGCGGCATTCGAAATGCACCGACTAAAATAAGCGAACTGTTGGGACTCCCTGATGGCGTTGCACCTATGTTCGCAATGTCGATTGGTGTGCCGGATGAGGCGAATGAAGTGAAACCAAGGTTGCCAGTTGAAGCAATCCTTCATGAAAACAGCTATGACACGGAAAAGTATAAGCAGCTACTCCCAGACTACGATAAAACGATGCATGATTATTACCTTAATCGCGGGTCAAATCAAAAAGATACAGCATGGTCGGAGCAGATGACCGACTTTTTGGCCGAACCAAGACGCACACATATGAAGGAATTCCTTGCGAAACAAGGATTTAAGTTTAATTGATCCTAAAAGCTCATAAACCCAGCCAGATAGTCATAAAACACTTGAAAAACGCATAATTTGGCCGAGAAACCCATAAGTCAGGTTAAGCACACATAAATGCAAATATACACGCATAAACTTAGGGATTGGCCAAAAGCTAATCCCTTTTGTATCCTTATATATACAAACTTGCCCGAAATGAGGTCCAATAATATGCAATTTGAAGAACTTGTAGAGAAACTTGTCCATAGGATGCAAGAAGGTGCATTCATCCAAGGAACAATCAGCCAGCCCCGTTACAAATCGACTGGGCTTCAAAAAGTGAAACTGAAGCCTGTGGAAATTAAAAAAGAAGTCCATATTCAATTTGAATATCACTACGAACGTATTTTGAAACATGAAAATATAAGAGTCGCTGATATTCAGCCTGCACTCAAACATTTATTGGAACAGTTCAAACAGATGCAGGTGGAGTTCACCGATGAGAAAGCCCATATTCAGCTTACGAAAAAATTCAAAGTATCCTGGAAGGGTGAAAAGACGGCTGCAACGAAAACTGTCGATTTGTCGCATAACCGGAAAAAGAATTATCTATTAGACGATTCGACCCCTTACCCGTTCCTCATCCGTTTAGGTGTGCAATCGGGCGACGGGAAAGTGAAAAAGCAGAAATACGACAAATTCCGTCAGATCAACCGCTTTGTTGAATTCATCGACGACGCACTCGTACATCTCCCGAAAGATCGTCCCGTCCGCATATTGGATTTCGGGTCTGGCAAGTCATATTTGACGTTTGCCCTTTATCATTATTTGCATATCGAAAAGGGGTTGGATATCCGGGTAACTGGTCTGGATTTGAAGAAAGAGGTCATTGAAGAGTGCAATACAATCGCAAAGGATCTTGGTTATGAACAGCTTGAGTTCCTCGTTGGTGATATTAATGATTACAACGAAGAAACCGCTGTCGATATGGTCGTCACGTTGCATGCATGCGACGTTGCGACGGACATGGCCCTATCACGCGCCGTCAAGTGGGGAGCGGAAGTGATTTTGAGCGTTCCATGTTGCCAACATGAGCTATTTTCGCAAATTCAATCACCAGCCCTCGACATTATGCTTCAGCATGGGCTTATCAAAGAGCGCTTTTCTGCGCTTGCGACCGATTCCATTCGTGCGGAATTGCTGACACTTGTCGGCTATGATGCACAGCTGTTAGAGTTCATAGATATGGAGCATACACCGAAAAACATTTTGATCCGTGGCTTTAGGACTGGCAAGAAACCTTCCGCTGAAGCAGTTGGAAAGTATGAAGCCTTCCGGGATTTACTGAGTGCGAAGCCATTTTTGGAACGTGAGTTGAAGGAAGCTGGGTACCTACAATAATACCAACTTGTTGCAACGGTTCCCTTAAGGAGTTCAGATTAAGCCCACTTATACTAAACTCGTTTGCGACCTGATTCCCCAAATCATTAAAAGCCCTGGGAAATCATGTACGAACTAAAAAGCGCGGCGGCTTTGAAAAGCGGATTTTCCTGATGGATGTTAAGGATGATTGAAATTTCGACACCATGTCCATCGCGAATAAATCCCTTCAAAACAAAGTATCTTTAACTTTATTCTTTTTTCTTTAATTCTTAAGTTCTTTAATAGTTATTACCTGTTCATTTCAATACTGAAACCCCATGTTCCACAATGGTTAGGAGAAAATAACGATTTGCAAGCTCGTCTGTTAAAAATAGTTGATCTATGAACACCTCTTCGTTCTGCTTGATACTTATCAAATTGATAAATACTCTTTACTTTTTATATAGCCTTCATCGAATGAAAAGGATACAACTAAAACAAGAAACTGCCTCTGATTCCTTAGGCAGGCGGTTTCTTTTATGTTATAAAAACAACAATTACTCTTGTTCACTCTATTATAGGTACTTATTCTAGTATAAATAGAATCATTTTCAAGTGCGTCGATGCTTCAGACACTCAATTAGGCTATACTATAAGAAATAAGACAATATCGTTAGCTTAGTAAATGACTGGAGGTAATGATTTGGCCAAAGGAAAATCGATTAATGCCTTAATGAAACATTTGAGAACTAAACATGGTATCGAGATCCAAGGTAGTCGGAATAAGCGTGATTTGATGAATATGGGATATTTCCATGGATTTAAAGGTTATCGTTTTATTGGACAACCAAATAACATCATACCCTTTCAGGATTTTGATGAGCTAGTTGCAATTAATAAATTCGATACACAAATTAAATCTTTATTATATCCTCATATAATGTTTATTGAAACCGCCCTAAAAAACTATACCTTGAACTCTTTGATTGCCAACAGCCCCTCCGACTTCGAATATATCTTCACACATTTGTTAGTTGATTATAAGGCTGAAAATGTAGGAAATAACAAATATCGTGATAAAATGAAAAAACGTCTTGATTTAAAGAATAAAATTTTATCAAGTATCGCCTATAATTATGCAGATGGGAAAGATGTAATCAAACACTATTTACACAATAATAAACAGGTTCCTCTATGGGCAATTTTCGAGGTTATAAGTATGGGAGAGTTTGGTTTCTTATTGCAGTGCTTAGACCGGACAACCAGGATTCGCATTGCTGAGGATTTAGGCCTTCATACGACTTCTCATAACCAAAATGGACGAATCCCTGAAGATATTATTTTTCTAATTAAGGAACTTAGAAATGCCGTCGCCCATAATGGTGTCGTTTTTGACTGTCGTTTTAAGAAAACTAATCCACCTAGTAGAGTCATTGAGTATTTACAAAGTGAAACAGCAATAACAAATATTCATTTCAACCATATTATTGATTATCTTATAGTTATGATCATTTTACTGAAAAAATTAAGTGTCACTAAAAATGAGATAAAGAAAGTGCTGAAGGATCTTGAAAACTATTCTGAGCATCTAAGGGATTCAATACCTACATCAATACATACATCAATAATGGGTTCAGACTTCAGAAGTAAACTAGAAAAATTAAGAACCTATATTTGATTAATTTAATTACTTGAGGGTATAAGTAATTATGTGCTACAATATACTTAACTAATTGCGGTGCATTGCTTCGGCTTGCACTTAAGGGAACTGGATGCGTCCAGTTCTCTTTTAATTTCACAAGAAACCGCCCCTGATTCCTCATTCCTCAGGCAGGCGGTTTCTTTATGTTATGGAGACAATAATTCCTCTTGCGTGCGAATAAATCCATTATAGATTTTCAAATCGGTATCATAAGCTGCCCGATACGTCGAAAGGCTATGCGCCTTCACTTTTCCGAAGCTATTCCCATCGACGATTTCGAAAAAGCTGTTCAAAATTTCAGCATTCACCCATGCAGTTTCTTCGAATGCAATGTCTGCTTCATGCTCCTCCATCACCATCGTCATGAACGGCAAATCCGTAGGCCGTTTTTCAGCTGCGGCTTGTTTTTTTGTAAGGATGATTTCTTTCGTGCGGTCAAGTGAGGCGAGCAATGCCTCGCGATCCATCGCATGCCCTAATTCATGGATAGTCAACACACGGATATACGTTTCAAGCGGCATTGGTTCGAGCAGCTCATTACAGGCTTTTTGCACACGTTTGCTATCGACGATCACCTCATTTTTAATGAAGTCATACATCATGTTAACTCCAGTGCGCTCCTGTTTCAGCTCAACGTCCATATTTACGTCATGGATGGTTAATTCGATTAAAGAGACAATCTGTGATTCGGTCAAAGTAGCGTTCATTCTCTTTCCCTAACATCCTTTACTATTTGTATAGTCGCAATCGCCGATTATTGGCATTTATGCGTATTTGTACGCATTTATGAGCCATTAGAGCATTTTATGAGCAATTGATTACCTTTATGCGCGTGTAAAGCTATCTATGAGTAACTTCAATAGATTATGCGTCTTTTATAGTGTCAACTCAATATTTCACACAACTTTTTTATTACAGAAAAATAATTAAAGAAATACAATGAATTTATCCTAGTATCCACAGGATTGTCAAAAGTCTGCCAACTCTCTAACTTGGACTCATTCTGGCATTTCAATGACCTCAACGATGAGCACATAAAGTAATCCGACCTGTTTTAATTTATCCACGTCGATTGCGCCTTCTTCGAACATCTTTTTCTGCTCCTCCGTCAACGAGTTGGCATACCAATAGGCAATTGGCTGCGGTTCCCCTTGTTCAAGCTTCAATAAATCGATGAGGACACCGCTGAAGAAAGGGTCGCGAATAGGTTCATCTTTTACACGATGAATGATATCACTAGTTCCGAAGCTTACAGCTATCTTGCCGGACGCGGTATCAGTGGCGACTCGAAACGAAATAATCTGCTTCTTACTTGTCAGATCCGTAAAACTTTCCTCGATTGTCGACAAGGTCCCATCCACATACTTTTCAACCGTAAAATGCACTCCATAGCCTTCGGGCACTAAGCCCTCTTGAACGAATACAGCGCTAAACATGTCTTTTGTTTTCATCGTATCTTTCACTTCAAGCGTTAATGGCTTTGTACAACCTGCGAGTAAAGCGAGACAAAGCAGACCAGCAAGCCATTTTTTCATAGATACGGCGTCCTGAATGCTTTCTCCGAAGATTTTACTTCCAATCCGACGGACAAAAACACATACCCCTCGCGTTCATGTCGATCATTAAATACGATTGGAACACGATTCTTAAAAATAGGTCCATCAATGACAACGGTATGGAATTCCCCCGATTCCCCACATGAATCAATGCCGAGCGACTCCAGTTCATCCATCAATTCATTTGTAAATTTACGGCCGATGAATTCCGAAGGCATCATTTTCGTATTTACGACAACAATATATGCCTCAAAGCCCGCGTTCACAAATTCCTCCAACAACTTCCGACGTGGTTCCATCCATAGCGGGTGGACCGCTCTCATACCGACGCTATCACATTTCGTTTGGACCCATGTCAAATGATCCTCTAAGTCGATATCACCGAATACACCATTCGGAATACCAGCTTCAATGCATTCCTTCATTGCATCTAAAAATTCCGCTTCATAGCCATTCCAGTCAGCGCCACGGATCATCAACGGAACGCCAAGGCTGTCAGCTTGCGCTTGAATGATTTCCACGGGCAATGCATGGGATTTCGAGCGCTCCTTATCCTTTTCAAACATCGTCCATATCCGCTTTGGGATTCCTCCCAACTGAAGGGCACGGTAATAGGCTAACGCTGAGTCTTTACCACCACTCCAGGAAGCGACGAATGGTTGGTTATTCATTTTTTCACACATCCTTTCCTCATATTTTTAATTAAGCATATCACAAACATCTGTAATTCTTTCCAACGCCTCAAAACTTTTCAACGAGGCAGTTCGTCCATACTTATGAGACGTGTTCGCGAGACGTTATTTACAGAGAAGGTGACCCGATTGTCATGACAAGAGACGATAAATTTAAGTTGGTGGAAAAGTTCATTATAGAGAATCAGCATGCCTATTATCGGCTTGCATTTAGTTATGTGAAAAACAAAGAAAATGCACTGGATATCGTTCAGGAATCCATCCTGAAAGCACTTCGTTCCATTGATAGGGTCGATGAAGTGAAATATATGAAAACATGGTTTTACAGGATTATTGTCAATACGGCCATTGATTTCATCCGTAAACATCAGCGGATGTCCATCATGGACGATGAAATATTGGAAAGCCATTTACCTTCCTTGGAGGATGACGTAACCGATTTTGACCTACAAGAAGCGGTCGACCACCTGTCGCCAAATTATAAAACAATTATCATTCTCCGCTTCTTCGAGGATTTGAAGATCGAGGAAATTGCTGAAGTCACCGGAGATAACATCAATACGGTGAAAACACGATTATATGCGGCGTTGCGGAAATTACGTATTGAAATGGGAGAGGAGCAAGTGTATGAGCAAAATGGATAAATTGAAGAAGGACTATGAGAATATCGATATTCCTGAAGAATTGGATGGGATTGTGAGAGCATCCATAAGTGAAGAGAAAATGAAACGTAAAAAGAAACGACCTGTTTTTAGAAATAGTTTGATTGGCGTTGCTGCAGCTGCCATCCTTTTCGTCGGCAGCATCAATGTCAGCCCAGCCTTCGCCAAGTCAATGGTGAATGTACCTATTTTAGGTTCAATTGTGGAAGTATTCACTGTCAAGCAACTGACTGTGGATGAAGGAACATATCAGGCTGATCTATCCATTCCCGTCATTACTGGATTAGACAATGAAGAATTACAAGCAGCTTTGAATGAAAAGTATATGGAAGAGAACAGGGAGCTTTTCGAGCAATTCGAAAAGGAAATTGCAGAGCTGAAAAAAGTTGGGGGCGGCCATCGGCGGCGTTGACGCTGGCTATGAGGTGATAACCGATAACGACCAAATCCTTTCGATTATGCGCTATCAGGTCAATACAGTCGGATCTTCTTCGACAACGATGAGATACGATACAATTGATAAAGTCGACAATGTGTTGATTACATTACCAAGCCTTTTCAAAGATGATTCATATATTGACGCCATCAATGCCTATATCGAAGGCGAGATGGAACGGCAAATGGCGGCAGATGAAATGATCTCTTATTTTACAGAGAATGAATACGGCGAAGGCTTTGCGACAATCAGATCGGATCAAAACTTCTATATTACAAATGATCAGCAGCTTGTTATTTCTTTTGATAAATATGAAGTCGCTCCGGGGTATATGGGGGTTGTGACGTTCGAAATTCCAACAGAGGTTGTGAAAAAATTATTGGTAAGCGATGTTTATATTCGATAAATAAAATCCCCATGCGCAAGGCGTGGGGATTTTACTTTGCATCCGTATTCAACTCCGAGGCAAGACCATGTATTCTTAACTCATTGATTGTCTTCTTCAACATCTTCAAATGGCATTTTTCATACATACCAACAACCGGGAACCATTGTTCCAATGGCATCAAGCCAAGATTTGGATGCTCAAGCGATTTTTCGCGCAAGTTATCCATATCTTTACAGCTTCCATCATAAACATCAAGCAAATAGATGCGTGAGTTATGAAGTTCCTCTTTCATTTCTGAAACTTTCTTGAAACTATCCGTCGGCTTTGTTGCTTCCGGCAGATCATCTTTCATCATCAAATTTCCGGAAAGGACAATTAATTTCTTTGACGCACGCCGACTTTCTTTATTCTTCAACTCTGCCGCTATTTTTGCAGCTATATATGTTTCCATCAAGGCAAGATGCTCCAAAATCTGCTTCGGGGACCAATCATGCTCTGATGGTTTTCGATTGAACTCTTCATCCGTCATTCCATCTATCACTTGATAAATCTTTCTTCGGACTTTATGATTGCCTTCAAAAGTCATTCTATTTCTTCTCCTTTATTTCATTGAACGAAATATGGATATCCTATCAATTTCACAGCATACGCTCTTTCAATGAAAATTTAAAGCCCTATATACATATTCAGAAAAGTAAAATGTTGTTTGGGGCGCGGAGGCTTGCTTTGGAACAATCAAAAGAAGACAGCAGTCTAATAGTTTGACTGCTGTCTTGCATTACTTATTAAGCTGGATTCGGTGTATCTGTTGGTTCTGCATAACCTTCTTTGTACATTTCATCGATAGATTCACGAATTTCTTTCAACGATTTGCCTTCTTGCTTCATTTGCACGGATTGAACCGCAATTTCCAGGCAGACGAGGCAACGTGTGCCGTGGTCGTCCCAGACGACGGAACCGTCTTCACGGATTTCATCGACGAAGCAGTTCAAGTTATTCCCGTGGCCCGCACTTTCTCCGCAGCCACAGTAACATGGCATGTACTCTAAAACATCAGAAGATGACGCAGCCACTTGGTATACGAGGCGCAGGTCATCCGGTTTGCCATCCAAAAACTTCGGCAATACAGCTGCCGACTCAGTTGCTTCCTGTACATCTCCGTTTTGAAGATGCCTTTCGTTACCAACCTCTAAATGTTTACCATTTTCCCCATTGAGTTGTGCCTTATCACCGCAAGCGGAAAGGACAAGCGTCAATATAAGCATGATAGGCATGAGTTTCTTTATCATTCATGTCTACTCCTTTATTTGTCATTGTCCTTTCATCATAGCGGATAACGAAATGGAGTAGGGTTACAACTTTGTGGACATTGCGCCCCTTGAATTTTCCTTTTGCTTGATCCAATAACGGATTCCTTTTCCAGCAAACGCTTCATCTGCAAATCGCGGAATGACGTGGAGATGGGCGTGCGGAATGGATTGCCCGCCCACTTCCCCTGTATTCCAGCCGACGGAATACCCTTCATGCTCGTACTTTTCTTCCAAATAGGCTTTTGCCTTCAACAACAGCTCCTGCGTATCCTGCCACTCTTCAGGTGTTAATGAAAACACATCAACCGCATGTCGTTTCGGCACGATCAAACCGCTGCCTTCAAGTACTTGTTGTTCGGAAGCCTTTTGGATATACGCGCATGTCTCCGTTTCGAAGATGATCTGCTGTTCCGGTCAGTTGTCAAATTACAATAGGGACAGTTCTTATCGTGCATCGCTTATCGTCCAATCATTTTGGAAGGATCAACATATTCATCAAACTGCTCTTCCGTCAATAAACCTGTTTTAAGTGCAGCTTCTTTTAGCGTCGTTCCTTCTTTATGCGCCATTTTAGCGATTTTGGCAGCATTTTCATAGCCGATATGCGGGTTCAATGCTGTCACAAGCATAAGTGAGTTCTTTACTTTATTGTCGATTTCCTCTCGATTCGGTTCAATTCCGACCGCACAATTCTCATTGAAGCTACGCATGCCATCCGCAAGTAGTTTCGCGGATTGCAGGAAGTTGTAAATGATGACCGGTTTAAAAACGTTCAGTTCAAAATTCCCTTGACTCGCAGCAAATCCAATTGTTGCGTCATTCCCCATCACTTGTGCTACAACCATCGTGAGGGCTTCGCTTTGTGTCGGATTTACTTTTCCTGGCATGATGGAGCTTCCCGGTTCGTTTTCAGGAATTGTGATTTCGCCAATTCCTGAACGCGGACCGCTTGCCAACCATCTGACATCATTCGCAATTTTCATAAGATCCGCAGCAAGTGCTTTCATCGCGCCATGTGTATAAACGACTTCATCATAGCTTGTGAGTGCGTGGAATTTATTTTCAGCAGACGTGAAATTAATGCCAACTGATTTCGAGATTTCTTCAGCAACTTTCTCTCCAAATCCTTTTGGCGCATTGAGTCCAGTTCCAACCGCAGTTCCACCGATGGCCAGTTCTTTCATCGACTGGACACTTTCGCTTACCATTTTTTCCGTCTTTTCAAGCATCCTGTGCCAACCGCTTATTTCCTGCCCTAATGTTAGCGGCGTTGCGTCTTGCAGATGCGTGCGTCCGATTTTGATGATATCCATGAACTCTTCAGATTTATCTAGAAACGTTTTTTTCAATTCCTGAAGCGACGGCAGCAATTCGCGCTCCACTTCAATAACGCCAGCGACATGCAATGCTGTCGGGAATGTGTCATTGGAACTTTGTGATTTATTCACATCATCGTTCGGGTGCAGGCGTTCAGTCTCGCCCCACTCTTCAAGCAGCTGATTGCCGCGATTTGCTAATACTTCGTTCATATTCATATTCGATTGCGTGCCGCTACCTGTTTGCCAGACGACAAGCGGGAAATGATCGTCCCATTTGCCTTCAATCACTTCTTCAGCAGCTGCGACGATCGCTTTCATTTTTGTATCTGATAGATTGCCAAAAGAGTTGCTCGCTATTGCAGCGGACTTCTTTAAATGGGCAAATGCTTGAATGACGCCTAACGGAATTCGTTCTCCGCCAATTTTAAAGTTCTGTTTACTACGCTGTGTTTGTGCGCCCCACAACTTGTCTGCAGGCACTTGTATTTCTCCAAATGTGTCATGCTCAATACGATAGTTCATATTCCCTCCGCCTTTCACAAATGAATAATAAAACCTCATCTTCTATCATGCACCTTTTCTAAGATGAAATAAAATGAAAAGACCCGGTTTCCCGAGTCTTGTTCAAAAGCTTGTTTTTAGCCCGTAGATTAGACATGCGTTACTTTCGCTCCAAGCACTTCTATAAAATGATCAACAACTTCGGGGTGAAATTGAGTCCCTTTACCTTTTTCCAACTCCAGAATTGCTACTTCTTTCGAAACTGCTTGCTTATAAACGCGCTCAGTTGTCATGGCGTCATATGCATCAACGACCGAAACGATTGCCGCCTCGATGGAGATTTCATCCTCTTTCAGTCCATACGGGTACCCTCTGCCGTCATACCATTCATGATGCTGTTCAACGATGAATGCGGCATCCTTTAGCCATTCGACAGGATGGGCACGCATAATGTTTGCGCCGATTCTGGAATGTGATTTCATAGTCTCCCATTCTTCTTCTGTCAGTTTCCCGGGTTTATGCAGGATTTCCAATGGTATAGCAAGTTTACCAATGTCATGAAAGAAAGCGCCCCAGCGCATCAGTCTCAAAGTATGTTTTGGACGATTCATCCGTTTCCAAACTTCGATTGCATATTGCCTGATTCGCTCGCAATGGTGATATGTATAGCCGTCAACCTGCGCAACCGTATCCATTTCTACTTGCAGCATCTTTGTTTCGAAAAACAGTTGTTCATAGAAATCCGCTTCCATTTTCATGACGATTTCAGCATTGGTTATGGCATAGAACGTCACAACCTTTTCAAATGCAGACGCATCAATCGTTTCCCCGATTTCCATCTTTCTTCTTTCACCTACATGTTCGATTTCAACTTCGCCATCCAACAGAGTATACGTTTCAACAATCGAATTATTTATGTTGTACTGGGCGCAGAAAGAACCATTTTCATTCAATGAAAATAGTGCCTCCGCCAAGCCATTCCATCTCCCAAAAAGTGTTATCAGCCCAGAGGCCATGTGTAATACTGGGTATTGATCATCCGAACTCTGCCGATACGTACGGTTTGGATTTTTCTCCATAGGTGTCCTCCGTGTAGGTTCCGACTTTTTTCTTTTAATATCTACAATTATAGCGAATATTTACAGAGAAATCTATATATTTATACAACATAAAAACATCCAGCCCTTTACAAGCGGTTGGATGTTTTCGATTCAATCATTATTCCTCATCAGCCGATTTGACAGCCACCGGTTTCGATGAACGGATTTCCTCTGTCAAATTATCTATGCTTGGTCGGAGATTATTTTTTCCGACGTAGCTTTCTATCATTTCTTTAACGTCGATGCCCGATGAAGCTTTCAACGATTCTTGCAAAGTGGACATTAAATTAGTAGCGTACGATGTCACTTTATTGGCACCGCCGCCTTCCCCGCCACCCGTATCGACAACAGTAATTTTGTCGATGTTCGAAAGTGGACTTGCCACTTGTTTCGCATATTCAGGAATCATTCGGACGATCATATCAAGCACAGCCGCCTGGCCATATTGTTCGAACGCTTCGGCAATTTTACGTTTTGCTTCCGCTTCCGCAAGTCCTTTCAGGCGGATGACATCTGCTTCCGATTCACCTTGAGCCCTTTGAGCATCTGCTTTTGCCAAACCATCAAGACGGATTTTTTCAGCTTCAGCGGCAGCGCGCGCTTCAATACGGTATTTTTCTGCTTCCGCTTCTGCCATTTGACGGGATTTTTCAGCCGCAGCGTTCTGCTCGATTGCATAACGATCCGCGTCTGCTTTCTTTTTAACTTCAGAATCGTATTGCTTCTCACGACGCAGAATCTCTTTCTCTTCCAATTCGATTTGCTTTTGACGCTCGATGATCTTAACTTGCATCTCTTGCTCTGTAACTTCCTGCTTCGCACGTGCGGATT
Organism: Sporosarcina thermotolerans; assembly: GCF_030067815.1. GTDB lineage: Bacteria > Bacillota > Bacilli > Bacillales_A > Planococcaceae > Sporosarcina > Sporosarcina thermotolerans. Next base: position 882,968 of record NZ_CP125968.1, on the reverse strand, counting down.
CCAATTCGTACGCTTGGTCGGCGCGCGCTTTCGCCACATCTTGCTCACGGCGGTAGTCAGCGACTTTCAATTGATTTTCCTTCTCCGCTTCCGCGATTTCAGTCGCACGCTCGATTTCGGCTTTTTGGGCTTCCTTCGATGCTTCAGCATTCTTGATACGTGTTTCTTTTTCAGCTTCCATTGTGGCAATATCGGCATCGCGTTTCACCTGTGCGATACGTGGTTTACCAAGTGAATCCAAGTATCCGTTTTTATCGCGTACATCTTTAATTGTGAATGAAACGATGATAAGCCCCATTTTAGCCAAGTCTTGTGATGCAACACGCTGCACTTCCTGGGAGAACTTATCACGGTTTTTATAAATCTCTTCCACCGTCATAGATCCTAAAATGGAACGCAAATGCCCTTCCAGTACTTCTTTCGCTTCATTTTCTCGGTCGGCTTTTGATTTACCTAAAAACTGCTCCGCTGCCGTTGCGATTTCAGAAATCGAACCCCCAATCTTAATAATCGCAGTTCCGTCTGCCATGACTGGAACACCTTGTTCCGTGTACACTTCCGGCGTCGTCACTTCTAGTTTGCTTGAGAGCAAGCTGAGCGGCTCTGATTGTTGGAACACAGGGAAGACGAACGTTCCCCACCACGAATGATTTTGATCCGGTTGCCCAGTCATCCGTATGTACATTTTTCGATCCTAAATAACTACCCGTAACGATTAGCGCCTCATCCGGTCCAACTGTCTTATACTTCGAAATGTAGACGAGAATGACAGCAAGTAGGATGAACACGACAATCCCAATGACAATTAACATACCTGAAATTTCTAACATTTTGATTCCCCCTCATTATTTATTGTTTCACTTGAAGCGAAAAGGCTCATATTCTTTAACGATAAATGTTCCTTCCTTCACTTCAATGATTAAAACCTCTTTCCCATAGTCGATTGGCTGGTTTTCATATCCAGCTGCCCTTTTTGAAATGATCCCGTTCACTGATTCGATAACAATTTCTCCAAAACCGTCGACTGGAACCGGAACAATCACTTTGCCTACCCGACCCGTGAGCGATTCATCTGTATAGGCGAGCGAAACTTCCGCTGATTTCAATGGAAGGAGTACGAAAAAGTATAGAAGGAAGTCCAATAAAGTCGCCGTTGCAAGTGCTAAGAGTAAAATAAGCAAGTGGTTCCAATCTGTCATCAACTCCAATATATAGCCGACTGCAGATGTGAATGATATGAACGCAAGGATAACAGCTGGATCCAAAAACGGGCTTGCCTCACCAATCCCTTCCGAAATATCACTAAAGAACAGATATAAAACAGTTGCAAGGCCCGCGATGATCAATACGGTCAAATAGACATTAATAACCGGCATTCCGAACAATTCCATTCTCTCACCTCCCCATCTCCTTGTTGAATTCTACTATATATACGGACGACGGACGATGAAGTTTCAATATTCCTTTAAATACTTTTTATAGAGCCAGATAAGAATCTTAAATATTCAAACACAAAAACGAAATAAAATTGCCATTTTTTCACAGTAAAAATGATTTTTTTTGTACTAAATCAAATGATTTTTGTTATGCTATAGGAATACTAAAAAATGATTCCGGTAACGGATGGAGGCTTAAAGATGTTTAGTCCACGTAAAACAGATCCTTTTTTCGCAGCTCTTTTAAAGATTGCTGAGCATGTACAAAAAGCGATGCATTATGCAAATGACTTTAAAGTGACGTCCATTGGGACTTAAAAGAAGTAAGCATCAACTTAAAGGAATTAGAAACAGAAGGCGATGACATGATTCATGACCTTATCGCAAAACTTAACACCTCGTTCATGACACCGATTGAGCGTGAGGATATTTTGCAACTGGCTATTAAAATGGATGATATTTTGGATGGTATTGAACATTTCTCTGCAAATCTTGAAATGTTCTCTCTAACGGAAATTGATGAATATGTCCAGAAGTTCATGGACAATATTGTGAAAAGCTCTGATGAAATTGTGAAAGCGATGGAGCTGTTATCAAGAAAGAAACTTGTCCAAATGCGAGACCACGCTGTTTTAATCAAAGAATACGAACGGATTTGCGATGAGGTTCTTCGTACATCAATTAAGCAACTGTTCCTACGTGAAAAAGATCCAATTCGTATTATTCAATTTAAGGATATTTATGAGTTATTAGAAGATATCGCAGATCATTGTCAAGACGTTGCTAATACAATCGAAACAATTATCATGCGTAACGCATAAGGGGTACAAATATGGAAATTGTATTAGTTCTTACTATAGCAGTCGTTGTATTTGCCTTGGCATTTGACTTCATAAACGGATTTCATGACACAGCCAATGCGATTGCAACTTCAGTATCAACGCGTGCATTAAAGCCGCGTACTGCCGTTTATATGGCGGCAGTCATGAATTTCATCGGCGCATTGACGTTCACAGGGGTTGCGAAGACAATTTCCAAAGACATCGTCGATCCTTTCATGCTTGAAAAAGGATCAGTCGTCATCTTAGCAGCCCTTCTTTCCGCAATCGCTTGGAACCTGATCACTTGGTATTACGGTATTCCGTCGAGTTCATCCCATGCGTTGATCGGCTCAATTGCTGGTGCAGCCATTTCTGCTGCGGGATTCGGCATCTTGAATTACGGCGGGTTCCTTAAAATTATGCAGGCCCTCATCCTTTCCCCGTTCATCGCCATCGCGGGAGGATTCCTTTTCATGTGGCTATTTAAAATTTTATTGAAAAACCGGAATCTTTTCAAGGCGAATAGACGGATTCGTTACATGCAAATCGGAACCGCTGCATTGCAGTCGTTTACACACGGAACGAATGATGCCCAAAAAGCTATGGGGATCATTACGATGGCACTAATTGCAGCTGATTTGCAAACAAGCGACGACATCCAGCTGTGGGTACGAATTGCCGCAGCCACTGCAATGGGTCTTGGTACATCAATAGGTGGTTATAAAATTATTAAGACAGTCGGTGGAAAGATCATGAAGATCCGTCCTGTCAATGGGATTGCAGCCGACTTGAACTCCGCAATCATTATTTTCGGCGCAACACTCATTCATTTACCGGTCAGCACGACGCATGTCATTTCATCTTCCATCATGGGTGTCGGATCTGCACAGCGAGTAAAAGGCGTGAAATGGGGAGTTGCGAAAAAAATTGTCATGACATGGATTATCACCTTGCCAATTTCCGCTGCATTAGCCGCAATAATTTACCAAATTTTAAATTTGTTTCTTTAAACAAAAAATTACTTCTTGCATTGCCAAAGAACCTCTGTTATGATAAAGGAGAATTATTTTTGTTCGGCATGATGGTCACAGAAATGCTTGACTCTTCAAGACTTGAGCAAGGATAGTAACACAATGTGTGCTTTGCACACGAGGAGGAAACAAACATGGAACATGGTAAAGTAAAATGGTTTAACGCAGAAAAAGGTTATGGCTTCATCGAACGTGAAGATGGCGACGATGTATTCGTACACTTCTCAGCTATCCAAGGCGACGGATTCAAGACTCTTGAAGAAGGCCAAGACGTGACTTTCGAAATCGAACAAGGTCAACGTGGACTTCAAGCAACTAATGTTGAAAAAAACTAATTTAAACTAAACTTTCAAAACCACTCTCTTCGGGGAGTGGTTTTTTTCGTTTTTCATATCTATTTGGACTTTGACGGGGTTGCTTTGGACGCGCAACGCACTTCTTTGGACGCGCATCCACCCTCTTTAGACGCGATACCCCATAACTACTTCATCAAATAAGACATCCCTTCCCACTTCCGTTATGATAGAAATATAGAGAGATAATTCAGCGGGAGGACGATGTTATGCGCACACTTGCACGCTTTGTTACAACAAGTTATAAAGCGATTATCATAGGGTGGATTGTACTTTTTATTATTATGGCTATTTTTGCCATTCGCTTGCCGGGATTGCTTGCAGGGGACGGCTTCAGAATGGATGCTGAGCATGAACAGGTGATGAAAATCGCATCCAAGAAATTCGATTTACCTGCCGAAACGATGTTTGTCGTATTCGATAAGGTGAATGATGAAACGCTTTTCTCCACTTTGACAAAGATTGAAGAACTTGAACTCACGTCGGAAATTGTTTCCCCGCTTGATCATGAAAAGCAGTATACGAATGATGTATCGTACGCTATGCTTCATTTCGAAAAGAACGGAAGGGATATGTCGGTGTCGTCACCGAAATACGAGACGTTATCGGGGATGAAAAAGGGATTGTGTTAACAGGCCAATCTGCCATTACAAAGGATATCAATAGCGCAAGCCAGCGGGATTTGATGAAAGCAGAGGCAATTGGATTACCTATCGCAATCATCATTCTATTACTCGCCTTCGGGTCAATAGTAGCTTCCGTGGTGCCATTGCTTGTAGGCATTGCTACAGTCATTTCCGCATTTGGCGTAATGGCATTGATTGGTGGTCAAACCGATTTATCGATTTTCGTGCTGAATATTGTGCCTATGTTAGGGCTTGCTTTAAGTATTGATTTTTCATTGCTATTCATCAGCCGATACCGCGAAGAACGGTTGAAGAGCGATGTATTGGAAGCTACAGCGATGACAATTCGCACAGCAGGCCGATCTGTTATTTTCTCGGCATTTTGCGTATTTATCGGTCTTGGTGCGATGTTCGTCATCAGGGTTGAAATTTTTCAGAACATCGCACTCGGAGGCATGATTGTCGTCGGCATGGCGGTACTCAGCTCGGTGACATGTTGCCTTCGATTTTAATTGTACTTGGCGATCGTTTGAACAAAGGGCGCGTGCTGAAAGTGAAGGAGAACGGTTCTGACCGTTGGCGACAGTTCGCGAATGGGGTTATTAAACGTCCAATCCTTATTACGATTGCTGCGTTCGTACTGTTAGGTATTGCTGTAGTTCCCGTGAAGAATATGGATCTGGCAATTCCTCAAATCGATTCACTTCCGGCGTCATATGATACACGGGCGTCCTATGAATTAATGGACGACACTTTCGGACTCGGCGATCAGTCGAATGTGTATATCATTGCGGAACGTTCGGGCGGTTGGTCCGATGTGGACGGTTTGAAAGCGATGAAGGAATTGGAAGAAGACTTGTCCAGTGACCCATTAGTTGGCGGTTTGACAACCATTTTCACCACAAGTGGTTTCGGATCACCTGAAGAGTGGGTGCAGGCAACGCAAATTCCAGAAATGAAGGTACAGCTTGAACCACTGCTGGACTCATTCGTGAAAGACGACCAATTATTGATCCCAGTGATACTTCAAGCTAGAGGAACATCCGATGAAGCACAACAATGGGCACGAGATTGGTCAGATCAAACAGAATGGAATCTACTTGTCGGAGGGCAACCGAAGTTCAATCAGGAAATCTTCGATGAGATTTCCAATAATATCGGCATTGCGTTAATGATCATCCTTGTATCGACATTTTTCATCCTAATGATTGCGTTTCGTTCAATCCTAATCCCGTTGAAAGCAATTTTGATGAATATCGTCGGGCTTTCCGCCACTTTCGGTATTCTCGTTTACATTTTCCAATACGGTCATTTCGGATTGCATCCAGGCACGATAGCACTTATTATTCCAGTTATCGTCTTCAGTCTTGTCTTTGGTTTAAGCATGGACTACGAAGTGTTCCTCATTTCACGGATGCAGGAGGAGTATTCGAAGACATTCGATAATGATCATTCCACGGTCGAGGGGCTTGCGACGACGAGCAAGATTATTACTTCCGCTGCCCTGATCATGATTGTTCTGACTGGTGCATTTGCGTTTACGGACGTCATGCCAGTGAAACAAATCGGAGTCGGCATCGCGATTGCAGTTGCTATCGACGCTACAATTATCCGCCTGTTGCTTGTTCCGAGTTTGATGAAACTGTTTGGAAAGTGGAACTGGTGGATGCCTTTTAGAAAAGGTGAATACAAGGCTGGAAATTGGCATTAATTTAATGAAAAAAGCTGCCGGACAATGAATTTTTCATTTTCCGAGGCAGCTTTTAATTTTAATCAATAATCTCCACTTTGTGATCTTCCTGCTGATCCTTATCAAACTGCGCTGTCATTGCAAAGTAGATGACAGCGACAATGATTAAAACGAACATGACAAGCCCGATGACGAGCGTCCTCCCATTCACTTTGAGTCACCCCCACCGCGCTTGAAACTCTCCTCTTTTAGATAATCAACCGCTTCCTTGTAATCGCCGAAACCATCCTCCAAATTAGAACCGTGGTAAACATTGAAAAATCCGTCCTCCTCAAGCAACTTCAGCTTCTGACCCTCATTGTTCACCCACACTTCTTCGATTGGCTCTTCTTTCTCTTCCTTTTCGTTCTCTTCTGTCGATAACGCACGGATTGCATCACGAATCGTTGTGATCAACTCATCTTCTGTCGCTTCACGAATGTTGACGAGTCCACGGTCATCCGGTTCATAATTGGAAAGCCCTTCAACATATACGAACCCATTGCCGTTCGGGTGAAGATGCTGCACAACAACCGTCTTTTCATACAAACTGTCCTCATAATGATAATTAAGCCGCTTCATCGACACTTCTTTTCGTATCAATTCAGGGAATTTTGTCTCAATAATTTGTTGTTTTTCTTCAAATGTAAGCATGATTTTGCCACTCTTTCTATTTCAAATGTCTTTTCAGTATAACATTATTACTCTTTCACCGTTAAACCAAGTACATGTGCAAAGCCAATCGCCTGTTCCTTCGACACGATGCAACCCGCAATCTTCGGTAATGTTACTTCAATTCGATCATATGTATTGTTGGATAAATCGACACCATCCAAATCGGTTTCTGAAAAATTCATATTATCCATCTTACATTTTTCAAAGCGAACTTGCTTGAAGTCACATTCATAAAAATCACTATCTACCAAATTGCAGTCTGCAAACTCAACTTCCTTCATTTCTGCGAAATTAAAGTTTGCATAGCGGGCATCACTTTCCTTTATAAGCATATGCCCCAACTTGGCATTTGCCATATCAGTCCCTGTAAGCTTTGAATTAATGATCTCACATCGATGCATCATGACATTTTCCAGTTGAGCATTCGAAAAATCACATGCTACGAAGACAGCATCAACAAATTCCGCGCCTTTCCAATCACTGTTCGCAAATGACATATCTTTGAATACACAATCGTCGAACACGATGCGTTCCCGTCCGCCCAGACAACGAACCCCCTTCAAATTTCGCTTTTGCAATGAACCCATCGTTGCTCCAAATATCAGTAGGCCGCATTAATTCGTGCTCTACCGACAATTTCGGCTTCACACGCTTATCCTTTTTCTTTACCAACGAACTCCCTCCTACCTTGTCTTCCACTCAATGACAATGACGAGCAACAAAACAACTACTATCGCTAAAATATAGAACCAACTTGGAATCACGCTAATTCCGCCAAACATACACTGTCCCCACCTTTCTTTATCAACATTTTATCCATAAGTTATCAACAAACAGAGGTTGTTTGTCAACAATATCTAAATAGTTGTTAACATTAATAACAAGTTTATCAACATACTTTATGCCCTTATCAACAATTGCACGCTCATATCTCTCCAAAAGTGGATAATCAGAACCACTAATTTATCTTTACCTGCGCTTACCAACAATCACACGCAAATCAATCGTAATCTCCTTCATTCCCTCCGAAAGCACATCACTAATCCGTTCATCCCCCGCATTCCAGGTCAATGGCGTCATACGGATCAATGGTGAAAGCAATCCTTCTGGCAACGCAAATGTATAAGTTATCCGTTCTGTCTCAACATCATCAAAATGTTCACGGAAACGCTCCACTGGATCGGTTTCCTCTTTTGCGTCTTACCGCCGTAGAAAGCCTCTCGCAATTCCTGAAGGTATCCACTTTCCGGTACTACTTTCACGACAATCCCACCTCGCTTCAGTATCCGGTTGAATTCCGCATAGTTTGCTGGAGATAAAACATTCAAAATCACGTCAATTTGAAAATCTTGAAAAGGCATTGCAGCCAAATCCGCTACACTCCAAATGATTCCCGGATAGGCCTTCGATGCAGCGGAAATCCCTTCCTTCGCTAGATCAATACCAATCCCAACACTTTCAATTTGCAACTGTGAATGAATAGCACATAGATGTGATCCTTCCCCACACCCTGCATCCAACAGCACCGGGCGATCGATTTCTAAGACATGGTCCTTCAAAATGGAAAAAGCTTGTCCAGCACAGGTCCGAAAAACCCGCTGCTCATCACTTCCGCCCGCGCTTCAAAAAGCGACTTATCATACTTTGTCGTATGCGATTGAGGCGCCAAATTCACATAGCCTGTTTTGGCTAAGTCAAAGGAGTGCATATTCTCACAGACAAGTCGTGAGTACTCTACCATTTCCATATCGGCAGAACATATCGGACATTTGAAAAGTCCTTCATTCATCCCAATTAGCTGCGCACTTTGCATTTTCTTCGATAATTTCATATCATCTGCCCCGTTCCATTGTTGTTCTATCAGTATACCGTCTTTCTATGTTGACTCAAACTATGAATGGCTCCCGCTGTATCTATCTCCCCTTCCGCGGGTACAATAGATAGAAAGGAGGCGATTTCCGTGAGGAGGATTTTATTATTCATTATTTTCATAGTTGCATTCTATCTGGCAAAACCTTTATGGGAAGAGCCTGTTTCAAAATATATAGACCTTTCCTTTCTCAGTCCGGTAGATGAAAAGATTGAAACTGTTATGGAGAACGAATCAATCACGTCAGCCATGAGCTCCATCCTCGACACTGCGAATAAATTCTTTTTTTTTATCTCGTCAAAATCATCCGAAATGGAAAGGTTAATTCCGGATAAGGTCGCGAAGCCGAAACTTGCAACACCTGACCATTCGGCAATGTCCATTCACAATATAGAACTTGGATTTACAGAAGAACAGGTGAAGGCTGAACTTGGCGAACCGCAAAACCATTCGCTGAATGAATATGGCACTGAATGGTTCACATATCATGAGGATTACCAAAACTTCGTTATGATTTCATTTGATGAAAAATGGAAAGTGAATGCAATCTATACAAATGATGATCTCATTTCTTCGAAAGCCGGTATCCAGTACGGTACCGGGAAAGCAGAAGTCCGAAATGCCTATGGCGAACCATTGAAGGAGATTCGAAAAGGCTTGAATATTTACGTCCTCCAGGATAATGAGGGGATGGATCTATTTAAAGTCGGAGATGTATATATGTATGTGTTTTACGATATTCATCAAAATACAACAGTGACTGCAGTGCAGCTTATAACAACATCACTCGAACATCGTAAGTCTGGCATGTATGCGGGAGGAGATGTGTCCTTGCGTAATGGGTTTGAACAGCAACTTTTCGACTTAACGAATGCCGCACGTGTACGTCACGGCCGCTCCATTCTGCGATGGGATAATGCAATTTCAGATACAGCCCGCAAGCATAGCCTGGATATGGCGATCAATGATTATTTTAGTCACGATAATTTAAAAGGGCAATCGCCTTTCGACCGGATGAAAGAGGATCAAATCAAATTCCGCAGAGCCGGTGAAAATTTGGCGTACGGCCAATCAAGCAGCATTTTTGCACATGAAGGGTTGATGAATTCGAAAGGGCACAGAGAGAATATTTTGATAGATGATTACAGTCACCTTGGCATAGGTGTTGCATTTAATGAAAAATCACAGCCGTATTATACGGAGAATTTCTTTTTGAAATAAAAACCGGCCCGCATCGGCCGGTTTCCTTTATTTCTTCGATGTAATTGCTGCACAAGCGACGCGATCTCCGGAATTTCCAGATGGGTCAGTCTTATAATCATCCGCATCCGCATGAATGACAATAGCACTTCCGTCCTCATCTAAGATGGAATTTTCCAGTCCCGGCTTCAAGGTAATGTCCCCAGTCGTTAGTTCCATTGACACTTTCCCATCCTCCGGAACTTCGATATTCGGCAAGTCACCTAAATGGTACCCTTTCGGATTATTAAAGCCGTGTTCTTTTCCAGTTGGATTGAAGTGAGCCCCTGCAGATTTAAAATCAGGAGCCTTGCATACTCCGGTTTCATGGATATGAATGCCATGCAATCCCGGTTTCAAACCTTCCGCTTCAACCTTGATCATTACACCTTCCGTCTCCTGAACCAATGTCACTTCACCAATTTTATTTCCTTGCGTATTCAACAGAGGAGCTACGATTGCCTCCATCTTATCCCCGCTAACTGGCAGTGCTTTCTTTGTCTTCGCACATCCCCCTACTACAAGGATGGCACACATAAGTAGTAAGATTACCGCTTTTTGCTTCACATAAATTCCTCCTTCACATTTACTCCTGCCAAGGATGCCCAACTGAAAGGATATTATGTATGGAAACTTTTCCCGTAGCAGTACGTCGATTATGCAGGGAGGTGAAAAGTTGGAAATTCATAGGATGTTTATTACCATTGCTGCATTAATTGTTACTGGCCAACTAGTAACGCTTCTGTTTATCCTGAAGAATCAGTTTGTTTTTGCAAACCGATTTTTAGTTTATATTTCTTCTGTCATTCCGATCTTTGTCGCATTCCAGCTCGGCCTGCTGAATGGTACGATTATTGATGAGCTTGGGATGGGCGGAAGCCTTTAATGTTTTACTTATTGGTTGCGATGATCATACTTGGACTTGCCACGCTTTGGATTTCATTTACAATTGCAACTAAGATTGATAAAACCGCCATTCACTCCAATAAGTTGGAATGAACGGCGGTTTCTTTTAATTAAGCCAACATTAATTTCTCAAGATCAAGAGGTGCAACGTAAACTCCATCTTTGTATACACGCATATTACCACCAGAAATTTCGTCAATCAGCATGATATTCCCTTCAGGATCACGACCGAATTCAAGCTTGATATCGTAAAGCTCGAGTCCCTTCTTTGCAAGTTCCTCTTTCACGACGATTGAAATTTCCTTCGTCAACTTCTCTAAAACGACATACTCATCCTCAGTCAATATACCAAGTTGCGCCAATGCATCTTTCGTAATTGGCGGGTCATTACGGTCGTCATCTTTAATCGTCACTTCGACAAACGCATCCAAAGGTTGTCCTTCTTCGCAATATGCCCCGTAACGACGCAAGAAACTTCCAACTGCGCGGAAACGACAAATGACTTCGAGCCCTTTCCCGAATATCATCGCTGGCTTCACTGTCATCGTTGCGTTCTCAATATCCGCGTCAATATAATGAGTCGGAATTTTTTTATCTGCCAATTTTTCAAAAAAGAATTTCGTCATGCGTAAACCTGATTGTCCTGCACCTTCGATCGTTAAACCAACTGTATTTGCCCCTGGATCGAACACGCCGTCTTCCCCAGTTACATCATCTTTGAATGTCAATAATACATTTCCATCTTCCAATTTATAAACGTCTTTTGTCTTTCCTTTATATACAAGTTCCATGCCCACGTTTCCTCTCTATTCGAAAATGTAGTGCCACATTTAGTATAAGGTACTTTCCCCCTTATAAAAAGCCAAAACTTGATGGAGGTCAAGGTTTCATATTTGAAAACACCTTATGATGTAGTCAAGAAGAACAAAACAACTACATGGAGGTAGAGGAAAATGAAAAAAATCGTATTGAATTTGGAACCGTCGACTTGCCCATCTTGCATTAAAAAGATTGTCTGCCAATGACACGAAAAGACTTGGCGTCGTATATCGGCACAACTCCCGAAACGATTAGCAGGAAGTTAGGTGAATTTGAAGAAGCTGGATGGATACGACAAGTGAGCCGCGGGAGATAGAAATTGTGGATATGGATGCATTGTTGCTTGTTTAGAGTGAGCGATTGAGAACTTTTTGCGCGGAAACGAGAACTCTTTAGGCCGGAATGAGAACTCTTTGCAGGAGAACGAGAACTCTTTAGGCTGGAATGAGAACTCTTTGCGCACAAACGAGAACTCTTTAGGCTGGAATGAGAACTCTTTGAGGGAGAACGAGAACTTCTTCCGAAGGGATAGAGAAGTTTCCAAGTTCTATCCCTATTCCATTTTTAGGATTTTTACTTGTCAGCATTCATACAATGGGTGTATAATTGCATGATGAAATCAATGCTCAGACTGAAAGCGAGTGAATGAGAATGGGCCGTAAATGGAATAACATTAAAGAAAAAAAGGCTTCGAAGGATGCGAATACGAGTCGTATTTACGCAAAGTTCGGTCGTGAATTATATGTAGCTGCAAAACAGGGTGACCCTGATCCTGAGACAAACCAAACACTAAAAATGGTAGTTGAACGTGCGAAAACATACAACGTTCCGAAAGCGATCATTGACCGTGCAATCGAGAAAGCAAAAGGCGGCGCAGAGGAAAACTATGACGAGCTTCGTTACGAAGGCTTCGGCCCGAATGGATCGATGGTCATTGTCGACGCACTAACAAACAACGTCAACCGAACTGCTTCCGAAGTGCGCGCGGCATTCGGTAAAAACGGCGGAAACATGGGCGTCAGCGGTTCCGTTGCGTATATGTTCGACGCGACTGCTGTATTCGGTTTGGAAGGCAAAACTGCGGATGAAGTGCTGGAACTTCTTATGGAAGCAGACGTTGAAGTCCGTGATATTTTGGAAGAAGAAGACACAGTCATCGTTTATGCAGAACCGGATCAATTCCACGCAGTACAAGAAGCATTGAAAAATGCTGGTATTACTGAATTCTCCGTGGCAGAATTGACAATGCTTGCGCATAATGACGTGACATTGGATGCAGATTCAGAAGCGCAATTCGAGAAAATGATTGATGCATTGGATGACTTGGAAGACGTTCAACAAGTTTATCATAACGTTGATTTAGGTGAATAAATTAGTAAAGGACAAAACATAGGAATTCCATGTTTTGTCCTTTTTTCAACTTGTTTGCTTAATCGAATCATAATAGCCTCTCCTAAATACAATGACAGCCTCTACATGTACATCAGGCTCCTGTTCCTCGTCATAGTTTGGCGCGTATAATCCAATGCCGAATTTATAAGAAGTTGCCCCTAAAAACCTTTCAACTTTCAATTCATCATCAAATTTCTTTAACCAATTTAAAGCTTCAATATAAGGAACACCGTTTATCCGTCTATTTTCAAATATTGCTATCGTAGGTTCAGTAAACTCAACAGCTTCACACACTCCATACTCCCCCGTATAGTATGCGAAAAGTCCAGATGCAATAAAATAGTCTGTGTAAGGACCTCTAAAATCATGTGAGTCCCACGGCTTTTCAGGCATCAAACTCCTAATCTCTTCTTTGGTCATACCCAATTTGATAGGTCCAACACTATCGTATGATTTAATACAAAATTCCATTCGGTTTCCCCTTTCCGATTTTGATCCTACTTAATTTCTCCAATCTTCCTAACCATAATTCCTTCCCTTTCCAAAGCTCCCGGTATCACCCTTGCAAATTCCACAGCGGTCTTCCCATCTCCATGAATACAAATCGTATCGGCCATAATCGAAATATCCGTTCCATCGGTCGCGCGCACTTTCCCTTCCTTCACCATCCGGACGATTTGCCTGATTGCAATGTCCTGATCGGTAATCAGTGCATTCGGCTCCCGACGAGAAGTTAATGTCCCATTCGCCTGATAAGTCCGATCCGCAAACACTTCATGCGCCACCTTCAACCCAATTCGCTTCCCTGCCTTAACGAGCTCACTGCCCGCGAGTCCAAACAGGATCAATTCCGGATCGACTTTGTAAACTGCTTCCGCAATCGCCTTGGAATGTGTCCGGTTTACGGCAGCCATATTATAGAGTGCCCCATGTGGCTTCACATGCTGCAAATGCCCACCTTCCGCCTTTACGATGCCAGACAAAGCCCCTAATTGATAAACGACTAAATCGAACGCTTCATCAGCTGAAATGGCCATTTCCCGCCGTCCGAAACCAACTAAATCCTGCAACCCCGGATGGGCGCCGATTCCGACATTTTTCTCTAACGCCAACCGTACGGTCTTCCGCATCGTCGTGGGATCCCCTGCATGGAAACCGCATGCAATGTTAGCGGACGTAATCGTCTCCAAAATCGCTTCATCATTACCCATGACGTAGTCTCCAAGACTTTCCCCATATCACAATTCAAATCGACAACAAATCCCATTCCACCCACTCCTATTTAAATCTATTCCGAATCGCTGCACGTAGCATCTTTAAATCCATTTCCCGCTTCGCTAAATACTGCTGTGATTCCTCGATTGTCACTTCCTTGAATAAAAGCCTGTCCCCGCCTTCGCCTGTGCAAGCTTTGAAAAATCAATCGAAGACAGCTGTCCGATTTTCGGATAACCGCCAGTCGTCTGCCGGTCCGCCGCCAAAATGATTGGACTCCCATCCGGCGGAACTTGGATGGAGCCATATGTAACTGCTTCTGAAACCATCTCTTTGGGCTCTTTTAATCGTAATGTCGGTCCAGTAGTCCGATAGCCCATCCGATCTGATTGAGAACTGACAGTGAATGTTTCATTCCAGAAACGGTATTGACTCTCTTCATCGAACAACTCATATTGCCTTCCGCGCATGACTTGAATTTCATAAGTTCCAGAAAGATCGGGCAGAAGTTTCGGCGTGACCCTCCAATCTGCCGCGTGGATTGGCGTACCGGACTCAAGCTTTCCTTTTATCAGTTCTGCCAACTTAGATACTGCTCCAAAGCAAAGGACATCGCCTTTCCGCAACGCCCTTCCATCCATCCCGCCGAGCCCAGCTTTCACATATGTCGACCGGCTACCAAGTACAACCGGTGCATCAAACCCACCTGAAACAGCTAAATACGCACGGCTTCCCGTCTTCGCCGCTCCGAACTGCAGTTCACTACCATTTCGAATGAACACCGGTTTCCACTTCGGCACAGGATCGTCCGCAATCATGGGTATTAAATCTCCGCCACATATGGCAATCACCGTATCTTCCTCAAATAAAAGAACTGGTCCGACAAGAGTCATTTCTAAAGTAGCTGCATCCTCTTCATTTCCAACAAGCAAATTCGCAACCCGATGGGAGAACGGATCCATGACACCGCCCGCCACAACTCCAAACCTTTGATAGCCGTATCTTCCCAAATCTTGAACTGTGTCAAAAAGACCTGATTTGATGACCGAAATCACTCTGAACCACCTCGCAAGTCCTCGTACTCCTTACTCGTAATCTTATAAAATCTTATTTTATCTCCAGGTCCAAGTAAGGTTGGCGGATGTTCATTCGGAAGAAACAACTCGAGTGGCGTTCGGCCGATCAATTGCCAGCCCCCCGGCGTTTCAATTGGATAAACTCCAGTCTGCATACCCGCTATACCAACCGTTCTTGCAGGAATCTTTAATCGCGGAGTCGACCTTCTTGGTGCACTAATCTTCTCCGACATCCGCCAATGAATGGAAAACCTGGCGCGAAGCCTATCATATGTACTGTATAATCACCCGTTGTATGAATCGCAATCACTTCATCAGGCGTCAAACAGTTATACTCCGCGACGAAATGCAAGTCCGGGCCATAGGAACCTCCATATAAGACCGGAATCCTAACAATCCGTTGTTCAGAATCGCCCATTTCTCGCACGTCTTGGAGTAACTCCTGAATCCGCTGACAAACCTGTTCAAACGGGGAACCCTTACCATTGAATTCTTGTAAGTCATAAATAATCGTTACCGTTGTATAAGCGGTAATCGCTTCGACCATCCAAGAAGGCGATGCCTCATTCAGTCGAGCAACAATCGACTTCACATTTCGCTGTGACGAAGGACTAATTACTGCGTCGACTTCAATCATCACCGCTTGATCACCCATTGGAGATAATGTGTACTTCAACATTCCTACACATCCTTGCCGATTCTTTTGAATATACATTATTTTACCGCAAATTAACTGATTAGTAACCTACCGGCTTCTGCTTGTTTTATATATTGTTTAACAATTGAATGAAGCGCATAGGTTATTATGTAGCACTTCCATGTTGGGTTACCTAATACATTCAAAATTGCCTGTATTCAACTATGTCCATTCTCAAAAATATGAAGTACAATCAAGCAAATGGGTGAAAGGATGTTAGCTAAATGATAAAGAACTCTGTACTTAAAAAATCATTTCTTGCACTATCAATTATGTTAATTGCAATATTCCCAGTCACACATAGGACACCGATTCAACCTATCGCTGCATCCAAGGAAATTATTTACGTTGCATCCATTGAAAAGTCCGCATTAAACAAAGATAAGTCAACATTAAACGAAGATCTTGGTCAGAAGATAAATACCATCTTAGAGAATCCGAAGCTCCAGGGGGCGATTGCTGGGGTAAGTATCCGTAAAGCGGACGGGGAAGTTCTATATTCACATTTCGGAGACATCCGCCTGCGTCCGGCGTCTAACATGAAATTACTGACAGGCGCGACAGCTATGGATATTTTGGGGCCGGGCTATCAATTCATGACAGATGTGCTAACTGATGGACAAGTAAAAGGGGCAGTTCTGCACGGCAATCTTTACTTAAGAGGAAAAGGTGACCCCACTTTACTGAAAAGGGATTTGGATCAGTTTGCGAGAGAATTGAAGGCAAAAGGTATAAACAATATCAATGGCAGCCTAATTGCCGATGATAGCTGGTATGATGATGTCCGCTATTCTCAGGACTTGAACTGGTCGGATGAACATAGCTATGTTGGTGCACAAGTTTCTGCTTTGACACTTTCACCTAACGAAGACTATGATGCGGGGACAGTGATCGTCGATGCCCACCCAAACAATAAAGTCGGCAGTCCCCCAAAGTGACACTAAACCCAAATAATAGCTACCTTGAAATCGTCAATAAAGCCAACACTGTTGCAAGAGGCCAATCGAAAAGCATTACAATCGAACGTGAGCATGGAACAAATCGGATTTTCATTGAAGGGAACATGCCGCTTGGTGGCACAGTGTCCCGATCTTGGGTAGCTGTTTGGGAACCTACAATGTACGTATTGAATGTATTTCAACAATCGCTTGAAGCGGAAGGCATCCGGTTTGTAGGTGGTATGAAATCCGGGTTCACACCTGAAAATGCAACCATTCTTACATCTAAAAAATCAATGCCGCTTAAAGACCTTTTCATTCCATTCATGAAGCTAAGCAACAACGGACATGGAGAATTATTGGTGAAGGAGATGGGGAAAGTTCAGCGCGGCGAAGGCAGCTGGGACGCAGGTCTTTCAGTAATGAAGGAGAAACTGAAGGATTTCGGTGTCAATACCGACACTGTCGTGCTACGCGATGGTTCGGGCATGTCGCATAAGAACCTTATTTCGGCTGATGAACTCACAACATTGTTAGGGAACATACAAACGAAAAGCTGGTTCCCGGCATTTGAGGCTTCACTTCCAATCGCAGGCATCCCTGAACGGATGATCGGTGGCACGCTACGCAATCGGATGGGAGATGGATTAACTGCTGGAAACGTCAAAGCGAAAACCGGCACCATCACTGGCGTATCCACCCTTTCGGGATACGTCACAGCAAAAGACGGCACTGTATTAATTTTTTCAATATTAATCAATAATTACATCACCGGCCCAGTTTCTCCGATTGAAGATGCGATCATAACAGTGCTTGCGGAATATGAGTTTTGAATAAAAAAAGGGACTACATGAGCCACTCCATGCAGTCCCTTCTATTTGGCCTTTCAAAATCACAAACACGCATAAAAGCCTCGAAATACGCATAAACGCTGCGATTCACTCATAAATCCGTCCGAAAACGCATATAGCATAATTTATGCGTTTTTGGACGGGTTTATGCTTCTTTCAACAAATTTATGCGTGAATATTCATTCGCACCTCACAATATTGAACAAGTAATCGGTTTCCTTATACTTTTTATTTTCATAGTCCACTGAAAAATGATACAAAATGCTCTCATTCTCCTTAAATATATGGTTAACTGTGAAAATTCCTTTCCTTCCTTCACTCTCCCCAATTAAAACCTTCTGTGAGGCAGTATTTGTCCCCGTTGGTGTCAGATAGAAATACATTTTCTTCGTGTTTTTTGCCTGTACTCCAACAGTAAGTTCGTGTTCGCCTTCCGGAATACATACCCATCCGTCTTTAATCTCAAAAGGAATGGTTCTATAATCTATGATCTCAGGTTCCAACGAATTTGAATTAACGATTTGTTGTATGCCTATTAAAGCTCCAAAAATGAAAAAGATAAGGATATCCCTAAGCAGCTTCAATTATAATACCTCCAAAGTTTTATTTTTCTTTGAAGGATTCCCTATTTCCGATAGCGAATACGTTTAATAACATACTTTCGAAAGTAGGGATTCAATTGGAACAATTATTAGACCACTATCAACACGCCTTAACATTTCTTAAAACAAAGCACGTCCACTGGAAAAAGCCCTTTACGAATTTGAATTTGAAAATGGCAGCCGCGAGAGGGTATTAGAAGAGCTTAAGGTTTATCAAAATGAAGATGGCGGATTCGGTAATGGATTGGAGCCTGATTTTAGGTGCGAGGCATCATCGGCGTTAGCAACAACAATTGGGTTGCAGCTTTTGTCTCGTATCGGGGCCGATGAATCGGAGCCAATGGTGCAAAAAGCTATTCAATATGTGTTGAATACGTTTGACGAAGAAAAGATGGATGGGAAATTGTCCCGGAGGAAGTGGAGAACGCACCACGAGCCATCTGGTGGAATTATGGCGGTGATTGGCCTTGGGGAAATCCAAGTGCTGAAATGACTGGTTTACTGCACCGTTATAACGGGCTCGTTCCTGCTGATTTATTGGAAAAACTAACTGCCTATGCGGTTTCCTACATCGACCAATTGGAGACTGGCGATTTCCACGAGTTGCAATGCTTGGTGAAATTGGTGAGAGAATTGCCAGTTGAAGAAGCAGAGAAGATTTCTTCTAAAGTATACGAGATTGCACAAGAAAGCGTAACGATCGACCCGGAAAAATGGCATGGCTACTGCCTGCTCCCTCTTCAAGTTATACCTTCTCCTGAGTCGTTCTTGTATGATGAGTTCAAAGAAATTATCCCAGCAAACATCCAACATCTTCTTAATACACAAACAGAAGATGGCAGCTGGAAACCCGCTTGGGAATGGGGCCGTTTTGAAGATATTTGGGAAATTGCAAAGATGGAATGGAGCGGCGTACTGACACTTGATAATTTGAGGGTGTTGAAAGCATTTGAGTGAGGTAGGTAAATGAATAATTATGTAAGAAGTACGTTGAATCAAATCCATATTGCGGTAAAGTCGACAATCGAAATAATGGACAAGTTGGATTCAAATGATTTAGATATGAAGCCTACAGAAAATAAGTTTTCCATCAGACAGCTGTTAGCTCATATTTCATTGATTTGTAAAGCAGACCAACTTATTTCAGATGAAGCAACAGTGGAAGAGATGAGGACCTTTTATTCATCCAATTCCCTTCAATCCATAACTGATATGACAGAGGCTCTGTTGTCAAACTTCGCTTTATTGGAAAACCGTTATCTTGAATACACAGAAGAAGAGCTGATGCAAACGATGACTTCTTACTGGGGCGTTTCCTATACGCGGTTTGAGTGGTTGTTAGAAATCTCTTCCCACATCTATCATCACCGAGGACAACTGCATGCCATGCTTGTGCATTGTCTTGGGAAGGATCCAGGTGTCGCGTTGTTTGAATAATATTGAAAAGGTGATTGCATGATCTATGAAATGACAATACAGGTTCGTCTATCAGATTTTGAAGAAGGTCTACATTGGTACTCGACCTTACTAAAGAGAAAACCTGATTTCAGTCCTCATGAAGGATTTGCAGAGTGGGAGCTTCTTCCGGGTTGTTGGTTGCAAGTTGCTGAAGGCAACCCTTCCCTGAATTCTGGTCCGATTCGCTTAGGTGTAATTGATATTGAAGAGGAACGCAATCGGGTTCAAGAACAGTTAAATGTAGAAAACTTTAACCTTCATTCAAGGGAAGAGGTACCTGTCAAATGGGCAACATTTTCTGACCCTTGGGGGAATCAGATAGGTTTCTTCGAGTATAAAAACGAAGTCGAGAAGACTGAAAAAATCCAAGCCATTTTAGGCAAATCACAGTAAATAAACGCCTCCCATGCTAATTCACTGGGAGGCGTCTTTTCATAACTTCTCAATAGCTAATTTCACTTCAGCATTCGCTTTCAACACACCTCTTACCTGCACTGAAGCCAATGTCTGTTTTACAAGTTCAGCATCAACATCATCCGCAAACAACAACAACCCCGCAACTTTCACATCAATCTTTGTACTTGAGTCACGAAGTTTCTCTAACTCTTTTCTTCCATATCGGATTACCCCTACGACATACGACTTCCTGATCACGATGTCTTTCACTTCATCCGAATGCGTTTCCAACTGACTACGAATTGCAGTTCTGATGAAATCTGTTCTGTTTGAATAAAACCCCTGGTCAACCAACAAATCAACTTTCCCCAAATCAACAACGTTCATATTGATCGTAATTTTTTCCGATTCCGCCACCCTTACCATCCCCTTTCTATTGTGTATATCATAACATATTCACCATCCAAATGGAAGGTGAATGGATGGTAAAAGAAAAAAATAAGGAATGAAGACGCAATTCGTCATCATCCCTGCTTTTTCATCACAACTCCACATCATCACTCATCTCAAACACATCAAACACATTTTTCTGTATGATCAACGACATGATTTTTCCCTTTTTCTCAAAATAATGAACATGGCCAACCCGTTTATCTTCAAGCTCGGTCCAGCCCCAACTTTGAATTTCCTCCAAATAGTCTGAAGGCGGGGTACCCTCTTCGTCCCCAATGCCCTTCAACTTGTACTTCGCCGACTTCGCAATTTCCGTCGTGCAATCCTCCGGCTTCACCTCATAGGCATTTTTCGGAACAGGAAATCCTTCATTGATGACCGCCATCCGATAGCCGTCCTCTTCCGTATATTCATACGCACAACCCGTCATTATCACAGCGGCAACTATCAGTATCGGTATCAATATTTGCCTCACCACGGCAACCTCCTCACGGAAACTTCACATCTATTACCTTTAGGTTAATAGGAAAGTTACTGAATGTCGACCGACGAAATTGTGACAACAAATACATTTAACTAAGCAGTTCATTTTCGATTATTTTTCCCACAGTTCAATCCATCTTCCTTCCGGATCAGCAATCCAAACAAATGTCCCGAACTCGCTTTTCTCAGGTTGTTTTAAAAGCGGTATTCCAATTTTCTCAAAATGTTCCAGCCAAGCTTCGATATTTTCCACTTGAAAATTTAACATTACAGATTGTTCCTTTGGAAAATAATCATTATCCTCCTTAAACAAAGAAAAGATTGTTTCATTATCAACTTCCGGCTTGAAAATCATACCATTCCACTCTTCCATCGATAAACCAAGGGTTTCTTTATACCATTTCCCCAGTGCAACAACGTCTTTTGTTCTCCAAAAAACCCCACCGAAACCTTTAACTTTCATAGTCCTGTCCTCCCAGTAAATTATTCATTGTCATACAATCCAGGCGTTGTTTTATTTATTCAACAAGTTTTTTTATATTCTCATTTTCCCAAGAGCAGCGCCCATAATTTCATCAAAGCCCTTCTGCCATCCCTTATGGTAATTGGCCGCTTCTTCTGGCCTGATCAGCATACGCTCCGACGATTCAAAGCCTGCATCAAACGGCAAAAACGCCGTAATATCCATCCGATAAAACACCTGGTAGCCCACTTTCGGATAGGGACTGGATGGGTTCCATAACGGATTCTCCTCATGATTCACTTCAATTGCGCCCAAAAGCGTGCAGTCCCCCGTCACATAAGCTTCCTCCATCACCTCACGAATGACACATGCTTCCACAGTTTCTCTAACTTCGATATGACCTCCCGGAAAATCCCAACCACGATCATTCAAATTAACCATGAGCAGCTGTCCCTCATGAAAACAAAACGCATGAACACTTGTGATCAATTCTCGTTCTGGCATCAAATCCCTCATCCACGTGAGCTTCAGTTTATGGCCGCCCCAGTCGACATATATCCCTGTCACCATTTACCCCTCATTTCCCCAAAGAGTAACCTTCAAATAACCTTCCTCCGTATGGTGCAAGCACTTCGTCAGTGATATTGATAATTCCTTCCCGATCACCGGTTTTATAAAATGCATGAAACGCATCCACAAATCGATCGGCAAAATCCTCGTCATATTGTTTCAATGCACGGACAATCCACTTGGAAGCGCCAATCCATTTACCATTCGTCCGGAGTACAAATTCGTGGATTGCCTCGGCAAGTGTATTGGCGATGAAAAGTGCTTCCGCCTCATTTTGCGTGCCTAGTAAATCGTCGAGCGCGTCCGTTAGCATATATCTCTTTGTTAACAAGGTCTGTTCCGACCAGGGGGCCGGGCCTTTATTTAACAGTACCGCGGCTTCGTTTTTGATGTTCGAAAGGATTCCGGTATCCACTAAAACAACTCCTTCCGCCACCATTCGCGGCAAGCTGGGACGTGCTCTTTCGGCGTCTGTGAGAAAATAGTTTTTATAGGTGGTCAAAGAATGTACAAATACTTCAATTGGCCAGTTGTATTCAATGCGGGATTCGCGATAAGCATTCTCTATTTGATTATCAAAAATTACGATATCCAGATCAGATGTAGGAGTTTCTTCGCCTCTGACGACACTTCCTGCAAGAACCGCGGCCTGGCAATGAGGGAAGAAGTTCATCGACAAAACGTTTTGCTACAAATATTGCTTTCATCCTTTTCATTTGGCTCCTCCAAACATTTCCGGGTCTTTATTTAATCAGTCTCTTTACAATCTCCACGGGGCGAACATCTAACATTTCAAGCCCATCAATAGGGATCCACACTGGCGTATAAGTTCCTCTATTACGGTCTATCCCATATTCCTCACCTTTTCCCGTCCCAAATGTCCCACCGACAATCGTTGCAAGAAAAAAATGCTGTGTTCCATTAAAATTTACAGTTCCAATAAGCTTTTGTATTTCAATTTGTACACCTAACTCTTCCATTGCCTCCCGGACAGTTGCCTCCTCAGGGCTTTCCCCGTCCTCAACTCCACCACCCGGAAAGACATAATATTCCTCCCCATCACGATTCCTCCGAATGATCCCTACTTTATCATCCTCAATAATTACGGCAGATCCCCGAATTCTCGTATGTACCACTTCACTTCCCGACATATTCAATCAACCAGCAATCCCGGTATTCCCCTTCATGCCATTCATGCTTAGGTAAAAGCTTTACTTTACTGAACCCGCACTTCTCATAGCAGCGAATCGCCCGCTCGTTCCACGTTTGTGGATCCATAACAATACGGTCCACTTTCTTTTCATCCAATAAATATGTAACAATCATTTCGACAAGTTGCGTCCCAATTCCTTTATTCCAAAAGGTTGGTTCTCCGATGAACTGATCCATACCGTAGAGGATTTCTGATGGATTGGAATATCCATAGATCCTTCTTTCCTCATCCCCTACTGGATAAAACTGTACATAGCCAATAGGTTCCTCATCGTATAATATGAGGCATCTTGTTTCACCATCCGCCTCTCCGTAAAAGTCCTCTTCAACCTGTGCCAAATCTAACGGACGGTCCCGTCCCTCATAAAACTGCAATACTACAGGGTCAGACAACCATTTGACCAAATGCAATTTATCTTCATCAATCAATTCTCGAATAGCCACACGCCCATGTTGAATTAACATACACACACCTCTTTAATTATTTTCAATTAATAGACTTTGCAATTTCTATTTGTTATAATTTCAATAGATACAGGATATAGTAAAAAGGACCGCAAAGATGTTGTAGCATCATTGCGGAACTTTAATAGACATGGTTTCCATTAGGGGATCAGCGTCACGTTAGGAATTAATCCACCCAGTCGGCTAAAACTCAAGGGTGGATTATTTCTTTTGTGACAGTACTAATGCAATTGGAACGTTGTTACAACTACGGGATGCTGACCGCCCTTGAAAACTATGCTATTATTCTCACATTATACCATACACACGTTCCTTACTGCCGGACAATTCACAATTGAGCAGTAATCCTTAATGCAATAAAAAAACAGCACCGATTTTACAGTGCTGCTTCCCCTTTTACTTCACCAACAAACTTTGAATCCATCTACTCAACGTCCCTTTATCTACAAACGGCGCTAATTCCGCAATAGTTTCCGGGGCAAACTTACTCATATCCATCCGATCCACAATCCTGCTTAAAACTTCTCTGTCAATGAAAGGCGCAAGGGATTTTAGGCGACTTGAATCCAACTCTCCCTCTTTCACTTGTTCCGCCAATCGATTCAACATTGTACGGCTACAAAACGGAGCCAATCTAATGACAAATGTCCATTCCAAATCCTCACTTACAGCCCGCTCAATCAATTTATCTACACGTTCTCTTCCAATAAACGGCGCAAGCTTGATAACTGCATCATAATCCAAGTTATCAGTAATGGCCTTGTCTATTAAATTCCCTAATGCTTCTCTGCTAACAAAAGGCGCCAGTTTTCCAATCTGCTCCAACTCAACGCCATCCTCCATTGCCTGTAGCGCAAGTCTATCCAATGACTCTTTTCTCACAAACGGAGCCAGCCGAACTATGGCATTAAAATCCACACCATCCGTAACGGCCTTGTCCAACAATTTCCCCAACGCGTCACTACTGATAAACGGAGCCAGTTTCCCGATCAGTTCAATTTCAACACTTTCCTCAGCCGCCTGTAGTACCAGGGCATCTAACATTTCTGTTTCAACAAAAGGCGCGAGCCTCAATATCATATCCTGATTGAACAAGCTTTTATCGACTCGCTCTGTCACTGCAGCCAATTCACTCGCTTTCAATAAAGGCGCTACTTCAATTAATTCATCCATTTCCGCTTCGCCCGTATTGATCATTTCCGCAACTTCTTCCCGACGCTCCTCAGAAAACCCCTTCATGATCCGACCAAGATTATGGACGTATACCGAATCTTCCTGCCCGGTACCCCCATTCATCAACTCATCCACCGACACTCCAAAAGCCTGGCCGATGTTCATCAATGTCCCTAAATCCGGCATCGATTCTCCCCGTTCCCACTTAGAAACGGCCTGATGACTCACATTCAACCGATCCGCCATCTCCATTTGTGTCCAATCCTGCTCTTTTCGAAGCTTTGAAATATAACTCCCGATCTTTCTTGTATCCAACATCCAAACAACCTCCCCAATAAGTATCAGCGCGCACTGTTAACTTCAGCGTAGCATATTGGCATCTTACAGCCTATCAACTATTGGTTGAATACGAGAATTCTACCGGTGGTGGAATGATATCAATCAAAAACCATTTCCTTATGAGGATTCCGTAAAAATTCAAACATAGTTGTAATCTGGGACTCGGTATTTCGATTTTTAGAAAGCGGAGGTAAATTGTTCTTAGAAAAGAACTCAACTTGGTTCGTTTCCGGTCCCACAGCAGGACCACCTCCAATAATTTCACACAAAATGAAAATCTTATAGTAATGGTATGGTTCCGGGGGATGAGGGTGCTTGTTTTTATCTAATAAGGCAATAACTTTTACTGGAATTACATCATATCCAGATTCCTCTTTAATCTCCTTTACTACATTCTCAGTAGGAGATAATTCAATGTCGCAAAATCCACCCGGCAAAGCCCATTTATCATCTATATTTTCTTTCACCATTAAGATTTGATCATTTATAAATACGACACCTCGAACATCTACTTTTGGAGTTTGATAACCTGTTTCATTCGTAAACAAGCCTTCAATTTTGTTCATTTCAAGATTGGTGTATTCCGCCATTATCTCTACGCTGATTTTGCGTAACTCCTCATAACGTTCTATATCATAAATATCCTTTGAAAAAGCTAACCCAGACTGAGACAATGCCTGAATTCTTTTTGCCCAATTCAACCATTGTGTACTCATCTGACTCCTGCCTTTACGTAATTCTCAATTCCGTAACGCTACTTATTAGCAAATTTGGTTGTTCACTAAATGTTGCAGTTTGATATTCAGGTAGCCACTGTACACCAATTGTAAATACATTAGCTTGCACTCCGGCAATTATATCCGCATCGCTATCTCCAACGAAGATTGCTTCAGAACTTTCCACTTTTAGTAAAGATAAGGCTTTCACAAGCCCTTCCGGATCAGGTTTAGGCTTACTTACATCATCACCTGTTATTAAAATCGAACAACCCTTCCATATCTAATTTTTCCAAGGAGATGTCTAAGCTTCTTTTTGCCTTTCCTGTGAAAATACCCAACTTTATATCCATCTCTTTTAGTAAGGTCACTATTTTGTGTATATCTTTATTAGCTATCACTAAGTCTTTATGAAACCGCGCATATTGTTGGTAGAAATACTCGATCGCCTCGTCTTTACGGGCGCTTAAAAGATTCTTTCTAAGAATGCCAACTTCTGAAGGACCAAACATTTCTATAATCTCGCTTGGCGTAATTTCTCTATTATCGTATTCCTTAAAGACACTTTGAAATGCGTAATAACAAATTGGTAATGTATTCGCCAATGTCCCATCAAAATCAAATATAATTGCTTTCATCTTTAAATCCCCCAATAATCCATTAGTCAGCTATCTTAAATCGATTCACATCTCCAAGAAGACGATCTGCAAGGGCGGCCAACGTCTGTGCGCTCATGGAAATTTCCGAATTCGCGGATAGCTGCTCCTCCGTTGCTGCACTTGCCGATTGGGCTTCCGTTAGTGTTTGCAACGCGAGGTTTTGTACGCCTAACGATTCAGCAGATATGATGTCCGTCATTGACCGGACTTCCTTAATAGTTGTTGAGACAGCACTCATTGCACCGTTCATCATTCCTGTTGCACTTTCAATCTGCTGAAACACATAACCTGTTCTTTCCGACAGTTCCCTTCCTTTGGCAACAAAAAAATAACCCTCTTCTGCTGTTATAATCGTTCTTTCGACGTTTTGCACCATCTCATCAATCATTCGGCCAATATGTGCCGCCGACTGTTTCGATTGGTCTGCAAGATGGCGAACCTCTTTTGCTACTACTGCAAATCCTTTGCCATGTTCACCCGCTCGTGCAGCTTCAATTGCCGCATTCAGTGCTAATAAGTTCGTCTGCTCTGCCATTTTCGTAATAACCGACGTCACTTCGCGGATTTTTTCCGAGTGGGTCGCCAGTTGACCGATTGTGTTGGATGACTTCTGAATGGACGTGCTAATTTTACTCATTTGATCTGTCGCTTCTTTTAACTGTGATGCTCCATCTGTGATGAGGCCCGCAACCTCTGTTGAAGCATTCTGCATTCTTTCATTATCATCGCTGATTTGTGCAATTCCTATTAGCATTTCATTCAATGTAAGATTAGATTCATTCACTTTCGTTACTTGGACATCACTTGCCATCAAATTACGTTCAGTTATAGCGGCAACGGTTTCTGAGGCAGCAAGGCTCTCCTCCGAGCTTGCGGATAATTCCTCCGCGTGGTTAGCAAGCTGAATAGCAGATACTTTGACGGTCTTCAGAATTCTCCTTAAGTCTTCCGTCATTCCATTCAGCGCATCAGCCATTTCCCCGATTTCATCTTTGTTTCGGACAGTAATTGGCCCAGCTGTAAAATCTCCGTTTGCGAGATGTTCAAGGGAAGCAGTCATCTTCCTGACTGGCCGTGCTATACTGCGGCTAATGATTCGGGCAATCACGATGCTTATCAAGACCGCAGCTCCGATTAAGCTACCGATAAGTACATATATCCATTTCAACACGGTTTGTAGCTGTTCTTCAGAATTTCTCTGTTCCGTTTCTTGATGATGAATAAGCTGCTGAAGATTTGTCGAAACCTCCTGCTGATAAAACGAAACTTCATTCGCCAAGTCCATCGCGCTTTCCATATTTCCTGCCTGTACATCCCGTATAATCAGTTCACTTATTTGTTCTGCACTTTTGGATGTTTCTTTCACTTCTTTCATAATCTTAAGGTCGGCTGCTGTATGTATCGATTTATCTAACGTTTTTATCTTGTCCTTAATAACATCCATAATTTCTTCTCGTTGTTCTACATAGGATTGTTCTTTGTAAATAATGTAGCCTCGGATGTATTTCGCATCAGCATGTTGGGCTGATAATAATTGTTCCAGCAACATGACATTTTTAATTTTATCGTCAATTAAATAACGGTACTCTCCATCTAATTTGTATAGAGCCCATAATCCGGATGCTCCGACTAACAGAACTATTGATAAAATCGCTAAAAAACCAACCCACAACTTTTTTCCTACTGTCATTTTCAACTGTAAGCATCCCCTTAATGATCTATCATCCATTCCGATTATAGGTCATAGGGAAAAAGTATGATGTAAAATGTTTGTTAAGATTGCGGAAGATCAGAACAGTGAATACCTTTCATGCTTCAGTTCTTCGTCGTAGCTCAGTGTTTCAAATTCATCTTTCTCCTTACCCAATTTCTTTGCAAATGAATTTCGCAATCTCTTCAATACTTGCATCATCGGTCGATATAAATTGGCCTAAGCATGGATTCTTAAATCCCTCAAGGCATTTATCCGTTTGCGCAAAGCACCAATTGCCTTCCTCTTCACCGCGTTCAATAAGTCGATCATGAATCGTTTCCTTTTTTGCGGTCAAGCAGAAATGATAGGTTTCCGGATCAATTTGCAGAAATCCACTGTGAATTGTATCGAAATACTCTTTTGTATAAATCGTCATCGGCACGATCAAATCCTTGCCATATGTTTCTCGAAGTTGTTTTGCCACCTCGACCGTCAACGGTTTCCACATATCCAAGTCCTGAAAATCTCCAGTTCGCTCGTGTTCCAATTTCTCATCTTCCGGTATGATATGCCTAAGCATGTATCCGACCTCTTCCGGATCAAACAGCATCGCTCCGTCAAGCTTTTGTAGCAATTTATTTGCTACTGACGTCTTTCCAACCCCGAAAGCCCCATTGATCATCACAATCATTCCGTATCCCCCTCATATGTGAGAAATGGTTCATACATCGTTATCGCATGATTTTCCGTTACAAATTCATCATCAACCTGGTTGCCATCAACGTCGTACACTTTTCGATGAATCGAGTTATGACGCACATAGCCACCCCATAATTCCCGTGTAAAATGATGCTCTTTCTCGTATATTTCATATGTTCGAGTCGGAGGCACTGTCGAATGCCATTCCCCGGTAAGATGCGAGTCCGTCAAATAAACGACCAGTTGAAATGGGGTTTGTGTCTCGTTCTTTATTTGCAAATCTAAATAATTATAAGCACAGGTTGCCCCGCTACCGAATGGCTGACTTCTGTTCGAATCAGGGAAGACATCGTAACTGTGTCGATATCGCTCCGTTACTGTCAACGGTGTATGCAATGTAATCCAATAGATAAGGTTCGACATCTGACAAAGCCCCCCGCCAGTCCCAACGGTCACCTTTCCATAATGGAGAATCATTCCGTCGACATACCCTTTCCGTTTCGTTGTATTGCCGATCAAACGCCAATATGAAAAGGTTTCTCCCGGTTCGATGACAATTTTATGCAACCGTTTTGAGGCAATCTTGAGATTCGTTATTTTATTCTTTTGCAGCTGCATATCTACGTCTTTCAGTTGCCTTAGCAATGGGGTTCGATGTTTCTTTACTACATAAGGAAGTTTTTCATCAAGACGTTTACGGGCATACCGTTTTCCGTCAAACAGCCATTCGCCATAGCGTTTCAGTCGATATACTTTCTTCCCCGCAAATATCCGCAATTTGCTTCTTTTAATCGGTTTTAATGAAACCACACACCCACCTCCTATTCCATCCTAATTCAACAAACTTTCTTCTTTCTCCTTCATTATTAGGCCCTTGTGCGAAAGAATGGACCCTAAAAGGGGAAGAACGGTCCCTTGCGCAAAAGAATGGACCTTGAACTGGAAAGAATGGGCCCTTACGCAAAAGAATGGACCTTGAACCGGAAAGAATGGGCCCTTGCGCAAAAGAATGGACCTTGAACCGGGAAGAACGAGTCAAGTCCTTAATCTTGTGTAAATTCCCTTTTCAATGTTTTCGTTCATCTCTTTTTAAGACATAAATATATTTGGCAATACTGGATACGCCTACGAGTTAACTGCTCGCAACTTTACTTGGAGAGGCGGGCATGATAGCCTTGGCGGGAAAAGCCAGCCCCATCGGCCGGGTTTCCTGGCTTGGGACTCATGCCCGCAGAGGCTCCAAGTCAAGTTGCTTGATGATCAATTAAGTCTTACGACTTTTTATCTGCAAACAATCTTTTATTCCAGTATTTGTTTCCATCTACATAACTGATGAGTACGGCGCCGATCAATCTGAAGGCGGACTGGGTGTTCGGAAAGATACGAATTACACGTTCTCTCCTACGAATCTCCCCATTTAGCCTTTCCACGCCATTTGTACTTCTTATAGACTTTCGATGGGCGATCGGAAAATTCATATATTGAATAGAATCCTCAAAGCCCTCATCGAGTATTCCCAATGCCTTTTGGTACTTTGAATTGCCTTCGTACTTTTCAAAGAAAAGCTCTTTCAGATTCCTTAAAGTATCCATATCTTCTGCGGCAAATATGCTTTTTAGAAGGCTAATCGCCTCCTGGTTGTCCTTCTTTGGAAAGGCGTCGACAATATTGCGTTTGAAATGAACATTGCATCGCTGCCAAGAAGTACCGACGAAATCTTGTTGAATCGCCTTTTTAAGACCTTCGTGGGCATCGGAGACGACCAGTTTAGGTGATTGAAGACCTCTTGAAATAAGGTGTTGGAAAAAAGCAGACCAACTCTTGAAACTTTCATTATGATCCACTTTCAAACCAAGAATTTCTCGGCGACCCTCTTTGTCAACTCCAAGGGCGAGGTAGACAGCTTTGGAAACTACACGGTTGTGCTCCCTGACTTTGATGTACATGGCATCCACAAACAAATAAGGAAAGTAGGTTGTATTTAAAGGTCGGTTTGCCCATTCGTTGACGACAGGATCTAATTTCGCCGTTAAGGAAGAGACGAAGGATTTTGAAACGCTCTTACCACACAGCTGTTCCACTATCTTTGTGACCTTTCATGTCGATACGCCATTCACAACCATTTCAAGCATTGAAAGGACAAGAGCCTGATCACACCGTGCGCGTATCTTTCAAAGACCGAGGGCGCGAAATCACCTTGGCGTGTTCGAGGAACCTTCAATGTAATCTTTCCGATACTCATGGTTAAATCGCGCTCGTAGTAACCGTTGCGATAATCAATCCGATCGACAGAACGCTCATAGGAAGCGGCCTTTAAGTACTCATCCCGCTCCATTTCCATGTATTCGTTTAGCACTAAAACGATTGTGGATTTGACCACAGCATCAATGTTTGAATTCATTACAGAGTCTTTTAAAATATCCATATTTAGGTTAAAATTAAGTTGGGCCATTTTCCATTCCTCCAAATGTTTATCGTGGTTGAAAACATTTTATCACAAGGGATGGAAAAGGCCTTTTCCTATTTACACAATTATATGGACTTAATCGAAGAACGGTCCCTTGCGCAAAAGAATGGACCTTGAACTGGAAAGAATGGGCCCTTGCGCAAAAGAATGGACCTTGAACCGGAAGAACGGTCCCTTGCGCAAAAGAATGGACCTTGAACTGGAAAGAATGGGCCCTTACGCAAAAGAATGGACCCTGAAACGGTTGCCTGTGATGAGCCAAAGATTCCAAAATAAGCATAAGTCTTTCAAAATCGCGCATAACTCACCCGAAGTCGATCATAATCCTCCCAAACTCGCGCATAACTCCAAAGACGCTACGCTCGCTGCAAGTGACAGGTGTTTTTTTGCAACTGACCGTGGAAAAACGACCGGTCATCGAAAAGCGGCAGACTGATTTGGAATGGCTGGATATAGTAAGAGTACAAAGAACAACGACGGAGGGATTACGAATGGAAATTGTACGCGTAAGCAATCTGCAAAAGACGTATGGGGACAACAAAGTGTTACGGGGAATTGATTTTACAGCGAATGCAGGAGAAGTCATCGGAGTCATCGGTAAAAACGGTGCAGGTAAATCAACATTTTTAGAAATACTAATGACGTTGAAACCATATGACAATGGGAATGTCGCAGTATTGGAAATGGAATTGCAATCCTTATCTACAAGCCAGCTGGAACATATCCGAAAAGACATTTCAGCGGTTCTGCAGCCGACACAGTTTTACAAAACACTGAAAGTGATCGAGTTGCTGAAACTATTCAAAGCGTATTACAACTCAAACGTCGATATCGAACAGATCGTCTCGGATTTCAAATTGGGGCCACACCGGAAAAAGTACTTCGATAAGCTTTCAGGCGGATGGAAGCAAATTGTCAGTTTGGCAATCGCCTTCTTATCCGAACCGAAATTGCTTATCTTGGATGAACCAACGACAGGTCTTGATCCGCATATGCGCAATACGCTTTGGACGTATATTGCTGACTACAACAAACGTACAGGCGGCACGGTCATCTTGACGACACATAATATGGATGAAGTCGAAATGTACTGCGACAAAGTGATGCTCTTGAACGATGGCGTCAACGAAGTGTTTGATTCGACGGAAGGGATTCTTTCCACAGGATATAAATCAATCAACGAATTTTACTTATCAAAAGTGTCTATATAAGGGGAATTTAAATGTTAGCGACTCAATTGAAGTACGATATGCTCATGTTTACACGGGAAATTTTCTATATGGTGTTCACAATCATCGTTCCGCCGGTCACATATTTGTTCATGGGGCAACTTTTCGGAGATGTTATGTATGCGGGTAATCTTAATTATGCCGAAACGTACACCCCTTCCTTCATTTTACTCATCACATTCGGTGTCATCTTTTTCGCATTCGGGTTCGACCAAGTGATGAACCGGACGACAGGAGTAGAGAAACGGATCAACTTATCGCCTGTTCCAAAAAGGACTTTGCTGCTCTCCAATATTTTAAGATCAATCATCATTACGAGCATCGGCTATTTCCTAGTGTTTTTCATCGGAATGATTGCCTACGATCTTTCATTCCAACCGTTGAATTTCGTATTATCATTCGGGGTCTTTATTGTTTTGAATGCAGCATTGCTCGTCATTTCATCAGCAATCTACTCTCTATTCACAAGCATGAATGGCGCATTGGTCTTTTCGATTGTCATCTTTCAAGTAGTCATGTTCACTGGCGGATTCACAATGCCGATCAACATGATGCCGAAGTTCGTGCAAATAATTGCCGACTTTAACCCCATCTATCATATGAATCAATTATTCATAGCAGTATGGAACGGACAATTTGTATGGAATAACAGTTCCCTGCTTTCCATCGGTTTTATTATAGGCTGTGTCATCATTTCGCTGGTCGTCCTTCGTTTTTCGAATAAAGCGAGAAAATAATCTCTAACAAATGGTACGATATTGAAAGTACCGATTTGGGGGGATAGATGAAATGAAAGTTTCATTGGACATCGATAGTGATTATGAAGAGACAAAAGTTACAATCCATTGCAATGAAGTGGATGATTCGATAAAAGAGATCCTTGATTTTTTAAAAGGGAAGAAGACGGAGTTTCTCGTTGGAAGAGATGGCGAGATGCAACATATTTTGAAGCCTGATGAAATTCATTATTTCCATACGGAGAAGGACGGCGTCATGGCGGTGACGGCGGAAGGCTCCTTTTCTTTGAAGGAGAAGCTGTATGAGCTTGAGGAAATACTACCTTCTACAAAATTCATCAGGCTATCAAAATCAGTTATCGCCAACTTGCATGAACTGAGCCGATTCGAAGCGTCATTCAACGGTACGCTCGTCGTTCACTTTAAATCGGGGGCGAAGGAATATGTGTCGCGGACATATGTAAGCGGCATTAAGGAAGCATTGAAAATGAACAGGAGGAAAAACGGATGAAGACGTTTATGACAAGAAGCTTATTAGGCATCTTTTTCGGCTCATTCTTAGGAGTAGTTACAATCTTAGCGGTTGTATATATTGGCGGGAAAGACACGTTGGATGCGGCAATCCTCGCGAAAAACCTGTTTGGCACGGTATTCTGTGGTTGGTTTTTCACGGTGACGCCAATGCTGTTTGAGAATGAAAAACTGACATTGCCGGTGCAAACAACTTTGCATTTCCTCAGCGTCACTGCGTTATACTTCATCGTTGCCTTCGTAATAGGATGGATTCCATTCACGTTGAAAGGTTTCATCAGCATGCTCAGTATCTTCATTGTATTCTATTCGATAATTTGGTTCGCCTTTTACATGTATTTCAGGAAACAAGCGGAGAGATTGAATGCGGAGCTGAGGGAGTTGTAGGTGTTTGATTTTACACTCTTTTAACAAGATAGCCATATGTGCTTTACATTCTGCCGGTATGATGAAGTAGAATCCAATTTGAGAGGAGCATTCCATTGAAAATTGCATTGTTCAGTGATTTGCATTATCCGGCAGTCGATGAAAGAGTACCAGGTTTGTTAGAGGCACGGGCATCGTTTTACAAAGAATTCATTGATCAGTTTTTGGAGATTGACGCACGTTTGCACGTTTCTCTCGGAGATTTGACCAATTACGGCATGGCGCACGAATTGAACAACATCTATTCACTGATTGGCGATTCCCGTGAATTCATCCATGTATTAGGGAATCATGATAATTACTCTTTGACGAAACAGGAACTCCTTGCTTTGACGGGACAGAAACAGTACCATTCATTCGAGACGGAGCAGGCAGTGTTCGCATTTTTGGATACAGCTCGAGAATTGGATTATGACTGCTGGGGCGGCTGGATGGATGACGATCAATTGGAATGGTTTGAGAACGTCATTCAAAATTCAGGGGAAAAGCCGTTGCTCGTGTTTGCACATCATCCTGTGTACAACACGACAAAAGGATCCGAACTGAACAATGGGTCCATCCATCCGAGCATAGATATGCGTAGATTATTAGAGCAGAAGAAAGGCATCGGCATGTTTTTCAATGGCCATATGCATTGCGATTCGATTGTGAAAGAAGGTAACTGGACTTTCGTTCAAACTGCAGCTTGTTTAGATGAGCAATCTTTCCGCGTTATTGAAATACAGGATGAGCAAATCGTCGTGGAATCCATTCATTTGGATGATGAGACACTAATACAGAATGCTGCATTAATTTATGAAAACATGAATCATTTCACTCACCGTCCGAACGCGAAAGGCATCGATGAGGACCGGAATTGCACGATTTCATTGCTGCCATCATTTGTACAATAAATAATACATTTCCTTTTTGTAGTATAACTATGAGAAGAGCAACTTAAATTGTTGCTCTTTTTTATTTGTGTCAATTTATCGAAAAGTCAATTATACATATATACATTTGGATAAATAAATCATAAAGTAGAATTAGAACAGTCGTTCAATTTAACGGAAGGAGATCTTTATGGATTGAGTAGGCGTTATGACAGCGAAGAGGCAAAACGAATTATTAGGGAAAAAGCATTTGAATTGTTTTCACTGAAAGGCTACAATCAAACCTCGGTTGGAGATATTGCTAAAGCTTCTGGATGCAGCAAAGGCCACATTTACTATCACTTTGAAAACAAGGAGAAGCTATTTGTCCTATTGGCTCAGAATTCCATGCATCAATGGTATACCAAATGGATGGAAAACGAATCAAACTATTCATCAGCCACTGAAAAGTGGTACGGGATGGCCAACCATGTTTTGTACAATTATCAAACACCATTGCTAAAGGCAGGACAGGAATTGGGCGCCAATCCTACATCATCACCGGAATCAGTCCAAAAGTTATACGAGCTTGCAGTGGTGCCAATGAGCACTTATCGCTCAATCTTTCTAGAAGGAATTGAACGCGGGGAGTTTGAAAACGGAAACGTTGATGAATGGACTGCACTATTAGGGACTTGGCTTGGGGGACTATGTCAATTGACGAATACACAGCCATTACAGTCACTTGAGCCTTTATTTGAACAAGCAATCACCATTTTTTTAAGTTCAATAAAGGAAAGGGGAAAATGACATGAAGATCGCATTAATCGGTGACAGTTTAACCGAGGGGCGTCCAGGTGTTTCATTTGCAAATATGTTAAAAGTGAGATTTCCAAAGGATTTGTTTGTGAATCTCGGAAAACCTGGGGAAACGGTAAAAAGTCTATATAGTCGTTTAACAAAAACTGGATTAGATAGTGATTTTGATTTGGCATTTGTTTGGATTGGTACAAATGACGTGTATTCAAAGCTTTTGAGTGTTAAGGCACAACCAGTAGTCAAGGATTTTGAGGAATTTAGAGAGGTTTACCAACAGTTAGTAGAAATCGTCATTTCTTCTTCCAAAATGGTAGTGTTGGTTTCACCTGCTTTAGTAGGTGAACATTTTGATAACCCTTCCAACAAGGAAGTTAGAGAATTATGCACGCTGGTCAAATCATTAAGTGAAAAGGTACACGTACATTATTTGGATTTTCATGCCGTTTTTGAAAAAGCATTAGCTAACGAGGACAGTTCGGATTATATATCCACCAATCCTTTTCGAGTCATGTTTGATGTGTTCTTTTATAAAAATGAAGACAGAATTGATCAATTATCAAATCGGCGTGGTCTGAAACTAACATTGGATGGACTACATCTGAACAGTGCCGGAGCAAAAATCGTTTCGGATGAATATGCCCATGTGATCAGTAACGCAATTTCCCCAACAATTTTGAAAGGTTCCTGAGGGATTTACCAATGGATACGATTAGAAAAGTAGCGATTGTAACAGGCGGAGCTTCAGGTATTGGTAAAGCACTTTGCAGAGAACTCATTACACAACAGGTGTTTGTCATCATAGCGGATGTAAATAGGAGCGAAGGAAAGCTTGTGGAGGACGAACTTAATCGACAAGCGAACTGTTCGCGATATGAATATGCAAATGTAATCGATCAAGCAAGTGTAGAAGAGTTAGTAAGAAACACTTTCCAAGAATTCGGCAGACTGGATTATCTATTTAACAATGCCGGGATTACGATGTACGGCGAGTTATTTGATGTTTCAATAGATGACTGGAAACATATTATAGACGTCAATCTATGGGGAATCATTCATGGAACGCAGATTGGTTATAGCATCATGAAAGAGCAAGGCTTTGGCCATATTGTCAATACGGCATCGGCAGCAGGACTGGGCCCGTCTCCTCTGACTGCGGCATATTCAGCAACGAAACACGCTATCATCGGACTTACAACTTCTCTACATTATGAGGCAAAAGAATTTGGTGTGAAAGTAAGTGCACTTTGTCCCGCATTTGTAGATACACCCATTTTTTCAAATGCTATTGCAATTAACATTGATAAGCAAAAAATGGTTCAGCAACTACAAAAACAAAAGTTGATGGCCCCTGAAAAGCTGGCTAAGATTGCAGTAAAAGGCGTTCATCATAATACTCCAATAATTTGTCCGATGCCTATGCGACGAACAATGGACATCTTTTTTACGCTGTTCCCACGAGTCCATAGCAAGCTGATGGATTATGTTTGCAAGATAGGGAGAAGAGCTCGAATTTCATAGGGGTTGCGAGCACGATGTAGAATTTCTGCACAGAATGAAGAAATTCTACAAATCGCACCCAAAATTATTAAAAGGTTGCCTTTGCAGCCTTTTTTTTTTTCTCCTATTCCAATAAACCGAAAACAAAATCGACAGTATACTAATTCCAACGGATGGCCAGAAATAAGGCGGGTAGTACGTCAATTCGATTTCATTCTTCCCGTTCCCGAGTTCAATGCCCGTAAAGGCATAATTCGCCTGTAGAATCGGTGTTTTCTCGCCATTCCGTTTTGCCGTCCATCCCTTCTCAAATGGAATCGGGAGGAGGATATGAGAATCCCCTTTTTGATTGTCCAACATGATTTTCGCCTTGCTACCGTTCCAGCTCACTTCGATAGGCGCTTCCTGGTCACTTCGCGCTTTCACTGCTTTCAGCAACGAATAGTCTTCCGTGTACATTGAAAAGTCGTTCAGGTCATACTTACCTTCGGCACCCGGATAGATATCCGTTCCCCGGACGGCACTCTGATCGTCAAGTCATTGACATTCGTCCGATAGATGGAGTCATTTTCCTTCCGTTCAGTCGTAAACCCGTTCACTTTCAAATTGAAAGCCTTATCGTTCGATTTCCGTTGAATGAAGAACGACAGGAAGCTGTCTTCCTTCAAATCGTTTCCCCCATGACGACATCGAGCCCCCCTCGCCTTCCGTCACATGCAACACCCCATCCTCATACGTTGCATTTACAGGTTCAAACGCGACTTCGTTAACGACATTTACAACCTTAGGAATTTCCTCACCATTAATGACTGGTAAGATGATTCCTTGTAACATTGCGTGCTCTTTTACAAGTGCGGGCGCATCTTCGAGATCCTTTTCGGAATACAAAATCGAAGTCGTCCGGGCGAACGGAAGGAGGTAGTCATTTTTGTATGCTCGGTACTCGCCTTCCCTTGCGATTTCCGTAAATCCGAACGGAACCGGATCGCCGCCTTCCTTCCGAATTGCATAGCTGCCATTTAAGATGCTATACAGATTCGCCCGATCGCCGAGAGAGGCATATCTACTGACACTCTCCCGCCTCATGTCGATATGAAGATCCTGTAAATAAAAGAACAGCAGATGCTTGTTTAAAATGCTCGAGTAGACACTCATTCCATTGAAATTTTGGACAATCGGCGTATTGTTCCTCGTTTCAATCATCCAGTCGATCCTCGCGAGCGGATTCGTTTCAGCGGCTTGTATGTTCCGGATAAGTGCCCGCTGATCCACCCCGTAATAATGCTCACTCTCCATATATTCCCTCGTGATGCCGTAGACGGGCCCTTTATTTTTGCCATTGTCCCGATACGTCAACTTTTCTTCCTGGAACATATTCGCCGTGAGTACTGTTGTGAATAACAGAAATGCAATCATAAGCCAGGTTGTCCACCGCTTTTTATTCCAAATAAAAACAAAGAACAATGCAATCGTGATTCCTGCACAAATAAGCAAATAAGACTCATACATTGGCATTTTAAGCTTCGGATCGAACGTGTAAAACACAATATATAGCCCGGTTGCAATGATTGCGGAAATGACGATATTTTTCAGATGCAACGTGCGTAACTGTTGAAGTGCTGCAGCCGCTGTACCTCCCACAGCAAGTGAGAGATAATGCTCCCATCGGTATTGCGGCGCCGAAAAGCCGTTGAACATGCTGCCGATGAACGGGCTATAATGCAGGATGCACAGCACAATTGTACTAAAAGCAAAAAAACGGAATGCACGATTTTTATAAAGAGGAATCATCAATAGGCAAAGCAACACGAAGGCAGGGAGTATGACAATCCTTCCATGGAGCAGCAAGTTATCAACCGCTCCGAATAGAGGAATGGCATCCTTATATTCCGGCCTGAAATTGTTCAAATATCCGTAGACGGACGGAATGAAAAACGGAGCACTTATTCCCGCTCCAGCAATTCCGCCGACGAGAAACAACTTCACTTGCTTCCCCTTCTCCGTCTCTTCGATGAAAAGCGGGAACAGCCAACGGAAAAGGATGTACAAAAAGGCGAGCAAGAAATTCACATACGCAAAATAGAAATTGTCAATCATATTGAGTGCGACCGCGGAGATGAACATGCCACATTTCCCGTTTTGCATAATCCTTTCCACGCCGATCAGCAACAACGGAAAGAACAGCATCGCGTCGGCAAAAAACTCCCAATATGTCACATGCCTAAAATAAATGACACTTGTGCCATAAAGGACGGCGCCTATAAAAGCTGGAATAGAGTGGAATCGGATCGTCCTGAAAAAGTATGTAGTAAGTGCAATAATGCACGTCATCCTCAAAATGCTAATGACAATGAGCGTATTTGCCCAGTAAAACAAGTCTGGTGTCGAGATGGCTCCGACTTTCTCAAGTAAGAAAGTGACGAGCACGGTCACGATAAAGACGATCGACGTCGAAAAATAGTAACCAAGCTGCGAGAACACGCCGCCACCAAGCCCAAAGCTTTCCGAGTAGAAAAATTCCCCGTTCGTATACAAATTATAAAGAAAATACTTGAACGGAATCATTTGGGATAGGCCATCGTTCAACCCCGTCATATAACGCCCTTTCAGAAATTCCGTCAAAAAGAAAAGATGGCTAAGGACCGCGATAAAAATGCTTGCGGCCCATATAGAGACCCATTGATATGACCTTTGTCTATTCATGCGGCTTTTAGCACCCTCCCGGTTACAACGAACGTTATCGGTACGGTCACGACCAAGGCGGCGAGTGGTGCGATGCTGCTATTCATGCGCAGCCACTCGACCAAAACGAAGATGACGAGGAACGTCACGACGATATTCACAAATTGCGTGATTGGAAACAGGAAGAACTTTTTCCACGTCGGCTTAACGCCGAATGTGATATAGCTGTTCAATAAAAATGAGACAGCCATGCTTATGGCAACCGCGGTAAAATGGGCGATCACATATTGCATATGCAATACATGCAATCCGCCCAAATAGAGGGCGTAGTAAACGCTCGTATTGACAACTCCGACGATAAAAAACGCATTGAACTCACGAACCATGGATTGTCGCCCGTCCTTCCCGTTTCGATTCAATGCTCGTTTGCTGAACTAAATAATGCGGGCGCTTTTTTGTTTCATTGTAGATTCTTCCGATGTATTCTCCGATAATTCCTAGGGACAGCAATTGCACTCCGCCTAAGAAAAGGACCGCGGAAATCGTCGTAAAATACCCGGGCACTGCAACTCCGTGCAGAAAAATGCCGACAAGCGTAACAAAAATGTAAATTAGTGCGGATGTCAATGTCGCTAACCCAATGTACAAGCAAAGTCGCAACGGTTTCGTGTTAAACGAAACAATTCCGTCGATTGCATAATTCAACAGCTTCGAGAATGACCATTTCGTCTCCCCGAGCTGACGAGTGACATTTTCATAAGTAATCGTCTTCTGTTCCAATCCAATCCAAGCATACAGACCTTTTGAGAAACGATTGCCTTCGCTAAGCAATAAAAGCGAGTCCACCGCCCGCCTGCTCAGCAATCGGAAATCCCCTTCCCCATCATTCAATTGGACGTCAATCGCTTTATTGACAAAGCGGTAATAGGTGCTTGATAACAGCGAACGCAGATGGGAATCCCCTTTCCGGTTGCGTTTTGCAATCACTTGGTCATATCCCTCTTCAAATCCTTTTAATAACTCGGAAATTAAAGATGGAGGATGTTGCAAATCAGCATCCATCAAAATGACCGCCTGACCTTTTGCATGTTGCAGTCCAGCTATAATTGCAGCTTCTTTCCCGAAGTTCCGTGTGAATGAAACATATTCAGCTTCTGGGTACGTATATTGAATATCCCTAATTTCAATCATTGTCCCGTCTGTACTGCCGTCATCGACGAACAGCACTTCATATTTCATCTGCTGATGCATCATTTCATCTGCAATAGCCTTCATAACGTTAGCAATATTCCCCGCCTCATTATAGGAAGGAATGACAAACGAAATCGTCAACTGTTCCATCTGCTCACCCACTTTCATGGAATTCACTCTGTCTAAGCTACTTATTTCACACCTGTGTAGACGAACGCGCGAATAATCTGCCGCTGAGCGAAGAAGAAAATGAACAGGATTGGAATGACCAATATTAGGTTCCCTGCCATTAAAATATTCCAGGCGACGCCGCCATCCACTTCACGAAGCTTTGTAATTCCAAGCGGCAGCGTCCGGGAAGCATCGGTCGTCGTCATAACAAGCGGCCAGAAATAATCATTCCAATGCGCGATGAAGCTGAACATCCCAAACGTAATAAGGACAGGCTTCGCCATCGGCACCATGATTTTCATAATGATTTTCCATTCACTCGCCTGATCCAACCGGGCGGCTTCCAATAACTCTTCCGGAACTTGCTTGAACGATTGGCGTAAGAGGAAAATCCCGAATGCACTTGATGCAAACGGCAATATTAATGCCCAAAGCGTATCCAACAGCCCCCATGAACTCATCTGCAAAAAGACCGGAAGAAATATGAGTTGTGACGGAATCATCAATGTGACCATCGTCACCCCGAAGAAGAAATTGCTCCCTTTAAATCGATAGCGCGCAAATGCATATGCCGCAGGAATGATCGTCGCAAATTGCAAAATGAGAATTCCGACAGAGACGATCGTGCTATTCATCAAATACTTCAGGAACGGCCCTGAATTCCAAGCTTTAGAAAAGTTCTCCCACAATAATTGGTTCGGAATCCATTTCGGTGGGAACGTCATCGTTTCACCTAATGTTTTAAAAGAGGTGGAGATCATCCAGACGAACGGCATTGCAAAAATGCAAATGAGTAGTAGCATGCCGATTCCATTGACAAACTTCCAAATCGGATTTTTCTTCATGTCTTCCTACCTTTCATGATTGGTAATGGACTTTACGTGAGAGAAGCTTGAAATAAAGGATTGTGAATACACCGACGATGAACAGCAATATGACACCCGCTGTCGAGGCATAGCCGATTTTGAAGAACCGAAAGCCGTTCTCATAAATGTAATAAACGATTGTATTCGTAGAATTGATTGGG
Organism: Sporosarcina thermotolerans; assembly: GCF_030067815.1. Classification (GTDB taxonomy): domain Bacteria; phylum Bacillota; class Bacilli; order Bacillales_A; family Planococcaceae; genus Sporosarcina; species Sporosarcina thermotolerans. Next base: position 840,285 of record NZ_CP125968.1, on the reverse strand, counting down.
CCACCCTTTGTCATGATTGATATCGTTTCGAACACTTGGAACGAGCCGATCAGGCCGATAATTGTCAAGAAGAACAACGTGGGCGACAGCATCGGCAACGTCAATTTGAAAAAGGTGCGTACCTTGCTCGTATCATCAAGCGCCGCAGCTTCGTAAATGTCTTTCGGAATGCTTTGCAGACCAGCTATGAAAATAAGCGTGTAATAGCCGATGCCCTTCCATACTGCCACAATGATAAGTGACAGCAAAGAGGTTTTCGGGTTTGTCAGCCAAGGGATATTAGAGATGCCGAACAGATTCAAAAACCAATTCAGTAGTCCATAATCGGTATCCATGATCCATATCCAAAGCATGGAAATCGATACAAGAGAAATGATATGCGGACTGAATATCGCCCCTTGTACAAATCCGTACATCGCTCCTTTTTTATTCAGCCAAAGGGCTAATAATAAAGAGATGCTGATCGTCAATGACACCGTCGCGAATGAATAAACGAATGTGTTGCGCAATACTTGCTGGAATTTCGCGTCTTGCAGTAAGGCCGTGAAGTTCGAAAAGCCAACGTAGTCCTTGTCCGGACTGACGAAGTTCATCAAAGAAACTTAAATAAATCATATAGCCGATCGGATAGAGGAAAAAAAGCGTAAACACGATGATGGCCGGAAAAACCATCATGTAAGGCCTAACCGCCACCCAGTTCAAGGCAGAAAGCGCTGATGGTTCGCGTTTGCGATTTATCATTTCGTTACTATTTGCCAATGTCATATTAGACGCCTCCAACAATGACTGGCTTCGGTTGTTGAGAAACAGCACTGTCTTTTTCGCTGAAACGGATCCGCTCTTTCTGTTCGTCGAAGAAATAGAGCTTTTCGTACGGAATGGCGATTTGCACAACATTTGATTCCATGATCCGGTTGTCGAAGCTTTTGACATTCATCATGCCAGCAACGTTTGACACGGTATAGATTGTTTCCGCCCCTAATGTTTCCGTCGTTAGAATCTCACTTTGCAGCACGACATGATCCGTCCTTCGCTCCTCCGTTTCCCGATGATTTCAGCATGCTCCGGCTTGAATCCGACGTATTTTACATTTTCGAATAACGTCGGCAATACAGTATTCAAATGTACGCGATCGAGAATATTCATTGGCGGCGTGCCGATGAACTCAGCGGTGAACACATTATTCGGGTCATGGTACATATTCATAGGAGAATCCATTTGTTGTGTGACGCCTTTATCGAGAAGGATGATCTGATCTCCCATCGACATCGCCTCGACCTGATCATGGGTTACGTAGACGAATGTCGTGCCGAGACGCTTATGGAGCTGAATTAGTTCGCGTCTCATCTGCCCTCTCAGCTTGGCATCCAAATTCGAAAGAGGCTCATCCAAGATGAACACTTTTGGCTTTTTCACCATCGCTCTTGCCAATGCGACCCGCTGCCTTTGCCCTCCCGATAATTGATGCGGCTTCTTATCCAAGTGGTCCGTCAAACCGACAATGTCGCTAATTTCCTGAATTAAAGACTCCCGTTCTGCTTTCGGCACTTTTTTATTAACAAGGCCGAATTCGATATTTTTCCGGACTGTCATTGTCGGATAGAGCGCATAGTTCTGGAAAACCATCGCAATATTCCGCTTGCCAGGCTCCAGATTTGTTACACAATCATCGCCAATCCAAATTTCACCGCTCGTAGGTGTTTCCAATCCAGCAATCATCCGGAGGGTTGTCGATTTACCGCAGCCTGACGGACCGACAATTACGGTGAATGAACCGTCCTCGATTGTGAGATTCAGATTGTTCACCACTGTATCCTCATCGAACTTTTTTACGATGTTCACTAATCTGATTTCAGCCATTCCGTTCATCTCCTATTCACTTTATAGCTTTATAACGGATGATTGGTGCAAGAAATCCGCCAACTCTTCCACAGTTTTGACAGTATAATCCCACTCATGTTTTCCAAAATGCGTGTACGGTGAAATGAGGCAAGTCCGTCCCCCGAGTTTTCGTACCGGTGCTAAGTCATTGTATGGATTATCCCCGATGGAGAGGATTTCGTTCGGAGCGAACCCTTCTTTCAATAGCCCTTTCACGATTGTTTCCATTCCAAGCGGCTTTTTCGCGTCAAACACATAATCATCAAACATCGATCCGATATTCAAATACGTGACGAAAGCAGGTCCGGTATCCCCCGGTGTATTCGTCATGAAGATTTTCTTCTTTGTTCCAAGTGCGGCAATGCTTTCGAATAGTGGCGTATGGCGTCTGATTTTAAATGGATCGTCAATCATTTCATAACGAACTTTTTCAAAAGCTTCCGCTCTTCTTTCGCGTGTAATGCCGTATTTTTCGGCGTATAGATTGGCGATACCCACGGATCCCCTATAAACAAAAGTGAGGCATTTTCCACTATTGGATTTTCATGCTTCTTGCCTTCCCATGAGTAACACGTCGTCGGTATGAATTGATCATGCTCATAAAAGAAATGTTGTTCCCGATCAAAGAAATGGCCAAGCTGCAAAATATGACTGCCATCGAGAATATCGTATGCTTCGGACACGACAGCCCCCATTTTCTCTTCATCTACGATTCCGTCCAATAAATACGTTATATACCGCCCTAAAAAAGCATCGTCCTGATACAACGTCCCGTCCATATCGAAAATTGCCACTTTCACTTGCTTCATCCAGTTCAATGTGATCGTCTCCTTTACGAAAACAGGAAGAGGGGGCTCGATTGCCCATCTTCCCGAATCGGATTATTGTAAGAGGGGATTCGCCAATTTAGCTGCTTTGTCCAACGCTTCTTTTGGTGATAAATCAGGCTCCAGTAAGCTTCTCGTAATTTCATCTGCCAATATCGTCGAAATTTCTGGATAGGCTTGCGCCATCGGACGCGCTTTCCATATTGCAATTGGTCGACAGCCACTTTGTATTGAGGGATTTTCTTATACAAGCTTTGCATCTCTTCCGAATCAATTGCGGAAAGCCGGCTCGGCAAATAGCCTGTGTATTTACTTGCATAGATTGTCTGTTCCTTTGCTGTCATCCATTTGATGAATTCCCACGCGGCTTGCTGTTTTTCATGCGACAAACCCGCCGTCATAACAAGGTTTGCTCCACCCGTTGGTACACCGCTTATTTTATTCGATGGCATGAATGCTGTGTTCAATTCAAATCCGTTTTCCTCTGCAATCGCCAAGTTATGTGTCAAATTTGCAGTAGATGTAAACATCATTGCAGAGCGGCCGTTTGCAAAATCTTGTGTTGCTTGTGCTGCCGCTTCATCACCGGACAGGATTTTCAAGATGCCCTCTTCCGCAAGATGTTTCCAGAATTCCAACGCTTCCACCCCAGCTGTTCCATTGAATGTTACTTCGGAATCTCCTGCAGCCAACATATCGCCGCCACCGGCTCCAACGAATGCCTCAAAATACCAAATACTTACTGGCATGCTCATGCCGACACTCTTTCCTTCAACAGTCAATGCACGTAAATACTTCTCAAATTCTTTCCAGTTTTTCGGTCCAGCCGGGTCAAGTCCCGCTTCCTTCAACATAGAAACGTTCATGTATAGGATCGGCGTGCTTCGCAAGTAAGGAAGCCCATAGATGTTACCGTCTACATACGAGTTGCCCATCAGACCGGGATTAAAATCTTCCAAGTTAACATCACTGTCGTTTTCGATGAATGGCGTTAAGTTTTCCGTCATTCCTGAACGAGCGAATACGCCCATCGATGCAATTTCATTCAAAGTAACTTCCGGTGCGTTTTTCGCTGCAAAAGCCGCTTGCGTTTTGGAATGAAGGTCGCCATATCCACCTTGGAATTCTGCTTTTACCAACACTTTATCTTGTGAATCGTTAAACATTTTGACTAAATTTTCATTATTTTCCCCAATCTTATCCCCGTACGCATACCAATACGTAATTTCCGTTCTCCCACTATCCGCTGAAGCTTTGTTATTTTTGGCACCTGTACCTTCCTGGTTGTTTCCGCATGCACTTAAGAATAAAACGAAAACGAGCAATGTTATAAATCTGCCAATGTTTTTCAACTTGTCTCCTCCAGTTAACAATTAATGGTTTAGTAGTTTGATTGATAAACTGCCGGGTATGACTGCTCCCTATCCTCCTTTTCAACTCTGATTCCTTACAGCTCATATTCTACTTGGTGACTGTTAAGCAAAAATATTCCTAATGTAAAGAATTATTAAGGTACCTCGGCACAAAACTGTTCAGATTATGCAGTGAATTGTATAAATCAATAAAAAAAAGCCGACGATTAAAGATTCGTCAGCTTTCCATTCGTATTATTATACCGTTTAGTAAATTTTTATGAATGCACCTTGCACAAGTACCAACAAAAAACACTTCTTTTTCACCAGGTTCAAGGGCCTATTTTGGTGATTAGTGTCGATAGATATCTTCAAAAAAATTTGCCAAGTAACCGGATTGCCATATATACTGCAACTCCCCAAACGACGAATGCGGAGACTTTATTCAACAACCCAATGAACTTCCCGCCCGTATCCATCTTGCCAAGTATCCGTCCAGCCATTGCGAGTCCAAAAAACCAGCACCAAGATATGATGATTGTCGTCAAGGTGAACGCAACTCGGGCCTCCCTGAATAACTCAACGCGTTCGATCCGATAACGCCGATCGTATCAAGGATTGCATGTGGGTTCAATAGAGAGACCGATGCGGCGAACATGATCTGTTTTTTTGCAGAAAACCGTTCCCCTTCTTCCGTTGTCATTGATGGGGTGCTTCGCCAGAGGGAGATTCCGATGAAAATTAAAAACAAAATCCCTACTGCGAAAAGAATCGTCTCCAACCAGCTGAACGTCAAGATGAGCAATGAGACTCCAGATACAGCTGCCACGATTAATATCGTATCGCAAATCCCCGCAGTAACGACGACGGGAAGTGCTTTCATTAACTTTGGCTGCAATGCCCCCTGATTGAACACAAACACATTTTGAGCACCTAACGGTAATATCAACCCTAAGGCCAAGATTGCACCATGCAAAACCGCCTCAATCATCCGCACTCCCCCCTACGCTCTTTCTATCTATTGAACTGTTTTCTTTTAGTAATTGCAATCTTAACAAAAAAACCACCTCCGTACGGGAGATGGCTTCCAATTCCTTATTTCAATTTCTGTAAAATAACAACCTTTAAATAGTTAAATTCAGGGAAGTCGCGATTCGTGCGAAAATCCTTTGGCAATGATGATTCCTCAAGTATTTTGTAACGAGAGTTAGCATCTGCAAATCCTTGATCGATAAACGACTTGAACTTCTTCATGCTGAAGCTTGCATTATTCGTAGAAGCGATAATGATACCGTTCTTTTCTGTGATGGCAATAGCGTCCATTATCAGTGCTGGATAATCCTTCGCTGTACTGAACGTGTATTTTTTTGACCGTGCGAAGCTTGGAGGATCAAGAACTACGACATCAAATTTCAACTCATGGCGTTTCGCATAACGGAAATAATCGAATACGTCCATCACTTTGATGTTTTGTGCTTCGTAATCAATGCCGTTCACGCTGAATTGCTCGATTGTCTTCGGTAGGCTGCGCTTCGCCAAATCGACGCTCGTTGTCTCGCGTGCACCTCCAAGGACCGCAGCAACCGAAAATGCACCCGTGTATGAGAATGTGTTAAGTACATGCTTACCATCCGAATACTTATCACGCAACGCTTTACGCACATCACGTTGATCTAAAAAAATCCCTGTCATCGCGCCATCATTCAAATCGACAGCAAAATTCATGCCATTTTCCTTCACGATAATCGGGAAGTCACCTGGCTCCCCTTTCACGAAATCATCCTGTTCGATGTATTGGCCTTTCGTATCAAAACGTTTTTTCTCATAAATTGCTTTGTAGTCCACAAGCTTGTCCAATACACCATATACATGATGCTTCATGGCGTAAATTCCTTCACTATACCAGCTAACCATGTAATAGCCGTCAAAATAATCGATTGTCAATCCGCCGATGCCATCGCCTTCACCATTGAATGCACGGAATGCAGTCGTCTCGCTATCTTCGAAAAATGACTCACGCCTTGACAAAGCCGCTGAAATCTTTGATTCAAAAAACGCGAAGTCAATCTCCTCGTTGTCATCTCTCGTCAATACCCAACCGATCCCTTTGTTTTGATTGCCATAATAACCTTTTGCAATAAATTTACGGTATTTATCAGTCAGGCGGATGAGCGTACCTTCCTCTTCAACACTTCCGGGTTCACTACAGCGTCTTTTAAAATCAGCGGATAGCCCTTTTTAAACGCCGCTATACTTTGAGCATTTACTTGTACATCAATTGTTTTCGTCATCGTGTCATCCTTTTTTTTTCGTCTTTTTTTCATTATCGCATGGAATTTGTACAAATGCGAATGGCGCAAGTAGCTGAATGTAAAAAAGCTTCCCGTAATGGAGAAGCTTCATTTAAGCAAGCAATCGAAACGCTAAGCTTTTTAAAAGTCCCACGCGTATTGGACGTTCCGCTTGCGGCTCTCTTACTTTATCTAAATAAGTCTTAAGGGCGCCTTCATAAATTAACTCCAGATGTGGTAGGAATGTCAAATGATGCGGCATTGTTAGGCAGGGTGTTGTCAAAAGACGGTGCGTTTCGCTCTCCTGCATGACCGTTGCCACGAATTGCGAGCAAAAAAATGCTCGTTCACGATGGATCTCTTTATTCAAAGCCACGCCGAACAACCCAATAAAATTATATTTATAAATGCTTTGATTTAATTCGAATTGAACAATTTTCTCACGAATTCGTGTGTATGCTTCCGCTGATACTTCACACCGATACACAGCGCAATCAGCATCCTGAAAAATGCCTTCCGCTACATTTTCTCGAACAAATCCGCCGATGAACGGATTATATTGCTGTTTCCGTCCGAAACTATATATTTCCGTCAATTGCTCGTCAAATGCAATTGAAGCATGATTTAAATCTTCGCGGGTATACATGCCGATTGCCTTTGACAGTAACGTCCCGGTGTCAGTAAGTACAATATAGATTGTTTTTCCCATCTTTCCAACCCCTAACTCATCTCTGTCTACAAGTATGTACAATTTTTCCTGGAAGCTAAACCGTCTGCAGGTGGAAACATTCTAAGACTTAAGTTGTAGGCATGATGTTTGGCGGACAGTTGTGCTTATCTATATCTATTATACGTGTGAACCCCACTTGGAGTTTCACTTCACTAAAGATTTTCAATCCTTGATCGCAAAAGATGTGAGAAAAAAAAGCTGCTGACCTGTTAATGGTTTTCCTATTATACTACTAATCGCGTAAACAAGCTCTTGTTTTTTAAAATAAATAAAAACACCGTAAGAATAGCCTCCTACGGCGCTTTTTATCGGTTAATTCTTCTCTGCATATACTTTCATCGCGTCTCGCATGAATACCGACAAACCTTCCCCAAATTGGTCAATATTCTTCATGAATCGCTCATCTACGACATACATTTCACCTAAGCCGGCAAATGCCTCCAATGAATAGTCTCCAATTTTATTCAAGAAAGTGTACCACTCATCAATAGCTGTTTGGGCTTCGACCGAAGCTGGATCCGTGTGGCGCAACGCCGCAAGCTGGAAATAAATTCGGTTCATCTCCTGTTGTTCTTTCTCGCCGAACTGGGAAACGTTTTTGTTCGCCTTGTCAACCGCTTCATCTCCCCATCGATCCCGCGCTTCCTGTTCATATGAATTCGAACTAAAATCAAATCCTTTAAATTTCTCCTCGTTCGTCATTATCATTTCTCCTTTTTCCGCAAGAAGCGTCTTGTCGATTGTCGCAATCATCACTTCCAATTGTTGTTGCTTTGCAAGCAACATTTCTCGTTGCAGCTCGAACGCCTCCAACCGGTTGAACGATGGACTACCTAATAGCTCCTTAATTTTCTTCAAAGGGAAGCCAACTTCACGAAAGAATAATATTTGCTGGAGGGTCGTCAAGTTTTGATCCGAATAAACCCGATAGCCCGCCTCCGTCACCTCTTCCGGAACGAGTAAACCGATATCATCATAATGATGGAGCGTACGCACACTCACACCGGTCAAATCCGCTACCTCTTTCACTTTCATAGTTCCCGCCTCCCCTCACTATTGACTATAGAGTATGACGTAACGTTAGAGTCAACTAAATTTCCCCTGTGTACTATTTCAAAAATAAGGTAAATGAATAAAGAGCATAACTCGGGAGAAACCTCTAATGACGAAAAACCTGATTTTAACGTAGAGACGTCATTGAGCACGTTATCCAAGATTGAACAAGGAGGTATATAGACTGGGACACAATCATGGTCATGACCATTCACACGGTGCAAATAAAAGGGTACTATTGATTAGCTTTATAATTATTACTTTATATATGATTGTTGAAGCCATAGGTGGTTTACTAACAAATAGTCTTGCTTTGTTGGCAGATGCTGGTCATATGTTGAGCGATGCTATATCTCTCGGGTTAGCATTATTAGCCTTTAAACTTGGAGAAAAAGCAGCTAACTATAGTAAAACATATGGATATAAGCGATTTGAAATTTTAGCTGCTGTTCTAAATGGGGAACACTCGTACTAATTGCTTTGTTTATCTTTTACGAGGCTGTTCAACGTTTTCAAAATCCACCTGAAGTTGCTTCAACTGGAATGTTGATCGTTGCTTTTATTGGCTTGTTAGTCAATATTCTTATAGCGTGGATTATGATGCGTGGAGGAGACGTGGAAGAGAACTTAAATATTCGTGGAGCATACATGCATGTAATTAGCGATATGCTTGGTTCCATTGGAGCTATTATCGCTGCACTACTCATGATATTTTTCGGCTGGGGCTGGGCAGATCCACTTGCAAGTGTCATTGTAGCCGCACTAGTATTACGTAGTGGATACTATGTAACAAAATCCGGATTGCATGTCCTGATGGAAGGGACACCACAAAATGTAAATATGGAAGATGTGATTCAAACGATAAAAAAAACAAAAGGAATACAGGGCATTCACGACTTGCATGTTTGGTCGATTACAAGCCGGTTAAACGCTCTCTCCTGCCATGCGGTTGTAGATGGTAAAATGTCCATTGCTGAAACTGAACGACTGCTCCAACAAATTGAACATGACCTTGTACAAAAAAACATTCAACATATAACGATTCAATTAGAAACACCTGCACATCTGCACGACGATTCTATTCTGTGTAAAGTGAAAGGCGAATCAGCTGAACATCACCATAACTGATGGTAATTGCCACCGTATCTTTGTAACAAATTCAAAATCCTCTCAATGATTATTACAATTGAGAGGATTCTTTTGTTCGATCCTTAACATCAACCGACCCCTAATTTTATCTCCGTGCATCTTTAAAACATTGTTATATTCGTTTTTCAAAAATCAATTCGAAGTATGTTGCGGCACCAGAAGGGCCCGTAGGCGGCGTTAGAATTTGTACTAATCGCCAACCCTCTTTTGCGTGATCATCTATGATAGCATGATAATCTTGTGTCGGTTTAGACTCGATAATACCTTTTAAATCTAATTTAATATATTTGTATTCATACATCTTATCGTACCTCCAAATGAAATAGTTTACATGTTAGTTATTTTAACACAATATTTCAATCTGCTTTAAACTGACACCCATTTAACGATTTTCTATTAAACAAATTCACCAATCGACAAAATTAGTAAAATTCTGTATAATGATAGAAGATTAATAGTATGGTGGTGAGAAAAATCTCTTACATATTGGCATTTTCGGCATCATTTCTCATTGTTTATAGTTTAATTCCCCCGTTACGAAAGCTTGCTTTCCATCTTGACTTTGTGGACAAGCCGCAGGAAAATGTCGAACGTAAATTACACCGTGAACCGATTCCGCTGACAGCGAGCTATGCCCTTTTTATTGGTTTCTTTCTCGTCTATCTACTTTTTACTAGAGAGTTTACCTGGGAAACCGGCGCACTTTTTGGAGGAGGGGTATTGTTATTAACCATCGGAACGGTTGATGATTGGTTCAAAACGAAGGGGAAAGATTTTCCGGCATTCCCTAAATTCATTGTGCAAGTATCTGCCGCAATTTTAGTTTTTGCTTCAGGTATCACATTTAACGGTTTCGTAAACCCGCTCTCGGGTGAATATGTATCCCTTCCGTTTATACTGCAGTTTATATTGACAATCTTATGGATATTCGGAGTGACGACAGTCATTAATTTCTCGGATGGTATGGATGGACTTGCAGGAGGACTTGTCGCGATATCTGCTGTTACCCTTTTTATTGTTGCCTTAACGAAAGGTCAGTCGAATTCCGCCATGATGGCCATTGTTTTAGTAGGCATCACTACCGCCTATTTACGCTTTAATAAACCACCTGCCAAGGTTTTTATGGGAGATGCAGGCGCCAGCTTCCTTGGGTTTATACTTGCAGTCATCGCCTTGGATGGTGCCTTTAAACAAGCAACCGTTCTGTCATTGTTTATTCCCATTTTGGCATTAGGCGTGCCAATCTTTGATAATCTATTTGTCATAGCCAAACGTTATGTTCAAGGCAAATCGATCTATCAAGCCGATGCTAGCCAAATCCATTATCGCCTGTTGCGTGCCGGACTGAATCCAAAGCAAGTATTAGCCTTTTTGTTTTTGGCAAGTGCATGTCTATCTTTATCTTCGATCATCTTGCTGCTTATACAAATCTAATAGACTAACGGTCAACGAATTGTTTTATTCACTTCCTCCACCTTAACCTGGTGGTTTTTTTAATGTTTTCATGTTTAAATCCAACACTTACCCATCTAACCAAAAAAAGAAAATCATGACGTAAGCAAGCTTTTCTTCAGAAGAGATCTGTGCCCCAAAACGAACATGTTCATGATGGGCAGTACTTTGGAATGCAGGAAGCGTTGCGTACGGAAACAATCCATAACGGTAGGAAGCTGTCCGACTGCCTCTCTCGTCCAACACATCGATATCACCAGCCATATTTTTTGCTTCAAGCTGCCGCCAAACCAATCCATCTGCATGATAAAGTGTTCCCCGGTTTTTCATTGCCGATTTTGATAGTTGCTGGATGTATCGCCCTATGACCGTGCCATCGGGCTTCTTCAATGTCAACGTAAATTGTTTCACATTGTTTTTGATTTGGAAAGTCGCCAAGATACTGCCGTCTAATGCAGCAATGTCATAGTTCACTGGAAAAAGCATCCCTTTTTCAAACGATTGGAACAGAAGCAGGCCATTACGAAATTGTCCTTTTGCAGGCTTTATTTGAAATAGTGGTTGTCCATTATGATCGACATTGTATAGCTTGGGAAGCAAGGACGGCACTCGCTTCAGAATTAGTTCCCCAATGTTTTCCACGTCAATTTCACTGTCGACTACAGGATGATCTATCAGCTTTTCGTACGCTTTTTTGAAATAAACCCCTGCCCCAAGTGAAAACACTCCAATTATCCCTAATTCAAACAATACATCGCCATTTAAGGAAAACCCTTCATACCAAATGAAATAGTAAAGAATACAATAAAGGGTCAACCCTGTTCCGCCAATGAAACTGAAAATCGACGTTTTCCGATAGATTTCTTTCACGCCATTACCCCCTTTTTCTATTCGTACCGGTGAAGGATTTGGGCGTCCATAACATCGATTATAAATCGAGCTTAAAAATCACTTCATCATCATCAACCTTACCAGTATCCTGAAATCCAAAAGATGCGTAGAGATTCTTAGCAATTGCATTTGTCTGGTCAAAGGAAATGTACACTGAAGAAGCATCGCCTTGCGGGAAAGTTTTAATATAGTCAAGTGCTTTTGCCATCGCTTTTCTACCATAGCCCTGTCCTTGATATTTCTTATCAATCATAAATCTTAAAATGCCATAGCGAGCTTCATCACCATATTCATTTTCCTCGGCTGTGTCATGATACATCATGATAAAACCAATCATTGTCTCCCCATCATAGATTGCAAATGTCATAGCGGGCATTTCATCATTTAATAAGGCGACATAAGATTGAGCAAGACTATATACATTGGAGGCTAAAAAGTTTTTCTGCTCCTCTTTAAGTTCCAATCGAATACATTCCTCAAAATTATCCCAATTAATATCCCGAAATTCAATCATAGACAGACCTCCTTTAGGCAATTTACTTCTATATACGTTTCGTAAAACATTTGGATTCATTATTGAGGGAAAGAATAAAAAACTATATTTGTAGATGAGGAATTCGTGTGTCATAAAAAAAAAGACCCAGTACCTTCTGGATCTTCCACAGTAAGTGTGTTGTAGATATTGTTTATTGTAAAACCGTTCACTTCCTGCAAGAGAACATCAGTACAATCGGTATTCTTTGTCTGCGTTCAAATTCACCTTCGTTAGTAAAATATTCTCTTTCAGGCGTTCCTTCCCGGAGGTCAACTATTGTAAAACCTGCTTTTAAAAGGGCATGAAAATAATGTTCAGTTGTTCGATGGTACTTCACAACAACTTTTTGAATCCAAGGTTCTTTTCTTTCCCCTTCGATAAAATAATCATCAACTATCCAATCCTCACGTCGATCTCCCGTCTTTTTGCTTACGAAGATGTTGTGAGTGGGTGTTGAATACTAAAAATAAACCGTCCATCCTCTTTGAGGCTTTGGTACACATTTTGAAACAAGCTCTGGATATCATCAACATAATGTATTGCGAAACGGGACGTTATAATTTCATATTCATTCGTTGGATAACGAAACGTTTCCATCGTCTCATGATAAATCTGTGCATTTTCTTCAATTAGGTTTTGATTCGCTAGTGCTGACATTCGCTCAGAACCTTCTATTCCAGTATAAAATTTCGCACCTAAATGTAATAATTCTTTTCCAAAGGCTGCATTACCACATCCCAAGTCTAAAACCGATTTTCCATGAAAGTCGCCAAGCAACTCATAAATGATAGGCTTTTCAATCGCAATGTTGGGGCTATCTTGCCTATCTCTATGATTCATATACTTTTTACGAAAGTCCTCTTGGTCATAAACACTTGGGCCTCGATATTCCATGTGATGCATCCCCCTAATTCTTACAAAAAAATCGAGTTCCCTTACTCAATCGCCACCCAAACTTCAATCTCGTATCCTTCAGAACCTGTAGGGTGGATATATCGCTCAAACCCATAACTATGTCTAAGTTTCACATCTGGATTTCTCAGCAACGCATCAAATGCAGCCGGAATCGCCTCGACTCCACCTTCGACCTTAGCAACAATAAATTTACCGCTTGGAATAAAAAATTCTTTCGTATCTGAAAACCCTTCCGCAAACTCCGATCTAATCCCCGCTAAGTAGTGGAAGTTGCCTTTATCCATTTCTAACGTAATCCCAAAAGACTCTTCAGGTGAAGCACCCTTTTCCTGAATAACTCCATTCAATTCATCCCACAGCTTCGGAATCTGAGTTACCGGCCCGTGCATTTCATACCCTTTTACCGTGAATTGTTCTACAAGTTCAATCCTTGTCCCCATTCGTACCATCCCTTTTTGATTTTATTTATTCAATCGGCATCCAAATCTCGATAACATCCTCCGATACCCCGGCTGGATGAACGTAGCGCTCAAAATCATAGCAATCCCGCAGTTTGATATTTTCCATTTGAATGATGTAATCATACGCAGCTGGAATTCCTGGAATGCCGCCTTCTACTTTCGCAACGATGAATCTGCCAGCTGGAATGACAACTTCTTTCGTGTCCGGGAATCCTTCCGTCAAGTCTTCTTTCAGCCCAGCAATATAATGAATAATATCGTTCTCCATCTTCAGGCAGACACCGAATGATTCTTCGACAACGACACCTTTTTCATTAATTTCCTTTATTAACCGGTCCCATTCTGCTGGAATTTCCGATACAGGTCCTTGCACCTCATACCCTCTTACTGTAAATCCTTTGCTTTCTTCAATGCGTGTTTCCATTTCCTTCTCCCCTTTGTTTAATAATTGATCAATTCCTTCCATCTTCCCTTGCAATTCATTGATTTCATTCTCAATTTCCTTTTTTCGATTCTTCAACAACCGGTCCATCTGATCATCTCCTTCCCGTAAAATGTCGGAAAGGGACACGCCGAAATTCCTCAATGTTTTGATTCGCACGAGCTGCTGCTGTTCTTTTTGTGTATAAAACCGATACCCCGACTCCGGATTTACATATGAGGGATAGACAAGTCCAATTTCCTCATAATGTTTGATCGCCTTTATCGTCAGCCCGACAAGATGGGCCGTTTTCCCGATTGATAGCATACTCCCCCTCCCTTTCTTCTCTTACTATAAACCTGTCTCCAAGGGTGGAGTCAATCATTTATTTCAATAATTCATATAACCTTTCATCCATCATCATGGAAGGGTTCTTATCCACAGTATCCGCAAAAAGTTCTTTTAGTTGAGTAGCTGAGATCGTCAATTTCTCCACTGTCACCTCATCTGGATAAGTGGAAAGATACGCTTCAATAAATGAAGGATCCAAACTGCCATACGCTTTAAATTGATGCAATTTCTTACTTTCATTCATCGCCTGAACAAGTAAAACATACTCTCTCATCCTCTCAAGCATCTTCAGTGCGTAGATAAGATTATTTCTTTTCAACTCTTTATTTACATTCAATGCACAATAAGCGAATTCAAATGGAAGATCAATGTTCACCTCATATGTGACAGGCTTATTTTGAAATACTTCATTTTCAGCATGCATTTTCCTAGAAACTACTCCGCTTTTATCAACAACGACTTTCCACAAAGGCGATTTCACATTCAACAACTCACTCGGTAAAACGGAAATATTCAATTCGAGTGAATTTTCCATGAACACAATGAAAAGGAAGATATGTTGTGTAAATTGCTTTTCCTTAATATAAACAGGATTGAACTTTGTAAGAAGCTCATAAATTGCTTGTTTCGCGTCATCAACGTCTTCCGATCTATAAGTAGACGCCATCAAGTCAATGTCGGAGTGCGCATCGTTGTACCCCTTCACCCCAGACCCTAACTGGACAACCCCTTCAAACAAATTATTCGACTGAAAGTTCTCGATGATTCTTTTAAAATATTCATCTCTTTCCTCAACACTATACACAACCCCACCCCATCCTCACTTTGGTTCAACTTTTATTAAACTTGCTTTTTTCCTATTAAAAAAGCTTAATTTCGTTTCGGATAAAATGATTGCCGCAAGTATCAAAACCGCGCCAATGCCCATCTTAAACGTAACAATTTCACTTAATAAAATGACGGAGAAGACCATTCCCCATAAAGATTCAGTCGATAGGATAATCGCAGCTTTCGTTTCCGTAATAAATTTCTGAGAAACCGTTTGTAATAAAAACGCAATCGTTGTCGAAAAAACACCTAAATATAATAATGACGTCAATCCTTCAGACTGCATGCTGAACGATGTTTCACCTTTCAGTAACACAACGACGATTCCAATTATAGTAGCCGTTGCCATTTGAACAATCGTCAAAATGATTGGATCCTCTTGTTTCACGAACTGCGCCGTGTAAAAAATATGAAAAGCGAATCCGATTGCACAACATAAAGATAGGAAGTCGCCAAAATTCACCCCCGCCGACCATTGTAGCGATAGGACCGCCACTCCGAACATCGCAAGAAAAGCACCCATTAATTCGAATGCATCAAGCTTCTTTTTATAAATTGCAAGCCCAATAAAAGGCACTACAACAACATTCACCGCTGTTAAAAATGCGTTTTTTGACGGGGTTGTATATTGTAGTCCAACAGTTTGCAACACAAAAGCGATATACAAAAATATGCCTAATATTGCCCCCTTGAGAAGTGCACTTTTAGGGATAGACTTTAATTTCTTATGAAAAACGACGCAAAGTAGCACAGCGCCTATCAAAAACCTACCCGCTAAAATTTGATACGGAGTATATGTATCAAGTGCCACCGCACTTCCGACGAACCCACTTCCCCAAATAATCGCGGTTAGCATTAACCCGATTTCACCGATGTATTTCTTCATATGATCCCCGATACAGATTTTTCATTTTTTCCATTATATCGAAACTACGATATTTCGCTAATACCTCTTCAATTGCGTATTGTTTTATTCACAATGGAAACGCTAAGTATATACTCGGACAAGGAGGAATTTAGATTGAAAAAATTTTATTTCTTAAGCTTTTTTCTTGTACTGACAACTCTCCTCCAACCTCTTGTACCGAAAGCAAACGAGCCTTTTGCTGACCTTGAAGATGCATTGTTGGTCACACTTCAGCCCTTTATAGCTCAAGGAATTATTGATTATTACGGATACGATAAACCTTACAAGCTGCATGATGCTGAAGTAGTTGTGGTCAAGAGGGAAAAGGAAGGTGAATTTGCCTTCATCGTGGAGGTTCGCGTGAAAACATTCGAAACCTCGGAGAATCCGCCTTATGGCAACGAGACATTGAAGTTTGGCCTTAATTCAAAAGGGGCCCTGCTTTTAGAGTTTTCCATGTTGGCGACGAGGAAGAAAAGAGCGTAAAGCAATTTTATAAAGAGGTAATTATTGATATCAAAAAATCGTTCCGCTTAAATTTATTGCCATATACGAACAATATAATTACAACCAGCTACGCTACAAAGCGGAAAAGAACAATGAATACGATTCCCTTGCGCATATCGCGGAGGAAATTATCATTAATATCCTAAGCCCCGAAATACAACCCCCATACAAAAACGTCATTGATCCAGTGACGTTCGTTAAAGACAATGAAGGCTTTATCCTTTTCAAAAGAGCCGATGGGACAAATTTCTACTATAAAATGCTGAAAGAGAACGGAATTTGGAACGTCGTCGAACAGGAAAGTGAAAAAGGGAAGAAAATGAAGTATGAATTATTATGGTATATGTAAAAGAGGCGTGAGAACGCCTCTTTTCTTTTTTTCACATTTCACGCTCTTGAATTTCGGTGTCGTCACACCTGCCATCGGGGCTTGGATGATTGGGTATATAATTCCCAAAGTGTCTGTGAAATTCATCGTTCAACTCTCCCTAATTCATCACTTTCCGACCGGTACATACCCCGTCATCTCTACTATTTCTTGCCCTTCATCTGACAATATCCACTCAATGAAAGCTTCAACGTGTGGATTATCGCTACCCGCCGTTACTGCATAGAACTCACCAGTAATCGGATATTCACCGAACGGATTGTTTCCACTGTCGGTTCCACGCCGTTCACGCTCAGCAAGCGGATCTTATTATTTTCTACCATTTGTGTTGAGTAGTACCTGAACGTATAACCAATGGCATTTTTATGATTTTTATAGTCGGACACTTCACCGATGATGGTTCCCATAAGCGACATGACATCCTCTGTAGGCGGCTTCATGATTGGAGTGAGCCCCATGAAACTTTGCAATGCTGTTTGACTACCGCTATTTTCAGGTCGTTGAAATGCGCGGATTTCCTCGTCCTTCCCACCAACGTCTTTCCAATTTGTAATTTTCCCAGCATAAATCCCTTTGATTTCATCCTCCGTCAAACTTTTCACAGGATTTTTGGAATTAACGAAGAAGACAAATGCCTCTTTCCCAATCGGCGTCAGCTTCAATTCCTTACCTGCACTTTCCGCTTGGTTCAGCTGTGTTGAAGATGGCCCCAATGCGAAAATAATATCCACATCTCCATTTATCAAATTCGTATAGGCAGCACCCGTCCGATTGGACATTACTTCGCTATCATAAGGCTGGTACTCCTTTTCAGGATAAACGGATTGTGCGAATGCAGCGTAAATCGGATAAAGCGCAGTTGCCCCGTCAATTATTGGTAAATCGTCTTCGATTTTCAAGGATGCTGGTTTTTCCATCCAAACAGCCTTCGTTCTCTTTTCAAATGGCTGGTATTCAGTGAGATTGACTTGACCATCCGAAATCGTGGGCCGTGTTTTTTCATAGATACTTGGAATGTTGAAAACAAGTGAGATGGCGATAAGAGCAGCCACTCCAAGCCAGAAATACTTTTTATACGTGAACAGTTCAAAACGTACCATGACGAGTATTGCTCCAAATGATAGGTACGCCGCGATGACAAGAGGTACAAAATATCCCTGATTTGAAACATATAGAAAAAACGCGGCAAGCCCTGCAAGTGGAAAAACTAATGCCCATATGAATAAAACCGACAGTATCCCCCAAAACGTTTTCAAGGTGGTTCCCCCTTTTAGTAACTCTCTCATTCAAACAGTATACAATATTTTGGAAACTATTGGATGAGGTGAGAGAACTAAAAATTCAAGGTTTAGAGAGCATAGGCACACACTTTTGGATCCACAAGAACACATTACCTCTCTTTCCGATAAAACATCCGGGTTATGACTAAAAAGTAAATGAAGGAATAGCAAACGACCCAAGCGGCATCCAACCAAAAGTTTTTATCAATCAACAAAGCATCATCTGTGAAATGCATAAGAAATTGGGACACTGGTGGGAAAGGGAGTAGTATCCATTTGAAGATATACACTTTCTCAACTATGCCTTCGTAGGCAATCGAAACAGCGATGACAAGCATCGCCGACAACCAAGCAAATTTCTTGGATTCCATTTTTATATTAGAAAAGAACGAACCAACTATAATTCCGAAAACCGCAAAGAATAGATGACCGTAAATTGCTGCGCCTATATGCACAAGCCGAACTGTCCCTTTAAAGCTACTTATCAACATTGGATATGCTATCGCAATTAATCCTAAAATGGACGCAACTAAAAAACAAACAACCCATTTCCCCCATAAATAATCTCTCTTATTCGGCAGCTGCACAAACAGTAAATTCTTCTCACTTTCCCCCTCCAACGCAAAGACATTCATCGCTACCCATGTCATGACTAAGTATAGTGAAATACAAGTGACTGCATAGCTGCTCATTATTGGGACACCGCTATACGTGTAGAAGACAATAATCCAGCCAATGAATAAAGTGAGCGGTGGTATGAATGTCAGAGATCTAAGATAACTGCCGAATTGATATCGAATGAACCCCCAAACCATTACCTCAACTCCCTCACTTCTAAAATGGAACAGTTTTTTCTTAGTAGACTCTGTAATACTTGGTCACTTACATCTCCTTCAACTGTAAAGACTGCAACGTTTTCTTCGTAGTTCAATTGACTGACGGGAAGACCTTTTAACTCTTCTCTCGTACGGCATTCAACGCGTATTAACTTTTTTGGAATTGAATTCATTGTTTGGAGAGTGATTTCTCCGGTTTCAATCTGTAGAATTTCCTTCGCCATATTCGTAACGAGCGTTTCCTCATGGGACGTGAAAACGATTGGAATTTGTTTATCTCTCAGCAATTGTATGAGGACCTGTTGGGATTCAGCATCTAACCCAGTAAGTGGTTCGTCCAATAATAAAAGATTGGGCTTCATTAACAGCGCTTGAATGATGCCGACCTTTTGCTTTGTTCCTTTAGAACACGCCTTAAGTGAAGTATGAAGAAACGGTTCCAAACTGAATAGTTGGATGTACTCCAATAATTCTTTTTCAACGTAAGCCTTCGAGCCGCCCCGAAAGGATGCGGTCAACAGTAAGTACTCTTTAAGTCTGAATTGCAGGCTATCAGGAAAATGCTCAGGCACATACCCGATTTTCCGAGTATTTCTTATAACTTTACCGCCCGTGGGTTCAGTAATTCCAGCCAATATTTTCAGCAATGTGCTTTTACCTGATCCATTTTTCCCGCGAATTAATAACCTTGTATTTGCGGAACATCCTAACGAAATATTATGCAAGATTTGTCGCCCATTTATTTCCTTGCTAACTTGTACAGCCCCCAAGATGAGTGCCATATGCCCCCCCTTATTCAATCGTATCTGAACAAACCTTAAGAAAAGTATACAGTATATTCGGACACAACCGGAAGAATTTTTTGACTCGCGGGCAAACTTCAAATATATCGGCGTTGGAGTGTCGATTGCGCTTCTCACCACTATAAAGGATTTAGCTTTAGCATCTTTCAAACGGTGAGATTTAGTATGAGGCTACTATTCAATTAGTCATAGAATTAAATGTGAGTATTTCATTAATTAAAAGAATAATGACTGTTGAAATATTATAACTATATGTTTATAGTGGAATGAGGCAACAAAATATGGAAATTTAATAGGTATTTTTCAAAGGAGAACCTAAGATGAATTGGAACTATTTAAAGCATGAATTTTTGATAACCGTGAGGAGCAGAAGAAATATTCCTTTCTTATTATTCGTAGGCGTTCTATTGCTGAGTTATTGTTTGGTCCTGCTGCCAAATGCGAATACGAAGGAAGCTTTTGATAAGAAAGGAACGGAGAAGTACTTAGTCAATTTGGAGATTCAACAGAAATTGAGGGAACAAATCGGCAATACAGGCGTTGTTCTCCACTCTGGCATTCCTGTCTATGCGTGGAATGATTATAACTATGGACTCTTTAAAGGGATGCTATCGGCATATACGGAGGGAAATTATACACGTCTGTTGAAATTGCGAACCTTTTACTTGGAAGGGAATAAAGACGAGTATGTGAATGACAAAGCGTTATTTAAAGTATTCCCTTTCCCAGGGAAGGACAGGGAACATTTATATCATCAAACAATGATCCAGTATGAAGATTATATTACGAAAGGTGTACCAATCACTTTCGGAATAATGTATGAAAAGACTGGTCTACAGGCTTTGCAAAATTTCCTTCAGGGATTCGGGGTATATTTCCTACTATTTTGCACGATCTATTTTAGCAGTGACATCCTATCAAGGGATCGCAAACATCGTACGCTACTGCAAGGAATACCATTATCATGGTATCGACAGCTAAATTTAAAATCTCTTTCAGCCTTCCTTTATTCTATGCTTTTTATTGCTGGTGTTGTTGTCATCGGTGTCCTCATCATGTCATGGCAATATGGGTTTGGATACTTTGATTTGAGAGTCCCGACGATGATTGCACAGCAGACTTTTAAAATTCAAGATTACAGTTTCATTACGATCGCTTCCTATTTGGGCAAAACGTTGGCTGTCTTGCCTTTGTTACTATTGATATTCGTCCGTTTGAATGTAATCTTCAGTCTTCTGTTGAAAAACGAATGGTTTGTCCTTATGTTCAGCACCGTTGTTCTTTTTTCAGAACGCCTTTATTTTTCACGTACAACAAGAGAATTATTTGGACTGGATATCAGCCTATTTCCCCAGACCTATTTTGACTTTGGGAAAATAGTAGATGCAGAAAAAAACTATTTAGTGAACACCGAAACAATCACGTACGCAAAAGGGATTATTGCCCTGCTTAGTCTGCTTATTATTATTGAAGTTATTTTGTTCTTAGTTTCACGCCTTGTCAATAAAAGACGATATTACAAATTCGGATAATCAGACGGGTAGTGAGGGATTAAATTTATCGTGAGGAAGGATGCAATCATGTTTTGGAAATATACAGTATTCGAATCGAAGCTATTGTTAGGTAATTGGAAAAATTGGTTGTTAGGCATCGCGCTTATCCTATTTTTCCCGCTCTATTTTCTTTACTATTCACAAATCGATATTATCGATATAAGAGAGCAAAAAAATAACGAAGTCGATGATTTTATGGCGGTATTGGACGCCCTTCCTAGTTCCCTCCGGAAAACGGATGAAGGTAAAGAAATTTACAACAATTTAACGCAACAGTCATCATTGCATAATGCGCAAAGATTTGCTCTATGGAAGAACAAGGATTTCGACGAGTATTTCGACAACGGCATCAAACTGAATGAATTACGGCTTGAGATGCATGAAAGGGACAATAAAGGAATCCATCCGGATTACGTCATACCCATCTCGGAAATTCAGAAGGAAATGGCGTTATTGCAATACTACAAAGATCATGACCTGCCTATCATCCAAGATCCTTACGCGGCCAGCAATTATATGCCGGTAGCGTTGCAACTATTAAGCGGAGTTTTGTTTTTTTGTTCGTTTTATTAATGGCAAGCAGCATCCTATTACATGACCAACAGCATCCTACTGTCATGAACGGCTTCCCGATTTCATTCATGCAGAAAGTGAGCAGCAAGGTGACAATTCACTTCTTCCAAGTCGTCGTTTTTATTATTGCAAGTGTTCTGATTGGCGGGTACTACGTGTCAAAGAAAACGGGTTGGGGGAATTTCAAAACTCCGGTACTTATTTATCAGGATGCTGACTTCGTTGCTGTGTCGATGCTTCGGTATATTTTTTACATGTTTGTAGCATTTGCTCTTATTTCGTTATTTCTTTTACTCGCATTCATCCTAATCAATGAAATAACGAAAAACTTGTACGGCACAATATTACTCTTACTCGTTGTCCTGCTTGCACCAGAATTTCTAAGCATTGCCGGAGTAGAGACGAATTGGTTATATCCACTGAAATACATTGACATCGGAGCCGTCTTGAATGGGGATGCGGCGATGGAATTTGGTATTGAGAAATTAGATTTCAGGCATTCATACGGTTGGCTCATCGGGCTGAATGTAATTATTACCGCAATCCTTTATGCAAGAAATAAGCTGTTGCACCTTCGACGGGTGGCAATTGGGGACGGTGGAATGCTATGATAAGCACTATTCGAAAAATGTTTAATCGCACATCAGCACAATGGAAAATGCACGTGGGGAAAAAACAATTATGCCTATTTAGTACATTCATTCTCCTACTATTAGGAGGATGTCAGCCTTTGGAAGGAGATTCTTCGGATCCAACAGTCAGTTATGAAGCAAATTACGAGATTATAGGTGCCGAAAGAGATGAAATGATAGGTGAAGTCAATCCCGCGATTTTCACGACAGTTGATCGTAGCAACAAAGAATCGAAGAAAGAAAGCGGTACAGTTTTCGGTAAGAACGGCGTTAAGTTCCAATTGAAAACCGGCAGGTATAGGATCTCCGGCTATCCAGTCGGAAATGTCTTTATCTATGACAGCAATAATAAGTTGGTTTTGCGTGAAATTGTTGGAGACGTTGCTGGAGTTAACTCTCTTACAGTAGATATAGATGAATCGTATTCCATTGTGATGGATGGGGGCTACGGCTCTGTTGACGCCAAACCCGTGGGTACAGAGCTATCTACGGTACTGACTGCAGGCATATGGGATGTCGGATTGGATATTGAACCGGGCGAGTATTCAATCAGTATCCCTTACGGATATGGCTATGTCCAAATTCACGAACAAGGGAAAGATCCGCTCCTATACGAACTGATCGGTGGAGAGATAATAAAATCTGAGAACAAAGTAAGCTTGAAAAAAGGACAGAAAGTTCGTGTAACAAAAACCTCAATAGTTACCTTTGAACCAAATATGACGGGGAAATAGCGAGAGGAATAAAGCATTTACATAGAGGAGTGATTGTCGTACGGTTTAATAGACTTCAAAACCTTCCTTAAAAAGAGAATCTGTTAAACGGGTGATTTAGTTCAATCAGAACAGCAAAATAACTCGCAAAAAAACGCTCAATCTGAGCGTTTTTAATTGCACTTTTTCCCCTTCAACCGAACCCGTTAATAGAGACAGTTCCTCTCTATACAATCTATTAAGTTCAATCCAAAATATCGCTTACCCTTCCGACCTGCCCATCTTCCAGCCGTACTTTAATGCCATGCGGATGGAAGCTCGAGTTGGTCAATAAATCCTTGACGACTCCTTCCGTCTTCACACCTGTGCGCTGGTCCTTTTTCAGAATGACATTGACTTTCATTCCCGGTTTCACATCACTTCGATTGCGTCCGTCCATAGTTATGCTCCCTCCTCCTAAAATTCGTCATCAACTCTCGCCCATTCATGACAATTTTCTACAGTTTATCATACTGCATCGCTGGCAAGGCAAGTCACATGCTTTAGGCAGATACGTTATCACCGGCTTTTGAGGGTTTATCACCGACTCTCGGAAGTTTACCACCGACTATATGGGGTTTATCACCGACTTTGCCCACTTTACCACCGACTCGCCTTTTCAGACGCCAAAAGTTGTTATTCAATCTTATACATTCAAAATTGTATTTTGATTATCTTCTTTTTAGTCCTCGCATGTCCTCATCCCTTAGACAACCAACTTTCCCTTGTCAATTTCATATTAATGGAGTCGATCCATTCCCCTTCGTACTCCAAATTATTTTCATCGACACTTACAGGCACAAAACCAACCTTTTCATAAACATGCTTCGCCCTTGGATTAAAGTCAAAAACACTTAAGGTCAGTTCGTGAAGTGTTGTATTTCTAAATATGAAATCAATGATAAGTTGCGTAGCCTCCGTCCCAAGTCCTCGATTTCTTCCCCTCGGTCCGATCAGGATTCTGAAATTCATGCTATGGTTGTCTTCATCGTATAAATTGATCACAGCCTCTCCAACTAAGACGTCTTGGGCCGGGTCAACAATCGCAAGATCCAAGCGATCCGTTTGTTCATTCCTAGTTTCATACCAATTGCGAGTAAATTCCCGGTCAAAATCTGATTTACTTCCTGTAAGTTTAAGTACTTCTGGATCTTGTAAACATTCTTCAATATAAGGGAAATCCTCAGTACTAAATGGCCTAAGAAATACTTTTTCTCCTTTAAGAAGTGGTTTATGGCGTAATTCGATCATTTTATTCACACTCCAATATGTCTTTACATTCAATACCGTTCTGCCAGATTCCACTCATTTCCCCGAGTATACAGTTGATGTTATGGCTTCATTTTTTACCTCTAAAATGTATTCCTTAAATACATAATCGCGTCCACCATTCTTCGCGTACCAGTCTTTCACACGCTCGACATGAGCATGATCATTTCTTATCTTGGTTTCAATCTCTACATAATCCTCATAACTGTCATATTCCCAAATAGCAAAAACCTCGACAGTATTGTCCTCATTTTCCTTCATCCAACGACCGATTAACCGGGAACCGTATTTAAGTTGGTTAGGCAAGTTGGTTTTATTGAAATGTTCATTAAATATCTCGACAAACTCTTTCTTCACAGTATAAAACTTTCTTCTATAAAACATATCCCCCTTATTCCTTGTTATTATGTTACAGGTCTACATTGGTACATCTTTATGCAGCCATCGCGCCTCACTGCTGACGACTTAGATCTCAAATTATATCTTTTGAAAACCCCGTGCTTTTACCTACGTAGCCATTACTTGTATAAAAAATATGTGCCGTTTGACGCTCGTCTCGATTACCACTATTTAAAGTCATAGCAACTGCACCTTGTTGAATCGCCCATTCTTCACAAGCTTTTAAAAGCATTGTTCCAATTCCTTGCTTACGTTGTTTGGAACTTACAACAAACGCAATAATACGTACATATATACCAGTAAATTCAAAAGCAAGTGCCTTACATAACCCTGCAAAACCTATAACTTGATTGTTCTTAACAACCACTAATGCTTCATAATCCACATTTTTTCGTAGTAACTCCATTCGTTTCGTTAATTCTTCAAGTGTTGTCGGATAACCTAATTCGCTCATCAACTCAACTAAATCTTTGTAATCTGTTTGTTGTACTTCTCTAATTTCAATTGTCATTTATTTTATCTTCCCTACTACTTGAAAATATTGAACTATCAGGCCCGATTACGGCATTAGCTGATTATAGCAATGTCCTTCTTTTTCTATAACTACCCCACAACCAACTGTAAATAGAGTTTCGTTACCAATCGGCTTTCTCATATCTGAAATATTGTTCATACATTTCTCTCCCGTTCCCCTTTGTCTATGACCTTCTAACATACTGAAAAGAAGATAACAGACGATTACCATCATGTTATCTTCCTTCAAAGTATTTTATTAGCTTCGATACATCACATCTCCCGCTACAACTGTCATAACAACAGCTGTATCCAGGATCTTCTCTTCATCCACCTCAAACAAATCCTTATCAAGAACTGTAAAGTCCGCATCAAAACCGACAGATAGTTTCCCTCGGGAATCCGCCTTTCCAATTGTTGCGGCACCGCCCGTTGTGAATAAACCGACCGCTTCAAATCGGCCTAACTTCTCCTTCGGTAAATACCCTTCATGCGTCTGGCCAGGTTTCCTCCTTGTCACTGCCGCATAAATACCTAACAACGGATTGACTTCCTCAATCGGTGCATCTGACCCTGCTCCGCAAATGAAACCTTCATTAAGAAGACGTTTCCACGCGTACGCCCAGTCCAATCGTTCTTCGCCCAAACGGTCCATCACCCATGGAAAATCGGATGATACAAAAACAGGCTGAATATCGAGGACGACTGGAAGTTTCTTCATTCGCTCCACCAAGTCATCACGCAACACATTCACATGGATGAGTCGATCGCGTTTCCCTTCAGGCACTGGATGACGTTCGATTGCATCCAATCCTTTCTCAACTGCTCCATCCCCGATCATATGCATCGCAACAGCTTGCCCATATTTACGGGCAGTCGCCACATTCGTATCAATCTCTTCATCTGTCAAAACAACATTGCCTGAAGTGGAAGGATTGTCCGAATACGGCTCACTCAACAAAGCTGTGCTTCCACCAAGCGCACCGTCAATGAAGAACTTCATTTCTCCCGGCTCAATCCACGGTTCATCATAAGTTGCTTCATCTTCCATTAAATGAGTAAATACTGTTGACCTGCGCAATAAATGTGCACGGTATTTCTTCTTTTCACCGATTACATTTCTGAATGCCTGCAACGGGTTTCTATAATCACCATAATAACCAAGGTCATCTGTAACAGAACCAGTTAGTCCGAGTGACAGCAGATCATCAACAGATTTCTCAAGTGCCTTCGTCAGCATTTCCTCCGTCGGCTCAGGTATTAACTGCAACAGACGATTCATCGGCCCTTCTTTAAGCAAACCGTTCGGCTCGCCATTCTCATCCCGTCCAATGACCCCATCATCCGGATCCGGCGTATCTTTCGTAATGCCTGCAAGCTCCAACGCCTTCGAGTTGACTACCGCAGCATGCCTGCAAGTCCGTTTTAGGAACATCGGCGAATTCGTCACCTTATCCAGTTCGAATCTCGTGAAGATCTTTTTATCGGAGAAATTATTTTCATTCCACCCTTCGCCAATGAACCACTCATCTTCTTTCAAATCAGGATGGGATTTCATGAGCATATCCATCATGTCATCAGCAGACTTCGCCTTGGATAGATCCAAACTAAGCAATTTCTGCCCATGTCCAATCATATGCATATGGTTGTCAATGAACCCGGATAAAGGACAGCCCCATTTAGGTCAATCGCTTCATCCGCTTCATTTTTCAACTCATCATAATTACCAACCGCAATGATTTTACCGTTTTCCGTAAGTATCGCTTCTATTGTTTCTCCTTCAGTTTCCATCGTATATAGCTTTCCATTATGCCAAATCGTTTTCATAAAGACTCCCCCTTTCCTTTATTCTAAACTTTCAAACGGCGGCGGGCAATCTTATTTGGGAATGAATGCTATAATGGAGCTAACATATTGAGGAGGGATTTTTTTATGAGATTGACTGTATATCTTGCTGGCGAAATCCATACTTCGTGGCGTGAAGAGGTAAAGCATAAGGCGGCGGCTTTGAAGTTGCCAATCGATTTCGTCGGTCCGATGGAAGACCACGACCGTTCTGACAATATCGGAGAAGAAATATTGGGCAAGCAGCCAGACGCCATCTTCAAAGACGCCGCCGCTTCAAACTTCAATAATTTGCGTACTGAAATTTTAATGAAGAAAGCTGATCTCGTCATCGCCCTTTTCGGGGAACAATATAAACAGTGGAACACGGCAATGGACGCAAGCGCAGCAGTGGCCTACGGTAAGCCACTCATCCTCATCCGTTCCGTGCAGCATCATCACCCATTAAAGGAACTATCCCGCAAAGCACACGCCACAGTTGAAAACGTCGACCAAGCGGTGAAGGCTTTAAAGTATCTTTTCGAATGAAATGAAAGCTATCCGGACGTGGATAGCTTTTTTAAATTGCTGTAAGAAGCTTATCACCGACTCCCGGCGTGTTATCACCGACTCTCAACGCTTTACCACCGACTCTCGGCGCTTTATCACCGACTCACACTAATCCAGTCTAATAATCAAGCAAATCCCGCCGAATTCAGTGTTCACAATCACAAATGCAGACAAAATCACATTAATCCTTCAAATAACTCATAAATTACTATAATCACGCATAAACGGCCCTAATAACTCATAAACCCACAAAATAGCTCATAATCCGCCATAATCACGCATAAACGGACTTATGCGCAAGTTCAATACTTTATGTGTCTTTACATAAGCATTTATCCAAAACCCCTAATTTACAAATCCTTTACATTCCCTTCATATCCCCTCAACATTCTTTCCCTATACTTTAACTAAAGTCTCAATCCAATAGGAGGATATCAAATGACTTTATTGCATGAACGAAGAAAAGAAAAAACATTATCAGTCGTCAGGAACGAAAACTGGGTAAAGCCGATCTATGAAACGAACGGTTTAAATCTATGGTACGGCACCTCACATGCCTTGAAAAATATTGAGTTGGACATAAATGAACGCGAAGTGACTGCGATAATCGGCCCATCTGGTTGTGGGAAATCAACATTTCTTAAAACGTTGAATCGAATGGTCGAAACAGCAACGGACGTCACCATCTCAGGCAACGTCACTTTCAAAGGGAATAATATTTTAGGTAACGCGATGCCTGTTGAAATTCTACGTTCCAAAGTCGGCATGGTGTTCCAGAAGCCGAATCCATTCCCGAAATCGATTTATGAAAACATCGCATTCGGGCCGCGAGTACACGGCATTCGCAACAAAGCTACACTCGATATGATTGTGGAAGAAAGCTTGAAGAAATCCGCCTATGGGATGAAGTCAAAGATCGTCTCCATAAAAGTGCGTACGGCCTTTCAGGCGGACAGCAACAACGGTTATGTATCGCCCGATGCCTCGCAATCGATCCGGAAGTGATCTTGATGGACGAACCGACTTCCGCACTTGACCCAGTTTCTACTCATAAGATCGAAGAATTGATTCACGACATTAAAAACGATGTGACAATCGCAATCGTTACACATAATATGCAGCAAGCTGCTGTATCTCCGATCGCACTGCTTTTTTCCTTAACGGTGAAGTGATTGAGGAAGACCGGACAACAACAATCTTCAACACCCCATCAGATAAGTTGACGGACGACTATATTAATGGTCGATTTGGATGAATGATGAACCCGCTTATTATAAGCGGGTTTTTTATTTATTCGTAAACATCCAATTTACAATACCTTTACATTTTAGCAATACCCTCTTAACAATCATCCTTTAAGATAATAGTTGTGAGGGAGATTGATTCCTTCATTTACATTAGAACATAACTCAGGGGAGGATTTATCAATGAAGTTCAATAAGTTTCTTTTATTCATGATCATGGCTGCGTTTGCGGTAGTTCTTGCGGCATGTGGTGAAGATGGCGATTCCGCAAAATCGGAAAAAAATAATGCATCTGCGAAAGACGTAAAACTGGAAGGTAGCGTCGCAATCGACGGTTCCGGAACAGTGTACCCGCTTATGGCTCGTCTTGCTGAAGAATATATGATTAACGAACAAGAGAACGTATCCGTAGAAGTAAGCCGTGCTGGAACAAGCGCAGGTTTCAAGAAATTCCTCGTTGAAAACGGAACGGACTTTAACGATGCATCCCGTAATATTAAAGATGAAGAAGCAGCTGACGCAGAAAAGCTTGGTATTGAAGTAAAAGAATTGAAAGTCGCTTTGGACGGACTTACATTCGTTATCAATAAAGACAACGATTGGGCAGCTGAAATGACACCTGAAGAATTGATTAGCATTTTCCTTGCAGATAGCACAGTCGAAAATTGGTCAGACATCAATCCTGATTGGCCAAATGAAAAGATCAAAGCTATGGGACCGAATGAAAACCACGGAACATATGAATTTTTCTATGAAAAAATTCTAGATAAGCAAGATATGGATAGCTCAGTTAACTTGCAACAAGAATATTCAACTCTTGTAAACCTTGTTTCTGAAGACAAGAACGGTATTGCATTCTTCGGATTCGGTTACTACGTCAACAACACAGACAAGTTGAATGCAGTTGCTGTTGACTTTGGTAACGGTGCAGTTGAACCAGCACTGGATACAATTTCTGAAGATGGCGCTTATGCGGACTTCACTCGCCCAGTCTTCACATACTTGAATGTGAACCACGCGAAAGAAAAACCACAAGTTAAAGACTTTGCAATCTACGTCATGAACAATATTAATAAATTTGCTGGGGAAACTGGCTTTGCCCCAATTCCTGAAACTGAAGTTAAAGAAAACATCAGCTTCTTGGAAGGCCTATAATAACAAAAGCGCAAGCGCATGTTCAGGGGCGACAGGCATAAGACAGTTTGGCGAAGAGGCGGTTTTTGCCTCATAGCCAAAATGGCTTATGACCCGAGCCCTTAGGCGCTGGAGTCTATACGGAATAAGTCAACTGGATGAGAGCTGTCAGAAGCTCTCATCCTCTTGTACCTTACTGGAAGGAGTTTCACTTATGATAAACCAAGGAATGACAAAGAAGGATAAAGTGAATATCCGTGAAATGATCGACCAAAACCAACGCGGCAATTCAATTAGAAGGAAAGTTGAAAAAGCAATACCTATTTTTCTCTCACTCATCGCCTCAATTTCTGTCCTGACGACTATCGGCATCATATGGACACTGTTATCCGAAACGGTGGAGTTTTTCAAACGGGTGCCATTCCTCGACTTCTTTACGGGCACCGTATTGAAGCCACTTAGCCAAAACCCAGAATTCGGGGTGCTTCCTCTCTTAATGGGAACTGTCACTTCTTCTTTGATTGCGCTTTTAGTTGCTGCACCAATCGGCTTGATGGCCGCTATTTACTTGAGTGAATACGCATCTCCGAAAGTACGTAAAGTTGTTAAGCCGATTCTTGAGCTACTTGCCGGCGTCCCAACAATTGTCTACGGTTTCTTTGCTTTTACATTTGTGACACCTTTATTACGTGAGTTTATCCCAAGTCTACAAGCGACGAATATCCTTAGCCCTGGTTTAGTCATGGGTGTCATGATCATTCCGATGATTGCCTCCTTATCAGAAGACGCGATGAGCTCCGTTCCAACTGCCATGCGTGAAGGTGCATCTGGATTAGGCGCTACAAAGCTTGAAGTGACACGCAAAGTCGTCATACCCGCTGCTTTATCCGGTATCATCGCTTCTTTCGTTCTTGGCATTTCACGCGCCATCGGGGAAACGATGATTGTGACAATCGCAAGTGGTAGTACGAAAAATTTCACGTTCGACATTACACAATCAATGCAGACGATGACCGCTTATATCGTTGAAGTGACGGGCGGGGATGCCGCTACCGGTACGACTGTCTATTATAGCCTGTATGCAGTGGCTATGACCCTATTCGTTTTCACACTCATTATGAACCTTCTTGCAAGAGCAGTTTCTAAGAGATTCAGGGAGGAATACTAAATGAAACACTTAAGCGAAAAACAACATATCCGACGGACTAAGTTCCGTTTGTTCTTGAATAAATTCTCGAAGTCCATTTTCATGCTGGCCGCCTTCTTCGGACTGTTCTTTCTTGTCGTTTTACTGTCCAAAGTCGTAGCTGATGGCATTGGTTTCATTAACTTCGATTTCCTAACTGGTAAATTATCGACCCAACCGGAGCGCGCGGGCATTATGGGAGCGATTCTCGGAACGTTCTGGCTTATGCTTGTTGTCGCCCCTGTTACGATGTTTTTAGGTGTTGGTACGGCGATATACTTGGAAATGTACGCAAAGAAAGGCCGCGTACTTGATTTCATTCAAACAAATATCTCCAATTTAGCGGGCGTTCCTTCTATCGTTTATGGAATCCTTGGAATGACTGTATTTGTACGGGCAATGAACCTTGGAAACGTTGTCCTTGCTGGTGGCTTGGCGATGTCCTTATTGATATTGCCAATCGTGATTGTTGCGAGCCAGGAAGCAATCCGATCCATCCCCTTCTTTTTAAGTGAAGCTGCTTACGGACTTGGTGCGACGAAATGGCAGACGATCCAGCGGGTCATACTGCCGGCATCCCTTCCAGGAATTTTGACGGGTGCGATTCTTGCCCTTTCCCGTGCAATCGGTGAAACGGCGCCGCTCGTCGTCATCGGCATTCCTGCATTGCTTATCCCGTTCCCAGGCGGCATTATGGACCGTTTTACAGTGTTACCGGTTCAAATCTATTACTGGACGTTAGACGCTTCATTAGTTGCAGAGTACGCGAATTTGGCAGCCGCTACAATTATCGTTCTGCTTGTGGCACTATTCATCTTGAATTCAACAGCGATCATCATTCGAAACAAATTCCAGCGTGTATTTTAAATAAGCATTTAATCGCATCCGAATTAGGATGCGATTTTTTTCATATTATTTATTCCAAAAAAAAATAGGAACTCTCTTTCGAGAAGTCCCTAAAATTTCCGTCACTCTTCTATTCCCATTTCTTCACGCACGACTTGTGCAATTTCGTTTACATACCGTTCACATGCATCATGATCCGGTGCTTCAACCATTACTCGGACGAGAGGCTCTGTTCCAGATGGACGGACAAGTACCCTACCATTCCCAGCCATCTTCTCTTCAACTTCCTTGATAATTGCTGCAACGCGGGCATTTTCAGTGACTTTGTTTTTATCCGTTACACGAACATTCACGAGTTCCTGAGGATAAATTGTCATTCCGCTAGCAAGTTCCGACAGCTTCTTGCCTGTCCTCTTCATGATGTTGACAAGTTGCAAGGCAGTCAACAGGCCATCGCCAGTTGTATTGTAATCGAGAAGGATGATATGTCCTGATTGTTCCCCTCCAAGATTGTAACTGCCTTTTTTCATTTCTTCTACAACGTATCGGTCACCTACAGCAGCTTTGACACTCATCATACCGTTCTGTTCCAACGCCTTGTAGAAACCAAGGTTACTCATAATTGTAGAGACAATTGTATCTGACTTTAGCCGTCCTTTTGAGTGAAGATGACGCCCTATGATGAACATGATCTGATCTCCATCGACAATTCGTCCCAATTCATCGACTGCGATGAGACGGTCACCATCACCATCAAAAGCAAGTCCAATGTCCGCCCCTTTTTTCGACCACGAGTTGACTAAGAACTTCTGGATGTGTCGAGCCTACACCGTCATTAATGTTCAATCCGTTTGGAGATGCGCCCATCGTCGTCAAATCTGCATCCAAGTCTGCAAACAAATGTGTTGCCAATGAAGAAGTTGCGCCGTGTGCACAATCCAAAGCTACATGAAGGTCAGTGAATTCCTCGTCAACTGTCTGCTTCAAGTATTGGATATATTTATGTCCACCTTCAAAGTAATCCGTTACCGTTCCCACTTCCCCACCAATCGGACGTGGTAAATGATCTCCATCTGCATTCAACAGCGTTTCAATCTCTTCTTCCTGCTCGTCCGTTAGCTTAAATCCATCTGCACCGAAGAACTTAATGCCGTTATCCTCAACTGGATTATGGGATGCTGAAATCATGACACCCGCCTCAGCATTCATTGCTCGGGTTAAATATGCAACACCTGGTGTACTGATTACACCAAGTCTCATTACTTCAATTCCCACTGATAAAAGCCCGGCAATCAATGCGTTCTCCAACATATGACCTGATATGCGGGTATCCCGGCCAACAAGCACTTGGGATGGCTCCTGAGCATCCTTCGTTAACACATAGCCACCGATTCTTCCTAGTTTAAAAGCCAGCTCAGGCGTTAGTTCTTTATTTGCAATCCCACGGACGCCATCCGTCCCGAAATACTTTGTCATTATTCATACTCCCTTTCAATGATGTATAACAGCTTCTTCATCGTCAAGCAAGCTTTACTTCCATCGTTACTTCATCTTCCGAAAGCTTCCATGCTATATTTTCCGGTGCTTCCACAATCAACGGATAGATATACTCACCCTCACTATCCGTTTTGGAAGCATCAACACTTACTTTGAAATTAGCGATACTTAGTGCGTTAATCACATCTGGTTTTGCTGTTACTGTTAAGTCGACCATTCCGTTTTCCGGTTCACGAAAAACACTTTTGAATCGACTATCTAACCCTCTTACATCTACCGGAATATCTTTAAATTCCTTTGTTACATTTTCCACATCAGCTGGATCCATCGAAACTTCAGGGGGATCCTCAACGCTTTTTACTGTAGCTGTGATGTTCACTCTTATTTTATCTAAAGAAATTTGCGAAACGCCTTTTGGCTTTTGCACATTCAATTCCAACGATCCGGATTCTTTTATTTTGGAGATATCCACATCCACAACAATTTCTTTAATGGAATCCAATACCTTTTTAGGCCCATGAAGCCTAATCGTTTTCGCATCGGTATAGATGGAATCGATTGTTACATCTTCACCCGCAATACCCCTTTGTCGTAAAACAATTGGTACCTCGGTATTGTACTCTTCGATTTCCACTTTTACCGTTACTTCTTCAGGGACGATTTTTACATCTAATTTATTTAGATCCCGGTCAAGGACACGAACCCGGGCTTTTTGATTAAAGGATTTGTTAATACCTTTATCTCCCGTTGCGGAAACTTTAACAAAACTGATTGCCTCAATAACGCTTTTAGCCCCTGTAACTTCAATTCTGGCCGGTTCAACTTCCATTTTGACGACATTAAAATCTTCCGCAAGCAAACGTTCATTCAACTCTGGATCAACTCTGAACGTTTGAGTAATTTTTTCTTCGTAAAGTACTTCCACTGTTCCAGGTTCCAATTTTACATCTAACTTATCGGAAAGGTTCTCCGTTTGAATTTTTAATGTGTGTCGGCCCAATAGCTCGGGTCTTAAATCGACTTTCAATGTAAAGTCTCTTAGAAGTTTTGCAGATTGGACAAGGCTTGAAGGACCCTTAATTGTAACATCCACTGTTTTAGGAGCTCCCGTTACCACATAATTTTCTTCGTCATAGTACACCTCAAGGGGAACACCTTTGATTATATCAACGGCTTCGCCAATACTCGACCCATTCGTTTTTTCATCTTCCGCTTTGACGGAAAAGAACAGGATAATGGCGAGGGCCAATGCAGTGAACCGGAGAAACCATGGGCGGTCCATAAACTTATCCATTTTTCCGTTTCCCCCATTTCCAGAAAGAAGTTTGCGATGTTTCGTTCTCTTCTCCAAACCAAATTTGTCGCAACTGCTTTTCGAATTCCTCCATCGAGAGATTCCGATTAATATCACCATTTGCAGTCAAGCTGATGCCACCCGTCTCCTCCGAAACGACAATCGTGATGGCATCGGTTACTTCACTAATTCCAAGAGCCGCCCTATGACGAGTCCCTAATTCTTTAGAGATAAAAGGATTTTCAGAAAGCGGTAAATAACAACCGGCCGCAGCAATCCGATTTTTTTGCAAAATGACAGCTCCATCATGCAATGGGGTGTTCGGGATAAAGATATTGATTAGCAATTCTGAGCTGACATTTGAATTCATTTGGATTCCGG
Source organism: Sporosarcina thermotolerans (assembly GCF_030067815.1). Classification (GTDB taxonomy): domain Bacteria; phylum Bacillota; class Bacilli; order Bacillales_A; family Planococcaceae; genus Sporosarcina; species Sporosarcina thermotolerans. The sequence goes on along the minus strand of NZ_CP125968.1, from coordinate 804,760 downwards.
TTTCAATATACTCACTTAACCCTGTTTCTCGCTCAATTGAGATGAGCGCCCCTATTCGCCGCTTCGCCATATAGCTCACTGACTTGCTGAAAGCTTCGATCAAGCGGTCGCGCTCTTCCTCTTCCTGCATCGCTGAACGCGCAAAAAGACGGCCGCGCCCTAACTGCTCCAACGCACGCCTCACTTCCGGCTGGAAGATGATAATCACCGCAAGGAAACCGAAAATCAGCACCTGATCCAGCATCCATTTAAATGTGTTCAACTCAAGGTACTCGGTCAGGATACGCGCGAAGATGATGACAAAAATCCCTTTTAGCAGCTGTACTGCTTTTGTACCTTTTATAATTGCGATCAATTTATAGAAGACGTACCAAACGAGAAGCACATCCACTATATTTTTAAGTATTTCAATTGGACTCATATTAGTTATAATATCCCAAACAGGCATGCGCTTCCCCACCTTCATCCCAAATTCTTATACATTAGTATATCATACAGCCCTAGTCCAATGCTTCCGTAAAAGGGCGTGAATTGGATTTATAAGGCAGTTGTTTTTAGTGCATCATTATGATTGATTTTACTGCTGAATTTTGACGAATATTGGATGGGTTTGGTTGCAGGGGATTAAGTTTGAGTGCGGGGAATTCTTCATGAGCGTGGATTGGTCTTCCTTGAGCGCGGAACGCTATTACTGAAACAAAAAAACGATCGCCTTCCCGCTTGTCGGGAAGGCGATCGTTTTTTCTATTCTCCTACCGGCTCGCTTTTTGAAGCAGGGAAAATATCTTTCACTGTCGTTTTAATTTTATACCAAAGCCAATCGAACATTTTGTCGATTTCTTCGCTATTTCCTGTTACTACGGCTGTGGATGCCATATATTTTGAACCACGGATGACGGTTACGTTGCCGACGACTTCCCCTTCAATTCTGAGATTTCCATTTTCCACAACAAGATCGCCTTTTACAACCTCACCTGCAGGTACAATAACCGTATCGCCTTCGATGACAAGATTCGGCTGCTTGGTGAATGAGAACTGCTGATTGTCGCCGAAATTAGAAAAAAATGTTGCGCTCATTAGTATGAAGAAGAGTGCAGCGGCAGCCAGTAATGGATGCCTGCGTAATTGTCGTTGTATACCTGCTTGCGATTTTTCTTTCGGGAGACGTGCCATCACGCCTGAGACAAATCCGTCCGGTGCTTTTACGGGCGAAGCACCTTGAAGGAATAAAGACGACATTTTCAATTCATCCATCATTTCCTTGCAATGCGGGCATGCAGATAAATGATGTTTCAATTGTTGTTCGTCTTGGCGGCTAATGTCTCCGTCTAAATACGCGTGCATTAAATGGATAACTGGTTCCTGACACGTATTCATACTTAATTCCCTCCTACATATTACCCATCTGTTTCCGAAGCGCTTCGCGTCCACGGTGTACACGGGTTTTTACAGTTCCTAATGGTAGTTCTAAAATATCACTTATATCCTGCAACGGCAATTCTTCCAAATAGCGTAATACGATGACTGTCCGGTATTTCTCGGGCAGTCTGCCGATTTCGTATTGGACACGTTCCTGGGCTTCCATACGCTCAACTTCTTCTTCAGGCAAATCGCCTGTTGCCGCAATCTGTGAATACATATTAAGTCCATCAGTCCCTGGTACAGTCGCATCCAGATAGTAATCAGGCTTCTTCTTTCGAATGCGGTCGATGCATAAGTTTGTGGCAATCCGGAACAACCATGTGGAAAACTTACGCTTCTGATCAAATGTATGTATATTCACATACGCACGTACAAAAGCTTCTTGGGCGATATCCTCCGCCTCCTGTGGATTGCCAAGCATTCGATAACAAACGTGATACAGCCGATGTTGAAATAACGAAACAATCTCGCCGAATGCATCCTGATTGCCTTTGATCACTTCATTTATTCGTTTATTGACCAATTCATCCAATGACTTTCATCCTCCGCTCTATGCGGCTGTTCCTTCTATACGCTTGAAGGGTTCAACAGGTTTCATTTTTTTATCGTTATTTTTATTTTACCAAAGATTGATAAACTTTTCCTTATCCTTTCAATAAAAAAACTGCTTGGAAATATCCAAGCAGTTTTTTTATAATAATTTTTCACCAAAAAGTGAGCCCATTAGGCCAACCGCCACATCAGCAGTTTTGTTCTTTTCATCGAGAATCGGATTAACTTCAACAAATTCCGCTGAAGTGATGACTCCTGAATCCTCAAGCATTTCCATCGCCAAATGGCTTTCCCGGTAACTGATCCCTCCAGGAACCGGAGTCCCAACCCCCGGTGTATACAGTGGATCCAAACCATCAAGATCTAATGACAGATGAACCCCATCCAAGTTTCTGCATTTCAAGTATTCAATAGCCTCTTTCATAACGGACGACATTCCATCACGATCGATTTCATGCATTGTATATACTTTAATGCCTCTTTTCTTGATTAATGCACGTTCTCCAGGATCAACTGATCGGGCACCGATAATAACAATGTTTTCCGGCTTCACTTTTTGTCCATCTGTGAAAATATTAACAAGTTTTTCATGACCAAGTCCCATGGATACCGCAAGTGGCATGCCGTGAATATTGCCCGACGGGGATGTCTCTGCAGTATTTAAATCCGCATGGGCATCGTACCAGATGACACCTAAGTTTTTATATTTCGAAGTTAAACCAGCTAATGTTCCTATAGCAATGCTGTGGTCACCGCCAAATACAAGCGGAAACCTACCATTCTCAATAACTCTTGATACTCGATTGGCAAGTTCACTTGTTGCCTGTACAACTTCTTCAAGGTTTTTCAAATTTGTTTCTTCACGATTTTTATTTTCAATAACGCTTACTTGGATATCACCTTCGTCTTGAAGACTATGTCCAATAGCTTCCAATCTTTTCATGGCTCCTGCGTAACGGATGGCACTCGGCCCCATATCCACACCTCTGCGGCTTTGTCCGTAGTCCAGTGGAACACCGATTATCGATATATCTAACTTTCTCAATTTTACCAACCCCCTTAAACTTATAATAAGTTGTTAAAGGGAATGGCTCACTCGACAAATTTACGGATATTTATTCATCTTTCTACTTTTGGAAACATATATACAATTTCATCGGGCGGTAGGGGTTTACTATACAAATAGCCTTGTCCTTCCCTGCAACCGAGTCGCCGAAGGATTCCTACTTGTTCAATAGTTTCTATTCCCTCCCCAATTACGTTCAGACCCGCCGTATCGGCCAATGTAACAATCGCTTTTACGATGGCTTGGCTGTTTTCATTCACATCGATATCTCGAATGAAAGACATGTCGATTTTCAATATATCCGCAGGTAATTCCTTAATGTAACTAAACGTACTATAACCTGTTCCAAAGTCATCTATAGCCACCACTATTCCTAAATCACGGATTTTTTGAATGGTATATCGCATTTCATCACGATCCGCGAAGGAGCTTTCTGTTAGTTCAATCTCAATCTGTTCAGGACCTACTCCCTCTTCCAACATAATTCTTTCAATCGTCTCTACGATTTCCGGATCCTCAAGTTGGACCGTTGACATATTTACTGCAATGGGAATTGACGCATAGCCCTGAAGTTTCCATAAGGCTGCCTGCTTACAGGCCTCCCGTAAAATCCACTCACCTAAAGGTAGAATGATTTTAGTTTCCTCCGCGAGAGGAATGAATTTATCGGGAGGAATACGGCCAAGATCAGGATGATTCCAACGAACCAACGCCTCAACTCCGGATAATTCTCCATACACTAAATTCATTTTCGGTTGATATTCAAGCGTGAAATATCCCATTTGAACACTTTTTCGTAATTCATTCTCCAAAAGGATTCGCTCCAACGTTTTAGCTGCGGTTCCCGGCTCAAACATTTGATAATCTCCGCCACCATGCTCCTTTACATAATGAAGTGCTTTTCCAGCATTCATAATTAGATCCGTTGGCGTTTTGGCATGCTTGGGGAAAAGTGCAATTCCGCAACTTGTGGAAATACTGAAAGATTCTTCATTAGACTGAATCGGCATTTCTAAGCGAGACTTTATTTCAGCAGTTAAGCGCTCTGCTTCCTCCTCATTTTTAACATCCTTTAATGTGAAGGAAAACTCATCACCTGAAATTCGACCGATAATATCCTCATCGCTAAGAATTGTTTTTAAACGATTTGCAATAACAGATAGAGCATAATCACCAATTTTATGTCCGAACGAATCATTAACATGTCGAAGACGGTCTATGTTCAAATAAACCAACCCTAATGTGGATTCTCTTTTTTTAGCAGACTCCAATACTGTATAAAGCTTTTCGCTGAATGCTTTGCGGTTCAACAGTGAGGTTAGCTGATCTTTAAAAGCCAATTCACGTATAAGTTGTTCAGATTCCTTCTGGATTGTAATATCGTGCATCGCTACCACAAGGTGATTAAAATACTCCCCTTTTTCCTTAATAAGATGCAAATTCACTTTCATCATTCTAACTGAACGATTGTTGTCTATAATGCGGAATTCAACCGTTGCCGTAGAGGAATATTTAGCCAAATGCAACGCTCTGTTTAATGCAGGATGATCCCCGTCCATCACAATCGTATTGAAATTGGTGTGTTGGAGTTTACTCAGGTCATACCCTAATAATGATTCATGGTTTGGGGACACATAACGGAAGTTGCCTTCAAGATCGATTACGGAAATAAAATCAGAGGCGTTTTCAGTTATTAACCGATACACTTCCGCATCTTTGAGTATCTTCTCTTTCAAGTTTTTTCGTTCCGTAATATCATATCGAATCGAGATGTAACGGTTTGGAATCCCCTTTTCGTTCAAAAAAGGTACAATTTTCGTATCGACCCAATAGAAGCTTCCGTCCTTTGCTCGATTCCGAATTTCACCATGCCATATATCCCCCGGCCGATTGTCGCCCACATGTCTTTAAAGAACTGTTTCGAATGAAGGCCTGAGTTGATCATCGAGTGGGTCGATCCTATCAATTCATGGGATTTATATTTGGACATTTTCACAAATAATTCATTAACATAAGTGATTTTCCCGGTACGGTCGGTGATGGCGACGATGGCTGATTTGTCCAAAGCGAATGCAATATCACCTAACATTTTCTCTACATCTTGCTTATTTCCAGCACCCGTCATTTTTTGCATCATTTCAATATAATCATGCATAGGATATTACTTTCCTCCAGTCTGAAAACCATAGATACAATACAAATTGAATTACGTATTTGCGTTAGGAAAATTCCTTTGCTGATATCTGACCAACTAAAAATACTTTCCATACAATAGTAAAGTTTTTAAGTTGATCAATAATCAAAAAACAAATTGTTAGGTATTGGTGCATAAATTCAAGCATTAACTTAAACTTTTGTATCCATTATTTTATAAGTGTTTCTATTATACAATACCTTTTATATTACCTGCCAATTTTGTAATTGAAAGTTGGATGTTTGAATTTTTTTTGAACTTGTAGGGGGTTTTGGAGAAATAAAAAAACCTTTCATTTATGGAAGGGTTTTGGTTTTGTGATGTATGTGGTTGTTGGGTGAATTGTTTTTAATAGGTTTTTATTGGTTTGGTAATTAAACCATTTGCTCTTTACGTCTTTGGTGTTACTCGCAGTTCAAAACCTTTTGCTCCTAATACCTTTCGGTATTACTCGCAAATCATTTTTTTCGTGTTGCGAAAAAAATGATTGGCTGGGTAGCTGGATTCGAACCAACGAATGACGGAGTCAAAGTCCGTTGCCTTACCGCTTGGCTATACCCCAACGTTAAAATCGTGATAAGCTGCTTCCCAGGTGTATGTATAAATGGTGGTGGGGGACGGATTCGAACCGCCGAACCCTGAGGGAGCGGATTTACAGTCCGCCGCGTTTAGCCACTTCGCTACCCCACCAGGTTAAAATTATGATAAGCTGCACATCTTTTTAAAAGGAACAAACATGGTGACCCCTACGGGATTCGAACCCGTGTTACCGCCGTGAAAGGGCGGTGTCTTAACCGCTTGACCAAGGGGCCGTTGATAATGGAAATGGTGTGTGCGAATCGCACAAATGTTATAGTAACAAATTTGAAATCAGTATGCAACCCTATTTCTGAATTTCTTTAAGATCACTGGAGCTTCCAACCGGATTCGAACCGGTGACCTCTTCCTTACCATGGAAGCACTCTACCTACTGAGCTATGGAAGCATAAAAATGGCTCCGCAGGTAGGACTCGAACCTACGACCGATCGGTTAACAGCCGATTGCTCTACCACTGAGCTACTGCGGAATCGTAATAGTATTTTTATATTCCAACGACAAAACATAGTATAGCTTAAAATCCAAAACGAATCAACTATTTTTCCAAACTATGCCTCAACGACTTTTTCATAGTAGCATGTTCCAATCATATTGGTCAAGCCTTTGTCATAAAGTAATTTATAGATTGCGTTTCAAAGGGGATGTGACTTGAGAACAAAATTAATACTACTCATTTTCGTTTGCACTGCCGCCGCCTTGATCTTTCCAGGCATACCTAACACTGATTCCCTAAAATCGGTATTCAGGTTGACGGACGAGCCGCATGAGGTCATCGTCAGAGGGATGTCAGGTTCTGCATTGACTATCAATATTTCCTTTGGCGATGAGGAAGTGGAGCAGTTGATTCGTGAATTGAAAGCTCCTTATCCTTTACTTCTTCTTGATATGGACTGGGCAGATCGCTTTCCAGAAATTGTAGAAATGATCAAGAAACGTAATATTCCGACCGGTCTGTTGGGACATGCGGGGTCGGAGTATGAACAAAACACTCCTCTTCTCATTGGGCAGTTGGAAAAATACGAGGAATTATTCGGTTCGAAACCATTATGGTTCAGGACTTCGGACGAGTTTTTCCCCACTCTTTACGCAATGCTCTTTGGGATACAGAAGTGAATGCGCTTGGTTCCACTGTACAATGGAGCAGGGGTGAACCGCCTCCCGTTTTGGAAGGTGAAATCATTTCAATACCGCATTTTCGTGAAGATCGCGTTACGTTGGCTGATTTAATTACGCTCAATGAAAGCCGCCAATATAAATCTTTGGAGGATGTTCTGTTTAATATGTCAATCAAGACGAAGAAAATACCTGATTAACCAAAAGCGTAGGGCGCCTGCTTAGGGGCGAAAGGCATAAGACGAAGATATGAAGTGGCGGTTTACGCACTAACTTCGACTTATGACCCGAGCTCTTGGCGCCCGAAGCTGGACGATCAAAAAAACAATGAATAAAAGCACAGTACCCCACGTCAGGGGTACTGTGCTTTTATTCATTTTGCTTTGGCCGTTTTCATACTTGCTTTTCTTGCTTTCTTTCGAGCATCAAGTTTTGCTTTATCTTCATCGGACTGGCGATTGTATTTAGGCAACATAAGAATCTGATAGGCATTTACTGCAAGAAGTGGGAATAATAAAATTGTTACCCACGAATCGATGTTTCCTGAACGTACCATCAACGCTGGCAGCCACTCAAGGGTCGTAATAACAATCATGAAAAACAATGCTGAAATAAGAGTGTGCTTTTTTTGTCCATTTTGCTTTGAAATAAGCAGTTACAATGGAAACTGCAAGCAATGAAACTAACAATGTTATATACAAAAGAGTGCGCCCTGTATTACCCTCTGTCAGCTGGAATCTGAAAAATATTAGGTCAAAAAGTACGACTGCAATGATCAATAACTGTACCCAATTCCATAATGTCAATGATTTAAACAAATTGACACCGAATTGATGCACCGTCAAGTAAGCAAAGAAGCCCATTTGAGCAACGACACTCATCGTAAACCCAAGAAAAATCATCCAAATAAAGGCACCAAGAAACTCCAAATACTCCCCGTTTGACAAATATTGCGAGAAAAACTCCCAACGAACTATCAACCCGATGATAGCCGTGACAAGTCCTCCGATTATCAATGCATTAAAAAAGAATTTTATCCAATTTCGTATGGTCACGATATAGTTCCCCGTTTTTCAATTGCTTATTATAGTGTATCAACGTTTTGTTGAAAAATCTATTTAGTTGAGCATCAGATGCATATTCTCTCCTATTTTGTGAACAATAAATGAAAACGCAATCGGAAGGGAAATTGATTCCATGAAGAAAAAATGGGTTCATTTACTTGTACTTGCCATACTCTTGTCGGGATGTAGCATGCAGCAACAAACTCCGAATTACGATGAGATGAAAAAAATGATGACGGATGCATTGCAGACAGAGGATGGGAAAAAAGCTATTCGGAAAATGCTTGGTGAAGCAGAATTCCGTGAGCTACTTGTATTAGAACAGCCGGAAGTGAAGAAGTCGATTGAGGATACATTATTATCGAATAAAGGTCAGGAATTTTGGAAGCATGCTTTTGAAGATCCGAAGTTTTCAGAGGCACTTGCTAAAAGTATGAAAGATCAACAACAAGATATTATGAAAAAGTTAATAAATGACTCATCTTTTCAAAATGAGATGGTGGAGTTTTTTGGACAACCAGATATGCAAAAGCAACTTGAGACGATCTTGCAATCGGCCGGTATGAAAAAACAAATGGAGAAATCAATTGAAGAGACGATTAACAGTCCTTTATTAAAAGCAAAGTGGCAGGAATTAATATTGAAAGCCGGCGAAGTGGCTCCTACTGGGAAATCAGGCGGACAATCTGGTGGCGGGCAAGGCGGTGGCGGTGGCAGTGGAGGTGGAGGTGGAGGTGGAGAAAGCGGAGGCGGAGGCAAATGACCTCCATCTCCGCTTTTATTTTTGTGTTTTATCTATAATCACTTGAGCAATTTTCGCATAGGTTTTTCCAATTGGATGATCTTGAGCATAGACAGAAGGTGCGAAATCCGTTTCACTCCAGTCTGGTTGACCAAGAGGGATTTGCCCTAATAGTTCAGTACGCAATTCTTCAGCAAGACGTGTTCCTCCACCTTGACCGAAAACGTATTCCTTCTCTTCAGTTACTTTCGACTCGAACCAAGCCATATTTTCGATGACTCCAAGGATCGAATGATCAGTCTGAAGCGCCATTGCCCCAGCACGCGCGGCTACGAAAGCAGCTGTAGGGTGTGGAGTCGTAACGACAACTTCTTTTGATGAAGGAATCATTTGATGGATATCAAGTGCGACATCTCCCGTGCCAGGTGGCAAGTCAAGTATCAAATAATCAAGCGGGCCCCAATCTACATCACGGAAAAATTGGTCAAGCACTTTCCCTAACATCGGTCCACGCCATACTACAGGCGCATTGTCTTCCACAAAGAATCCCATCGATATTACTTTTACTCCAAAACGCTCAACCGGAATAATCCTATTTTCTTTTACGACAGGCAACTCAGTGATCCCCATCATATCCGGCACACTAAAGCCGTAAATATCTGCGTCAATCAAACCAACCTTTTTACCAAGACGGGCAAGTGATACTGCTAAATTGACGGAAACGGTGGATTTACCAACCCCACCCTTCCCTGATGCAATGGATATGAATTCAATATTATTTAATGGTGAGAGTAAATCCTGTGCTTCCGATTCATTTGCTGTTCCACGGAATTTTTCAAGTGCAGCTGGTGGCAGCTGTTCAAATCGGATACCAACCGATTCAGCGCCTGCAGCTTTGATGACTTCAACCACTTTCATTTGTAAATTCATTTGCTCCGCCGTGTTGACTTTGGCGATGGCCAATTTTACACTGACATGCTTCTTCTCCGGTTTAACCGATACGCTGATAATCCCATCAGTTTCCGCAAGTGTTCTATGTAAAAACGGATCCTTTAACTCGCCTACAACGTCACGGACAATTTGTTCATTTATCAATTTGGCCACTCCTTAGAGGTTTATTCGATCACCTCTAAGTATACCATAGTGAATCCCACACAAAGTCAGTAATCGCCCTCAATTTTCTTCAGAGAGGTAAAATTGGACGATTCCCTCAATAATGGCATCTGCCACCTTCGACTGGTAAGCCGGATCTGTTAAAAGCGCCCGCTCTTCGGGATTGGAAATAAATCCAGTTTCAATGAGAACAGAAGGCATCGGAACCTTTTTCAGCAAATATACACCTTTTATGGACAGTGCTTCACGATCCGTATTCTTTAGCGTATTACGGAAAGAGCTTTGAATTGACTTAGCTAGTAATTCCCCACCAGGGTGTCCTTCAGCATGGTAAAACACTTGAGAGCCTCTCCATTTTTCTTGAGGAATTGCATTGACATGTACACTAAGGAACATATCGGGATTCCTCAATGGCTATGCTCTCCCGCAACTTTAAATCTGCAAGCTTTCGTTGCCGGATTGTTCCAAACTTTTCACCTGGTGCGTGTTCCGCAATTGCATCGCCTTCCTTTTCACGTGTCATCACAACCATTGCACCCTTCTTTTCAAGCTTCTTTTTCAAGTCATGTGCAATTTTCAAGGTAATGTCCCTTTCAATCACATCCCCGAAAGAAGCTCCTCCATCCAATCCACCATGTCCCGGGTCAATAACGATCTTAACCCCACCTAACTGCTCGGGCATGAAAAACCCACGGTCCGAAGCCTTCACTCCATAAATTACTACTAGAAGAGAGGTCGCAAATAATAATCCGACGATCAGCCATCGCTTCAAATTCCACACCGCCTTTTCCACACTATACGCAGAAATGGGCCAAGATATGATTAGATATGGCTGCTTGTATTTTCTTATGGATAAGCCGTGCCAATTTGAAAAAAGGAGGCCGCAGTGGCCCCCCTCGTTTCAAATAGTTATTTAACTTCTCCGTGCCAATCCAGCATGCCGCCAACCATGTTTGTAACGTCATATCCTTGGTCTTCTAAAAATTCACATGCCCGGCCACTACGTCCACTGGATCGACAAATCATAATATACGATTTAGCTTGATCGATTTCATCCAGACGTCCTAACAACTCACCAAGCGGGATATGAATAGCTCCCGGAATCATTCCTTGTGCTACTTCATCATCTTCACGCACGTCGATCATGTGAAGAACCGCTCCAGTTTTTAGTTGTTCTTGTAATTCTTCTGTCGTTATTTCTTTCATGTCAGATCCTCCTTGTATACACCCCCATCTTAAATAAGTGCGATGTGTATAGTCCAGTACTTTGAATCAGGGTTAGATAAACATCCCCACAATAGCCGCACTTAACAGATTGGCGAGCGTTCCACCGATGATTGCACGTAATCCCATTTCGGAAATATCCTTTCTTCTCGACGGGGCCATTCCACCTAAACCTCCGACGAGCATGGCCAACGCTGAGAGATTGGCAAAGCCACATAGCGCAAAAGTGATCATAGCAACGCTTTTAGGTGAGAGGTTGACTATTTCCGGCGCAAAAGATGTGTAGGCAATGAATTCGTTCAGTACAAATTTTTGGCCTATAAATGAACCGGCTTGTAATGCTTCATCCCACGGAACTCCAATGAGGAAGGCGAGTGGGAAGAAAAGATAACCTAATATCTGTTCGATCGTTAATGAACCATACCCAAAAAGTCCGCCAATCGCTCCGATAATCACATTAGCTAAAAAGATTAGGGATATAAATGCAAGTAACAGTGCACCTACACCGACTGCTATTTTTAATCCATCCATCGCCCCGCGAGATGCTGCATCAATAATGTTTTTAGATTCCTCATCTTTGACCATCCGAACATTTTCAGCTGTGTTCAATGTTTCAGTTTGAGGGACAATGATTTTCGCAAATAATAATCCTGCAGGTGCACCCATGAAAGCTGCAGCTAATAAATAATCAATAGGAACACCTAACAAAGCATAACCGCCTAACACTGCACCCGATACGCAGGCCATCCCCCCTACCATTACTGCAAACAACTCTGATTTAGTCATTTTTTCGATATAAGGTTTTACAACTAACGGGGCTTCTGTTGGTCCAAGAAAGATATTGGCAGCCGCCGACATTGATTCGGTTTCACTTGTCTTTAGGGCTTTTGCCAAAAGTCCGCCGACAATTCTCGTCGCAAACTGCATAATCCCTAAATAATAGAGTACCCCTATTAAGGAAGCAAAGAAAATGATAATCGGTAACACTTGAAACGCGAAGGTGAAACCCACACCCTCAACCCCCAACACGCCGCCAAACAAGAACTGAATTCCAGCGTTGGATGAGTCAATCACTTTTTGGACGACCCCTGAAATAAATTCCAAAATTGTCCTTCCGAACTCCCATTTCAACACTGCAAAACCAAAAATAATTTGTATCGCCAATGCTCCGAAAACCGTTCTTGGGTTGATGGATTTTCGCGCTGTTGACAGGCACCATGCAATCGCTAATATCCCAATGATGCCAAAAATCCCCCAGATGTATTGCATAGTATCTCCCCTAACATATTTGAACTGATATCGATTAGTCTCCCGCTATTGGTGGAAGGATATTCGTTTTATCAATGAAATAAATAAAAAACCCCTTCCCGAATACTCGGGAAGAGGCTGTAAACATTGGTAAAACTAATATTAACGTTTTGAGAATTGTGGTGCACGACGAGCGCCTTTAAGACCGTATTTTTTACGTTCTTTCATGCGTGAGTCACGTGTTAGCAATCCTGCTGATTTCAATACGCCGCGGAAGTCAGGGTCTACAGTAAGTAGAGCGCGAGCTACGCCGTGACGGATAGCGCCTGCTTGTCCTGTGTAACCGCCACCGTGGACGTTTACATGGATGTCATAGCTGCCAAGTGTTTCAGTCGCTACAAGTGGTTGTTTGATTACTTCGCGAAGTGTTTCGAATGGTACGTAGTCTTCTACGTCACGGTTGTTGACGACAATTTTGCCTTCGCCAGGAACGAGACGTACACGAGCTACTGAGCTTTTACGACGGCCAGTGCCGATATATTGTACTTGTGCCAAAGGTGTTTCCTCCTCTTAATTATCCACGAAGCTCGTATGCTTCTGGTTTTTGTGCCGTATGTGGATGTTCCGCTCCAGCATAGACATGAAGTTTTTTGATTGTTTGACGACCAAGTGGGCCTTTTGGAAGCATCCCTTTAATCGCAAGTTCCAACATTTTAGTTGGATAGTTCGTACGCATTTCAAGCGCAGTACGTTGTTTCATATTACCAGTATAGCCAGAGTGGCGATAGTAGATTTTATCTTTTAATTTATTCCCAGACAATTGGATTTTCTCAGCGTTGATGATGATCACGTGATCACCAGTGTCAACGTGTGGTGTGAACGTAGGTTTGTTTTTGCCGCGCAAAATCGCTGCAACTTCAGAAGCAAGACGACCAAGCGTCTGTCCTTCAGCGTCGACAACGAGCCATTTACGCTCTACTTCGTGACCTTTAGCCATGAATGTTGTACGCATTTATGTTTCCTCCTAAAAATATCAATCTGTTCCGTTGTTTTCTCTATCCCTAAACACAAATAAACTTTCCGGGGCTTATTGTGGGGTTATTGAAATACCATTAATCATCTTATATCGAATACGCTCAGAAGTCAAGCACTTTCTAAGAAAACGCCAGGAAAAGTTGGCTCAGCCCTCATACGTCACGTTCATCAGGTACAAACCGTGTGCTGGCGCTGTTTTGCCTACCTTTTTACGATCCTTAGCCTCGATCATTTCTTTCATGTCTGATGGCTCGTTCCAACCAATGCCTACAGCGAAAAGCATGCCTGCAATCGTCCGTACCATATTGTATAGAAAACCATCGCCTTCAATCGTCATGATTAGCTCTTCGCCTTGCTCAACAACTGTTAGTTCACGTACGGTCCGTACTTTACTTGAAGTTGCTGTTTTCGAAGAGCAAAAGCTTGTGAAATCATGCGTCCCTATGAAATACGTGGCAGCCTCACGCATCCGTTCAATATCCGGACGCCACTTCCCAAGGTGAACTACATAATTCCTTTCAAAAGGACTTTGTATCTCACTTCTTGACCATTTGTACATGTATGTCTTTCCCGTCGCAGAATAGCGCGCATGGAATTCATCATCCACAAATTCAACGTCAACAACTCTTACATCCTTCGGCAATAAAACATTCAACGCCATCCGCCAACGGTCAGGAAACAGATTTAACGGCGTGTCAAAATGGATCACTTGTCCAAAGGCATGTACACCGGCGTCCGTCCGTCCACTTGCTACCGAATAGATCGATTTGTCCTTGTGAAGCTTAACAAGCGCTTTATCGATAACAGATTGCACGGTCCGCATATTCGGCTGAGATTGGTATCCCGCAAAATCCGTGCCATCATAAGCGACTGTGGCCTTTACCCGTTTCATTCAGCTACCTCCTCTCAACCAAACGAGAGCGGCTACCAAAATGATAAAAACGATGATAACCAATGTATCGCGTCCTTGCCAATTCAACTGGCGATACCTCGTCCTTCCTTCTCCACCGCGATATCCCCGCACTTCCATCGCGATTGCAAGATCCTCCGCCCTTTTGAACGCGCTCACAAATAAGGGAACAAGAAGCGGCACAACAGCTCGGATTCTCTCCTTTATCGTCCCACTCGTTAAATCGGATCCTCGCGCTAGCTGCGCCTTCAATATTTTATCCGTTTCATCCATCAAAGTAGGAATGAAGCGCAATGAAATCGACATCATCAACGCTAATTCATGGACCGGCAATTTAATGCGCTTTAAGGGATTCAATAATGTCTCCATCCCATCCGTGATTGAAATAGGTGAAGTCGTCAATGTTAACACAGTCGTCATAAGAACGAGTACAAGGAAACGGATTGAAATGAAAATCCCTTGCCGAACCCCTTCTTCATGTATTTTCAAAAACTTCAAATCTACAAGCACTGCACCTTCCTTCGTGAAGATAAAGTGCATGAGAAATGTAAAAACAATTAAGAAGAGGATCGGCTTTAGTCCGTTTAATATAAAGTATAATCTAATCCGGGAAATGAAAATAACGAACAATGTAAATGTAAGAATGAGTGCATAGGTAAATGTATTATTCGCTAAAAAGACCGCAATGATGAATAGAAAAACGAAAAGGAGTTTAGACCTTGGATCCAATTTATGAATGAATGAGTCTCCTGGCACATATCGCCCAAAATCATTTTCTCCAACATTATTGCTCACCATCCTTCAAGGCGGCGGCAATTCCAGAAGCGAGTTGCTCCTCGGTTAACGCCAACTTGCCTAACGGCTTTCCCGTCAGCTTCTCAAAGTCGCGCTGGAACGCCACAGAACGCGGCAGGCCAAGACGGAAGGTCTTTAACCGTTCAGCATCACTAAACACCTCTGTGGGTGTTCCAGCCATCACTGAACGCCCTTCATGCATGACAAGTATGTGATCCGCATACTTGGCCGCATCTTCCATACTATGCGTGACAAGTATGGTAGTCAAACCCTCTTCTTCATGTAGTCTATTGAACAATTCCATGATTTCTTTCCGTCCACGCGGGTCAAGTCCTGCAGTTGGTTCATCTAAGATTAATATGGATGGTTTAAAAGCAAGGACTCCTGCAATCGCCACCCGGCGCATTTGCCCACCAGATAAATCAAAAGGTGATTTTTCTGCAACGTCTTCTGGCAATCCAAGTAATTTGATCAGCTCATGAGCACGGCGCCTTGCCTCTTCGGCAGGAACTCCGAAATTCATCGGACCAAACATTATATCTTCTCCACAGTTTCCTCAAACAGTTGATGCTCCGGAAATTGGAAGACAATGCCGACGCGTTTGCGTATTTCTTTCAATTCTTTAGCTTTTGTGCCGGCAGTTATGTTGACGTCCCCAACGCGTACCGTTCCCTCGGTAGGTTTCAGAAGACCATTTAAATGAAGAAGCAATGTCGATTTACCAGACCCAGTATGACCAATGACCGCTGTATAGGAGCCCGATTTAATAGTGGCATTCACTTCATGCAACGCCCTTTTTTCAAATGGTGTCCCTGATGCATATGAATATCCTACTTGTTGCAGTGAAATGTCCATAGTTCATTCACCAACTCTTTTTCCGTCGTATGTTGACCTTGTATTGCAATACCTTCCTCACGGAGTAATCTTGATAGTCTTGATGCGAAAGGCAAGTCCAACCCAATCGCCTCAAGTTGCTCGTCATGAGAAAATATTTCTTCAGGCTTTCCGCTCATCATCATCTTCCCATCATTCATGACGATGACCTTGTCAGCCAACAGCACCTCTTCAAGATCATGTGTAATCGAAATAACAGTGAGTCCGGTTGTTTGTTTTAATTCATCAACGACTTTAATCACTTCATCTCGACCTTGTGGATCAAGCATAGAAGTCGCCTCATCTAAAATCAGAAGCTTGGGACGCATTGCAAGTGCACCTGCAATAGCCACCCGCTGTTTTTGTCCCCCGAGAGGTGGTGGGGTTCATGATCCAGAAATTCTTCCATGTTCACTTGAGCAAGCGAATCATGGACCCTTGGCACCATCTGTTCAAACGGAACACCGTTATTCTCGAGTGCGAATGCCACGTCGTCCTGAACAGTCGAACCTACGAATTGGTTATCCGGATTTTGAAAAACCATGCCAATCCGGGAACGGATATCCCATAGGTTTTCAGTGTTCAGTTCTTCGAGGAAAACACTAAGCTTACCAGCTTCGGGGAATAAAAGACCTATCATCAATTTAGCCAATGTTGATTTACCCGACCCATTATGACCAACAATCGCAATCCATTCCCCTTCCCAAACGGTGAAACACACATCATCAACCGCCTTACGGGACTCACCTTCAACAGATTCGTATGTATAGGAAACATGATCCAATGATAAAATTTCTTTCACATCTTTCACCTCCGGTTTCCTTCGATTATGTATAAAAAACAAGAATACTACAACAATTTCTGAGTATAAATAAAAAAAGCGCGCACCTCATCCGAAGAATGCGCTTTTATCTATTCTGATGCCGGGTGCTCAATCCGGATCAGCGGATGAGATGCGTAGAGCTAGACCGATCGGCTATACCGTCGATCGTAACACTCAGCTTTTAATATTTGTCGTATAAATCATTTAGATAAGAAAAGGGTGTGGCTGTGCGTATGCCAGACACACCCTTTTGTTGTTACATTCCAGCTCCGGGCGCCAAACGCTCGGGTCATAAGCCATCTTGGCTGTGCAGCAAAAAATGCCGCTTCGCCAATCCGTCTTATGCCTGTCGCGTTTAGGCAGGCGCCCTACGCATTATTAAACTAACTCGATTACAACAACAGGTGCTCCGTCTCCGCGACGAGGTCCCATTTTCATGATACGAGTATAACCGCCTTGGCGATCTGCGTAACGTGGTGCAACGTTATCGAAAAGCTTTTGAATTGCAAAGATTTCCTTCTCATTACCTTCTTCATCAGCAGTTGTTACCAACTCGCGACGAATGAATTGTGCTGCTTGACGACGTGCATGCAAGTCACCGCGTTTACCAAGAGTAATCATTTTTTCAACGACTGAACGTAATTCTTTCGCACGCGCTTCTGTTGTTTGAATGCGCTCATGCACGATTAGGTCTGTAGCCAAGTCGCGAAGCATTGCTTTACGTTGTGAACTTGTGCGTCCAAGTTTTCTGTAACCCATAGAAGTTTCCCTCCTTCAATCTAGTTGTTTAATCTTCCGAGCGCAACTCAAGGTTCAACTCGTCCAATTTCGCCTTCACTTCTTCAAGTGATTTACGGCCTAGGTTGCGCACTTTCATCATTTCGTCTTCGGACTTGTTCGCAAGTTCGAGTACAGTATTGATGCCTGCGCGTTTTAGGCAATTATAAGATCTCACTGATAGATCCAATTCTTCGATAGTCATCTCAAGAACTTTCTCTTTTTGATCTTCTTCTTTTTCTACCATAATTTCAGCAGTTTGTGCCTCGTCAGTCATGCCAACGAAAATGTTCAGATGCTCCGTCAGGATTTTTGCTCCAAGCGAAACAGCTTCTTTCGGACCGATACTGCCATCTGTCCAAATATCAAACGTCAACTTATCAAAGTTAGTACTTTGACCTACGCGAGTATTCTCGACTTGGAAATTGACGCGTGAAACTGGAGTGTAAATAGAGTCGATCGGAATAACACCAATCGCAAGATCCTCACGTTTGTTCTGATCAGAAGGTGCATATCCTCTACCACGGACAGCGTACATACGCATACGTAGATGACCGTTTTTACCAAGTGTTGCAATTTGAAGTTCCGGGTTCAATACTTCGACATCACTATCATGAGTAATATCCGCAGCAGTGACTGTGCCTTCACCCTTCACATCTATTTCAATCACTTTCTCATCATCTGAATAGATTTTGAGAGCAAGTTTCTTCACATTCAAAATAATTGTTGCAACGTCTTCAACGACACCTTCAATTGTAGAGAATTCATGAAGAACCCCGTCGATCTGGATAGATGTCACGGCAGCTCCTGGCAATGAGGAAAGAAGAATGCGGCGCAAGGAATTCCCTAAAGTATTTCCATATCCACGCTCCAACGGTTCGATAATAAACTTTCCGAACTTGGAATCTTCACTGATCATAACTGTTTCAATCTTCGGCTTCTCAATCTCGATCATGCATTTACCCTCCTTCAAAACGTCTAGGATATAGGCCGTTCCATATTGAAATCGATTATCAAAAAGATATATAAAACAATCACACAATTCATTTTTACCAAAAATTGTGCTTTTCAATCAATTGGAGAACAAACCATTATACACGGCGGCGTTTTGGTGGGCGGCATCCGTTATGTGGAACCGGAGTTACGTCTCTGATTGCAGTTACTTCAAGACCTGCAGCTTGTAGTGAACGAATTGCAGCTTCACGACCAGCACCTGGTCCTTTTACAGTAACTTCCAAAGACTTCAAGCCGTGCTCCATAGCTGTTTTAGCAGCTGTTTCAGCAGCCATTTGTGCAGCAAACGGAGTTGATTTACGAGAACCTCTGAATCCTAGTGCACCAGCACTTGACCATGAAAGTGCATTCCCATGACTATCAGTGATCGTTACGATTGTATTGTTGAACGTCGAACGGATATGTGCAATACCAGTTTCAATATTCTTTTTTACACGACGTTTACGAGTTTGTTGTTTACGTGCCATGTCTACAGAAAACCTCCTTTACCTATTATTTCTTTTTGTTAGCTACAGTCCGTTTAGGACCTTTACGTGTACGTGCGTTGTTTTTCGTGTTTTGACCACGAACCGGTAAACCACGACGGTGACGGATGCCTCGGTTGCTTCCGATTTCCATCAAACGTTTGATGTTAAGGGAAGTTTCACGACGAAGGTCCCCTTCAACTTTCAAACCGTCCATTTGCTCACGGATTTTATCAAGTTCTGCATCAGTAAGATCGCGAACACGAGTTTCTTCAGAAACACCAGCGTTAGCAAGAACCTTTTGTGCAGTTGTTTTTCCAATTCCAAAAATGTATGTCAATGAAATGACTACGCGCTTATCGCGCGGTACGTCTACACCAGCAATACGTGCCATATAGATAGTGCACCTCCCTTTGTATTAGCCTTGTCTTTGTTTATGTTTTGGATTTTCACAGATTACCATTACTCGGCCGCGTCTGCGAATAACTTTACATTTTTCACAGATCGGTTTTACAGATGGCCTTACTTTCATCTTACCCAACCTCCTTCAATATTCCGGAGTTGCAAAAGTTATTATTTGAAACGGTATGTGATACGACCGCGTGTTAAATCATAAGGTGAGAGTTCCATCGTCACTTTGTCACCAGGCAGGATACGGATAAAGTGCATGCGGATCTTGCCTGAAACATGTGCAAGAATCGTATGACCATTTTCCAACTCTACCTTGAACATTGCGTTCGGCAACGTTTCGACTACGGTACCTTCAACTTCAATTACGTCGTCCTTCGCCATCAATCCTGTCTCCCTTCTATATCCAATAAAGGTTTTAACCATCGAGCGGCAGCAGTCGCCTTCAAAGCTTCCTTCAACATATGTCCGGATTGCATGAGTGATGTTCGAAAGACGTCTGTCACACTTCGTTTCCCGTAAGTCAGTCCCCGACTTTTGTTGTGGAAAATCGTATTGGAATAGACACAAACGACGGATTTGCCGTTGGTTCTATCCATACTGGCTACACAGTTTCGGACACCAAATACATTATACCCACTGAAGTTGGCATGTGCATTAATGACGACCCGAAACAGTGCCACTTGTGGATTATCACCAGTTCCTATACCGGGCACCATATGCTTTTGCAGCTCGTTAATTATACGCTCTTTCCGTGCAATAAGAGAAGTCTGCCCGCAATATGGCGTGCATGAATTGCGTCCGGAAAGGATCACTGAGCACTTTCTTGTAAGATAGCGTCCAGATCTTTGAAAACATCAATGATGTCTTTTTGTCCATCTATGTTCGTCAGCACGCCTTTGTTGTCGTAAAACGCCAAGAGCGGTGCTGTTTGATTCATATTTACTTCCAGACGGTTCGTGACAGTTTCCGGATTGTCATCCGCTCGCTGATAAAGTTCCCCGCCATCCTTATCACAGATGCCCTCAACCTTTGGTGGGTTGAACTGCAAATGGTAGGATGTGCCGCATACTTTGCAAATTCTGCGACCGGTCAATCTTGCAATAAGTTCATCTTTTTCTACTTTAATGTTAAGAACATGTTCAATTTTCCTATCCATCTCCAAAAGCAATGCATCGAGTGCTTCTGCTTGAGGAACTGTACGAGGAAAACCATCAAGTAGGAATCCGTTATCGCAATCGGATTTGCTTAAACGTTCACGAACAATGCCAATTGTAACCTCATCAGGAACAAGTGCACCCTGATCCATGAACGATTTTGCTTTGACTCCAAGTTCCGTGCCTTCCGAAATCGCAGCACGGAACATATCGCCTGTAGAAATATGAGGGATTTCGTACTTTTCGACAATTTTATCTGCTTGTGTGCCTTTACCAGCACCCGGCAGACCCATTAATACGATATTCATACGTCTTGCCCTCCATCCTTACTCATAATAGAGGTTGCCCGCCTATTATGAATATTATTTCATAAACCCTTTGTAATGCCTTTTCACAAGTTGTGATTCAAGTTGTTTCATTGTTTCAAGGGCAACCCCTACGACGATGAGCAAGCTTGTTCCGCCAATTTGAAGCGACTGTGGAAGATTCGCTAAATTGATGAAGAAAATCGGCATGATTGCAACGACAGCAAGGAAAATCGAGCCGACGAATGTCAATCTATACAAAGTGCTTGTTAAATATTTTTGTGTATTTTGTCCTGGACGAATGCCCGGGATATAGGCGCCCTGCTTTTTCAGATTATCTGCCATATTCTCTGGATTCACCTGGATGAAAGCATAGAAATATGTGAAAGCAAGGATCAATGCTACATAAAGAATCATTCCAACCGGTTCATTATAATCGAACGTTCTTGTAATGAAATTTGTCACACTGTTTTCGCCGAAGAATGTAGCTATTTGCTGAGGAGTGATGAAAAACGCCACAGCAAAGATTACCGGAATTACCCCTGCAGCATTCAATTTCAATGGCAAGTGAGTTTGTTGTCCAGCCGTTGTTTGACCACGGCCAGTCGTACGTTTTGCATACTGAATTGGTATTTTACGGAGTGCTTCTTGTACATAAACAACCCCAACAATGACTGCAACAATGACAATCAATAATAATACCATCGTAGCAATTCGAATGAACAAAGCGTCACCCGCATCTTGAATTTGTGATGCATACAATTGGTTTACTGCGTTTGGAATAGCTGAAACGATACCTGCGAAGATGATAATGGAAATACCATTCCCAACTCCTTTTGCAGTAATCTGCTCACCAAGCCAAAGCAGGAATGATGTACCGGCTGTCAAGACAATCGCAATTACCACGTATGTGGAGATTCCTTCGTCTTTTATCAAAGTACCGCCAAACATTTGGTTAAACCCGAATGACATGGCAATCGCTTGGATAAATGCTAGGATAACTGTGAAATATCTTGTGAATTGTGCAAGCTTCCGCTTCCAACGTCCCCTTGCTTAGACCACTCACTGAATTTCGGAACGACATCCATCTGCAATAATTGCACAATAATGGAAGCGGTGATGTAAGGCATGATCCCCATCGCGAAGATGGAGAACTGCTGTAACGCTCCACCGCCAAATGTGTTAAGTAATCCAATGAATTGGTTGTTTGTTTGTTGCAAAGCAGTTGCATCAACGTTCGGGACAGGAATGAATGCTCCCAGTCTGAATACGATGAGCACCAATAGTGTGAAAATGATTTTAGACCTGATATCTCTAACGCGCATAAAGTTGGAGATTGTCTGAAACATTAAATCACCTCAGTTTGCCCGCCCGCTTTCTCGATGGCTTCCTTAGCAGAAGCAGAGAATTTATGAGCTTTGACAGTAATCTTTTTCTCAAGAGTCCCATTTCCAAGAATCTTAATTCCTGATTTTTCATTGCTCACGATTCCAGTTTCAATTAGCAATTCAGGCGTAACTTCGGTACCTTCGTCAAAACGATTAAGTACGTCTAAATTCACGATTGCATATTCTTTACGATTAATATTCGTAAATCCACGCTTCGGAAGTCTTTGGAATAGTGGAATTTGACCACCTTCAAATCCAAGACGAACGCCACCGCCCGAACGAGCGTTTTGTCCTTTATGACCTTTACCGGAAGTTTTACCTGTACCGGAACCGATTCCACGACCAATGCGTTTACGTGCTTTACGTGCGCCTTCAGCTGGCTTCATATCGTGTAATTTCATTTTATCGGCACCTCCTTATTTCGAAAATGTGCATTATTGTTCTTTAACAGTGACTAAGTGGCTTACTTTGTTGATCATGCCACGAATCGCTACATTGTCTTGATGTTCAACCGTCTGATTTAACTTACGCAGACCGAGAGCTTCAACTGTTTTACGTTGTGCCGGCTTCGCGCCGATTACACTTTTCGTAAGGGTGATTTCAAGTTTGTTTGCCATTGTGTTTCCCCCTTAACCTAACAGTTCTTCAACGGATTTGCCGCGCAATCTAGGAACTTCGTCAGCGCGTTTCAAATTCTTTAACCCTTCAATTGTTGCACGTACCATGTTAATCGGTGTGCTTGATCCTAAGGATTTTGAAAGGATATCCGTGATTCCTGCAAGTTCAAGTACCGCACGTACCGGTCCACCAGCGATAACTCCTGTACCAGGTGCTGCTGGTTTGATGAGGATTTGCCCTGCACCAAAACGTCCAATAATTTCGTGCGGAGTCGTTCCTTTAACCATTGGCACTTCGATTAAGTTCTTCTTCGCATCTTCAATAGCTTTACGGATTGCATCCGGAACTTCCTGTGCTTTACCAGTTCCGAAGCCAACGCGTCCGTTTTTATCGCCGACAACGACAAGTGCTGTAAAGCGGAAACGACGTCCACCTTTAACAACTTTCGCTACACGGTTGATCGTAACTACGCGTTCTTCGAATTCACTTCTATTTTGATCATTACGACGCATGAAATATGTCCCTCCTTCTTAATTAAAATTCCAGTCCATTTTCGCGTGCTGCGTCCGCAAGAGCTTTCACACGGCCGTGGAATAGGTATCCGCCACGGTCGAAAACAACCGATTTGACATCTTTTTCAACGGCTTTCTTCGCGATCAACTCGCCGACTTTAGCTGCTGCTTCGGCATTCGCCTTAGAGTCCAATTCGAACCCTTTATCCATAGTGGAAGCACTAGCAATCGTTACGCCGTTTAAATCATCGATTAGTTGTGCGTAGATATGTTTGTTTGAACGATATACATTCAAGCGTGGACGCGCTGCGGATCCGCTGATTTTCGTACGCACACGTGCGTGACGCTTTTTACGGACAGCGTTCTTATCTTGTTTCGTGATCATCGTGGTCACTCCTTCCGAATGCCTTTACGCGGCATTATTTACCTGTTTTTCCTTCTTTACGACGGATAATTTCGCCTTCGTACTTAATACCTTTACCTTTGTACGGTTCAGGTGGGCGTACTTTACGGATATTCGACGCAAGTGCACCAACACGTTCTTTGTTGATACCGCGAACGATGATTTTCGTGTTAGCAGGAACTTCTACTTCAATTCCTTCTTCCGGTGTGAACTCAACCGGATGAGAGTATCCAACGTTCAATACTAGTTTAGTACCTTGAAGTTGAGCACGGTACCCAACCCCAACTAATTCTAGTGTGCGTTCGAATCCTTTAGAAACACCTGTTACCATGTTATCCAATAGAGAACGTGTAGTTCCGTGGATTGAACGGTGTTGTTTCGATTCAGTTGGGCGAGTCAAAGTGATGACATTGCCTTCTTGTTCGATTTTAATATCAGTATTAAATGTATTTGTAAGTTCGCCTTTTGGACCTTTAACAGTAACGAAGTTGTTTTCAGAAACAGTTACAGTCACGTTTTCAGGTACCTCGATTGGGCGTTTACCAATTCGGGACATCCTATTGCACCTCCATTCAATTGTTACAGATTACCAAACGTAAGCTACTACTTCTCCGCCTACTTGTTTTGCACGTGCTTCCTTATCAGTAAGGAGACCGTTTGACGTGGATACGAGGGCGATACCAAGGCCATTCAAAACTTTAGGTACTTCGTTCGTTTTTGCATAAACGCGAAGACCAGGTTTTGAGATACGCTTAAGACCAGTGATAACACGCTCATTATTTTGACCATATTTAAGGAAAATGCGGATAATGCCTTGTTTGCTATCTTCCACAAATTCAACATCGCGAACGAAACCTTCACGCTTTAGGATTTCAGCGATTTCTTTTTTCATGTTTGAAGCAGGTACCTCAAGCTTCTCGTGGCGAACCATGTTCGCGTTACGGATGCGTGTAAGCATGTCTGCAATCGGATCACTCATTGTCATTACATTAACCTCCTTCCCAAGTTAGGGGATTACCAGCTTGCTTTTTTAACGCCAGGAATTTGTCCCTTATATGCGAGTTCTCGGAAACAAATACGGCAAAGTTTGAATTTGCGATATACGGAGTGCGGACGCCCACAGCGCTCGCAACGTGTATACTCTTGAACTTTGAACTTTGGCGTACGTTTCTGTTTAACGATCATTGACTTCTTAGCCACGTTTTCGCCTCCCTTTAGTTTACTTTTGGAACGGCATGCCGAACTGCGTTAATAACTCACGTGCTTCTTCATCGGAGTTAGCAGTCGTAACGATGACGATATCCATTCCTCGTACTTTAGATACTTTATCGTAGTCAATTTCAGGGAAAATAATCTGTTCCTTCACACCTAATGTGTAGTTTCCACGACCGTCGAATGCTTTCTTCGAAACACCTCGGAAGTCACGAACACGTGGAAGTGAAATTGAGATCAGCTTGTCCAGGAATTCATACATACGCTCACCACGTAGTGTTACTTTTGCTCCAATCGGCATTCCTTCACGAAGACGGAATCCAGCGATTGATTTCTTCGCTTTTGTAACAACTGGCTTTTGACCGGAAATAGTAGCAAGATCTTCTACTGCCGCGTCAAGCGCTTTAGAGTTTTGAACAGCATCACCAACACCCATATTGATGACGATTTTATCTACTTTTGGTACTTGCATTACTGAAGTATATTCAAACTTGCTCATAAGAGCAGGTGTGATTTCTTTTGAAAACTTATCTTTTAATCGGCTCATCAGTTGGACCTCCTTTCATCCATTACTCATTTATCCAGTGCTTCACCGGATTTTTTTGCAATACGAACCTTTTTGCCATCTTCGATTTTATAACCTACGCGAGTTGGCTCGCCTGTTTTAGGATCGATTAGCATGACGTTGGATACATGAATAGCTGCTTCTTGGCTGATAATTCCGCCTTGAGGATTAACTTGGTTCGGTTTCGTATGTTTCTTTACGATGTTAACACCTTCTACAAGCACACGATCCTTCTTAGGGAAAGCAGCTAAGATAACTCCGGTCTTACCTTTGTCTTTTCCGGTGATGACCATAACTTTATCGCCTTTTTTAACGTGCATTTTATCGCACCTCCTTGATTGGCACTGTCATGTGATTAAAGAACTTCTGGAGCGAGTGAAATAATTTTCATAAAGTTGCTGTCGCGAAGTTCGCGTGCAACTGGTCCGAAAATACGAGTTCCACGTGGGCTCTTGTCATCACGGATGATAACACATGCGTTTTCGTCGAACGTAATGTAGGAGCCATCTTTACGGCGCACTCCGCTCTTCGTACGAACGATAACAGCCTTAACGACGTCACCTTTCTTGACAACGCCACCAGGTGTTGCTTTTTTTCACTGTTACAACAACGACGTCACCGATATTTGCAGTTTTACGACCTGTTCCACCAAGTACTTTAATTGTTAGAACTTCACGTGCACCTGAGTTATCGGCAACTTTCATACGGCTTTCTTGTTGAATCATTGAGGCTACCTCCTCTCGGAATTTACTTTCCGAACGATATTAGATGATGACCGCTTTTTCGATTACTTCGATGAGGCGGAAACGTTTTGTTGCTGATAGTGGACGAGTTTCCATTATACGTACAACATCGCCGATTTTCGCTTCATTTAGTTCGTCATGGGCCTTGAATTTCTTAGAATACTTTACACGTTTGCCGTATAAAGAGTGCTTTTTATGTGTCTCTACCATTACGGTAACCGTTTTATCCATTTTGTCGGATACAACACGGCCTGTATATACTTTGCGCTGGTTACGCTCAGTCATGGCTGCAACCTCCTTCATCAGTTATTTGCACTGATCTCTCTTTGACGTATTACAGTTTTCATGCGCGCAATCGATTTGCGAACTTCACGGATGCGTGCAGTGTTTTCTAATTGTCCTGTCGCTAATTGGAAGCGAAGGTTGAAAAGCTCTTCTTTCAGTGATTTCACTTTTTGCTCGATTTCTGCAGTTGTTAAGTCACGGATTTCATTAGCTTTCATTAGACTCACCACCAATTTCTTCACGTTTTACAAACTTGCTCTTTACAGGCAGTTTGTGAGATGCGAGGCGAAGTGCTTCACGTGCAACTTCTTCTGACACACCTGCGATTTCAAACATTACACGACCTGGTTTTACTACTGCTACCCAGCCTTCTACAGCACCTTTACCGGAACCCATCCGGACTTCAAGAGGCTTTTTCGTATATGACTTATGTGGGAAGATATTGATCCAAACTTTACCGCCACGTTTCATGTAACGTGTCATTGCGATACGAGCAGATTCGATTTGGCGGTTTGTAATCCAAGCTGATTCAGTTGATTGTAAACCGAATTGACCAAACTGTACAGATGCTCCGCCTTTTGTAGTTCCGCGCATTTTACCACGGAATACACGACGATATTTAACGCGTTTAGGCATTAACATAATTAGTTGCCTCCTTCCTCAGAGTTCTTCTTCACTGGAAGGACTTCTCCCCGGTAAATCCATACTTTAACGCCGAGCTTACCATAAGTTGTGTCAGCTTCTGCGTGTGCATAGTCGATATCTGCACGTAATGTATGAAGAGGTACAGTTCCTTCACTATAGTGTTCCGCACGAGCGATGTCAGCACCGCCAAGACGTCCGGATACTTGTGTTTTGATACCTTTTGCACCAGAACGAATAGTGCGTTGAATTGCTTGTTTTTGTGCGCGACGGAAAGATACACGGCTTTCAAGTTGACGTGCGATTGATTCTGCAACCAATTTCGCGTCAAGATCAGCACGCTTGATTTCCACGATGTTGATGTGTACACGTTTGCCAGTAATATCGTTAAGTGATTTACGAAGTGCTTCGACTTCAGAACCGCCTTTACCGATAACCATACCAGGCTTCGCAGTGTGAATTGTAATGTTTACACGCTTTGCGGCACGCTCAATTTCCACTTTGGAAACTGCTGCGTCTACTAAGCGCTTTTCGACGAATTCACGGATTTTCAAGTCTTCGTGTAAAAGATTCGCATAGTCTTTTTCTGCATACCATTTCGAATCCCAGTCACGGATGATTCCAACCCGTAAACCATTAGGATGTACTTTTTGACCCACGAATTACCCCTCCTTCTTTTCGGATACCACTACAGTGATGTGGCTAGTACGTTTGTTGATCGCACTTGCACGACCTTGTGCACGTGGACGGAAACGTTTCATTGTTGGACCCTCATCAACGAATACTTCGTTAACGATTAGGTTCTCAACATCCATTTCATAGTTGTGTTCAGCATTTGCAATTGCTGATTTCAAAACTTTTTCTACAACCGGAGATGCCGCTTTTGGCGTCAGGCGTAGAATCGCGACAGCTTCACCGATTTTCTTGCCCCGGATAAGATCAACGACCAAACGGACTTTGCGAGGAGCAATACGGACTGTGCGGGCAGTAGCTTTTGCTTGTTGCATCAGAATAACCTCCTCTCAATTAGCGTCTAGTTTTCTTATCGTCAGCGCCATGACCTTTATATGTGCGCGTAGGTACGAACTCACCTAGTTTGTGACCAACCATATCTTCAGTCACATAAACTGGTACGTGTTTACGTCCGTCGTATACAGCAATCGTCAAACCGATAAATGACGGGAAGATTGTAGAACGGCGAGACCAAGTTTTAATGACCTGCTTTTTTTGTGCATCTTTTTGAGCGTCGACCTTTTTCAAAAGATGATCATCTGCGAAAGGTCCTTTTTTCAAGCTGCGGCCCATGTCGGATCCTCCTTCCGTGATGACTGTGCTACGGTCCATTCATAGAACCGCAGTGTCATCACATTATTTTTTACGGCGACGAACGATAAGTTTGTCGGATTTGTTGTTTTTCTTACGAGTTTTGTAACCAAGAGCTGGTTTACCCCAAGGTGTAACTGGGCTCGGACGACCGATTGGTGTACGTCCTTCACCACCACCGTGTGGGTGATCGTTAGGGTTCATTACAGATCCACGTACTGTCGGACGTTTGCCCATCCAGCGTGAACGACCTGCTTTACCGATTTTGATCAATTCGTGTTGCTCGTTACCAACTTGACCGATAGTAGCGCGGCAAGTAGAAAGGATCATACGAACTTCACCAGATTGTAGACGGATGATGACATATTTGCCTTCACGTCCAAGTAGTTGTGCAGATGTACCTGCAGAACGTACTAATTGGCCGCCTTTACCAGGTTTCAATTCGATGTTATGGATAGTGGAACCCATAGGAATATTTTCGAGTGGAAGTGAGTTCCCTACTCTAATATCCGCTTCTGGACCTGACATTACTGTCATTCCAACTTCCAAACCTTTTGGAGCAAGGATATAACGTTTTTCCCCATCAGCATAGTTGATTAGGGCAATGTTAGCAGAACGGTTTGGATCGTATTCGATCGTAGCAACGCGTCCTGGTATGCCATCTTTCCGACGTTGGAAGTCGATGACACGGTATTGGCGCTTGTGGCCTCCACCTTGGTGACGAACAGTCATCCTACCTTGGTTGTTACGTCCGCCTTTACGCTTAACTGGTTCAAGCAATGATTTTTCCGGCTTATCTGTAGTGATCTCAGAGAAGTCTGAAGAAGTCATATTACGACGTCCGTTGGAGGTAGGTTTGAATTTCTTAATCGCCATTTGTGTTCCCTCCTTCGTTAATTATAAATAAATTAGATTTCGAATAGTTCGATGTCTTTTGAGTCTGCAGTCAATGTTACAATCGCTTTACGGCGCTTGTTTGTGTATCCTGCATGTTTGCCCATACGTTTGAACTTACCTTTGTAGTTCTGAACGTTGACTTTTTCCACTTTAACTCCGAAAACTTCTTCGACAGCTTGCTTCACATGTGTTTTGTTAGCGCGAGTGTCAACTTCGAAAGTGTACTTTTTGTATTCCATTTGTTCTGAAGAACGCTCGGTAATGACCGGACGTTTTAGTACATCACGTGCTTCCATTAACCAAGCACCTCCTCAATTTTTTGAACTGCATCTTTAGTGATGACAAGTTGGTCATGACCGATTAGGTCAAGAACATTGATGCCGTTTGCTGTAACAACACTGATTCCAGGGATGTTACGAGCGGACAATGCTACCGCTTCATCAAGGTCAGCTGTTACGAACAATGCTTTTTTCTCGATTGAAAGATCTTTAAGAACTTTAGTGAATTCTTTTGTCTTAGGTGCATCGAATGTTAGGCCATCCAATACGATGATTTCTTCATCGCGAACTTTCGTAGAAAGTGCAGATAGAAGAGCCAAACGACGGACTTTCTTAGGAAGCTTATAGCTGTAGCTTCTTTGAGATGGTCCGAATACGATACCGCCTCCACGCCATTGTGGTGAACGGATTGAACCTTGACGAGCACGACCAGTTCCTTTTTGGCGCCAT
Source organism: Sporosarcina thermotolerans (assembly GCF_030067815.1). Lineage (GTDB taxonomy): Bacteria > Bacillota > Bacilli > Bacillales_A > Planococcaceae > Sporosarcina > Sporosarcina thermotolerans. The sequence continues at coordinate 774,547 of NZ_CP125968.1, read as the reverse complement.
GGTTTACGGCCACCACCAGCAACTTCCGCGCGAGTTTTCACTTTATGGTTACCTTGGCGCAACGACGCACGTTGTTGAACCAAAGCTTCGAAAAGGACTGCTTCATTTGGTACGATACCGAAGATTGATTCGTTCAATTCGATTTCGCCAACTGAAGATCCTGTTTGACTTAGTACGGATACTTTAGGCATTTTTGTTTCCTCCTTCCTTTAAGAATTACTTCCCTTTGATTGCACTTTTCACTGTTACAAGTGATTTGCGCGCTCCTGGAATGTTACCTTTTACTAATAGCAAGTTACGCTCAGCGTCAACTCGTACAATTTCAAGGTTTTGGATCGTAATTGTGTCTCCACCAGTACGTCCTGGTAATTTCTTACCTTTGAATACGCGTTGTCCGTCAACCGCACCTAATGAACCTGGTGCACGGTGGAAACGGGAACCGTGACTCATAGGTCCGCGTGAGTAACCGTGGCGTTTAATAACACCTTGGAACCCTTTACCTTTTGATACTCCTGTAATGTCGACGATATCGCCTTCTGCGAATGTATCGACTTTGACTTCCTGACCAACTTCATACCCAGCTACATCTACTCCGCGGAATTCGCGAATGAAGCGCTTAGGTGCCGTTTCAGCTTTTGCAACGTGGCCTTTTTCAGGTTTGTTTGCAAGCTTCTCACGTTTGTCGTCGAATCCAAGCTGGATTGCTTCGTAGCCGTCAGTTTCTGTAGTTTTCTTTTGAAGAACTACGTTTGGAGCAGCTTCAATCACAGTTACTGGAATAAGATCGCCGTTTTCAGCAAAAATTTGCGTCATGCCGACTTTTCTCCCTAAGATTCCTTTGGTCATTTGTCACACCTCCTGAATTAATAGTTTTATTTTATCGATTAAAGTTTGATTTCAATGTCAACGCCAGATGGTAAATCAAGTTTCATCAATGCATCGACAGTTTGTGGTGTCGGATTGACGATATCAATTAGACGTTTATGCGTACGCATTTCGAACTGCTCGCGCGAATCTTTGTACTTATGTACCGCACGAAGAACTGTATAAACAGATCTTTCAGTTGGAAGAGGTATCGGACCTGATACGCTTGCACCTGAACGTTTTGCTGTTTCTACAATCTTTTCAGCTGACTGATCAAGAATTCTGTGATCATATGCTTTTAAACGAATACGAATCTTCTGTTTTGCCATTATTTTCCCTCCTTTTCGCCTATTTTACCACATTCTCCACGGAAATTTCCCACACACATGCCATGGCAAAGCGGCCGGGTGTGTCGGCAACCTCCCGCTTCATCGCAGTCAAAGACCAACATTCAACATTATACACAATGAAATAGATTCCCGCAACCCTTTTCGCGAAATTCTTTTCACCGGCTTTATTATTATAATGGGATGATAGCTATATTTCAACTATTAGAGAGAAAAAATACGAGGAAACATGAATAAATAAATATAATGACGATTTAGAAGACTTTATGCTTTCAGGGAGGAACGGGAACGAATTGCTTTATAGTGTTATGGGAAGTCTTTATGCTTTACTGAGAAGTCACGGTATCTTTATGAGAACTCTTTGCGCTTCAATTAGGACTCACGACGACTTTACGAGAACTCTTTGCTTGCACTTTCAATTGCGGCTACCCTATGGGAACTCTGATCGCTTTTATGGGAAGTCGCGGAATTTCTATGGGAGCTCTTCCTGCTTCTATGGGAAGTCGCAGCATTTCTATGGGAACTCTTCCTGCTTCTACGGGAAGTCGCAGCATTTCTATGGGAACTCTTCCTGCTTCTACGGGAAGTCGCAGCATTTCTACGGGAACTCTTCCTGCTTCTACGGGAAGTCGCAGCATTTCTATGGGAACTCTTCCTGCTTCTACGGGAAATCGCAGCATTTCTATGGGAACTCTTCCTGCTTCTACGGGAAGTCGCAGCATTTCTATGGGAACTCTTCCTGCTTCTATGGCTTGAGGCGAATGCGAATTGGTGGATCTAATTTTAAGACTCAAGCAACCTCGCAATTATCAAAAACCTAGTCACACTTGGCAAAATGTATATCCTACTCTATAGAAAGTTTCTCTTCAAGCACGGTTAGTCTGTCCGTAAACTTGAAAAGTTTCAACGCATCACGTCGTTTTCCCCAAAATTGCAGAAATGTCACCATATCCCCCACAAGACAGAAACTATCCCAATAAAAAAAATCCCGCACGAATGCGGGATTTTAAAGTTATTATTTAAGAAGTGTTGCTACAACGCCAGCGCCTACTGTACGGCCGCCTTCACGGATTGAGAATTTAGTACCTTCTTCAATCGCGATTGGAGCGATCAATTCAACAGTCATTTCAACGTTGTCGCCAGGCATAACCATTTCTACGCCTTCTGGAAGAGAGATGATTCCAGTTACGTCAGTTGTACGGAAGTAGAACTGTGGGCGGTAGTTAGAGAAGAATGGAGTATGACGTCCACCTTCTTCTTTTGATAGAACATAAACTTCTGATTTGAAGCTTGTGTGTGGTGTGATTGTACCTGGTTTAGCAAGTACTTGACCACGTTCGATGTCTTCACGAGCTACCCCACGAAGAAGTGCACCGATGTTGTCGCCAGCTTCTGCATAGTCAAGAAGCTTACGGAACATTTCAACACCTGTTACAGTAGTTGATTTTGGCTCTTCAGTCAAACCGATGATGTCTACAACGTCACCGACTTTAACTACTCCACGCTCAACACGTCCAGTAGCAACAGTTCCACGGCCAGTGATTGAGAATACGTCCTCAACAGGCATCATGAATGGTTTTTCAGTATCACGTGGTGGTGTTGGGATATATTCGTCAACTGCGTTCATAAGTTCAACGATTTTTTCTTCCCACTCAGCTTCACCTTCAAGAGCTTTTAGAGCAGAACCTTTGATGACAGGAATGTCGTCGCCAGGGAACTCGTACTCAGAAAGAAGGTCACGGATTTCCATTTCAACTAGTTCAAGAAGTTCTTCGTCGTCAACCATGTCACATTTGTTCATGAATACAACAAGGTAAGGAACACCTACTTGACGAGAAAGAAGGATGTGCTCACGAGTTTGTGGCATTGGGCCATCAGCTGCAGATACAACTAGGATACCGCCGTCCATTTGAGCAGCACCAGTGATCATGTTTTTAACGTAGTCAGCGTGACCTGGGCAGTCAACGTGCGCGTAGTGACGTTTGTCAGTTTCGTACTCGATGTGTGAAGTATTGATCGTGATTCCACGCTCTTTTTCTTCTGGAGCGTTATCTACGTCAGCGTAAGATTTCGCTTCCCCACCCATTTTCTTTGAAAGAACTGTTGCGATTGCAGCAGTCAAAGTTGTTTTACCATGGTCAACGTGTCCGATTGTACCAACGTTAGCATGCTCCTTGGAGCGGTCGAATTTTGCTTTAGCCATTGTGGAATTCCTCCTTAAAAATATGAATGTTTTATTATTTATAGGTATGGAAGCCAAGGAGAAATCCCCTCAACTACCCATATCTTACAAGTAATCAATGAAGTAAACAAGGATGAATTTTAATTATTCACCTTTATTTTTCTTAATGACTTCTTCTGCAATTGATTTCGGAACATCTTCATAGTGATCGAATGTCATAGAGAATACTCCGCGACCTTGTGTATTCGAACGAAGTGAAGTTGCGTAACCGAACATTTCTGCAAGTGGAACCATAGCACGGACAACTTGTGCGTTACCGCGTGCATCCATACCTTCTACGCGACCACGGCGTGATGTGATATCACCCATGATGTCTCCATGTACTCTTCAGGAATAATGACTTCTACTTTCATCATTGGCTCAAGAAGTACAGGGTTACATTTCGCAGCGGCATTTTTAAGTGCCATCGAAGCGGCAATCTTGAACGCCATCTCGTTGGAGTCAACGTCATGGTAAGAACCGTCAAATACGAGCCTTCACGTCGATCAACGGATAACCTGCAATAACACCATTGTTCAATGAATCACGAACTCCTGCTTCAACGGATCCGATGTATTCACGAGGAACAACACCACCGACGACAGCATTAATGAATTCGAAACCTTTTCCTTCTTCGTTTGGTGAGAACTCGATCCAAACGTGACCGTATTGACCACGACCACCAGATTGGCGGACAACTTACCTTCAACTTCCGCAGCGCTGCGGAATGTTTCACGATAAGATACTTGTGGTGCACCTACGTTAGCGTCAACTTTAAACTCACGACGGAGACGGTCAACGATGATATCAAGGTGAAGTTCACCCATACCAGCGATGATGACTTCGCCTGTTTCTTGGTCAGTGTGCGCGCGGAAAGTTGGGTCTTCTTCTTGCAATTTCGCAAGAGCGTTACCCATTTTGTCTTGGTCGCCTTTTGTTTTCGGTTCAATTGCAACCGAGATAACTGGCTCAGGGAAATCCATGGATTCAAGAATGATTGGAGCTTTGTCGTCACAAAGCGTATCACCTGTTCCAGTGTCTTTCAAACCAACAGCAGCTGCGATTTCACCAGCGTGTACTTCACTGATTTCTTCACGGCTGTTCGCGTGCATTTGAAGGATACGTCCTACACGTTCACGCTTGCCCTTCGAAGTGTTCTGTACATATGAACCTGATTGAAGGACTCCGGAATATACACGGAAGAATGTAAGCTTACCAACGTAAGGGTCAGTCATAACTTTAAATGCAAGAGCTGAGAATGGCTCTTCATCGCTGGAATGACGTTCTTCTTCTTCCTCAGTGTCCGGGTTGATACCTGTCATTGCTGCAATATCAAGTGGTGATGGCAAGTAGTCGACGACAGCGTCAAGTACAAGCTGAACACCTTTGTTTTTAAATGCAGTACCACAAACAACTGGGTAGAATTCTACCGCAAGAGTCGCTTTACGGATTGCAGTTTTGATTTCCTGAACTGTAAGTTCTTCTCCACCGAGGTATTTTTCCATAAGTTCTTCATCGAAATCAACAACAGCTTCGATTAATTTCTCACGGTACTCTTCAGCTTGGGCACGATATTCTTCAGGAATTTCCTCGACAGATGTATCTGTTCCAAGGTCATTACCATACAATGTAGCTTTCATCTCGACTAAGTCGATGATTCCGCTAAATGAATCTTCAGCACCGATCGGCAATTGGATCGGATGTGCGTTAGCTTGAAGACGGTCCTGAAGTGTACCTATAGAGTAAAGGAAATCAGCACCAGTCTTGTCCATCTTGTTGACGAATACAAGACGAGGTACGCCATAAGTAGTAGCTTGACGCCAAACTGTTTCAGTTTGTGGCTCAACACCTGATTGAGCATCAAGAACTGTTACAGCCCCATCAAGAACACGTAGGGAACGTTCTACTTCAACTGTGAAGTCCACGTGACCTGGTGTGTCAATGATGTTTACACGATGGCCTTTCCAAGCAGCTGTTGTAGCAGCAGATGTGATCGTGATTCCACGCTCTTGCTCCTGCTCCATCCAGTCCATTTGAGAAGCACCTTCGTGAGTTTCTCCGATTTTGTGAATCTTACCTGTGTAAAAAAGGATCCGCTCAGTCGTCGTTGTTTTACCAGCATCGATGTGAGCCATGATACCAATGTTACGAGTATTCTCTAAGGAGAACTCTCTAGCCATTTTGTATATCTCCTTCCGATTCGGATTAAGGTGACAATCAATCGCGCGCCGGCAATTGCCGGTGCCTTTTTATCATTATTCAGCAGGAACTCAAACATCTGTTTAAGAAGACGTTGAGATTCTTTTGCTGAATAAAGATAAATTTTTCGATCTTACCAACGATAGTGAGCGAATGCTTTGTTGGCTTCAGCCATTTTATGCATTTCTTCACGACGTTTTACAGATGCACCTGTGTTGTTGGACGCGTCAAGGATTTCATTCGCAAGACGTTCCTCCATTGTTTTCTCACCGCGTGTACGGGAGTAGTTCACAAGGTAACGCAATCCGAGAGTTGTACGACGTTCAGGACGAACTTCAACCGGAACTTGATAGTTTGCTCCACCGACACGGCGAGCACGTACTTCAAGTACTGGCATAACGTTGTTCAATGCTGCTTCAAAAACTTCTAAAGGATCTTTACCAGAACGTTCCTTAACAAGTTCGAACGCACCATAGAGGATTTTTTGTGATGTACCTTTTTTTCCGTCAACCATCATTTTGTTGACAAGACGTGTTACAAGCTTCGAATTGTAAATCGGATCCGGTAATACGTCACGTTTTGCAACAGGACCTTTACGAGGCATATTGTTTTCCTCCTTTCGAAATAATCATTTCGTTATTAGTTTTTCTTTTCTTTTGGTCTTTTCGCACCGTATTGTGAACGGCTTTGCATACGGCCAGTAACACCAGCAGTATCAAGTGCACCACGAACGATATGGTAACGAACACCCGGTAAGTCTTTTACACGTCCTCCACGGATTAGAACAACGCTGTGCTCTTGAAGGTTGTGACCTTCACCAGGGATATATGCGTTAACTTCCAAAGTGTTTGTCAAACGTACACGCGCATATTTACGAAGAGCCGAGTTCGGTTTCTTCGGAGTCATTGTACCCACACGAGTACAAACACCTCTTTTTGTGGCGAGTTGACGTTAGTCATAGACTTTTTGAAGCTGTTATAGCTTTTACCAAGTGCTGGTGCCTTAGAAGTGTCCGACTTCGATTTACGAGGTTTACGGACTAATTGGTTAATTGTAGGCATCGGATTTTCCTCCTTTCACTGTGCTTTTAGTAAGACCACACATCCAGGTGGTTCATTTTTGGGGTAAAAACAAAGTCTTTGTGTTTTAGTCAACACAAAAACCATTATACAGTAATTGCGACAACAGCTGCACCGACTTGAATGCCGCATGCACGACCGAGCTTTTCCCTCGAATCGACATAGCTGACTTTGATGCCGCGGGTTGTCGTTTCTCCAATTACAGGAGCAACTAACCGTTCATCAGCATCTTCGGCAATGAAAACTTCTTTCACTACACCTGATTTTATCGCTTTCACTGTTTGCTTTGTACCGATGATTGTCTTCTTTGCCTGTTCTACTTTTTCGTAAGACATTCGTGCATCCTCCAAAGTACAGACATTCAACTATCAACCTTTTGTATATTACCACTTACAAGAAGCCATGTCAACAAATAAAAATGGGGAGAGGACTTTTCTCTCCCAGTACATTTCATTACTTATTCCGCTGTTACTGCTTTTACACCTTCAACCTTCTCCATTTGGATTTGGCGATAGCGCTGCATACCAGTTCCAGCTGGTACAAGTTTACCGATGATGACATTCTCTTTCAATCCAAGCAATTCATCCGTTTTTCCTTTAATTGCTGCATCAGTCAAGACACGAGTTGTTTCTTGGAAGGATGCTGCAGATAGGAATGATTCCGTCTCAAGCGAAGCCTTCGTGATACCAAGAATAACCGGGCGTGATGTCGCTGGTACTTTTCCGCTCTTCAGAACTTTTGCATTCGCATCCGAGAATTGGTGGATGTCAAGCAATGAACCAGGGAGAAGATCCGTGTCTCCAGCTTCGATGACACGCACTTTGCGAAGCATTTGGCGAACCATAACTTCAACGTGCTTATCACCGATTTCAACACCTTGCATACGATATACTTTTTGAACTTCTTTAAGAAGATATTCTTGTACAGTAGCGACGTCTTTTACAACAATCAACTCTTTTGGATCGATAGAACCTTCTGTTATAGTGTCCCCTCGATCAATCGAGTCACCGACTTGCACTTTCAATCGGGCATTGTATGGAGCAAGATACTTACGTGTCTCCACATCCCCTTGAATTGTGATTTCCTTCTGGCCTTCGCGAATTTCATCAATCTCAGTCACTTGACCTTTGATTTCAGAGATGACCGCTTGCCCTTTAGGATTTCGCGCTTCAAAGATTTCCTGAATACGTGGAAGACCGGACGTGATATCATCCCCGGCAACTCCCCCTGTATGGAATGTACGCATCGTAAGCTGTGTTCCTGGTTCTCCGATGGATTGTGCAGCAATGATACCGACTGCTTCACCGACTTCGACCGCTTCACCCGTTGCAAGGTTGATACCGTAACATTTCTTACAAACTCCGTGTTTCGCATTACATGTAAATGCAGAACGAATAGTAACTGTTTCGATTCCAGCTTCGATAATTGCAGCACCTAAATCCGCTGTGATAAGGCCATCCTTCGGCACAATCACTTCACCTGTTTCAGGATGACGGATTGTTTTCTTAGTGTGACGACCTTCGATACGCTCATCCAATGTTTCGATGACTTCTGAACCTTCCGTAAGTGCGCTGATTTCCAGACCGCGGTCAGTTCCGCAATCATCTTCACGGACGATGACATCCTGCGCAACGTCAACAAGACGACGAGTCAAGTAACCGGAGTCAGCTGTTTTCAACGCAGTATCCGCAAGACCTTTACGGGCACCATGCGTAGAAATGAAGTACTCAAGAACTGTTAGACCTTCACGGAATGATGATTTAATCGGCAATTCGATAATACGACCAGCCGGGTTCGCCATCAATCCACGCATACCAGCAAGTTGCGTGAAGTTGGACGCGTTACCACGGGCACCTGAGTCACTCATCATGTAGATCGGGTTCGTGTTTTCAAGTGAGTCCATTAGTTTATCTTGAATAATATCTTTCGCATTACTCCAATAGGAAATAACGCGGTCATAGCGCTCTTCTTCTGTGATAAGTCCACGACGGAATTGCTGCATGACTTTATCTACTTTACTTTGAGCGTCTTCTAAAATTTCATGTTTGTTCGGCAATACGACGATATCAGAAATACCGACTGTAATACCTGCTCGAGTCGAATATTTGAAACCAAGGTTTTTCATTCGGTCAAGCATTCTTGAAGTTTCCGTAATGTGGAACTTCTTAAAGATTTCCGCAATGATATTACCAAGAATCTTCTTACGGAATGGAAGGACTAATTCCGCATTTTGGATATGCTCTTTTACATTCACAGTCCCACTAATGAAATACTTATCCGGCGTCTCAGTTTGCAAGTTATCATTCGTCGGTTCATTAATGTACGGGAACGATTCAGGAAGAATTTCGTTGAAGATAAGCTTCCCTACCGTTGTTAATAAAAGCTTGCGGTTTTGTTCCTCAGTGAAAGTCGGGTTATTCAACGAGCTTGCCTGGATGGCAATTCTTGTATGAAGATGAACATGACCTGTTTGATAAGCGATCAATGCTTCGTTCATACTGCTAAAAATCGCCCCTTCACCTACAGAGCCCGCCCTTTCAAGTGTAAGGTAATAGTTACCCAATACCATATCTTGAGATGGAGTAACTACAGGTTTACCGTCTTTAGGGTTCAAGATATTTTGTGCAGCGAGCATTAGTAGACGCGCCTCTGCTTGTGCTTCAGCTGAAAGTGGAACGTGAACAGCCATTTGGTCACCGTCAAAGTCGGCGTTATATGCTGTACAAACGAGCGGATGAAGCTGGATGGCACGACCTTCCACCAACATAGGCTCGAACGCTTGAATTCCAAGTCTATGAAGAGTAGGGGCGCGGTTAAGTAATACCGGATGCTCCCTAATAACGTCTTCGAGGACATCCCATACTTCAGAATGCAAACGTTCAATCTTACGTTTTGCACTCTTGATATTATGTGCAAGTCCGCGTTCAACTAGTTCCTTCATGACGAATGGCTTGAATAATTCAATGGCCATTTCCTTCGGAAGACCACATTGATACATTTTTAAATTAGGACCAACAACAATAACCGAACGGCCAGAATAGTCGACCCGTTTACCCAATAGGTTTTGACGGAAGCGCCCTTGCTTCCCTTTCAACATATGGGAGAGGGATTTCAACGGACGATTCCCAGGACCCGTTACCGGACGTCCACGTCTTCCGTTATCTACGAGCGCATCGACAGCTTCCTGCAACATACGTTTTTCGTTCTGCACGATGATGCCAGGTGCGCCAAGGTCAAGTAGACGCTTCAATCGGTTGTTCCGGTTAATAACCCTTCGGTAAAGGTCATTCAGGTCGGATGTTGCGAAACGACCACCATCCAATTGCACCATTGGACGTAGTTCTGGAGGAATAACCGGTAGCACTTCAAGAACCATCCATTCAGGGCGGTTTCCTGAGTTACGGAAAGACTCGACAACTTCAAGGCGTCTGATTGCACGTGTGCGTCGTTGGCCTTGAACAGTCTTCAACTCTTCCTTCAGCATTTCCGTTTCTTTATCCAAATCAATTGCTCTTAGTAGTTGTTCGATTGCTTCTGCACCCATCAACGCTTGGAATTTAGAACCATACTTTTCACGATATAGTCTATATTCTTTTTCTGAAAGAAGTTGCTTTCTTTCAAGTGGTGTATCTGCAGGGTCAACAACAACATAAGATGCGAAATAAATGATTTCTTCCAATGCACGAGGCGTCATATCTAAAATAAGACCCATTCTGCTTGGAATGCCTTTGAAATACCAAATATGCGTTACTGGTGCTGCAAGCTCGATATGCCCCATACGTTCACGGCGCACTTTTTGACGAGTTACTTCGACTCCGCATCGATCACAGACGACGCCTTTGTAGCGTACACGTTTATATTTTCCACAATGGCATTCCCAGTCCTTTGTAGGTCCGAAAATCCTTTCACAGAACAAACCGTCCTTTTCAGGCTTCAATGTACGATAGTTGATCGTTTCAGGTTTTTCACTTCACCATAAGACCAAGAACGAATTTTATCCGGTGAAGCAAGGCCGATTTTCATATACTCAAAATTGTTTACATCTATCAAGGAGCCTACCTCCCTCTTATCTTATCTCCACGATGGATCCTCATCACTATCATTGTCGTTTAAAAAACAGGAGAGCATTGTTGGTGCTCCCCTATCCATTTGTACTCACTTTATCGTTACATCAAACTGTTTGATCTTCAGTCATAAGATTCAATGCGTCTGTTGGTTGCATATCATCGTCATCATCAAGATCACGCATTTCAATTTCCTCGAATTCTTCAGTCAACATTTTCACGTCCAACCCAAGGCTCTGAAGTTCTTTGATCAATACCTTGAACGATTCAGGAACCCCTGGTTGAGGAACGCTTTGACCTTTGACAATCGCTTCGTAAGTTTTCACACGTCCTACGACGTCATCAGACTTGACTGTAAGGATTTCCTGCAATGTATAAGCGGCACCATATGCTTCAAGCGCCCACACTTCCATCTCCCGAAACGTTGTCCTCCGAATTGAGCTTTACCTCCAAGCGGCTGTTGCGTTACAAGTGAGTAAGGTCCTGTAGAACGTGCGTGTAGCTTATCATCGACCATGTGGGCAAGTTTGATCAAGTACATGACACCTACGGATACCCGGCTATCAAATGTTTCACCCGAGCGACCATCGTACAGAATCGTCTTACCATCACGGTCCATTCCTGCTTCTTCCATTGTTGACCAGACGTCTTCTTCGTTCGCACCGTCAAATACCGGTGAAGCCATATGAACGCCTAAATTCCGAGCAGCCATACCCAAATGCAATTCAAGTACCTGTCCGATGTTCATACGAGATGGAACACCTTGCGGATTCAACATGACATCAACAGGAGTACCGTCAGGAAGATAAGGCATATCTGATTCCGGTAAGATACGAGAAATAACCCCTTTATTACCATGTCGACCAGCCATCTTATCCCCAACTGAAATCTTACGTTTCTGTACGATATACGCACGGACAAGTTGGTTTACGCCAGGTGGCAATTCGTCACCGTCTTCACGGTTGAACACTTTCACATCAAGGACAATTCCGCCAGCGCCATGAGGAACACGTAATGATGTATCCCGTACCTCGCGTGCTTTTTCACCGAAGATAGCATGAAGAAGTCTTTCTTCAGCTGTTAGTTCAGTAACTCCTTTTGGTGTCACCTTGCCTACAAGGATATCTCCATCGCGAACTTCTGCCCCGATACGAATGATACCGCGGTCATCAAGGTTTCTAAGAGCTTCTTCCCCGACATTCGGAATATCCCTTGTGATTTCTTCAGGTCCAAGTTTCGTGTCGCGCGCTTCTGATTCATACTCTTCGATGTGAATTGATGTGAATACATCATCTTTCACAAGACGCTCACTCATGATGATGGCATCCTCGTAGTTATATCCATCCCATGTCATAAAGGCAACAAGAACGTTACGACCAAGCGCAAGCTCCCCTTGTTCCATCGAAGAACCATCCGCTATAATATCACGTGGTTTTACACGATCTCCGACACTGACGATCGGACGTTGGTTATAGCAAGTTCCTTGGTTGGAACGGATAAAATTCTCAAGCTTGTATATAGTAAGGTCACCTTTAACTTCTTTACCATCCACCGTTTCGATGCGGCGGACACGGATTTCTCTCGCTTCTACATGCTCGACAATTCCGTGGAATTTCGCAAGAACAGCAGCACCTGAATCACGCGCAGATACATGTTCCATTCCAGTTCCAACGAATGGAGCTTCAGGGTTCAACAATGGTACCGCTTGACGTTGCATGTTCGCACCCATCAAGGCACGGTTGGAGTCATCGTTTTCAAGGAATGGAATACATGCTGTCGCAGCAGATACGACTTGTTTTGGAGATACATCCATATAGTCGATCTGTTCGCGTTTGAATACCGTGTTGTCACCTTGGAAACGTCCGACCACTTCTTCATTGACATATGAACCATCATCGTTAAGTGGAGCATTCGCTTGAGCAACGACATAGTTATCTTCCATGTCAGCTGTCAAGTAGTCGATTCGAGCAGTGACGCGTCCGGTTTCAGGATCAACCTTACGATAAGGAGTTTCAATGAAACCAAATTTATTTACTCTCGCAAATGTCGATAGGGAGTTGATCAAACCAATGTTTGGACCCTCAGGAGTTTCAATCGGACACATGCGTCCATAGTGGGAGTAGTGAACGTCACGCACTTCCATACCTGCACGTTCCCTTGTCAATCCACCCGGTCCTAAAGCAGACAATCTACGCTTGTGCGTCAATTCCGCAAGAGGGTTCGTCTGATCCATGAATTGTGAGAGCTGTGAACTTCCGAAAAACTCTTTAATCGATGCGATTACCGGTCTGATATTGATTAATTGTTGTGGCACGATAGATTGAGTGTCATTAATGGACATACGTTCTTTAACAACGCGTTCCATACGGGACAATCCAATCCGGAATTGGTTTTGAAGCAATTCACCTACAGAACGAAGACGACGATTTCCAAGATGATCGATGTCATCCGTATTTCCTACCCCATGCAACAAGTTGAAGAAGTAGCTTATGGATGCGACGATATCTGCTGGCGTTACATGCTTCACCGATTCATCAATGTTTGCATTGGAGATTACATTGATCACTTGCTTCTCTTCGCTTTTAGGAGCGTAGATTTTAATTGTTTGGATCGTGATGTCTTCTTCAAGAACACCGCCAACATGTGAGATTTCTTGAATCCCAACTCCCTTTTCAAGGTGTGGTAGTAGGCGGTCCAATGTTCTACGGTCAATCAGCTGATCCTTCTCAACTAAAATTTCGCCTGTTTCAGGGTCAACAAGTGTTTCTGCAATCGTTTGGTTGAAAAGACGGTTTTGTAAATGTAACTTTTTGTTCATCTTGTACCGACCAACATTGGCCAAGTCATATCTTTTCGGTCGAAGAAACGTGAGAATAACAAGCTTCTTGCACTATCCAACGTTGGTGGCTCACCAGGACGTAGGCGTTCATAGATTTCAAGCAAAGCTTTTTCGGAGTTCTCCGTGTTATCCTTTTCAAGTGTGTTAAGTAAGTATTCATTCTCACCGATTAAGTCGATGATTTCCTGATCTGTAGAGAATCCAAGTGCACGTAAAAGAACAGTTATCGGCAATTTTCTGGTGCGGTCAATTCGGACATGAACGACATCTTTAGCATCCGTTTCATATTCCAACCAAGCACCCCGGTTAGGAATTACAGTAGCTGCAAATCCTCGCTTTCCATTCTTGTCCGTCTTGTCATTGTAGTAGACACTAGGGGGATCGAACGAGTTGGGATACGATAACCCTTTCCGCTCCATTAATAATGAAAGTTCCGTTTTCCGTCATAAGCGGGAAATCTCCCATGAAAACGTCCTGTTCTTTCACTTCTTCTGTTTCCTTGTTATGCAAGCGCACTTTTACACGTAGCGGTGCCGCGTACGTTACATCGCGCTCTTTTGATTCATCAACAGGGTATTTCGGTTCACCAAGTTGATAATCAATGAATTCCAACGAAAGATTACCTGTGAAATCTTGGATAGGCGAAATATCACGGAACATTTCCCGTAATCCTTCTTCCAAGAACCACTCATAAGATGCCGTCTGGATTTCAATTAAATTCGGCAGCTCGAGAACTTCATTGATCCGCGCGAAACTTCTGCGCTGACGGTGTTGACCATACTGAACTAAATGACCTGTCAACTATTTCACCCCTCAAAACAATATTAGTCTTTGCGAAATCATAAAAATGGTGTATGATATCGAAAAACAAAAAGAAAACGAGTTCCGGCAAGAGCTCATTTTCGGTTTCACAATCTTTTATCCATTGCCAGTATGCCTTAGATTTCCAAAACTTATGCAAAAGGGCACACGAACGCATTATATTATTTATGCATTTTACAATACTATCACAAGAGGCCAGTCGCGTCAACACTTTTTCGAGATTTCAATATAAAATAGCCCTTTTTCTTCTCCACCGTTTCCACGTTACCGAAAAGCTCCATCAAATGAGCAATTGTCGATGGGGCACCCTGCTTCTTCTGGATGACAACCCATAACTCTCCTCCAGCCGTCAGTTTGGAAAATGCACCGTCGTATATCTTAAATACCGTCTCTTTTCCTGCCCGGATGGGTGGGTTCGTCAAAACTGCAGCGAAACCATCCTTGCTCACTGCAGACAATGCGTCACTTGGGTAAATCTCCACATTTTTTATGCCATTCAAAACTGCATTGTCTTTCGCCAGCGCCATTGCCCGCTCATTCACATCGACCATATGGATATTCCGATCCGGAAAAGATGCGGCAATCGACAAACCAATTGGACCATACCCACAACCTACGTCTAACAGACTTCCTTCCGTCTCAGGTACGATGAAGGTTTCCGCTAACAAACGCGAGCCGAAATCCAACTCACCCTTACTAAACACACCAGCATCAGTCTTAAAACGTAATCTATGGTCACGAATTGTAACCTGCCATTCTTTAGGATCACTTTTCACTGTGGGATTTTTAGAATAATAATGATCAGACATACAAATCCTCCCTTCCACTGAAAGGTTGCCCATTTTTTATTTGAGGTAAGCTTCACTTAACTGGATATTCCGTTGATTGAAGCGAAAGGCGGCGACTCCTGCGAAGGCCGTCACGAAGAACGGCTTTTGCGAGTAAAAGCGTAGCGTTACGAGCAGGAAGTAGTTGGCGGATGCCTAAATTTCTGCAAAAACCGCAGAAATACGGCAAATCGAACTCTTCGTGGTTCGATTGGCTGAAGCCATGCCCGCGGAAAGCGTCCGCCTGTAGCGGAAATCAACATGCTACAGATAAAAAAACGAAGAAAAGCCCGTCCAAAATCGACGAGCCTTCCTTCATCTATAAAGAAATTACTTAACTTCTACGCCAGCGCCAACTTCTTCAAGTTTAGCTTTCATTTCTTCTGCTTCTTCTTTAGAAACGCCTTCTTTGATTGCTTTAGGAGCGTTATCAACTACTTCTTTAGCTTCTTTCAAGCCAAGGCCAGTAAGTTCACGTACAACTTTGATAACCTTGATTTTTTGATCTCCAGCAGATGTAAGGATTAGGTCGAATTCAGTTTGCTCAGCAGCAGCTTCACCAGCACCTGCACCGCCAACCATTGCAACTGGAGCTGCAGCAGTTACGCCGAATTCTTCTTCGATTGCTTTTACAAGATCGTTTAATTCAAGAACTGTCATTTCTTTAATCGCGTCAAGGATTTGTTCTTTAGTCATTATATTTTCCTCCTAAATAGGTTTTGTTTTGTCGGGGATTAGCCCGCAGATTTTTGTTCAGGTCGCCAAATTAAGCGCCTTGTTCCTCTTTTTGCTCTGCAACAGCTTTTGTTGCAAGCGCGAAGTTGCGCATTGGAGCTTGAAGAACGCTGAGTAGCATAGAAAGAAGACCTTCGCGTGATGGAAGTTCAGCCAACGCTTTAACTTCTTCAACAGAAGCGATTTGTCCTTCGATCACACCTGCTTTGATCTCAAGTTTGTCGTTCTTCTTAGCGAAATCGTTAAGGATTTTAGCCGGAGCTACAACATCTTCAGTTGAGAACGCAATTGCATTCGGTCCTGTCAAATGTTCGTTCAACCCTTCAAGACCTGCTGATTCAGCAGCACGACGTGACATTGAGTTTTTGTAAACTTTGAAATCGATACCTGCATCACGAAGCTGTTTACGAAGTTCCGTAACTTGGCCGACGTTTAGACCACGATAGTCTACAACGACAACAGAAACTGCTGATTTCAATTTACCTGAAATCTCTTCAACTACTGCTTGTTTAGCCTCTAATACTTTGCTCATCTTGACACCTCCTGTAAGAATGTCATTTATACCGATATGAAAAGCCCTCGCAGTCCACAAGGTAGACCACGAGGGCAGAAAAGTCGTCATCTTTAATAAAAGAGCGTCTTGTCCTCGGCAGGATGATTAAGCGATAATGCGCCCCTGCTGTCTACGGTACAAATGATTAAGTTTCGCAACAAAAGAAATCTTACTACAAGATTTCATGTTTGTCAACAGTTTTTTATTTAACAACTACAGACGATGGATCAATTTTCACCGCAGGGCCCATAGTAGTCGTAACGTTTACAGACTTCATGTAAGTCCCTTTCGCTGCAGCTGGTTTAGCTTTTAGAATTGTTTCAAATACAGTTTTAAAGTTTTCTTCAAGCTTTTCGTTATCGAAAGAAGCTTTCCCGATTGGCGCGTGGATGATACCAGCTTTGTCCGCACGGTATTCAACTTTACCTGCTTTGATTTCTGCAATAGCTTTAGCAACATCAAATGTTACTGTGCCTGTTTTAGGGTTTGGCATTAAGCCTTTTGGTCCTAATACACGACCGATTTTACCAACTTCACCCATCATGTCCGGAGTTGCAACGATAACGTCGAAATCGAACCAGCCTTGTTGGATTTTAGTGATATACTCAGCATCGCCGACGTAGTCTGCACCAGCAGCTTCCGCCTCTTTCACTTTTTCGCCTTTAGCGAAAACTAAAACGCGTTGAGTTTTACCAGTTCCGTTTGGAAGCACAACTGCCCCACGGATTTGCTGGTCGTTTTTACGAGTGTCGATTCCAAGACGGAATGCGACTTCAACTGTTGCATCGAAGTTGACTGTGCTTGTTTTCTTCGCAAGCTCAATCGCTTCTTTCAAATCGTACACTTGTGTGCGGTCAACAAGCTTTGCCGCCTCAGTGAACTTTTTACCTCTTTTAGCCATTGTAAATTTCCTCCTCTAGTGGTTTTAACGGATTGAACCTCCCACGAATAAGGGTTGCGTGTTCCTAAGAACAAGCGCAACCCCCACTACAAAGTAACATTCGAGTATGCGGTCAAGATCAGTCTTCGATCGTGATTCCCATACTGCGAGCAGTACCTTCAACCATTGCCATCGCTGCTTCAACCGACGCTGCGTTAAGGTCTTCCATCTTTTGTTCTGCAATTTCGCGAACTTTATCACGTTTTACAGTAGCTACTTTCTTCTTGTTAGGTTCGCCTGAACCCTTTTGAAGATTAGCTGCAACTTTCAGCAATACTGCTGCTGGTGGAGTTTTTGTAATGAATGTGAATGAACGGTCCTCAAATACAGTTATTTCAACAGGAATGATTAAGCCTGCTTGATCTGCTGTACGTGCATTGAAATCTTTACAGAATCCATGATATTAACACCCGCTTGACCAAGTGCTGGTCCAACTGGTGGAGCTGGGTTAGCTTTACCTGCAGGGATTTGCAATTTCACAATTTTGGTTACTTTTTTAGCCACGAGACACACCTCCTTAAGTCCGTGATGTGGTAATTGGGTTGCCCCTCCCACTCAATATGTGCCTGCCGGTTTCCCGGTAGAATTTGGTTAATCCGCCAGACCATTCTGTTTACGGTCTGACCTTGAAATGATACCACTATTATGCCTGTCTTGCAAGTGGTTTCTACTTACATTTTTTGAACTTGTTCAAAGTCAAGTTCCATGATCGTTTCTCTGCCGAACATATCTACAGAGACACGTACTTTCCCTTTATCCTGATCGATTTCTTCCACTTTTCCTTGGAAGTGCGCAAACGGTCCGTCAAGGACTTCGATCATTTCGCCAATCTCAAAATCAGCTTCAACCTTACGATCTTTCATTCCCATTTGTTTAAGGATGAAATCGACCTCTTCCGGCAAGAGTGGCGTCGGTTTTGCTCCACCGCCCGATGATCCGATGAAACCTGTCACTCCTGGCGTGTTTCTGACGACATACCAAGAATCGTCCGTCATGATAATTTCCACAAGGACGTACCCAGGAAATGTCTTTTTCATAACAGTGCGCTTTTTGCCGTCTTTAAAATCAGTTTCCTGTTCTTCGGGGATAACTACCCGGAATATTTTATCTTGCATACCCATTGTCTCGACACGTTTTTCCAGGTTGGCTTTCACCTTATTTTCATAACCTGAATACGTATGGACAACGTACCAATTTTTCTCCATTTCCATAATGACAAGGACTGTGTGTCCGTCCCTCCTTTTTCATGTAAACTGTCGATTTCTGCTTCAATCAACGAAACGATAATTTATCAAAACCACAAAAAGATTTTTGAGAAATGAAAAAACCCGTTCATTTGACAAGACGGGATATTTTCAACAGGGATATTCATACTGCTTTACTTATTATAACCCAACATACCATTCCATTACTTCAGAAATGCCCAAATCGACAAGACCGAAATAAACTGCCATGAAAACAACTGTAAAGATAACGACAATTGTATAACGTGTCAATTCTTTCTTTTTCGGCCAGCTTACTTTCCGCATTTCAGAGACAACAGCTTTTAAAAATCCGGTAATCTTACCCATTTATCTATATACCTCCGAACACTAAATGTATTACTGCATTTTGGAACTAAATCGTTTGTTTATGTTCTGTATGTGCATTACATTGTTTGCAAAACTTCTTAACTGTAAACCGGATTGTAGACTGGGAATTTTTAGTTGGGACAACATAGTTTCTTGATCCACAATCATTACAGCTTAATATCATCTTTTTTGACATTTTCTCACCCAAAACCTCGTGACACAAAATGTGTATCAACAGTCAAAGTAATTTGTCTTTGCCTTGTTAGAGAGTACCACCTAACACTCACGATGTCAACATGGCGGGAAATGTTTGGCAGACTATTACGTAAGTTTTCAAAATACGACATCAACCTGCATATGCCGCTCAAGTTTCCGTTTAATTCGTTGTAAAGCATTGTCCACTGATTTTACTTGCCGGTTTAACTCGTCGGAGATTTCCTGGTAAGATTGCCCTTCCAAATAAAGTGAAAGTACCTGCTTTTCAAGTTCACTTAGAACTTTATTGATTTCCCCTTCCATTTGGATGAAGTCCTCTTTATGGATCATCAAATCCTCCGGATCATCCAAAACTGAGCCCCCAATTACATCAAGCAACGTACGATCAGACTCTTCGTCATAAACAGGCTTGTCCAAGGATACAGAGGTATTCAATGGAATATGCTTCTGCCTTGTTGCTGTTTTAATAGCTGTGATGATCTGTCTTGTGATGCATAGCTCAGCGAAGGCCCTGAAGGAACTCAAACGATCCATCCTGAAGTCCCGGATCGCTTTGTACAGTCCAATCATTCCTTCCTGGATGATGTCTTCCCTATCCCCTCCCGTCATGAAATATGAGCGCGCTTTCATTTTAACGAAAGGTTGATATTTTGTAATAAGGAAATCTAATGCATCTGTACCGCCCTCTTGAATGCGGACTATAAGCTCTTCATCGGAAAGTTTTGTGAAGTCCTTTATTTCCCCCTGAACGTGTTGCTTTCCCACCAATCGCCACACCCCGATTCATCATTGCGTTTCAACCAGTATACCGTATGGAATTTTTTTGAGTCAACCGTTCATTTCATTCCACGTCGCCATTTTTCAAATATTTCTGCCACCTCATCCGACAGTTGAATCTTCGATGAAGGGCGCTGCTCCTGAATAACCTTCACTTTGTTTGTAATCAATTTATCAATTTCTTTCATTTCAATTTCAAGTTCCCTGGCTGATTTTCGCAAAGCTCCTTGTGCAAAAATGACCCATTGCTCCGTTAAATCCGAAGTCGCGACATGGATTTGGACACGGCGTCCACTCAGCTCGGATACCATTTTTTCAATTCGCTCGTCCGCAGTTTCGTTTTCACGGGTGAAGACGACTTCGACTTGATGCTTATTGTTTTTCTTCTCAACCCCCGGCATAAGGTGCGCATCAAAAAGAATAATGACGCGCCAGCCTGTATGCGCTTTGTACTCAGCCATCCGTTCAATAAGCCTGTCGCGGGCATCAGCTAGGCTTTCAAGCTTCAACTTCCTCAGTTCCGGCCATGCTCCGATTACGTTGTACCCGTCGACCAACAATATCTCCTGTTTCATGACCCCGATAGTTGTGGAGTGCGTTTACGCAAAACTTCATACATGAGCAGGGATGCTGCAACGGAGGCATTCAGCGAGGTAACATGTCCAACCATCGGCAAATGGTAAAGGAAATCACATTTTTCCTTTAAAATACGTGACATTCCTTTCCCTTCACTTCCAATGATAATCGCAAGCGGGAGGGTTGCGTCCATCGATCGATAATCCGTTGAACCTTTCGCATCCGTTCCAGCAATCCAAACACCCGCCTTCTTCAATTCTTCGACTGTTTGGGAGAGGTTGTTCACACGCACGACTGGAATGTGCTCAATCGCCCCAGTTGACGCTTTTGCAACAACGCCTGTCAAACCGACAGACCGGCGTTTCGGAATGATAATTCCGTGTACACCCGTTGCATCAGCTGTTCTTAGGATCGAGCCAAGATTATGCGGATCCTCAAGTTCATCTAAAATAAGGAAAAAAGGATCTTCGCCACGGTTTTTCGCAATCGCAAAAAGATCGTCCAATTCGGCGTATGAATAAGCCGCTACTGAAGCGATGACTCCCTGGTGATTAACGTCAAGCATTCCGTCTAATTTCTGCTTCGGCACAGCTTGTACAATAACTCCCGATTGTTTTGCAAGGGACAAGATTTCCCGATGCTTTTTTTATTCAATCCTTCGGCAATCCAAATCTTATTCAGTTCCCTACCTGAACGGAGTGCCTCAGCGACTGGATTTTTACCGCCAATCAATTCCGATTCCTGGTTTGTCATGATATTCCCTCCTCTTTCGGACTTTCGATGAAACGTATTGTTTCACTTATGAATTCCCTAACCCGATCATCTCTTCCAAGCAAATATAAATAGCCAAGGACAGCCTCGAAACCGGAACTATGGTTGTATGTCACAACATCGGTGTTTTTAGGAACCGACCCCGATTTCGCATTCCTACCACGGCGCAGGACCGCTTCCTCCTCTTCTGAAAGGAAGCTGGTATCCTGCATCATTTTGACGGCTGCCGCCTGGGCTTTGGCGGATACATAACGGGTTGCTTCCTTATGGAGGATATTCGGCTTAACTCGACCAAGGCGCAGCAAATGTTCTCTGACTGCCTGTTCATAAACCGCGTCCCCCATATAAGCAAGCGCAAGCGCGTTCAGTTGTTTTACATCCGCATCACGCAATGAGTACACGTCGGTCATCCTCTCTTCCACCGCGTGCCTTGAGCGGTATCTTCAAGAATGATGCCCTTTTCCTTCAAAAGATCCCTAATTTCATCCGAGCGGCTGAAATCTCGCTCACGTCGTGCTGTCAAACGTTCCTCGATAAGCGCCTCGATCTCATCATCTAACAACTCTTCTTCCGAGAATGGTAAGCCAAGAACCTCCATTAGTCGTTCAAATGCAGAGATGAAGTAATTAAGGACTTCCGTCTGTGTATTTTTCTCCAACAGATAGAGGTTTGCCATCTTCACAAGTTCAAAAATGGCCGCAATCCCATTCGCCGTATTGAAATCATCATCCATCGCAACTTCGAATAACCGTACTGATTCGTCCACTTTATTCTTCCAAATATCCTGTTGGTCACCTAAGTCCGCAGACGATTCCAACCGGTGTTTCAAATTAGTATAAGCCGTTTGTATACGTTCCAATCCATTAGCGGCGCTTTCAACAAGCTCCTGCGCAAAATTGACAGGATGGCGGTAATGAACGGATAACATGAAGAAGCGGAGCACCCTTGGTCGATCTGCTTGCGGATATCATTGACAAGGATGAAGTTCCCGAGTGATTTCGACATTTTCTCATTGTCAATATTAATATAGCCGTTATGCATCCAATAACGCGCAAATTGCTTGCCAGTCATCGCTTCAGATTGTGCAATTTCATTCTCGTGATGTGGGAATGTCAAGTCTTGACCGCCCGCATGAATATCGATTGTATCGCCTAAATGTTCCCTTGCCATGACGGAACATTCGATATGCCAACCTGGTCGACCCAATCCCCAAGGGCTTTCCATGAAATTTCGCCTTCTTTTGCAGATTTCCATAAGGCAAAGTCCAATGAGTTTTCTTTGATTTCACTTTCTTCGATGCGGGCTCCCACTTTCAACTCATCGATTGACTGATGGGATAACTTCCCGTATCCATCAAATTTGCGCGTACGATAATAGACGTCTCCTTGTGCTTCATAAGCGAAGCCTTTGTCGATTAACACTTGGATGAATGCGATGATGTCATCGATATGCTCTGTTACACGCGGATGAGCATCTGCCTTCGCGCAACCAAGAGCACCAACATCTTCGAAATAAGCATTGATGAATCGATCTGTCAGCTCGCCAACCTCTTCTCCAAGCTCATTAGCCGTCCTGATTATTTTGTCGTCAACATCCGTAAAGTTGGAGACGTAATTCACATCGTACCCACGGTATTCCAAATAGCGTCTCACTGTATCAAAAACGATGACGGGTCTTGCGTTACCGATATGAATATAGTTGTAAACTGTAGGTCCGCACACATACATCTTCACTTTCCCTTCCTCCATCGGGATGAAAGGCTCCTCTTCCGTGTAAGTGTGTTATAAATTTGAATGCTCATTGGTTTCCCCTTCCTTCTTATCCAGTTTTTCAAGCCGACTTTTCAATTCTGCAATTTCCATTTCAAGCATTTTACAAGTATCCAATATTGGGTCCGGAAGATTTTGATGATCATGTTTATCTCTTACCCGAACGCCATTCGAGATGACGACTCTTCCGGGAATGCCGACAACCGTCGAGTCGGGTGGTACGTCTTTTAGGACGACTGATCCCGCACCAACCTTGCTATTTTCGCCTATTGTAATTGAACCCAATACTTTTGCGCCAGATGCGACAAGAACATTATTTTCAAGGGTCGGATGCCGCTTTCCTTTTTCTTTGCCCGTTCCACCTAATGTCACGCCTTGATACAACGTGACATCATCACCTATTTCACAAGTCTCACCGATAACAATTCCCATGCCGTGGTCGATGAATAGACGCCTGCCAATCGTTGCCCCGGGATGGATTTCAATTCCTGTGAAAAACCGGCTGATCTGTGAAATAACTCTGGCTAAAAACAACATTCTTTTCTTGTAAAACGCATGGGCAATTCTGTGCGCCCATACGGCATGGAGGCCAGAGTAGGTTAGTACAACTTCCAACGAACTCCGTGCTGCAGGATCCTGGTCAAATATGCATTGTATGTCTTCTCTCATCCTACGAAACACTTTTACGACCCCCTGTAATAATTTTTCTGAAAACGCAAAAAACGCCTCTGTCCATTACTAGACAGAGACGCATTGTATGCGCGGTTCCACTCCGCTTGGCAGAATGCGTGAATCTTCTACCCGCTTGACGCCTGTAACGCTGGCGATGCGTCCGGCCTACTGCATTGTTCGGCACGGCGCTCAAAGGGGCATTTCCACAATGCAGGGGCACGGATCACTTTCAGCCGGTGATGATCCTCTCTGTAGTGCGTACTTGTGTACTTCTCCTTATCAAAGCTTTGGTTTGTCGTTTTCAATGATTGTACGTCAATTGTACAACGATTATGCGTTAAGTCAAGGACGTTGCTTTCCACTTCAGGCGGACGCTTTCCGCGGGCATGGCTTCAGCCTCCTCACTCCGCTACGCTTCGTTGCGGGGTCTTCAGCTCATGCTATTCCCGCTGGAGTCGCCGCCTTCCGTTACAAGCAACTATCGCCGATTACATAAAATCTCCCTAAATACGCATAACAGTCTCCAAAAGCGCATAAACATCTTCAGATACTCATAAATACCGTGAATGACGCATAAATGCTTCTAAAAGCTCATAAATCGCTTCAAAGACGCATAAACGGCCCTTCTCTATTCTTTAATTATTCAAGCTCGGGCAAATTTTGAAACGCGTTCGATTGTTTTTTCTTTACCGATCAAAGAGATGGAATCTGGTAGTTCAGGTCCATGCGCTTGGCCGGTTGCGACAACGCGGATTGGCATGAAGAGATTTTTCCCTTTATGTCCAGTTTCTTTTTGCACAGCTTTAATGGCCGCTTTAATTGATGCAGGATCGAATGATTCCAACTCACTCAATTGTTGTTTGAAGGATGCCATAACTTCCGGAACTTGTTCACCCGCAAGTATTTCCTTGGATTGTTCATCATATTCAATATGGTCATTGAAGAATTGGGCGGTCAAGTCTACGATTTCAGCACCATAACTTAATTGAGCTTGGTAAAGAGCGATAAGGTCGTGTACCCATTTACTTTCTTCTTCCGTCATGTTTTCACATACACGGTTGGCTGCTTGAAGATGCGGTAATGTTAATTCGATTACTTCATCCAAGCTAAGTTTTTTCACATATTGATTATTCATCCAAGTCAATTTTTGTTTATCGAACATCGATGGTGATTTGGATAGTCGGCTTTCGTCAAATAGTTTAACTAATTCATCATGAGAGAAGATTTCTTCTTCCCCACCTGGAGACCAGCCAAGCAATGCAAAGAAGTTGAACATAGCTTCAGGTAAATAGCCAAGGTCCTTGTATTGGGAGATGAATTGGATGATTGACTCGTCACGTTTTGAAAGCTTTTTCCGGTCTTCGTTGACGATCAATGTCATATGTCCGAAACGAGGGTATTCCCATCCGAACACGTCGTAGACCATCAATTGTTTAGGTGTATTCGTCAAATGTTCTTCTCCGCGGAAGACATGTGAAATTTTCATAAGATGGTCATCGACGACAACCGCAAAGTTGTATGTCGGGATGCCATTCGTTTTTACAAGTACCCAGTCGCCGACATCCTTGGATTCGAAAGCGACCTCTCCACGCACTAAATCGTCTACAGTGTACGTGACATTCTCAGGTACTCGCATACGGATTGTATAAGACATTTTAGCCGCTTCTTTTTCAGCGACTTCTTCAGCTGTCAAATTGCGGCATGTACCTGCGTACATTGGTGCCGCCACGCCTGCGGCTTTCTGTCTTTCACGTTCCGTTTCCAGTTCTTCAGGTGTACAGAAACATTTATAGGCATGTCCTTTATCAAGCATTTCCTGGGCGTATTTCGTATAAAGATCAAGGCGTTCCATTTGACGATAAGGTCCATATTCTCCGCCAATATCGACAGATTCATCATGATGGATTCCGAGCCACTTCAAGTTATCCAATTGGGATAATTCACCCGCTTCAATATTCCGTTCCGTATCGGTATCCTCGATGCGAACGATAAATTTCCCACCATGGTGTCTCGCAAATAGATAGTTGAACAATGCTGTCCGAGCCCCACCGATATGTAAATGGCCAGTTGGACTTGGCGCATAACGTACACGTACTTCTTTTGTCATTTGAGTGCATCTCCGTTCGTCGTTAATTCCTGTGTTATTTTAGCATTCCAAAGGTTATTTTAAAAGGGCTCAACCTTTTTGAAGAAGAATCGTCGCCATCGAGGCGATCCCTTCTTCCCGTCCCGTAAAGCCTAATTTTTCCGTTGTTGTCGCCTTAACGTTCACCTGTGTTATATCCGCCTTCAGCAATTCTGCAATACGGGCACGAATTGTTTCGATATGAGGTGCCATTTTCGGCCTTTGCGCGATGATTGTACAATCGATATTACCCAATCGATATCCTTTCTCCTCAACTATTTCCCATACTTTTTGAAGGAGGACCGCTGAATCCGCGTCTTTGAATGCTACATCGGTATCCGGGAAGTGTCTTCCGATATCTCCTTCCCCAATTGCTCCGAGAGCCGCATCGGTTACTGTATGCAAAAGTACATCCATCGGAATGCCCTGTTAACCCTTTATCGTGAGGGATTGTAATGCCCCCGATAATTAAAGGCCGGCCTTCCTCAAACTTATGTACATCAAACCCCTGTCCAATTCGAATCATCTGAAATCCTCCTACTGTCTACGTTTCAAGAGGACCTCACCAAACAGAAGATCCTCCTTAGTTGTCATTTTAACATTATCATACGTACTTTCCACAATCCTTACGGGATGTCCCAGACGTTCGACGATCATTGACTCATCGGTTCCTAAGAAACCATCCGCCTCCGCCTTATCGGAGGCTTCTTTTAACAACTCGTACCTGAACGCTTGCGGTGTCTGGATAGACCAAAGCTTCGACCGATCCACCGTTTCTTCAACAATACCGTCGGGCGCGAATTTCATCGTATCCTTCACTTGAACCCCGGCAATTGCCGCACCGTGTTCATCAGCGACTCCCACAAGCTCATGGATGACATTCCTATTGATAAAAGGCCTTGCCGCATCATGTACAAGAACGATTTCATCCGACTGGTGAGCGCGGATACAGGCAGCAACACTTTGCTGCCTCTCGTCTCCACCTTCAACAAGTGCCTTCACTTTCGTTATACCGAACCGCTCAAGCATCCGTTCGATTTTCTCTTTCTCCACAAGTTTGACTGAAAGAATCATACCAGAGCACTTCTCATCCTGTTCAAACACTTCCAATGTGTGGATCAAAATCGGCTTTCCAGCCAATTCCAAGAACAACTTATTGAACCCGGCACCCATGCGCCGTCCACTCCCTGCTGCCGGGAGCATCACAGTATACATCTTCATCAAACGTTCCTCAACTTTCTTCGATGGGACATTAGTGCGACTTTGCGGTCTTGCCGTTTTTCGGCTTCGCGAAGATCATTCGGCCGGCAGACGTTTGCAATACACTTGTAACAACGACGTCAATTGCATTACCAATATGCGACCTACCATCTTCGATGACAATCATCGTGCCATCATCCAAATAGGCAATCCCTTGATTATGCTCTTTCCATCCTTAATAACAACGACATGCATCTCTTCACCCGGAATAACGACCGGCTTCACTGCATTCGCAAGATCATTGATATTTAATACGGATACACCATGCAAATCCGCCACTTTATTCAAATTAAAATCATTTGTCACGACAAGCCCGTTCATGCTTTTCGCAAGACGGACGAGCTTCAGGTCAACCTCCGCCACATCATTGAAATCTTCATCTGTAATTAAAATATTTGGACCGTCATCTGTTTGAAGGCGCTTTAGGACATCCAAGCCCCGTCTTCCCTTCGTACGTTTCAATGAATCCGAAGAATCCGCAATATGCTGGAGTTCGGTTAAAACAAATTGCGGGACGACAAGTAGACCCTCAAGAAATCCCGTTGCAGCAATATCAGCGATCCTTCCATCGATAATGACGCTCGTATCAAGGATCTTATGCACCTTATTAGTACTTGGTTTGACAACGGTTTCTCCGCCATCTTTTTTCTTAGGATTATTGTTCCTCGCAGCAAAGATTGCATGTGAAAACTCTTCTCGTTTTTTGAAGCCAACCTGAAAACCTAAGTACCCAAGAAGAATGAAAAGCACCACCGTCAAAATTGATGTGACGAATTTAATTTCCAAACCACTTAGTCCGAAACTCGCAAGAAAGGCGACACTTAACCCGACCATCAAACCGATTGTCCCGAACAGTAAATCGAATATCGGGGTCTTCAATAACCGATCTTCCATCCATTTAATGAAATTTACGATCGGCTCAGCTATGAATAAACTGAGAATATATAAAAGAAGCGCCCCTAAGATTGCTGCCACATAAGGATTATCAATCATCGGCTTAGAAGTAAAAGAAGATAAGGTAAATAAATACGGTAAGAATAAGACGCCGAGAGTCCCCCTATGAGCAGCAATCCAACTTGAACTACTCGTTTCAACATGCACAACACCTCCGTTTCGTTACTGTAAACTATACACGTTTTCCATTCCCCACGCCGTTTTGGGCCACTATAAATACCATATTCCCTTCAAAAGTAGGACTTTCCCTTATAAGCAAAAGTTTCAGGAAAAGTCGGGTAGGTCCCTCTAAAAAGGATTGTAGAGGAACCCCAACTTTTAACAGCCCCAAACCCTTACGTAGTTCAAATTTACGAAAATACGATATTCAATGCTTCCTTAACGGTTTCGACACCGACGACTTGAATCCCTTCCGGAAAATCCCATCCACCGATATTAGAGGATGGTATGAATACTCGTTCAAAACCAAGCTTTGCTGCTTCAATGACACGTTGTTCAATACGAGAAACTCGGCGCACTTCCCCAGTCAGTCCGACTTCCCCTATGAAGCAGTCCATCCCTCCTGCAGATGCATCTCGGAAACTCGAAACAATACTTACAAGGACAGCGAGGTCAATGGCTGGTTCGTCAAGCTTAACTCCGCCGGCGACCTTTATATACGCATCCTGTGTTTGCAAGAGCATTCCCATTCTTTTTTCAAGAACAGCCATTAAAAGGGAGACTCTGTTTTGATCAATCCCAGTTGCCATCCGTTTTGGGTAATTGAAGCTTGACGGCGTGACGAGGGCTTGAATTTCAACAAGAATCGGTCGGGTACCTTCCATCGATGCTACAACCGTGGATCCCGCCCCCCTTGTGATCTCTCACGTAAGAATAATTCGGAAGGATTGAGTACTTCCTTCAATCCCGATTGCAGCATTTCGAAGATGGCAATCTCATTGGTTGAACCAAATCGGTTTTTCACACTTCGTAAAATCCTGTACGTATGATGGCGTTCCCCCTCAAAATACAACACTGTATCCACCATATGCTCAAGAAGGCGTGGACCTGCAATTTGTCCATCTTTTGTCACATGACCGACTATGAAGATTGCGATATTTTGCGTCTTTGCTATTCGCATCAATTCTGCCGTGCATTCCCGCACTTGGGATACACTACCAGGTGCAGATGTTACTTCGGGGTGATGGATTGTCTGAATCGAGTCGGCGATGACAAATTTCGGTTGCACATCGTTGATCGTCTCATGTATTCTTGCCAAATCTGTCTCAGCATATATATACAGTTCATCTGAAGTAACACCAAGTCGTTCGGCCCGGAGTTTGGTCTGCTTAATCGATTCTTCACCTGATATGTAAAGTACGCGTTGTTTTTGGTTAGCAAGGAGAGAGGAGACTTGCAGCAACAATGTTGATTTTCCGATACCTGGGTCGCCGCCAATTAGAACAAGAGAGCCAGGGACAATCCCTCCACCAAGCACCCGGTTTAGTTCACCTAAGTCCGTTTTGATCCTTGGCTCTTCAGAAGTTTGAATGGATCCGATAGGCATCGCCTTTTGCTGGATTGTTTCTGTATGTTTGAAGGCTCCGCGAGGACCTTTACTTATTATCTCCACTTCTTCGTCCATCGTATTCCATTCACCACAACCCGGGCATCTCCCCATCCATTTCGGTGATTCATACCCACAATCCCTGCACATGAATTTAGTTTTTCTTTTGGCCATATATACCTCCATATACGAAAAGGATAGCCCTTCCCTGTAGACAGCAAGCTCTACCGGAGGGCCATCCTATTATTTTATTTATTTTCTACAACTTAAGCAGCTCGTTCATTTTTCACGACGAACTTATCATCCTCTACATCTACAATGACTTTTCCGCCGGTAAGAATTGTTCCACCTAATAACTCTTCGGATAGTCGGTCTTCGATATGCTTTTGCAATGCGCGGCGCAATGGGCGCGCTCCGTATTCAGGGTCATAGCCCTCTTCCGCAATTTTCGTTTTAGCAGCATCTGTCAATTCTAAAGTAATATCCTGTTCTGCCAACCGTTTTGTCAACTCGTCGGACATAAGTGAAACGATTTCACGCAGATGTTCCTTCTCAAGGGAGTGGAACACAATCATTTCATCCACACGGTTTAAGAACTCAGGACGGAACGCTTTTTTCAACGCGTCAAGCATATTTGACTTCATGCCTTCGTAATCCTGATCACCGTCATTCAAATTAAAACCGACGTAACGGTTCTTTTTCAATGTGTCCGCTCCTACGTTCGACGTCATGATAACAACTGTGTTACGGAAATCGACCGTACGACCCTTCGAATCTGTCAATCGGCCATCCTCAAGCACTTGAAGTAGGATGTTGAATACATCCGGATGCGCCTTTTCGATTTCATCAAGTAGAACGACAGAGTACGGCTTCCGTCTTACTTTCTCGGTCAATTGACCGCCTTCATCATAGCCTACATATCCTGGAGGCGAACCGACGAGACGGGAAGTTGCATGCTTTTCCATGTACTCGGACATATCAATGCGGATCATCGCGTCCTCATCGCCGAACATGGCCTCTGCAAGCGCTCTTGCCAATTCAGTCTTACCGACACCCGTAGGCCCAAGGAAAATAAATGAACCGATCGGACGTTTTGGGTCTTTTAAGCCGGCGCGCGCTCTGCGGATTGCCCTTGAAATAGCCGTTACCGCTTCTTTTTGTCCGATTACACGTTCATGAAGAAGCTCTTCCATATTCAATAGCTTGGCAGATTCCGTCTCCGCAATCTTCGCAACAGGAATCCCGGTCCACATCGCAACGACTTCGGCAATGTCGTTCACGGTTACTTCGGATTCCTTCTTACCTTGCTTTTCTTTCCATGCGGTCTTCGTTGTTTCAAGCTCTTCCTTCATTTTCTGTTCTTTATCACGGAATGAAGCCGCCTTTTCGAATTCCTGGCTTTGTACTGCTGCATTCTTTTCATGTCGAATTGCTTCCAGTTTCGCTTCAAGCTCTTTTAGATTCGGAGGAGTCGTATACGAACGGAGTCGCACCTTCGAACCCGCCTCGTCAATCAAGTCAATTGCCTTATCGGGCAAGAAACGGTCTGAAATATACCGGTCCGACATCTTTGCCGCCGCATTGATTGCCTCATCTGTAATTTTCACACGGTGATGCGCTTCATAACGATCGCGCAATCCTGTAATAATTAGGATTGTTTCTTCGACAGTCGGCTCATCGACTTGGATTGGTTGGAAACGTCTTTCAAGCGCTGCATCTTTTTCAATATATTTACGGTATTCATCAAGCGTAGTTGCCCCGATACATTGCAATTCACCACGTGCAAGGGATGGTTTTAGAATATTGGATGCGTCAATTGCTCCTTCAGCACCACCTGCACCAATCAGCGTATGCAATTCATCGATGAAGAGGATGATATTGCCTGCCTGACGGATTTCCTCCATCACTTTTTTCATACGATCCTCGAACTCACCGCGGTATTTCGTCCCCGCTACAACCGTTCCCATATCAAGCGTCATAACGCGTTTATCCCTTAGAATTTCAGGCACTTCATTATTAACGATTTGCAATGCCAAACCTTCTGCAATTGCTGTTTTACCAACACCAGGCTCCCCGATTAGGACAGGGTTATTTTTCGTCCTTCTGGCAAGAACTTCGATGACCCTTGTAATTTCCTTGCTTCTACCGATAACTGGATCAAGCGTTCCTTCGCGTGCGATTTCCGTCAAATCGCGGGCAAGGCTATCAAGGGTTGGCGTGGCGGCAGATGACGTCGATCCTTGCGTGTTTACTGAACTATCATTGCTTCCCAATAATTGAAGAACTTGCTGTCTAGGACGGTTTAAGCTGACACCTACATTATTTAAGACACGGGCCGCTACTCCTTCGCCTTCACGAATGAGCGCTAACAGAATATGTTCCGTTCCAATGTAAGAATGACCCAATTTACGGGATTCATCGACAGATAACTCGATGACCTTTTTCGCTCTCGGTGTATAGTGAACAATCGGGCCAACTTCCTTTGAACCGGAACCAACGAGGCTTTCTACCCCTTTTTCGATTGTGTCAAAGCTGACGTCGATCGCTTCTAACGCCTTCGCCGCAATGCCGCCGCCTTCGCGAATCAGGCCCAATAAAATATGCTCAGTACCAATTGATTCATGCTTCATCCGGATCGCTTCTTCTTGTGCAAGCTGTAAAACCTTTTGCGCTCGCTGTGTAAAACGATTGAACATCATATACATTCCACTCCTTCTGTTTTAATGTTTGCAGTCTTCTTCCCCACTGTTGAAAGCGTGGAATTGGGATCTCTCTTTACTTTATTCTGATAGATTGTAAACAATCCACCTTCATGAAATTGACTTTGACTATCTTTGACGTAAGTATAATGAAAAGAAAAGTGACGTGCAAAAAAATTGCTCAATTTTCTGTAGTATTATCTTTGGATTGCAGCTCAATCTTTAAACGCTCACGGAATAGGTTCGCGCGGAAGATATCCCTTTCTTCTGCCGTTAATTCGGAACCGGCATATTGTTGAAGGAAACCCGGTTGCATGAAAATCATTAATTCGTTCAAAATAGACATATCGACATCCTTAATAAGACCAAGGTCAATTCCGAGACGGACGTCCGATAGACAACGGGCCGCCTCTCCTGAAGGCAACAATCTTGCGAAAGAGATTATGCCGAGTGAACGGAACAGTTTGTTCTCCAGTGCGACTTGGGACTTGGAAAGCAGAATTTCACGAGAACGACGTTCATGTGCGATTAGTCGTAATGCTATATTCTTCAAATCGGCCAAGATCTCCTTCTCCGGTTTACCCAAAGTCGTCTGATTTGATACTTGATAAATATTCCCGGCGCTTCACTGCCTTCCCCATAACTACCCCTGACTACCATGCCAAGTCTTGTAATGGCGGGAATGATGCGATCAATCTGCTTTGTAATTGTCAATGCGGGTAAATGCATCATGACCGATGCACGCATGCCTGTTCCAGTATTCGAAGGGCAGCTCGTCAAATAGCCGAACTCCTCGTCGTATGCATATGGCAATTCGTTTTCAAGATAATCATCCACTGAATCCGCGTGTTCATATGCATTTTCCAGCTGAAATCCTGGATAGATGCACTGGATACGGATGTGGTCCTCCTCATTCACCATAATGCTCAGCGTTTCATCTTCAGACAGAAGAACCGCACCATAGCGTTTCGGATCTGTCAAATGCGGACTGACAAGATGCTTTTCAACTAACACTTGCCTATCAAGCATGGGCAATTCTGACATCTTCATATAGGCATACCCTTTTTCATCGGAATTAAGCAATGCAGCGGCAGCTAACCCGTCAACTTTTCCCGCCTCTTCGGCAGTGAAAGCTATCGGGAAACGAAATCCTCTTAAATTACGAGCAAGCCGAATTCTTGTCGACATGACAATATCCGAGTGTTCTCCATGGGACGCCATCCACCCAGTGACAGCCCCCCTCATGAATTTATCAATCGACATCGCTTTCGCCTCCCCCGGTACCGTCTTTCGCCAAATGCTGTTTCAATTCATTCACTTCATCTCTTAAAGCGGCTGCATCTTCGAACCGTTCTTCAACAATTGCCTCCTGCATTTTTATTCGGATCTCTTCAATCTTCTTTTTCACCGCAAACATTTCGTTGAATGAAACCGGAATTTTTCCCGCATGCTTCGTATGACCATTATGAAGCTTACCGAAAACCCGTGGCAATCGCTCCCTAAACGTGTCATAGCAGGTCGGGCATCCGAACTTACCGATGTCGAGGAATTTCCTGAATGTCAGTTCACACTCCGGACAAGTTGGCCCCTCAGGCATGCTTTCCCTGGATTGCTGAAAAGGTTGCACTGATTCGTTCCCACCGAACCAATGGGAAAGGAATTGTTGAATTGACAGTGGTTCCTGATTCGGATCAAAATGAAACATCTGTGATTGGAATGCACATTTTTCACATAGATGGCGTTCCGTAGTACCATTCACGCTTTCCTGCGTAAAGAT
Organism: Sporosarcina thermotolerans; assembly: GCF_030067815.1. Taxonomy (GTDB): domain Bacteria; phylum Bacillota; class Bacilli; order Bacillales_A; family Planococcaceae; genus Sporosarcina; species Sporosarcina thermotolerans. The sequence goes on along the minus strand of NZ_CP125968.1, from coordinate 740,344 downwards.
TACGGATGCCGGCCGTTCGTTGCAATTATCGCAATTCATGATCTGCACCTCATATTCGTCAATTTCTATTCCATTTGCCTGTAGATTAACGTCATAAGCATCGCTTGCAAAATCCTTGCTCTAATGAGGTCACGTTCCGGCAATGGCTGGTGGAGTGTCGTTCGATCTACCGCAGCAAGTATAATTCTTGACTCACGTTCGGAGATGACCTCTTCCATAGTCAAACGATAGACGATATCTTCAGCCATCGTATATGTCGCACCTTGCTGGATACCATTTAAAATATGTTCAATTAATTCTTTATGCGAATTCGTTTGAACTCGATAAATGCGGATATATCCCCCGCCTCCACGCTTCGATTCAACCGCGTACCCCCGCTCAACTGTGAAACGTGTATTAATGACATAATTGATCTGGGAAGGGACACATTGGAACTTCTCTGCCACTTCACTGCGTTTGATCTCCACTGTTCCACTATCTTCCTTTTCGATAATCGCTTTTAAATATCCTTCAATAATGTCAGAAATGTTTCGCATTAACTCACCTCTTTCTTCTGGTGATAAGCCATTGACTTTGACTATCTTTGACTTAATTGTACATGGAAATACGTTATGAAGGCAATTGAAATGCAATCTGTTCAAAGGATGGGACAATTTGTTGAGATACATACGAGATATGTGTTTGTTTATGAAAAGGCTGGGGAAAATGAGCGGTTTCCAGGAGAAACGAGCGCTTCCGGAAATAAACGAGCGGTTCCCGGGAGAAACGAGCGGTTCCGGGAATAAACGAGCGGATTTCCAAGAAAAACGAGCGCTTGCAGATAATCAATAAAGAAAGGCAGCTCCCGGTATTTCGAGAACTGCCTCATTTAATCATTCAATTGTCATGTTTTTCATTAACTTAACAGGTAGGAATTGTTCACCCGTTTCGTAATACGTGATCGCAAGATGATCGCCTTCTTGAATATAGATTGAAAGCGGAACAGCTTCGGTGGAAACAATGTAATTCCGTCCGTCATCCCCTAAAATAGAAACAATGGTGAAGTCCCCGGCGCGTTCCTTGTAAACGCGAACTACACCAACTTCCACTTTCGCTTCAGGTGCGCCTGAGCTGCCGTCAACCGTACTGCCACCGCGCTGTAATGCCGTTTTATAAAGCCTTAAAGCTTCATTAGGAGAATTAGCATAAACGGAAATCTCCGGATTCGCTGCTGAAACGATGAAATAGTTTTGCAAGAAGCCATTTGAATGAGAACCGGCGTCAACCAGCTTGCTTCACCATAGAAGTTGTATAGCACAGGCATTTCCCCGGTCCATTTCTTCTCAATGAACTTCTTTTCAATAATTTGAAGTGTTCCTTGCGAATCCATGTAGGACTCCTCCAAATTACCAGTGTAATAAATTGCTTTTCCAGTCCGACCATCCGTCAATGCATATCCAAGCATCGAATCGACTTCCTCTTTCGGGCTAGTAAAATCAGTGAAGTAAAACATATGGCCATTTTCGTCGAATACAGGGCTAACATTCGCCTCTGTCCCTTCGTCCGACGGAAGCTTGACATCTTCTTCCCTACGATTGAATTCCAAAAACCGTGGACGTATTTACCGAAATAGCTGTTTTGAAGGCTGACCGCTTCCGGAGAAACCGCTCCATCAACGAATTCCGGTACTTCTGAGAGAGCATACTGATTCAATTCTCCCGATGCTGGATCGACCATGACGATCCCTGGACATCGAACCCGTTCCTTGCCGTGATGAAATTCCCGTATGAACGGATATAATGCGGCTTGCCCTCATCGTCGATCTCAAGTTGGACATCGCCGTAAAAAATCAGTTCAGGCTTAGCCATCCGCATATGTCGTTCAACCTGCTTGCCGAAAAATGAAGAAGGCGTGTAGGACATCTCAGTTTTCACGAACTTCGGATTGTCAGCTGAATCGGTCGCACTCATTGTGAAATAACCAGGTGTCGTTTTTGCGTTCCACCATTTGAAGAAGCCCGAAAATTCGACTGGCGCAATATAGACAAATTCCCCGTCCACTTTTTGGATTTGTAAATGCCCCAACTCGTAATAGCTTGTATTCGGTACTTGCCCGAATGCTTTTTTCATTTTATTCCGGCAAATTGCGGCGGCACACTCGCAGGTGTTTTTGTTTCATCGAACGCTTTGATTTCCACTTGCTGATCCATTTCCACTGCTTCATATTTTTGATCGGCATTGAAGAGTGGTGCACTAAGGATGAATGCACTTACGGATAGCGCCGCCAAAAACAGTACCACCTTAATGCTTCGCTCTTTCCCTGTTGCAAAGATTATGCCAAGAATCGTTGCAGCTAACAGCATGGCCCATAGCGACGTCCAATTCCTGTCCAAATTCGTAAGGTAATAAATTAGAAATGTGAACAAGCCTATGAGAATAACCGCTCCGGACAAGGCGCCAATCCTATTAAAGGCAGCTTCCCCGTTTTCTTTAGACCCGAACGGAACGATTATAATTGCGGATATGATTCCAACCACTAGTGAAAATAGCAATAAATTTATCATGCAAACACTCTTTTCTTATAAAATTTTCACTCACCTACTATACGAATGAACTTGCCATTAGATTCATTTTTATTTTAGAAAATTTATCGCAATCATAATAAAAAAAGACAATCCGCACAATTGAAGCTGTACGATTGTCCTTTTTATATCGTCCTTCTAACCCTTAATACTTTGTACATCCTGTGTCCGAAAATCCCAGCAAGTATCGACAGTAAAATATCCTTAGGAAGTGGCGGTACCATCCACATCCAAGCAACTCCGTAACTGAATGCATCTGGAGCCGCAGCCCACAGCTTGTATGCAAAGTACATCCAATTCGTCCCGATTACGTAATTTATGACAAGGGCAACAAGCCCTGCAACGACATAACTTCGTAAACTGCCGTACTTTTCGACAATTTTCCCCGCTACAAATGCAACTAATATAAACGAAACAACGAAGCCGAAAGTCGGTACCAAAATGAAGCCAAAGCCCCCTTGGAACTTTGAAAAAATAGGTGCACCCGCCAAACCTGCGAACATATACACTGTCATCGAAATTGCACCGAGTCGGCTTCCAAGCAAAAGCCCTGCCAACACGGCAAAAAAGGTTTGCAACGTTATCGGGACTCCGCCAATGACAAGGAAAGGCACGAACCACGTTATATTCGCTCCGATCATCATCAATGCCGCAAACATCCCACAATAGACAATACTGAATGCACTCATACCCGTTTTTGTTTTTACACTAGCTGTTGTCATAATCCACCTCATAATTTGAGTTATCTTCAATAGAATAAAAGTTAACTCAAATTGTGTCAACCTGTTTCTCAAACAAGTTAACCATAGGTATATAAAAAAATCGACAGCATTCCGGCTATCGATTCCTCTTCAATCATTCTTTATCTTCACTTTTTGGGAATAAAAAATAGGATATTGTACCGCTAAGGATAGCAGCACCTATCGATATCCATACTCTGGATGTTCCTGGTACTTCCTGAAAGTTTATATGGAGCATATACCATGAAATTCCGGCAACAAGAAGTGCAATTGGAATTGAAAACTTGAAAATCCTCAACGTATTCACCTTCTATTTTTTGTTCGTATGCCCATTCTATCATAATTCATCTATTGACGTATTAAACATTTAACGGTATGATGTTTTAAATTATTCTAACAACTAAATTAATATTTTCTTATCAAGAGAAGCTGAGGGACTGGCCCGTCGAAGCTTCAGCAACCAGCCGTTGTAATCGGTAAGGTGCTAATTCCAGCAGGTTTATATGACCTGACAGATGAGAAGGATAGCGAATTATCGCGTTTTTTTAAAAGCCTTCTATTTCAAGAAGGCTTTTTTATTTTTATATTAGAGCGGGAGGATGAAGGGCTTGAAATTACTTGATCGATTGCAAAACGAAGTACTTGTCGCAGATGGAGCAATGGGAACTTTGCTTTATTCATACGGGATTGACTTTTGTTATGAAGAATTGAATGTCGAGAAACCTGAAATCATCGAAAAGATACATAGGGATTATATTGCTGCAGGCGCTGATATCATCCAGACGAACACGTATGGCGCAAATTTCCTTAAGCTTGCCCGTTATGGCCAAGAAGATAGAGTGAAAGAATACAATGAGGCGGCAGTCCGTATTGCAAAGCGGGCGGCAGCTCCCGGAAATCAGTATGTCCTTGGGACAATCGGGGGACTACTTGGCATCCGTAAAAGTGATGCATCAACTTCAGAAGTGCTGAAGTATGTTCAACAACAAGCAGACGCGCTGCTTACCGGCGAACCCGATGGATTGTTGTTGGAAACGTATTATGATTTCGAAGAGTTATCAATGGTCGTCACAGAGCTAAGGAAGATGACCGATTTGCCGATTATCGCGCAAGTTTCGATGGATGAACCAGGAATTCTTCAGAATGGATTGCAATTAAATGATGCCCTTCATCGCCTCGAGTCGTTAGGGGCAGACATTGTTGGCGTCAACTGCCGATTAGGTCCTTACCATACGATCCAAGCTTTTGACAATGTGACCTTGCCGAAGCATGCGTTCCTGTCCGCTGCACCGAATGCAAGCTTGCTCGATGTAGAAGACGGCAGAATCGTTTATGCGTCCGAAGCAGATTATTTCGGTCGGGCGGCAACATTACTCCGCGAAGAGGGCGTCCGTCTTATCGGGGGATGCTGCGGAACGACACCAATGCATATCGCCGCCGCGAAAAAGCAATTAAGAGGTCTGCCCCCGATTATAGAGAAAGTCGTCAATCCAAAGAAACCAATCGTCATCCGTGAAGCCGACCCTGTCAAATATGAACCACTGCATATAAAAGCAAAAACGAAACGGACGGTCATTGTGGAGCTCGATACACCGCGACACTTGGAGACCGATAAGTATTTTGAAGGGGCAAACCTACTATACGACGCTGGCGTTGATGCGGTTACTTTGGCCGACAACTCACTTGCCTCCCCCCGCATTAGCAATATGGCGATGGGTTCGATCTTGAAGCATGAATATAATGTGCGACCGCTTGTCCATTTGACATGCCGTGACCATAATTTGATCGGACTCCAATCCCATCTTATGGGTCTTGATGCGTTAGGCATTCACGATATCCTTGCCGTCACGGGTGACCCGACGAAAGTAGGCGATTTTCCAGGCGCAACGAGTGTCTATGACGTTTCCAGCATGGAATTATTGCAGCTTATCAAGCAGTTGAATGAAGGAATTTCATTTACAGGAAAACCGCTTCGTAAAAAGGCGAATTTCTCTGTAGCAGCCGCGTTCAACCCGAATGTACGTGTCCTTGATCGAGCGGTAAAGAGGCTCGAGAAAAAGATTGAATGCGGAGCAGATTATATTATTACACAGCCAGTCTATACGAAAGAAAAGATTATTGACATCTACGAAGCAACGAAACATTTAGATACACCGATTTTCATCGGTATCATGCCACTAACGAATATTCGGAACGCCGAATTTTTACATCATGAAGTGCCTGGCATCAAGCTTTCCGAGGAGGTCTTGGAAAGAATGCGTGCATGCGGGGATGATCGAGAAAAGGCGACACAGGAAGGCATCACTATTGCCAAGGGATTAGTCGATACAGCCGCTGAGCTATTCAACGGCATTTATATCATTACTCCGTTCCTGCGCTATGACATGTCACTGGAACTAATCAACCATATTAAAGAGCTCGACGCGGAGAAGGAGAGGAAAATTGTCCATGCCTAAACATCTCATAGAACAGCAACTTGAAAAAAGAATCCTCATCATAGACGGGGCAATGGGCACGATGCTGCAAGCGGAGGACCTGTCTGCACACGATTTTGGCGGAGAGGAGTATGAAGGCTGTAACGAGTACTTGAATATTCTACGGCCGGATATCTTAGGGAAAATCCATCGTGCCTACCTTGAGGCTGGCGCAGATATAATCTGCACGAACACTTTCGGGGGCACCCCTCTTGTATTGGACGAATTCAGCCTTGGCCATCGTGTCCGTGAAATCAATAAAAGAGCTGTTGAAATTGCAAAACAGTGTGCTGCCGAATACTCAACTAGTGAATGGCCGCGTTTCGTTGCCGGAGCAATCGGACCGACTACGAAGACACTTTCCGTCACTGGGGGCATTACTTTCGATAAGTTATCCGATAATTTCTATGTTCAGGCAAAGGCTTTAATTGAAGGCGGTGCCGATCTTTTATTGATGGAGACGAGCCAGGATATGCTCAATGTGAAAGCAGGTACGATTGGGATTAAGCGGGCTTTCGACGAGACAGGCATTGAGCTGCCTGTCATGATTTCGGGTACGATCGAGCCGATGGGCACTACATTGGCTGGTCAAAGCATCGAAGCTTTCTATATTTCCATAGAGCATATAAAGCCGCTATCTGTCGGCTTAAACTGCGCGACCGGTCCCGAATTCATGACGGATCACCTACGTTCCCTTTCCGATTTGGCGACAGGTTTTGTTACTTGCTATCCTAATGCAGGGCTACCGGATGAGGAAGGCCATTATCATGAAACACCGGAATCACTGTCTAAGAAATTAAAAGGGTTTGCGGAAAAAGGATGGCTCAACATGGTCGGTGGCTGTTGCGGAACAACACCGACCATGTTCACGCAATCCGGGAAGCTGTTAACGGGATTACCCCTCGCCCAAAACCTGAAGTCGCCCATGATCATGCCGTTTCAGGCATTGAGCCATTGGTATATGATCCATCAATGCGTCCTCTATTGATCGGAGAGCGGACGAATGTCATCGGGTCAAGGAAATTCAAGCGGTTGATCGTCGAGGAGAAGTTTGAAGAGGCTTCCGAAATCGCACGTGCACAAGTGCGCGGCGGTGCCCACGTCCTTGACATATGCCTTGCGAATCCGGACCGGGATGAGCTCGAAGACATGACGAAATTCATGAAGGAAGTCGTCAAAAAAGTAAAGGTGCCTCTCGTCATCGACTCGACAGATGAGAAGGTCATCGAAGAAGCGTTAAAGTTCTCACAAGGGAAAGCGATTATCAATTCCATCAACTTGGAAGATGGCGAAGAAAGATTCGACGCAGTTTTGCCTCTCGTGAAGAAATACGGTGCTGCCGTCGTCGTCGGTACGATCGATGAAATCGGAATGGCAGTTACGCGCGAACGGAAACTTGAAATTGCGGAACGCTCCTATGATCTGCTTGTGAATAAATGGGGAATCGCTCCAGAAGATATAATTTTTGACCCTCTCGTCTTCCCTGTTGGAACAGGTGATGCACAATACATCGGGTCAGCCGTCGAAACAATTGAAGGCATTCGACTTATCAAGGAGAAAATGCCACGTAGCTTAACAACACTTGGCGTGAGCAATGTGTCGTTCGGACTGCCCCTGTCGGACGGGAAGTGCTGAACGCGGTCTACTTGTATCATTGCACGCAGGCTGGACTCGATTACGCGATTGTTAATACCGAGAAGTTAGAACGGTACGCCTCCATACCTGAGAGTGAAATAAAACTTGCGAATGACCTTCTCTTCACGACTACGGATGAGACACTTGCGGAGTTCACTGATTTCTACCGGGATAAAAAGAAAGAAAAGACGGAGGACGATATTCCGAAGACCGTCCCTGAACGTCTTGCGTATTATGTCGTCGAGGGGACGAAAGAAGGGCTCATCCCTGACTTGGAAGCAGCGCTCGAGATGTATGATACGCCGCTTGACGTCATTAATGGACCGTTGATGGAAGGGATGTCCGAAGTCGGTCGCCTGTTCAATGAAAACCAGCTGATTGTCGCGGAAGTGCTTCAAAGTGCGGAAGTGATGAAAGCTTCGGTTTCATTCCTCGAGCAGTTCATGGAGAAGAAAGAGGATGATTCCGGTAAAGGGAAAATCGTCTTGGCTACGGTCAAAGGGGATGTCCATGACATTGGGAAAAACCTGGTCGAAATTATATTGAGCAATAACGGATACCGTGTCATTGATATCGGCATTAAGGTGACACCCGCGACGCTCATAGACGTCATTCGGAAAGAGAAGCCCGACATTATTGGCTTATCTGGTTTACTCGTGAAGTCAGCGCAGCAAATGGTATTGACCGCGCAAGATTTCAAGGAGGCAGGCATCGACACACCCGTCATGGTAGGGGGTGCAGCATTGACACGCAGATTCACTGAGACAAAAATTGCGTCTCAATACAATGGACCTGTCATTTACGCGAAGGATGCGATGCAAGGGTTAGAGCTCGCGAACCGGTTGCAGGGTGGAGAACGGGAGGCTTTGTTGAACGAACTTGTTGAGAAACAAGAAAAGCGCATCGAGTCAGAGGCAATCCGTGCCAACCGCGACACGGCAGTTGCCGTTTTACCAAGGCCTGTGAAGACGGTTCGGGAAGATGCACCGGTATTCGTCCCATCGGACTTGCGCAGACGCGTCTTGAGGGATTATTCCGTCTCGCATTTATATCCATACGTCAATATGCGGACGCTGATTGGGCATCATTTAGGCTTGCGCGGGAATTTCGATAAGATGCTTGCGAATGGAGAGGAACGCGCAGTGCAGCTTCATGAAATGGTCACCAGCTTCCTCGAATCCGACCATTTATCGGCTTCTGGCTTGTATCAATTCTTCCCCGCACAAGCGGACGGAGACGATGTCATCATTTACGATCCTGCAGATGCAAAGACGGAAATCGAACGCTTTACCTTCCCTCGTCAAAGCAAGGAGCCATTCCTCTGCCTCGCCGACTTTTTGAAAACGGTGGACAGCGGCGAAATGGATTATGTTGCGTTTATGCAAGTGACGGCGGGTCATGGAGTAAGAGAATATGCGAACAGATTAAAGGCCGAAGGAAAATTCCTTGAGAGTCATGCGTTCCAGGCGACAGCACTTGAACTTGCAGAAGGATTTGCGGAGCGTATCCATCAGGAAATCCGCGACCAATGGGGATTCCCGGATACTACCGACTTCACAATGCGCGACCGCTTTGCAGCCAAATACCAGGGGCAGCGTTTTTCATTCGGCTACCCGGCTTGTCCGAATTTGGATGACCAGGCGAAGCTGTTCGGTTTGTTAAAACCAGAGGATATCGGCGTACAGTTGACGGAAGAATTCATGATGGAACCGGAAGCCTCTGTATCCGCAATCGTGTTTTCACATCCGGATGCAAGATATTTCAATGTAGACTAAGGCGATGCCCCACTGGTTGAATGCTTTTCAATAGCTTGCAAAAAACATCATTAAAAAAGCTGTTCCACCAATCGCTCGGTGGGACAGCTTTTCATGTTTTTTAATACGGTCTTCTTCCAAATCCGCCGAATCCTCTTCCGCCATCAAAGCCGCGGCCTCCACCAAATCCTGGTCCTCGGCCTGGGAATACCGGAGCACCCATTACGTTTTCAGTAGTTTCGGTGTAGTAGTGTCGTGGCGTGATAACAGGATGTTGTCTGTTAACGTTAACAATCGGATGAACATAAGGAACTTCAACCGGGAAAAATTGGTCATTGAAACGACATTGCGTCGGGCACACGATTGGTTGGAACTGGGTCTGCGGCATTTGATTTACCGGCATCATCATTTGAGGAAAACCGCATTGTCCGCCACAGCGTCCGCCACAGCGACCTCCACATTGTCCATGTTGCATCATCATCTTCACTCACCCCCTCCATCTATTACATGTTGAAAAATATAGGACAGACGGGCGAGCGACTATAGACGTTATAAATTCTACTGCGCCAAACAAAAAAGGACCTTCCCATCATTTAGGGAAACGCCCTTTACTTGTGTCACTGATACGTCCTCGGCAGTTCATTTTCATCAAAACCTGAAGATTCTTTCCTACTCGTTATCCGTCCTTCTTTCGGATAATGGACAGGCGCTCCCTCATCGATCATATCAAGTGATCGAATATAATCAGGATCCCTTCTGCGTTCCATTTCAAGCGGATCAATGAATCGATGTTCCATTCAACTCACCCCTCAACAAATAGTACCTAAGGCAAATGTTACGGAAACGACTATTTCATTTCTGTTAGTATACTGCGATAAACATAGATTAATGTCTGTAGTTTTTTTACGTCTAAAAAGGATATACTATTAATATAAACGTCTAATAGGAGGCGCATCGATGAAACGAATCGTATTATTCGATGGAGAATGTAATTTTTGCAACTCCAGCGTACAGTTCATTATAAAGCGGGACCCTGCCGCCCATTTCCTCTTTACTTCATTGCAAAGTGATATCGGCCAAAAATATGTGAAGCAGTACCGTATTCCTGCGGACGTGGATAGCATTGTCCTCATTGAAAACGAAAGGGCATACACGAAATCTTCAGCTGCTCTTCATATTGCCAAGAAACTTGACGGCTTATGGCATCTCCTTTTCCTATTTATACTCGTCCCTCGTTTCATTCGTGACGGTGTTTATGATTATGTTGCAGAAAACCGTTATCGCTGGTTCGGAAAGAACGAAGACGCATGCATGCTACCCTCCCCGGAGATCAGAAAACGGTTTATCTAACCTATGAAAGGATGCTTTTCAATCCTTTCATAGGCTTTTTGTTTTTATGGTGATAATAAATTTCATTCTATTGTCATGGGCCAATGAATACGCTATTAACGTACGCGAAAATTGATAGGGGGAAAGGCATGGGTAAAAAAATGATTTTCAAACTGCTTGCATCTTTGGTTCTGGCCATTTCATTCGGCATTATTCCATATCAAAGTGCGAGCGCAGCTGACCATTCGGCTAAAATGGTTACAGCTTTCACTGTGAATGACGAGATAACGCAGATTAGCTACCTCGCATTAGGGGATTCGTTAGCTGCAGGCGTCGACTCAACCAACAATATAGGTAAAGGATATGCAGATATCCTTGCCGAATCAATGGTTGAACTGAACTTGCTTCATTCGTTCAATAAGGGGTTTGCATATCCCGGTTTCAAAACAGCGGATGTGCTGAAGGATATCCGCGAAAACAAAACAGGGGCAATTATAGGTTATGGTTTCGATAAACCATCTACGACTATCCATGAAGCCATTAAAAATTCAAACCTCATAACATTGAGTGTAGGTGCGAACGATGTACTTAGTACCCTTAAGATTGATCAAGCCACTGGAAAAGTCGAATATGACGAAGCTCTATTAGGGCAAGCACTTATGCAAGTCGGCCATAATACCAATGAAATCATCAAAGAAGTCCTCACAATCAACCCTAAAGCCAACGTATATGTAATGGGCTATTACAATCCATTTCCGCACCTTCCGAAAGAAATTCAACCCTTACTCTCTAATCTGTTACTGAACTTAAACGGCGCAATTTATAATGCGACATCAGCATATCCAAATGTCTCGTTTGTTTCTACCGATGTAGAAATCGCCAAGGATTATAAAGTCAATGTACCAAACCCAGCCAACATCCATTTAAGTAAGGAAGGATACCATATAGTAGCAAAGCAATTTTGGAAGAGTTTTGGTCTAACAACTATCAAAGTCAGTTTCAAGGATACGAATGGTCATTGGGCTGAGCCATTCATAAATGCAGCTGTCGAACGGGGGATTTTCAAAGGGTATGCGGATGGTACTTTTAGACCAGAAGAAAAACTGACTCGCGCCCAAGCTGCCGCCGTAATAGTTCGCGCATTGAACTTGGATATGCAGGATACAATGACATCACCATTTAAAGATATCGGAAACTATTCGTTATTGACCCAAGCCGAGATAAATTCAGCTTATCACTTCGGTATCATCAAAGGAAACGGGGATTATTTCAAACCATCTGATGAAGTCACAAGAGCTGAACTTGCCCTAATGATTCAACGGGTTGTAGTTTTGAAGACAGGCAAACCACTATCGGTATCCCCTGATTTCGGTCAGCCGTTCAAAGATATAGATGGTCTTAACGCAGAGACTAAGACTGCCATATTAGCCATGGCCCAGTTAGGTGTTATCGACGGAAGTAATGGTTCGTTTATGCCAAATGATTCAACTACAAGGGCACAAGTTTCAAAAATTCTTGTGAACTTCATAAAGCTTATGAACTAAAAAACAGTCCCCCCCCTTTATTTATAAGGGGGAACTGTTTTTTCTCTTATTCACCGAAAGTCGTTAGTGCCAAAAACGATTTTACAACATCAGCCTTTCCTGCAGTACCTTATTCTCTTCGGATGTAAAAGCCCTTGACCTTGTAAGAAATCGTTTTCCCTCTACTCCTTCCAGCGAAAACATGCCGCCACGGCCATCTACGACGTCAATGATCAGTTGTGTATGCTTCCAATATTCAAACTGGTTCCTATGCATATAGAAAGGTACATCACCAATAGACCCAAGCATAACGTCTTGATCACCGATGATCAAATCGCCTTCTGGATAGCACATCGGGGAGGAACCGTCACAGCAACCGCCCGATTGGTGAAACATCAACGGTCCATGCTTTCCCTTCAATAGTTCGATCAATTCCAAAGCGGCGTCGGTTGCAAGAACACGTTCAGGCATCAACATCCTCCTTTCCTCAATCATCCCATCCCATCATAAGAATCAGAAGAACCCTTGCTTGTCCTCACTGTAGCTAACAAGCATGTTTTTCGTCTGTTGGTAATGTGAAAGCATTTGAAGATGGTTTTCACGTCCGATTCCCGATGCTTTGTAACCTCCGAATGCTGCATGTGCCGGATATGCATGATAGCAATTTGTCCAAACACGTCCCGCTTCAATGCCACGGCCGAAGCGATATGCCGTATTCATATCACGTGTCCAGACACCTGCACCCAAACCGTATAATGTGTCATTTGCAATTTCCAATGCCTCTTCTTTTGTCTTGAATGTCGTGACGGAAACGACCGGTCCGAAAATCTCCTCTTGGAAAATACGCATTTTGTTATTTCCTTTGAAAACTGTCGGTTGAACGTAATAACCTCCCGCTAAATCACCCTCGAGTTTGTTTTGCTCGCCGCCAGTCAGGCACTCGGCTCCTTCCTGCTTTCCGATATCAAGGTAAGATAAAATCTTTTCCAATTGCTCCGTCGAAGCTTGTGCACCCATCATCACTGTCGGGTCAAGCGGATTTCCTACTTTGATCGCCTTAACGCGCTCAATTGCACGCTCCATGAACTTGTCGTAGATGGATTCTTGGATCAATGCACGAGACGGGCATGTGCACACTTCCCCTTGGTTCAATGCAAACATGACGAAACCTTCAACTGCTTTATCTAAGAATGAGTCGTCTTCTGCCATGACGTCCTCGAAGAATATGTTTGGTGACTTCCCGCCAAGTTCAAGTGTCATCGGGATCAAGTTTTGTGATGCATATTGCATAATGAGGCGCCCTGTCGTCGTCTCACCTGTGAATGCAATTTTTCCGATTCGTGGGTTTGAAGCAAGCGGCTTCCCTGCTTCGAGTCCAAAACCGTTGACGATATTGACGACTCCGGCAGGCAATAAATCCTCAATCAGTTCCATCAATACCAAGATGGATGCAGGTGTCTGCTCAGCAGGCTTCAGTATGACGCAGTTTCCTGCAGCGAGCGCAGGAGCAAGCTTCCAAACCGCCATTAGCAATGGGAAGTTCCAAGGGATGATCTGACCAACAACCCCTATCGGCTCGTGGAAATGGTACGCTACTGTGTTATTGTCAATTTGACTGACGCCACCTTCTTGTGCACGGATGGCGGAAGCAAAATATCTGAAATGATCGATTGCAAGCGGTAGGTCTGCATTTAATGTTTCGCGTACCGCTTTTCCGTTTTCCCACGTCTCAGCAACGGCAAGCATCTCAAGATTCGCTTCCATGCGTTCAGCAATTTTCAGCAAGATGTTTGCGCGTTCTGTAACCGAAGTCCGCCCCCAAGCGTCCTTCGCAGCATGTGCAGCATCAAGCGCAAGCTCAATGTCTTCGGCAGTCGATCTTGCCACTTTAGTAAACACTTGTCCTGTAACAGGCGTCGGGTTATCGAAGTATTGCCCATTCACAGGGGCTGTCCATTTTCCGCCAATAAAGTTATCATAGCGTTCCTTGAAGTTTACTTTTGCCCCTTCTGTGTTCGGAAATGCATAAACGTGACTCTCAACAGCTTGTACCATGTTCCATTCCTCCCAATTCATTATAGATTGCTATAGTAAGTGCAAAAATTGCACACAAAGCCATAGTATGCCGAACCGAGCTAAGACATTCTATTTGAAAGCGCATACATTTTTATTTTTGAATGAAGAGTGTGTAAATTCATTCTATCTGACTATAAAGACTATTGCAAGTTTGATAGATTAGGGTGGATTTGGGGGTTATCACCGCTTAGAGAGAGTTTATCACCACTTATGGCAGGTTTATCACCGGTCAAGGAGAGTTTATCACCGCTCACAGCCGGTTTATCACCACTCGCCCTCTATTTACCATTTTTTCATCCCTCCGTAATAATTTGTTCATAATTGCACCTTACAATGACATTAACCAGTTCAAGAGAGGGGTTTTAAATATGGAGAATTCTTTCATTAAGCGATTCATATCAACAGTAGGTGCAGGGGTTCTTGGTTCGGCACTTACGTTAGGGGTTGTGGCCAACACAGATCTTTTACAGGCGAAAATGCCGCAGGAAAAGACAGCTGCCGTAACGGAAAATTCATCAACAACAACAAATATCATCCCAACTTCTACGTATTCCGGATCAACACTTTCAGACATGGTGGAATATGCATCAAAAGGAATTGTCGGTGTCTCCAACTTCAAAACCAATGGCAACCGGTTTGCAGGTAATTCTGAGCTCTCCGAATTCGGAACCGGGTCTGGCGTCATTTATAAGATTGATGGGAATGACGCTTATGTTGTGACAAATAATCATGTCATTGAAGGGGCAGGAAAAATTGAAGTTACATTGGAAGGCGGGGAGAAAGAAACTGCCGAACTCATTGGAAGTGACGCATTGACTGATCTTGCCGTCCTAAAAATCAGCGCATCCAACGTCGATACTGCGCTTGAATTCGGGGATTCGGGTAAGCTGCGTGCAGGCGATACCGTTGTTGCAATCGGTAATCCGCTTAGCTTGGATTTCTCCGGTACAGTCACACAAGGTATCATTAGCGCGCCATCACGCTCAATCGAGGTGAAAACGACCGCTGGAAATTGGGAAATGGATGTCATCCAGACTGATGCCGCCATCAATCCCGGGAACAGTGGCGGAGCCCTTATTAGTGCCGATGGGAAAGTGATCGGCATCAATAGCTTGAAGATTGCTGAAAGTGGCGTGGAAGGACTTGGCTTCGCAATCCCAAGCAATGATGTTGTTCCTTTGCTTGAAGAAATTACGAAAAACGGAAAAATCGAACGACCTTACATCGGAATCAGTCTCGCCGACTTAGCCAATGTTCCATATATGTATGTTCAAAATATCCCACAAGAAGTTAAAGGCGGAGTGATGATCACGAGCGTCGACCCGACATCCGCAGCAGGCAAAGCAGGATTGAAGGAGCAAGACGTCATAACTGCGATCAACGGGACCGACATAATGAATAGTATGGAACTCCGTAAATTCCTTTACTCGGAGCTTTCCATCGGGGATAAAGCACAGTTAACCGTCTATACTGGTGCGGAGAAACGAACAGTTGAGTTGACATTGACAGGTAAAACGCCGATAGAATAAGTAAAAACACCTCCGCCGTGGACTTGGCGGAGGTGTTTCATTGTTTATTGATCAACCGTTTGACGGATAGAAAACACAGGTCGAAGCGTTCCTATTTTTTCTTTTCTTGCATTTAATAATTCAGGGAAATGGTAAGAGGCAAGATCCTTTTTCTCCTGCTCTTGAAGCAAATCCAACTGGTCAAGAATTTCCATAACTACTGCATTTGTCGCGCGGCTATTGCCGTCTTCAATCTTTACAGCAATACCGAGTCCAGCTTCCGGTACGCCTACGCAATAGACGCCTTCAGCACCGACCTTTCCAAATACCCTTCCACCCATATGCTTCATGAAATCTGTACAGAACCTTGCTGTCCGCCAACCATTTCCGGAGCATTCATCATTGCTTTCGTCACTCTACCAACTGATTGTCTACGGGATTCATCCAATTCGCTTGGATCCGCCATCCTTGCAAAACTAAGAGCCAAATTCTTTAACGGTACACCATGGACCGGTACACCGCAGCCATCGATGCCAATTTGAATATCATTCACCGGTACATCCGTCAACTCGCTAATAACCGATAGTATCCTTTGTTGAACAGGATGTTCCACCTTATAGTAATCGTCAATGCTTTCATTCATATGTATTGCCGTTGCAAGCATTCCACTATGCTTCCCTGAACAGTTGTTATAGATTGGCGTTATTTCTTTGCCTTCTTTTATAACTTCCTCAAATGCCGCTTGAAATCTTGGAGGATGGGTACCACATTGCAAATCAGACACTTCCAAACCAATTCGGCTTAAGATGGATGCAGCCCTATCGGTATGTTGCCTTTCGCCATTATGGGAAGCACAGCATAACGAGAGATCCCCATCATCGAATTGAAAATGATCCGCAGCGCCCGTTTCGATAATTGGAAGGGTTTGCAAAGGTTTCATGGACGAACGTGCAAAAATAACATCATCGATATCACCGACCCTAACAATTACATCCCCTTTTGCATTGACAATCGCAATGCTGCCTCTATGTTTACTTTCAACCAAAGGACCCCGTTCAACATTTACAAGTACTTCAGACATTATAAACACTTCCATTCCCTATATTTATCACAACTATATAATTCTATTATTTTCTACTTTCCGTTTAAATGCAAGTTCGGATTATACCAAATTAATTGAGTTGCAAAAACATTATTGAAAGGTTTTTTTAAGTTTGGTAAGGTTATATCAATTCATCTATCAGACTATTCTGATGTGATGGTGCTTTTTTATCGCTCTAAGCCGCACCATAAAAAGGGAGGGAAATCAGGGTTGAAACCTATTATAGGAATAACTTCTAATGTAGAGCATCTAACTCACACACTTCAGAACACGTATATCCAAGCAGTAATCGCGGGCGGTGGCGTACCGTTAATCATTCCGACAGGTGTGGAAACCGACGTCGGACAAATCACCTCGATCATCGATGGATTAGTTGTTTCAGGCGGTGGGGATATTAATCCAATGGAATTTAACGAAGAACCTATTCAACAGCTTGGGGATGTTACACCTGAAAGAGACTCAATTGAATTGGAATTGGTTCGTCAAATGCTTAGTTTGGATAAACCCATCCTTGGTATTTGTAGAGGTCATCAGATTTTGAATGTAGCCTTCGGAGGAACAATTTACCAGGATATTAACACTCAAATCACTACACCACTCGTGCAACATAATCAAAACGCGAAAAGGAGCCATCAATCCCATACTGTAAATGTTGTGAAAGATACCCTTCTTGCATCAATCACATTATCCGAAAAGATCTTGGTAAATTCCTTTCATCACCAGGCTGTAAAAGATATCCCTTCCCCATTAATCGTTTCAGGACAGGCAAGCGATGGGGTTGTTGAGGCGATGGAAAGTACAAAGCACCACTTTGTTCTTGGAGTGCAATGGCATCCGGAGGCATTGCTCCATAAAGGAGATCAGGTTTCTGATAGATTATTCAAAGCGTATATAAATGCCTGTCTCGAGAGGATGGTTCAAGTTGAAGATAATTGATTTGCATTGTGATGTGTTATATAGAATGGAGCAGTCAAAAGGTGAAATGTCTTTTGAGGATTCCGTGGAACTGGATGTTACTTATAATAAATTGAAACAAGGTGGAGTAAAAATTCAAGCGTTTGCAATCTTCATACACCCATCCATTAAGTCTGACCAAAAGTTCCAGGTAGCGTTAGACCAAATCCATCACTTTTACAATAATGTAATTGGAAAAAATCCGAAAATGAAAGCCCTAAAAAACTGGCAGGAATTTGATCAGCTTGGAGATGACGAGATTGGTGCGTTCCTAACATTGGAAGGCGTCGATTGCATCGGGAATGACTTGCAGAAACTGTCGATTCTTTACGAATTAGGTGTACGTTCAATTGGATTGACTTGGAATAATGCAAACTTGGCTGCGGACGGGGTTGGCGAGGAACGAGGTGCGGGTTTAACTGAGTTCGGAAAAGATATCATCCACTTTTCCAATGAACGCAAGATCCTTTCGGACGTTTCGCATCTAAGTGAACGTGCCTTCTGGGATTTGATGGAGATAGCAGACTATCCTATCGCAAGTCACTCGAATTCAAAGACACTCTGTAGCCATCAAAGGAATCTGACCGATGACCAAGTTAGCCATTTATTCAAAAAGAATGGGCTCATCCATGTCGTATATAATCCTCCTTTCATTACCGGGAAGGATTCGGCATCCATTTCCGATCTCATTGCACATATTGACCACTTTTGTTCACTTGGGGGCGTAAACCAAATTGGATTCGGGTCGGATTTTGACGGTATTTCGAAAAAAGTCACGAATCTTGAGGACGCTTCCATGCATCCAACATTGATTGACGAGCTATTGAAGAAGTATAGCGAGGATGAAGTAGAAGGATTTGCGTTTAAAAACTTCTTGAATCATATACCAAAATAAGACAAAGGGGTCGTCTTTCCCAGACGCCCCCTTTCTCATTTCATATAAATATCCAATTCCAAATCGCCAATCTGATCCATATACAATTCCCTCGTACTGCTTGGTCTTTTGTATTAATTATTAAGAATTTCCTTCACATGAAATTGAGCGACCACACATCAAAACAACGATATTCCATGAGCTTTAATTGTTTTTTGTTTTTAAAATACCTGTATAATTTCAAGTAACATAAGGTTGGTGAAAAGAGGGAATTTCAATGAAAATCCTTGTAATCGAAGATAATGAAAGTGTCTCTTCCATGATTGAACTGTTTTTTGAAAAGGAAGGGATCAAAGGAGAGTTTGTGAAGGATGGGTTGAAAGGATATAAGCGGGCATGCTCGGAAGATTGGGATTGCCTAATTATCGACTGGATGCTGCCAGGGATGGATGGAGTGTCAATTTGCAGGAAGCTTCGTCAGGGACAGGTTCCAGTGCCGATTATTATGCTTACGGCAAAAGACAGTGAATCCGACCAAGTACTTGGACTCGAAATGGGCGCAGATGATTATGTGACGAAACCATTCAGTCCTCTTGCACTAATGGCACGTATCAAGGCCGTTACACGACGCTATACGGTTTTGAAAGAGCCGGAACAGGATGAAACAATGTTGAAAACGAACCATTTTACAATAAATACGATGACCCGAGAAGTACTATTGGATGGCAGGCCAGTACCAAACCTAACACCGAAAGAATTTGATCTACTCCACTTTTTCGTCCAACATCCAAAGCAAGTGTTTTCACGTGAACAGCTACTCGATCGTGTGTGGGGCTATGACTTTTACGGCGATGACCGAACGGTGGATGTGCATATTAAAAGGTTAAGATCGAAAGTATCAAAGGCGAAGCAACCTTTTTTCCATACGGTTTGGGGCGTCGGCTACCGCTTTGACGAGACAATCGGTGATTCCGAATGAAGATCAAATACTTCTACCAACAACTAGCGAGTCATTTCAGCGTCATTATCATCGCGTTTTTAATTCTTAGTTTGCTGTTCTCACATTTTGTCGAGCAATTCGTCTATGACAATAAAACAGAGGAGCTTGCCACATACGGAAAATCGATTTTAAGCGATATCGAACAAGTCCAAGGCAGTTCAAGGGAAATATTGAAATCATACGGGCATGTGTTGGAAGGTCGGGATATCCAATACAGTTTGTTCAATGAAAAGTCTGCAATCATTTATTCCACTGGTTTGAAAACTCCATTGATCGAATTAAATGTAGAAGAATGGCGAGAATTGCAAAATGGCAAGGCAATCACAGTGAAACAGGAATACAAACGATTCGAGCAAGACGTCACCTATGTCCTACTTCCCTACTTTCATCGAAACCAGTTCGTCGGCGGTATTTTATTAACGTCTCCCATCAAAGGCTCAAGGGAAATCATTTCTCAAATGAATAGCTATTTGATCTACACGACTTTCATCGCACTAACCATCGCTTTATTGCTTAGCGGAATATTATCGACATTCCACGGCAGGCGTATTAAACGGCTGCGCTCCGCTACCGCAAATGTTGCGCAAGGAAATTACAATGTGCGAATACCGACAGAAGGCATCGATGAAATCGGTGAACTTGCCGGGGATTTCAACGGAATGGTCGAAAAGCTTGCAGCGTCCGCTGAGGAAATCGAGAACCTGGAAAATCGACGACGGCAATTTATGGCGGACGTTTCTCATGAATTAAGGACACCACTCACGACAATCCGCGGCATCATCGAAGGTCTGCGGAACGATATGATTTCGGAATCGGAGAAGGAACGCGGACTTCACCTTGCAAGCAATGAAACCATGCGACTGATCCGTCTTGTGAATGAAAACCTCGATTACGAAAAGATTCGTTCCAACCAGGTGGTGCTTCTTAAGCAGAAGATTCAGCTTGGGGAATTACTTGAAATCATTCAGGAACAATTAGAGGATGTAGCAGATGAACGCGGAGATAAAATAATTGTAGAAGTTTCGCAAGAAGTGTCTGTCTTTGCGGATTACGATCGACTTACACAAGTGCTTATCAATATTACGAAAAACAGCATTCAATTCACGGAAAATGGAGTCATCAGGCTACGGGGGTATACGCGGGATGATCGAACAGTCATTGAAATTGAAGACACAGGCATCGGAATGGATCCCTTGGAGATCGAGAAGATTTGGGGCCGTTTCTACAAGGCGATTGACTCACGGACGACAAATCCGTATGGCGAATTCGGGTTAGGGTTATCAATCGTGAAACAGTTAGTCACATTGCATGGCGGTACGATTACTGTGGAGAGTGTGAAAGGTGAAGGGACGAGATTTCGGATTGAGTTGCCGATGTGGGAGCTTCCTTGAGCGCGAGAGGCTGATTTTTGAGCGCGGGGCCAGCTTTCTTGAGCGCGGGGCAACTTTCTTGAGCGCGGAAGATACTTTCTTGAGCGCGGGGCAGCTTTCTTGAGCGCGGAAGAATGGACCCTTACGAGGATTAATGGACCTTGAGCGCAAAAGAATGGACCTTAACGTGGATTAATGGACCTCGAGCGCTAAAGATTGGACCCTGCCGGGAATTAATGGACCTTACGCGCGGAAGAATGGACCATTACGAGAATTAATGGACCTTGAACGAATAGGAATGTCAGTCCGTTTCATATATAAGATTACTGTGGTACGATTTGATTGAGTAGTCTGAAAGAAGAGGTGTTCCTATGAGTTTCATCGCGTGGATAATCGTAGCTTGTGAGATTGGATTCTGGCTCGTCATTGCTGCTGGATTGATCACCCGGTATATTTTCAACCGAAAACGGATTGGCCTATTTTTCCTTGCCCTCACCCCGGTCCTTGATCTTTTTTTACTGATTGTTACAGCAAGTGACTTATACAACGGCGCAACCGCAACACAGGTTCATGCCCTTGCAGCGATTTACCTCGGTGTGTCCATCGCATTCGGTAAAAGCATGATCCGTTGGGCGGATGAAAGATTTGTTTACTATATAAAAAAACAAGGAACGAAACCGGCACGAAGATCAGGAATGGCTTATGCAAAACATTCCTTGAAAGGCTCCTTGCAACATGTGCTCGCTTTCATCATTGGCGGTGCGTTCTTATATCTTATGATTTACTGGATTGACGACCCGGATAGAACCCAATCCCTTTCGGATATGCTGAAACTATGGTTACTCATTCTCGGTATCGATTTCGTCCTTTCCATTTCATATTTCATATGGCCCAAACCGGCAAAAACAAAATGATTGTACACAAAAAGCTGAGCCTTGATGGTAACGGGTTCGGTTGATGGGGAGAAAACGATAAAAAAAGCAGCATTTGGGGACACAATTCGCATATGAATTGGTATCCCCATTTCTGTTGTTATATCAATGTTTAAGGTGTTTTCTTGAATGAATTCGCACCTTAATCGGTAGGTGAATTAGTGGCATCGCATAAATTTATGTGCCACTGCCAATTAGCTTGCTAAAACGCTTGTTAATTGTTTATGGTTACCGTAAAAATATAATTTTGAAATGAAAGAATACTTTGAAGGATAGAAGAGGTTATGTGTTAAAATAGATTATAATAAGTAGATGATTTTCAGATTGGAGGAAACCAATGCAACTATTCATACTTGGTGTACTGCTTGTATTTGCTAAACTTAATTTGCAGTTTCTGGACACAGGGGTATTCTTTTATGCAACGAATACAATTGGATATATTTTGATTTATTTCGGTTTGAGACAATTGCATCATCGTTGCCAAGCCTTAAGCGTATACAGCCTTTTGTCATATTTATGGTGTTTCACAGTATTGGATTTGCCATTTTAAATGGAACAGGAAATTCAATTGCAACAATCCCACTTTCAACTGGATTGGCAACAGTTTTAGTGCTTGGTCTCGCGCTACTTGCTGTTGTCGGTATGTTAATAATTTTTTATATCCTGCATAAGCTTATTATGACTTTGCGTAATGAAGAAAATTATCTATCCACTTACTCACGTATGAGAAATTTCGATAAGGTCCTTGGGTTATTTATCTTTCTTGTAGTTCTTACAGGAGTCCTTTTCTTCGTTCTACCAGCGGTGTCTAACGTGTCGATGCTTTTGCTCCTTGTGGGAGAGCTGCTTTTTATCTTTAGTTTCTCAACAAAAGTAAGAACTGTATAGGCGAAAATAGATCGTTTGGCAATAC
The DNA here is from genome assembly GCF_030067815.1 of Sporosarcina thermotolerans. Lineage (GTDB taxonomy): Bacteria > Bacillota > Bacilli > Bacillales_A > Planococcaceae > Sporosarcina > Sporosarcina thermotolerans. Next base: position 717,600 of record NZ_CP125968.1, on the reverse strand, counting down.
AATTGAATCGGCAAAACAAGCATACTTTTATACCGCAAAAGGGTGCGATTGAAGGAGTGGAAAACACACAAATTCAAAAATATGGTATAAAAAAACGCACAGACATTACTGTGCGTTTTTTATGCCTTTTTTACCGTTAATTCGGGTGTGAATCATACGCTAATTTAGCTGCTAATTGGGATGCGTTTTTGTGTTTTCTCCCCATCAACCGAACCCGTTACCTTGATGGATCGGCCTTTTATAATACTTAAAAAAACGTATAAATCCCTTGAAAGACGCATAAAAAATTTTTATGCGTTTTTGATGCGATTTATGTGTAAAGTTATGGTTTTATGCGTGTCTGGTGCAATTTATGCGTGCATACGAACAGCTTATTCTGTAAATGTTCTTGTGTACCATTTCGCAGCCGATTGACAGACCGTTTATATTTCACATATGGAAGGACGCGGATCTTCCATTCTATGGTAACATACAATTAAACAACAGCTGTATGAAAACGAGGGGATTAGGTAGTTGAAAAAAAGATGGGTACTATTCTTAATAGGGGTAATTTTATTTCTTAGCTCTCTTCCATTAACTGCGCAAATGGCAATGGAAAAGACACATACTGCTAAAATGCATAATCGTTACGACCTCCATATTATTAGTCACAGATATCCACCACCGAAATCAACGTTCCTCTATAAGGATCACACTGTAACGGTTGAAGAAACGCCAATTGATAAGGAAAGTTATACGGATCCTTGGAAATATACTATCGCTTTTGCCGATTTATCGGTCGTTGTCAATGGAGAACAAATCGATAAATTGGAGCAGTACCCTATACGGATTGAAGAAGAAGGATTGGCAAGATACTACGGCAATATTTCTTTTATCATCCTGAAAGATAAACGGAGAGATGAAGAAAAACTGTATATGATTTTAAAGAAAACTAACGACCCCATTGAAGTGGGGATTACTATTGACCCAACGATGTTAACATACGATTTATATAGTATTAACGAGGCAGGCCATTTGGAAGGAGAATCGTTCAGCTTCACCAACCGTAATGCCTTGCAAACCCTATTATTGAATAATAGCGGCGCCTCTCCATTTGCAATTGGTTATTATACGGATGCTTGGAATTGGATGCCATCTATTTTATTCCCATTCATCTTCCCGTTTTTCTCATTCTTTGTCGGAGTCCTTTTAATGATTCGATTCCTCCCTTTCAAAAGACGAAAACAAACGTAAAAAGCCGGCCCACACACGGGGTCGGCCTTTTATAATACTTAAAAAAACGCATAAATCGCGTGAATAACGCATAAATCCCTTTAAAGACGCATAATAAATATTTATGCGTCTTTAAGTATGTTTTATGCGTAAAATTTTCGTTTTATGCGTGTCTAACGCGTTTTATGCGCGTCTGGTGCAATTTATGCGCACCTACGAATTACTTACTCAGTAAATGTTCTTGAATACCATTCCGCAGCTGCGTCCACTTCTGTCCTTGTCAACGAATGGCCATTCATCTCCCAATGAACTTCCGTCCTCGCACCCGCACCAACAAGCAATTCATCCAAATCAATCGTCTCCTGTGCTGGACAAATCGGATCATTCTTCCCTGCTGCGATGAACACGGGAACCCCGTTCAATTTAGGCAATTCAATTCCGCGTCTCGGCACCATTGGATGATGTAAAATTGCACCCTTCAATGAATCCGCATAATGGAACAATAAACTTCCCGCGATATTCGCACCGTTCGAGTAACCGATTGCGACAATATTCGACCTGTCGAATCCATGCTCAAGAGCTGCTTCATCTAAGAATGCATGCAATTCATTCGTTCTGAAGATTAGATCCTCCTCGTCAAATACACCTTCAGTAAGACGGCGGAAAAAGCGTGGCATCCCATTTTCCGACACATTACCTCGCACACTTAATACAGAGGCTTCCGGGTCAATCATCCCCGCAAGCGGTATCAAATCCTGTTCCGTCCACCAGTCCCATGTAATAAAAGTAGAGTCGGCTTTGATTTATTAATCCCTTGCTTGAAAATATGCTTCATTGTAAATCCCCCTTTATTGTAAACCGGATGTACAAAACATCCCGCTGAATTTTATCTTGAATTCGAGATAATTATAACAAGGTATTATTCCGTTGTCAAAACTTCCAGTCACTCAAAGTTCGTACAGCGCCAATAATGATAAGCGATTGCGTCTGACATGAAGGCGAGCCCCCTGCTTTCAACTTGCAGGATGGAGCGCCATCTATCGCCTCGTCCTTTTATTAAATAGATTTCATGGTGAGGCGCCGGGTCGAAGTAGCCTGACATATCGAAAGTGCCCTCCCTATTAAAATCGGCAGTCACCTCGTAGTCAATTGAAGGGGCAGCGGCCAAAGGATTTCCAATGCAATGCGTCAGTATAAAGCCACTTTCCCCTTTCCCACGATCGGTTCGTTCCATTGTAATACCATCAGCGGATGCTTTTGCTTTCTCCCTGAAACGTTTCAAATGATCATATGCGATTGAAGGGCCCACCTCTTTCGTGAATCTCATCGGCTCTCCCTTTTCATCGTACGCGAGCTCAATATCTACACGGGTTCGGAACCCTTCCCCAGTTGGATCAAAACCACGTCCGTCACCTTTAAAAAAGTGATTGGGCGAAAGTGGATTCGGGTTTCTTACCCATTCGTCAGCCAAGAATGTTGTATAGCGGAACCTCCATTGATCGATGGATTCCGGCTCCTGTTCTCGCTCATTCATCGGTCGAAGAATCGTTTTAGGTTTTCCGATCAATTTAACCGTTGTGAATGTCTCAATTGCAGTTTCGGATCTTGATGCAGTCAGTGCTCCAAAAACATTGGAAAGTGCCGACTTCATTGATGCAAAACGCTCGCCCGATTTATGGATTGGACGCCTTGAACGAATCAAATACACATATGATTGGTCCACATCAATATCACGGTCAATGAATCGGTTCGTATTCACCATTCCAATGAACTCACCGTTTCGGTAAATGCCATACCCGACAACATCGTTGATCTCCTCCCATGACAACGCAATTTGCGTCTTTGCGACAATCGCTGTCACAACAAGCGACTGCAAAGGATTTTCGATATTTTTCTCCATCGCAAATGCGGAAGTTTGCATAGCCATTACATCTACTACTTGATTGTTTTCGACACGTTCAATTAAATATTGATAAACCTTGCCGTCTTCGAGATCCCCATCCTGGAACTCTGCAGCATCCCCTTCATAGAGATGCTTGCCGTCTTTATATACATTGTAAAATCCACCAACGTCATTCCATGCGAATGAGATTAAGTCTGGCTGGTGTCTCACTGATCTTATTTCAAAAAGCATTCAGAATCGCCTCCTTCCTTTATGTTGGGGTATTTTATGGATGTCTAAACATCTTCAAAACCAAGAAAAAACCTGCTTCAGATTTATTCATCTGAAACAGGTTTTTCCTCGGTCTTTTCTACAAATTTCGCCGCTATTTTCCGACCAGTCATTAGCGAAACTGGAACGATAACGATAAGAACAATGATTACAGAGATGATATCCGTTACTGTCGTCGAAGAAAAGAATTGATTGAAAACCCATTGAAACGCTTTGAAATAAACCCAAAATGCCAACACCGAAAAAAAGATCGATAATCCGTAAACCCTTTTTGTCGTGCTCAATCTACACTCCCCCTAAATCAAAACATCATCTTTCCAAACCCGTTCAATAACTGTTGCGGCCCTACCTACTTGAATACAATAAACATCAGGATTCGTCAGTGCCTGCCATTCCTCAAACCCAATCCCGTCATCAAAACTTTTCAACAGCAAGGACATTAGATTTCCGTGTGTCACTAAAACTACCTTCGAACCAACCGGTAGTTCATCCACCACTTTTCGCGCACGTTCCATCGCCTCTTCTGTTGACTCCCCACCTTCAAACTTCAAATGGACATCCAGGAAAGTTTCCTCTAATTTCACCAACCAATCTTCAAGATATTGCGAGCTCAACGTTCGCTCCGCAAGCCTACTATCTTCCTCATAATAAATCCCTTTCAACTGAGCGATCGGCGCGGCTGTCATTCTCGCTCTGACGAAAGGACTTGTCACAATTCGATCTACATCGATTTCATTGAAAAATGCCGCCAACTTTTCAGCCTGCATAATCCCTTCAGCAGTCAAACCCGCATTCGCTGCCTGTCCTTCAGCCGAACAATGCCGCACAATATAAATAGTCTTTTCCATTCTTCCCACCTCCAAATCTATTTTCCCTCCGTCGGATTAGAAGAAACATTTAGATAGTTATAATAATAACATGAAAACTTTATTTGGTGGAATGCTAATGCAACATAGGAGGTGGAGAGTATGAATGAACCGAAAAAACTTACAGAAGCTGGGACGGATATCGATGAAGTGAAGCGTCAAAATGCTAACTCCGGACTTAGCTATAACGAGATAATGGCAATCATAGCCCATACTAACGGCAAAGGGACCGCTCAATATAGCGACACAGATCCTGAAGAGGTGAAGAGACAGATTCACCGGGATAACAAATAATATGCCATTGCCGGGCTCTGTCAGACAAAACCAATACGTGCCAAAGGTCCTAAAATGACCATATATATTGGGAAATGATCGATATATCAAGGGAAATGATCGATAAGTCTTTTGAAATGATCGATATATGCTGGGAAATGATCGATAACAGTTGGGAAATGATCAATAAGTTTGTCCGGAAAATCAATTTCCAAAAAAATAGCAGGTTCCCAGTCAAACGGGAACCTGCTTTTCATTTTAAATAGCGGTCAAGGAAATGATGGACCTTCACTTTATACGTCTCGCCGGAAAGTGCATAAGCCTCGCCATGATTCGCATTAGGTACAAGGAAAATCTCAGCATCGCTCGAAGTCTCTTCGTATAATTCCTCCGCCATCTCCGTCGGGACGAATGAATCGCTCATCCCATGGATGTAGAAGATCGGGACGGACGCTTTCTTCACTTCTTTCAACGCGCTTGCTTCTCTAAATGAATAACCTGCCCTGATTTTCGTTAAGGCACTTGTTCCATCCAACAACGGGAAAGCAGGCAAGTGGAACATCCGATTCATTTGATACGTGAATAGTTGATAAACAGATTGATATGGACTATCCGCAACAATCGCTTTCACTTGACGGGGGATCTCCTTCTCACCGCTTGCCATTAGTACAGTTGCAGCACCCATCCATAGCCCGTGGTATGCAATTTCCGTTTTCGGACCTAACTTTTGTACTAACAGATTCGTCCAATCTATCACATCAAGGCGATCGTGCCAGCCGAATCCGTAATAATTTCCTTCACTTTTCCCATGCCCTCTTGCATCTGGCATGAAGATATTATAGTCTAACTCATTATGATAAAACTGACCGAACAGCCCCATTTGTTTTGCGTGACCCAAATAGCCATGCGTCAAAACGACAAGCTTATTCGTTGGTTTGGATGCGGGTAAATAATAGCCTGTTAGCTGCAATCCATCACGCGAAGTCAGATGTAGAGTTTCAAACTTCTGCGCTTTTACCCACTTTAACCAATCACCATTCAGATAAAGATCCATTGACTTCTCTGACACTTCCAAATCGGCATTCCCCTGCAAGAATTCCTTAGGGCCACGCTTAATCGCCAATTCATAGAAAAAGAAACTGCCAGCAACTTGAATCACCAGGAAGACGGCTGCAAAAAGAACCAATAATTTCTTCCAATTTATTTTAATCATGCTCATTTCCTTTACTTTTATATCTATTATGATGCTCAATCTAATTATATAGGAAAATAAAATAAAATTATAGATGAAAATGAAAGTTTATAAATTAAATAATGGTGGATTGGCGGCTTTTAACCGGGGGAAATGCGTTATCACCGACTTTGCAGTGTTTATCACCGACTCTTGGTAGTTTATCACCGACTCTCAGCCTGTTATCACCGACTTGAGCGACTTTATCACCGACTCGGTTCAATTCCTATCTTTTGGCGAGCCTAAATACAACTAATCTTATGATTGCAATTGGAGTTTTATTAATCGAACACAGTCTTTGTGTAAAGCAAGGCATAAAAAAACCACAACCGATTGCAGGGGGATGCAATCTGTCATGGTCTTTTTATTATTGGTCTTTTTCTTGTTTTTTATTCCCTATTTGGTTCCCTATTTCTTTCGCAGCTTTGTCTGCACTCTTAAATTCCTTTGCATACAACACTTCTTGCGTCGAAGATAAACCATTATCTTTTACAGTCAGCGTTTCATGAGGCTCTTTCTTTTGATTCATAGATAAATCTCCTTTCGTCTATCTACAAATCAGTTTTCCCATATTGCTGTAATTTATCCGATATCTATTACTGTGCCGTATAGCCGCCATCCAATACAATTGCCTGGCCTGTTACACCCTTCGCTTTATCGCTTGCTAAAAATACGGCATAGTCCGCAATTTCTTGCACGGATAACAATCTTTTTTGAGGAACAAGTGGATAGATGACTTCTTCAAACACCTTTTCCAAAGGTACATTTCTTGTTTTGGAGAGATCGGCAAGCTGCTTTTGAACGAGTGGCGTATCGACGTAACCCGGACATAATGCATTGACTGTAATTCCAAAAGGCGCCGCCTCAAGTGCAGATACTTTCGTCAACCCGATGACACCATGCTTCGCACTGTTGTATGCAGCTTTCCCAGAAAATCCAATAAGCCCATTGATGGATGCCATATTGATGATCCGCCCGAATTGCTGTTCTTTCATAAGTGGAAAAGCTTTTTTCGTTGCAATGAAAGGTGCAGTGAGCATCACTTTTATAAGAAGTTCAAATTTATCAGTAGGGAATTCCTCAAGCGGAGAGACATATTGCAAACCAGCATTATTCACCAATATATCGATACGTCCAAAGGTATTAATCGTTTCATCAAAACTTTTTTCAATATCCTCTTCTTTCGTTACATCACAAGCGACTGCCAATGCTTCGTACCCTTGCGATATCAGTTGCTCAACTGCTGTATCCGCCGCTTCTTTATTTAAATCGCTTATGACGACTTTGGCCCCTTCTTTCGCAAACTCCCGTGCAATTGCCAACCCAATTCCGCTTGCTGCGCCTGTTATTAATGCTACTTTTCCCTTCAACATGAAAACGCCCCCTTTTGTTTTAATTCATTTTACAGTAATTTCAATCAATTCGCCAACTGGTTTCATATGGTGCATTCCTTTAATCATCATAGATTCAGGCACTGCATCTGTGGGAAATAGCAATGTACGCACCTTCACAATCCGTCCATCTTCAAGCTCCTCATAGTCTTGTCTGACGGTCGTCTTTAGTGGGAATGAACCCCCTTGCCCCATAACTGTGACACCGTCTAACATGACATCTTCATCGGTCGCTATTCTAACCTCAAGCATACCGTCCGTGATCGATACATCTCTCACCCAGATCTCTTTCTCTTTGACAAGGTGAGGCTGCCCATCTAGCGGGTCAAGCGGAATTTCTTCATTAACGGTCGTATAGCCGACAATCTCATTAATCACCAACTCCAGGGAGTCCAGCTTCTTTGGCAAGGAATCAAAGCTAAATTCAATGTCTGTGTCGTATAATAAAGAACCGATTCCTTTAGAGCTCGAACTACCACTGATCACTTCGCCAAGGGGTTTGCCATTTGCATACAATTCGATTCCACCGTAAGGATTAAAGACTCGGCTGGCATTCGTCACCTTTGCTACCGCTGTAATCTTCGTCACTGTAGGTGTAGCGGTAATTGTCTTGAACTTGATTTTCCCTTTGTCGACTTTTATTGTTTTGTTTATTTTCTGTTTGAGTTCTGTCTGCATAGCTTTGTTCGGGTCATACGGGAATGTAATCGAAGAACTTATTGATGTTCCGCCATCAAAGTCCGTCCACTTTGTATATTCTAACGTCAGTTTTTTCGCAAAAGGGCTGACAGGTTCGAAATACATCTGCCCTTTTATTTCGGATTTTTCTTCATTCCATATGGATACCCCTTGTGCCCTATTCGAATCTGTGAGAAAACCTTTGATGCGCGCAAAAGGGATATCTTCATCTTCAGATGTATTCGAAAGCGTGTAATAAAGTATGAACTGATTGGCATCTGTCATTATGCCATCCACCGTCAATTCAGTACCGTCTTCCAATGCTACACTTTCCCGATGAGTTGACCCATTCCTTCTTCATTCAATTCGGCAAGTGTGCTACTCATAAGTTCATCAAACCCCATTATTTTCTTTCCGTAGAATGCTAAACCATTATAGTTATAGCTGACTAAACTGAAGAATAATAGGGCCACTGCCGCCAGTAACCACATCGGTTTTCGTCTCTTTTTGACGGGAACACCATCGAGCGCTTGCCTGAGCCGGCCTTCCAATTCCACTGGAGTAGTAACACTTTCCAACCTTTCCTTCTCTTCAGCGAGCCGCTTTTCAATCTCATTCATGGGATTCACCCCTATACTGTTCTTTTATTTTCTTCAGCCCTTGAAAGACCCTCGACTTCGCGGTCCCAACGGAAACATTCGTAATCTCGGCGATCGTTTCATAATCCAAGTCATGTAAATACTTTAATTGGATCGCTTCCCTTTGATAATCATTTACCAACTCAAGCATGTCTTGTATTTCCAGTTGCTGCTCCCTTTGCTCATGAGGGTTATGGGAGGATTCATGTTGTTCCATTCCTCTAACAAGACGACTTTCCCCTGTTTCTTCAACATCAGCTTGCAACGGTTCACAAGGATGGTTTTACTCCAACTATAAAAGGCATCTTCTTTTTTTAACTGATGCATTTTTTCATATAGGCTGACGATCATATCTTCCATCGCATCCATCGCGTCATGCGGATTTCCCGTGTACGTTAGGGCGAGACGGTAATAGTCATCCTGCTGCGCCATTATCAGCTCCAGCAATGCTTCTTTATTCCCCTTTTTCGCTTTCTTCACTAATCGAACGACATTCACAATCTCACCTCTCCCCTATAAGAGTCATCATACCGTAGAAAAGTTCATTTTTATTTTCCCCAATAAAAAAACCACGATTTCTCGTGGCTTTTCCAATCAAATTTCAATTATAAACGGCAAAATCATCGGTCGTTTTTTCGTTCGGGCAAAAAGGAGCTTTTCGACGGATCTCCGAATATTGTGTTTCAGATCATTCTTTCTACCTTTACTCAGTTGCTCCGTTTCAGTTTTTTCAACAATCGTGACAACCAACTCATTAAGTTCTCTGAACAGATCCTCCGCTTCCCGCTCATAAATGAACCCGCGAGAAACCGTATCAGGTTTCATGATCAGTTTGCCATCAGATTTGCTGATTGTCATGATAATAAGAAGCATCCCTTCCTCAGCAAGAAGCTTCCGGTCACGCAAGATAATCTTTCCGACTTCCCCGATGCCCATTCCATCGACGAAGACGTGTCCTGCTTGAACACTTCTTGTTTGCCGCGCAACAGACTGCGCGATATCAACGACGTCCCCGTTGTTGATAATAAAAATATTTTCTTCTTCAACGCCGATGGATTCTGCCAATATGCGATGTTGTTGCAGCATACGGTATTCACCATGAATGGGGATGAAATACTTCGGTTTCATCAATGTAAGCATCAGTTTTAATTCTTCCTGGAAACCGTGTCCAGAAACGTGCATCCCTGACGCACTTCCAGATCCATAGATCACTTTCGCTCCAAGAAGGTATAAATTATCGACGATGCGCGAGACGCTTTTTTCATTCCCCGGTATTGGGCTTGATGCAAAAATGACTGTATCTCCAGGTAAAATGGAAGCTTGCCTATACGTTCCCGTCGATAATCGTGAAAGCGCGGCCATCGGTTCACCTTGGCTACCTGTACAGATGACAACAACTTGTTCAGGATCCATTCCATTTATTTGATTCGCATCAATCAACATGCCTTCAGGGATCTTCAAATACCCTAATTCCTCCGCGACAGAAAAGACATTCACCATGCTTCTCCCAAGCAGTCCGATTTTCCGGTTCGTCTTAATGGCAGCATCGATGATTTGCTGAAGCCGGTGGACGTTTGAAGCGAATGTCGAGATGAAGATCTTTTGATCAGCCTTTCTAAACGCTTCTTCAATATGCTCCCCGACAATCCGTTCCGACAACGAAAAGCCCGGGCGTTCAGCGTTTGTGCTTTCGGATAAAAGCAGCAAGACACCATTCTTCCCGATTTCAGCCATCTTATGAAGGTCCGCATAATCCCCGCCGACCGGCGTCAAGTCGAACTTGAAATCACCCGTATGCACGACGGTCCCTTCCGGGGTTTGAAATACAATCCCCAAACAGTCGGGAATACTATGACTTGTTTTGAAGAAGGAAACGGTGATTTCACCGAATTCAAACGTGGATTCGTTATCTACTAAAACGCGTTCAGTGTCCCTCAGCAACCCGTGTTCCTTCAATTTCAGCTCGATTAAACCTAGCGTCAACCTTGTTGCATAAACGGGCATATTTAATTGTTTCAACAAATAGGGAATCCCGCCGATATGATCTTCATGGCCATGCGTCACAAGCAATGCTCGGATTCGATCTCTATTTTCCTGTAAATATGAAATATCCTGTATGATCAAATCCACACCTAACAGGCTTTCATCAGGAAACTTTGAACCGCAGTCAATGACTAAAAGATCGTCACCGTATTCAAGCACATACATATTTTTCCCAATCTCATTAATACCACCTAAAGCGAAAACTGATAACATTTTAGTCGCAGTCAACTTCAAGTCCTCCATTCTTCTACAATTGCAGAAAAGCCCCTTCGAAGAAGAGGCTTTTTGAACTCCGAAAGTAGGACTCGAACCTACGACCGATCGGTTAACAGCCGATTGCTCTACCACTGAGCTATTTCGGAATAAAACGATTACGAACTTATAGTAACCAATGCGAATAATATTATTCAGCTCATCCAGTTTTTCCAATCATCAATTTATTCGGTATTTGGGACGAAAACAAGAACAACTGTCATGGTTGTCCAGTAAATAATCGAGTATAGTAAGAACAGGTGATGATATGAAAACAATACTTTATATGGACAATGAAAAATTCATTGCAGGAACGACACTGAAAGACAAATCAGCCTCGGAGTTCAACAATATGGCGTTTCACGCTTGCATTAATCCTGAATCAGTAGTAGAAAATCGAAAGCGGCTATCCGTTTCATTGGGCTGTGGACCTCAAGATTTTGTCTGTGCAAGTCAAACGCATAGCGCGAATTTCCATAAGGTAACTGTTGCCGATAAAGGACGAGGTGCGGAAATTGGAGCCACCGCAATTCCAAATACGGATGCGCTTTATACACTTGAACCGAATATTGTACTCTGCAGTTTCACTGCGGATTGCGTTCCAGTAATGTTTTGGAATGAAGTGAATGGTCTCATCGGCGTGATCCATTCCGGTTGGCAAGGTACCGTCAAGGAAATTACGTCGAAGCTGTTCAATCATTTAAAAACTGTTGAGGCATGCGATTTAGAGGATTTCCGCGTGCAAATCGGCATGGCATTGAGCCAGGAGAAATTTGAAGTGGATGAGGATGTGTACTTGAGGTTCAAAGCGCTTGGGTACGCGGATGAATTCATGTATTTCAATAGCGAGACAGGAAAGTATCATATCGACAACCAGAAAACTGTGAAGAAACAATTGGAGTTGGCAGGCGTTCCGAAAGATCGGATAACAACTGATCGAACATGCACCTATTTGAGTGAGGATGGCTTTTCATACCGCCAAGATAAGAAGGCGGGAAGGCATTTGAGTTTTGTGATGCGGAAAGCCATAGAGTAAACGAACGGTGGTTGGATAAACGAGCGCTTCCTGGAATAAACGAGCGGATTTGGAATTAAACGAGCGCTTTTAGAAATAAACGAGCGGATTTGGAATTAAACGAGCGTTTTCCAGAATAAACGAGCGGATTTGGAATTAAACGAGCGCTTCCCAGATTAAACGAGCGGATTTGGAATTAAACGAGCGACTGCTCAATCATATTCTATAAAAAACAGGTGAGGAAAATGATTTCCCTCACCTGTTTTTCCCATTACAATGGAAGCAACGCAACTGTTTCCTTCTGCTTCAACCCGTCCACCATATCAAGCCATTGCTGCGGCTTATTTGGAAGGACTGAATAATAATCAGACAAGAAAGCGACAATCCAATATGACGGGATTTCCGTGACTTGCTCATCCGTCGGCATGAAGCAGAAGTCCAAGCCTTCCACTGCTTCCCCATCATTTTTCCACGATGGGTGAACGTATGCGAAGTCAAGACGCTTGTAGCCAAGATGTGAAAGTACTTCCCGCCTCACATACGGATTCATCGCCATCACACCGCCGAATGCGAAGTCTTCGCGCTCGTACGGGTTATAAATTTCCGCGAACATGCCGAACAACGTCTTCCCATTTTCTTGTGCCAATCGATGCAAATCTTCTTCGCGCTTTTTCGCCAGGAATCGACCGATGCCAAGGCCCGACTGCCCGATAATCGTGAAATCCGTCATCGCAATATTCCAGTCAGGATAATAGCGATATTCCGTCGCCCAACGACTTCCCCTTCATGCACCGCAACAAAGACTCGGATACTTGGATCTTCAAGAGGCTCTTTCCACAATTCAAATTCCAACACCTCTTCAGGCGGAAAAATCTCACCTAACAAGTTGTGCATTTTCGCGAATAACGGATCCTCAATATTGTTCACACGAATAAATTCCATCTCTATATCCCCCTATCAATCCATACGGAACGGATTTTTCCACTCCATTAATAACGCATAGTTATGCGACTCTTCATCATCCAAATAGTTTTCGATCAACGTGACGGGCATGCGGCCACAGCGAAGCAAGAATGTAATGACGGGATCCTTTAAAGAACCCTGGACGATCTTTTCCACATACTGTTCAGCAGACATTTCCCCAGCGAACTTTCCGTAACCGGGCATTCGCCCGCCGCCAAGCACACGCTTCACATCAAGCTTCACCGCAAGTTGGTATATCGCCTGCATCATCAATTTGCCAAGACCCGCTTTCCTGAATTCTGGACTGATGCAAATATCGACGATATAAAGTGTATCGCCAGCCGGTTCATGCGTCCGGATATAACCATTATCCGTCACATCTTCCCATCTATGTTTCGGTTCGTCCGGATTGAAATTCACACGCAACCCCGTCATCGACCCTATAATTTTGCCTTTGTATTCCACACAGATAGCACCTTCCGGAAAAAGGCGGACATGGTTTTCAAGCTGCTGTTCATTCCACCAAAGCTCCTCCGGAAATGGTGGTGGAAAGCATTCCGCCTGCAGTGCAATCATGGCGTCGAAATCGGCGTGCGTGTAATTGCGGACAATGACAGGAATGAATGTCCCTCCGTGAAGGACCATCATCTCACTGTGATATGCCACTGCTCTCGCTCCCGACTGGTTTTGCTCCCCAATCCGTTATAGATCCGTTCTACGGTCTCTCCAAGTCGTCACAGAACCTTTCTCCCGCACTTCATATAACAGGCTCAAATCCAAATCCGCGGTGACAAGCATATCTTCATTCAATTCGCCTTCCGCAGCCACCCCTTTTGGTGGGAACGGAATGTCATTCGGTGTGATGATAGCGGCTTGCCCGAAGTTCGCACGCATGAAATCGACTGTTTGCAACGAACCAACCGTTCCTGTAAGCACGACATATACTTGGTTTTCGATGGCGCGCGCATGGCTCGTATACCTGACACGATGGAACCCATGCCTATCATCTGTGCAAGAAGGACAGAAAATGACATCCGCGCCAGCCGCTTTCACCATCCGGACGATTTCCGGAAACTCGATGTCATAGCATGTCAGGATGGCAATCCGTCCCTTTTCCGTATCAAATACTTTTAGCTCATCGCCCGCAGCCATATTCCAGCCTTCTATTTCGAAAGGAGTGATATGCAACTTCGCTTGCTCTTCCACCGTGCCATTCGGGAAGAACAGATGCGCGACATTATAAAGGCGCCCCTCACGCTCTATTACATGAGTGCCGCCGATAATATGCATCTTCGTTTCTTTTGCGAGTCTCGTAAACAGCTCTAAATATTGGCTCGTGAAGCTTGGCAGCGCCCCTATTGGCAACGCCTTACCGTTTTCATCACCAATGGAAAGCAGCTGCGTCGTGAAAAGTTCCGGGAATAAAACAAACTCAGCATCATATTCTTGCGCATTGCGAATATAGTGCTCACATTGCATTGCAAACTCGTCAAACGACGAAATTGAATGCAAATGATATTGCACAGCGGAAACACGAAGTTTCATTACATCAACCCCCTATTTACACGTAATAAGCAACATCATAATATATGTATGGTGTAAAGTCATTCATTATTTTAACAATTCTCCGAAAGAAGTCTCCCTCTTCAAGCGTGTGAAGGGTGAAGCCCAACGGTAAGAGGGAGACTTCTTTTGGTTGGCGATAGCCAACACCTCTTTTGATTGATATAATAGGAATAGGTATTCCCAATCTTCTGAAATGTGGTGATTTGAGTGGCAAATAAAGCATACAAATTTCGAATCTACCCGACAAAGGAACAAGAAGACTTTTTGGTCAAGACTTTTGGATGTGTTCGATTTGTCTACAATAAAATGCTCGCGGAACGCAAGGAAACCTATGAAAAACTCAAAGATAACATGACATTACTGAAGAAACAGAAGCTTCCGACGCCCGCCAAATATAAGAATGAATTTGAGTGGCTCAAGGAGGTTGATAGCCTGGCACTCGCTAACGCCCAGTTGAATCTGCAAACAGCGTTTTCCAATTTCTTCTCAGGCAAGACTAAGTACCCGAAATTCAAGAATCGTAAGTCAAGGCAATCCTACACGACAAACATGGTCAACGGAAACATCAAGATTCTGGATGCCCACATCAAACTACCGAAACTTACACCCCTTAGAATGAAACAGCATCGCGAAATCCCTTCACATCATGTCATCAAGTCATGCACAATTTCCCGTTCTTCCACAGGGAAATACCATATTTCCATACTCACAGAATACGAACACAAGCCCAAGAAAAAAGAAATCAAGCAAGTAGTCGGATTAGACTTTGCCATGGACGGCCTGTTTGTCGAAAGTGAAGAGGGTAAGAAAGCCAATTACCCACAGTTCTATCGACGAGCAGAAGAGAAACTGGCGAAAGAACAACGGATATTATCAAAGAAAACAAAGGGTTCTTCTCGATGGGAAAAACAGCGTATTAGGGTTGCCAAACTCCACGAAAAAGTGGCAAACCAACGAAGGGATTTTCTGCATAAACAATCCTGGCGACTGGCAAATCAATATGACTGTGTTGTCATCGAAGACCTCAATATGAAAGAGATGTCACAAGCCCTGCGTTTCGGTAAAAGCGTTGCCGACAACGGATGGGGTATGTTCAGCACGTTCCTTGAATACAAACTAAAAGATCAGGGCAAGCGTTTCCTCAAAATCGATAAATGGTTTCCATCGTCTAAGATGTGTTCGGATTGCGGAAATGTGAAGACCGCCCTATCCCTTTCGGAACGAACATACTCCTGTGAGTGCGGGTTCGTGTCTGATCGGGATTGGAATGCCGCCATAAACATCAAAAATGAAGGCAAGCTGATCATAGGTTTGTCCTAAACAAAAAAACTCTTGGTCCAAGAGGGTTAGCTCGGTCATTTTTCGTTGGCTAACAGAAGCAACGATAAGTCGAGAAGCCCCACTTCAAACGCGAAGCGTTAAGTGGTGGGTAGGTTCACTATAGTGGAGGTTTAAAGGCATAAAAAAGATGCTTTCCGTTTGGAAAGCATCTCAGATATAAATCAAGGTTTTTGCTGTCTTTTCATTTCGCTTCGCGCTTCTTCCTTAATCGATTCCATCTCCATCTCCGCTTTTTTTGCGGCGTCATTCGCAATCGACGATGGTTCTTTTGCCCGTGAATTATTCTGTTTATCGTCCTTATCGCCAGCATAGCTTTTCATGATGATCACTCCTTTTGTTGATACTTAAAGTATTCCCTAAATAGTAGTCATCCAAAACCAAACTTGGCCATGTATTAAAAATCAGATGTTTCATTACATGGCATAGATGGCAAAATATGATACCATCGTTCTACAAAGGAGCGATTCGATGGATAAAAGAATAAAAGCAATTGCCGATAAGGCGCGGATGGATTTTGGCCTTGAACGGTATCGCCTTGGACGGTATACGTTTTTTGAAAGTCGGAAAAATCCTAATTTCATTTTGAATATGGAATGGTTTCCTATCGACTTTGAAGGACCGGTTGAAGAGGATATGAATCCGGATGGAACGGCAAGCATTGATTTCGACATCCAAAGTGAACGATTCACAAGTGCGATTTTCACAATGGGAAGGTCCTATTCAACTGCCCAACCTTTCAAGGTTAAAACGATTGAAGAAGCCGCGGCTTGGTTGGAGAAAATAACCAATTTGGCATACAAGCATGATTTTTTTGCTGAACAAGCAAGTGAAAACGGATTCCGGTTCATTGCGAGAAAAGACGGCGTTAAACTTTCACCTAGTTTCCAATTGAACGTCGAGTTCGATAACGATGGAAGGTTGCTTCTTTTTTCCACATATGGCGAAGCACCAAATTGGGCGCTCATAGAAAAACAAAAATTTAATTTAACACTCGAAGAAATCGAGCCGATTGTCAAAGAACATCTCACCCTTGTCAAATTCCCTTCTGAATCGGAGGAAAGATTTGTCCCTGTCTATGCAATTGATGAGGTTTATGTGACAGCGGACGGAAAACGAACCATTCCATTTTTGTTGGATGATCGAACGACATTAGAAATGGATCATTTGATGGAATGGGATGAACCATTGGAAGGCAAGATTGAGAGACAATCCTTTAATTTCACAAAAGAAGTGAGTGCTGATGAAGCTTTCAATTCGGATACTGTGGAAGATATCGTTTTAACCGATGAAAAGATTGATGCTTGTGTCAAACTTGTCCATGATGCATTGCGAATGGAGTACCCCGAAGACAGTGGAAAGTGGACTTTGAGGGAACTTCGCCCAACACAGACACATATCGAAGCTATCTGTTATGCAGACAATCCCGACAATTTTATTTTCCGTCCGAAAATGGTACTGATTATCGACAAGGATGCGGCGACCGTCATTAATTTGGTTGACAATAAAGGGATGTTCGACATATTCAATTCATTCACACCTGCACCGGAACCAAAAGTCGACCACGAAACAGCTTTTGAAAAGATGGTTCCTTACATTACATTGGATCCCGTCTATGTCTACGACAAAGAGCTTAAGAAATACGTACTCTGTGGATTAATCGATTCCGAACAGGCAGTCGATGCTGTAACCGGTGAAGTCTTGGATCTCCGTGACCTATAATTACAAAGAAAAAACAGCATGATTATAATATTAGTTCAGTTGATGAGGAGACGAGGCAAATGGTTCGAAATGCGACACAAGCTGACCTCGATTTTTTGATTCGTATTGACTTAAAAAACGATGGATACACAGTTTCAGATAGGCTAAAACTAACAGATCAAGAAAAAATGGAACACAGTAAGAAAATAGAACAATTTCTCATTTCACCCGATAAAGGTGCATTTATTATTGATGATTCGGTTTTTAGTGAACCCATTGCAATGGTAATGTTTTCTGTAGCAAATAGAGATACCATTTATCCTTGGAAAACAATTTTCAACGAGTTAGACCGTAACCTATTTCAAAGTGATGGAAGGTTTATTGAAATATTTCAGTTATGGGTACATCCGAGTTTTCGCAGATTAGGTTTAGCGACTAAACTAAAACTCAAATTGGAAGAAGAGGCTTATCATCGTGAAATTGATGTAATTTATACGCATACAGAAGAAAATAGTCATCACGTTATTGAGTTAAATGAAAAAATCGGATACCAAGAAGTTCGGCGTGGTCCAATTTGGGATGACATAAGTCGAGTAAGTTTAATTAAGAAACTAAAGCGTTCTTTAGTTCAATAAGGACAGAAAATATTCCGCCAAAACAAACGCTCAAATTGAGCGTTTGTTTTTTTTAGTATAAGGCTGTTTTTTCATCTTACAAATGCATAATACAAAACATAAAGCCAACTAAGAATCCCATGGAATATAGCCCAGAGTATCGATTTATGGACACTCCAGGAAATGACGACCGCCAAGCAAGTTCCAAGTCCAATACCGCCCTCCACCACTTTGTTCTTCACATTTCATCCCCCCTACGTCAGTATATTACAACCGATTCTTTACATGAACCAAAATCTTAATTTATTCAGACATGAAGCTTACATCTAATGCGGAAGGGTAAACTGAACTAAAAAGGATGAACCATTGATGAATTATGAATGTGCGATTATTGGCGGTGGGCCAGCTGGATTGAATGCGGCGCTTGTACTTGGACGAGCGAGACGAAAAGTGCTTCTTTTCGATTGTAATGAACCAAGGAATAAGCCAACACGAATGGCTCATGGGTTCCTCACCCGTGATGGCGTCCCTCCAGCCGAACTCAGACGCCTGGCCCATTCAGAGCTTGCCAAATATCCATCCGTGGAAATAAACTGCGGAAAAGTTGTTTCCATCAGGCGGCTTGATAAAACACATTTTGAATTAAAAACCGAAAAAGAGGTCTTTCACTGCAGTAAAATCATTTTGGCAACAGGATTAAAGGACGAACAACCCAACATCCCTAATATCGAGAAGTTCTATGGAACGAGTATATTTAGTTGCCCCTATTGCGATGGATGGGAGCTACGTGATCGACCACTTGCCGTTATCGCGGATAAAAATGTATTCAAGCTTGCGAAGGAAGTGTACATATGGAGCCGGGACTTGGTAGTTTTCACGAACGGTGAGGGTCGGCTTGAGTTAGAAGAACATGATCAATTGCTCGCCAAGGGAATTCAAGTATATGAAGACATTATCTCCGGGCTGGAAGGCGAAAACGGACAGCTTCGAAGCGTTCGCCTCGAAGATGGCACGCTTATTGACCGATACGGAGGATTCGTCACTCCCCTATGGAGCCACCCCAACAATTTCGCGGAGGAGCTTGGTTGTGACCTGAATGAATACGGCGGCATTAAAACTGATGAATATGGTAGGACAAATGTTTGGAATGTCTACGCCGCCGGGGATGCAGCGAATATTGTCCCCTCCCAACTCATTATCGCAGCCGGTTCCGGGAGTGCAGCTGCCATCGGAGTAAACGGCGACTTGACGAATGAATTTTTTGATGGCTCATTGTAGAAATAGAGTCGAGTTTTGCTCGAGTTTGATGTGGTTTTGCTCGAGTTAGGCATAGTTATGCTCGAGTTCGGAGGTGTTATGCTCGAGTTCAGCATAGTTTTGCTCGTACCGGGACTTTTGAATCATACAAACCACAGAAAAAGCGCTGTCCACTCCTCCGGACAAGCGCTTTTTCCACCTATTTCACTTCCACTTTTACATTACCTGTAATATAATTCGGGTAATTCGTTAGGTCAAAGCGAAGTGGGTTGGTATAATCAGTTGTTTCAAACGTCATATCCCAATGCCTGATTTCTTCTTCCATATACATACCCGTTGATGAAATATATATTTCTTTACCATTTGCATCTATGCCTGTCGAAAAGATGTCGTAAGAGTGATATTGATCCCCTCCTGAGTCCGGCATAATAATATGCAATCCCGCTTTCGATGCGCTTAAAATCTGCAACTTTCCATCTTTCGGACCATCTAATATTTGGCCTTTTTCCGTGTCTACAAGCAATGTTGCTTCATCCTTATCCAACGCCTGCATTTTATTGATACGGAGGTAGAGCTTTTTGGGTTGCTCAAAGTAATTGCTTTGTAGAAAATAAGTTTCACTGCCCATTGCCGTCACGCCGTTCATGATGGAGCCCCACACCTCGCCTTTTTCATCCTCTAATCGCATATCTTCAAATTTAAGGATCTTCTTCGTATTGGCTTCATCAAAGGCAACTTTTACAGCTACACGTAAAGGATAAATGGTGATTTCCTTGATCGTTAATTTTTGAGATTCAATCTCGATTTCTTCATTCAATACGAAAGTCCTCCCCGGTTTTACGTTCTCCCGTAATTCGAATGGCAATGAAAACGAAATATCTTCCCCTTGGAATGTAACATCCATATCCAAAATGAAGGATAGATTCTTAAATTGCACCGGATTTTCAAAATGGTATGTAACCCGATTGGCTACTTCCTTCGGATTATTATCAACGTCTATACCTCCGTAAGAAATGCCGCTTGCTGGAATCCCCTCTTCATGCTTTAAGTCAACAGTCTTGATAGAAAGTGACTCCAATCTATCTATTGATTTGAATGTGTAATAAATATTCATACCCGTTTCATCCAAAATTGCACCGTCTATCGTCAACGTCAGCCCATTTATCGTTTGGAATGAATCTACCTTTTGATAATAATCATTTTTAAAAATGGCTTCCAGGCCTTTATCATACTGAATTAAATCCACAAACTTCTCCATGCCCGGTATTGACGCCACCGCGTTTGCAAATGCCGGTGACACGCGGATAGACGTAACAAAGGTGGCAAATAGAAATGCCGCGGCAACCAATGACCAAACCCGGGTCCGTTTTTTCCTTGCCTTGATCTTTTCACGCTTCGCCCGGTCAAATCCTTGCCGAATCGCCTCGTCCGCTTCGTCTAAAGGAAGTTGGATCTTCTCCAACTGCTCTTTCATCTCCAACAGTTTTTCTTCTTCCTTCTCATACATGATCCATTCCTCCTTTATCCCCGAAGTGGGCTCGAAGCGACCTCAAAATTTTATGCAGTCTCGATTTGACAGTGCCTTCCGGTATACTCGAAATTTCCGCAATCTCTTTTATCTTCACGTCTTGAAAGTATTTCAGATAAATCAATTGCTGTTCATCTGGTTTCAATGTGGCAAGTGCTTCAGCCAATTCCAATCGATAGTCATCTTCTTTGCCGGTCGTTTCGTCCACTTTGTCAGTCATGACATAGCGTTTTCCTCGCTTCAACTGATCTTGGCAATAGTTCATCATAATTCGGATGAGCCATGTCTTTACATAAGCTGGTTCCCTGACAGTATGAATCTTTTTATACGCTCGATAGGTTACTTCCTGTAGCGCCTCCAATGAATCCTGTTCATTTTTCAAGAAGGCGATTGCTGTTCGTAATAGTGCTTCTTTATGAATTTGCATTAGTGAAAGAAAGGCTTCGTCGTCCCCGCCAATCGCTTTTTCACTTATCTCTCTCTCGTTCATTTCCCCACCTCACTCGCCCTTCCTATACATTAGACAGCGGAAACCGGAAAAGGTTCATTTTATTTTTGCATTTATGTATTTTAGTTTAAGCAGAAAGTCCCGTTTTGGAAATATAATCACGTATTCGATGGATATATTCACGGATTCAATAGATAAATTTAAGTATTCGACAGATAAACGTGCCTATTCAATAGATATCTCAAAATCTTCATTCATAAATCCCCACCCAACGGGAACAGTATATTGAAACCATTTTTCGAGCAAAGGAGGAAACTGAATTGATTAAAATTGCTGTTGAACAACCGTATGAAGACGTTATGACAGCCCTTCAAGCTAAAGGGTACGAAGCAAAGATGTTTAACACGGATGAAGATGTCAAAGGTTATGATATCGGCGTAGTTCGTGCCATCAACGAAGGGAATACACATGAATTTGATTTCCCTGTTGTATCGATGAGAGGCATGTCCCTTGAAGATGCCGTGGATGCCGTTGACCAGAAAGCAAGACTTATGCAATAAAAAGAATCCGTGGCGACTGCCGCGGATTCTTCTTCATTCTCAAGTGCCGCAGAACGTCTGATAAGGGGTTGTCGATGTGGACGGCGCGGTGTATTCAGCTTGTTCAGCCGTGTAAGCGTAAGGGTCGGCAAGTACTTCCAATAAGCGCTCCATCACACTGAAGTCCCCTTCAATCGCTGCATCCATTGCTTCCTCAACCCGGTGGTTACGTGGGATTACTGCTGGGTTGTTGTCCCGCATCAATTGTTTACATTCTTCATCCGATTGTGATTGACGAGAAAGTCTGTCCTGATAGCGTTCAAGCCATTCGTCAAATCCAGAGGTTTTACACATTGGCAACTCCTCGAGTCGATCATTTGTCAAAGCCCGGAAAGTATTCGTATAATCCGCGTGATTGGTCTTCATCAATTGCAAGAGATCCCTCGCAAGCTTTACATCCTGTTCCTCTTCATTGAAAAGGCCAAGTTTGCTTCTCATCCCGGATAGCCAATACGAATGATACAGTTTACCAAATCCGGACAATACTTGTTCCGCAATCTTAATTCCCTCTTCCTGATCATCATGCAAGAGTGGTATGAGTGTTTCCGCGAAACGAGCAAGATTCCATTCTGCGATGCCGGGTTGATTGCCGTAGGCGTAGCGACCTTGCCTGTCAATGGAACTGAAGACGGTCGCTGGATCATATGCATCCATGAACGCACAAGGCCCGTAGTCAATTGTTTCACCGCTTATTGTCATATTATCCGTGTTCATGACGCCGTGAATAAATCCGGCAAGCTGCCATTTGGCGATTAACGATGCTTGGCGATCAATTACCTTTTGAAGCAGTGACTCATAGCGGTTCGCATCACCCGATACTTCGGGATAGTGTCGTTCGATTGCATAATCCGCCAAAGCACGTAAATCAGCAATGACTTGCCGTGCAGCAGCGTATTGGAACGTTCCAACGCGCAGATGACTTGCCGCAATTCTTGTCATAACGGCTCCTTCAAGTGTCTCTTCCCGGTGCACCGGATCTCCCGTTACAACGACTGATAGGCTCCGAGTGGTGGGAATCCGAAGGGCATGCATTGCCTCGCTAATGATAAATTCACGCAGCATCGGTCCAAGTGCCGCGCGACCATCGCCGCCCCTCGAAAATGGAGTCCTGCCCGAGCCTTTCAGCTGTATATCCACTCTTTTGCCGGATGGAGTTATTTGTTCTCCAAGCAATACGGCCCGTCCGTCACCAAGCATTGTAAAGTGCCCGAATTGGTGTCCCGCGTATGCTTGCGCAATCGGTTGTGCGCCTTCAGGTATCTTGTTTCCTGCAAAAACAGCAAGTCCATCTTCACCTTCGAGCGCCCTTTCATTCAATCCAAGTGAAGCGGCCAAAGGGTAATTCAAAATCACCAATTCAGGTGATGATGACGGTTCCGGCAAGGTTTCCGCATAAAATTCATTGGGCAGCTGAGCATAGCTGTTGTCGAAATTCCATCCGATTCCATCAGTCTTTATCATAGTTTCCACTTCCTTATTGAGCATCCTTACAATAAGTATACCCTGCATTTGTGGAATCAAAGAAAGAAACGAGTAAATAAAAAATCCACCCAAACGAAGATCTCGTTCAAAGATGGACTCATTGTATTCGCAACTTCTCAAATAGAAGATAGATTCATTCCGATCAAATCCACCGCGGTCTACGACGTGGACTCTGTTCCTTACTTTTACTCTCCCCTTCTAATTGGTGAGTATGGTTACTCGCAAGCCGGCCATTTCTACGAGGATCCTGTGATATGATTTCGTTCATCCCGGAAGTACCAGCTTTACCCATTACTTTTCGAATTTCATCTTCAAAAAAGAGCGACATGCTCAAACCTCCTTTCCCGTTGTATGGAAAAAGGATTCGTCAAAGCCCCACAACACTCTGCCCCCACGCATATCCTCCCTCGTCTTAATTTACGCTGTTAGTTAAGCGGGATAGGAGTTAAGTGCACAATCGATACAAAAAAACTTACCGATACCATACTACATTTCCATTAGAACCGTTACAATAATACCTAATGCCAATCCTATAACGAAGGTAGCTCCATAAAGTAACACCCGCTTCAATCCCTCATCCTTTCACCATGTCTTTTATCCAATGTATTAATGAAGCGAGCAAAACATGTTTAAATGCTTGGACACTACTTACTTCTCAGTCCTTAGACTTACTGTAAAATCATTCATGCGACTGGTAGATTATTCTATAAAATAAGCTATGATTAATGAAAAGGGATGAGAGGAGAACATATTTGTGAATAAACTATTATGGATTGCCCTAACGGCTGGTTTAATTGTCATATTAGGGATTTACGGGTACAACAAATGGTCGGCGAGTGCTGCTGGGGACGAGGTTTCGATTACAAAAGACAACGCGGAATCTTTAAAAGTGAATATCGACTTTGGTGTAGGAAACCTGTACATCAGCGGAGACTCCAAGGAGTGGGTTAGTGGGGATTTTTCTTATAACCATAAAAAACTTGAGCCGAAAGTGAATTATAAGCTACGTAAAAATGTCGGCCACGTTGACATTAAGCAAGGTTCTGTCACAATGTTAGGATTCAATAAACGCAAATGGAAGAATGATTGGGATCTACAACTGACCAATGATATTCCAATCGACTTGGAGATCGATATGGGTGTTTCAGATTCAACATTGGATTTGAGAGGCATTCAACTGAATAGCCTCGTAATCAATAGCGGTGTTAGTGATTCTACCATTGACCTAAGTGGGAAGTGGAAAAAGGGTTCCGTGCGGATGTGGATTTGGGTGTTGGGGATGTGACCTTCATCCTTCCAAAGGATACGGGTGTCCGTATAAACGTCTCGAAAGGGCTTGGCACATTGGGCACGAGAGACTTTATCAAGCAAAAAGATGGTGTTTACGTCAATGAAGCGTACGCGAAGTCTGATGTTATCATAGACGTTTTCCTCAATTTCGGTGTAGGGGATGTAGAATTTAAAATTGTTGAATAGAAAGTAAAACAGCGCCTACGGGAATTTCCGTGGACGCTGTTTTCATTATTACACTAAAATGTTATAAGATAGAGTAAGAACGATAAAGGAGAGGGTTTAAATGAAAACGATAGGGAAAATAAACACCGATTATATTTATGCCGCAAATGACACCGTTCCACGCGAGTTTCCAAAATATACAACACAACTCATGAATTTGGCGAATAGCAACGCACAAGGGACCCGCCCAAATGTCGTGGGACCGATGGCAACGTATTTCCAAGAGTTTTTGGATGAAATACCTGCTCCCTCCATTGAAGACTGGGAAAACTGGTATACAGATCGTGAGCCGGCGGCAAAAGAACGTGCAAAGGCAAGGATTCTTCCGCAAATCGAACGGTTAAAAGAGGCCATTCAGTTAATCGATGAATCGCTTGTTGATAAGTGGTTAGATGATTTACTAATCGATAAGACGTACAACGGCTTATATGTACAAAAAGCAATCATACAAAAAGTTAGTGAACATTTCGATGTGCCTTTTGCCGTTTCGTCTGCTGCAGATGAAAGCAAAGGAATTGATGGATATATTGGAGGAACGCCGATTTCCGTTAAGCCCGAATCATACGAGAGTTTGAAAAAGTCAAAAGAGCAAATCGACGTTCCTATCGTTACCTATAAGGTGAATAAAAGCAGTAGGAATATTGAAGTGTTTATTCCTTCGGATTTAGATCCTCATGAGTGACTGTTACAAATTCATCTTCGTGAAAAATGTCATTAATTATCGATAATTTGATATTTGTTTCCTGCCGTGTTTTTACTTTTGTATTCAAATGATCATTCTCATACCATTTATCTTTACCAAGCTCCAATTGCTGTTCGATAAATTCTGTGTGTCGCTGGAATCGTTTAACGACAATGTCATTCAGCTGTTCCTTGAGCAATAATGCATTGTTTGTAACCGTTTCTGCAAGGAGCGGATCAATTTCTACCCCGTAGCTATTACGCCCCGTACACATCGCAGCAAACATTGACGTACCAGTTCCAACAAATGGGTCAAGAATCGTGTCGCCTTTCATCGAATACATATTTATGAGGCGATAGGCAAGTTCGAATGGATAGGCGGCACTTCTTTCGCGCCCACTTGCGATGTTTTTAAACTTCTGGGATTTACCCTGGAACTCCCACAGATCGGAGAACCATTGATTTCGTTCCTCCCAAAAAAATGCACTTTCCTGTCGAAGAGCTTTTTCATTGTTTTTAAATACACGTTTTCCACCTTTACGGAAAATAAGTATGTATTCATGTTCATACGTAACATAAGCACCGGAAGGCAGCATACCTGAACCCATGAATTTATTCGGGGCATTTGTCGTTTTTCCAAATGATATCCGGTAACACCGAGTACCCCATTGAAACGAATTTCTCTATGATTTTCGAGTGGTTGGAGTACATTTGGAAGTGTCCATTGATTGTCCTCGTTGCATCTCCGATATTAATACAAACAAAGCCATGATTCGCTACTTTTTTATCTACTTCTTCCCAAATATCGTTTAAAACATCATGCATGAGATCGAATGCTTTATATGGTTCAGTCATTAAATGCTCTTCTATTTCCGGTTTTTGCTTCATGAAAATTTCATCCCACATCTCGATCATCGGATATGGTGGGGATGTTATAACTAATGAAACAGACCCGTCAGGTATTTCTTGTAAGTTGGCAGCATCTTTATTCAAAATACAATGCTTTGTCTTGTTCATTTGTATATCATCCTATTCTAAGTCATATTGTCCCCATTATACCGAAAATGCGTTCGTACTGCAACAGCGGGACGAACGCATGAGGTCTCGACGAATTCTCTCAGGAAAATAAATTCAAGAAAACTACGTATCCCGCAAGTTGAATAAAAACCATGATTTATGTATACTAAAGGTAGTAGCGTATATAGTAAAAAAGACCGTCCAATCTAGTACATTGAACGGTCAATAGAATAGCAATAGGTCCCCAAGGGGATCGGAAGTTAGTAGTGGAAAATAATCCATCCTAAATGAGCCTCTAACTCAAGGATGGATTATTTTTTTTCGTTTTTTGCTGACAAAAGAGCTACGATTAATGCCGCGAATGTAAAAACGAGCATTAGTGCTTCAAATTCAGTCACATCGACCACCTCCCTCCACGGGAAATGACCGATCATCTTAGGGATACCTATGCTATTGTTTTTTATTTTACCACACATACGTTCGCATTGAAAGTATTATCACCGAACAATTCGGACAAGCCTTCGTATTGAACAAATGCGGATTATACGGGAATGCCCTTATCCCGAACATCTTCCGCCATTCGAATATAATCCTCCAACCAAGATCACAATAAAAAAATATAATTGTAGTAAAAAAAAGCTTGTTTTGTCTATTGGGACAAAACAAGCTTTTTCAAATTCTATACCGTTAACCGGCACTTGTACCAATTGCTGGATCCAAACGTCTATTTTCGACATCTTTTTTGATTGTCGGAATGTAGAGACGATCGATGCCAAAGTAAGCTGCACTTTTCGCCATGACTAAAAGAAGTACGGCGACTAACAACAAAGTAGGATTTAAACTGATTGTTCCTGCCCAAGGAAACTCAAATTCATAAAGCCGCCAGCTACCAATGCCGGAATTGTTAATGCACCGAGAACGAGGCCCAATCCAACCAGTAATTCTCCCATGCAACAAGGAAGCTAAATAGTCCAGAGTTCGGAAGGGCTACGGTTTCAAGAAACGAAGCATACCATCCTTGTACAACTGCATTTTCTCCTTGCGATTTCGCGATGGCTCCCTGTATAAATCCACTTGCATCAAACCCTGTCGATACTTTTCCAAAACCAGCTTTCAACCACTGAACACCTAACCAAACGCGTAATACTGTGAGCAATGCAGCAACTATTTTATTCTCAAAAATTTGTTTCATGTCAATTCCTCCTATGTGATGTTTCATTGGGTTATAACCTTTTGTTACTCTTACTATAACGCGGAAGAAAAGGGCGAACAACTTGTTTGTGAATGTTTTCACAAAGTAGACACGAAACTTTGTCATGTTTGCGAAAACATTCACAAGGTCATTTATTTCATTCAAAAGGAAGGAGGAACATGAAAACAATTGTTGATCATCTTGGAAGAACTGTTACCTATTCCGTTCCGCCGAAACGGATTAACTCGATGCCCGTGAATCACGGAGACGTTATATGCTTTGCAGCTTAGTGCTTACAGGCGGGCAGGAGTTCATACCAACACAAAAAAACGAATGAGTGATGGATTCAGCTCATTCGGATGAAAATTTTTCTTTGGCTTTTGGCCCGCCGTCTAACTGTCTACGCTTAATGATGAAGGTTACCCCTCATCCACTAAGACTCGCTACGGGCGAATGGCTAATTCTTACCCGGCGGGAATCCCCCCGCTATATGTTGCAACCTTGCTCGGTCTCTCAACCTGGTACCTTTCACTCAATTAAACTGGAATCCCCTTAACCCGAACATCTTCCGCCATACGAATATAATCCTTCAAATACTCCTTGGCATCGGGATGCTTATACACTTCTTCAGGCGTCATCCAATACAAATCCGCCACCTCATCAGCACTCACCGCATACGGCTCACCACTGAATTCCTCGCATAAGAAAATGACATTCACCACCGGCTCCCCATGATCCGTCACGAAGCTTGTACTATGCACATAACGTGGTCGCCCCTCGATGATAAGTCCCACTTCCTCCTCCACTTCCCGTATAATTGTGCGCTCTAAAATATTAGATGACGCACCTTCCAATTCGACTTTTCCACCAATTAGCGCTATCCCCCCTGGGGCGTGTTCTTCCTTTTCACTGCGTTTACAGATTAAATAGTGGTTGTCTTTGTAGATGGCTGCTTCTGTGTTGATGATGAACATTGGTAGCCTCCTATATCCTTATTGAACTCCCTTTTTAGCTTCCCTTAGCAATCGAGCCGGCATTGCTTCATGTAAACGCCATTCAAAACTAATCGGCCTATTCCCCTCATGTCTTACATAATCTGCCGTTCCTAAGAACACAAAAGGTGATGTATATCTATCTTTTTGCCTATACTCCCGGACAAACAAAGCGATTTTGTTTCCTGTTTTCCGTTGATTAATATATCTCTTTCCTGTCGGGCTTGTGTCAGATGTTTTATTTTGTGATTGCCAATGAAATAACATATCGCTAATAGCATAATCCTCGTACTGTGTTGATGGTGAGAAGTCCTTGTCCGACTTGTTAAGCGTAATGAAAAAGATGTCAGTCTGTTTATCCTCGAAATATTTGACCCCTTCCCTAAATGCAGGTTTAACGTCTTCATTAAAGTAACCAAATGCAGCAAGGACTTGATCTGAGGTGTATTGCGCATGTACTCGAAGTGGCGATGTAAATTCAAATGGTGAAGGTTTTTCAACCGAAAGAATTCGCCCCATACATACCTCAAGAACCTCAAGAATCTCTTTTTTCAGTACATCATTTGCAAAAAGCTCTTGTACTCCGGCATGCATCGATTCAAAACCTGCATTTTTTGGCGGAGTGTCAAAGAAAGAATAATAGAGCATTCCAACCATCAACTGTTGTTCTTCGTTTTCAATTACACCATCTTCCAAGTACTTCTGTAAAAACCTAATAAGGTCCACCGAATCCAAATGGAACAATGAATGAATACGCTTTATAAAAATCCCCTCATACTCACTTTGAAAGGGCTCAGATATTCCAGCTTCTACCTTTAACCTTTCAAATGACCTATTTCTACCTGTTCCATAAAAATCCGCAAGTGTAAGATGATGATAATGAAGAAAGTTTGATAACGTTAGCTTCTCCCTGTATCTTCCTCAAAATATTTAAGCTTTTTAATCAAGTTCTGCTTCGTGTTTTTCACATCTTTTACGTTACGTAAAATGTACTCCTTTGCTATTTTCTCCATTTGAATGACGGATCCTTTCGGCAAATGAAAGAAACCATTCTCTATATAGTGCTTAATCGAGTGCTTTGTCCGTCCAACAAGCGCTCGGAACTTTTCTTCGAACGGGTAATCAGCATGAGCTTGCCCACAAAATCCAATACAGTCAGACAATCCTTGTTATCCGATAGACGTAAACCACGTCCTAATTGCTGCAAGAAAACAGTTAGACTTTCTGTAGGTCGAAGGAATAAAACTGTATTAACTTGCGGTATATCAATTCCCTCATTGTATAAATCCACAACAAAAATGAATTTAATTTCACCGCTTATCAATTTTCTTTTCGCTGTATCCCGTTCATGATCAGACGAATCCCCGTGTAAAGCGATGGAAGGAATTTTCTTTGAATTAAAGTAAGCAGCCATATATTTTGCATGCTCAACTGACACACAGAAACCCAATGCTTTTACCTGATTCAAATCAGTAACATAGCGATTGATGCTCTGGATGACAAGATCACTTCTTCGATCGTTAGATGTGTAAACTTTTGTAAGCTCGTCTGTATCGTAACCTCTCCTTGACCACTTAATGGCCGACAGGTCTACATTATCTGTCACACAAAAATAATGAAAAGGACTTAATAACTTTCGGTCAATTGCCTCTGTCAATCTCATTTCGGATGCGATTCTATCGTCAAAATAGCCTAATACATTTTGATTGTCCATTCGTTCAGGAGTAGCAGTTAACCCTAATAGAATACTTGGTTCATAATACTCCAATAAGGCCCGATATGTAGGCGCCGTCGCATGGTGGAATTCATCCACAATGATAAAATCATAAAAGTCAGCGGTTGTTTTTTCTATCATCTTTCGACTATTCCAGCTCTGAATACTCATAAAAAGATGATTAAAAGAAATAGGTTCAAAACGACCAACAAACATTTCACCAAAGTTAGCATCCTTAAGTATCGCGCGGAAAGTATACATACTTTGTTTAAGAATCTCTTCACGATGTGCAATAAATAGTAACTTTGCATTTGGTTTCTTATGTAGGAATCGCTTAAAGTCAAATGCAGAAATGACAGTCTTCCCAACTCCTGTAGCCGCCACAACTAAGTTTTTCATATGTCCATGAACAGTACGCTCCACTTCAAGTTCATCTAGTATTTCTTGCTGATAATGATACGGCCGAATATCAAGGAAATATTGCTCTTTTGTCTCTGCTACTTGATCTTTTATTAATGATTGGCGAACCTTAGACCAGTTTTCTTCATCATCAGCAGACAGACTTTTAAACTCTTCGTCATTCCAGTAACCTTCAAATGTAGCTTCGAACTTTCGTATAATATCAAATGAATCTTTCTCCGTTACTTTTAAATTCCACTCAAGCCCTGATGTTAATGCTGGATTTGAAAGATTTGACGAGCCTATATAAGCAGTACTAAATCCTGTTTTACGTTTAAATAAATAAGCTTTCGCATGTAAACGTGTTCTGTCTTTATCTAACGAAACACGAATTTCGGTATTGGACAGCTTACTTAATTCTTCAAGTGCTTTAAAGTCAGTGGCTTCCATGTACGAGGTAGTGATGATTTTCAGATAGCCCCCTCGTTCGGTGAAGTCACGAAGCTCTTCGATAATAATTCGAAGTCCAGACCATTTTATAAAAGATACAAGCCACTCAATTTCATCCGAAGTGGCAATTTCCTTTTTCAACTCCTCTAACATATTAGGCTCAGCATGTGATCCGGTGAATAACGAGCTTTGCGTTAAAGGTGTAATGGGACGAAGTATTTTCTTCTTACCTAAGGATTGAGCCGTATTAATTGTCTTATAGATGGAGGTCAGAATTTCAGCATGCTCATCTAATTTAAGCTCCTCAAAATCAGCATCGTCTAATTTTTGATGAAGTACATCAATAATTTCATTACAAATTTGAATTTGTCTAAGAAGGGCATCCTCCTTATTTCCACCATCTCGAATATGTGATAATGCATTTTTAGTTACTGTTGAGATATAACTGGATAAAAGCACTCTTGCCTCTGCTTCATCTATCCCTTCCTTCCCCACAGCAAAGATATCAGGTAGCTCTTCTAATTCACTCTTAATTTTATTATTTATTAACTGCTCGTATATTCCTTCTTGCATTTACTTTCACCCTTTCAATAGTTCATACTTAGTTGGTGCTCAATTCACAATTATAGAAAATATATTAATTCCATTATATCACTCCGTTTATCTTCGGCAGCTAAATGTTTAACAACTCATTTTCAACGTTCAATAAACTTCTTTTCCACATAGATTTAACCGAATTGGATACGCTAACTATAAACTTTATAGGGAGTGATTTTTGAATGATGCCGGAACGCGAACCGCTTGCACAGTTGAATGATGAGCAGATGAAGGCTTTGAGTGCTTTTGAGAAAGAGTTGGGTGTGACGTTGGTTGCTTATGAAAGTTTGTTCGATGACTCGAAGGATCAGATTATTGAATCGGATGTTTGAGTGTAAATCGGTAAAGGATAGATGCAAGCAGAATAATTCTGCTTACATCTATCTTTGATAAACATTTTACAAGGCTATTCGGAGGCTATCTTCGGGTAGCCTTTTTTGTTGGGCGGAAATGGCTAACACTGTTCATTAAGCGTTCCTTCCTAAAGCGAGTATTACATCCCCGATCATACTTCATATACTGGTATGAGTTATGTAAAGAGGAGGAATTACGTGGACATTACAGTGCGACCTGGAAATTCGCTCTGGTATTATAGCCAGTTGTTTAGGGTTCCGCTTCAATTGATCATAGATTCGAATCGTGATGCAAATTTGCAGATTCTTTCGGTGGGGCAACGGATTCGAATTCCGGGATATGTCGCATTTGAGGTGCCAATCAAACAAGGGGATTCTTTGTGGTTGATCGCGCAGCAAAGAAATATCCCTCTTGAGGCAATTTTCCTTGTGAATCCAATGCTGGTTCCAAATCGCCTTCAAGTCGGGCAGACTATCCGCGTTCCATTGCGCATCACATGGAGGCTTGTCAACGGGAAGCAGACGTATGGCTATGAGACGATGGTGAACGACTTGAGAAGGCTTCAATCTGTGTATCCCTTCATATTGAACACTTCTATCGGGAATTCGGTTCTTGGAAAGAGCATTCCTGAGATTCGCATTGGAACCGGTCCGAAACGGGTTCATTACAATGCTTCCTTCCATGCGAATGAATGGATTACAACGCCAGTCGTTATGACCTTCCTCAATGATTATTTGCTATCTCTTACGAATCAAACTCCGATACGCGGCTTATCTACTATCCCTTTGTACCAGCAATCCACTTTGTCTATTGTCCCAATGGTAAATCCTGACGGCGTTACACTTGTCCAGCAAGGGCCACCGGAGACGGAGCCGTGGAGAACGAGAGTTGTGGAGTGGAATAATGGGAGTACGGATTTCTCAGGATGGAAGGCGAATATTCGGGGTGTCGATTTGAATGATCAGTTCCCTGCAAATTGGGATTTGGAACGGGCACGCAATCCGAAAACCCCGGGTCCAAGGGATTACGGTGGAGAACGACCACTTTCTGAACCGGAAGCGATTGCGATGGCAGATTTGACGAGGGAAAGGGATTTTGCGCATGTACTTGCGTTCCATACGCAAGGCGAGGTCATCTATTGGGGATATCAGGGGTTGGAACCGCCTGAGTCGGAAGCGATGGCCAATGAATTTAGCCGGGTAAGCGGATATACGCCGGTCCAAACACTCGAAAGCTATGCAGGCTACAAGGATTGGTTTATTCAAGATTGGAGAAGACCTGGATTTACTGTTGAAATGGGCTCTGGAATTAACCCATTGCCAATCAGTCAGTTGGATGAGATTTACGAAGAGGTGTTGGGTATTTTTCTTGCTGGATTATATTTATAGGTGTTTGTATTGCGCTGCGGTAATTTTATGCGTGATTGAGGCGATTTATGCGTGTAAATGGTGATTTATGCGTTAGTTGGCGGCTTTATGAGGTTTTGAACGAATTTATGCGTCTTTCTGAAGTTTTATGCGTGAGAATTGGTAGTTATGCGTTTTTGTAGTTTATTCCATCAAAAAACCTCACGTCATGTGAGGTTTCATTCTCGTTCGAGGGGCATTGAACAGCATCTGAACGAGCCGCCGGATTTGATGATTTCGGAGAAGTCGACTTCGATGACTTCGAATCCGTGGGCGCGCATTGCTGTGTTGACGTTTGCGTTTTGTGGAAGGCTGAATACTTTGCCGCCCCCAATGGATAATACATTTGTGCCCATTGTAAATTGTTCTTCCGGGGACACGTCGATCAGCTTGTATGTGTTTGAGAGTGTTTCGACCATGTCTGCTGATAGGGCTTCCGGGAAGATGAGGCCAATTTCGGGGGACAGTATGTTGAATACACAATCAAGGTGTAAGTATTTTTCATTGAATGGTACGCGAATGATCTTGTGTTTTGGCAAATCTCGTTGTAAATTGCGAACTGCTTCTTCAGACGTACGGCTACTGATGCCGACGTACACTTTATTGCGATCGACAATGACGTCCCCGCCTTCAACTCGGTCCGTCGTCGTCTGGTATGGGATGTTTTCATCCTCGAGAAATTCCTCGAGCGCCTCTTCTTCACCTTTTCGGATATCGCTTGCCATTTCGGAAACGAATATATCCTCTCCGACCGTGAAGCCGATATCGCGCGTGAACACTTGCTCAGGAAATTGTTCCGAGGAAGGGAGTGTGATCACTTCCACACCATGTTCACGGAGAAGCATTTCAAATTCCTTATGTTGCTTCATTGCCAGGTCCCTATCAATATTTTCGTCTGCGTATTGTTTTTGGGTGTCGTTGATAACATCTTCGATCGCCATGAATTTCGGCTTGCAAAGGATAACTCTCTTTAAAGTATCATATTCTGTATTAACATTGGTTTTTGATTGATCTTCTACAGGGGAACTCATGCATTCATCCTCCACATCTTTTTACTCCATCTCAACTATTCCCTTTTCTGTTCAAACTAAACACCTTGTTTTAGGCTTCCCTGATGAGGAAAGTGAATAACTGAATATGGATTGGAGGGAATAGCAATTGATAAATGAAAAGACAAATACGTTGTTGACGAAAGAGGATTTTACAGCTCGGCTTGCTTTGCCGAAATGGCTATTAGAAAGCTATCGGACGTTCCATGAAACCGTGACGGATAAGACGTTTCCGTGCTATTTCGGCATGGGCGGTGAATTGAAGGGTGAATTACGTTATGCGTATGTGACGCAGAAGGATTGGTCAAACTTGCCTTCTGCACTTTATGCATTTTTGAAGTTGTTCGATGATCCGAAGCATAAACGGCATGGACTGTTCGTCTTCGTAGAGCCTTTTGAAACGGAGGCTGATTTGGAGGCGTATCGGAAGCA
This sequence comes from Sporosarcina thermotolerans, assembly GCF_030067815.1. Taxonomy (GTDB): domain Bacteria; phylum Bacillota; class Bacilli; order Bacillales_A; family Planococcaceae; genus Sporosarcina; species Sporosarcina thermotolerans. Next base: position 682,534 of record NZ_CP125968.1, on the reverse strand, counting down.
GTTTTGGGACATTCTACAATATTTGCATGACGTGGATGTGGTGGAATGGCCAGCTGATAGTCCCCGCGATCCCGATCATTATTTGTGGGATTTCCATTTTGGCGGCGAGCCAATTTTTGTGTTTGGAAATGCGCCTGCCTATAAGCAGCGGAAGACACGGGATTTGGGGCAATCAATGGTGCTCGGCTTCCAACCAAGACGTATTTTCGAAGGATTGAAGGGCACTGAAAAAGGAGGCATTATGTCTCGCGAAAAGGTGCGTGAACGTGTCGAAGTGTGGGATCAATTGCCGAAGCATCCGGATATAAGCCATTACGGAGACCCAACCCATAATGAATGGAAGCAATTCTTTATCGGTGATGACATTGAACCGATTGTCGGGAAATGTCCGTTTTCGCATAAGGAGATGAAAAGTGAGTGAATGATGTAACAAGGGTTGTTGGGGAGAAAAGTACGATTGCTCATATTAAACAATCGCACCCATCAGTTAAGTAACCTAATTTGAGTTTCTGTTTAGACACTCGTCACGGAATGGCGAATCGGGTTTTCAGCCTTGAGGCAGTTTGCTCATGTCCATGTACAACGCATTCCACCGATGACCGTCTGGATCGGCAAAACCGCAGCCGTACATCCAGCCACCCTTTTCGCCAGGCTTGCTGTATATAGTTCCGCCGGCACGTTCGGCTTTCAAGGCGAACTCATCAACTTCATCTCTGGAGTTCGCCCCCAGACTGAATAACACTTCAGTACCCTGCCACGATTCTGCAACCGCATTACCAGCAAGTCCGTGGAACGTGGATTCCGGGAAGAGCATTAAAACAACCTGATTGTCGCCGATGATCAAGCTGAATGAGCCTTCTTGACTCGCATACTGCTCATTCAACCGAAAACCGAGCTCGGTATAAAACGCCTTTGCCCGTTCTGGTTCTCTCACTGGCAGGTTCAACCATAATTCTCTCGACATACCTAACAACCTCCTGATATAGAGATGAAATAATCACTCACCCTAAATAAGTTCAATGCCTATATATATCTTTCCTTCTTGTTTAGAATTAATTCATTTTTCAATTATCCTACCACGTGAGCGAAGAACATTATTTCACAGCTTTTATAATTTCCCCAGTTTCATTTCCCGATTGACTCCACTGAGGAATGCGGCCAACTCAACATTCCTCAGTCACAATTGACAAAATATTTCCCGAAGTGTGTCGATTTCCCGGGAAATCAGTCATTATTTCCTGTCGATTTTTCTGCTTATTTCCCTGATCCTTCAGTTCTTGCCCTGCCGATTCCATAATACATATTCATTTCCGTCTCAGGCACCATGCCGCCACCAGTTGCCCAAACGAGATGGGTTGCGGTTGGCGAATCTGCGAAAGTGACTTGGTGGCGAATTGTTTGGATTGGCCCTGTCATTCCTGCGAGTGCGGACGGTTCAAGACGAATGTCTTCGGTGTCAGCAATCATTGTAAGGAGTTCGAACATCGTATCATCCGAGATTGTGTAGCAACCTTCAAGTAACAGTTCCATCTTTTTGCCGACGAAACCTGATGGTGTACCTACCGCAAGCCCATCGGCTGCTGTTTGATTGTCTAAACCGAAATCTGCAACAGACACTTTGTCATGCAATCCTGTCATCATACCGATTGTCATGCATGGGGAATGTGTTGGTTCAGCGAAGAAACAATGGACGGCATCGCCAAATTGAAGCTTTAGTCCAAACGCAACACCACCTGGTCCCCCACCTACACCACAAGGTAAATAGACGAAGAGCGGATGATCATTATCGACTTTTATTCCCTGTTCGTTTAACTGTGCCGCGACGCGTTCTCCCGCTACCGCGTATCCAAGGAATAGGTCGAGTGAATTTTCATCGTCTACAAAATGACAGAGCGGATCAGCTTCGGCTTGACGTCTTCCTTCTTCGACGGCTTTGCTGTAGTCATCCGCGTACTCAACGACCGTAACTCCTTTTTCACGTAAAAGATCCTTCTTCCATTGCTTCGCGTCTGCGGACATATGGACTGTGACATTGAATCCAAGTTTCGCACTCATAATGCCGATGCTTAAGCCCAAATTTCCCGTCGATCCAACAGCAATCTTATGTTTCGCGAATAAATTTCGTAATTCCAGTTCCGCAAATTTTGTATAATCATCGGATTCTTTGACGAGTCCATGTTCAAGGGCAAGCGTTTCGGCATACTTCAACACCTCATAAATGCCGCCACGTGCTTTGATAGAACCCGAAATCGGGAGCGCATTGTCCTGTTTTAAAAGCAATTTCCCGGGGATATCTGTGTTGAATTTTACAGCAAGTGATTCTTTCATTTTAGGAATGGATGTAAGTGGAGATTCAATGATACCTTTTGAATTTGCAGTTTCGGGAAATACTTTCTCGATATATGGGGCAAAGCGTTTCAAACGATTGCTTGCATCTTCGACGTCATTTGCTGTAATGCCGGATTGGGAAATGCCTACTGTACTGTCACCGTTTAGTGGATTTCTCCATAATACCTCTCTTTTTCTGCGATTTCTGTGAGGAGTGGCAATTTTTCTATCCAGATTGTTTTCTCGGTTTGATTCACCAATGATTCCCCCTGTCTGAATGATTTGACTTCAGTATAACATGCTTTGGGAGCTGCTTTATTCATAAATTTATTGGTGAATCAGGAATTACGGGAGTCAGCTGCGATCTAAAGTCGATGCGGTTCTATGGGAAGTCAACGCCGCTCTACGGGAAGTCATCAGCGTCCTATGGGAAGTCCGCACCGTTCTATGGGAAGTCGACGCCACTCTACGGGAAGTCCCCGACGTTCTTTGGGAAGTCAATACCGTTCTACGGGAAGTCGGCCACAATCTACGAAAATTCGGTCGCGTTCTTGGTATCATCGCCCTCTGCACACACCGTCGTACTTTGATGTGAATATTCTAATACTAACAACGTCAATGATGGTGGTGATTTGCATGGAGAGTGCGGGGATTTTGGCAGGGCCAATTTTACGGCGCGAGGATACGGAATCTGTTACCATTCGGGTGGCAGCGGACCGTCCTGTTGAGGTGGACTCAACCATTTATTATCTTGACAATTTTTTCCACTTCGCACCACTACGACTTCAAAAACTATAAAAGCAGGCCATCGTTTGTTCATTCACTTATTGCAGGTGCATGGGCAGTTTCCAACGGATACGCTCCTTGGATACGATCTGCTTTTTCGCAATGGGAAAAGAATCTATAATTTAGCCACCTTGGGCTTGAATCCTAAAAATGAATATTCCATTCCCTATGATGGACTCCCTTACTCTACGTTTTTCATCCCCGCTTCAGCAACTCCAACTTTTCTGTATGCATCTTGTAGAAATTTCATTGAAAGGGGATGATGCAGTCGTTACTGGGGATGCGCTTTTACGCCACTGACTCCTATTCATCAATCATTTGGTCAGTCAAAAATTGCAAACGGGTTATGTGTCTATAGCGCTAAAAGGTTGGGGCAATGGGCCACAACGGTTCGAGGAGGGGTTCCTACAGTCGATGAGAAATTATTTCGACGGGTTCATTGCTGATTCAACTGCTTAAGCGTTATTTATTACTATAAGAACTTTGCATTTCAATGAGAAAAAGCTTCGCCGGATGAGTTAGTCTGGCGAGGCTTTTTGCAATTAATTGACTGAAAGGGCTGTCTGGAATAAACAGCCCTTTCCCTCATAACTTCGTTCGTACATCCCAGAGTTCCGGAAAGAATTGATGATCAAGTACGGATCTCAAATACTTTACGCCGGACGAGCCTCCAGTCCCTGTTTTTGAACCGATTATGCGCTCAACTGTCTTCATATGCCTGAAGCGCCACTGTTGGTGACTATCCTCGATATCAACAAGTTTTTCAGCAAGCTGATACAGATCCCAATAGCGGTCAACATCACGGTACACTTCAAGCCAAGCTGCCGCTACCGTTGGATCACCTTGATACGTGATCGAGAAATCACGAGTCAGCAAATCGAGATTGATTGGGAAGCCTGCTTGACGAAGGGCATGGATAGCGACATCATAAATTCCAGGTGCCTCAAATGCGGATTTAATTCACGAGCAAGATCTTGGTCCTTCTCGTAAATCTTCAAAATATGCGGTTGCTTATAGCCGAGCGCGAATTCTATCAGGCGATTCTGATAGGATTGGAATCCCGATGCCCGGCCAAGGCTTTCGCGGAATTCCGTGTATTCGGCGGGCGTCAATGTTGAGAGGACATCCCATGCCTGGATGATTTGCTCTTGAACCCTTGAAACACGTGCAAGCATTTTGAACGCCTCAGGAAGTTCATCCTTCTCGATTGCCGCGATTGCAGCATTAAGTTCATGCAAAATGAGCTTCATCCATAACTCTTTCACTTGATGGATGACGATGAACAGCATTTCATCATGGTGGCCGGATAAGCGTTCCTGGCTCGAAAGGACTTTATCCAAACGCAAGTATTCTCCGTATGTCATATTGTCTTTGAAATCCGTATGAATCCCTTTTTCGCTCACGCTTCCCACCTCCGGACAACCGCGCGAACCGGGCTTCCGTCCCGCCTTTAATAGGCAACGGCAACGCAATTAATTCGTAATCACCAGGCTCGACGTCAGCAAGTACGATATTTTCCAAAATGAGAACCCCGTTATCATGGAGCGAATGGTGCGCATCAAGGGTCTTGCTTGGCTCGGGATCGACGGATGGCGTGTCGATGCCAATAAGTCGTACCCCTCTTCCTTCAATAAGGAGCCAATATCCGCACGCAATACGGTGTACGATTCCGGAAAAACGTCTGTATCGGGTCGGCTTAACGTTTTCAATAAAATCCGTTCAACACCTTCGAAATCAATTGCTTCCAAATCCGAACGCCCCACACTTTCGAGCCCTGTCACATCGATGACCTTTGCTCTTCCGATATAGACGTCAATCGGCAGTTCATCCACTTTCAGGCCTTCATCATCGTAGTGGAAAGGAGCATCTATATGTGTCCCGGTATGCATGCTTGTCGTCATTTGCCCAATATTAACCGACCCGTGAATGCTTTCAAAAACTTGACTTCATATTGGAATGGCGTATCCCCAGGCCACTCTGCGATGCCGTTATGCAATGGCTGCGATATATCAATCCATTTCCCAGTCATGCGACGACCCCCGTTTATTCTCAAACTTCTCATAGCGTTTTTCATCCATGATGACCTTCAGCTTTTGAACGGTATGCCAGACGTCCTCGAATGAATTATAAAGGGCTACCGGTGCAAGCCTGATTCCGTTTGGTGTACGGAAATCCGGGATGACGCCATCTTCTTTCAACGCCTTGCAAATTCGCGCCGCCTCTTCGTGCTCAAGCAATAGATGCCCCCCACGAGTTTCGTCGACCGGATTACCGATTATGAAGTTAGCATCAGTGAGTTCCTGTTCTACCAATTCAAGCATATAAGCCGTTAATTCCAATGACTTTTCACGTATTGCTGCCATGCCGACTTCCTCGAACATTTCGAGCGAGCCGATGACTGGCGCTAAGCTTAACACATGCGGCGTCCCGATCTGATAAGCCCCCGCGTCTTCGGCAGGATCCATCTTGTGATCCATATCGAACTGCGACCCCTTTTTCGATCCAAACCAGCCGGCAAGTCCAGGCGTTTTGCCGAAATGCTTTTCATGGATGAATAAACCACCGACGGAACCTGGCCCGCCATTCAAATGCTTATATGTGCACCAAAAAGCAAAATCTGTCCCCCAGTCGTGGAGTTGGTGCTCGACTGCCCCGATTGAATGGCATAGGTCGAAGCCGATAGGGATATTCCGTTCATGCGCCGCCTTAGTCAATTTTTCCATATCAAGCACTTGCCCACTGCGATAGAGGACAGCTGGCAAAGCGATAAGCGCCACGTCCGTTGTCATCGCTTCGATAATGTCATCTTCCTGCAAATAGCGGCCATCACGGCTTTTCACTCGGACAAGATGTTCATCCGGATCATATCCTTTAAGCTGCAGCTGACTTTTCAACGCATAAATATCTGACGGAAAGTTCAATTCGTCTGCAAGGATTTTCGTTTTATTGCCGTCAGGCTTGTAAAATGTCGAGACAAGCTGATGGAGATTTGTTGTCGTGGAGCCCGTTGCGATTGTCTCTCCTTGCATGCCACCGACAAGCGGCGCCATTTTCTCCCCCACCTGTTCGGATAAATAAAACCATGGATGCTCCCCCTCCGTCCATCCGTCGATTCCAAGCGTCTTCCACGTATTAAGCAATTCATGCAACGTGCGCTCCGCCCGTTTGGATAATAAACCAAGCGAATTGCCGTCCATGTAAATCGAGTTGGCCGGAATGTAAAATTCGTTTTTGTAAGGGGCAAGTTTATCTTGCCGATCCCGTTCCTGTGCATGTGAAAGTGTGTGAAGTGTCATACTAATCCCCCTTTTGTGTTCCTATGAAAAGCATAGCATACGGGTGATGTGATGGATATCCGAATTTGTGGACTTTTCAGGGTTTGGAGGGTGGAGCTTTGGGCGCGGGGGTCGATTCTATGGACGCGTGAGCCAACTTCTTTGGACGCGCGAGATGCTCCTACTCGTTTATTCAAAAAAAACAGGCAAAGGAATTGTTCCCTCACCTGTTAAAAACTTATTTAAACCAACCTTTTTCCTTAAACCTTGAAATTGCTTCAATCCGATTGCCGACTTCCAGTTTCTCGAGGATTGTTGATATGTAATTGCGGACGGTGCCTGGCGTCAGGTACAATTCTCCGGCGATTTCCTTCGTTGTTTTCCCTTCTGCAACGAGTCCAAGCACTTGGCTTTCACGGTCAGTGAGCGGGTTTTCGCTTGTCTCTTCGTACGCGATATCGACAAGCTCGGGTGCATAGATTCGGCGTCCGTCCTGGATGGCATGAATGGAATTTACAAGCTCCTCAATCGGACTGTCTTTCAATAAATAGCCGCGCACCTTGGCCTTTCGCGCGCGTTCGAAATAGCCTGCCCGCGCAAATGTTGTCAGGATAACGATCTTGCAATCCATCTCCATGAGTTCCTCCGCCGCATCTAATCCCGTCTTCACCGGCATTTCAATATCCATGATGCATACATCGGGCTTATGTTCCTTCACAAGTTGGACCGCTTCCTCACCATTACGCGCCATGCCGACGACTTGCATATCGTCCTCCATATTCAAAAGGGAACCGAGTGCCCCCAACATCATCCCTGATCCTCTGCAATGACGATTCGAATCACGATAATTCCTCCTCGACTTGATGTGTAATGACGATTGGCATCCGAATGGTCAATTTCGTACCTCCATCGTCTTCGATAACAAGTAATCCATTCACGAACTCGAGGCGTTCCCTCATCCCTTTCAACCCTGCGCCAACTGAAGATGCCCTTCCTTGAATGCCTTTTCCGTTATCGCGAACGACAATGGCAACTTCATCGGCTGTATGCTTGAACATCACTTCGCAAACACTTGCATCGCTATGCTTCACGACATTCGTCACTGCCTCTTTCAAGCACATGCTCAGGACGTTCTCTACATTGGACGGGATATTCGATACATTCGGAACGCCTTCAATCCTTAATTCGATTTCTGCAGCGGACAATATTTGTCCAATGCGCGTCACTTCCTCAGTCAGTTTTGTCGCACGCATATCTGCAACTAATTCTCGTACTTCCTTCAACGCTGTGCTTGCGGTCTGACGGATATCGGCCAATTCCTTCTCAGCCTCTTCAGGATTTTTAAAGACTAACCTTCTTGCCAGGTCACTTTTCAAACCGATCATCGACAATTTCTGTCCAAGCGTATCATGCAGATCCCTTGCAATCCGTTCACGTTCCTCAATTAACATTAATTCTGCAATACGATCATTCGCATATTCCAGCTGATCTTCGAGCCTTTCGCGTTTGCTTCTGTTGTATAGATTGAACGGAAGAAGAGTCACGCCGATCACTGTGATAATGATGAAATGGACTTGTGGCAAAAACGAATCGATTTCGACGAAAAAACCTACAACGATTGCGCTGATTGTGAAAGCGATATGCAAACCATACATGATAAAAAAACCAACGGTCGATCGGATATTACCAATGAAAAAAGCTGTAAAGATTGATAAGTATACATATCCGAACAGCAACGTCATGATGACGTTAATAACAATTTCAAAGCTGACCCACATATAAACGAGACCGCTTTTTGATTTGATTGAAAAGAAATAGGAGATGAAAAAGAGTGTAGTAAACTTATTCCCACCGATATTCCAACGGCCGACCATGATCTAAAAATGAAAAAGAAGGGCAATAGACAAAATATGACCCATGCATAAATACTCATCCAGGGATTTCTTGGAAAGATGCTATACCATTTTTGAATGATCGTCACCGCCTTTGTTTCATTGATTATACCAAAAAATTGAAACAGCCACCTATTCTGATAGGCGGCCGCTTCTTTATTTACTCTCAAAGCTCGTACGCTTCGGTTTTAATTCTTTCAAATCAATGTTCGGCGTTGCCCGTTTTACGGTTCTCTTCACTTCTTTAAATGTAATGAAGCGTTTATGTGCAGGATCATACAGCTTATAACGAAGCGATTCTAAACTTGTTTTAATGTTAATGGTTGTAGCCATTTGGAGAGGCGGAGTGGATTCATGCGCAATCTCCAAATTGTAGTTTGGCACACGTGGCGCCAAGTGGTGGACATGATGGAAACCGATGTTCCCTGTCGCCCACTGAAGGACTTTCGGTAATTTGTAATACGAGCTACCATCCACCGCGGCTTTCACATAATCCCATTCGGACTCCTCTTCGAAATACGAGTCTTCAAATGTGTGTTGGATATAAAATAGCCAAATTCCGAGTGCAGCTGCTACGAACATGATTGAACCTTGCACGATGAGGAATGACTGCCAGCCGACAAGCCAAATCATGAGTGCATAAAGCGCAACGAGGACGACATTCGTCAGATACGTATTGTTACGTTCTTTTTTACGCGCGTCTTTACGGTTGATCCTTCCAGTAATGAGCACTAAATATAATGGTCCAAGCCCGAACATGACAAAAGGATTCCGGTAGCACCGGTACATGAACTGTTCCCATTTCGACGCTTCCATATATTCATCCACAGTCATGACCCAAATGTCTCCGACACCCCTCTTGTCGAGGTTAGAGCTTGTTGCATGATGGATGGCGTGCTCCCTCTTCCACTTTTCATATGGAAACAGCGTTAGAACCCCGGTAATCGTTCCCACGATGTCATTCGCTTTTTTATTTTTGAAGAACGAACCATGCGTACAGTCGTGGAAGATGATAAATGTCCGCACGACGAAGCCTGCTGTGATGATTGCAATGCCGAACGTCAGCCAGATGGACACCGATAGACTTTGATACGCCAAGAACCAAAGGACGAAAATAGGCGGTACTGTGTTGATCAATTGAATGACACTCTTTTTTAAATCCGATTTGGCATAGGGTGCAACGTTTTTGTGTAATTGCTTTGTCTTTTCCTTACTCATGCATGAAGGCCTCCTCGAAACTTTTTCTTAACTATCATATTAAAGGGCTTTCGAGTTTGGCAAAATAGATGAACGTCATGACTTTTAATATGATAAGTGTCATTTATTGTGAAGAAATTCACATGCGTGGTGTGGTTTTGCTTGAGTTGAGGTGGGTTTTGCTCGAGTTCGATGGTGTTTTGCTCGAGTTTGGTCACGTTTTGCTCGAGTTCGATGGTGTTTTGCTCATTTTATGGCTTTAGACCTACCAAAACCATCCGAAGAAATTAAAAAATCCCCCTTTGTAGTAAGGAGGATTCCGTTCATTTCAACATACCGCCATCGACCTCAAGAACCGTTCCGTTGATAAAGTCTGATGCACCCGAAGCGAGGAATAGATAGGCGTTCGCGATATCTTCCGGCTTGCCGAGACGAGCGAATGGTGTCATCTGTTTAATTTGTGTAATTATTTTTCCAGGTATAGTACTGATCATATCGGTTTCGATGAACCCCGGAGCTACCGCATTTACGTTAATCCCTTTACGTCCATATTCCTTCGCCCATGTCCTCGTCATGCCGATGACACCAGCTTTCGAAGCGGCGTAATTTGTCTGTCCGACATTTCCGCCGGTTCCTGCGATTGATGACGTGTTGATGATTTTTCCTTTTCCAGCAGCAATCATCGCTGGCAGGAAGGCTTGCGTACAATTGAAGACGCCTGTCAAATTCACATCAATTACTTGTTGGAAGATCTCTGCTTCCATTTTCAACAGCATTGCGTCTCGCGTAATCCCTGCATTGTTAATGAGCACATCGACTTTCCCGAAGTGGGCAAGCACTTTTTCTGCAGTTTCTTTTACTTGATTACGTTTTGCAACATCCGTTTTGAAAAATGCCGCCTCCATGCCCTGAGCATGCATTTCACCAGCAAGTGCTTCCCCCGCTGTTTCGTTATAGTCAAGAATTGCAACCTGCGCACCCTTTTTACCAAAAAGCTGTGCAGCGACAGCACCAATTCCATTAGCACCGCCTGTAATAACGACCGTCTTCCCTTTCATCTCCACTTGCTAACCCCCAATAATTGTTACCACAAGTTCACCTGAACTAACAGACATCCCAAAGGAATGCCTGCAGGTTATCCGGCTATATTTGATAAATATCCGTTAAGCTTTTAAAAATCTACTTATTATCCAAATGCTTCTACAGCTGACTTGATTTTCGATTGACTAATTGAATAATGGCTTGCATGCCATACAGCTTTGCCGTCCTTTAACAGGAAAAGCTGCGGGCTTTCGTGCCGGATGCCAAGGCCACTTGCGACTTCACTCGAAAGAGGACGGTTCGTTTGGACAACCAAGTAATATTTGGGGATGTCTGTATCAAACCCTTCAAATGCCCTATACCCTGCCGCACTAATCGAGCATGTCGAGCTATGCTTCAATAAAAAAACAGGTTCATTTTTCGATTGATCGATTATGGAATGCCACTCTGTGATGGACTGGATTTTCTTCATGAGAACTCTCCTTCCAAAGACCTTTCATTTGAATGAAAGACCCGTTTATTCCATTATAATCCACTGAGAAGGTGACTACAATTGATTCAATTGTCCTTTATTCTAATGAAATCGCTTATATGCGCAAATAATAGGATGGCTATCACTATGCAGGAAAGCACTGTTTCCGGCAAGTCCCTTGTTAAGGCATACAAAAATAACGGTGACAAAGCCATTGAGCTTAATCCCGCCAAAGTAAAGCTTTTGAATATCGGATAAAGGACAAGAAATGCCCCAACAAAACAGGCTACAACAAGTGGATTGAACGCCAACATCCCGCCTATGAATGTCGATACGCCTAACCCGCCACGGAATTTATGTACAATTGGATAGTTATGGCCTAACATGACAGCTATCAAAAATAGCAATTGAGGCCATCCTTCCATCCCCATCCATCTGGCAGCAAGGACGACAAGCGCCCCTTTCAGTGCATCCCCGATAAATGTCAGGACGAATGCCTTTTTGCCAAACACCCTCCCCGCATTTCGCGCACCGGGATTTCCACTGCCTTCCGAACGGATATTTTGCTTAAAGAAAAACTTCCCGACTACTGTTGCAGTAAGGAAATTGCCAACTAAATAAGCGCCAATCAGTAAGAAAACAACTTTCATACATATCCCCATTCTTTGCCACTTCTTCAGAGTGTTAGATTAATGCACCATGCCTTCAATTCCAGTACAATGGTGCGAAGAAAGGATGTATTTATTTGAAAGAAAAATCATTGCGCCCTAACATAGCAATTGCATTATGTATTTTATTCATCGGCATCTTTGCCTATATCGCTACAATCATCAGCCGGGATACAATAATAGGATTTGACCAGCCAATCATTGCGATTGTACAAAGTCGGGAAGCGCCTTGGCTGACGCCGATCATGAACGGATTCTCATTTGTCGGCTCCACAAAAGTTGTCATGGTCCTCATTATTGCAGTGACAGCACTTTTATTTTGGGGCTTCCGCGCTCATTCAAGCGCCTATTTCTTTTTCTTTGCAACAGTTGGGACAAGCGCGCTGAATCAAACATTGAAATTCATATTCAAACGGGAACGCCCTGAATTTCACAGACTCGCCGATGCAGTAGGCTATAGCTTTCCAAGTGGGCATACAATGATGGCATTCACTTTGTATGCAATAGCCGTCATTCTTCTTTGGCGCAAGATCCGGGTACCTGCAGGCAAAATTGCACTGTTGGCATTCGCTGTTTTCATGTTCGGAATGATTGCATTAAGCCGAATCTATCTCGGCGTCCATTACCCAAGCGATATTGCGGGTGGCATTGTTGCAAGCGCATTTTGGGTTGTCTTTACAGTTTTCATTTTCGATTTCTACCAACGGCGAAAAAAACAGGGCCTCGTCAATTCATGACGGGGCGCTTTTTAATTCATGAACTTCTTTGCTTCATCTTCCAATAATACGCGAGGTGCGAAACCGCCTACCTCTATGAATTCTATACACTCCCCCACATCCACCTTGAAAATGAAAAAGTCTTTCGTTGTTTATCGTAAATCACTTCTAATAGTTCGGAGGGACAACCTCTTTTTCCTCCTGCTCCTTCACCCATTGTTGCTCGGCCTCCGGATGCAATCTGAAATATATCCTCTGTAGTAAGTCAATCACTTCCCGAATCCGATAATGAGCAATCCATAGAGGAAATGTGTTGCAATGATGCCGATAAATCCGAACAATGCAGCTCCCGATAATCCGCTGGAATACTGCCACTCCCCCCACTCATTCATATGACCGCCCATTTGCGACATCATCACCAATGTGAAAATTCCTTGGATGACACCCAAACCATCACGACGACACCGGCGACTTTAATCGCATAGCCCATTAGACTTTGTTTGATGAATATTTTTTTCACTCTGGCCATCCCTCCCAATTTAAATTTTTCTTTACATACTGTACGATTGAATGAGTCGGATAGTTTCATAGGAGGGATGGTATGTTACCATTTACAGAACGCGCCGTGAAAATCATTAAAGAAATTCCCGCGGGACGCGTCATGACATATGGACAAGTAGCAAGTGCAGCAGGAAATCCGCGTGGCGCAAGGCAAATTTCAAGAATCCTGCATTCGATGAGCGCGAAATATGAGTTGCCATGGCATCGGATCATTAACGCTCAGGGTGGAATCTCGACCCAACTGATGGTGAGGAAAAAGGCGGATTACAACGAGAGTTGCTTGAAGGTGAAGGTGTGGAATTCATGAGGAACGGAAAGGTGGATCTTACTGTCTACCGGTGGTTCCCGGAGGAGGAATTCATATGACCCATGATTCTCTGCTGATGACACGTCTTACCGACAGGACACGGTCAATTGTGAAGGTCCGTTTTTCACGGCGTAAATAGCAAAAAGCCTTGAATGAATTGTCACCAACTGATAAAATTCGAATGCGCCTTTTTGTAAGCGCTCCGTCCGCACTCATATAGATCATATCAGCCAAATCCCGGCGGTCGCATAGTTTGATCAATTCCCGTCTCATTGCTCTCAACTCCAATAAAAACATTTGTTCTTATACTATGCGAATCGGTACTATTTTAGACATTAGAAAGTTGGTAATCACAATGTGGAAAGACTTTAAGGAATTTGCATTCAAAGGGAATGTTCTCGATCTGGCAATCGCAGTCGTCATCGGTGGTGCATTCGGTAAAATCGTGTCGTCCCTCGTTGAAAACATCATCACCCCCCTCCTTGTAGCGCTGACAGGAAAAGTGGATGTGTCAAAACTTCACCTCGTACTCGGAGAAACAGAAATCAAGTACGGACTCTTTTACAAAACATCATTGATTTCCTAATAATCGCCTTCTCAATCTTCCTTTTCGTACGACTTATGATGAAATTCAAACGGAAAGAAGAACCTGTTAAAGAGGAAACACCTGCGATTGATGCAAAAGAGGAATTATTGAAGGAAATCCGTGATTTATTGAAAGAAGAAAAGAAATGAATGAAAAACCGCTTCAGTCCATGTGAGACTGAAGCGGTTTTTTTTGAGTTGGTGCTGCTATTGGAGTTATCGGTCACTTTACGCGGGTTATCGGTCACTCTTGGAGAGTTATCGGTCACTCTACGCAAGTTATCGGTCAAGTTCACAATTTTATCGGTCACTTCATGAGAGTTATCGTCTTTTCAGGACCTTTGACTCACTCGAATTTCCCACTCAATCCGCGCCAGCCCCGCCGCCGCCGCCATCTCCACCACCGCCTCCACCGCTGTATCCTCCACCGTAATCAGAACCACCACTACTTGAAGAACTGCTGCCTTGATTAATAGACATAGGCCCCCAAGTCGAATAGGCGAAATAAAGCGGATCCACCTGCAAGGCAAAAAGCGGCGCCAATGGATAGGAATCCAGTACACTTCCCTTCAACTTCGGAAGCCGTTTCTTGATGGATTCAGCAAATATGCGCGTATCATCCAACGGTCGATATCTTCCGGATGAAGATGATGAGGCGGTTCGGCATTCCACTTTGTTTTCATCTGGAATTTCACAATGCTCATCTTCGTAAAAAGCGCAGTTATAGATTTTGGCAACGCCTTTGGAATGACAGCGAACAGGATCGCTCCGACAATGATTAGTTGAAGGGTTGCATTGGTGACAATCGCGTCTGCCGTTTGAGCACCAACGAAAAACAGGCCGATGAACAACAGGATGGCAGGCCATTTCTTACCCGGGTTTACAATATAAAAATAATACCCGATACCTGCGACAATGACAGGAAATGCAATTCCCCATCCGCCTGCCCCGTCCGCATAGAATCCGAACATCATCAAAATTGTGAGCAGGAAGATGATTGCCGTCTTCAAAATTTTGGAGAGCATCGTCGATAGCGCGCCCGCCTCTATCATGAGGCGAAGGACGTCGTCATGCCATGCTTCATGGTTCACGACAAACTTATTTTGCTTTCGCACTTGAACGCGATCTTTTTTATCTCCTTTAATAGAAGGACCTGCAATGTCATGCAAATGGAACTTCCGATGGCCAGCCCTGCCCTTGAATAACCAGGTGACCAAATACTGTTCATGCGGCAATAAGTTCTTCATTATTTGACTTGATTGTTGTAAATGAAATACAAGGGTCTTCTCAGGCGCGCTGCTCTTGCCGTTGAACCGCATTGCCGAATCGGTCATTTCCACTTTGACGACACCTTTTTCAACAAGTGAGAACAGGCCTGATAAAAAACTCTTCCTGTTGAACTTTCCATTTTGATCGACAAGCGCCAAATACATCGGATCGGTCCGTAAAACGAGATCCGTACTTCCGAATAAAGGAATCACCCGCTGTCTCAGAAGGATAATTAGGCCAATTAACACAATAAATACGATACGTAATCCATCTGCGGCCGTTATTGCTGATGGGATATTGGACCATCTCGATTCCTTTTCGGCAATCGTATCACGCTCCTGCTGGATTGCATCCATTAAAGGAAGCGGCGCGGCATACTTGCTTTGCTCAGTCATAATGGATGAAGGGAAAAATACTCGGGTCCCGTTACTGTGTACGCAGCCGAATTGGGCGTATGAAACGAAATTCCATTGCGATACACCTTATTCACCAAGCCCTCACGGTCGAGAATAAATCCATGGATATTGACATCGCCAACATCGCCCGGCAAAACATAGTCAATGCTTATATTATTGATATCCTCATCGTGATTTGCCCCGCCCTCGAAATAAGTCACGTTTAGGTCACTATATGTATCGTATGATTTCACTGCGTTCAGCATCCGATAGACGTACAGCACTGATATCGTTTCATTCTCAGCCTCAACTGAAGTCGAGTAGGTACTGCCTTTCGATGACGTTTGCGCCTGTGATAGGATTGATTCATCAATTTCACCAACAACAGGGCGTGCATCGTGAATCAAATACGCTTCGAATCCGCGAATCTGGCTAATATGCTCATCTGGAAAGGAACGAGTCAATCTTGAGAACGAACCATCGAATGTATAGGTGAACACCTCATTGACCAACATCTCCCCGTCCGGTTGCACCCATCCTTTAATCTGCACCCGGTCCACCGTGAATGACTTTGCATGCGCGGTTGCAGGCGGGAACAGGATTAGCAACATTACCATAATGAAACCCAATAGATTCTTCATCGTAACCACCTCCCTATTTGTTGTCTTACGACAGATTGAGGTGGTAAGTTTCAATAACACTTAAAATAGGGATATTCAGCATATCCAAGAGCATAAAAATAGTTATTATCTATCAAATCCTTGGACTTATCTATTGAATCAAGCGAGATATCAATTGAATTACGATTCTTATCCATCGAATACATAAATATATCACCAATTCAGGACTTTTCGCTCATGCTCTGTAGCGCGTTTTGACAATAATTCTATGTCTTTCAAGGAAGCAACATAAACTCTTCCCTTCTTCTCTCCTTGTGATGGTATTTCCAATTGTTTTAAAATCCTATTTGCTTTTTGATGACTTTCGAGTTGCAAAAAGTTTCTACACTCTTTGTTAGTGACCTGATTATTCACCAAGATAATATAATCCAACATTCCTTGTAAATGTCCGTGCGAATCAGTATGGCCGCATCGGTTGCATCCCCATCCTTTGTGAATGGATTGCATGCCAAATTGACCGCAGCGTACACAGCGGACGCCTTTTTTTTTTCGGAAGGTGAAATGTTGTAATTGGATGATAAAGGAAAAGGGTTATAATCACGATGGCTTTCCATCAAAGTAGTTGCAATGTTTCTAAGTTGATGATCATCGAGAGTTGGGGGTTGTTCTACGATGTTTCGAAGGAATACAGGTATTTCAAGGGGGAATAAAATCGTTAAGTTGGTACGGTTGTTTTCAATACGTTGCTGTGGTCTAGGAAAAACCACTGCCGTATAAATCGATATCGACATACTTCGAGCATGTAACCAATCTTCCAGCAAAATTTGATTGCGACTAAGCTGAATGGATGGACATTCAAACGAATCAATTTGTCCATTGTCTAAGGTACGAACAATTTGATTTTGATCGGTTGGAAAACTAATTCGCCCCGCAATGTTTTTCATCTCAAAAATAATCAGCCCTTGCTTACAAAGAAATAGTGTGTCTATTTGAAACTGCCCAGTTGACCTTAAATTTAAATCGTGAAATATAAAGTGTTTGAACGGGAACTCGTACTTCTGAAAAACATCCGCTAATATCCTTTCTCCATTTTCACCTGCCCGGGTTGCTCTAATAGCATTTTCAATACTTGAATAGCGGGAATGATGATTGGGTAATCGTTGCAGCAGCCTTTCTAAACCCATAAGTTTAAATGAATTTGATTTCTTTTTAATTATCAATATATACCACCTCCACCAATTACTTTAGCATGTTGGAAATGCTTTTTCCATAAGGGTTCCACCCCAGTGAAACTTTCTCACAGATATTCAAGTATATCTATCGAATAGCTGGGTTTATCTATTGAATACTTCCACATATCAATTGAATCATAGGCTTTATCTATTGAATAACTCAATATATCACCAAATCGGGACCTCCTCCCCCTCACACTAAACTATGGCAAAGCCGTGTCGCCCGTTGCCTCCCCCGCACACTAATGCTACAATGGTCTATAGGATTAGCTTAAAAGGAGTGAAGTCTTCATGTGGTTCCTATACATCATGTATACATTGTTTGCATTTGTCATCCTTGGAACGTCATTTGGTCTTATCAGCACTTTCAACAATCACAAGTGATTGTTGAGGTGCTTTTTTCTTACAAAAAAAGCACCCCACCATGGAGTGCTTTTCTTTAAGCGGTCACATCACGCTTTACAAAGCTTGTATAGCTAACCACCAAAAACACAACGATATAAACCGCCAATACCGCAAGTGAAAATGGCATCGTCATATCCTCAACCAACATCATCCCAGTTTCAAACTGCGTCAAATCCATATGCGTGAACAGCAAGTATTTAGCGATTTCATATTTCGATAGCAACGCGGATATTGTAGTCCCTGTGAAATAGATGAATAGAGAAAGTCCGATTGCCAGAGAGCTTGATCGGAAAACACTACCGACTGCAAATGCGAATGTCGCTGTAACAAATACGCTACCGAATGACAACACTAACATGTACAAGCTTTTCCCCATACTTCTGAAAGTCCTTGATCCGTCCCCGATTTAAACAAGATTAACGCCAACAGGACATATACTATATAACCAATCACCATTAGAAAAATGCCGAACAAATTCACTGTTATAAATTTCGACGTCAGGATTTTCCACCGTTTCACGGGTCTTGTTAGTAGCATCTTGATAGTCCCTTGTGAAAACTCGGATGCGACAATGCCCGCCGCCACGATGACTGTCAACAATAACACGGTCCCGCCAAGTGAAGACGGATCCCCAATCATGCTTTCCCTCGTAAAATTTCCGCCCATATTTTGGGTGCTAATGTATTTCATCAATGCCGTCATACCTGCAGTCAGCACAACCATTATCGCAACCAATACCCACGTACTTTTTTTATTCCACAGTTTCATCCATTCATTTTGCATAAGTTTCAGCAATCTGGCCACCTCCTGTCATTTCCAAGAACTCATCTTCCAACGTTTTCTTATGCGGCTGCACCGCGAACACTTCCAGTCCTTCGGCAATGAATGACCGCATTATTCCCGGAATTTGCTGTTGTTCCACATTCACAATCAACCCATTATTAAAATCATCCACCGTCAAACCTTCATCTAAAAGCAGTTGCTTCGCCTTCTCCACAGGAGTTGCTTCTATATAATAGAACGATTCCCGCGTCTCCGACATTTCACGGATGTCGACCAACTTCCCGTTTTGAATAACAGCGATCCGATCGCACATCAACTCGATTTCTGACAGCATATGGCTTGAAACAAAAACGGCAACCCCTTCCGTTTCCGCGATTTGGCGCAAATACGTACGGAACTCCCTGATGCCCGCCGGATCGAGACCGTTCGTCGGTTCATCCAATATCAAGAACTTCGGCCGATGTAATAGCGCCTGAGCTAAACCAAGCCGCTGACGCATCCCAAGTGAATACGTCCCTACTTTTTCATGAATCCTATTTTGCATCCCGACTTGTCGGATGACCTCATCAATTCTCTCCTTCGTCACGTTTTTATGCATGCGCGCGAAGTGTACTAAATTCTTATACCCGGACATGAACTTATACATTTCCGGATTTTCAACGATGACACCGACCTTCGAAAGGCCTTCCTCGAAATTATCTCGCAACGATACTCCATCAATGACGACATCGCCACCCGTCTGTTTCATCAGACCGACCATCATTCGGATTGTCGTTGTTTTCCCTGCACCATTCGGACCAAGAAAACCTGTAATTGTCCCCGGATACAGCGACAAATTCAGATTGTCGATGATTTTCTTGCTTCCTATCGTTTTAGATAAGTTCTTTAATTCCACTACTGGTTTCATTTTGAAATCCCCTCCCTATTCCCATCTTTGAACAGCGATACCATCCAGCTTGTTGCATCCACCCCATAGAAATCACGGATTTCATCAACAGCTTCATGTGCGATGATAACTCCGCCCCTCATGACTATGATATCATCCAAAAGCGGCTCGACTTCCCGGATTTCATGCGTTGACATTATAACCGTCTGCCATTCCGGATCTGTAAAACGGATTAGTCCTTTTGCAATATCGTCCCGCACCATAGGGTCAAGTCCGGAAAACGGTTCATCTAACAGATAAACATCCGCTTCACGTGCAAGCGTCACCGCAATTTTCACCCGCCCTCGATTCCCTTTGGACAAGCTTTTTATTTTCGAATTAAGCGACACATTCAGGAATTGCACAATCTCCTTCGCTTTGAGCACATCAAAATCCTTGAATTGCGATTCGTAGAAGTCAATCAGCTGCTGAACTGTGAAGTACGTATAGAAATCATCCGTATCGGACATATACGCGATTCTGGAAGCAACCCTTCGTGTAATCGGCTTCCCGTCAAACGACGCGCTCCCGCTATTCGGTGTCGATAAACCCGCCATCATCTTCAATAATGTCGATTTCCCACTCCCGTTTTCACCGACAAGTCCAATCACTTTCCCCTTCGGAATCGATAATGTCACATCCTGTAGCGCCCTTTTACTGCCATATTTCTTCACGATATGTTTTAACTCAATCATTTTCGCCACCCCGTTCCTGCAGACACTTTACAATCTCCTCAGTCGTAAATCCGAATGCTGCCACGCTTTGAAGGAAAGCCGTCACGAGTTGCTCCTTCATTTCATTGCGAAGTGCTGTAATCTTTTCCTGATTCTCCGTCACGAACGATCCCTGCCCCCTTCTTGTCTCAGTGATCTCCATCTGCTCCAACTCCTTGTAAACGCGCTGCATCGTATTCGCATTCACGCCGACTTCAACCGCGTATTCACGGACGGACGGTAACTTTTCTCCCGTTGCAAGCGTTCCGCGCATAATATCCCCCAAAATCCGGTCGATGAGCTGCTGGTAAATCGGCTTATCCGGTAAAAAATCAATGCTCATCGTTAGTAC
This sequence comes from Sporosarcina thermotolerans, assembly GCF_030067815.1. Taxonomy (GTDB): domain Bacteria; phylum Bacillota; class Bacilli; order Bacillales_A; family Planococcaceae; genus Sporosarcina; species Sporosarcina thermotolerans. The sequence continues at coordinate 662,012 of NZ_CP125968.1, read as the reverse complement.
CTCACTTTCTTCTCAAGCAAAATTGCTCCGCCTGCAAATAATACGAATGAAACGAGGATGTATACGAGTGAACCTATGTCAGGTCCAATTTCTCCCCATATTACCTCTATGATTCCCCATACCATTGATACCAAGGTGAAAAATATAATCACAACAATTACCGCCAACCAGCCAATCTTCAATGACAAAAGCCTGTAGATCACCCATATCGGCAAACTTGCTGAAATCGCAAAAGTGGCAGTAAGGAATACTTTTAGCAAGTTCGGCCATCCAGGGATGACCCCTTCAAATCCGCCGATGAAATAGGCGACAACCCCTATGCCGCTCCAAATCAGGTTAGACACACCGACTAATAGTAAGGCCATCAGCATCTTGGAGGCCAAAAGCTGTGTTATTGAAGCTGGAGAATGTAGCCATATATCAGGCTGCTTCATATCCGTATGAAGACTATGGATGAAAAGCAGCGCCCCAAAATACATTTGCAAATACGAGAACATATTAGTAATTTCTACAAGATCAAATATGCCTCCGACCGCAAGGGGTGCGAAACTTGATACGGCAATCACGACAAAGACCACGATAAAAGCAATGAACGTATATCTCATCAGCATCCATTCTTTGCGTAATAAACCATTCCAACCCGTCATAGCCTCACCCTCTTTTCAAATAAGGTGATAGCGAGGTAAAGTAGACCGACTGTAAAGAAAATAGCGAAGGCAATTTCACCGAAGTACAAAACGGTATTACTAAAGGCAAAGTTTTCATATTGGATATGAATATTAGAACTTTTGATACTTAACAAATCAAAGCGCCCTATCTTTATGAACCGTTCATAAAAAACGGAGTTCATGACCTCGCCATAAATTCGCGCTGAAATGATAAATAAGACTATAGTGATGATAATCGAAAACCCTTTAAGAAAAGGTTTTAGCAGTTGATCGATGACGATAAAGAAAAAGCCATAAACCATAAACTGGATAGACGCTAAAAAAACGGCGCTTATTAACAGGACGCCTACGAACAGCAACTCACTGAACATCACCTCCGGATGTGATGTGAATAGATAGCGGATTGCAACGACCACTACTGGGACGAGTAAATAGGCAAATCCCATTACCGCTGCCATGAACAGCTTCACCCCAATTAGTTTGGACGTGGACGCTGTCGAATGAAGCCATAGATCCGGCCTTTTCATTTCTTTGTTAAACATCGTTGCGAATGCAATGACCGGGACAAAAACACAGGCACCCGCCGCCACGAAACTAATGATCATCGTAATTTCAAATACGGGAACTTCCCCCGCTGTTAATACCTTTGCAAATGTCGGGAAAACGAACAATCCCGTGAGCATCAGAAGGACCAAAACGATTATCTGTACCCTCCACTGCACCCATTCCTTCTGCAATAAACCATTCCATTGCTTCACCATCTACCCCTCCTGTATCGGTGTATTAGTTACATAGTACACTAACTTATGCAGCATTGCAAAGGAATTTGACTATTTCGTGAAGATTAATTTAAAAGTCCTATTTCTTCCAACCGGAAAAAGTTATCGATCATTTCCCAGGTTTTATCGATTATTTCCCGGAACTTATCGATCAATTGATATGGTTTATCGATTATTTCCCAATTTATATCGATCATTTCCCGAGATATATTGTCATTTAGGGACTATTCACCCATTCAATAAAAGAGCTTTTTTAGTTGCTCAAAAACATTTGGCACGACAAAAAAGGGTGCCAAGATGACATTCTCCGCGGGACTTATCGCGAAGCCAATTATCCATAAGCAACCCTTATACATATCGTTTCATTTCCCGTCATAGCTTCTCTTGATAAACTCATCTACACTGAAGTTAACAAGAGCAAAGGAGAGATTCATATGACTCAATTTCTCATTGGCATCGACCATATCCAAATCGCAGCACCACCGAATTCCGAAGAACAAGCACGCAAATTTTACGGTGAGCTACTTGGAATGAAAGAAATCCCGAAACCAGAAAACTTGCAAGCACGCGGTGGATGCTGGTTCCAATGCGGTACACAAGAAGTCCATATCGGTGTCGAAGCAGATTTCACACCAGCAAAAAAAGCGCATCCCGGATTCACCGTACATGCGCTTGAACAATTGAAATCCCGTCTAATTGCGGCAGACTTCCCCATCACTGAAGAACCACCGATCGCAGGCCGGGCCCGCTTCTTCACACAAGATCCATTTGGCAATCGGATTGAGTTTTTGGAGTTTGACTAAGACACAATAATATCCTTCTCCTGCTGGTCAAGTCGCTTCAATTCTTCCATAGCTTCATCACGTTTCCTTCGCAGTTGGTCCTGCACACGGCGGACGTCTTGAAGCACGCCATTCAACTTGCCCTTCGCGTCTGTTATCCGCGAATGCACCGCCCAGTCGGAGAAAATATTATCGAAGAAGATATCCGTAAATGTGAAAAAGTCATTATGATTCACTTTGAAAGATTCAGAAGCGACATTTTGTACATCCATTAATTCAGTTTCGTAATGCCGAAGGGCGCGTTGAGCACGGTGTACGAGATCATCGGAGCTGTTCATTTCCGAATACTTCATAGCTGAAACGATCAGGCCACCGCCTAAAAACGTATCCCACATCGACAACCCTTCAGCATTTCCAAGCTTATCAAGCGCAGCGTCAAGTGTCCGCATCGCCTTGTCGCCCGCTTCGTATGCCTCGTCGATTTCCCTTATCAATGACCTGACACGTACTCGATCATCTGCGATTCTTTGCAAAGTACCGTTTGCCACCGAATCGTTTTGCCTTATCCATGCCTCTTTCTCTTTTAAGAAGTCCGACCAATCCTCGTCGATATAAAGAAAATCCTCCCGTTTCATCTGTTCACGGAGTCGGCTCACTTCCGCTTCCAAATCCGTAACTGTCTTTTCCGCCTCATTGTATTTCAGTTCGGCCTCCACGACTTCATTGATTTCCTTTTCCATCTGCATATCCCATTTGCCTGTCCACTCTTTTAGTTTATTCGCAAACGAGAATTTCCCAAGCTTCACGACATCCTGTTGCTCCTTTGATAGTTGCCTGTGCAACCGATCACGCAACTGAACCGCTTCCTTATATTGCGCCTCCGCCCCATCAAGACGTCTTTTCACCCGGTTCCGTTCATTCCGCAGCATCGTCAGTTCCATTTGCCGTTCTTGAATATCCGCCCTCATCACACTCACTCCTTTCCTTATATACGGAAAATATCGTTGGAGGTTTCAATCAAAAAAGCCGCCATAAAAGGCGACTTCTATCAATGTATAATTTCCCTACGTAATCTCCGGTGGTCTCTACGTGCTGGACCTGTGTCGAATAATCGTTTTTCGGCTTCGGTTTCCGGATAGATGCCAGGAACCGCTGTCGGTTTATTGTTTTCATCCATTGCGACCATCGTCAGAAATGACTCTGTCGTCAACTTGGTCGCACCCGTAACCAAATCCCTTGAATGCACCGTTACGAAAACCTCCATCGACGTACGGCCCGTCGAACTGACGACCGCTTCCAGTTCAAGTACATCGCCGACTTTGGCAGACGACAGAAAGTCGACCGAATCGATGGATGCAGTGACAGCAGCACGCTTGTTGGAGTGTTTCATCGCCGCAATGGCGGCAATTTCATCTATGTATGCCAGCACCTTTCCACCAAAAATCGTCTGCATATGGTTTGTGTCAGGCGGTAGTACAAGCTTCGTAACGATTGTACGTGAGTGGCTCATCGGCCGTTGTTCCATTACTGTCATCTCCCTTTTAATACTCTCTTAGTATACCCACTATCGAAATGGTTGAACAAGTTCACTCAAATAGCAAAAGGGAATACGGGTGTTCAAATGAAAACCTACCGTCCCGTTTCACGCCCTCCTCAACAATCCTTCCGCTCTTCATCACATAAACTCGGTTACACAGATGTTCCACGACATCGAGGTCGTGGGAGATGAACAGAATCGCCATTCCCGTCTCCCGGTTAAGCCGCTGTATCAATTCAACAATTTCCTTCTGTATCAAACGATCCAAATTGGATACAATTTCATCGCAAACAAGTAGCTTCGGTTCGACAAGGATTGAGCGAAGGAGATTCACTCGTTGACGCTCCCCACCGCTTAGTTCCGAAGGGCGCCGGTCCAAATGCTTTTCTTCCAAACTCACTTTTTCAAGCATTTCGCGGATATGGGCGTCTCGATCACCTTTCATCTTGCGAAGCGGCTCCTTTAAAATATCGCGAACCGTCCAGGACGGATTCATAGCGGCAGATGCATTTTGGAAGACGATTTGACAGGAAGCATAGAAATTATCTACGGTTGCAAATGAAACCGTTCCTTCATCTGCGGATTCTAAACGCATGATCAGACGGGATAGTGTGCTTTTCCCGCTGCCACTTTCGCCGACAATCCCAACAATCTCTTCCTCACCAACTGTCAGATTCACATCATGAAGGACGTTCTTTTTTCGTTTTCCTCTGCCATAGCTTTTTGAAAGATTTTCTATTTTAAGCACTTCCGGCACCCCCTTTCCTAAAATCGGCTGTCCAGCAAACGTTTTGTATATTCATGTGTTGGATTTGCCAAAACATCTTCAACAGCCCCTGTCTCAACGACTTCGCCTTTCCGCATGACAATCATTTCATCTGCCACAGCCGCCACAACATCCAAGTCATGGGTGATGATAAGGACTGTTGTCCCGCTTTCATTCAACAGATGTAGCGTTTTTATGGACTCCTTCTGTACGACTTTATCGAGTGCTGAAGTCGGTTCATCGGCTATCAATAATTCAGGCTCCAAATAGAATGCGCATGCAACCATGCAACGCTGCAACATTCCACCCGATAACTCAAACGGATATCGATCCATAATATCAACAGACAAGCTTAACCTCTCTAAAATCTCCGGCATCTTCTCCTGAAACTTCTCCTCATCATCGCCAACCCTTTTCCCGGAGAATGCATACAACTGCCGTTCCATCTTCACACTCGGATTGAAACTATTTGATGCATCCTGAAAAACCGCAAAGAACTTATTTTTCCGTAATGCTGAGATCTTTTCAGGAGTCGCTTTCAACAAGTCCATATCCTTATAATGAACTTCTCCATAGGCACGCGAATTTGCGGGCAGCATACCTAACAATGCTGAGACTGTCATGCTTTTCCCACTGCCACTTTCACCAATCAGCGCTGTCACTTTCCCTTTCGGAATTAAAAAGGTAATACCCTTTACGACAGGGACTTCATTTATTTCAACTGATAATCCTTTCACCTCAAGCATGGAACCGCCTCCTTCTTGGATCTTTCAAAGCTTCCCCGATGAAGTTAATGGAAAGTATCGTCAAGAAGATCAGCAATCCAGGGAATACACCAATCCACCATGCACCGATCAATAAATCATTTTGTGCATTGTACAGCATATTCCCCCACGATGGAATTGCCGAAGGAATGCCGATTCCAAGGAAACTTAGCGACACTTCGATAAACACAGCTCCCGCTAAATTGAAGATCGTCACGACGAACAACGGCGGCAAACTGTTGCGCAGCAAATGCCCGGTAATGATCCTCCATACTGGCGTACCGAACATTTTCGCCATTTTAACGTACTCAGTATCCTTCAGCCGGATGAACTCAGAACGGACAATTCGCGCCGTAGTGAACCACCCCGTCACCCCAATGATGAATGTCATTCCCCACATCCCGCCTTGCATGATTGCCTGAAAAGCAAGTACCAAAACAAGCGAAGGGATGGAAATGAGCGCTTCCAAAATCCTCATCATCACACTATCGGTCCACCCGCCGGCATACCCACTTATTCCACCATAAACGACTCCGATGATGAATGACAGCAGAACCGATAAGCCGGCAACTATCAATGTTACTTTTCCGCCTTCCAATAAACGAGAAAACACATCCCTGCCAAGATGGTCCGTCCCTAACAGATGACCATCCCTGGCGGAGAATACAGCGTCCATGTCCATTTCATTCACCGGATGGGAAGAAAACGAACCGGCAAATAGCGTCAAAATAACGATCAGGCCTAAAAGTGAGCACCAGAAAACAAACATTTTCTCTGTGTCATCCGCCCAACTCCCCTCTACGAAGCTTTGGATCGAGCATGAACATGAGAACATCAATGACGAACAGTGTAATGACGACGATCAAACATGTCAGCATGATACCGCCCATCAGCAGCGGATAATCCTTCACCATGATGGATTTTATGAGCAACTGCCCGAGGCCCGACCATGCAAAAAGGGCTTCCACAATGACCGAACCCCCAAAAAATGAAGGAATCGTCATGCCAAGATAATTCAAATAGGGAATGAAAGCGTTCCGTAATACTCCAATCCTGATTTCCCGTTCATCTACTCCGTTCGCCCTTGCAGTCATCACATAATAGCTTTCGATCTCCGTCTTTACACTCTCCTGGAGGAAGCGCGCATACAGGCCGACATGCGTCAACACAATGACGGATGCCGGCATGATTAGATGCCGTATTTTATCGAAAAAGCCGCCGTCCCCAATCAGACTCCTCGTCCCAGAAGAAGGCAAGACGCCTAACGTAACGGAAAATAAATAAATAAATAAAATTCCAAGCCAAAAAGGGGGGATTGAAGAGGATGCGATACTGAACATCGATAGCCCCCTATCTAACAGCGATCCCGGCTTCACTCCTGCAGCCATTCCGAGCCAAATCGATCCGATGATGATGAAAAACATCGATACTCCGAATAAGAGAAGCGTATTCGGCAAACGCTCACCTAAAATCAATGCGACAGGACGTCCCTCCTTAGCCGACATACCGAGATTCCCATTCATCGTCTCTTTCAACCAAGACCCATATTGTATGATCAACGGACGGTCCAGCCCAAACTCCTCACTGATCCGCTCCTTCTCAGATGCAGTCAATGTTTGGGCATTGCCCCCGTAATATGCTGTTGCTGAGCTGCCTGGTCCAGCATGCATGATGAAAAAGAGAGGAAGCTCACGATGAGGAGAACTAAAATCCCCAACATCATGCGCTTCCCAATCCATTTAACGGTCATTCCACTTCCACTCCTCGACATTCCACAGGAAACCGGAACCGTGGTGACCGAGCGTTCGCTCCTTCACGCCTTCGATATTCCCGTTAATGCCATAAACTGCATTTACATAAGCGATGAATGCGAATGCCGGGTCTTCCGCAAGCTCTTTCTGGAAGGCCATATAGCTTTCCTTCCGTTCTGCTTCGTCCATAGATAAGCGACCTTTTTCAAGATAGGTATCTACTTTTTTATTCGAATAGTTTCCGAAGTTATAGCCCGAGCTTGTTAGACTTGATTCAGATGAATGGAATAAGCCGTACGTATGATGATCGGCATCGTACGGGCTACCCCATCCAATCATGAATGCATCCGTCTCTTCGATTGTGATTGCACTCCAGTCAAGTGCTGCCACATCGACATCCGCACCAATTGACTTATAGCCCTCAGCAACATAATTCGCCATATTTACACGGACTGAATCGGATGCAGGCGCTGTAATTGTGAAGCTCAGTTTTTGGCCGTCCTTATAACGGAATCCATTGGTAGACTTTTCCCAACCTGCCTCATCCAACAAAGCTTCTGCACGTGCTTGGTCAAAACTATATTTTTCAATTTCTTCATAATGAAAATCATGTTTTTGAAGCGGTGAATAGGCTACTTCTCCATATCCTTTCAAAATACCTTTTACGATTCGTTCCCGATCAATGGCGAAACTGAATGCCTGACGAACACGCACATCTTGCCAAAGCTCGTTTTGCATATTGAAAAGGATTCCGCGGTAATCCGCGGTATCAACATTATAAATTTTAATATGATCTCGCTTTTCAAGCTCACCTACTTGCACTGGGTCAAGCAGAGCAATATCGACTTCACCCGAAGCGAGTTGCAAAGCCCGGACATTGCTGTCAGGGATGAATTTGAAGATGACTTTCTCGATGGTCGGCTTTGTGCCATAAAACTGGTTGTATGCCTTCAGCATCAAGCTATTGCCTCGGTCCCATTTGTCGAACTGATAAGGTCCTGCGCCAATCGGATGGCTGTTGAACTCAGCGGTCCTCATATCAACACCCTGAAACGCATGCTTTGGCAAAATGGGTACCGTCAGCTTATCAAGAATTGGTGTGAACGGGTGTTTCAGCTTCAATTCAAACTCGTAATCATTCAGCTTTTTCATTGATGCCACTTCAGTAAAATCCGATTTCAAAAATGAAGCGTTTTTATCATCCAAAATACTTTCGATCGTAAAAATCACATCATCCGCAGTCAGCGGCTCGTCGTCGTGAAAACGAATATCCTGCTTAAGCTTGAATGTATAAGTCAATTTATCATCCGATATGGTATAGGAATCTGCAATATCGGCTTTCGGTTCATTGTTTTCATCAAAACGGAACAGCCCCCGGAAGAGGAGAGCATCCAAATTCGTCTCCTCAAGAATCGGATTCAAACCATCAAACTCAGCTTCGGATGCATAGATAAGACTGTTTTCTTTCTTGCCGCCAACCGCGTGCTCGTTACCTTTTCCGCAACCTGTTAGGACTAACAGCAGGATCAGCGAGATGAGGGCTATCATACTTATTTGTTTTTTCATAGTTTCCTCCATCCTTTAAATGAGCGCAGAGAGCTCGGTATAGACGCGCTTCATCTCCTGCTGGAGCCTCCATTGATTGACACCAAGGAATCTGCAATGGACCGCATTTCCCGCAAGCCTTGTCACTCCAGCGCGTAAGCCGTCTCCAACATTCAATGCCTCCTGGATTGCCCGTAGATCGAGACAATCTGCTTTTTTCGATACGAGCCAGATGGAGCCGACATACAACGCATCTTCAAGCATTCCAAGATCTTGAAGTTTCATATTCTCGGGAATGAAATGAAGACTGTCGAAAGCAATTAGCTCATCTTCAACGTAAATTCTTAACATTGACTTCAATGACGAGAAATCGAAAACTTCGCCTCTCATCTCCCTGCCAGGCGCGATGATTTCACCCCATAGCAGTGTGGCATTTTTCGCAAGACGGATCGTCGTTTCCATTTTGAATTTCGCATCCGCAAACGGAATGATCACTTCAGGCATCCATTCAAGTCGCGCGTCCTCTTCAAGCTCCGCATCAATAGATTGCACACAAGTTTCTCCTGTATGTGACCTGTACACCTTCAACGCCGATTGCTGGATGATTCTTACCTTGCTTCCCGGCAATAGTTTTATCGAAATATCATTCCGATCGCCAGCCACCATGCCACCCGAAGACTCCATCACATATACCGTCGCCATCGGATTGTCCCCTTCATACAGTTCACGGCTCGCCTTTAGCGGTGGTTGCTGGAATACATGCGGCATCCTTGTGTAACCTCTCCTTGGCTCAAACACCAATTTCAGCTTGCCGTTATGGTGTCTTCGAGCCACTTTACTCACCAGCACTTGTCGCGCCCGCGCCTTCAAGCAGCATATTCCGTTTGATCCATTCGACGATTTTGTCGACGTTTTTCCGTGTGCGGACATCCGCAAGGACATAAGGGCGGCCGCCTCGCATCTTCTTCACATCACTTTCGTACTGTTCAAGATCGACGCCAACATGCGGTGCGAGGTCAGTTTTATTGACCAATAAAAGATCGGATCTTGTTAACGCAGGACCGCCTTTTCTTGGAATATCCTGTCCTTCCGCGACATCGATTACGTAGATATATCCGTCGACAAGCTCAGGGCTGAATGTAGCTGAAAGGTTATCCCCGCCACTTTCGACGAAAACGATATCGAGATCGTTGAAGCGTTCTTTCAATTCATCGATTGCTGCGAAGTTCATGGAAGCGTCTTCGCGGATTGCGGTATGCGGGCATCCGCCTGTCTCTACTCCAAGAATCCTGTTTCTTCCAACACCCCGTGATTCATTAGGAATTGGGCATCTTCGCGTGTGTATATATCATTTGTAATGACTGCAATGTTATAGTTTTCATGCATTGCTCGAGTTAGTGCGTCGACAAGCGATGTTTTGCCCGATCCGACGGGACCTCCGATTCCAATTCGTACTGGTTTCATATAAAAAACCGCCTCCTTCAGAAATAAAACTATGAAATAAATAATCTCGAAAATAGGTATTCGTGTTTCATCGAGGCAAGCTCGATGCCGAGGGCGTTGTTACTGATGTCCTCTTCTTTCAAGTTAGCGACGATCCTAACGGCTGTAACTACTTCTTCGGACAGCTGATGCATTGCTTGGACGCCTGTATTTTGCCCGAATGGCACAGCACGCACCGCGTTTTGAACAAGACCGTTCACCGATGAAAATAAATACGATAAGACCGTATGGTGGGCATCGACGTCATTGACTGCGCAATAAATGCCGTACAAAATGGCATAATGCCCTTTAATTTCATTGGCACCAATCCGACTTTTCCATTCATCGAAAAATGCATCCTGTACAAGAGGTGCAACTGTCCGGATGAATTGCCTGCCCAAATTGACGCTCGCATCCCTTGATTCCTTTGCAAGCTTGATAGCTCCGCAAAGCTCCTCCAAATGTAAAAGCCGCTCGATGTCCTGGTCTTTTGCCGCCCCAAACGCTTCCTGAATGAGAATCGCATCCCCGTAGACGAGGTTTTGGTGGAGAAACGTTGTGCAAAAAGCAATAAGTTCCTCCTTTGCCCGGATGCCGTCCTCCTGGATATATGTTTCCATTCCGTACGATTGTGTATAAGTGCCGATTGGGAAGGCTGAGTCATGGATTTGAAGCAGCCGAAGAAACTGGATGTCAGTGGGAATGGCCACGGTATTTGAAAGGTTGTTTGAATCGACGCTCGGTTGTTTCATATGCCACACCCACCTCATCCAATAATGGTGCAAGGGTATGATCTGCACGGACGACGATTTCGTCTTTTTCGATCAAAGCAGGTGTGTGGCGGTTGCCAAGCTCGAAAGCGGCTTTACCCATCTCAACCATATCCTTTGGTCGGATAACGATGACCTGTTCCACTTTTGTCCGGATCACGATACAGCGCTCGTCGTCCTCAAACAAGAGGTCGCCGTATTTCAACGGTTCCTCCTGATCGATGCGCAAAGCGACGTCCGTACCCTCATTCGTTTCTGTACGCAAAATACGCTTGCTCAGTTCTTCCCATTCCAGATCGACCCATTCGATGCGCTTTCCTGAAACTTCTTCGGTATCCCCGATATTGCCTATGACTTTTTCAATTAACATCGCGTATACTCCTTTACAAATCAATAGTTATATTAATTAAAACAAGAAATACCTTTGTGCCATCGGAAGGACGTCAACCGGATCGCATGTCGCTAGTTCCCGTCAATCTTCACTTCATACGTCTCCGGATCGACGTCGATTACAGGCATTTCGCTATTATGCTTCATATCCGCTTTTGAAATGTTGCGGCAATTTTTCACTGTTCCAATCATCTTCTTCAGTCCAAGTTGCTCCGGAAGGCCTTCTTCTACAGCAATTTTTGGTAGAAATGTCATCGCCGCATTTTGCGGGCCGTGTCCATGGTATCCGTACATCTTACGGCCCATCATCGGTTGCGGCGTCGGGATTGATGCATTTGGATCTCCCGTCATCGCATACACGGCCACACCGCCCTTAATGACGACCTGAGCTTTAACTCCAAAAAATGCAGGCTCCCATAAAACGATGTCCGCTAACTTGCCTTCTTCGAGCGAACCAACCTCATGCGAAATCCCTTGGGCAATGGCAGGGTTGATCGTATATTTCGAAACGTAGCGCTTTACACGGTAATTATCATTATCTTTCCCTTCATCCTGTCGAAGTGGACCGCGCTGCTTCTTCATTTTGTCTGCAGTCTGCCATGTTCGGATTGTCACTTCGCCTACCCGGCCCATCGCCTGGGAATCGGATGACATGATGCTCAAAATCCCAAGATCCTGCATAATGTCTTCGGCAGCAATCGTCTCAGGACGAATCCTCGAATCCGCAAAAGCAACATCCTCCGCCACATCATGTTTCAAATGGTGGCAAACCATTAGCATATCCAAATGCTCATCAATTGTATTCGTCGTAAACGGCTTTGTTGGATTCGTCGAAGCTGGCAATACATTTGGCAACGACGCCATCTTTAACTGGTCCGGTGCATGTCCTCCACCCGCTCCTTCTGTATGGAAAACGTGGATGACCCTTCCGTCAATCGCATTAATCGTGTCTTCAACGAATCCCGCCTCATTCAACGTATCGGAGTGCAAAGCAATTTGAATATCGTATTCATCCGCGATTTTCAAGCTTTGATCCAAAGCGGAAGGCGTTGCGCCCCAGTCCTCATGAATCTTCATACCAATCGCGCCCGCCCGCACCTGCTCAACAAGTGGTGCTGGAAATGCTGCGCTTCCCTTTCCGAATAAACCGATATTCAACGGAATGTCTTCGATCTGTTGAAGCATCCGATGCAAATGCCATTTCCCTGGTGTCACTGTCGTCGCAGTGGAACCTGACGCCGGGCCTGTCCCACCACCGATAAATGTCGTCGTCCCCGCATTCAATGCCGTTTCAACTTGCTGGGGACTGATGAAATGAATATGCGTATCAATCGCTCCCGCAGTTGCGATCAACCCTTCGCCCCCGTACACTTCTGTTCCAACCCCGATGATCATACCCTGGTCGACACCGTCCATCGTATCCGGATTACCCGCCTTGCCAATTCCGACAATCCTTCCATTCTTGATACCGATATCGGCCTTCACAATCCCTGTATGATCGATGATTGTTGCATTTGTAATGACCGTATCAAGAACGCCTTCATCGGAAGTCTTTTCACCATTCTGTCCCATCGATACGCGAAGGGACTTCCCGCCGCCAAAAATGCCTTCGTCTCCGTAAGTCGTATAGTCCTTCTCTATTTCAATCCATAGATCAGTATCTGCCAAACGAACCTTGTCGCCCACAGTCGGGCCAAACATTCTTGCATACTGCTCGTGTGTAATTTTCAATTAACTGTCAGCTCCTTTAAATCCGCCATCAGATGCTTTTTCTATAATTTCCTCTCGTTTATGCGTGGATCCTTCCGTCAGCTTGTTTAAACCAAAAACATGGCGCCTTCCACCAAACTCGACAAGCTCCACTTCCTTTTCCTCACCCGGTTCAAAAACGGACCGCCGTCCCTGAAGGTATATTCAAATGCATTCCAACCGAGTGCTCACGATCGAATTCCAGAAACTTATTTACCTCAATAAAATGGAAATGAGACCCAACCTGTATCGGACGGTCACCTGTATTCGCGACCTTCACCGTCTTCACCGCTCGTCTGACATTGATTTCAATCCACCCGTCTGCCGCCTTGATCTCTCCTGGTTTCATATGAAAACCCCCTTATTGAATTGGGTGATGCACCGTAACCAACTTCGTCCCATCCGGAAATGTGCACTCAATCTGTACTTCCTTTACCATATCCTCGACGCCTTCCATTACATCATCCACCGTCAATAACTGTTTCCCCTCACTCATCAACTGCGCAACAGTCTTCCCATCTCGCGCACCCTCCATGATGAAATGACAAATAAGAGCTACAGCCTCAGGGTAATTCAACTTTACGCCTCGCTCCTTACGCTTCAGCGCGAGCTCCCCTGCTACGTGTAACAACAATTTTTCCTGTTCAACTGGTGATAGCTTCAAAAAAACACCTCCAAATAATAGTCACATATTTTAGACAACTTTAGATAGTATTCTACCAATACTATCTTTCTTATTCATTTTTTTTCGTACATTTAGTGTTTTGCAAGAATATGCGGTAAAGGACGAGTGTCCGTTTGATTAGAACCTATCGTGATGTAGGTCATTTATGAGGGTAATGAGGGAATTACAACGACTCTATTATAGGATAATCATTTTTCCTTGGCAACTTCTACACAAAGCAGAAATTCGTTGGGGGAAAAGCTTACTTCATAGGGTTTGTAACGATTCGAAAAGGTATGCTCGAGTTTATGTGAGTTTTGCTCGAGTTTGGGCTGTTTTTGCTCGAGTTTGCTTGTGTAATGCTCGAGTTCGGGTCACTTTTGCTCGAGTTTCACTATGTTTTGCTCATCGCAGGACTTACTACCCACTCAAAACACACCCCACCACGCCCACAAAAAAAAGCCGTCCTGAAATTTCAGGACGACCCAACAGCTTCCCTTACCGCATCGGAACGTTTCATTACTTCTTTATCATGCAAATGACAGGCAACAAAATGCCCTTTTTCCTTTTCAAGCCACTTCGGCTTCAATTCACCACAAACCTCCATCGCATATGGACAGCGTGTACGGAACACGCAGCCCGACGGTGGATTGATCGGACTCGGAAGCTCACCTTTCAGCAGTATTCGTTCACGAGACTCCTCAATGTCCGGGTCAGGAATTGGAATGGCCGACAGCAATGCTTCCGTATATGGGTGCAACGGTTTGTCGTAGAGCTGCTTGCTCGACGTAAGTTCCACCATATGCCCCAAATACATGACGCCGATACGGTCCGATATGTATTTGACCATCGACAGATCATGTGCGATGAATAAATACGTCAGCCCTTTTTCCTTTTGCAATCGCTGCAGCAACTTAACGACTTGGGCTTGTACAGAAACATCCAATGCGGAAATCGGCTCATCCGCAATGATGAAATCAGGGTCGAGTGCGAGCGAACGGGCGATGCCGATCCGTTGCCGCTGCCCTCCGGAAAACTCATGTGGATAACGATTGGCATGATCCCTGTTCAATCCAACATCTTCAAGTAATTCATGTACCCGTGCACGCATTTCTTCTTGAGTCTTGTACATTTTATGGATTTGCATCGGCTCAGCAATAATTTCATAAACAGTGGAGCGCGGGTTCAAGGAAGCATACGGATCTTGGAAGATCATTTGCATTTTCTTCAAGAATCGATGCCGTTCGTCGTCCGTCATATCATGGATGCTTTGTCCCTCGTATAAAACTTCTCCGTCCGTTTTATTGTAAAGGCCCAAAATCGTTCTACCCGCCGTCGATTTTCCACATCCCGACTCCCCAACAAGGCCAAATGTTTCCCCTCTTAAAATGTCAAAGCTGATGCCATCGACCGCCTTTAATTTTTGGCCTCTTCCAACATCGAAATAGCGCTTCAAATTCTTGACAGACAGAATCACTTTTTTGGTCATTCAGTTTGCCTCCTATCCGCCCCAAATCTTCGGACAGCGCAAATATCTCGTTCAAGCTTTGAGCCTGGTAGTTTCAACAATTCAATCGATTGCCCTGTTGAAGGCGAGTGAAGAAGTAAGCCATTACCATAGTAAAACCCGACGTGCCGAACATTGCCTTTCCCTTCATCATTCGCGAAGAATACTAAATCACCCTTTTCCCAGAAAGAAGGGTCATCCATTGGCACTTCTTTACCGATTTTCGCCTGATCGCTCGCATCTCTGGGAATAAAATACCCACAAGCTTTCAGCATATTGTACGTGAATCCCGAACAATCAAAACCGTACGATGACATGCCTCCCCAGAAATAAGGGAGATCTAAAAAGGAAAGCCCTTCATCAACTGCGGATGCTGGCGGACGTTTTTTAAATTGATGAACGGAAGGCGCCCTTACACTATCAGCTTTCAAAACCAATGCCTCTCCATCTGGCGTCATTACATGGAAATGATCTTCGCTTTCATCGATCAAAGGAAGAATCGTATTAAATGGCACAATCATAAACGGCCTACCATCTATCTTCCATAACTGCGCTTTGCCAACGTCCACCCGTATAAAGCCTCCCGCTTGCTCAAGTGGAGACGCCTTTTTCAATTGTGCCAAAGGTACCCAGCCCGGATATCCTCTTTCGTCTTTCTTCGACGGTTGCCAAACTGCAATTACTTTTGCCCAATCACCAACGATTTTCTCCACGATGACCGGCTCGCCATACAAAACTTGTGTCTGTACACGGTTGCTATTGCAAAGATCAAGTCGCTCTTCGTATGCAAGCTTTTCCAACCATTTATTTAGCTGAAGCGGATTGGCAACACCTTCCGTGTCCATTTCACGAGCGGACTCCGGTGATGTCCAAACCGTCGCGACCGGTACTGCACATGCGAACATATTCACGGTAAGCTCTGTCATTGCGTTTCCCCCTTTTCAGTGACTCCTCTTAACGTTTTGACTTATTCTACCCCCGGCAGGATTGTGAGTGTTTTCTTATTCCCGTCAAGCTTTGCTTCAACGCCTAACGGAATTGCAAAATGTGGCTCACAATGGCCGATTTTAAATCCTTTGACGGCTGGTTTTCCGATATCCCCAAAGTAATGGTCAAAAACTTCGTCCATCGTCAATGAATTCTTCGTTTTCTTTAATTCAATCTCAGAAAAATCTCCTATTATGATTCCAGCAGCATCAGAGAAACTTCCTGCCATGCGAAGCTGGTTCAACATTCCATCTACCCGATACGGTTCCTCCCCAACATCCTCAATGAAAAGCAATTTCCCTTTCGTTTCGACCTCGAATTTTGTTCCCATTGTGTCGGCAAGCAACGAAAGATTGCCACCAACAATTTCCCCTTGCGCAACGTCTCCGCTTACTGTCCCGAGAGGAGAAATGTCTTCGGTATAATGAAGTTCCATCGGTTCGAACAGTTGCATGAACATTTTTGCGGATAGTTCATGGAAGGTGTCTTTTCCAACACAAGACGCAAGCATCGGGCCATGGAATGTGACGAGATTTGAGTACAAACCCATTGCAGTGTGCAAGAATGTGATGTCACTGAATCCCCAGAATATCTTTGGATTTTCCCGTATCAATTGGAGATCCAACCGGTCTGTAAACCGTGCGGATCCATATCCGCCTCCCGCGCAGATGATGCCATTAATGGATGGATCAGCGAACATGTCTTCCATGTCTTGCAGGCGTTCATCATCGGTTCCTGCAAGGTAGCCGTACGTATTATTGATGTGTTTTCCAAACTTCCATTTCAATCCTAACTGCTCTAAAAATGTTAGCGATCGCTCAAGGCTTTCTTGATTTGGCGGACTGGAAGGTGCAATAATTCCGATTGTATCCCCAGGTTGAAGCCGTTTAGGTCGTATTCTCATTTTCCACATCTTCCTTTCCGAGCCATTTTAAAAAATCGCGGCGCCATGATGGACACCGCGACGTTGAATTAGTTCTTATCTGCGTATTTCAAGTCTAAATAACCTACAGGGTGGCGCAAGATTCCGGAAACTCCTAATTTTTCAAGTGATGTCGAGTTATAGAAGTAAAGTGGGAATACAGGCATTTCTTCCATAAGAAGCTTATCCGCCTGTTGTAACAATTCCCAGCGCTTGTTTTCATCTGTTTCATTTTTAATGTCCGCAATTAGCTTATCATATTCCGCATTCGACCATGTAGTACGGTTCATGGAAGAGCCGGTGATGAAACTTTCAAGTGCGTTCACAGGGTCTGCATAGTCATGCAGGAAAGAGGAACGAGACATTTGGTATTTGAATTCTTTTTGCTCAGATAGAAAAACTCTGCCTTCAACATTTTGCAATTCTGCATCAACACCTAAAATTTCCTTGAATTTAGATTGAAGAGCAATTGCAATTTTTTGGTGGGATTCACTTGTAGAATACGTAATTGTAACTTTCGGAAGTTCTGTGTATCCTTCCTCTTCATCCCTTCTTCCAAAAGCTGTTTTGCCTTATCTGGATTAAAAGCTACAAGATCGCCTACCGTATCACGGAATTCCTTGCCATCCGGACCGATGAATCCAAAAGTAACAAAGCCATGTGCTGGTTTCTCTCCATTTTTCGTTACATAAGTGACGATTTCTTCTTGGTCAACCGCAAATGCAAATGCTTGACGGATCTTTTTATTCGTAAATGGCTCCATTGAAGTATTGAAACGGTAGAAGTATAAGCCCGCTTGGTCATCGATGCGCAGCTCGTTGCTATCTTTCAATTGGTCGGCAATTTCGGACGGAACGCTAGTTACATCCAGCTCATTGGCTTGATACATTTGGTAAGCAGTCGTCGTATCATTCACCATTGCCCAGTGAACTTTATCCAGTTTAACTACGCCTGCATCCCAGTAATGTTCGTTCTTTTCAAATTCAAAGCTCACATCATGATCCCATGACGCCAATTTGAATGGTCCGTTTCCTACGAAAGTTGATGCTTCTGTATGCCATTTAGGATTGGCAGATGCAACTTTTTCATTGATTGGGAAGAAGCTTGGGTTTGTAATGATATTCAAAAACGCTTCGTTCGGTGATGTCAATTTGACAACGAATGTCTTTTCATCCTTTGCCTCAATTGCGATGTCATCAGCAGAACCTTCTCCGTTATTATAAGCTTCCGCCCCTTCGATGAAATACGCAAGGAACGCAGCCGGTGAGGCTGTTTCAGGATTCAGCATATGTTTCCACGCAAATACAAAATCCCCAGCTGTTACCGGATCTCCATTAGACCATTTCGCATTGCTACGAATTGTAAATGTGTACGTTAAACCGTCACCAGAGATATCGATTTTTTCAGCTGTCGCTTCCACCGCCCGATGATCCTTGTCAAGGCGCGTCAAACCTTCCATAATGTTGTTAAGTGCACTCCAAGACACCGCATTGAAACCGATCGACGGATCAAATGACGTTGGCTCATCGCCATTGTTCATGAGAAGGATCTTCTCAGCAGCAGCAACCTCTTCAGACTTTCCTTCCTCTTTCCCTTCATTAGTAGTCGGTTCAGTCGTCTTACCAGGCTCCTTCCCTGCGTCCTTATTCGCTGTACACGCCGCAAGAACAAGAGATAGTATAACCACCATCAAAAACGTCAACCACTTTTTCAAATCAATAACCCCCTTTGTTTGTATATGAATAGATAAGCACTTTTGTGCATAGCACCTTATTTATCGAACAGTCTCTTCGCCCTTTCATCCTGCAACCAGCAATCTACTGCATGCGTTTCAGATAAGTCTGTCGTCCCTGGATAGATACGATCGCAGACTTCCATCGCAAACGGGCATCTTGCGGTGAATGGACATCCGATTGGAGGAGCAAATAAATCCGGCGGTGTCCCTTCAATCGGTTGAAGTTCCTCTTCCTTCAAGTCAAGCCTTGGAACGGAAGCGAGCAATCCCTTCGTATAGGGGTGCTGCGGCGAATAGAACACCTCACGCTTCGTACCGATTTCAATGACTTTACCTGCATACATAACCGCAATACGGTCTGCTATCTTTGCAACAACACCTAAGTCATGTGTGATAAGAATGATGGAAACGCCCGTCCGCTCTTGAATTTCCTCAAACAACTCAAGAATTTGTGCCTGGATTGTCACATCCAATGCGGTTGTAGGCTCATCCGCGATCAACAGCTCAGGTTCGCATATTAACGCAATTGCAATTACAATTCTTTGCCGCATCCCTCCCGAAAATTGGTGCGGATATTGTTTCATCCTTTCCTCAGGATTCGGAATACCGACCACCTCAAGCAGTTCCATGGCCCTTTTACGCGCCTCGGATTTACTTACTTTTTGGTGGGTTCTCAACCCTTCCGTAAGCTGTTCACCAATTTTGAGTGTCGGGTTCAATGCAGTCATCGGGTCCTGGAAGATCATTGAAATATCGACACCCTGTACTTTCCGCATTTTGGATTTGTCCAACTTTGTTAAATCCTTCCCCTTAAAAAGAACACTTCCATTTTTGATCCGCCCTGCAGGTTCAGGGATCAACCCCATTATCGTGTTCGCCGTTACACTTTTTCCACAACCAGACTCCCCGACAATTGCCAGTGTTTCTCCTTTATATAGATCGAATGAAACGCCACGTAATGCTTGAACCTCTCCCCCAACGTCCTGAAAGACACATACAAATCACGCACGGACAGCATTACCTCGGAAAACACCTTTTTGCGTTTCCCCAATTCATCGGGCTTTGATAAGACTGCTGCCCCGCCTTCATTCAACGTATTTTCATTTTCATTCAATCTCTTCACCCCCTCAGTTTCGGATCGAGTGCATCTTGCATACCGTCTCCGAGGACGTTAAATGCAAACATTGTCAGTGAAATGAAAAGTGCCGGGAAAAATAATCTCCACCAATGACCTGATAGAATAACAGGCAATGCATCGTTCGCCATTACCCCCCAACTTGCTACAGGTGCTTGGATTCCAAGTCCGATGAAACTTAAGAACGCTTCCGCAAAAATTGCACTTGGTACAGTCAGTGTCATTTGAACGATGATCGGACCCATTGTATTTGGAAGTAAGTTCTTTCGGATAATCCTTGGTGTCCTCGCGCCAAATGATTTGGATGCAGTGACAAATTCATAGTTCTTAATCTGAAGTACTTGTCCCTAACAATTCGGGCCATTCCGACCCATCCGGTTATTGTCAGCGCAACAATGATTGTTGTTAAACTCGGACCCATGATGACCATTAAAAGAATTACGACTAATAAATGCGGCAACCCATAAAGGATTTCAATGATACGCATCATGATCGTATCCGTCTTTCCACCCTTATAGCCGCTGATTCCGCCGTAAATAATACCGATGAAGAAGTCGATCAATGCCGCTGCGACACCGACGAATAATGATACCCGGGCTCCATGCCAAGTTCGGTAAATACATCCCATCCCTTATCATCCGTTCCGAACCAATGTGTTGAGGAGGGCGGCTGATTCTGATTAGCGTACTGTGTCGTTTCTATATTATGTGGTGATAGAATAGGAGCAAAGATAGCAAACATCGTTAGAATGAATAAGAATACAAGACCGCCCATTGCCAATTTATTTTTCCGTAATCTCCGCCATGCATCTTTCCAATAGGAGAGCGAGGGGCGAACGACAGATTCAGCCTTTTCAACGTCCCGTCCTTTTGGTTTGAACCACTCGTCCGGGGCTTGCACGTTTTGTTGACGTGTTACCATTACGCATCACCTTCCTTTCGGTGAAGTTTAATGCGCGGATCAATGAATCCATAGACGATATCTACTAAAAACAACATGAATACAAGAAACGCGCTATAGAATACAGTTGACCCCATAATAACTGGATAATCCCGATTATTAATGCTTTCTACAAAGTATTTCCCCATCCCTGGGATTGCAAAAATCTTTTCAATGACAAATGTACCTGTTAATATACCCGCGAGCATTGTACCCATTATGGTGACGACCGGCATTAATGCATTTCGCAGTGCATGTCGCAATACAATGCGGGCAGGCGATAATCCTTTCGCTCTTGCCATCTTCATATAATCCTGGGTTAGCACCTCTAACATGCTCGATCGGGTTAAACGTGCAATGATTGCGGTTGGGCCTGTGGCAAGTGCCAATGTCGGTAAAATCATGTGCATCCTGCTACTCCAAGTGGCTGGAGGAAGCAGATTCCAAGTGACGGCGAATTGCTGGATTAAAACAGTCGCCAATACGAAGTTCGGAACAGATATCCCAATGACTGCAAATGCCATCGCAGAATAATCAATGATGCCGTTATGGCGCAGGGCAGCCAGTGTGCCTAACGTAATTCCCGAAATGACCGCAACAAGGATTGTTATCATTCCTAGTTCGAATGAAATCGGGAAACCCCTCGCAAGTAATGTGTTCACCGTCTCATTTGGCTTCTTAATAGAAGGCCCAAAGTCGAACGTGGCAATTGACTTCAAGTACTCAAAGTATTGCACATGTGTCGGTTGGTCCAACTTATAGAATTTCTCGAGATTTGCCTGGATTGTAGGATTTGATGTCCTCTCTTCGTCGAACGGAGAACCTGGTATCGAATGCATCAAGAAAAATGTTAGCGTTGCAATAATGAGGATTGTCGCAATCATCATGAAGAATCTCTTTACTATGTAAATCGCCATGCGGCATTCCCCCTAACAGAACTTTGTTTGCATTGCCAATTCGACCATTACGAGCATCGCACGATACGCTTCTAAAATGTCTCTCGCTTCAAACTTCACAATTGTCGTACCCGGTTCAATTTCACAACCTGGCATTAACGCCGCCCACTCCGCCTGTCCATAGTTCGTGAATTCAATCCGTAATATTGGTTGTTCAGGAGGGCTTAAGGGTTTGATCGTAGTACGCTTCGCAATCGCTTCCGCCGTCTTTTCTTCCAACAACGCTTGGGCTTTTTTAGGGTGGAGGGTCTTTACAGCAGAGCGTGAAATAGATTGTTTTACTGCCGCAGTTACTATACCGGGTATCAATGCTTCAGCTTCGCGGCATGCACAATCGTCGCCCGCTACCATAATGACAGGCACACCGTAATGTCCCGCTACATATGCGTTTAATCCAAGCTCTCCAATCTCCACGTCATTGATGAACATCGTTCTAACACCGAAAGTCATTGAGTGGCTCATGACACCCGGTTGCCCAGCCCTCGCATGATATCCAGTGAAAATCGCACCATCGAAAGTCTCGTCCAAGGCCTGAACCATCGAAAACGCTTTCAAATCGCCGGTTATCAAATCTGCATCGGGGTGCAATTCTTCCACAAGAAGATTGTTCATCTTTGAATGGCTGTCGTTGACAAGGACTTGTTCTGCCCCTGGTCAATTGCCGCACGGATGATTGCGTTTGCTTCCTCTGTCATAATACGCCTTGCCCTGTCGTAATTATGCATAGATGAATCAACAAACGTATAATCCGGCAAGCCTGTAATTCCTTCCATGTCTACGGAAACGTAAACTCTCAAAACTTCTCCCCATTTCTATTAGTTAAAAAATGTATTAACTGATTAATCGATGACTTCAATACTATCAAATACTTGTGAATATTACAATATAGTTTGGGAATAAAATGAACGGGTATAAAATGAAAAACGCACAAAAACCGCCATCCGATTAGCCGGATGGCGGTGATTGTAGATTACAAGGAAAACCTTGTAGTCACTTATTATTCAGTTACGCCCCACTTCCACAGACGTAGATCTGTGCCAGTTTCGATAGAGTAGTTTGTAACACGTTTGTTAACAGCCATTAGGTAGTAACGGAATACTGTTGGTGCAACTGGAACTTCATCAACCATTAGCTCTTGCCATTCTTTGAACTTACCAGCACGGTAGTCTGTATCCAAAGATTTTTCGCCAGAGATAGCTGCAAGAAGCTCGTCGTTCTTCTCGCTTGTGAAACGAGTATAGTTAAATGCAGCAGTTCTGCCGTATAGACCGGATGGGTTCGGGTCAGAACCTACACCCCAAGCACCTTGGTAGATGTCGATATCTGGATCGTCAGCTTCTACGCGATCGTAGAATGAGTTGAACTCATGTAGACGACCTTCAAGAAGTTGTACTTTAATACCTACGTCAGCCCAGTTTTGAATGTAGAACTGTGCAATCGGCTCAGCAGTTTCTCCACCTGACATGGAAGCGAAATTAAGTTCGAATTTCTCGCCCTTATCGTTTTCACGGAATCCGTCTCCGTCAACGTCAACGTATCCAGCTTCGTCAAGAAGTGCTTTCGCCTTTTCAGGGTCGTAAGATGGTGTTGGGATGCTTGCGTCATGGAATGAAGCAAATACAGGAACAATTAGAGTTGTACCAGGGAAACGAAGACCGTGGTAAAGTTCTTTACCGATTGTTTCGTTATCCAATGCCCACCACATTGCTTGACGTACAAGTTTGTTACCCATTTTAGCATTTGGATCTGTTACGCTTTCTTTCTTATCTGCATCCCACTTACCAAGTTTGAAACCGATGTAAGTGTATGCAAGGTCAACTTCTGCTAACAACTCGATATTATCGACTTCTTTAGCATTCAAGTATTGGTCAACTGGAATTGATGCGATATCTACATCGCCTTTCTTAAGTGCTTCAAGAATAGAAGCAGAGCTTACTACTTTCAATACGATTGAATCTAGAGCCGGCTTACCTCTCCAGTAGTCATCGTTGCGCTCGTAAAGTACAGATTCACCTGGAACAATTTTCTTAACTTTGTAAGCTCCGAAGCCGATAGGGCTTGTACGGATCTTTTCAGATGCTGCAAGTTCTTCAATTGTAACTTCACCTGTCATAACATCTCCGACATGGTGTCTTGGTGTTGCGCTACCCCAAATACCTGACAAAAGTGATGGAGTCGCTTCTGTGTAAGTAATTGAGATTGTTCTGTCATCATCAGAAACTGTGATACCAGAAATTTCAGTTGTTTCGCCGTTATGGTATGCAGGCATACCGTCAACGTTAGAGATCATGAATGTGTAACGAGTTCCTGTGTAGTCTGGGTGACCAAGTAGTTGGTAAGAGTAAAGAAGGTCACTTGCTTTAACAGGCTCACCGTCATGCCATTTTACGCCATCACGGATTGTGATTGTGATAGTTTTGTAGTCTTCAGAGATTTCATATGTTGCAGCACCGTCGTTAGTGATTAAGAAGTCACCGTCGATAGCGAACAAGCTTTCATTGAAGAAGCTCATTACAGTGCTATCAGGTGAACCTGAATAGAACACTGGGCTTAGAGTACCTTCGAATGGAGTGTCAGAAACTAATGCATAGTTCAACTCTCCGCCATCGATAGGCGTTCCTGTGTTAGTGACAGTAAGTGGGAAATCAAGTCCAGCGTTTGGATCTACAACTTCCTCTTCTTCTTCGCCTGCTTTTTCTTCTTCTTTCGGTTTTTCTTTGTCTGGTGTTTTAGTTTCACCAGCATCATTGTCCTTGCCTGTACATGCAGCTAAAAACACGCTGAGAACAAGCAATAGACTTGCAAGTAGCATAAATTGCTTCTTTGCCATTGTATTCCCTCCCCTTATTTTTTAGGCTAATCTCTGCCTTGCGTCTGACGCGCGTTTAACCGCTTGCCCGACGTAATTTATACACAGCATCATTACTAAAATTAGTAATGCTGCAGGTAACCATACCCACCACTTATTTTGCACGATATCAGGATTCCTTGCGAACGCAACGAGCGTTCCAAGTGAAGGAGTTCCAGCAGGCAAACCGTAACCTAAGAAAGTAAGCCCTGTCTCAATCCCGATATTTCCTGCAAGAGTAAGTGTCATATTAACGATGACGAGGGAACTTAAGTTAGGGAACATTTCAAAAAACATGATCTTCCAACTTGGCGTTCCTAACGTCTTGGAAGCATTGATATAGTCAAGCTCCCTTTCTTGCAATGCTCGGGAACGGATAAGCCTTGCCTTTCCGAGCCATCCGAAAATACTCAGGATTAGAATGAATGAGACAACATTATAGTTTGGAATGATAGTTACAAGTACGATAATGAACATCGTAGTTGGTAATACCATCATGAATTCAAGAAAACGCATCATGACATTATCTACGTGGCCTCCGTAAAATCCAGAGATCAATCCGTATGAAAGGCCGACAACTCCTGCAATCACCGTTACGGCAATACCGATTGTAAATGAGTTACGCGCTCCGATCATTAGCTGACCGAATACGTCACGACCACCGTCGTCAGTACCAAGCCAGTTAGCAGCAGAAGGCGCCTTCCAAGTATTCAAGAAGTTCACACGCTTCAATGCCACCTGGTCTATAAAAAGCGGTGATAAGTATGCAGTTGCCAAGACGATAATAAGCAGAATCAATGAGATTATGGCCATCTTATCATGTATTATTTCTCTCCAAATCGTCTTTGCAAACGATGGATTATTCAACTTCTCTCTTGCAATCAGGTCTTTTTCATTTATTGTGACTGTATCTTTCATCGGTATTCCCCTCCTCTTCTTCCTTTTCCATTATTCAATTCGGATACGTGGATCGACAATACTCAGGATGATGTCCGACAGCATTGTTCCGACTACAACAGCTGTTCCAGATATGAGAACAAGCGCTGTAACAACGGTAAAGTCACGTAAGCCAATTGATTGAATGAAAAGTTGTCCGAGTCCCTGATAACTGAAGATGGTTTCGATGAAGACCGAGCCACTAATCAAACCTGTAATTTCATACCCAAGGAAAGCAGCGATTGGTAAAAGTGAATTCCGCAGAATATGACGAGTGTACACTCTTCCTTCCGGCACCCCTTTGGAACGTGCTGTTTTTACATAATCTTTATTTTTTTGGTCGATAATGTCGTTCCGCAAATATTGAATCGTACCGACTGTACCAATTAATGCCGCGGACATGACTGGTAGGAATAAGTGCTTCGCCCTGCTCACGACATAATCCCAAGTTCCCGATTCTGCTCGTATATCAACACTACCGCCATATGGGAACCACCCCAATACGAAGGCGAATATGAACAGCATTAATAAGGCAAAAACGAATAGCGGTGTTGCAAATGCGACATAGTTATAAGTGACAATCATTTTATCTGCCCATGAATCAGTCCAACGCCCGGCTATAATACCAAGCGGTATGGCAACTAAATAGATCATTATTGCGGTGAATAAAGAAAGTAGCACAGTATTTTCAACCCGGCCCGCTATCAGAGTCGTAACAGGCTGTTGGTGGGTGTACGACTGACCGAAATCCCCTTTTACCGCTTTTCCGATCCATCGTCCGTACTGGACATACCATGGATCATTCAAGCCAAACTTTTCACGGATTTTTTCAATCTGTTCAGGTGTAGCGTCAGGATTCCCCATGAACGCCCCCGTTACCGCATCACCCGGCATCGCTTTCGCAAGCATGAAGATGACGAGGCTTAGGAGGATGAGCTGCGGAATCATGATCAATGTTCTACGTAAAATGAATTTTAACATTTACATCATCCTCCCTTACTGCATGGCAACGGAGTGCGAGTCTGAAATCTTCTTCAAATCGAACATCCGTCCATCATTGTCAAAATAGTTATTGTAGCCAGTTTGGTATTCTTCATTAATTGCCTGGCGAAGATGCATCTTCTCAAAACGTTTTTCTGGATTCATCTCCGGAATAGCGGCAATTAAACGTTTTGTATAAACGTGTTGCGGGTTATTGTAAATCTCATCAGCTGTTCCTTCTTCAACGAAACGTCCGCGGTACATGATACCGATACGATCACACATATGTTGTATGATTCCAAGGTCATGCGAGATGAAAAGATACGTCAGATTGAACTCTTCTTGAATTTCCTGCATGAAGTTCAATACTTGCGCCTGTACGGATACGTCTAACGCCGAAACAGGTTCATCTGCGATAATCAATTTAGGATTCAAAGCAAGTGCACGGGCAATTCCGATACGTTGCCGCTGCCCACCCGAGAATTGGTGAGGGTAACTTGTAGATTGACTCAGGGCTTAATCCGACTCGCGCAACCAACTCTTGTACTCTTAAAAGCTCTTCTTTTGGTGAGAGTCTTTCAAAGTTACGAAGAGGTTCAGCAATGATATTCAATACGTTTTTACGTCCATTCAAGGACGAATATGGATCCTGGAAAATCATTTGGATGTCTTTCGTATGTTTATATCGTTCAGCTCTACCCATTTTGGCTAAGTCCTTGCCTTCAAACAGCATTTCCCCGCCTGTTGATTTATTCAAGCCGATGATTGCTCTACCTGAAGTCGTTTTCCCACAGCCGGATTCTCCGACAAGGCCATATGTTTCTCCTGGCTGCAATTCGAAGCTAATACCATCAACTGCTCTGACGTGGTCTACGACTCTACGGAAAAAACCGCCTCTAATTGGATAGTGAACTTTTAAATCATTAACTGTTAGTAGCGACATATTCATTCTCTCCTACTCTGTCCTCCGGGAAATAGAACGTTTTGTAGCATGTGCAACGGACAAAGTGGTTCGGTGCCGCTTCATGCATTTCCGGGTTCTTTTCATGATCCTCTTCAGGTATCCAATCGACACGTGGCGCAAAACGACAGCCTTCACGGTCAAGGTTCTGAATGGAAGGAACGATTCCTTCAATGACATGTAACTTTTGTTTTGCTTGCATATTGGAAGGAATTGAATTCAATAGCGATCTCGTATATGGATGCAATGGATTCTCAAATAACTCCTTAACCTCAGCAACTTCTACAACTTCACCCGCATACATGACTACGACGCGGTCTGCCATCTCGGCAACAACGCCAAGGTCATGGGTGATGAGGATGATTCCCGTCTTCATTTGATTTTGCAATTCTTTCATCAAGTCCAAAATCTGTGCTTGAATCGTTACGTCCAAGGCAGTTGTAGGCTCATCCGCAAGGAGAAGAAGTGGATCGCATGCAAGTGCGATTGCTATGACGACACGTTGTCTCATCCCACCCGATAACTCATGCGGATATTGCTCGTACACGCGTTGTTCGTTTTTAATTCCTACCCGACGAAGAAGTTCCAATGTACGTTTTTTCTTGTCCGATGCGGATAACTTCATATGGTAATCCATCGGTTCTTCGATTTGTCGCCCGATGGTCGCGAGTGGGTTAAGGGCAGTCATCGGGTCTTGGAAGATCATCCCTATGTCTTTCCCCTCACTTTATTCAAACGGGAGCGGGAAACTGTTAAAAGATTTTCATCACCAAAATTCACTTGACCATCAAGCTTCGTGTTCTTGTGGTCATGCAATCCCATGATTGAAAGCGCCAAAGCACTTTTTCCACAGCCTGATTCTCCAACGATTGCCACAACCTCATTCTCATGGACTGTTAACGTGACACCATCCACAGCTGCGTAGTAGTCACCTTTAATATTGAATGATGTCCGTAGATCTTTGATTTCTAAGACCGGTTTTTTCATCTCTGACTTTCCCCCTTACTCACTGACACTTCTTCAAATAACCAATTTTCTTATTTTGCGAAAAGTTATTGAACTCAATATACTACACATCGGAAGTCCTGACAATACTGTTTTTTTAGAATATCATAATCTTGCATTACTTCTAATATGACAAAATCATTACAAACATTGATTTGTAAGCGTTTTCCTGAAATAAATTTCCTGAAAAATAAATTTTAAAAAACAGGAGAAAAAAGCCGTCGGATTCAACTAACGGCTTTTTCTCCTGTTTGTTTACATATTCATCCAATTCATACATCCGAGGAACTTGTAGCTGAGGAAATGGCTACCGGCTACGGTTACCGCCATTACTGCCTGTTGCGCTTGTAAAACCATCTCAAAAGACGTTGCCATACTAACGCCGACTTGATTTGCGGATTCCGTCAAATGATGCAACATAATGCCGCATGCAAGTGATAAGGCCATTTCCCTATTCCATTTGAACTGCTTCGACCTCTCTAACTCATTTGTTATGGAAATAACTTCACTTATTTTTTGATCCCCTACATCAAAAACAGTAAGGAATCCAATCATTGGGTAATGGATAGGCTTTACTTTCAAGTCATCCCCAAGCATTTTAAATACTTCTGCCGCTCTTTGACAAGACGTGAGTGAAAGGTTATATCGGTATACGTCATCACTTGGGATAGCCATTGAAGTTCATTACCAGCCCGGAAACCTTCTTTACGCAGTGCATCGTAATAGACGCGCATCGCTCGTGCATGGAGCTCGGGATCTTCTCCCTTTTTCCAAGAAGCATGGAATATGCATAATCATCCTCAGAGGTCAGAAAGAAATGTTGTTTTTTCATTGCATCATACAGCTTCTTTGCCCGCTCCGCCTCTTCTTCAAACATTTTAGGATCATCGCTCATGAGAAGTGCGGCTAAATAGGAATGAATCGAGTTACGGAAGCCTGCTTGCTTCAACGCACGCTGTTTGACAAATAGAAGGTCCGCTTCTTCATCCATGGAGTTAGCAGATTGTGTCATAAAGGCTGCCATCATCGGCAATAAATGTCCACGCAACGGTGAAAACCAGCCTGCCCTTTCTTTTAAGGAGGCCATGGCTCGACTGAAATTGACAGCATTGAATTCCTCGGTAGCTGTCACATAATACGAAGTAATTGTTAATACTACGTTTTTGGTTACACTCCAACCGGCCAAGGATTTCACTTTGTCATATGTGGTTTCCACTTCATGTCTAATCATATCCACCTGCATGCCGCACATCCCCTTTGTAATAAGTACGTGCATATTGTTGAAAAAGTTTCATGAAGTGGCAATAATTTTAAATTTTCTATCTCCCGCCTTTATTAATCTACTAATCGATTCCAAATCTTTACGATGAAATGCATCCACAATCGCACTGCCGACAATGACGCCATCAGCCTGTGCTCCAAGCTCTTCTACCTGTTGCGGTGTCGAAATCCCGAACCCGGCAAGGACAGGCACCGGGCTGACTTCCTTCACACACTTAAGATGTTCAGCAAGTTCACCCCCGAAACTATTTTGCACACCCGTAATCCCGTTCACTGTAACTGCGTAAACGAACCCTTCCGCACTGGCTGTAATGTCCGCCATCCGTTCATGCGTACTCGTCAATGATAGTAGGGGAATCAAGGCGATATCCGTCCCTTGCAATTGGTCATACAACAATCCATTTTCCTCCAGTGGCAAATCTGGGATGATCAACCCACCAATGCCAATTTCCTGGCATTTTTCAATATATGAAGTGACGCCTATAGCCAAAATCGGATTCAGATACGTCATGATAACCAGCGGAACAGACACTTCACCTTTAATATCCTCAAGCTTATCTAACACTTTCCGCAACGTTACACCGTTCGAAAGCGCACGCTCCCCCGCGTGTTGGATCACTTCCCCATCCGCGACAGGATCCGAAAACGGAATACCGATTTCAATTGCCGTTGCTCCACATTCCTCAAGGAAAAGTAGCTTATCCTGTAACGTCTCCAATCCCCGTCCCCGCCATTATATAGGGGATGAACGCTTTTTTCCCTTCTATCATGCATTCACGTATTCGCTTCTCAACCGTCTTCATTCTACTCCACCCCCAAGCACTTCACGTACAGTCTGCATATCTTTGTCGCCGCGGCCCGATAGACAGACGACGACAATTTCATCCTGCGCCATATCCTTTGCCAGTTCCGTAGCATAATAAATTGCATGCGCGCTCTCAAGCGCAGGGATGATCCCTTCCGTCCTTGATAAAAGCTTCAGCCCTTCAAGCGCTTCCGCATCCGTCACAGCCTCATACTTCACCCTGCCAATATCATGCAAATGGCAATGCTCCGGTCCGACCGCTGGATAATCAAGCCCCGCGGATATCGAATGCGCCTCCTGAATAAAACCGTCATCATCTTGGAGCACATACATATACGCACCATGCAGCACGCCTTCCCGACCGTCCGCAATCGCAGCCGCATGCAACCCTGTCGATATGCCACTTCCTGCTGCTTCGACGCCAAATAATGCGACATCTTCATCCTTAACAAACGGATGGAACATGCCGATTGCATTGCTACCTCCCCCGATGCACGCAACTATCGCGTCGGGCAAACGTCCCTCCTTCTCCACGATCTGCCGCCGTGTCTCCACGCCTATCACCCGCTGGAAATCCCTTACGATCATAGGAAACGGATGCGGACCGAGGGCAGACCCTAATATATAATGTGTATCCTCCACATTCGCGACCCAATACCTCAACGCTTCATTGACAGCGTCCTTTAACGTCCCCGAACCTTTGTCGACCGACACGACATTCGCTCCTAATAACTCCATCCGGAACACATTCAACTCCTGCCTGCGGATATCTTCTTTGCCCATGAACACGACGCACTCAAGCCCAAATAGAGCGCAAGCCGTCGCGGTCGCCACGCCATGCTGCCCCGCCCCTGTCTCTGCAACAATTTTCTTCTTGCCCATTCGCATCGCAAGCAATGCCTGTCCGATTGAATTATTGATCTTATGCGCACCTGTATGATTCAAATCCTCACGCTTCAAAAAAATCTTTGCACCACCAATTTTTGCACTTAAACGCTCCGCAAAATAGAGAGGGTTTTCCCTACCAACAAAATCCCGCAAATAATAGTCAAGTTCCTCTGCGAATGTAGGATCGGACTTCGCCTCCTCATACGCCTCCTCCAACTCAATAAGCGCTGTCATTAATGTCTCCGGTACATATTGCCCACCGAACTTCCCATATCTACCTTTTCTCATCTCAATTGCCATCTCCGCTCTCCTCCTCTTTCACCGCACGAATGAATTCGCGAATCAACGCCTCATCTTTTCTCCGATCAATCTCCACCCCGCTCGACACATCCACCATAAATGGACGCACCTGCCGGATTGCTTCCTTTACATTTTGCGCATTTAATCCACCCGCCAAGATCATTCGATCCCTCGGCAAGTCACCATTCAATAAGCTCCAATCAAACGCCTCGCCGCTACCCCCACGGAATTCTGTCCCAGGGGTATCGAATAAAACATATTCGGTTTGAACCGCTTTCGCTCTTTCACATCCTCCACATCACGAACCGATAATACTTTAATGGAAGGAAGTGCCACAAATTCCATAAACTCAACCGTCTCATCCCCATGATATTGGATGTAATCGAGCGGTACCTCCAGGAAAGCCTGCTCCATCTCCTCCCGCTCCGCATTCACAAACACTCCTATCTTTATCACATGATCAGGCACAAGGCGCGCCAATTCCTTTGCTTGCTCAATCGCGACACGGCGCCTGCTTGGTGCAAATACGAATCCGACCGCGTCTACTCCCGCCTCGACTGCCGCTTGGACATGCGGCGGTTCCATCAAGCCACATATTTTCACCTTGGTCATTGAAGGACACCCCCTTTCGGTACTTGCAGCGAATGAAGTGAATCTTCCACGGAAGCACTTCTCATCAAAGACTCGCCGACAAGAACAGCACTTGCCCCCACAGTCGCCACACGCTTTGCATCTTTTCCATTCATAATGCCGCTTTCGCTGATGAACACATGGTCTTCATTGAACGGAAAAAGCCTTGAAATCTCTTCGGTCCTTGAGAGATCCACTTCAAACGTCCGCAAATCGCGGTTATTGACGCCAATCAATTTTGCATCAATTGAAAGTGCCTGGCTCAATTCTTTTGCATCATGCACTTCTACCAACACTTCAAGCCCATTACCTGTTGCATACGTATGAAGCCGTTGTAGTGTTCCTTCATCTAATGCCGCCACAATTAGCAAAATGACGGACGCCCCCGCTTCCATTGCGCGGTCAATCTGCACTTCATGGATGATGAAGTCCTTGCATAAGAGCGGGATTTGAACTGCTTTAGATACAGCTGCCAAGTCATCGAAGGAGCCTTTGAAGAATTGCTTATCTGTCAATACTGAGATACATGCTGCTCCTGCCCGTTCGTAGGTGGTCGCCTGCGTGACTGGATCCACTTGACCTGCAATCATGCCTTTCGAAGGTGATGCACGTTTCATCTCCGAAATGACTTCAAGTAGGTTTGAATGTTTTAGTGTTTCAAAAAGCGATGGCCTTTTCGACAACGTTCCACATGAAACGTCTCGTTCCTCCATTAATAATTGTTTCACTTCAAGCCTTTTCACTTCAAGAATCCTTTCTAAAATCGTCATTTTGCCACCGCCACTCTTTCAATGTCGGCGCTGAATGCAAGGATTGCCTCAAGCTTCCGAAGTGCATTTCCGGATAGAATACTGTCTTTCGCAAGGCCAATTCCTTCATTAATTGAGTTCGCGACGCCGTTCGCAAACAACCCGATACCCGCATTGAATACGACTGTGTCAAACCTCGGTCCGCGCTTTCCTTCAAGAATATCGCGAATCATCTCTGCATTCTCCTTGGCAGTCCCCCGCGGATCTCGGAAAGATGGGCATAAGAGAGGCCGACATCTTCGGCAGTCAATGTGAAGGGAATCAAGTCACCTTTATCCATCAGCACGAATGAGTTCTGTCCCGCAAGTGACGCCTCATCCATTCCTCCGGCCCCAGAGACGACAATCGCTCGATCTCGGCCAAGCATCCGGAGGACGGACGCATACTCCATGAGGAAATCTGGTCGGTTGATGCCCGTGAACTGCGTTTCAAGTGGAACAGGATTCGCAAGCGGGCCAACAAGATTGAAGATTGTCGGCTTCCCGATTTGTCTTCGAGCTTCCCCAATCTTTTTCATCTTCGGATGGACAATCGGCGCAAATATGAACGCCATTCCTTCTTTCTCAAGCATCCGACTCATATCCTCAGGGGTGAAATTCGAATGGATGCCGAGCACGTCAAGCACATCTTGGCTCCCTGCGTGACTTGTGATTTTTCGATTCCCATGCTTCGCTACCTTCACCCCAGCACCCGCCAATACGAAAGCAGATGTCGTACTAATATTGAACGAGTTCGATCCATCGCCCCCGTCCCACAATTGTCCAAGTATCGGGCTTCCGGAACATCCAAAGGAATTGCATGCTTTGTCATGACAGAAGCAAGCGCGGCCACCTCTTTTGTGGTCTCTCCTTTATTGGATAGTGCAACAAGAAATTCCGTAATCTCCTCAACTTTCGCATTCTCGGCGAACATCTGATTCGCTGCTTCCTCCATCTCCTCATACTGTAAATGTTGTTTTCTCTCCACTATTCTCGTGTAATTCTTCATAGCTCATTTCTCCTCTTCTATTCTCTTCATTTATAGTTAGAGCTCTAATAAAGAACGGGCTTTATTCACGGTTTCCTTATATTCAAGGGCTGGAATAGATTCCTTCACAATCCCAGCACCCGCCTGTACAGTAGCCACCCCGTCCTTCACGAACATCGTCCGAATCGTAAGGGCAAAATCGATATTCCCATTCAAGCCGATATAACCAATTGCGCCTCCGTAAATTCCCCGAGGCTCATCTTCTAACTGCGAAATGATATCCATCGCAAGTTTCTTTGGTGACCCCGTAACTGTCCCAGCTGGCAACACTGCTTTTAGTGCATCAAGCGCGTGCAATTCAGGTGCAAGCTTTCCCTCCACTTCGGAGACGAGATGCATAACATGCTCATAACGCACGGTCTCCATATATTTCGAAACATGGACAGAAGACGGATTGCAAATCGGTTCCAACTCCTCACGGCTGAGTTCCACCAACATATCGTGCTCCGACAACTCTTTCGGATCGTTTCGGAGTTCTGTTTCCAATGTGTTGTCTTCCTCATTAGTGCGCCCGCCTGCGTGTTCCCGCAATCGGATTCGCCACGACAGTCCTGTCCTTCACCCGAACAAGACTTTCCGGCGAGGCCCCGATGATTTTGTGATCATCGAATTCCATGTAGTGCATATAGGGCGAAGGATTCCGCTTACGTAGTTTTCGGTATAACGCGAATGGGTCGCCATCGATATCCGCTTCGAGTTTTCGGGAGAGGACGACTTGTTCAACAATGCCTTTTTCAATGAATTCCTGCGCTTGAAGCACTCGGCCTTCAAATTCTTGTTGCGAAAGGGCGCACCGGTAATCGGAAATGGTGATGCCGTTCTCCTCTTCGGCCGGGCCATTTGTGATTTGTTCTGCAAGGTCATCCAAGTTGGGCTTTGCATACTCTGGATTGATTTCGGTATGAAGTAATGTTACCTCCTTGAGTAGGTGATCATAGATGATGACCGTGTTGTAAATATTGAAATACACGTTAGGTGTTTCGGTTTCAGTCGTACCCGCTTCTCCCGCCGCCCCGTACCCGACATATCCAACTGCGCCGCCCATGAATGGGTATTTTCCATGCTCCGCGATGCGCGGCATCAACCTTTTTAGGAGCGTATATAGATCCCCTTCGTGCGTGTACGACTTTCCTGTTGCATATACAAACTCCTCCAGACTTCCTTTGCCCCCGCGGTACGCCTTCACCGGATCCACCCCGATGAACGAATATCGCCCTGACCGCTCATGTTGTGATGAACTTTCCAGCAAAAAGCGTTGCCACCCTTGCAATCTCCTGAATATAAGGATCGGTGTCAGCGAATCCCCCTCGATTTTCCTCTCTGTAATGCGCAAACTCGTCTTTTCCATCTCAGCTCTCCTCTTCTATTTTGTTGGTTGTGCGTTATCGATCATTTCCCGACGGAAATCGTTCATTTCCTGGAAGTTATTGATTATTTGGCCGCACTTATTGGTTATTTCCCAGAAGATATCGATCATTTCCCAGGTTTTATTGTCATTTCGTGACCTTTCACCTATTCATCGCACCTCCTTGTCAAACCCCTTATTTGTCAAAAGCACTTAGCGCGACAAAGCGCTACAGATCCAAACTACTCCCCGCGGGATCCCTAATCGTTTCCACGCATAAATCCGTTGAATCACGCATAACTTCAATTACTTACGCATAATCCGTGGCATTCACGCATATACCAAAACACTCACGCATAAATCCATGAAATTACGCATAAAAACAAAAAAGCCCTCTGCAAAAGGACAGAAAAGTCCAATTGCAGAGGACGGATTACCCGCGTTGCCACCTCTATTTGAGGCCATATCAAAAAAGCCTCCACTCGGCGCGCCTAAAAAGCGCTTCCCGTAACGTAGGAAACACGTCCATCCGGAAAACACGGATAGCTCTCATAAGTCCATTCACACCGGCCGCGAATCAGTTTCCACCACCCACTGACTCTCTACATCGCGATTCCGATGCTACTCCTCTTATTCAACAATTTCTCAGCTATGCTCTTCTCAACTCGGCTCATCTGTTCCTGGGCGGCACCGCTCCCGGCACCTCTACCCTCTCCGAACAAAAAAGTTGTACTAACCTTACTATTCTTTCAATCAATTGTCAACCTTTCGATAATTTATGCAGCCCCGCAATTTTGTATAACAATCGCCGAAGATGTACAATAGTGGGAAAGAAACTCGAAAAAAGGGGAACCCAATGCGAATCAATAAATTTTTAAGCGAAGCCGGCATCGTCTCGAGGCGCGGCGCAGATAAATGGATTGAAGACGGACGTGTTACTATCAACGGCCAACCCGCTGAACTCGGAAGCAGAGTTGAACAAGAGGATGAAGTCCGTGTCGACGGCAAACCTGTGAAAACCGAAGAGCAACTTGTCTATATTGTTCTCAATAAACCTGTCGGCATCACGAGTACGACTGAACGCCATATCGAAGGAAATGTCGTCGATTTCGTCAACCACCCGCTCCGCATCTTCCATATCGGGCGGCTCGACAAAGACTCTGATGGCTTGTTGCTTCTAACGAATGACGGAGATATTGTGAATGAAATCCTGCGCGAAGAACACGGCCACGAAAAAGAATACATCGTCACCGTCGATCGCCCCATCACAAAGGAATTCATTCACAAAATGGAATCCGGCGTCGAAATCCTTGATACAGTAACGAAACCGTGCAAAGTGAAACAACTTGGCCCGCGCAAATTCAATATAACATTGACACAAGGCCTGAACCGCCAAATCCGCCGCATGTGCTCGGCACTCGATTACAACGTCAGACGCCTCCAGCGCACACGCATCATGAACATCCATCTCGGCAATTTGCCAATTGGACAATGGCGTGACTTGAATGAGAAGGAATTGAACGAAATGTTTCAAATGCTGGATTATGAGCCGAAACGGTGACTTTGTAAAGAATATTACAAACATTGGATAACACAAACATACGTATGGTATAATTGAAGGGTAATAGAATAGGTGAACTCAAGGATTGGTCGGCTCACTCCCGCGAAAGGGGGTGGTGCCTGTGTCAGTATTCGAAGCATTAATGCTTACAGTAGCATTCGGAGCATTGATCGTAGCGATATTGTCTAATAACCATAAAAAATAACCCATCCTTGAGTTGAACGGCTCGGATGGGTCACTTTACCAAAAAACGCCGACCCCTAAAAGGGACCTGACTATTACACTTGATCGTTCAATGTTAGCGCATTGGACAATCTCTTTTAGTTTATAAAAGTCCTAATTACATTATACATCATCTTTTGAGCATCTACAATCAATTGATTTTTGCAGATTTTAGTTAACCCCAGCAAGCACCCTATCTCCCGCAACCAAAAATGCTTGGTTAATACGCCTTCACACCATCACTCTAACCCTATTCCTCCCCTTTACAAACCCCTTCCTAAAACTCAACCCAACATAAGCCACAACTAAAAGGAAAACCGTTGCTCCAAGAAGCATCCCACACCCCATATACAAATTAATTGACGGATCATTCATCAACGTCAAAATCTCCCCATTGACGATTTTTGGTATGTTTAGATAAAGGAACGGTGAGTATTGAGCGAAATCGTCCAATTTCCAGCTCAGTAAATAACCCGCTACGCTAATCAATCCTGCAAGGGCATACACAAATAGTGGCTGGCGGATAAATATCCCTAATACATTCGTCAACACAAGAAGGAATAATGCAACGCAGACATATAGCAAAAGAGCCTTTAACAAATACTCTCCAAGCGGCATGAAATGATAGCCACCTTCGAATGCTCGCTGCCCTGTAAAATCAAACGATTGGAATTCCTTTCTGCTATGATAGTGCAGCACTGGATACATCCAGTCACCGAACCGGTTGAACACCGTTCCGAGGAGCACGGCAAACAGGAAAACAATAATCGCACTCCCTATCGCAATGGCAGAACTGAAAAGCACTTTTCCAAGGAAAAGGGAACGCTTCATGATTGGCAATGTCTCGAGCAACTGCAATGTCGGCCTCTTCCCACGCTCGCCCGAAAATCCAGCGCCAACAAGGATAAGGAATAAAATCAGCGGAATGAAGTACAGATAGTCCCGGAAATACATGAACAGTGAAAACAATCCGCTATGGTCCACTTTCCGGTTATGCATTTCATTCGCTTTCTTCTCCTTGCGATGTTCCTCTTTCCATTGATCATGGATACTCGGAATATAGGTGCCGGCAAAGACTGGTCGGATATTATGCTCTTTCATCCACTCTTTTTGTGCAATCGCTGTTTCATAGCCGAAAATGGTGAGTGGATCATAATTATGCTTTTTAACCTCTTTCAAGCTTTCAAGATATCGACGATCATTGAACAGCTGATAATCGTATAATGGGGTCCAATCATGATTTCCATAAGCCTTCAATGCAAGTTCGGCAAGCGCGGCTTCTTCACGGGCAACGTTAATATACTCATTGAAGTGTTCAATATTATGTCCATATATGAAATCCCCGTCTTCACCTCTTGCATTTGCTTCTGCGACCTGCTTCTCCATTTCTTCGATGGCCTCCATAAAGTAACCGATGAGTCCCGTCTCATTCTCCGCATCTTCTACAATCGACGCTAACCTTTCGAGAGCCTCAGTCTCCTTCTCCTTCGCTTGCTCCGCGAAATAGAAATAGCCGACTATAGCAACGATGAATAAGACAATCAAAGACTGCCCGACAAGCCCCCTCCGCTTCGACTTCCGCCATTCAAACAGACTATTATTCCAAACGGAGCGGAGATGTGTCATCTTTCCTTTATGGTACGGCTTCAGTTCCTCGGCCGATTTAAATAAACCACGTTCGCCCTCACGCAAGAAAATGGTTGTCGTAAGCAATAAAACGCTCCATAGAAACGCCGAAACTGCATACAACCATATCGAATCGGTCGGCATTTCGGTCAAAAACCGGTCTGCACGGAAAAACTGGAAAGGGTTCCAAGATGTCTGCATGATTGGCAGTGCCTCCGTCAGTACAACGCCAATCATTGTAAGGAAGCCTGTCAGCATGATCGTTGAAAAAGAGCTTCTTAATTGCGTACCGATTAAAAGCAACAAGGCAAAAAGGAATGCCCCCGCTCCCACAAATAGAATCGTCACATTCAACAAATGTTGCCATATAGGAATGATGGCGAAAGAATCACCTATTTCCAGAAACTTTGGATACAACAAGTCATTGAATGTGTCTCCGAAAACAACCGGAATCACCCATCCGCCAATCGCGACGAAAACTAAGTAGAAAAACGTTACGGTTAGCAATCCCGCATACTTCGCAAGCAACAACTTCCATCTGCGAAGTGGTTGCGTCCTTAACGTCAACAAAGTCTGCTGCTCCTTCTCCGATGTATAAGCGTTTCCAAAAAGGAGTAATAGCAGTAAAAGTCCGGCTGGTCCCAGCAAAGTTGGAGCTATCTCACTCATTTGCAAGGCAGGGGACATTGGATGTGTTTCATTGGCATAAGGCAGTTGATGCTCTACCAAATATGCATTCTTTTCAATGGCCTTTTCCCGTTCCACGCCCTCTAATGTTGTAAAGACCCTCCGACTTCCTCGTAATTTGCCAATAAAGAAAAGAATTGATTCTCGACCAGCGGAACTTCATCCCAACGTTCTCCGTAAATGGCGCTCTTCCATTGAAACATGACCGTCGCCGTATTGTTTAAGATATCGAATTGCTTCGCCTGCTCCTCCGTCAGTCGGTCCTCCCGTTTCAAAGGATAAAGTTGCGTGTATAATTGATCAACCTTTAGAGCGATAGGACGAATCTTTTCCTCTGCCTCTTTCGACATTAAATCCTGTTCAATTTTGTTTTGATAAAAAAACCATCCGACGGTCAGCAGCACCATAACCAACAGCCAAACAAACTTCTTTTGCCGCAGGATCTTCTTCAGCTCAAACTTGAACAAGCTCATCGGCCTTTGCCTCCGTGAAGATTTTCCGGTAACGTTCCTCCGATCCAAACACTTTCTTCTCGATATCGTCGATGACTATATTTTCCCGTTCCAACACTTGCAATACGTTGCTTAACGCTACATCGCGACGATAAATATGCAAGCGCCCGTCGACTAACTCGACAGGAACACCCGCAGCAACAAGCGCCTTTTCGGCCTTCGCCGTTTGGTCAACCGCAATCTGGTAGCGCACCTGCTCAAACTCCGCCATATTCTCCTTTATCAAATTCCCCTTCTTCAGGAATAAAATCGATGACGTCACCCGGTCAATTTCCGCAAGGTTATGCGAAGACAACAGGATCGTCGTCCCTTCATCGCGCAATGCAAGGAGCAACTCACGCACACGGATCGCGCTCGTTGGGTCAAGACCATTGAGCGGTTCATCCAAAATCATCAATTTCGGCTTATTCACGACAGCCATCGCAAGCAACAGATGCTGCTTCATTCCAAGCGAATAGTTTTTCACCTTTTTATTCAAATAACTCGTGATTCCAATCCGGTCCGCCGTCTCTAAAAGCTGCTTTTTCGGCAATCCTTGCACATCACAGATGAATTGCAAATGATCATACCCCGTCAAATATTCGTATAGCACCGTATTATCCTGCATAAATGAAATCTCCCGGAAGATATTCGGATCCCGGTTGTTCTTTCCCAAGCACCGTAATTTCCCCTTTATCCGCAGGCAACAAGTTTGTAATGATGTTCATTAACGTCGATTTCCCGACCCATTGGGCCCAACAAGCGCAATGATCTGCGGCTCCTCAATCTCAAACGTAATCCCCTTCAACACCTGCTCCTTGCCATATGATTTGTACACGTCTTTTACTGATAGAATCATTACTCCCACTCCCTTCCAATATTTTACTAAACTTCATTCTACCATACTTGCAAACTCATTTATTTGAATATTTGATTTAAAATCCAGGATAAAAACAATCCACCTCAGCCACTACCACCAAGGTGGATTACTTTTATTTTCATTCAGCTGATTTTCAATAAATCCTGCTCTTGCATGCAATCGATCAATTCCTGCACGGCGACTTCTCCGGCATGCATCCATCTGTCCTTATTCGTAATTTGGCCGTCTTTGTCTATCGGCGGCTGAAACTGGTTGAAGCCGGCAACATTTAACATAGATGTTTCATCACGATCAAGTCCAACATGGACAACATGCTTAATAATATAAGGTGTACGGAATCGAATGACAGCCTCACGATGGTCAAGTTCACCATCAATTACGGAGAAAGGAATCCTGACATAAATCGTCTCGCCGCCCTCCTGGCACAAAATATGATCAAAATACCCTTGATGGTAGTCCCAATTGCCGCCCATATGATACCCAAGCCCATGGATACAGTCCCTTACAAGGCCAAACGTTGCAATCTGCCCTTCCAGAGCCGTTTGTAATTTTAACATGGTTACTCCTCCTTCTGAATGATTCGCTATACAGCATTCACAAAAGGAGGGGGTAAAATACAAAGCTCTGAAAACGAAATGTCACTATCGGATATAGACGGTATTCCCAATTCCATGTTGTAAAACTTCACTCTTACAGAGGTCAATCACTTTAAATCGTTGCCGCCAATCTCTCTTTCCCTTTTCTAACTCCAACCCTTGACCTCAGACGCAAAACGCCATACCCAACACCAACCAATAAAACTGCCGCACCAACAAGCACCAAACACCCATTCAACACCGACACACCCGGATTATTCAGTACCGTCGCCACTTCCCCATTAACAATCCGCCCAATATCCAAATACGTGAACGGGAAAACTGCGCGTAATCTCCTAACTTGTCGCTAAGAACATAGCCAAATCCGCAAATCAATCCCACAAGGCTAAATACAACGAATGACCGTGGAATGAACATCCCCAATAAATGCACAAGGGCAATCAAGAACAAAAAGATGCAAACGGATAGCGCCACTCCGCTCAGCACATATTCACCCAACGGCATGAAATCAAAGCCGCCCTCAAACGCCCTCATCCCTGTGTATCCTTCAGCCTCCACTACCTTTTTACTGTTGTAATGGAAGATCGGATAATACCAGTCTCCGAATCGATTGAATAGCGTGCCGACGAGTAGGACAAACGCAAAGATGCCAACTAAACCGGAAATCCCAACCAAAACTGCCGTCGTGACTTTCCCAAAGAAAACCGAACGCATCTCAACCGGCTGTGTCTGTAGCGTTTGGATTGTAGGACGCTTCCCTTTCTCAACTGCAAATCCTGCGCCAAAGACAAACAGCAATAACAGCATTGGAATGAAATAAACAAAGTTGTCAAGGTAGAGATAAAGTGAAAACAATCCGTTGTTATCGACCTTTCGATTCCATTCAACATGCTCTTTCTTTAATTCCTTATCTCCACTGTCATAAATCGTTGATATCATCATCCCTGAAATAATAGGTTGAATTTCATGCTTTATTAGCCACTCTTTCTCCGCTTTGCTTGCTTCCAACTTGACGTAGCTGTCAAAACCAGAAAGTCCACCACTAATACCCATATACTCGTTATGGAATTCTCCAAGCATATATCTATTTCGGTATAGTTGAAATTGGTTATACGTTTGCCAGTCTTTCTGTTCATACGCTCTTTTACCTATTTCATAGTGAGCGAGGACCTCTTTATAATGGGCGAGCATTGTTTCTATACGTTGCAATTCCACTTCTCCATAAAACTTGACCATTTCTTCATCACCCGATTTTTCAGCCTCGGCTTTTTTCTCATCGAGTGTGTCTAACTGCCTCTCGTGATCAGG
The DNA here is from genome assembly GCF_030067815.1 of Sporosarcina thermotolerans. Taxonomy (GTDB): domain Bacteria; phylum Bacillota; class Bacilli; order Bacillales_A; family Planococcaceae; genus Sporosarcina; species Sporosarcina thermotolerans. The sequence goes on along the minus strand of NZ_CP125968.1, from coordinate 618,998 downwards.
AATAATCATGTCCCTATATTGCGCTAAACTCTCCTCCACCGCAGCAATATACTCCGCTTCTTTCTTCTGCGAAATCTGGCCAAGCAAAAAATAACCGATTATAGCAAATAACCCTAAAATAATAATGGATTGCTTCAAAGATCCCTGCCGCTTCAGCTTTCTCCATTCAAACAGTGCACTGTTCCTTATCGCCTGTACGCGACGGGTCTTCCCATCATCAAAAGGTTTCTTCACGTCCGAAGCGCCAAACAAACCTTTTTCACCCTCAGGCAATGCGAAGGCCGCCGTTAGAATGAGTAAACTCCAAACAATCGCACTGACAGGAAGAATCCAAAACGAACCTGCCGCTGTTTCAGAAACGACCGTCGAGATGTTCAATAAATGAAACGGATTCCAGAACCCTTGCAAACCTTCGTTCATCAAAGTCACTGAAAATCCGACTACTCCGATGAACCCCGTCATTATCAAAACTGAAAAAGAGCTTTTTAGTTGCGTGCTCAATAACATGATGAAACTAAACACCAATGCACCTGCAGTAAAAAACAGCACAAAGATTCGAACCAAATAAGCCGATGTTGAGATGAATGAGAACACCTCTCCAGATTGGACAAGCTGCGGATAATCAAAGCGCCAAGCTTGCTCGCCGAATAGGTAAGGAATGAGCAAACCAATACAAGCGACCAAGAGGAGAAACACAAGCATGACGAAGAGCATCCCCGCATACTTCATTAAAATCCGCTGCCTTCTTGGAATCGGCTGTGTTTTTAATGTCAGCCAAGTCTGCTGCTCCTTTTCTGCTGTCATCGCATTGCCGAAAAACAGCACGAGAAACAGAATCGCTCCGGCACTTAAGAGTAAATCCGCACTCTGCTTCAGAATAAGTGCAGGCGCAAGCGGAAATTCTTCGTCAACATAGGGGAGATCATGCGCAAGAAGCCACTCATTCTTTTGGATGGCCTTCTCCCTTTCCAGTGCATACAATGCACTGAACCCGCCCCCTTTCCTCCAATGATTCCACATTCTTCAAAAAGCCCTGTTCAATGGCAGGTATTTTGCTCCATTCCTCGTAATAAATTGCACCTTTCCAATTAAAGAAAATTGTCCCAAACTCATTGACATGCACTTGCTGCTGCACCATTTCTTCGTCAAGGTTACCTTTTAACTCCATATCCTTATAGAAACGATAAAGGCCATCAGCCTCCTCAGAATATGGTCGGATCATATCTGAATACCTTTCTTTCATGGTCTCCTTTTTAGAGAAGTTCTGATTAAAGATAAAACTTACCCCTAACAGGACAACAACCAGCAACCAAATCAGCTTCTTCTGCCGATAGATCTTCTTTAGTTCAAATTTCAATAAACCCAAAACATTACACCCCCTCGTCTTAGCGTTCATACCGTTGATTCTTAAACCTTAATAAAAAGTCTACCATTTATTCTGAAATATTCAATTAGCCGAACAACTGGGGTATGTGATGTTTTATAAGCTTAGTTGTTGAAAAATCACTGCTTTTGCTCAAACTTGTACAAATTCATTAATAAAACAATATGTTTAAATTGGTTTAGGCGATCGGATTGCGCAAAAAATAAATAATGAATTAATCCTCTAACTCAACTATCTGGCGATAATAGTCAACTGCTTTTTTGTACTTGCGCTTAGATGCATAGAACTCCGCTAATCTCCTAGAATAGTGCCTCGTCTGATTCTTATCCTTCTTTTTCTGAAAGTAGCGAACTGCAGTTAGAAGGGAGGCTTCAATTCGCTCATCATTTTCTTCAAGTAAAGCTTGATGCACATCGAAATGTGTTTTGAATCGTTGGCGTATCGGTTCGCTTAATTGTGAGAGGAGACGATTGCCTTCTTCAAGCCAATGACGAACCTTTTCCCCACCCCCTAATTCTTCGTATATTCTTAGAAGAGAGAGTATGGTATAAACCTGATCCTCTGGCTGTTCTTTACAGTCAATCGCCTGCCGGAAGTACGATATGGCCAAGTCCGATTGATTCATAGCGTTATATACAGTTCCTAAGTTTTGATAAATCATTCCCAGAAAAGTTTGCAAATCAAACTGGCGGCATACTTTTTCTGCGTGTTGAAATGTTTCAAGCGCACGATCCAATTGTCCAATCTGTTTATAGGCAACTCCACTGACAAGATGACATTCCAATACCCTACGACCCGTCATGATTGACTGGAAATAACTCAGTGCATCCTTCGCTTTTTCTAACGCTTCAAATTTCTGTCCATCCGCCATAAATGCAATCGACTGAACATAAGCAAAATCAGCCCGTTCAAAACGGGAGAGCGGAAGAAGCTCCGCCAATTCTGCTCCTTCAGAAAAACAGTCCAGACACACTTTCAGCTCACCTACTCCATAACTTGCCATTCCTTTAATTTGTTGAGCCCGAAACGCTTGGATTGGTGTTAAGTTGAAATCAGTTTCAGTGAACTTGGCTAACGATTGTAGTATATTTTCTTCTTGCTTGGGTAGGACAGATTGCGCCCTTAGCAGCATCAATTCTAAGTCAAGTCTTATTTCCGCCTCAATTGGCACTCTGTGCAACAACACATTTAACTCTTCCACTAACTGTGCTGCACCTTCTTGATCCCGTTCATTAATGACTGTTTCGAGTTGGTCTTGCAGCTGCTCCATTTCCACATTTTCACTTTCAACAGCTAACAGCACACCCAGTCTATCTGATAGCTTCCTTAATAATTCTTCGCTTGGCTCGGTTTTCCCACTTTCAATTCTGCTTAAGTGGGAAATGGAACATATTTCTTTCGCCAAAGTCTCCTGCTTCATATTCTTCCGAAGTCGCTCTGTTTTAATAATCGTTCCAATAGCCATTTGTATCACCCGCTGTGTGTATTTTAATCTATTATACCATTCCGAAAAATTAAATAAATTAAATCTATTGAGTTAAATAGTAGAAATAAAAAATGCTCTCTATTATCTCCAGGCTTCCTATGTCATAGTAATAATGGGAATATTTCTATTAATGGGGGTTTTATAATGGAGAAATTAGTGAAGTTACGTGGTTCATTTGACGAATTAGGAATCGATGGGATGATTATTACGGATCCTTACAATCGGAGATACTTGACGGGTTTCACTGGTACTGCGGGGACTGTGCTTGTATCCAAAACGGAAGCGTATTTATTGGTCGATTTCCGTTATACTAGCCAGGCGAATGAGCAGGTTACGGATTTTACCGTGAAGGAAATCGATCGCATTATCATTTATGAGGAAATTTCAACACTTATAGATGACTTGGGAATCAAGAAGTTAGGTTTTGAGCAGCAGCATCAGTCTTATTTTTATTACTCCCAGCTTGTGAAGGCAATCAACCCAGAGCTTGTGCCTGTATCGAATGTCGTTGAGAAACTGCGGATGATTAAAAATGAATCTGAAATGGCTATTTTGAAAAAAGCTGCTGAAATTGCAGACGCTGCGTTCGAGCATATTTTGACGTTCATTAAGCCCGGGCGCACTGAAATTGAAGTTGCGAATGAGCTGGAATTCCATATGCGGAAATTAGGTGCTACTTCTTCTTCTTTCGATATGATTGTTGCATCTGGCGTTCGTTCCGCGTTGCCGCATGGAGTCGCAAGTGACAAAGTAATTGAGCAAGGTGATATGGTAACGTTGGACTTCGGTGCCTATTATCAAGGCTATTGCTCCGATATGACAAGAACAATTGCAGTCGGAGAGCCGGATCCGAAGCTAAAGGAAATCTATTCAATTGTCTATGACGCTCTCGAAAATGCGCTGTCAGGCATCAAGGTCGGAATGACTGGGAAAGAAGCGGATGCTTTGACCCGTGATTTGATTAGCGAAAAAGGGTATGGCGACAATTATGGGCATGCATGGGGCACGGGATTGGCTTGTATATTCATGAGGACATTTTCATGAATCCGACATGCGAGCTGCTTGTTGAGGAAGGAATGGTGTTGACGGTCGAGCCGGGCATTTATATTCCAGGCCTTGGCGGAGTTCGGATTGAGGATGATATTATCATGAAAAAAGATGGAATTGAAATTATTACGAAATCACCTAAAGAGTTGATCATTCTTTGAAACAATGGACTTCCGGTTAGCTGGAAGTCCATTTTAATTCGGAGAGACGGAATATCGGTCATTTCCAGAGAGTTATCGGTCAAGTTCACAAACTTATCGGTCACTTTTAGGGAGTTATCGGTCACTTCGGCAAAGTTATCGGTCACTTTCACAAATTTATCGTCATTTCGTGACCTTTTACCTACCGCCCCACCTCACTCCTCAATCAAACAAACAACACCGTAGACAAATAAACTACAAATGTAACCGTGATTGCGCTTAAAACGGTTGAAAATAAAACAGTCTGCGCCGCCAAATCCGGATGTACGTCGTATTCCAACGCAAGTGTCGAACTGTTTCTTGACGTTGGGAAGGAACTTGCGATGAACAGAGATTGGGCGACTACGCCATCTATCCCGAAAATGAAAATGAGGAGCAGTGCCACGCTTGGTCCGATGATTAGCCTTCCGATGCTGCTTGTAACAATCGTCCGATTGACGATTGTCTTCAATTCGATTGTGCAAGTTGTGCTCCCAACAACACAAGCGCAATTGCCAAAAATGCACCTGCCAGATGGCTGATAGGAGTCCATAAAAAGGACGGAATCGGGATTTGCAGCCAATTCAACAAACCGCCAAGAAGCATCGCGTGGATGACCGGCATTTTCAATAACGATTTTAGAATTTCCAACCCCGACTTCGTAGCGGATATCAAATTATATAATCCATATGTATACGTTAGAATATTTTGGAAGACCATCACGATAATTTGTATGGAAATGCCGAGAGGATTTGCATGAAATAGCAGCTGACTGACCGGTATCCCATAATTCCCGGAGTTGATTAATGAAATACTGTTTTTGAATATCGCCGCTTCCCCTCTTTCCAACTTCAATAATTTACTTAAAACCGTTGTAACAACAATTATTATTAAACTGAACGCAACCAAATAACCGATGATTTCCAATAGAATTTGCACGTCAATCTCTGTCTGATACAGATTAATGAAAACCGCGGCTGGCATAAGACAATATGTAATCAGATTCGAGATTGCTTTTAAATTGAATGCGAATTTCCTTTGCAAACCTGCCCCGACAAGGAGGAGGATTAAGATAGGTATAATGATATTAATGAAAATGGTTCCGATGAACATAGTGTCTCCCCCTGTTGTGAGGCTCTAATCCTCAGAAACTTCTTTCATTTAAGTATACAAGAAATTAATTTGTTTCTGTAATTAAAATAATAATCAGAAAACGGTAATTTATTGTGGTACAATAAACACAAAGGGTACAGTTACTTCGGGACGGTAAAGGGGGTTTCGTTTCGTCATGGATCGAATGAAGTTAATAAGAAAACCCAGAGTAATAATCCCCATCCTATTACTATTCATCATTATCGGGGCTTACTATTTTTCCAACAATAACTCATGCATGCGGAAAGCACCTCATTACGATTCTTTTATTTTTTTCAATCAACCAGTCGGTCAATTTGAGGTGAGTCAAAACATTGCAGGTGAAACAATCGATGAGAAGAATTATAAGCGATATAAACAGACGGAAGATGCGATGAAGGAATTTGGGAAATATATGCCTTTGCCTAAGGATGAACCTTATTTTGTCGAATGTACCTTTGGTGAAGTAGCGTATGCAGATGGGGAGCCTGTGCAGTTTACGCATATTGTCAGGCATCGGGATATGAAAATCGATGTCCGTAAGGGTGCGAAATGGGAATATAATAAACAGCTTACGTACGGCACGTATTATTATCGTGTCAGTAAAGAGCCTATCGCTTATTCCTTGGTGGACTCAGGGTTGGATGATGTGGAAACAATTTCGTTGGACGATGGAGTGGAAGCGCTGTTTAGGATAAATCTCATGGAGTGGAAGGATGACCGATTTTATTATCAGTTGTATCATAGCAACAGTTATCGGGAGCCTACTATTTTAACTTTTTTAGCGAATTCCTCTCGTGTCAATCTTAGTTATGTGCCTGAATGGGTGAGTGAGATAGATTGATAAAAAGCAGCCCCCTATTACAATAGGAAGCTGCTTTTTACTCACACATTGACCATCTCCAAAAACTGCCGTGTCCGCTCGTTTGTTGAGTGGTTGAAAATGTCTCTGGATCGGCATCTTCGATAATGACGCCTTCATCCAACATAATGATGCGATCCGCCACTTCTTTTGCGAATTTCATCTCATGCGTCACGGCGACCATCGTCATCCCTTCATTCGCAAGGTCCTGCATGACTTGAAGTACTTCACCGACAAGCTCCGGATCGAGTGCGGATGTCGGTTCGTCGAATAGCAAAGCTTTCGGTTCCATTGCAAGCGCCCGCGCAATGGCGACACGCTGCTTCTGTCCACCAGACAACTTATTCGGATAGACATCCGCCTTATCGGAGAGACCGACTTTTTCCAAAAGGGAATGTGCCAATTGCTTTGCCTTCCCCCTATCCGCCTTCTTCACGATCAACGGCGCTTCCATTATATTCTCAAGAACTGTCTTATGCGGAAACAGGTTGAAATGCTGGAACACCATGCCAACTTCAGCCCTAACTTGTGAAAGATCGTCCTTTTTCCGATCCACCGTACGGCCATCGATGGATATCGTCCCCTCTTCTGCCTTCTCAAGGAAATTCAAGCAGCGGAGCAATGTACTTTTTCCGGATCCGCTGACCCCGACCAAGACGACAACCTGACCAGGATTAATATCCAGATCAATCCCTTTCAAAACTTCCAATTCACCAAAAGATTTATGAAGATTCTTCGTTTTAATCATCTGTATTCCTCCCTATCAAGATCCATCCACATTCAATTTATTCTCATACAGCTTCAACAACCAAGTGAAAATAAGGACGAGGATGAGATAATACAATCCGACGACGAGGAATGTCTCAAACGGCAAGAAGTTCGCTGCAGCTTCACGATTCGCACGCGAGAACAACTCCGAAACCCCTATCAAATAAACAAGGGAAGAATCCTTCAATGTTATGATGAACTGGTTGCCGAGTGGCGGAATCGCACGGCGAAGCGCTTGTGGGAAAATAATACGGCGCATCGCTTGAGTTCGATTCATGCCGAGCGCAAGGCTTGCTTCACGTTGGCCACGGTCAATGCCTTGGATTGCACCTCTGAAAATCTCTGCAATATAGGCACCATTATGGATACCAAGCGCAATCGCCCCCGCCCAGAAATTCGACAGGACGACAATCGACGTAATTCCGTAATAAAGGAACATGATCTGTACGATGAGCGGCGTCCCTCGGATAATCTGAATATATAAGTTTGCAATCGTCTGTAAAAGTTTTGATTTTGATATTTTCATCAGTGCAAAGATAATTCCAAATGCGGTTCCCAAAACAACTGCAATCGCCGTTACCTTCAGGGTGACAAGTACCGCTTCGAGGAAACCCGGATAGGTGTTCATGAATACTTCGTAAAATGTTTTTATTGTTTCAGGCACTAATCAATCCCTCTTTCCATTACAAATCCATATTTACTCAAGCAATTCCGCATCTTCCAAGTCGATGTCTAACAGATTCCGTTTGAACCATTTTTGTGAGATTTCATCATAGGTACCATCATCGATAATTTCTTGGAGGGCTTGATCAATCGCGTCACGAAGCTTTTCATTATCCTTCTTCACCGCGATTGATGGCTGTTCCACCCATAATGGATTGCCGACCTCTTTAATTTCAAATCCATTTTCAATTGCTTCAAATCCGACGATGTCCGCCGTGATGACAGCATCCAAACGGTTTTCTACTGTCAAATCCTTAAGTGCTACAACGTCACTGGAATAATATTGGATATCGTCCGACAAAGTTTTCGCTGGCTCCTCATACGTAGATTGCGAGACGACACCGATCTTCTTCCCTTTCAAATCTTCTGGGGTCTTGATTTCGTCATTGTCCTTCGCAACCCAAATCATTCCGCCAGAGTAGTAGTAAGGCTCCGTGAACGCCGCCTGCTCTGCACGTTTTTTTGTGTAAGCCATCGAACCGATGATGGCATCATATTTATTCGCAACTAATCCTTGCAAGATCGTTTCAAACGGGTTCGTCACCGGATTAGCCTCCAAGCCCATCTTCTCCGCAATTGCCTTTCCGATTTCCACGTCAAACCCTGTCAACTCGCCATTCTCTTCAAAGTTGAACGGCTTATAAAGACCACTTGCCGCATATGTCAATTTACCTTTCTTAACAAGACCATACTCATTATCACTCGATTCGCCCTTGTCCTCTCCACATGCTGCGAGCACTGAAACAGTTGCTATAAGCAAGAATAATAGCGTTTTCCATTTTCTCATTCTAAAAAACTCCCTTTTGTCATCGACCGATGCCGAATTTATTTGCCTACTAACTCTCTTTCCCTATCATTTATCCAATAAACCTACTTTTTTTGGGGGAGATTGGTTGGGAGGGAGACTAATTGGTATTGGTAGCACCTATTGCAGGCATGTCCTTGAGGCGTTATCACCGACTTGGCGGGGTTTATCACCGACTTGAGGCTTGTTATCACCGACTCGGCAACTTTATCACCGACTCTCGGGTGTTTATCACCGACTTGGATGAATTTATCACCGAATGGCTACAATTCAACTTGAAAAACTGCCCTTGGAATCATTTATCACCACTTAAAACATGTTTATCACCACTTAAATGTCCGTTATCACCACTTGGAACACTGTTATCACCACTCAGGGCATAGTTATCACCACTTGGACAAAAAGAGCTGGCCCCAACCATTTATCACCGACTTGGCGGGGTTTATCACCGACTCTCGGCGTGTTATCACCGACTCGGGCAACTTTATCACCGACTCTCGGGTGTTTATCACCGACTTAGGCGAATTTACCACCGAATGGCTACAATTCAACTTGAAAAACAGCCCCCTTACAATCCCCACTCTGTTTATCTAAACAACTATCAGGGGATAGACAGGTTATCGAGTACTTCATCGAAATAGTAAGTGAGGTGAAGAGAGTCATGTCAGTCAATGGAGGAAAAGAAGAGATTTCACGCGCAATTGTTCATTTATTAAAAGAAGGTCAGAAGAATACTTTCCAAAAGGTGATTAGTGAATTATCGCCATATGACACTTCAATTCACTACCGCAACTTGCCGCGAAAACGTAGAATCCTATTCTTGGAATGGCTCTCTTTAGATCAATTAGTGACCCTACTAAGATATTTGACACGTGGTGAACAGCTTCTTGTGCTAAAGAAAATCGGCCCAATCCGTTCTACAGAATTAATGGAGCTTTTGAAAAGTGACGAACTTACCCAACTACTCTCCGATTTGCCGGATAAAGAAGTTAATCAGTTGATCGCCCAGATGAAGGATGAGGAGAAAAAGGCGATACGCAAGCAGATGAAGTATCCGAGGAAATCTGCCGGGCGGGTGATGATCAGTCAGTATGTATGGGTTCACAAATCATATACTGTCCGAATGACGATTGATAAACTGAAACATTTTAGGGAGTTCGCGGATTACTTGAATTATGTATACGTCATTGATGATGAGAAGAAATTGATTGGCGTCGCTTCCTATCGGGACCTTCTGTTATGCAAACCGGAGAATCCCATTTCGGAGGTGATGACATCCGATATCGTCAAGGTCAATGAGAATACGAAACAAAGCGAAGTTGCGAGAATGATTGGACGCTATGATTTTCTTTCTGTACCTGTCGTAAATGATGAAAATATTTTGGTTGGTATTATTACAGCGGATGATGTGCTCGACATCGTTATACGTGAGGCGAATGAAGATATTGAAATGTTGTTTGCGTCTGGGAAGGAAATTGATTTTCATACAAAACCGGTTGTAGCTGCTTTTAAACGATTGCCTTGGCTCGTATTGCTATTATTCATCGGACTGTTTCGGGAAGCATTATTGCCAAATTCGAAGCAACACTTGAAGCCGTTGTTGCGCTCGCCTTTTCATGCCGATGATTTCGGGGATGACCGGAAATACTGGAACGCAGTCGTTAGCCATTGTCGTCCGCGGACTTGTGACTGAGGAACTGACGATGCAAAAGACATTCAGTCTCATTTTCCGCGAACTGCTTGTCGGCATCATGCTTGGTGTCATCAACGGCGTCATTATAGCCATCATCGCTTATTTTTGGCAACAAAACCTTGCGCTTGGTCTTGTCGTAGGGGCATCTCTCTTTGCAACTCTGATTATCGGCACACTCGCGGGCACTGTCATTCCACTTATTTTGAATAAATTCAAAGTCGACCCTGCCGTCGCGTCCGGTCCACTCATTACTACCATAAATGATATTTTATCCTTGCTTATTTATTTCGGTATTGCAGCGATGTTTATCTCGAAATTGATGTAAAGATTTTATTGGTCAAAGGCATTTGGCGCAATCGGATAATTGATTTTACAGTGGACTTTCCGCGAAATCATGGTCCTCCCGTACTTTTTTGATGAGTCGATAGTCCCGAGATGAGCATAACCCCATCGAACTCGAGCATACCCAGTCCAAACTCGAGCATAACCTCCCCAACTCAAGCATAACACCATAAAACTCGAGCATAACTCCACCTAACTCGAGCAATTCCCGCTGGCATGTCATCGACACCATGCAAAAGCGACCCCATAGAAGGGATCGCTTTTTTGCGGTTTATATATTTTAATTCGAATGGCAGTGTACTTAAACTAACTCTTCCGTACGCTCAGTGCGTGGGCGCATTGTCCCGTGCTGCATCAAATTCGTATGCCATGAGAACGCTTTTTCAAGCACATGCGGTGTGTGGCCGCCTCGCTCAAGCGCTTCAGAGTAGTACTCCCATAATTGTGCACGGTACATTGGGTGCGCACAATTTCCGATGATCAATTCGACACGCTCTCTTGGTGCAAGTCCACGTAAATCCGCAAATCCGTGCTCCGTAACGATGACGTCGACATCATGTTCTGTATGATCCACGTGAGAGACAAATGGTACGATACTGGAAATGTCACCGTTTTTGGCAACTGACTTTGTCACAAAGATAGCAAGCCGTGCATTACGTGCGAAATCTCCAGAGCCGCCGATGCCGTTCATCATTTTCGTTCCAGTTACATGCGTTGAATTGACGTTTCCGTAAATATCCAGCTCAAGTGCAGTATTGATAGAAATCAATCCGAGTCGGCGGATAATTTCCGGGTGGTTCGAAATTTCCTGTGGACGCATGATTAATTTATCTCGATATTTATCTAAATTACTAAATACTTTATCCATCTTCTCTTGTGACAATGTAATTGAAGCGCATGAAGCCTTACGAACTTTACCCGCATCAATCAAGTCAAATACAGCATCCTGCAATACTTCCGAGTACACTTCAAGGTCTTCGAATTCCGAGTCTAACAGGCCATGAAGTACAGCATTTGCCTGTGAGCCGATACCTGATTGAAGAGGTGCCAATGAATTTGTCAATCTGCCGGACTCTACTTCCGTGCGTAAGAACGACAGTAGATGTCCAGCCATGATTTCAGTGTCCTCATCTGGTTGAGTGATTGTCGATGGAGAATCTGCTTGATGTGTAAATACGATTCCTTTGACTTTATCCACGTCTACTGGGATTCCGACTGTTCCGATCCGATCATCCACTTTCGTTAGCTGGATTGGATTCCGCTCGCCTTGTTTACCAGTATCATATAAATCATGGATACCTTCCCACTCCGAAGAATGAGCTGTATTTATCTCAATAATGATTGATTTTGCATGCTTTGCAAACGATAACGAGTTACCAACAGAAGTCGAAGGAATAATCATTCCGTCCTCAGTAACTGAAACCGCTTCCACAATTGCGAAATCAATTGGTTCAATTACACCTGCGCGAATCCACTCTGCTGTGTGAGATAGATGGTGGTCTACAAAAAGAAGTTCCCCGTTATTGATGCCGTTACGCATTGCTCTTTCCGCTTGGAATGGCAAACGCTTATTGATAATCCCAGCTTCCGTAAACAATCTATCTATATCTGATCCGAGTGAAGCACCTGTAAATACGTTCACCTTGAATTTTTCTGTTTCAGCGCGTTTTACCAAAGCCATTGGAACCGCTTTCGCATCACCCGCACGAGTGAACCCGCTTAACCCCAACGTCATTCCGTCCTTAACCCAAGAAGCCGCCTCTTCAGCAGAAACAATAACATTTTTCAATCCTTCATGTCTGATACGATCCATGTGGTTACCCATTCCCAACCGCTCCTTTGATTGTCTTTGGCTTAATCTTATCGCATCCAAAGGAACGAAAGGGAATTTGAGGATGAAAAACGATATTAGCGGATAAACAGCCATACATTTTGTCTAAAGCAGCATATTTTTGACTAAGCAACTGTTCAGCGCGCTTTAAGACCAAGATTAAAAACCCAATAGTTTTCTAAAATAACTTGAGTACGACTGACTGACAGGAATTTGTGCACCGTCACTCATAGATAACAAGAAAGTTGAGTGAGTGTCCGGAAAAATTTCTTTTATATGCGTCACATTCACGATGAACGATCGATGGCAACGGACAAAAAGATCATGCGGCAAGACATACTCAAAGTTTTGCAATGAATTCTTGTGGGTACCTGTAATATGATCGGCTACAACAACGGTCTTACGATTCTTTACTTCAATATAATTCACTTCCGAAAATGGAACAGGGACCCATCCGTCCTGTGTTTTCAAAGTGACAACCGATTTCCCTTCCGTATATGCCGGATAAATTGCAATAACACAGCCATCTATGACACCATCATTATGAAAAGGAACGGCCATACCATGATAAGGGACGCCGAAAACATCTCGGTTAATGAACTCCGAAGTTTTCTGGCCTTCTGTTAATGCTTTGTACGCAAGTGTCCCTTCCCTTACAGGATCACCAGGCCTGATTTTCAAATCAATCCGTTTGCTTGGTCGATAATAAACGTATTCTTTTGTATTCGATACAACGATGGATATTTCATCAGCAAATAATTCCCGATAACATCTAAAAGGGAGTCCAAGTTCAACATGCCCATCCTTGCTCCTTTCTTTGAAAAGCTCTTTACTATAGATATAAGTTTTCATGTACAACATTCAACTTTTGAATTATAATGGAAGATACTAAGTAACAAAAAATTATGACAAAAAAGAAAAATCAAGGGGGACATTCAGCATGCATATTCGAGATTTAATCGTAGAAAGATTAGGAGTCGCAACGGTAAAAGTGGAACAAACTGTTTCCGAAACATACAAGAAAATTATTGAGACAGGATACCGCTGTATCCCTGTTGTAGATAACGATGATACGTATAAAGGAATGATCTATAAGGTCGATTTGCTCTCCTATTTATACGAAGAAAAAGGCGATGAACAAGGGTCAATCGAGCCTTTGTTAGAGCATCAAGATGTTTACGTTTATGAAGATGCTTCATTTTTAAGCGCCTTACTTAAAATCAAGGCATTGCCATTCATCAGCGTAGTAAGAAACGGCAAGCTTATTGGTATTGTAACGCATAATAAAATCGAAAGTGTGTTTGAAGATGCATTCGGCCTAAATACTGGTGGACTTAATATTACACTTGCCTCAACCGAAGCACGCGGCATGATCCGAAAATTGACAACGGTGTTAAAGGATGAAAACATCGAGGGCCTAATGACGCTCGACAATGGTTCTGCCCTTGCCCGAAGAGTTGTCCTCACGTTGGAAAACGGAAAATCTGGAGAAGAAGCAACTAAAATACGTGAAAAATTAGAGAAAAACGGCTTTAGAATCTTACAAATGCAGCAAATTAAACCGAGATAAGAACAAAAGCGCAGGGCGCCTGCATAGCAGGGGTTCGCAGTCTAAGGACGCCGCGTCCTGCGGCAACGACTGCATGACCGGCATCCTGCCGGCCTCTGGCATAAGGCAAAGTTGCGGCGTGGTGCTTTTTGCCACAAAGCAAATTTGACTTATGACCCGAGCTTCTGGCGCACGGAGTATAGACGTAAAATAAAAAACAGGCGAATTCGCCTGTTTTTTTATATCGCCTTATACAGCTTCACTCGCCGGCTTCGGAACCATCCGCAATAGAATCCCACCGATGATGAACAAGATCACCAAGCTAAACACTCCGTATGCCGAGCTTCCCGTTGCATGGGCAGTAACCCCCAATAACATTGGTCCCATGACGGCAGCGAACTTCCCAAAAATATTATAGAAACCGAAAAATTCATTGGATTTCTCTTTCGGTACAAGTTGAGCGAAATATGAGCGGCTCAATGCCTGGATACCGCCTTGGGAGGTCGCGACGAGCATTGCAAGTATCCAGAAATCCATCACTGACGATAAGAAAAACGCGTAAATACAAACGATAATATAAACGAAAATCCCAACATATAACATTGCCTTCACCGAAAACCTCTTTGCAAGCCTACCGTATATAAGTGCAAATGGCGCCGCAACGACTTGAGTGACGAATAGGACAATCAAAAGATCGGTCGAACCGATACCCAAATCCGTTCCATATGCTGTGGACATCGAAATGATCGTTCCTACTCCATCAATATAAAAGAAATATGCTAATAAAAAGATGAAAACTGTTTTGTACTTCTTAATTTCCTTAAACGTTTCTCCAAGTCTTCGGAAGCCGCTTGCAAGAATCCTTGGTTCCTGTTCAATTCCATGAAGTTGTACAACATTCTTGAGCATCGGAATCGTGAACGTGAACCACCAAATTCCCGTAATGACGAATGCTAACTTTGTTGCTACCGCCATCGAAAGCGGAATCACTCCGTTGTCAGCTAAAAGAATGATTGCAATACTGATAATAAACGGAATCGTACTACCGATATACCCTAACCCGAATCCACGAGCAGACACTTCATCCATTTTCTCCACAGGGGTCACATCGACCAAAAATGCATCGTAAAATATATTTGCCCCATGGAATCCGACGGCCGTTATCGTATAAATGATCAACAGCGGCAGCCATGTACCGTCAGGCACAAATGCCAAGGAAATCGTCGAAAGTGAACCAATTAGGAAAAAGGTTAAGAAAAACTTCTTTTTTAATCCCTTATAATCCGCAATCGTTCCTAAAATCGGCCCAATCATCGCTAAGATGAACGTGGCAATCGCAACGGTATACGCCAAATACGCTGTCGAATGCGATGACTCAACACCAGCACTCGTCGCCACTGACTTGTAGTAAATCGGAAAAACTGCTGTTGTAATAATAATTGAATAGGCCGAGTTCGCCCAGTCGTAAAACATCCAACTCTTTTCCGTCTTATTAAACTTCTTATTCCCCATTCCCCCACCCCTTTTCAAGAACCTTCATTATAGTCTATAAATACAGTGTACAATTAATAGCCTTGAAACAATAGGTTTTAACTATTAATTTTCTGTTAAGCCTTCACTTCCGCAAACATGCTTTCAATTACTTTGGTCAAAACAAATGGCGTATACTTGAATGCACTTTCCTTGTGAAGACGTTCGGTTAGCTTATGCGCGTCTTTTCCAAATGGCCCGATATTCATCACAGGGGATTGAAGCTGTTGCATCTCCGTAAACGGAATACTATATGTATCTCCCCACACTGGCGTGTTATTTTTGAAAGACTGCCATCCAGTATCCGCCGAATCGTAATTAACGTAGCTCAAATCGGATATTCCATTGAAATAATGCACTTGAGTTGCATTAACATTGAATTCCTCTTTCAACACCCTTTTCGTCAAAGCAATCTTATCCCGGACCAATTCATTATTAGATGAATTGACGGCAGGATAATATGGAGGTGCGTAAAACAATATAGTCGCTGGAGCGAGTTCCTGGCAAATCCTCATTAAATCATCGGTAATCTGCATGGACATTTTCCGTTCGTCAAACGAATCATCAGCCTCTGCGTTTTTAATAATACCCTCTACTTCAGTTGCGCCTAATTTCTTAATCGCATACTCAAGCAATTCCGTGTATTCCAAAACTCGGATATCCCCAATCGGTGTGACGCCCTCCCGTTCACAAATTGCCTTATAGTCATTCGTACATTCAGCCATCGCATTGACAGCGGTATGTTTAAAAATCGTCATAATATCATCTGCATTTTGTCGCATTAAAAAGACATTATATAGAGCCGCAGTATGATGAGAAGTCTGTACGGAATAATCTTCCTTCAAGTCAATCTCTTGTAAACAAACGGGAAGCGGGGTTTTTTCTCCGTATTCCTCTTCAACAAAATGTGGATTGAACTCCATTGCTTTTGTAAGATAGGATGCCATATAATGACCCGTTATCCCACTTAACG
This sequence comes from Sporosarcina thermotolerans, assembly GCF_030067815.1. Taxonomy (GTDB): domain Bacteria; phylum Bacillota; class Bacilli; order Bacillales_A; family Planococcaceae; genus Sporosarcina; species Sporosarcina thermotolerans. The sequence continues at coordinate 602,695 of NZ_CP125968.1, read as the reverse complement.
GTTCCCCGGCATGGGTTTCTCTCCCATAAAAAAGCGCTGACGGCATAATTTTTCCGATTGATCCCGAGTAGATATAATAGTTTGTATCCTGCGGTTTCTGTGAAAATGAAGGCTCGCCATTCAAAAATAATTCATATTGTAGACCATATTCTGCCCTTAACTCGAGTAACCCCTTTACCGAAGCCCTCATTCCCGAAGAATTCACTTCTTCATCCGGTACTGTCAATAAAAGAAGGTTGATTGGCCATTTTTCAATGCTTGCCTTTTCCAGGAGATGAAGATGTAAAACAAGCCCCATCTTCATATCCATCGTTCCCCGACCGAATAGATAGTCATTGGATTTCAGGTCAGCTTGTACATCCTCGGGTAGATCGGTTATCCTTTTCTTCAATTCTTCCGTAAGTGCGCTCGGATTGAATGCTAACTCTTCCAAGCCACCAAACTCTTCTATATGTACAGTATCGAAATGGCTGATTAAGACAATTGTTTTATTCGTAACCCCACTATCGTAATACGCTGTAACCGCATTTCTGCCCTTACCTGCATCGTGAAAATGGATATGAGAACTGTTTTCTTGAAAGTAGTGCATTTCCAAAATCTTTTTTAAAATTCGTGTTGCAAACTCAATTTCCCCCTCAGTACCCGTTCGACTATCCCAACCTACCACTTCGCATAATAGATCTTCAAGACTCTCCGGAGTGTTCCACTTCATCATTTTTAAGCCCCCCATTTATCTGCCTTTCAAATAAAACTATGCCAATCTGTTTATTAGTTAGATTCTCCACGTGATAGATGTATCCCTTTTTTTCATTCTTCTATACTTGATAGGAGCTAAAAAAAAAAAAGTAACACGATTGTACGGGGGTATTTGATAATGCTATAATTAATAATAATTAGTAATTTCTTGGCCGTTTGCAACTTTAGACCTAACCACTACTACAAAAATCTATCTCCGCAAATCTTGCGCTGTTTTGTATAAGAAAGGGATTATTAAATGCAACCTTCAGATATTGACTGTCCATCCATAAATGAGATATTCAACAAGACGCTGAAAATCCTTCGTAATATTGAAAATGCACTTGATTACTCTTCCGTTGTTGCGATAACAGATACAAAAGGCGTCATTACATATGTCAATGAAAAGTTTTGTGCATTATCCCAATACACAAGTGACGAGCTGATTGGGAAAACCCATCGGATCATTAATTCTAAATATCATCCAACGAGCTTTTTCAAAGAAATGTGGAGTGTGATTCAAAAGGGTGAGGTTTGGCAAGGCGATATTTGCAACAGAGCCAAGGATGGTTCCAATTATTGGGTAAGCACAACAATCGTTCCTTTTCTCGATACCAACGGAAACCCTGAACAATATATCGCTATCCGCCATGATATAACGGCTCGTAAGAGGGCTGAAGAATCTCTTGAAATCGCATTGCAGAACGACTTTCGAACAACCGTGAAAAACTTACAGAATGCTATTTTTAAATATACGACAGCGGAAGACGGCTCTATTGTCTTTACTCTTTTTGAAGGTCAAATCAAAGAGAGTCTCGGAATTTCGGTAGAACTGTTGAATAACAATGAAGTTGACCATTCATTTACCGATGAAGAGTTAGGAACGTTTAAAAATTATCTACAAGAAGGAGTGGCCGGGAAGACTGTCCAATTTGAGTTAACCTATGACGGCCACTCGTTCCTTGTTTACCTTTCTCCGATTGCAAAAGACGGGAAAATTGTTGAAGTCGTCGGCACTGCCAGTGATATTACAGAACGCGTCAAAGCCGAAAAAGCCATAGAACATATGGCGTATTTTGATTACTTGACCGGCTTGCCAAACAGAAGGAATCTACAGGACAAAGTGAAACAAAAAATTAGTCAGACGGACAATCAATTCGCCCTTCTTTTCTTGGATTTGGATCGCTTTAAAAACGTCAACGATACATTAGGCCATCATATTGGTGATAAATTGCTCGTTGCGGTTTCGGAAAGACTACAAGACTTTGTTTCTGAAAATGAAACCGTAGCTCGGCAAAGTGGGGATGAATTTATTCTCCTGATAGATTTCACGGACAAGGCTGAACTGATCAGAAGCATCGACAATATTGTAGAAGGAATTTCCCAACCCTATCTTCTTGCTGACCAGGAAGTCTTCGTTGACCCAAGCATCGGGGTAGCTTTGTATCCTGAGGACGGTCGGGATTACAATACATTAATGCGCAATGCAGATTCCGCAATGTATGTGGCAAAAGAGGCTGGCAAAGGAACATTCCGCTTTTTCACAGAGGAACTTTATGAAAAATTGATGGAAAAGACCTTCTTTGAACGTGAGCTTCGCCAGGCTTTGGATAAAAATCAGTTCGAACTCCATTACCAACCACAATATGATTTGAAAACAGGTCAGATTAAAGGTTTTGAAGCTTTGGCAAGATGGAATCATCCCGATCAGGGATATATCCCACCTGCAAGATTTATTCCTGCTGCTGAAGATAACGGGTTCATCCTTCAACTTGGAAAATGGGTGTTGAAAACTGCCTGTGCCCAGGCAAAGGATTGGCAAAATAATGGTTTTAGCACTCCGTATTAGCGTCAATGTCTCAATGAGGCAATTCAGCCAGCCGACATTTGTTGAAGATGTTAAAAGAATCTTAGCCCAAACCGGCTTGCATCCGTCTTATTTAAACTTAGAAATCACGGAAAGTGTAATGTCCGATGTGCAGCATTGCAAATGCATCTTACAGCAACTACAAGAACTTGGCGTGTCTGTCAGTGTCGATGATTTCGGGACGGGTTACTCTTCCCTTCTCTATTTGAGTAAATTTCCAATCAGTCACTTAAAGATCGACCGGGCATTTATAAGGGAACTAAGCAAAAACAACTCAATGATTGTAAAAGCAATCATCGAGTTGGCAAATAACCTTGGATTAAACGTCATTGCTGAAGGGGTCGAGACAAGTGAACAGGAAGAATTCCTTGAACAATTGTCCTGCAATGAAGTGCAAGGCTTCCTTTATTCCAAACCCCTCCCTCCAGATGAGATAAAACAGCTACTAAAAGACTTATAACCGCACTCCTTTAAGGGGTGCGATTTTTTCAAGATCGAGGTGTACTATGTACAAAACAATTGGAATCGTTGCCCATGTCGATGCGGGTAAAACCACTTTTTCCGAGCAACTGCTCTTCCATACGAATAGCATTCGCCAAAGAGGGCGCGTCGATCATCGTGATGCCTTCATGGATAGCCATGATATCGAGAAGAATCGCGGGATTACCGTCTTTGCGGATCAGGCAACCTTCACTTTCAATGACTCACACTATACGATTATCGACACGCCGGGACACGTAGACTTTTCACCCGAAATGGAAAGGGCCATCCAAGTGATGGATTTCGCCATTATCATCATAAGCGCCGCGGATGGTGTGGAGGGTCATACGGAAACTGTTTGGCAGTTATTGAAAAAACACGGTGTTCCGACTTTCTTCTTTTTGAATAAAACCGACCGGGAAGGCGTCGACTTGGGAACTGTTATAGATGAAATAAGGGGTAGTCTAACGGATGACATTTTTGATTTGGCAGAGTTGGCTAACGGCGGTATATCGGAGGAACTTATTGAATTCATCGCGGAGCGTGATGAGGCATTGTTAGAGCGGTATATGGATACCGGTTATGATGAAGCGATTTGGCTGGACGCTTTAAGGCGGATGATCAGTAGGCGCGATGTCTTTGCATATGGTCACGGCTCTGCGTTAAAAGATATTGGTGTTCTTGGATTTCTTCGTGGGTTCGACCAACTCACCGCTACGTATTATTCAGATGTAGGCGATTTCGCGGCGCGTGTCTATAAGGTCAGGCACGACGAAAACGGACAGCGCGTGACGTTTTTGAAGGTAATCGATGGAGTAATACAAGTTCGGGATGAGATTGCCTATGGGGAAAAAGTGGAGAAGATCACACAGATTAGACAGTACAACGGGAATAAATTCAAGGCGATCGATGCAGCACACGCTGGAGAAATCATTGCGGTGACCGGATTGACGGAAGCCGGTGCTGGGGATCCGATTGGTGCTCTGACTGGAAAAGCAGGATTTGACCTCATCCCGACATTGACGTCAAAAGTCATTTTCAATCCAGCGATCAACGTGAAAGAAATGCTCCGCTGCTTCAAAATTTTAGATGCGGAAGACCCTTCGCTACATGTCGTCTGGAATGAACAAGTCCAAGAAATCCATGTCCATGTAATGGGCGTCATCCAACTCGAAGTATTGAAGCAGATTGTCAACGAACGCTTTCATTTCGATGTATCTTTCGGTGATCCTAAAATCCTTTATAAAGAAACGGTTGGGTCTGCTGTAATTGGGTATGGTCATTTTGAACCTCTAAAGCATTACGCTGAAGTTCATTTAAAAATTGAACCGGCGGAACGGGACAGCGGAATTTCCTTTGACAATGTCTGTCACGCCAATGACTTATCCATCGGCAATCAAAACCTTGTGCGTACACATATTTTCGAATGCCCACATCATGGTTTATTGACAGGGTCCGCATTGACCGACGTGAAAATCACCTTGCTAACAGGTAGAGGTCATAACGAGCATACATCCGGCGGCGATTTCAGAGAAGCGACATTCCGTGCATTGCGGCAAGGACTGGAGAAGGCGGAGAATGTTTTGTTGGAGCCGTATTATGATTTTAAGATCAAAGTCGAGATGGATCATATTGGACGTGTACTTTCAGATATCCAGCAAGCTTTCGGAACTTTTGGGGCGCCGAAACAATCGGTGGAAAAACTGTCGTGATAGGCCGCGTCCCTGTCGCCACATTCATGAATTACAGCACGGTTTTTGCGTCATACACAAACGGAAAGGGTGCGCTCACATTGCAGTTCGGCGGTTATGATGAGTGCCACAATGCATCTGAAGTGATTGAGGCAATCGGCTACAATAAAGACGCTGATCCAGAATACACGTCGACGTCAATTTTCTGTGCGAAAGGCAAGGGCTATCCGGTCCCATGGGATGAAGCGGAAGCCGCGATGCATTTGTTGTGATTGGTTGGTTAAGAGCATTAGGCGCGACTGGATATTCACTTTCCCGCGGTAATTTATGTTGCCCGCGGACAGGTCGAGCCTCGCCAAATGCCTTTGGCCAATTAGGAAACTTACTTTGCTGTGAGTTCGTTATAGGTGAAAGGTCACAAAACGACGATAACTTTGTGAAAGTGACCGATAACTCGCGGAATTTGACCGATAACCAGCGGAGAGTGACCGATAAACTTGTGACATTGACCGATAACCCCGGATCTCCACTTCACCCGCCCATTCGATAGATCAAAAACCGTTCATTTTCATTTTTATCATACAACTGGTCAACTTTAATTTCCTTCCACAGTTCAAACTGCGTATGGTTGTCCATGAATTGCACATATTCAGCCGTTGGATAATAAAGGATGATATCAACCAAGCGTTGTTCTGATTCTGCGGACCAAAGAATATTCCAGACTACCTTCATGAATACCTGTATTGAGAACGGATTAAAGAAATAGAACCGGTTTTCCGATGCATCAATTTGATATTCCTCCGCCAAGCAACGTTCAAAACGTATCGCTCCGCCTGCATGCTTTGCTTTTCGCCGGTAGCTTGCTAAGTTCACAATCGCGTCCTGATAGAGCTGTCCATTCATCTCAATCCCAGCCACCGATGAAGAAAAATGATGATGGACATAAAATGAAACGCGCGCCTTGCCACATCCGAAATCGACAAAACCATCATCCCGCCCTAACTTATACTCGTTGAAAAGCGTATCGAGTGCTTCATATGGTGTTGCTTCGTAGCGATTATAATGAGGAGACTGGCTTAACAATTCAAGTGTCCCAGCCGTTTTTATTTGAAGAAGTTTGTCATACTCTTTTTCATTCATACGAAAACCACCTACCCTATTCCTCATTGTACTTGGCTTCGCGTATAAATGCCAAAACACGGTTCCATGAAATTACCATGGAAACCGCGTTCGGGTTCACTTACTATTTAATTGCGTCAGCGGGTCAACCACCCTTCCTACTAACCGCTTCCTACCGCGACTTTTCTCCGCCTCAATCACTTTCTCATTTCGTGTAAACAGTCGATACACCGATGGGATCAATAGCAATGTAATGAACGTCGCAAACAGCAATCCGGAAATCAACACAGTTGCGAGCGGGGCCTGGTAATTGCCCGATGCACCAGAAGCAAGAGCAAGCGGCACCATTCCGCCAACCGTCGTCAATGTCGTCATGAAAATCGGGCGAATCCGGTTCCTGCCCGCTTCAACCAAAGCTGCTTCCATCGACATTCCAGCCCTACGAAGCTGATTCGTGCGGTCAATCAATAGGATTGCATTATTCAACACAATGCCAATGAGCATGATGATTCCCATCCCGGACAATAGATTCAATTCCATTTGCGTCACGAACAATCCGATAATGACGCCGATTACTGCCATCGGAATGACGGACATGACAATGAGCGGATGCCCTAAATGATTGAACTGTACCGCCATTACAAAGTAGACGAGGAAAAGCGCAATCCCTAACACAAACAGCATTTCCATCATGAGCTGCTGTTGCTGTTCGATATCGCCGGCTACATCGATTGAATAACCGGTCGGTGCATTGAATTCGCTAATGACTTTTTGCACGTCGCGATTGATCGCACCTAAATCTCTACCTTCAATATCCGCTGAAACCATGATGAATCGGTCCCGCCACTATGCGTGATTTCGTTAGGTGTGCGAACAGCTTCCAAGTGAAGAAACTCCGATAGTTTTTTGTCGCCTTCCATCGTCGCGATTTCCAAATTGAAAAGTGTATGACTTGAATCCGTTTTTTCATTCCAGCTTACGATGAGCGGCACATTTTCGCCGTCCAATGCCATTTGTCCAATAGGCATTTCAATGAAAGCCTGTTCAATGAACTGCTTCACGTGTAGTTGCGATAAACCTGCATCCGCAATCGCCTTCTCGTTTAACACAATCCTCTTTTCCTCGGATGTGCGCTCCATCGAGTTTGTGATCCCGACAATTCCTTCAACTTTGCCAAGTTGCCCCATGAAATCCTCCGCAATTGCCTGCAATTGACCAAAGTCTTCCCCTTTGATCATCACTTGTACTGGCGCACCGCTAACTTCGGACAGAGCAAGTTGCACAGTTCGTATCGGCTCCGTTTCCTGGAATTCACGGAGCGACCGTAAAATCTGTTCATTCACTTCCTTCTGCTCGTGAACGACTTTCTCATCTTTCGTCATATTGACGATGACAAACATTTCACTGCCCCCGTTATCCAACACATAACTTGATTCGACATCTTCAATTCCCGCCAACCTGTCGTTCATCAATCGCGCAATCCGCTCTTTTTCAGCGGGCTCCACTCCTGTTTCCACCACGACAACGAGTTCACTGTATCGATTAAAAATGTCCGGCATAACGGTCATCGGTATTTTATTCACAAGGAGAAGCGAACCTGCGAAAAGTCCGAAAAAGAGTGCGATGACAAGTACACAACGGCGCCTTTTCGCAACAATCCATGACACAATCGCATTGTATCCTTTACTAAAACGGCTCTCTTTTCGGCGATCCATGCTGCCCCGATACCGAAGAAAATTCTCCGAAAGGACAGGAATGAGCGTGAATGCTACAAGCACCGAGCTTATCAATGTAAGCGCAACAACAATCGCAAGGATGATCATGAACTCACCCAATCCCCCGCCGATAAAACCGATTGGCAAGAATACAACGATTGTCGTCAGCATGGATGCAAACACGGCACCCGCAACTTCCTTCGTACCTGCAAGAACTGCCTCAAACTTCGAGATCCCAAGCTCCCGCTGTCGATAAATCGATTCCAAAATGACGATCGACGAATCCACCATCATTCCGATCCCGAGTCCAAGCCCGATAAGCGTCAGCATATTGAGACTGTATCCAAGCACATATACCGTTAAAAAGGTCAGCAACACCGATGTCGGAATGGACACCGCTATGATAAGCGTCGCACGGACATTTCTTAGGAATAAAAGCAAAATCGCAATCGCCACGACACTACCAATCAGAATATTGACGACGACCCCATCGATCGATTCTTGCACGAAATCTGCTTGCGCCACCATTTCATTCAACGTAAAGCCCTTCACAAGTCCTTCGTCACGCATTTTTTGAATTTCAGCACGGACGGCCTTCGCCATGTCGATCTGCGTAATATTCGCAGCCCTACCTACCTGAATGAACACCAATTCCTTCGTATCGTTTTTCCATACGAAAGACGAACTTTCCCGAGGCGTTAGTGAAACGTCCGCAATCTCCTTCAGTTGAATGAACCCTTCCGCCGTCGGAATTTCGATACGCTTCACGTCGTCGATATCTGCAAACTTCGAATTCCAGCGTAGAAGTGATGCATCGCTGCCATCCTGCAGTTCGCCAAGTGTTGCTTCCGAATTCGCCTGTGCGATGAACCCTGCTACTTGCGAAATATCCAATCCACGTTTTTTCATTTCTTCCCGATTGAAAGCAATAGACACTTCCTGCTCCGCCACTCCAGATAGATTAACATCTTGAACTTCCTTTAAACTTTCAAGCCGCGGTTCAAGCACATCCTTGGCAAACGCAGTCATTGCTTGAAGATCATCGCCCGACAGATCCATGAAAAACTCATAGCCCGGACGGACGCCAAATTGATAGGCTGCGGCTTCCCTTATTTCCGGATGGCCTGCTTTTGTTTCATTCACCGCAGTCTCAATATATTTCATAACCTTTTCGCTTTGCCCACGGGCAATCGTTATATTGAAAGTGCTACTCCCTACTGCCGTCGTCGATTGAATCTCCTCAACACCTTCAATTCCTGCGAGCCGTTGCTCCAAAGGTGAAGTGATGAACCGCTCCATATCCGTCGCAGCCATATCTCCCGCATCGATGTAGACAACCGCCCCATCCATCCCCACCGACGGCATAATCTCCTTATCCAGTTTAAAAACCGCAAAGCTCCCCAAAGCTACAACAAGCACCGACAATAAACCGACCAAAACCTTCTTCCGAACGATGAACTCCAATACTTTCACGACCATACCCCTTTCCTTGCCATCGGTACTTAGCTTAACAAGTTTTCCCAACCCTAATAACATGCTTCAGACGGATTCTTTCTCAGACTTTTGACGTAATTTGCAAACGGACTTTTAGATTTTTTGAAATAAGGCTATTGACAAATGTAGCCTCTTGAATTACTTTTAACTTAGAAATAGTTTCCTTGAGGAAACTTATTTGACCGGGGAAAGGAGTTTCAAGGATGTGAATTAGAAAAAAGTCATCCTGTCACTGAATTTGTATAGCAACATATTAGACGTTTGTGAATACTATCTCTATGAGAGACCATTTTGATTGGAAATGGTAGGCTAATTTCCTTTTAAAAGTAGGACTTCATTTTTTTAAGCAAAATGTTGCACAAGGGAAACTTTATTCAATGATTATTAATTAGGAGGAAATTGAATTGAGAAAAAAAAAGATTAAGCGTAATTTTAGCAGGGTTGTTGTTATCATCCCTTTTAGTATTGGGGGCATGTTCCAAAGGGAAGACGGATGATAGCAGCTCAGATGGCAAAATCAAAATTGTCACGACGATTGCACAAATTGCTGAGCCGATATCCATTATTGGCGGCGATCACGTTACAGTGGAAAGCTTAATGGGGGCAGGTGTTGACCCTCATTTATACAGAGCGACACAAGGAGATATCAAGAAATTGGAGAACAGTGATATTGTCTTCTATAGTGGTCTAAACCTTGAAGGGAATATGGGAGAAGTATTTGCCTAGTATTAGCAGCAAAAAGCCTGCGATCGGTATTGCTGATTCCATTGCACAAGAAAGTCTACTAAAAGACGAGAATGGAGCAGTTGACCCGCATGTCTGGTTTGACATTGATTTGTGGAAAATCGCTCTCGGGACTGCAACAGATGAATTAATGAAATTTGCTCCAGAACATGCAGATGAATTTAATGCGAACAAGGAATCCTATTTTAAAGAACTTGATGCACTTCTTGCGGAATCAAAAGATAAACTCAGCCAAATTCCTAAAGAAAAGCGTGTATTGGTTACAGCCCATGACGCATTCGGTTATTTCGGCGCGCTTTCGATATTGAAGTGGTCGGTTTACAAGGGTTAAGTACGGAAGATGAAATTGGAATTTCCGATATCGATGATACGATTGCCATACTGACGGAGTATAAGATTCCTGCAGTATTTGTGGAAAGCAGTATTAACCAAAGCTCGATAAAAGCTGTGATTGAAGGAGCTGGAAAACAAGGGCTGGATGTGAAGTTAGGCGGCGAACTGTTTTCTGACGCAATGGGAGATGCTGGTACTACAGAAGGAACGTATATCGGAATGTATAAGCATAACGTGAATACAATACACGATGCACTCTTAGGGGAGGGGAACTAAATGTCTGTACTTAAGGTTGAAAACCTTTCCGCATCTTATAGGAAAAACAAAGTGCTTTATGACGTGAATTTTGACGTTCAACCTGGGTCCTTGACGGGTATCGTTGGACCTAACGGCGCTGGGAAGTCCACTTTGATAAAAGTGATACTTGGATTACACCCATCATTGTCTGGAAACGTGTCGTTTTTCGATTCGACTCTTGCTAAGACAAAATCAAGAGTCGGGTACGTTCCCCAAAGAGGATCAGTTGATTGGGATTTTCCTACAAACGCTTTGGATGTCGTACTAATGGGGCTTTACGGTAAAGTCGGATGGTTTAAATGGCCATCCAAGCAGGACAAAGAACTCGCGATGGAATCGCTCGCTCAATGGGAATGGCGGATTATGCCGATCGACAAATCAGCCAATTATCAGGAGGTCAGCAACAGCGGGTATTCTTGGCACGAGCGCTTGTCCAAAATGCAGATCTCTATTTCATGGATGAGCCGCTCGTCGGCGTAGACGCAGCTACTGAAACGGCCATCATGACAACATTGAAGCATTTAAAATCCGCCGGCAAGACGGTAATGGTGGTCCATCATGATTTATTGACGGTGGAAGATTACTTCGACCATGTCATGCTTTTGAATAAAACCATTGTTGGATATGGGAAAACGAAGGATATCTTCACAAAGGAGAATGTACAAAGAACATACGGCGGGACATTACGCTGGATGAAGGAGGCCTGATCACTATGTTAGATGTATTTTTATCTCCTAACGCGCAGTGGGTTCTGCTCAGCACATTGATATTAGGGACAGCTTCCGGAATGATTGGCTGTCTGGCCTATTGGAAGCGACAAAGCCTGATGAGTGATGCATTATCACACGCTGCATTGCCGGGTGTCGTGATCGCTTTCTCCATTATCGGGTACAAAAATTTACCTTTTATGATTTTAGGAGCTGCTGTCAGTTCATTCCTTGGTGCATGTTTTATCCACTGGATCCGCTCGTCCAGCCGGGTGAAGGAAGATGCTGCGATGGGAATTATCCTATCCGTTTTCTTTGGGCTCGGCGTCATGCTTATGACGGTCGTCAGCCGCACTGGCGGTGGCAATCAAGCCGGTCTCGATAGTTTCATTTTCGGTCAGGCGGCATCAATGGTTCGAACAGATGTCTATACAATGCTGATTGTCGCTATTATCGTCATTTCGGTCATCATTATCGCATACAAGGAATGGAAGCTTTTCTTGTTCGACGCAAACTTTGCAAAGGGCCTCGGACTTTCAACTTCGCTTATGAATGGCGTCTATCTAACGATGCTCGTGCTTGTCATCGTCATTGGCATCCAAGCGGTTGGTGTTATTTTAATGGCGGCATTAATGATCATTCCAGCTGTCAGCGCTCATTACTGGACCCATTCATTCAAGCAGATGCTGTTCCTTTCAGCCATTTTCGGCGGGGGATCCGGCATGATTGGAACGCTAATCAGTACAATGGGCAAAGGGTTGCCGACTGGACCATTTATCGTCATCGCTTCCGCTACCATCTTCACCATTTCGCTTGTGTTCGGAGCACAACGCGGATTGTTGGTTCGTGCAATCCAACTAAGGATGCAACGGAAACATCATAATGTGGGGATTCATTCCATTTCTCGCCAAACTGTGAAGGAGGGCGAATAAATTGAGTTACGAAGGTTGGATTTTACTTACCGCCTCATTAGTCGGGCTCTCTTGTGGGATCATTGGCGTCTTCCTCATTCTTAGAAAGATGGCGATGATGGCCGATGCCATCAGTCATACAGTCCTGTTAGGAATCGTATCCGCTTATTTAATCACTCGAGAGTTAAACGGCATGCCTATGCTGATTGGCGCAATCATTGCAGGTTTGCTGACAGCCGTTTTAGTACAATGGCTCCATTCACTCGGCGTCCAGCAAGACGCCTCTATCGGTGTTGTGTTCACAACACTGTTTGCAATTGGCGTTATTTTAATTGCAACGAAGACAGGTAATGTCCATTTAGATGTGCAGCATGCTTTAATGGGAGAAATCACATTCGTTCCATGGCATACAATGGGTGTCCCGTTGCTTGGTGAAATTCCTCAAGCTACATTCATCTTGCTTATTGTATTTGCGATTGTGCTCATTATGATCTTTGCCTTCTATAAGGAGTGGAAAATTACAACATTCGATGCCGCATTAGCGGCAAGCCTCGGCATTCCTGTCCTGCTCATGCATTATGTATTCATGACACTTGTGTCAATTACGACCGTCGCTTCATTTGATGCAGTCGGCGCCATCATGGTGGTGGCTATGCTCATCACACCGGCATCAGCAGCCTATCTATGGACTGACCGACTGTCTGTCATGTTAGGTCTGAGTGCCCTGTTGGTATCACATCCGCAATAGGTGGGTATTATATCGCCGTCTGGATCGATACATCGATATCAGGGTCCATGGCATTTGCTACCGGGATTATCTTTTTAATCAGCTTTATCGGGTCACCAAAACACGGCTACATCTCACGGTTCATCCGTCCCGAAACATTGCCTGAATAAGCCTCAATTTGATAAAACTCTTCCCAATTGTCTAAAAAAGTGATGCAAAGCCCAATGGCAATCGTGTATGATGAAATAAACAGACAAAAGGGGAGAGGTTTTTTTATGGGAACAATTACGAAAATTGGGCAAATTGGGGTACCGGCAAAAGATATCGAACGGGCAACAGCATTTTATAAAGACCAATTAGGTTTGCAACTATTATTCAACACGGATACGATGGCATTCTTTGATTGCGACGGCGTACGCTTACTCGTCAGCCTACCTGAAAAAGAGGAATTCGCACACGCAAGCTCCGTCCTGTACTTTCACGTGGAGAACATTCAACAGGCGTATGAAAACTACAGGGAAAAAGGGGTTGTTTTCATCGATGAACCGCATATGGTCGCGAAGATAGGACAAACCGAAACGTGGATGGTGTTTTTTAGGGATACCGAGGATAATATGCATGGGTTGATGAGTGAGGTTGTGGTAGGGTAAATAAAGAATGGGGCTGTCTTGAAGGTCAGTAAAAACTGACTGTTCTTGACAGCCCATTTTTTTATTTATTCATCCCAAAGATAATAATCCTGACCTTGTACTGTTTGGAATCCGATTGACTCATAGAGGCGGAGGGCATTGCGATTTTTCGCTTCTACTTCAAGTCTAATCGGGTTGCCAGAAGGTTGTTCCAAATGGACGACCGCTTGCAGGGCTTTGCGACCGTATCCCTTTCCTTGAAAGTCGGGATGAATGACAAATCCATAAATATAGGATTCGCCATCATTTCTGCTCACTCGTATCTTGCCGAGCCTTTTGCCATCTGCTTCAATAATGAAATGCGCGTCATTCGGATAATTTTTCACTTCTTGTTGATGAATGGTGGCATCTTCCAACGACATGCCGAAGCCTAACACATCCAATTCGATTTCAAACGGGACATCTTCCTCGGTAGATTGCCTTAATAGGACGCCACTGCCTTCTTCCAAAGACTGCCGTTTCCACACCATTTGGTACTCAGAAAAGTCGTAGGTACATGGCTGTTTCTCAAGCCACTCTTTTGCAGACTGGGAAGTGGAAGGTGCATTCAAAAGGATCTTTTTATATCCTTTTTCTTTGATGACCAGCAGCGCTTGATGCCATAAATTTGTAAAGTGGTTCTGGTTTCGATGGGCGGGCTTCACCATACCGCAGATTTCAACGGTTGAGCCAAAGCCGTAAAGGGCCAAATACGCAACGAGCTCGCCATCCACGTAATGAAAGAAATCCATCGCTTGATCTTCACGTTGGCGAAGCATATCCCAGTTTAATTTCAATAAATTCCCGTCGTTTGTTTCGCATTCTTTTTGCAAGTTTGCAATTGATTGTAGTTGTTCAGTTGTTAACATTGTGTTCCTCCTCATATTCCTTAAGCTAATTATAAAGGGAGATGGATTAATTAACTATATGTTTCGAAATCAATGAAGTTATCTAATTAGTGTGATAGAGTGGTTTTAAAGGAGGAGAAGTTTGATTGATCATAAAGGAAAAAATAAGTTCATTAAAAGCGGTTGGGTTAGAAGCATTATTGCGACGGTTGCCAAAGAGTCATGCTGATATGCAGATATTGAGAATGAACTAAGGATAACCAGGGCTGGTGATAACGGTGAGAGAATACTGGCAGATGTTTTCAATAAATATCAGTTCCCTTTCGAGCATTACATCTTTCACGATTTGAATCTCCAATCTACTGGGAAATTCCAAATCGACACGCTTTTCCCTGTCAGCAAGGCGCCGTAATCTTGGAAATGAAAAATATTGCTGGCCAGATCAATTTCCGTGAAGAATATAATCAACTGACGCGTACCCTTGAGAATGGACAAGTCGACGCATTTGAATGTCCGTCCGTTCAACTGGAGCGAAATAAAATGCTCCTTGAAGATTGGTTTCATGCACATCAGCTTTCCATTTCCATTCATCATGCAGCGGTTTTCCCCGGCCGCAACAGCAATTTGTGAACCATCGTAAAGATTTGCAGCTTCTCTTCCCCTTTGAAATCCCTATTTTTCTTCGTAGACTTCATTCATTTCACAATGTTACCAGTTCGCTTCCTCTCAAGAAAATCGCGAATATGCTGCATAGTGCCCATCGCGAGTATGATCCTTTTCCTTTGGCATCAAGATATGGAATTCAGCCGTCTGAACTTATTTCGGGAGTTTGTTGTGTCCAATGTGGCTTTCAAGGAATGACTTCAATATACAACGGATGGGGCTGTCAACAATGCGGTCATGTTGATGAGATAGCCCATGTTCAAGCGATAGTGGATTACTTTATGTTGATTGGTTATCGTATTTCCAATAAAGAATGCCGGCATTTTTTACGTCTGGACAACATCCAAAAAGTGAAACGGCTATTAGGGCAACTCAGAATTCCCTTTGAAGGGGAAAAAAGGGGAAGATTCTATATAGCAAACCTTAAAGTGATTAGAGAGCTCCATGATTCGAAGGGGCCAAAGGTAACAAAATGACAATAACTCCTGGGAAATGATCGATAACTATCGGGAAATAATCGATAACTCGTCTGAAATGATCGATAACCCTTGGGAAATGATCGATATCTTCCGGGAAATGATCAATAAAATTATTGCAAGCAACTTTCACAGCGAAAAACCGCTCCAGTCACCTACGACTGAAGCGGTTTTTCATTTAAACAACTCTTTGTACGCCAACGCTTTCAATGCAAGCATCTCTTCTTCCGTCAGCTTGCTTTGAATCTTAGTCAACAGCTCTTGTTGCTCGGATGCCGACATGCCTTGACGCACTTTAACTTGAATATCATTGATTTCGGCAAGGTCGAATTTCTTGAGCAGGACGCGGGTGGCTTCCTCTTTCGTTTTGAAAGGCAACTTAGAGCTATCCGCGTTCTTCCCCTCTTCAATGAACGTACGCAACTCCGGATTATTTTGGATTTCCTTTTTCAAATTGTCCAACTGACCACTCGTCTCTAACTCCGCGGCAACTTGACCCATCACTTCATCTGCAATGAATTTCGTGCCAAAATGATAGACGCCAAATGCAATAAGGGCAAGGACCGCGACTGTTCCTATCAAAAATTTAAATGCTTTCAACTAATTCACCTCAACTTCAGTATCTTCGTTTCCGGCAACACTTAAACAGCGGCACTAAATCTCCAACAAATCCTTTATATCTTCCTCCGTCAGTAACGAACCCATTTCCGCGTCAATGACTTCACCTATTAAATCCCTTTTCCTATCTTGCAACTCATTCATTTTATCCTCAACTGTTCCACGTGCAACAAGTTTGATGACGTGGACGACGTTCTGCTGGCCGATCCGATGTGCACGGTCCGCCGCTTGTTCCTCGACCGCCGGGTTCCACCATAGGTCGTATAATATGACGGTGTCCGCCCCCGTAAGGTTCAATCCCGTTCCGCCTGCTTTCAATGAAATCAAGAACAGATCACGCTCACCCGCGTTGAATCGGTCGCATAGTTCAAGTCGTTCCTCTGAAGGCGTTGAGCCATCTAAATAAAAGAATGGCGTCCCTTCCATTGCCAAATCCCTGCCGATGATTCCAAGCATTTTCGTGAACTGCGAGAAGATCAACACCCGCCTTCCCGCACGCTTCGATTCTTCGATCAATTGCTTTAACTGCTCGTATTTCGAGGAGGTTCCTTCATAACCATCGA
The DNA here is from genome assembly GCF_030067815.1 of Sporosarcina thermotolerans. Classification (GTDB taxonomy): domain Bacteria; phylum Bacillota; class Bacilli; order Bacillales_A; family Planococcaceae; genus Sporosarcina; species Sporosarcina thermotolerans. The sequence goes on along the minus strand of NZ_CP125968.1, from coordinate 586,039 downwards.
CGAAAAGACCGGGATGACAACAGATTTGACGCAACCTTGTTAGTCCTGCTAATATCCTAATTTTATTCTTCCGCAAGGTATCCTTATCTAAATGCCTTAATGTATCATGTCGCAGCTTTGCCAAATAAGCAGCGTAGAGCTCCTTTGTTCCGGCAGCAATTCCGACGACTCGATTGACTCAACCTTATCAGGCAACTCCTCAAGGACATCCTCTTTCATCCGCCGGAGTAAAAATGGACGGATGCGTCGTGCGACCGTTTTCCGCGAAAGCTCACTGAATTCCCGCAAGCCCATGAACAGTTCGGGAAAAACGACATGGAAGATTGACCATAACTCTTCCAATGAATTTTCGATAGGCGTTCCCGTCAACGCAAACCGATGGGTCGCCTGTAACTTCTTAACCGCTCTTGCAGTCTGGGTGAACGGATTTTTAAACGCTTGCGCTTCGTCAAAAAACACCGTATGGAATTTCTGCTTTTCGTACCATACAATATCCCGTCGTATTAACGGATAGGAGGTGATCAGGACATCTTTGTCATGAGCATTAGCTTGTCGCTCAGCCCTCTCCTTTTTATTCCCATCCAACACGATTGCGTCAATTTCCGGCGCAAACTTCTTTAGCTCACTCAACCAGTTATAGACAAGCGAAGACGGGCAAATGATAAGTACCTGCCGCTTTTCATCCCGGATTTTAGGCAATTCGGACTCGATGAACGCAATGCTTTGCAATGTTTTTCCGAGCCCCATGTCATCCGCAAGCACACCACCGACCCCGAATTCAGCGACCGTTTTCATCCATTTAAAACCGTTTTTTTGATAATCGCGTAAGATAGTTTCCAATGACGATGGTATGTCCCACGCGGAATTTTCCGGATGCAAAAGCTGACCAAGAAACTGACGGGCTGATTCCTCAACAGCAAGTATTTCATTGTTGCCGACAGAGTCCAGAAAACGAAGCCCCCTGGTAATCGGCATATTCAAACCCTTTTCCAGTTCATCTAACTCGCCGGGTACTTCATTCATAAAGCGACGAATCTCTTCAAACTCCCTCGTTTCAAGTGAAAGAAGGGCACCGCTACGTAATCGGTAGTATTTCCGCTTTTCCTCAAGTGCTTCAAGAATCCCGCGAATCTGCTTGTCCGGAATGCCATCCATGCTGAATTTGAATTCAAGCCAGTTAGTTTTTTCTTCAAATGCTTTCACGCGAATACGTGGTTTGGCGCTTCCCTGAAAATCCGGATCCGAATTGCAGTAGTCGCATAGACGCGTACAAGCTTCTCTAGCTTCGGAAGGACATTGTATAGGAACTCATATTCCAATTCCTCGTTATGCAATAAATAACCCTCATCTGTCTGAGCGAATGAGCTTTCCTCCATTATCCGTAGGATCTCCTCTTCCTTTTCCAAGTCGCGGACTAAAACGGAGCTTGCTGGCAATTCCCTTTCAATTAAAGGGTTGATGGCCATATGATCGTATTGGAATTCAAGGCTCGCAAGCAATCGGTTGTTCACTCGGTCAAGATACAGTTTTGCATTCAATGGGGATTTCACAAGCTGGTCCAAAACTGTTTCATCGAGTTGGACTTCGCCAATCCTACGCAAACCAGGAACTACTTTTTCGATGAAAAAGCCAATTTGTTCATTGGAAATCGGGAGACGATGCGTTCCCGACGTTTCCACCATCTGTTTCAAATCTGCAAGCCGCTTGCAATCCTCGCCTGATAATCGAAACAATTGCATATCACTAAGGACAAGATTATAAGGTTGTAGCATAAGAACATGATCCAACCCGTCAATTTTCAAGAAATGTCCCTTCTCCGGTCTTTTCCCGAAGTGAAATTTGACTGGTAAGCCCGTTTCACGGATACGTAAACGTGTTGCCGGCTTGCCGTAGATTTCCAAGTCAACTTCCTGTGCTTCATTCAAATCCGGAAGAAGCTTTTCCCAAGCGGGTGGGGGTATGACCAACGTTCGCGGAGTACCTCCACGGTAATTGTATGCCCCATTGTTAATCTCAATCAGCCTCTGTAAGACCGCGTCCGCTTCCCGTTTGAAACAATGGAGATTAACGTCAAACGTGAAGGTAGAATTCAATGAACTTGCCCGTCCTTCATTCACATCCTCCAAAAACTGCCGAATATCTTCTACTGGTACTCCTTCCACTTGCAAATTAATGCCTAACATAAAGGCTTTTTTAGTCGGAACCGGTGACAAAGTAAAGGTTAGGTCCAACACTTCCCTATCTTCAAAATGAAGCTGATGCCCGCTGGACCTCGGCTTGCTATCGAAAATGGAAAGTAAGCCTTCCGTTAATGAACTTTCAGTTGGTACTTCACGTTCATTCATGGTAATCAAAACAGCCGCCACATGCTGGCATTTGTATCTATAAAAAGGTAAAGTCGGACAACTACATTCCGTCCGAATTTCACCATCGTTCTCAACGTTGATTGTCACATGGAAATTTTCCTTCCCCTCCACAACCGCTTTGCAATAATCATCATGACATTGTTCAATAACCACTTTCCCTGCACGAGAATACATTTCGCCCCGTTTGAACGAAACAGAGCCACATAAATCCATAATTTTGTTTTGAGTTAAATGAATCCCCATTTGTTCATCTCCTTCCGAGACAATCACCCGTACAGGCGCTTGCTTATATATTACCATTTGAAGAGGCAGTTCAGAAATCTTTAACGGCCGCCTAAAATCGCCTTCATCAATCCAAAAACGCAAAAACTCCCCAATAAGCTCATAAATCCCCGCAATCACGCATATAACGCCCCAAAACCTTATAAACTCTATCAATCACGCATAAATCACTAAAAAGACGCATAAACGCAAAAAGGATGCACCCCACATGCATCCTTTTTGCATTCTATCTAACTTCCCCACTCTCCATAGGAAACACCTTACGCCAACCGAAAACACCGCAATCAGCAATAACACGATATACACATAAATCCCGCCAACCACTGCATTCGCAATTAAATGCGCGATAACGAAAAGCCCTGCTCCGAGGCTGATCAAAAACATCTTTGCGGACCCTTGTGATTGTGCAAACTCAAATGTTTGCGTGAATGGAAATTCATCAGCATTCATCCATTTATATGTTAGCAATGTATGGAGGATTGCACCTAATAATACCGCGAACAAGTCCGGTAAAATTCTTATCGAGAAAATGGAAATAAACGCAATTGACAGCATCAGGAAAACCGGTACATACAACTTTATGAAAAATGCTTTCAACGTCCCACTATATGCTGCCGTTGGTTGCTGGATCGGCGATGCCTTAAATAGCCAACTTCCTTTATAATTATCGGAAAACTGAAGCGTGTGAATGATTGTCGGAATCATCATGTTCCCGAAATAGATGAGCAAAAACATGCTACCGGTTGAGATTTCTGCAAGAGTTCTCATCTGCAATTCCGTAAAAATGAAAATGAATGGGAAGATGAAGGCGAATCCAAGGGATGGATACACTCTAAGCTTAAAATTCCTTTCCTGTTTCATCATCAACGACGCAAAACGGAAGAACATCCTCTCTTCCCGATTTCGGCAACAGACCCTTGCCCAGAAATCCGTCATGCGCCCGGACCTTTTCCTGCTTTTCGACTCACTCATTAACTTATCCATGTTTTTTTCGAATGAAGGCATTAGCTTCACATAAATATAAATGGAAATGATCGGGATTATCAAAGCAAGCACCGATAGTAGAATGAGTGTAGTTGAAAAGTCTTGATTCAACAACAATTCGAAGGCAGCTCCGAACCACATCGGCGGTAAAAACACATGCCACCAGTTGAATGTATACATCAATTCTAAGTCTGCGAAATTGAATGCACGAATGACGACTTGATACCCAATGATAACACCTACGGACAGTATGATTTGCACATAATTAATAATATCCTTCAGTCTTTCGCCGTCGAAAAAGCGTAGGACTACAAAATACATAAGAGAAGTGAAAACAACTATGAAAAGCATCGTTAATATCAATGCTGCAAGAAAGACAAGTGTGAATGCAATCCCGTTTTTGAACAACCCTATAATAAGCGGTATTGCGATGAAAGCTCCTGTTATGAAAAACATGTAGATCAATATATGGATAATCTTCGCCGTATTAATCGTCCTGCTGCTTACGGGTTTCGTCTGCAATACCGTTTTATCCCGAATATCAAGCAACACGGTGGAGAAATCGGATACCATCGTCGTTGCCAAAATGAACATCATGATACCGAATACGATACTCATCTGGAAGATATAATGGCCGTCCCGAATAACATGAACGGGATAATCATTAATCCGTATAGCCCATAGATCCATAAAGACTTCAGGAATTGATTGCCTTCCTTCTTCTTTTGTCCATTGAAAATAGTCGGCGTCCGTCTGCCATCCATTGTCAGTTTCATGCGCAATATCGTTTCCATCGCGCGATAGTCAATTCCTATCTTCACAAAAATCCATTTGAATTTTGAAAGGAGTGCAAGCGCACGGAACTCATTCATTGTTAGCTCCGCCTTCTACAATCGAGATGAACCGCTCCGCCCTGCTTGCATGATCCGTGAAACCAGTCAGCTGATTGAAGATGCCCGACAGTGATCCTTCTTCACTTCTCTCCTGCAATTCCTCGAAGCTGCCATCCGCCACGACAACTCCATTGACAAGCAGCACAATTCGATTGCTGATCTTCTCGACGATATCCATGATATGTGAGGAATAAAATATCGTCTTTCCTTGAGCTGCCAATTGTGAAAGCATCTCTCGGATGACCATCATGCTATTCGCATCAAGTCCGCTCAATGGTTCATCAAAAAACAATAGATCCGGATTATGGAGCAGGCTCGAAATGATAAGCACTTTCTGTTTCATCCCTTTTGAGAAGGAAGAAATCCTCGAATGCATCACATGACCTAACTCAAATTCCTCCATAAGCTTCTGCGCTTTCTCCTCGGCGAATTTTCTATCAAGCCCGTATAACTCCCCAGTGAATGCCAAATATTCCATAGCCGTCAAATTATCGTACAGTTCCGCCTGCTCCGGCACGTAACCAATCCGCTTCTTGTAAGATGGGTCCCCAGAAGCAATATCCTGCCCAAAGATTTCCACATGACCTTTATAATCTTCTATTAAACCAAGCATGATTTTCACAGTTGTACTTTTCCCGGCACCGTTAGGACCGATATAGCCTATGATCTGTCCCCGTTCCACTTCCAAGTTCACGCCATTCAATACGGTCTTTATCCCATATGTCATTGTGACGTCACGTAAAGATAACACCTTATTAGATGAATTCATCACAACACCCCATTTTTATCAGTTTACTACATTTACCCAATAGAAGTTTGAAAATATCATCTTTTTGAGACCATTCTTGACGAGTCAAAGGTCCTGAAGTGACCATATATCCCGGGAAATAATCGATATATGACGGGAAATGAATAATAACTTCTTCGAATTGATCGATATATGTTAGGAAATGATTGATATACTTCGGGAAATGATCAATAAATTTTCCGGAAGAGAACATTCAACTTTTTTCCGCTGAATTACATATGTATGCCACTAAACTTGTATGATTCGTTTTCTCTTCGCACAATCAAATTAACTTGTAACGATTCAACCACAAAAGTCGTTTTAGTATATAGAGCAACTTGGAAGAGGTGAACGTATGCCGATGAAACACGATGAGTTAGGTCCAAACAATACCCCAATTGAGGAGATTTGCCGCACTACATGGGAGCCGCTCTACCGATTCATCTACTATAAAGTGCAAAATCGGGAGGAGGCCCAAGAAATTACGCAAGAAACGTACATCAAAGCGATTCCCTATTTTCGAAAGGGACGGATAGAATCCGCTAAGTATCTGAGTTTCTTAAAAACCATCGCCCTTAACCTGATTCGTGATTCATGGCGAAAGAAGCAACGACGGGGCACAACAATTGAACTTGATGCCATTCAACCTTTAGAAGCGGCGGTTGATGATGAAACCAGTTTGAGTGACCAACGTTTTCTTATTGAAAAAGCACTCGGTCAATTGAATGAAGAACAAAGGACCGTCATCGAACTACGAATATTGAAAGGCTATTCGACTGCGGAAACCGCAAAAATCATGGATAAAAACGATGGTAATATCCGTGTCATGCAACACCGTGCATTACAGGCGCTTGCATCAATTTTAAAAAAGATGAATGAGAATGGAGGTATGAGGAATGAAAGATGAAGAACAAAGATTATCCGAGTTCATCGACCGACTGAATGAAGAAAAGAAGCCGGATGATGTTCATGGGGACAGTGGGGAATTAAAGGAACTTTATTCAACAGTCAAGCTTGTCCGTGCTCTTAAGGAACCTGAAATGCCCGCGTCTGACTTCTGGGAGAAGTTAGCCAACTCCCTGGGCACATCAACGAAAAGGAAATCAAGAAACGAAATTTATTTACCGGTTTAATTGGTATCGCCGCCGCTTGCCTTCTTGTATTTGCAGTGTTAATCCCGTTGACCCGCACTTCAATTGTAGCGGCAATGGAAAAGGCATTCAGCGAAGTGCAGGCGTATCATGGATCGATTGAAATACAATCGACAAATGAAGAAGGAGAGACGACCATCCAAGCAAAAATGGAAGTTTGGGCGGATCAAAAAGGGCGTTATTACGTGAAAGGAAACGAGGGCTTCAATAGTGGAGTCATTACGGTCAATAATGGGGATAAAAAGTGGCAGTTGAACCCCGAGAGTCAGCAAATCCACATACTTCCTACTTTCCCGGATACCTATCCTTTCACCTTTGAACTTGGCAATGAAATCAATGACATAACAGCTGCCCTATCGACTGAAATCATTGGAGAAGACATGATTGCAGGTAGATCGGCGACTATCCTTGAAGTTTCACCAAAGGGCGGCGAACCGTACAAGGTTTGGATAGATATGAAACGAATTTGCCGTTAAAAAAACAGACGGCATGGCAAAACGCCTTACAATACACTGTCCAATACTCCGAAATTGAAATGATGGATGTAATACCGGAAGAAGTACTATCCTTCATTACGCCAGAAGGTTATGAAGTAATTCAAACAAACCCTGAAAAAATCGTAAGCGATTTGCAGGAGGCTAAAGCTATTGCCGGATTCATCCCAACCCTACCAAATGAGGAAACCACAGGCTCTTCTTTAAAGCATATTGCAGTCGGTTTGGAAGAAATTAATGTGAAGAGCTATTACCGTTTTGCCGATGACGGTGAAATTGTCCTTTCTCAAAAGAAAGCAGACGAGGCATTAAAGCCTGATTATAAGTCGATTATCGGATTGGTAAATGGCCAACCTGCGGAAATACAACAATCCGTACAGGAAGATGCAGGATTATTTGGAACCAGGGAAAATCTGCCGGAATGAAAGCAATCCACTCTGTCCGTTGGCAAGAAGATGGCTATGAGTTCAGTATTGTCGGGAATACCCATGGAAAGATATTGAATCATTTGCGAAGGAGCTAACGGGTGGGGCAATTGAATTGCCGGAATCAAATAAAATTAGCGATACCTCTCCCGAAATCGATGTGCCTTATGATCTTACCGTTGTAGAAAACACGCAAAAGAGCGTCGATGCTGGGCATTCGCCATGGAATTTGGATCCTGTCTTCGTTGCACAAGTTTTCGCGAGCCTGCAACTTTCACCGGGAGGAATCGTTGGTGATTATCCAATTGCATACGAAGAGTTGAGAGTGTTGCAACAAACTAATTCGGATGCAGTTGTTGAAGTGAATAGTGACAAATCATCCATTTCCAAAATCTATTTGAAACGATTGGTTCGCCAAGATAACACGGGGATTTGGACGGTCGTTGGGTATGATTTGAAGCATGAATGAGAAATACCGGAAGCTTTTGTCTTCCGGTATTTTTTTATTCAGCGACAAACGCAAACACCGATAATGGTTCAATGACTACTTTTTCCTTCGCAGCCTTCAACAACTCCACTTCCGAATGAAGCAGTGATCTTAATTTATCCGGTACTACTTCAAGACGATTGATTTCCCCTTCATATTCCTTTAAAGTCATTGCAACTTCCCATTGTCCATCCTGCAAATCCGGCGATTGAATGATTTGCTCCCGTGCAACCGTCCAACCCGCGTCCTTTGCAATGCGCAGACAATCGGCAGGTGTGAACAATGTCCGCACATTTGCGAGACTGCTTTCCTTGAAGCATTCATAATGTGCTTGAATGAGAACAGCTTGGAGATGTGGATATTGCTCGAGCCTTTGAATCCGCGTATCCCATTCCGCAAAGCAAAGCTGCTTCCCCATTTTTGTACCTTGCTTAAAATGACGGTAAGCTCTTCCTCCGACCTTAAATAAAATGCACAATGTGAAAAGACAATATAGTCAAAGGACATTGGGGGAAAATCAATTTCATCCGATAAAACGTCCACACCGAATTCAATCTTCATTCTATCGCCCATATCGGAATCCAATAATTGATTGCGTGCTTCTCCCAACGTAATTGGCCCGCCATAGTCGGCTTGCGCAATATCGATGCCATGGACGAATCCTTGATTTCCAACCTTGTACGCTAATGCCGCAGTCGTATCACCTTGGCCACAGCCGATTTCAAGCACGCGATCGCCTTTTCGTATATTCCAAAATTCAACAAGCTTGAGCCGATGCCCCGTTTGAATACGTTGAATTTCTTTTTCTCCGTTATAGGTCGCCATGCAACCTACTATATATTCTATTGAGCCTCGATCCATAATCCATCTCCTCGCTTTTTAACTATCGTATCACTTTTAAGCTTCAAAAAAATAGAACGGCAACGCATTTTCTGCGCTGCCGTTCTCTATATTTATCACAACTCCTGATAATCCTTCATGAACCTTCCGCTTTCCTTCACTTCAGCATGATACAACGCCTTCAATGCGAAACTCTTCTCTAATTCGTGCTCCTTCATAATATCTTTGAGCCTCTTCGTCAATTCCGCATTGTTTTTCACAAGCAGTTCCATCTTCGACTTCGAATATTGCATGATTTTATCCTCCTTGTGCTTTTATTTAACCAGTGTAGCATATTCATCTTCTATTTCGCTTCCTATAAAAATAAAGCAAGTATAATTTAATTTCAAGAAGCAAAGCCTATTACAACGAGAATGGTTCTGACTTTTAAGCCTACTACTAATAGTAAGCAGTTGACGAATGGAATAAAATGATGTAAATTACAAAAGTACGAACGATGAACTAAATAATATAAATAATATTCGTATTTGGGAGTGTATATGATGGATACAGTATTTGATTATGAAGATATTCAATTAGTTCCTAATAAATGTATAGTAAATAGCCGTTCAGAGTGTGATACTTCGGTCACATTAGGTAAACATAAATTCGTCTTGCCGGTCGTTCCTGCAAATATGCAGACAATCATTGATGAAAAGATTGCTGTCCAGTTAGCTGAAGGTGGTTATTTTTATATCATGCACCGTTTCAATCCGGAAACACGTGCAGAATTCATTAAGGATATGCATGCCCGAGGATTGATTGCTTCCATTAGTGTCGGCGTTAAGGAAGATGAGTATGGATTCGTGGAGCAACTATCTGCAGATGGACTCGTTCCGGATTATGTGACGATTGATATCGCGCATGGCCATTCGAATGCAGTCATCCGTATGATTCAACATTTGAAAAAGCATTTGCCCGAGACTTTTGTCATCGCTGGTAATGTTGGTACTCCGGAAGCTGTCCGCGAGCTTGAAAATGCGGGCGCTGACGCTACTAAGGTCGGTATTGGACCAGGGAAAGTTTGTATCACGAAAATCAAGACAGGTTTCGGAACAGGCGGCTGGCAATTGGCGGCACTTCGCTGGTGTGCAAAAGCTGCGACGAAGCCGATTATCGCGGATGGCGGCATCCGTACACACGGTGATATCGCGAAATCCGTACGTTTCGGTGCGTCCATGGTTATGATAGGGTCACTTTTCGCAGGTCACGAAGAATCCCCTGGGGAAACAATTGAAGTGGATGGCAAGCTGTATAAGGAATACTTCGGTTCTGCGTCGGAATTCCAAAAAGGCGAAAAGAAGAACGTTGAAGGAAAGAAAATGCATGTTGAGTATAGAGGGAAGTTGCAGGACACGTTGACGGAAATGCAGCAGGATCTCCAGTCTTCTATCTCTTATGCTGGCGGAAATAAATTGGATGCAATTCGCACAGTTGACTATGTTATTGTGAAGAATTCTATTTTTAATGGCGACAAGGTTTATTGATTAACGGAAGGGTTGGCTAAATGCCAGCCCTTTTTTCATTTTAAAACCGACCTCTAAAACAAATGGATAACCCGACCCCCAAACGGGTATATCTGTCATACAGCCATAAAAAACTGGAGGAGTTTTTTTGAAAATGAAAATTCGCCATACGAAACGCTTTAAAGAAATTATCCATGCCTTTTTACGGAATGGACTTAGCCGTTTCCTACTCCGTTTAGGCCTAATAACTCGTAATGAATCAAAGCATGACACGTCCGATATGAATATGCAGGAAATCGGTGAAAAACTCCGGCAGGCATTACAGGAGCTTGGACCGACTTTCATTAAGCTTGGGCAAATTGCAAGTTCGAGGCGTGATCTTGTTCCTCCGATGATTGCGTTTGAGCTTGAGAAGCTGTTAGATCATGTTACGCCCGTTCCTTTTGAACAAATTCAAGAAATTGTCCAGTTTGAATTGGATGGACCGCTTGAGGAGTTTTTTAGCGAGTTTTCAGAGGAGCCCTTGGCGACTGCTTCAATTGGCCAAGTCCATGTATCAAGATTGCATTCGGGTGAACAAGTAGCAGTTAAGGTGCAGCGCCCCGACATAAGGCCAACGATGGAGACTGACCTTGCCATACTTGACGATTTTGCCAAGTTTTTAGTGAAAAGGGCGGATTGGGCAAAAACCTACCGCCTTCGCGATATGATCGTTGAATTCTCAAAGTCATTGCATAACGAGCTTGATTACCGTTTGGAAGGGCGGAACTGTGAACGCATTGCGAAACAATTTGAAAAGCAGCCAAACGTCTCCATCCCAAAGGTTCATTGGAATTTTTCAACGGATAAAGTATTGACGATGGACAAGATTGAAGGGATTAAAGCGAATGATTTGGAAAAACTCGACCAATACGGGTACGATCGCAAATTGATCGCTCGGAGGATTTTCGATTCGATGCTCCACCAAATTTTAGATGAAGGGTTTTTCCACGGGGATCCACATCCGGGGAATATTTTCATATTGCCTGATAACGTCGTGTCTTACTTAGACTTCGGAATGGTCGGACGGCTTGACAATAAACTAAAAGAGCAATTCGCCCCCCTTATCCTCCATATGCGTAATCGAAACACGGAAGGAATGGTAAGTCTTTTTTACGAAATGGGCATCATTTCCGATGAAACGGATTTACGGGCATTTACAAGGGACGTCGATGAACTACAAAACAAATACTATGATATCTCGTTAGATGAAATAAGCCTGGGTACTATTTTCATTGAGCTGTTCCAAGTCGCTTACCGACATAATATTATGATACCTACGGAAATCGCTGTGCTGGGGAAATCCATTCTAACATTGGAAGGTGTAATTTCAAAGTTGGATCCATCGTTGAACATGATGACGGCTGTTGAACCTTTCGGAAGAAGCTCATGTGGAAACGCTATAATCCAAAGAAGGTTTTAGAAAACTCATGGGTTGAGATTATCGGAAGTTTGGGTATCCTTTACCGTTTCCCGAAGGAATTAAAAGCGATTGCAACGACTATCCGTAAGGGAAAACTCAGTTTGGATGTTAATCCCCAACAACTAAAAATGATTTTAGGTAAACTTGATCAAATCAGCAATCGTCTGTCATTTAGCATCATGCTGTTTTCCCTTAGTATTCTCTTGGCAGGCTTGTTCATCGGTTCAGCCATCGTTGGACGCTCAAGTTTCCTTTGGCAATATCCGACAATCGAGGCTCTCTTCGTCATATTTTTGCTAATGTTCGTCTACCTAATCCATACCATCGGCCATCCCGACGGAAATAAAAGGTGCCTGCCACTGGTGAAATCTTAGCGGGCAGGCATCTTTTTTATTCATTCAAAAACTCATCAATCCGGTCCTGCAGTTTTTTCTCAAACCGTTCCCCAGGGATCAATTCATAGATAGCTACTGAATCAGCACCTGCTGATAGATAAAAGATCTTATCCCCTTGCATTCGCAATGAATGGGTTGAATAATAGGCCGATTGCTCATGGGGCTCTCTAACTGCACCTAAAACATTCCCCTCCTTATTGATGACATACACATGAAATTCCGCCATTATTTTATGCGTATCGGCCACTTCCGTTTTTTCGAAGATGAGTTGATTGGATCGGATGTCTAAAATACGGATGCCGCCAGTTGTATGATCGAATGGAACGGTAATCTTTTGTTCAATATCAGCCTCTTTGATATTGATGATTTCTGTTTGCTCGTCTTTACGGATTATTTGGGCGGTGACGGAATCATGTTCATAGGTTTTTAGGGGTCTTGAGATTTCCCCTGTCATCAGATTTTCCATGAGCGGTCGTACATCGTGGACAATTATTTCATTTTGCTCATTTACAACAACTGCATTTGGATCCATCATGTCCGCCTTGATTGGAAATACTTCCAACAGCTCACCCTCCGGACTGAATTTACTAACTCCCTTATAATAAGATGAATCAAGTACATATATATTGTTGTCTTCATCCACAAAGATATCTCGATACCATTTACCATCCTCCGAATCATCCAATTGGATGGTGAAAAGATGACCTTCCAGCGTTGTAACCATCACCTTCCGGGCTGCATTGTCCAATAGATAAAAGACGCCATCTTTTACAAAAAAGCTCTCCACTGCACGATCACTGCCTCCTGGCCGTTTTGCGGCATTCCCGGTTGATTAATTCCTTCACCATAAGGCAATTCCAGAATCACTTTGGCTTGTTCCTTTTCGGCAATCAGCATCCCATCTTGAGGAGTATTTTCAATGGCTTCCTTTTTGTCTATAGGTTCCTCCAATACAAGTGGAACCCCGTTTGGAGGTTGATTGAGAAAGAGGAAAGTCACTGCAAGAAAAGTTATGAATGCCAGTGAAGTGACTGCAATCGGGATGAATTTAGGCCCATTTTTAGTTGAAGGTTGAATAAGTTGTCTTTGTAGACGGCTAACGAATTCTTTATCCGGATCCTTATCCGGTCGATTTCGAAGACTTTGTAAGAACTCTATCTCTTTTTCAGTAGGTTCATTCATAGCTCTCCCACCCTTCTTTGAGGTTAGTGTCCTTCTTCAATTCTTGAAGTGCTCGGTGAAAATCCACCCGCACCTTCCCCTCACTGCATCGCAACGCCTCGGCAGTTTCTTTTATACTAAGCTCGTTCAATCCCCTTAAAATTATGACACTACGATAATGCGGTTTCAGTTTAACGAGCGCACGTTGAAGGTCTTGCCAGTTTTCTTCCCCAATTATATGTCGGCTATTTACGTTCTTCTTCGTAAGTAACATCAGATATTGTTCTCGGAAACAGGCTTCTTAACTTTTGCTTTCGAATCCAATCGACTGCCGTAAATCGCGTAATAGATAATATCCATGTCTTCACTTTTTGTGGGTCCTTCAATTGATGCAGGTTTTTCATCGCCTTAAGAAACGTTTCCTGCGTTATATCCTCAGCATCCTGTTTATTGTTCGTGAAATACAGAGCGAAATGATACACATCCTTATGAAACTGGTTAAACAGTTCCGAGATATGCAGTGATTTTTCATTCAAAAAGGCCGGCCCCCTTTCAGCTGTACCAATAAGTCGATTCAGATTATGTTTTGTTACAAGAGTTTGTATAATCGGAAAAATATCTTTTGAATTTCATTCAAACACCCTCATTCCTATGTTGATACAAATCATAGAATACTATGAACGATTTAAATGTAGGAAGGAGGTGTAATGAAGATGGCGAAAACTTTGATGAAGATTTCAGTGGTGTATTTCATGATTGGTATTTCTTTCGGTTTATACATGTCTTTCACGCATGTCTTTAACTTAACGTCTGTGCATGTCCACTTGAACTTGGTCGGATGGGTGTCTTTGGCCTTGGTCGGGCTATTTTATCATCTGTATCCAAACCTGGAGCAATCCGGGTTGGCAAAAGCGCATTTCTGGCTTCATAATATCGGATTGCCAATTATGATGATCAGCATCGCAACTGCTATTTTAGGAGGACCGGAGATATTCTTCCTGTTCGCAACATTAGGCGGAGTAATGACCGTTTTAGGTGTACTTTGCTTTGGATTCAACGTACTGACTCGTTTGGAAAAGAATTAGATGGTAGACGAACAGGCGAAGGAATGTATTTTTCATTCCTTCGCCTGTTACATTTTTTCTTACCGATTCCTCCAGTCCTCTTTCACCATTCCAAAGACAAAATGATCGAAACTTGTTATAAAGCCACTCTGCTTGTTTTATATGACCTTCCTGCTGGAATCCAAGTCTGTTCGGGATCGCCATACTCTTTTTATTTTCAGTCGCAGTTCGTATTTCAATCCGATTCAATCCCAATTCTGTGAAGCAATATTCGATAATCGCCTCACATGCTTGTGTCATCAATCCATGCCCCTCGTGGTCTTTCCCGAGCCAATAGCCGATGGATGTCGATTTGTTTGACCAATTGATGCCGTGCAAACCGATGACACCAGCAAGTTCCCCTTTATGCCAGATCCCCGCTTGAAACCCATCGTTGCGGCTAAACTGCTGCATCGTTCCAAGGATAAAGCCCCTTGAATCTTCCACCGTCTTTGTGAAGTCGATCCACGGAAGCCATTCACGCAAACTATCACGTGATTTGTCGGTTAGATTGAATAATTGTTCCGCATGTCGCACTTCCAATAGACGCAATTCAATTTCATCGTTAATTTGATACGTAAACATTTTAGTCGTCCCCCTTTTATTATCTCTGTTGCTAAAAAAGCATAAACCCCGATATACACGCATAAATCCGCTTATTTACGCATAATATCGGCTAAAAACGCATAAATGTTATTAAAAGTCCATAAACGCCACCAAAAAAGCATAAACCGAAATAATCCCGCATAACTGACTTCACTCCGGTACTAATAACTCCAAAAACCTCGTCGAAGCCGGTGATAGCGGCACACTTTTCAAAGAACAAACCCCGATACTGCGATGCGGAATCTGCTCCTTCAACTGCACTTCCTGAAGCATGCCACTTTCGAGATAATCCTCCGTGAATTCTCTTGTCACACATGCAATCCCCATATTGATCCGTGCAAATTCAACGACAAGATCATGAGATCCCAATTCGAACTCCGGTGAAATCTTCACGCCCTTTGACAATAGAAAGTCTTCGACGTACTTTCTTGAATTCGAACTCGGCTCAAGGAAAATTAGAGGTAGTTTCACAAGCTCCTGAAATCCGATTGGCCTTGCAAGCAGTTTCCGATATTTGTCTCCATATACAAATGTATCATGGATATCCATGCACGATCTCACGTTCAATGCATCATCGTCAACAGGCAAATTGCATACGACAATATCGACTTCCCCGGACTTCAGCAATGAAATGAGCGTATCCGTCGTTCCATTTTCGATTTTTAATTTAAGACTTGGGTATCGATTACGGAAGGCCTCAAGTTGCGGAAGGAGAAAGTATTTGGAAATCGTATCGCCAACGCCGATCCGCAGTTCTCCGATTGTGAGATTTTTGAACTCTGCAATCTTTTCTTCCCCGATCTCGATTAAATTGATAGCAGAATTAACATACTCCAACAGAAGGCTTCCCTCATTTGTCGGCGTGACACCTTTAGGAGTTCGATTGAAAAGGCGTGTATCTAACTCCTTCTCCAGCTGCATGATGGATTGGCTGATGGCTGGCTGGGTCATGAAAAGTTCCTTCGCGGCCCCGGAAAAGCTTTCATTTCTACCTACAACACAAAAAATACGATACAAATCTAATTTACTAACCATATAACCACCCCTTATATCCATTATTAGATATATTAATTTTACTTATACCACCAATTGGTAGTATCATACAAGTAGATCGTCAGTTAAGTTACACCGATAAGGAGCGATAACATTGGAAAGAGTAGTTGGAACGGTTGTCAGAGGACTTCGATGCCCAATCATTAATAAAGGGGACAATATCGAGGAAATCGTTGTAGATAGCGTATTGAAAGCGGCGGAAGTAGAAAAATTAACGATCAATGACAGAGATATCGTTACAATCACGGAATCCATCGTAGCTCGCGCGCAAGACAATTACGCGACAGTCGATCATATTGCGAAAGACGTTCAATCGAAATTCGGCGACGACACAATCGGCGTCATCTTCCCAATTCTGAGCCGTAACCGCTTTGCCATCTGTCTAAGAGGGATTGCAAAAGGTGCTGCGAAGAAAATCGTCTTGATGCTAGCTATCCATCTGATGAAGTCGGCAATCACCTTGTCGATCTTGACACACTTGATGAAAAGGGCGTCAACCCTTGGACGGACGTTTTGAATGAAGAAGAATTCCGTGGCCATTTCGGCTACAATAAACATACATTTACAGGTATTGATTATATTGATTACTATAAATCGATCGTTGAAGAATACGGCGTAGAATGCGAAGTCATCTTCTCGAATAATGCGAAGACGATTCTTGATTACACAAAAAACGTACTTACTTGCGACATCCATTCACGTTTCAGAACAAAACGCATCTTGAACGCGAACGGCGTTGAAAAGGTTTATAGCCTGGACGATATTCTTTCTGAATCCGTTGACGGCAGCGGCTATAACGAAACATACGGGCTTTTAGGTTCCAATAAAGCGACAGAAGACAGCGTCAAGCTCTTCCCACGCAACTGCCAACCAGTTGTTGACACGATTCAGGCTATGCTGAAAGAGAAAACAGGTAAAACGGTTGAAGTCATGGTGTACGGCGACGGCGCGTTCAAAGACCCGGTCGGTAAGATTTGGGAACTTGCAGACCCAGTCGTTTCCCCTGCATATACAGCAGGCCTCGACGGAACACCGAATGAAATTAAATTGAAATACCTCGCAGACAACAACTTCGCCGATCTGCGCGGCGATGAATTGAAAAAAGCAATCAATGAATTCATTGAGAATAAAGATGACGATCTCGTCGGCTCAATGGAATCCCAAGGGACAACCCCTCGTAAGCTGACTGACCTGATCGGGTCTTTGTCCGATTTGACTTCAGGTAGCGGGGATAAAGGGACACCGATTGTGTTCATTCAAGGATATTTTGATAACTTTACGAAGTAAGATACTGCCCTCGGTCTTTGACTGAGGGTTTTTTCATGTTGTTTTATGGTGGGCGCGGAGTCTGTGGTAGTTTTTTGGATATCGATCACTTGTGGTGAGTTATCGGTCACTTACGTAGAGTTATCGGTCAATTGCGAGGAGTTATCGTCGTTTAAGGACTTAGGAACTGTACGTTTACTTGCTTCATTATAAACAGACCGCCATCATTTAAAAGAAATTAACAACCTCGCGAGATTCATCAGCTAACTTTCGTTATATAGGGTGTAAAGGCCTTTACCAAAAACAAAGGAGAAAACTATGAGGACACATGAAAACAATTTCATCAAACGTCTGCAGTCCGGGAAGGAAGATGCTTTGGACTTCATCGTTGACCGTTATTTACCGCTTATTAAAAGTGTTGTTCGACAAGTTCTTGGACCCGTCAGACAAGAGGAATTGATTGGTGAATGCGTCAATGATATTTTCCATGCGATTTGGCAGAACGCAAAGAAGTTTCGCGGTCGAAACCCGGATGAATTTAAAAACTGGATTTGTGCCGTGGCGAAATATAAAGCAATCGATTATTACCGAAAAGAAGCAAAGAACATTGAAGTAGCCTCTGAATTTATTGAAATCCCTGTAGAAGTCTCAAAGGTTGCGGAAGATCGAGTGAAAGAGTTGCTGAACGAACTGGAGCCGATGGACCAGAAGATTTTTATCATGCGGTATTTGCTTGGTTTTTCATCCGAAGAGACCGCCGAAAAGTTAGGATTGAGTATATCGGCAATCGACAACCGGGTGTACAGGGGTAAAAAAAGATTACGGCAAAACGGGAGGTTTTCGTATGAAGGACATATATGATCACTTGAACGATATTAATATGGACGCCAGCCAATTTGAAGAAGAGGAAGTTAGTGCAGCGGAAAAAGCAAAAGTGATGATGGATTTGAAAAGAAAAATTATCAAAAGGCCGAAGCCTGTTAGATGGAGAAAGATGGCCGTAGCAGCATCAATCTCAATTGGATTATCTTCAGCTGCACTATTCGGACTGTCGTTCACTTCATTCGCGCAAGAAATACCGATCATCGGGCAAGTTTTCAAGTGGTTTAACGACGATGGTTTTTTTGAAAACTATAGTGAACATGCCAATACGCTCTCGATGACTCAGGAGGATAATGGCATTAGCATCACTTTGAATGAGGCAGTGTTTGATGGAAAACGCTTTACGTCACATATGAACTGACATCGGAGATAGATTTAGGAGACGATCTATCACTCAAAGGCACGCTTAACATTCTCAATCACGTCGGAGGTCATATGGGAACGGGTAGCGGCGACATAAAAAAGGTGGATGATTTCCGTTATGTAGGTGTTTCAACAGCCAAAATGTATCCGGAAAATCGAGTGGAGGAAGGTAGTTTTGAATTCGACATCACTGGGATTTTTCTCGAAACGTCAAAATTCGATATAAGTAGGATGATATCCGATCCGACATACAGCGAGAAAGAAATCGCAGGGAATTGGAAATTCCAATTCGATCTGCATGCGACAGACAATGTGGAGCAATCTGTTGGATTGTCCTCTGCGGGGAATGATGTGACGGTATCGGTCAATAAAGTCGCTTATACCCCGATGTCGTTCATCCTCTTCTATCAGGAATTCATCACACAAGAGCTATATGCGAAATGGGATTTCATTTCTGTTGGAGTGGTCGTTAAGGATGATTTGGGTCATACGTACGCAACTGGAGGTAGTAGCGGTGGGGGCCTTATTTTACGTCTTTCCCATACAGAAACATTTGAAAAACTTAATCCCAAAGCAAAAAAGTTAATTGTCACCCCAAGAGTTGTGCTTTCACAAAGGGATGGCACATATGAAAACGGGGCCTATTACCGCAATGAAAGCAGTACTGCACCGATGGAAACGTTTGAGTTGGATGAAATAATTATTGATATAGAGAAGTAGAGGGGGCACACCCCTCTATCTTTATTTTCTTAATGCCTCTAATATATTCTGTGCTTGGTAGCCGACTTCAAAGTCATAAAGATCCGCTTCTTGCCCATTCACTGCTTTTACAATCTCATCAATCAACCTGCGCGATTCCACTCCTTCGAGGGAAATCAGTTGTAGGCCATGGCCTGTTTTTCCGCCACTTAATTGGCCCCAATTTTCCAATGTCAGAACACCTTCTGATCCAAATGCGGTAAATCCAATATGCTCTTTCCCAGCTTGTCCGCTCATCCCTTCAATCAAGACAGGCGTGCCGTCAGCAAGTTCTGCGGTGGCGATGATGCCAGTCTCGCATAGCACCCTGTCTTCAGGGAATTCCAAACGAGTTTTGATATTGTGAAGCTCGCCGAATACTTTCAATGTCTGTTGGATGAAATGAACGCCGACTTCAAGAACAAAGCCTCCCTGCTCTCGCTCGCCAACCCAGTCATTTTTCTGCCAAGCACGCGGCCATTCCGGGAAGTGCATTGAGAGCTGGAGACGGCGCAACTTGCCAACGTAGTTTTCTTGGATTAACTCAGCAAATTTCGTTGCCGCTTGGCCATAATTGAGCGGGAAGTTCATGGCATGCACAATGTTAGCATCTTTCGCAGCATCCGCCATTTCCCTTGCCTCTTCCAATGAGTTCGCCAACGGTTTTTCACATAGGACATGCTTCTTCGCCAGAATGGCATCCATCACGATGGCGTGGTGAAATTTTGGTGGTACTGCCACATAGACAAGATCCACCTGCTTGTTAGATAGCAACTGCTTATGATCGGTATAAGCTTGAACGTCACCAAGTTTGTCAGCCGTTTCGTGTGCCAGCGCTTCCGCTCTGTCGCACACAGCCGTTATTGTGACCTCATCGTTTTGTTTGAATTGGTTGATCAACCGCTGACCAATGGCTCCGAGGCCAATGATTCCAATATGTATCATGAAAATTCCCCCTTTCCCTATCGTACAATAGGCGGGGCGTGCTGTCATTTGTTTATTGCGGGGAGGAGAATTGACCTTTGTGAGAAAGAATGGACCTTGCCGCGTAAAGAATGGACCCTGGTGTGAAAGAATGGACCTTGACATGAAAAGAATGGGCCCTTGCGTGAAAGAATGGACCTTGACATGAAAAGAATGGACCCTTGTGAAAAAGATTGGACCTTGACATGAAATGAATGGACCCTGACGTGTAAACCATGGATCTTCGCCTTATGGAATGTGGAGATAGAGAACTCCTGAAACTTTAACGAGAAGTTCGTACGGTTTAATGAGAACTTCCAAGGAATAAACGAGAACTCTTGTCGCCGTAATGAGAACTTCCAAGGAATAAACGAGAACTCCCGATGCCTGAACGAGAAGTTCCAATGAGTAAACGAGAACTTATCAACTATCTATCCGGTAAATCCCTTTCCGATCCCTCAACACACAGCCATTTCGCTCGAATATGCCGATCATATGTCGATTTGCTTCATCCGTACTGCCAACGTATGTCGTTGCACCAATTCCCTTCAGCAAATGAAGTGAACTCCAATGAAGCGCAGCCCCATATCCTTTTCCTCGCCATTTCGGCATGACGCCGAAATAAACAGGCGCCCCTCATCGACAGTTCCTTGTTCGATAACCGGTATACTCAAGCCGATTGGCTCGCCCAGTTTCGTGAAGATGAAACAAGATGCTCTCCATTCGGGACCAATTTCATTTTCAAGCGATTCCATGACTTGTTCGATTGTAAACAACTTGTTTTTATTTGCAGACCCGCTGCGGCATTGTTCATACAGCTCCGCAAATTCCAAGTCTGCCATTTCACTATCTTCAAGCGCCTCCACTGCGATCTCGGGATCTACCGTAAAAAGTTCATCCAACGCTCTAGTATACTCCACAATCGTTGAAACCTTACGAAAACCCTGATCCAACAACCATTGCTCATACCTTGCATCCATTAATAGAGACAAATACCCGATTTGTTTTTCCCGCCATTCATCTAACAAACTACTAAAAGCTTCTATATATTCCTGATCGAGCACACTTTCATCTTTCACTTGGTCAACAAGCCAATACTCCCGGTCCTTCTTTATCGTATTAAATAAATCCACATTATCAGTCCTTTCAATTGAATCCAGTACTTAATTCAACAAAAACAGAGTGATTCCTTCTTTTATTAAAGGACGGCTGCCTTCCCGGCTGCCATCCCTCAATCCAACTTATTTGCGTCCACCACATACATCGAATAAAAACCGGCATTCTCCACGTTAACGACCAGTATTCCTTCAGGTGTAAACCGTGGTCTGACAAGGCGTTCCTGTATATGTGCTAACACCGGTAGTGCATGCGTTTTATTATTTTTGATTTTAAAAAGCTCAACGGTATTAGAGCTCGTTTCAGGTGTACTTAGCGCCAGCACATCCCGATACACTGCATACGTCACAAAATCCGGCGTCTCCACTGTGTAGAGCTTTCCATCAGTTAAATCTACATAACCGAGGGTGGCCATCTCATCCCCTTCATTATAAAGTTCCGCAAACACCCTGTTTTCGGAAACAGTAAGGTTATACACACTCTCATATGGAAAGACAAAGGAACCGATTTTTTGATTTGTTTGGAGATCATATACAGAAAACGGTACTTGGTTAGGGTCGTTTTCAGTATAAGGATCCCCAAGAACAAGTTTTCCTTCGCCAAAAGCGTATTGCCCATACATTTTTTGCAACTTGTCGTAGAGTCGGGTCTGTTCAAGCGTCGTCAAATCAAGCCGAGTGAGCCATACATCACCCCAACTCACAGACGTATAGATTAGCTGATCCCCTTCAATCCGCATTCCATGCAATTCATCAGGAATGTTTCGAATTTCTCCGTTTAAACGATTCAAAACGAAATAGCCCTCAACATCTTCCTGCTTCCAAACAATCCAACTCTCATTTGCCGCGACTTCATATCCCGATATATTCTCGTCGCCATCAACGAGAATCTCTTTTGTACTTGATTCGGTGTCAAAAGCGTAAATTCTCTTCCCGTCCGAATAAATCATTTCCTTCGTTTCATCCACATAAATCGCGTTAATTAACGTCGTAAGATTCTCGCCAGGTATGGAAACCTTTTGCAAGGCATCAGCATGGGCCAATTCTTCAATAGCTTGTTCACCTATTTCATTCTGAATGTACGGTACACCTAAAAACACGGCAAGACCGACAACAGCAACTGTGGCAATTAGCGGTTTCAATGTAGGCTTCCTTGAAGGCGATTCATTTTCCAACCGACGATGGGCTTCCGCAACAATCGCTCGTTTTTGCTCGTCCTTTAACCTAACTTGTTCAGGAATCGATTGATCCAAGCTTTTTCGCAAATGCTCATGCATAATCATTCCCCTCCTCCAGTGCTATTCGTGCCAGTTTTCTTCCCCTTGCAAGCCGTGTTTTGACAGTGTTTACGGGACAATTCAGCACATCTGAAATCTCCGTGACGGTCAACTCTGAAAAATAATGCAGCCAAATTACTTCCCGATACTTGAGCGGTAGTCCTTCTATCATTTTCGCAACATTATCATCCGACTCTTTTTGGAGTATCTCTATTTCAGGCGTATCCTTGTTAACTAACAAATGACCAAATAGATTGGAAATCTCCATTTTCCTAAACGCCCAGCTTTTATAATAGTTATGGCACTCATTAACGGCAATCCTGTATAAATACGTTTTAACGGACGAGCGGCCTTCGAATTTTTCAAGGCTTAAATAATATCGAATGAATACTTCCTGTACGATATCTTCGGCTTTCTTTTCATCTTTGACAATTGCATATATGAGCCGCAATAAATAATCCCCGTAGGAATCCATCGCAGTTAAAAGTAATCGATCTCGTTCAAGCTTTTCCACCCCTCCGCCTCCCTTCCTTATATGTTAGACAAAGCAAATGATGAAACGGTTTCACGTTAAATAATTATTATGTTTTAGTAGTTTTTTAACAAAGTCCATGCCGATTTTAAATTGATACTTATCTATTAACACAGATCTCTTCCAATCTAATTTATAAGACTTTTTCATTACTTTTTGGTAAAATAGTGGAGTGCGCATTTTTACAAGAAGTTTGAGCAAAATACTATTTAGGGCAGAAGGAGTGAGCGATTCACAATAAGGAGCTGAAATATATGTCAACAGAACATACTAATTTACAACAAGACACAGAAGAAGAGGTCGTCCGAGATTATTCATTGGACCGGGTACCTCGTGAGGAACGAAAGGCTGGATGGCTTAGCATTACGAATATTACGTTTGGTATCGCTACAGCTATTTTTTACTTCCAGATGGGAAGTGTGATGGCTCTTCAATTCGGGGCTCCTAATGCACTTATTTCTGCAGGCTATGCAATCATCGTAGCAGGCTTGCTTGGTACAGTCATCGTCTATTTATCAGCTAAATCGGGAATGAACGTAAACCTATTATCCCGGGGCGGCGGTTTTGGCTATATTGGAGCATCTTTGACTTCACTCATTTACGCATCGAATTTTATTATGTATTGTGCATTTGAAGGCTTGATTCTCATATCGGCCGTTCATCATTTTCTCCCTTCCTTTCCGAGATGGGTTTTAATTCTCGTATTCGGACTCATTGTTATTCCTCTAAATTGGTTTGGAATTAAACAATTAGATAAGCTGCAAAAATGGTCATTACCGATTTTCGTCTTCTTTTTGATCACTGCAATTGTCGTTTCATTTATCAAACCTGCCGTTTATACGGGTCCTGTTTTCTCTTATATGCCGGAAGGGGTTCAACTTGGCGGAACCGCCCTGCTGCTCTGTATCGGTATGCATAATGGGATTATGGGCTTAACTGCTCTTCTCGCTTCAGATTATGCCCGTTTTTTACGCCCTAAAGATATTAAAGTAGGATCTTTAGCAATCGGGTTCATTCCTCAAATTTTTTGTTATGGCGTTATGGGAGGATTAGGTATCTGGTTCGGCGTCCGTTATTTGGAGTCGGATCCAGGCGTTTATATTGTACTGCTGCTTGGAATTGGCGGTGCGTTATTTACGATGTTGACACAATTGCGTATTAATGTCACAAATATTTATAGTAGTTCACTCTCCTTATCAAACTTCTTTGAAAATATCTTCCGTTTCACCCCAGGTCGGCGATTTTGGGTTGTCGTCTCCGCATTGACAGCGATTGCTTTAATGTTAGGCAACATTGTAGATCATCTCGCTACGGTCATGACATTCCAGGGTGTATTCCTGTTCTCATGGGCGTCTATCTTGGTTACGGATGCACTGGTCATTAAAAAATGGTTGAAAATCGGACCCAATTATTATGTTGCCACACAAGATTATTTATATAAATGGAATCCTGTCGGCGTAGTGTCACTTCTTGTCGCAAGCGTACTTGGAACTATTGCAGCACTTGGCTATTTGGGAGTGTTCCTCCAATCGACAGCAGCATTTTTTGCAGCAGTGTTAGCTGCAATTTTGACGGTCATCATTGCAATTTTGACGAAAGGCGCATTTTATTTGCAACACGAACCTTCTCATTCAGTAGAAGAGGATAGATTGTAACGATGAATGATAAAAAAACCATGCCTGCTTGATAATAGCGGGCATGGTTTTTCAATATAGAAACATTAAAGCTGACAAGCAACCCAAGCAATTTTAAGTGCCCGTCACCGTATTATTTCTTCCGTTCATCCTTGAAGTCTGGTTCTTCTCCGAATTCGGTGTTCAGGTCTGGGTTTTTAAAGTGTTGTCGTCTAAGTGTGATCCACTCTCTCTATTTCCTCATCTGGTTTGAATAAAATCCCTAAACAAATCAACCCTCCAATTGCTACAAGAGCATAAACTACTCTCGAAAGAAATGCATTCTGTCCACCGAATATAGAAGCTACCAAGTCAAATTGAAAAAATGCGATCAATCCCCAATTCAATGCTCCTATAATGACTAAAGCCAAAGCAATGCGCCGAACTGCTCCCATCATGAATTCCTCCTTCATTATACTTTCCATATTATCTTTTGCTAAAAACGATTTTTAATACATTCGTGCAAGTGTCAAAATCGCATGAAACTTTTTCCAAGTTTGCTACGTAAAGAAGGCAGCAGAGGAGTGTTTAAAAGCAAAATGGATAAGTACAGTTACAATAAACCGAAATTGGATATTCCGAAGTCTGCATTGCAGAGGCTTTTTGACGTCGTTTCGATCATCGCGTTTATGGCAGGAACCGTTTATTTAATTTCTGTATGGAATCAACTGCCTGACCAAGTTCCAGCACATTATAACGCTGCCGGCGAGGTCAATCGTTGGGGTTCCAAATGGGAGCTCGTCATTCTTCCCATCATCGCTGTTCTAATGGCCGTCTTCTTTACGTTTTTAGAGAAACACCCGGAATGGCATAATTATATGAACCTAAATAGAAATAATATTGAATTCCAGTACAAAAATTCAATATTATTTCTAAACGTAATTAAAAATGAATGTGTCTTACTGTTTGTTTATTTGAGTTTTAATATTGCACAAGTAGCGTTGGGAAAAGCCGAATCCCTTGGAATTCTATTCTTGCCTATTTTCCTTGTCATCATGTTCGGCTCTATAGCCTTCTTCATTATCCGATCGATAAAACATAAATAATGGTGATATACTAAATACACAGCTTTAAGTCAGTCAGGAGATGTAGGAATGAAATACGATGTGTTTTTATTCGACTTGGATGATACATTAATGGATTTCGGAGAGACCGAAAAAAATGCGTTTACAAATGTGTTCACAACACATGGATTTCCGAATGCACTAGGAGATTACAGAGGGACATATCGGGCGGTCAGCACGGTGCTTTGGGAGGATTTGGAGCAAGGCAGGACGACATTGGCCGATTTGAAAACGGAGCGTTTCAGAAGGGTATTCCTCGAGCACGGCCTTAAATGGATGCCGAAACGTTCGGCCAAATGTACCTCGATTATTTAGGGAAAGAAGTCCATTTAATAGATGGAGTGACGACGATGCTTCAGTCCCTTAAAGGCAAAAGGATAGCAGTTTTGACCAATGGTTTTAAAGATGTTCAGTTGGCAAGAATCGCTGCTTCCGGCCTTACCGAGACATTCGAAGCAATCTTCACATCTGAGGAGATCGGTTTCCAGAAACCACAACCGGAGATTTTCGAGCATGTATTCAAGCAATTGGCTATTAAAGACAAATCACGCGTCCTAATGGTAGGGGACTCGCTTTCGTCGGACATCCGCGGCGGCAACAATTTTGGCATTGATACATGTTGGTATAATCCGAAACGAAAAGAGAATAGTGGCTTAGCAAAGCCTACATATGAAATTCATGATTGGGAAGAGTTTCAGTCGATAATCACACAAACAACCGCGTCCAGTTAATGAATGCGGTTGTTTTTACAAATTATCTTAAAGCGCCGGATACGTAATTTTCCCAGTCTCCATCAATTGTTTCAGACCTTCGAACATATAACCCCAGCCTTGTTCAGTTTGATCATGAAATTCCTTCATCGCTTTTTCAATGTCCTCTTCGGTCCATTCCGGTTCATGCGGAACGACAATCCCCTGTACAAAAGTCATTTCGCAGCCTTTTTCCAAGTCCTTTATCTCCACTGAAATTTCGTCTTGCAAATCGTTGAATTGAGGCATTTTGAATGTAAAGACAAGCTTGTTAGGCCGATCAATTATAAGGTACTCGCCGATTGCCCGATAATCCTTGCCACCCCTGTGGTCGACAATTTCCCATGATCCGCCTACACGGAGATCATTCGTTGCAACTTTATTCGTCGGCTCCATTGTAAAGAACCATTTTTTCATCAATTCAGGTGTTGTCCATGCTTCAAAAACATTTTCTGCTGTGCAATTAAATGTACGGTGCATTGTCAATGTAGTGGTTGATGTGCTCATTTTTCAATATCCTCCTTATGTTTCGTAGTTAATGAGAGTCTTATAGGTAACTTGAATTCCTGTTTATCATACACCAGTAATTATCGAAAAAGCTATTCCAGTTGCGCGGAGTTTTGGGAGGTTATCACCGACTCTCTGGGTGTTACCACCGACTTGAAGCACTTTACCACCGACTCACCAGATTTAAGGATGTCTTGCCGAGAAAAAGGATAAAACACGGAGGGTCCAAAGTCCCGAAATGACAATATATCCTGGGAAATGATCGATATATGTTGGGAAATAATCGATAACTGCTCTAAATTAATCGATATATGTCGGGAAATGATTGATAATCCCCGGGAAATAACCAATATTTTTTTGCCGACACACTCGGTAAGGAATTTCACATAAAAAAGCCATTCAAGTTGAACAAAACAACTTGAATGGCGATCATACTATTTTATTCAAACGCTGGAATTGCAGTTTCGTCGTAGTTCTCTTGCAAGAACTTTTTGACTTCTGGGCTTGTCATTGCTTTTGCCAATTTTCGAATCGGCTCCCAGTCTTTATTGTCTTCACGAGCGATTAATGTAATCGCGAATTCATTGTCAATGCCTTCCGTTAACAGTGCATCGCTTTTCGGAGTCAAGCCAAGCGGTGCTGCGTAAGCAGGTGTCATAACGACCGCATCCGCGTCATCATACATACGCGCAAGCATCAGTAAATCGACTTCTTCGAACTTGAAGTTTTTCGGATTGTCGACAATATTTGCTTTTGTATAGTACGTATCTGTTTTTTCACCTAACTCGATGACTCCATGTTGTGCCAGTAATGACAATGAGCGGTCGATGTTGGATACATCATTTGCCATTGCAATTACAGCACCTTCAGGCATTTCATCGATTGATTTATAGTCTTTCGAGTATACTCCGTAGTTTGCGAAATAGATTGGAGTGATCGGAACTAAATTTGCATTGTTATTCGCATTGAATTGCTCCATGTATGGAACGTGTTGGAAGAAGTTCGCGTCCACTTCTTTTGCGGCAAGCGCAGTATTCGGCTGTACGTTATCGCCTAATACAACCATTTCCAGTTCGATCCCTTCTTCAGCAAGCTTCGGTTTTACAAGCTCAAGAATTTCCGTCATCGGTGGAATTAGGGAAGCGACTTTCAACGTCACTTTTTCCTCTTCTTTTTGTACATTTGCAGGTTTTTCTGCTTCCTTATCCTTGCTGCCACAACCCGCTAATAGGACAAGTAACATTGCCGTTAGCACAAGTAGTTTCTTCATGTTGTTCCTCCCACTATTATCTTTTATCTATCATTCTTGATACAGTTGTCCCCGTAAATTGGATGAGCTGTACCAGTATGACCATAATGATTATCATGTACATCATTAAATCATCTTTGAATTGTTGGTAACCGTACCGAATGGCAAAGTCCCCAATACCACCGCCTCCGACAACACCCATGATTGTCGAATAGGATATAAAACTGATAATCGACGTTGTCAATCCAAGGACGAGGCCAGATCTGGCTTCGACGTACAAGAATTTAAAAATGATTTGCCTTACTGAAGCACCCATTGAAACAGCCGCCTCCATGACGCCTCTCGGTACATCCAATAAGGATTGTTCGACTAAGCGCGAATAATGAGCGATGGCGATGATGGATAGTGGCACCGTCGCAGCGGCTGTACCAATAGCTGTCCCGATGACCATTCTCGTAAACGGGAGTAAAAAAACAACCAACAATAAAAACGGAAATGAACGGGTGACGTTCACCAATAAATTCAATATAGAAAAGATGAACCGATTCTCATAAAGTTGTCCCTTCCTACAAAGGTAAAGCAACGTACCTACAGGAAGACCAACAAGGATTGCAGCTAAGATTGAAACCCCTACCATAATAAAGGTTTCCCCAATGGACTGCCATATTTCAGCTTCATATTGAATCAAAATCTCAGGCATGGCCAATTTCACCATCCTTCGTCAATTGCTCCACAAAATTCTGAGGATTGCTGTCTATGACACGAATCCCTTTTGGCTCTATCGAAACAGTGTTGTAAACTTCACCATCAGACATGACGGTTACGCGATTGCAAATGCTTTTGATCACGTCCATCTCATGACTGACAATTACAATTGTGACACCAAGACTTTTATTCACATTTTCCAAGACACTCAGGACTTCAGCAGTCGTATTTGGATCAAGTGACGACGTTGGTTCATCACATAATAATACTTGAGGGTTATTCGCGAGTGCCCTTGCGATTGCTACACGCTGTTTTTGTCCCCCACTCAGTTGTGCGGGATACTTGTCCATGAAACGTTCCAGCCCAACAAACTGCAGACACTCCATCACACGATTCTTACGTTCTCGCCTTGGAAACTTCGACAACTTCAACGGCATCGCTACATTTTCATATACCGTTTTATTTGCGACCAAATTAAAATGTTGAAAGATCATCCCAATCGACTTTCGTGCTTGCCGAAGATCCTTACCACGCATTCTTGTTAATTTTTTACCGTTTATATCCACGTCGCCTGCATCCGGGATTTCCAGTAAATTCATGAGTCGTAGCAAAGTTGACTTCCCGGCTCCACTTGCTCCGATGATGCCATGAATCTCACCATTTTTAACCGACAAAGAAACAGATTTAACGGCTTTAAACTGCCCAAAATTCTTGCTGACATTATGTAATATAATCATAAAAAAATCCCTTTCTATAATTTGAAGGGTGATTGCGACGTTAACTATTATAACATTAATAATTATTTTTTACAGGTCTATCCACGTCTATATTTCTCTTTGTATAATTTACCTCAAGGGAGAGATGAATTATGTTGCATCTACAGGCGATAACAAAAGAAAATTGGTATAAGGCTACTTCACTCCGTGTTCGGGAGGATCAAGTAAATTTCGTGGCGTCAAACGTTGTATCGTTGGCCCAGTTGAATTTTCTTGAAAATTTTACAGCGAAGGGAATTTATCATGGTGAGGAAATGGTCGGCTTTGCACTATATGGAATAGACGATGATGATCATGAATACTGGATTTATCGGATGATGATTGACCAAAACCACCAAGGCAGAGGGTACGGGAAAAAAGCGATTCAACTTGTTATTGATGATATTCAGGAAAGAAAAGAGGACTGTCACCAAACCATTACGCTATCGTACGAACCGGCTAATGAACATGCAAAACGGATTTATGAAAAAATGGGATTCCATGAAGTTGACGGGTTCATAATTGACGGAGAGCAAGTCGCCCGGTATACGTTTTAGAAACAAAAGCGCAGGGCGCCTGCTTAGCCCCGACAAGCGCTGGAAGACTTGAACAAAAGGTGCTTTTTGCCTTTTGCTTCAAGTCTGAAGCGTCTCGAGGGGCTAGCGCCCCCGTAGCCTAGACGAACAAAAAGCTGACGGAGCAAGAGCCCGTCAGCTTTTAACATTCATTTAATCTTCTTTCTTTGGATCTTCTTCCACTACCAAGTTGGCATCCACATTCGGAACTTCTCTATCTACTCCCAATGTCTCGTCGTTCTCCGTGTCTCCCGTATCAACAATTAGCGAATCCTCTTCAGCAGTCGCCTCTGGTTCAACAACGTCCACAGACTCTTCCTCTACCGGCTGTTCAGTTACTAGACCAAGCGCCTGTGCAGTTGAAGTATGGATTTCTTGGAGTAATTCAGGATTTTCCACAAGCGAAACGCCATAGGAAGGAATCATTTCTTTAACTTTCGGTTCCCATTCTTTCATTTGCTGCGGGAAACATCTATTCAAAATTTCAAGCATTACGTGAACGGCAGTTGAAGCTCCAGGCGAAGCACCTAATAGTGCAGCGATTGAACCACTGGCTCCAGTTACAACTTCCGTTCCGAATTGGAGTGTACCTTTGCCGCCAGCCTCAGTATCTTTAATAACTTGTACACGTTGACCGGCGACTACCATATCCCAATCTTCGCTCTTCGCTTCAGGAACAAAATCACGTAATTCTTCCATACGCTGTTCTTTCGATAACATCAGCTGCTGAATGAGGTATTTAGTCAATGACATTTCTTTTGCACCCGCGGCTAACATTGTGAATACGTTATACGGCTTAACGGATGTGATCAAATCCAAATTCGAACCCGTTTTTAGGAACTTCGGAGAGAAGCCTGCGAACGGACCAAAAAGCAATGATTTTTTATTGTCGATATATCTCGTATCCAAATGCGGAACTGACATAGGTGGTGCACCAACCGATGCTTTCCCGTATACTTTCGCATGATGCTGCTCAACCACTTCAGGGTTTTTACAGACCATGAATAATCCGCTAACCGGGAAGCCGCCAATATGTTTTCCTTCTGGAATACCGGATTTTTGCAATAAATGCAAACTACCGCCGCCAGCACCGATAAAGACAAATTTCGCTTTATGGACTTCCACTGCACCACTATTTAGATTCTTAATTTTTAATTCCCATAGACCATCGCTTGTACGTTTTATGGTAGTTACATTGTGTTGGTAATGAATTTCAACGTTGTTGCCCTTCAAATGGTCGATAGCATACGCGTTAAAGCACCAAAGTTGACGTCTGTTCCGGAATCGATTTTTGTTGCCGCAATCGGTTCCTTTACATTCCGCCCCTTCATCATTAACGGAAGCCACTCTTTAAGAGTCTCAGGGTCTTCAGAGTATTCCATCCCTTTGAATAAGGGGTTATTGGATAGTGCATCATGACGTTTTTTCAAGAATTTCACATTCTCTTCCCCACGTACATAACTCATATGGGGCAATGGCATGATGAATTCCTCAGGATTGTTTATCAAATTATTATTTACAAGATAAGACCAAAATTGTCTTGAAAGTTGAAACTGTTCATTGACCTTTATCGCCTTACTGATGTCAAGGGATCCATCGGATTTCTCAACGGTATAGTTCAGCTCACATAATGCAGCGTGGCCCGTGCCCGCGTTATTCCACTCGTTTGAGCTTTCCTCGCCTGCATTTGAGAGTTTCTCAAACACTTTAATCTTCCAATCTGGTGTTAGTTCTTTCAACAAAGTCCCCAAAGTTGCACTCATGATTCCGGCGCCAATTAAGATAACGTCTGTAGTATTTTGTCTGTTACTCATATTTACCTTCCTTTATGCCTTGAGATTTGAGAAAGGATGTACGCGCTCCCATAATGCATCGGCAAGCCAAGGCGAGACCTAGGAACACACCTTTTCCGATTCAATCTTAACCCTGTATATTGTAACACAACTAAGAATAAATCAAAACGACTATAGATTCATATTTGGATAGCATCATATCCACTCTCTGTCCAATAGATCTATTAGTCGTTGGAAATTATCCTTGCCTAACCTCTCAGATATTTGTAGATCTATCTTATTTTTCAAAACAACTGTCTCCGTATAGCAATCTATACCTAACTCAGTTAAGCTAATAACCTTCTTTCCCTTACGCTCTGTACTTAATGTTGATGATACAATGCCCTTCCCCTCTAACCCTTTAATAAACTTGTGAGCAGCTTGTCTCGACATATCATATTTTGAACAGATCTTTGTAATTGTGTCGTTTC
The DNA here is from genome assembly GCF_030067815.1 of Sporosarcina thermotolerans. Lineage (GTDB taxonomy): Bacteria > Bacillota > Bacilli > Bacillales_A > Planococcaceae > Sporosarcina > Sporosarcina thermotolerans. Next base: position 553,369 of record NZ_CP125968.1, on the reverse strand, counting down.
CGTCCTGTATGGAAGATAATATATACCACTCCGAAATCGTGATAGGAATGTCTTTTTCATCCCCCCAGAGTTGCTCCGCTAATGATCGTAATGCCGTGTAATGCACTCTCATCAGATCCAAGACATTCTTAGTTGAATTATTACTCATTTCATTACCTCCGTGAAATATATACCCGTACTATAATAAATGTTTACCTAAACGTCAACTAAGTTGACAATTTTAATGATTTGGCATATACTTATTGTAAACCTGGTTGACAATTACCTTAGACAGGAGGAAATACTATTGTATGAAGTCGGTGATTTAGTCACATATGGCCCGCATGGTGTTTGTAAGATAAAGGACATGTCTGAAGAGACATTCGGTGAAATAACGAAATCCTATTATATTTTGCATCCTGTTAATCAGCCTACATTAACAATTTATTGCCCAGTAGACAGCGATCTTTCCACTTTGAAGGACATTGTCTCTAAGGAACAAGCAAAGATCATATTGGAGTGTTTCACAAAACCAACTGGAGATTGGATAGAACGTCCAACAACAAGATACCAGGCCTTCAACTCAATTTTAAAAACAAGTAACCCCTTGAAGATTGCCGCTATGGCAAACACATTGACCCGTAAAGAAATGGAATTAGAAAGTGAAGGGAAAAAGTTAGGCTCAAGGGACATAGAAATATTAATGGATATACGGCAAGTCTTGTTTAAAGAGTTGGCATTGGCATTGGATACAACACCCGATGAGGTTTCCAAGCATGTTGAACAACTCATTTCCGGCACGATTGGCGATTCAACTATGCCGATAGCAGAGTAGAACATTTATAAAATATATTAAAAATAAAGGAGGCGCATATTTAGTGCGCCTCCTTCCTTTTTAAATGAACTTTTTCTCTAACTTCGGTTGGAGTTTGAGATAAACCGCAAGTACCTCAGCCAACGTCTCTCCTTGTTTCTTCAGTTTCTCTTTTGAACGCAGTGCTTTGATATCGATTAGAGAATCCATGAATCCGCCCTCCGTCAGTATGGCAGGCATTTTCGTTTCGCGTAGCACATGAAAGTTTGCCCTTTTCACCCCACGATCCTTCAATCCCATCGCTTTTGCAATCTGCGGACCAACAAGCCGCGCAAGTTTTAAAGATGTAGATCCAACTGTTGGTGAATCCATTACATATGTTTCCACGCCTGTCCAACTTCCCCACTTACCCGTATTTGCATTATGATGTACTGCGACATAGATATCGGCATTCCATCTATTAGCCAGATCCGTTCGTTTCCTAAGTGACACATCTGTTTTTCCGGTCGGATCATCTACGCGCATCACTTGTACATTTTCATATGTAGCAAGCTTCTCAGTACATGCATTGATCACTTCGTTGTTGAAGCACCATTCCCTTTCCCCGTCAGGTGACCGCTTCCCCGGCGTATTTAGCCCATGTCCCGCATCCAATACAATTTTCACCATACTTATGCCCCTTTCAAAATGTCTTCCTCACTATATATATAGGTTGGATTTTGGTTAAGGGATAGAAGGGTCTATAAATTTATAGATTTTTGTGATATACGTAATAGAGTATCATGTATATAATGAATTTGTATAAAGCCGTTTCACTGAACATAAGGAGTAGAATATGAAATCCAAATTCCAGTTTATATTATCAATGATCATCTTCGGTACGATTGGTGTATTTGTAAAGTATATAGATTTATCTTCAAGTGAAATAGCCTTAGTACGCGGTTTAATTGGCAGCTTATTCTTAACAACGGTCATAATCATAATGAAAAAGAAAATTCCATGGGCATTCGTGAAAGTGAATGCTGTTCTTTTGATAGCTTCAAGTATTGCATTAAGTGTAAACTGGATTTTCTTTTTTGAAGCATTCAAGCATACAACTATATCGAACGCTGTCCTTAGCTACTACTTTGCGCCAGTATTTGTCACGATCCTATCTCCGATTGTTCTGAAGGAAAAACTGTCGGCAAAGAAAATAATCTGCATTGCGATTGCCATGCTTGGGATGTTATTTATCGTTGGAAACGGGAAAGTTAGTGCATCTGGAGTAGAGGATCTTATTGGCATTGGGTATGGTTTGGTCGCTGCGGCATTTTACGCCTCATTAATGCTTATAAATAAGTTCATCAAAAACATGGATGGGCTTGAAACGACATTAATACAACTTGGAATCGCAACGACACTTCTCATGCCATATGTATTTTTCACTGAGGGATTTGGTGTTTTGGATGTCTCCGGTTCTTCAATTCCGTTTATCATCATCATAGGGGTTGTACATACAGGTTTTGCTTACTTGTTTTTCTTTTCCGGCATAAGAAAGTTAAAAGGCCAAAGTATCGCCGCCTTAAGTTATGCAGATCCCATTACATCATTAGTGATTTCCGCCGTCATCCTGCATGAACAAACGACAGTTGTTCAATTGCTTGGAGGCGCTTTGCTATTAGGCTCCACATTTGTCAGCGAGAACAATTCAATGAAATTATCAAGACGTAAAAAAATTGGATATATGCAAGAATAAGTGGGAGGCATTCGCTTCTCATTTTTTTATGTACATATATTTTGAATTTCTTTTTCCAGCAAATGTGTTGTATAGTCGGAATAGTTCGGTGCGCAGGCACCTGAAATATAAGGAGCCGACGAAATGATGAATAGACAGAAAAGAAGGGTCGAAAACCCACATCTTCAACCAACTTTCATTATTAACTTCAAAATGAGAATGATCTTATTAGTAGGTGTCCTTGTCATTGCGATAATTACAGGAATCGGAATTTATATCGGCCATTTCATATCCAACACGATGGAAGAGCAGGTTGGCAATCGTGCACTTGGTGTAGCGGAAAGTGTGGCACTTATCCCGGAATTAGCTGAAGCGTTTAAGCATAATGACCCCGCATCCATTATTAATCCCCTTGTATCGCCTATTCAAAAAGCAACAAAGGCTGAGTTTATAGTCGTCGGTAATACCTCGGAAATTCGGTACGCACATCCGCTTCCCGAAAAAATCGGAAAGAAAATGGTAGGGGAAGATAATGAGAGGGCGCTGATTTTTGGTGAATCGTATGTCTCAAAAGCTGTTGGATCATTAGGCAGCTCAGTACGCGCAAAAGTCCCTGTGTACTTGGATGGGCAAATTGTGGGCGTCGTATCGGTCGGATTTTTAGTGAATGATATCCAATCAATTATAAAGTCTTATAATATCCATCTATGGATTGTCTTATTAAACACCGCCATTGTTGCTATAATTGGTGCCATTCTTATAGCATCGTATATTAAAAAAGTATTATTCGGCCTGGAACCTGAAGAAATTGCACATTTGCTAATTCAAAAAGACGCGATTCTTCAATCCACTCATGAAGGCATTATCGCTGTAAATCAAAACGGCATGATTACGATGATCAATTTTGCTGCCCAACGGTTACTTTTCAATCAGGTCATTCATTCAAAAAACTACGAAGGTATGTCGATCAACGACCTATCAGCTGCAAAGCATTTACTTAATTTCCTTCGAGATAATAATGATCAAATCGATCAGGAAATATTGATTGGCAACACAATTGTTTTTGCCAATAAAATGCCCATCTATGACAATAACTCATTGTCCGGGACAGTATTCACATTCCGCAATAAGACTGAAATTGATTTATTAACAAAGGAATTACGGTCGATTAAACAATATACAAATGCATTACGGGCACAAACACATGAATTCTCAAACAAACTCTATACGATTCTTGGTCTATTGCAACTTGATAAAAAAGAAGAAGCAATTTCCTATATTCAGCAGGAAAGCATGGTTCAAAAAAACTGGATCCGCTTAGTCATTCAAAAAGTGTCAGACCCGAAGGTGAGCGGGCTATTACTTGGAAAATCAATCAGGCAAGCGAATTAGGGATAGAACTTACAATTCAAGAAGATAGTATACTGGAAACTTATTTAAATGAAATGCAGAGTGAAGCATTACTGACTGCTATCGGAAATTTAATCGATAATGCGATGGATGCTGTAAAAAAGGTTCCACCGACTCAACGTAAAATAGCTATTTTTTTTACGGATATCGGAAATGATATTATTTTTGAAATCGACGATTCCGGTGCAGGTGTTCCTCCACAGTATATGAACAGGATTTTTGAACAAGGCTTTACCTCAAAAGAAGGCGAACATGGTGGTTTTGGGTTATCACTAACAAAACAACTTGTAGAAAGATTAGATGGGGAACTATATTTGGAAGAAGGGGACCTCGGTGGTGCAAGCTTCGTGCTTTCAATGCCGAAAGAAGTGGATGAAAGGAGGAAACAAGATGCTTGAGTCGATTCAGGTTTTAATTATTGAAGATGACTTTCGAATTGCGGAGATTAACCGTGAATTCGTCAATCGTGTGGAAGGATTCATTGTAGAGCATGTTGTAAAGACAGGTGAAGAAGCACTTACTTATTTGCGCAGCACAAGAAGATTGCCACAACTGATTCTGTTGGATGTCTATATACCAGACGTTCAAGGATTGAATTTATTCTGGACATTGCGGAATGAGTTTACTGAGATTGATGTCATTATGATCACTGCAGCAAAAGAAGTAGAGACAATCGCCGAAGCGCTTCGTGGTGGGATTTTTGATTATATTGTAAAACCGGTCGATTTTGACCGCTTTGAACGTACATTATTGAGCTTCCGAAACCAAAAGTTTATTTTTACGACAAAGTCGGAGTTGCAGCAAGAGGAGATAGACCGCTTGACGGGCCACCAAGTAACTACAACATCAAAAATCGAAGATGTTGAGGAAGGATTACCGAAAGGAATCGATCAACTAACGTTGGAAAAGGTAAAAAAGATCTTACAAGAAAGCGATGAATCCGGCATCACTGCGTTGGATGCCGGAAGCAAAGTAGGTGTAAGTCGCTCGACCGCACGACGCTATTTAGAATACTTAGTGTCCGTAAAAGAAGCGGATGCCAAGTTAAAATACGGAGACATCGGCCGTCCTGAACGAAAATACACACCGTGGACAAAATGAACAAAACAATCAAAACATCCTTTAGTGATTTTAGTTACATAAACTTATACATTTAACCTCTTTATGATAAATTTCTAACTATAGAATATTTTGAAATAGAGATGGTTATTTTTTTGTGCGGATACTTGTTTTTTTAGTTAAGTATGTATCCGCTTACACAAACCTTTCTTTTTCATGAGTGGACTTCGGTTTGCTAGGAAGGAGACATATATGCTAAGTATTATTGGTTTAATTACTATTGTCATCATTGTTGCGTTGCTAATTAGCGGGAAAGTTTCTCCTATCGTTGGACTTGTATTAGTTCCAGTTGCCGGGGCATTTGCTGCCGGTTTTGGTTTCGATGAAATTGGTGTGTTTTTCACAGAAGGTACAACCAAAGTTGCAAGCGTTGCCATTATGTTCATCTTTGCCATTCTATTTTTTGGAATCATGCAAGACGTTGGGTTATTCGATCCACTTATTAACAAAATGATTGCAATTTCTCGCGGAAATGTCATCGCAGTTGCAGTTGCAACCGTAATCATTGCTGCAATCGCTCACTTGGACGGTTCTGGTGCATCGACTTTCCTAATTACAATCCCTGCACTACTTCCATTATACAAACGGTTGAAGATGAATCCGTATTTACTATTAATGCTTGTTGGAACTGCTGCTTCGATTATGAATATGGTTCCCTGGGCTGGTCCGCTTGGAAGAACGGCTTCTGTGTTGGATATAGATGTAACGGAGCTTTGGAGACCACTTATTCAAATTCAGGTTATTGGTATAATTTTATTAATCATTATTGCTGTTACTTTAGGTTATCGTGAAAAACGGTTGATCGCGAAAAAAGGCTGCCGGAGAAACGTATGGAGATAATATTTCCGACTCAACGATTGCTGAAGCACAATTGGCGGCTACTGTTGCTGAAGAAGATGACTTAAAGCGTCCAAAACTTCTGTGGATCAACGCCATTCTTGCAGTTGCTGTGATTGGTGTCCTTGTATGGGGAGTTATCCCGGCAGGTTTTGCATTTATGATTGGTGTAAGTCTCGCTTTGCCAATCAACTTCCCGAAAGTTAAAGACCAAATGGAGCGTATTAAAGAGCATGCTCCGGCGGAATTATGATGGCAACAATTATTTTGGCAGCTGGATCTTTCTTAGGTATCTTAAACGGTACAAATATGCTCACTTCGATTGCGACAGATCTTGTAACCATTTTACCAGAATTCGTCGCTCCGTATTTACATATCATTATCGGTGTGTTTGGAGTACCTTTCGATTTGCTCCTAAGCACAGATGCTTATTATTTTGCCCTGTTGCCAATTATTGACCAGGTTGCCCTTACTTTCGGCATCCCATCACTCTCTACTGCATACGCAATGATCATCGGTAACATTATCGGTACATTTGTTAGCCCATTGTCGCCAGCACTTTGGTTGGCACTCGGACTTGCAGGACTTGAAATGGGTAAGCATATTCGTTATTCATTTATGATGATGTGGGGACTAAGTATTCTTCTATTAATCATTGCAGTTTTACTTGGTGTAATTATTATTTGATGACTTAAAGATATTACCGCTATCGGAAGTTCTCCGGTGTGGTAATGTCTTTTTATTTTTCAAAAAACACTTGCCCCTTACGTAACGGAAGGTCCTATAATGAAGGTAACGTGATGGGGGTGGAGAAAACTTTGTATTCAATTGGGAAACTTGCAGAGCTTAGCAATATATCAGTGCGCACATTGCGCTATTATGATGAAATTGGATTATTGCTTCCAACTAAAAGGACTGTGCACGGTCATCGGTTTTATTCCGAAGAGGACGTGTCGAAGCTTCATTATATATTAACGTTACGGAACATAGGCTTGCCGCTTGAGACTATCCAAGATGCAATGAACGACAAACAATTGAATAGTAAAGACCTGTTGGAAATGCGGTTGAAGATAATCCAGGAGGAACAGGAGCAACTAAAAAGAATGGAAAGCTCCATTAAGTCTTTATTATATTTAGCAGAATTTGAAGGAACTACAGACTGGAAATCAATATTTGAGACGTTCTACTCTTCTCCAAACAATAAAAAGGCTTTGAAAAAAATTTGGAATCAATATTTTTCTGAGGAGGAGCAAGCCCTTTTAAAACAATTTCCGAGTCTTGGTGCCGACGGTGAATTGGCGAGTGAAGCTACGGCATTATTCCGGGAGGTCAAAGCCAATGTCAGTGAAAGTCCGACCAGTGAAATTGCCCAGCAATTGGCGAAACGTTGGATCTCTCTTGTGCATGTCATGTACAAAGGAAATCTTGAGCTTGCGAATAAAGTATGGCATTTGAGCAAGCAGCAGGAGGTCACCGGATTTTTGTATTTTCACGATGACCTTGTCACATTTATTGAACAAGCCATTCAATATTATAATGAAACGAATGGCGAGGAAACATCGTCATGAAGAAGCTGATGGCGCTCGATCTCGTTTTTTACATGGCTCTTCCTTTTATAGTGTGGAATTATGGGCGCGAACCATTCGGCGATTACTACGCGTTGTTGCTATCAACTGTCCCGGGATTAATTTATACGATTTATCGCTTCGTTCGTGAAAAGCAATTTAATATTAGTGGTCTCTTTATCATTCTCTCCCTATTCTTAGGTACGGCCGTAAATCTGCTGTCGGGGAATGCGGAAAACCTATTGTGGAATCAAGTCTATCTCGGTTACATGTATTCGAGCGTTTACTTGTTGTCTGTTTTATTCCGAAGACCGCTTGCGCTCTATTTCGCGGTAGATTTCGCCTACTTGCAGGGCCACCCGCGTGAAGAGAGCAAAGCGTTGTTTTCAACCAAAGGCATTTTCAAATGGTACCAGATGGTGACTGGATTATTTGTCTTCAAAGGCCTATTTCAATCGTCTTTAAAAGCCTATCTTATTTATTCTTACGGAGTCGACGGGTATGGGCAGGTGCTAATTTACAGGCAGATCAGTGGCTGGATTTTCAGTGGTTTGATTGCAATCGGGTATTTCTATATCGTTTCGCAAGTAAGGCGGTATATTAAGGAGCAGTACGGCGAAGATTCGATCTCCCCGGCAGAACAAGCCGATGGCGCATCTTGATGCATCATCGGCTTGCTGTAAATTCAGCGAGCGAGTCAAAGGTCCCGAATTGACCATATATCCCGGGAAATGATCGATATAAGCCGGAAATAATCGATATCAATCTCCAATTGATCGATAAATGCTGGGAAATGATCAATAAACCCTGGGAAATGATCGATAACCTATAATCAGGGTAGTATCCAATCCTCATTGCGACTTGTATTGCACAACAAACGTCCAAAGCTCAAAGCTTTGGACGTTTAATGGCATCTTAATAATCCCGGTTTATAGTGTAGTCCAGTATTTGTTTCAAATAGGTTGTTTTATAATGGAGCTCTTGAAGTGCTTCCATAGCGTGGCAGTAATGGTTCCACATTGCCTTTCGTGCACCTTCACTACCGAGGATGGATACGAAATTCGAATTATTGTTTTCAACGTCTTGACCGACTGGCTTTCCAAGCAATTCGAGATCACCTTCGACATCAAGTAAATCATCCTTGATCTGAAAAGCGATGCCTGCGTGGTAAGCAAATGTTTTCAATGCCTCTATTTCCTCTTCCTGCCTTCCCGCTAAAATTGCAGGCATGACAAGAGAAGCCTCGAAGGCAATACCTGTTTTATAAAAGCAAATCGTATTTAATTGGTCTAACGTCAATTCTTTGCCTTTAGAATTCAAATCCATCGCCTGACCTCTGCACATCTCCGTTGTCTTTCCTGCTGAATACCGGATCAGACGGAGGACAACCTGCGGATCAAAGCGAAGAGAGGCTTGTTCAACAACTGCTTCCTGGGTTAGATAGAGGCCGGTTAATTCCGCCACGGCTGTATTATACGCCTTGTGTACGGTAGGACGCCCCCGTCGGAATGACGAGTCGTCCTGAGCTGGTAGATCATCAAAGATTAAGGACGCCGTATGCATATACTCCAATGATTTAAGAAGCGGTTCAATAGTTGACTCATCCAATCCGTATTCATGGACACCCATAACCCAAGTCATGATTGGTCGAAGCCGCTTTCCATCGCCCAACAGACTGTAATTTGCGGCATCAATGATTGACTCATCCATTGAAGAAGCAATTCCGTTTTTAGGGATATGTAGTATGGTGTTTATCTGATTCCGCACAGTCTTGGCCATGTTTACAAAGTCTTCACGCTCTTTGCTTTCATTTTTAAAGTTTGCAATGATTTGATCCCTAACTAACTTATCAAGGAAGTCTACATCATTAGATTTCCTTACCATCTTTTGTATAAGTCCATCGAATTTCGGATTTCCTGTAGCGAATATCCCCATCAATTCTTTGTATTTCTTGTCTCCTACTTTTTCTTTGAATCGCTTCTGGCCATTCAGCGCACGGCTCAACATAACATTACGTGTCTTCGTGTCCGAGTGATACACGTTATGGATCAAATTGAAAATGACCGTCCAGTATAATTCAAAAGGGTTGATCAAATCCTGGCGAACCCTATGATATTTCAAATAATACGTGTAGGGAGTAACCGCACCGGCCTCTATATCATCAAACATGTCAGCGAAATCATCGGCAAGTTGGTTGTAAATCCCATAGAAGAAAGTCCGATTGTCGAATTCCTTATCCTCTTTAACAGTAAGCACCGAACGGGCAATCAAACGTGAAGAAGCGGATTTCAAAATAACCGGTATATAAAGTTCTTCATTGGTGTAATTTGCATTTGATAAGTCCTTTTCACGATCCACTTCCTGAGAGTGAAAAAACACAAAGGATTGTTCGAAGAAATCTTCTTTTCCCTTGCGCTCTAACTGCGACTGAATATATGTAAAGGCTTCACGGAGCTCTGAATGAATATATTGAATTAGTTCCCGGTTGGTTCGTCCATGATTTTAAATCAGGCACGGATCCTGTGATGAGGGTCGATCTTATCAAACGTGAATATTGTTTTTTCTCTGCATCGGTCAGGACTTCTGAATCCAAAAGATCATCGATAAACGGATAGGTTAGGCCATAGGAATAGCCTAACCTAATTGCTTCATCCAATTTCCCGACGCGCTCTTCGGGCGAAAGATGATCGCCCATCTCCTCAATCTGGTGAATGACGACCCAGCAATGATTTTAATCAGTTTTCGCTTAGCCTCTTCACGATTCATCCCTTCCGGAAGATTAGAGGACACCGTTTTTAGTTTGTCTAAGACCCAAATCATTGACGATTCAATGCCTTCCTTCTGGGCCCAACGGTATAACGTATGCATGCTGAACATTTCCCCGCGGTCAGTTGCAGTTGAATGAAGTAGATCTATTTTTAAATCGTCAACGACATGTTGAATTCTGTATAGTGTATCGGGTGAGCTCAAGTCTTTCCCCAAATCCCGCATAAAAATATATGAAATGCTTCGATCCAAGTAACTATCCAGTTTTCCGGCATTATCCAACCATTGGATGTATTGATGGTACTTATGGGAATCCGGTTTTCCTTTCCCACGTGTAAAACTTTGTAGTAGCGAATGGCCCAAATAATCCTGTTTCCATAGTTGTATGTCTCTTGTCAATGTAGCGACGTAGGTATTATTTTCGAGTTGAACTGACAGCGATTTAAAGTAATCTACAGCCTTCTCCTCAGCCCGTCGATAACAATCTTCCGCATCTTTTCGTAACTCTTCATTCATACTGCATACCTCGACTTCTCAATTTTTGTTTGCTAACTATAACATAAAAAGTCCTTTTAAAATGATCTTGTCTACTATATGCAGTCGTCATGCATTTTCTGAATCTATTTCAATAACTCTTCCGAAATTATTGTAAATCCTTCAATGACCGTGTCTTCCTCTACCTCTATCAATATACAACGTTTACCATCGACCTCTACTTGCCTTACATACCTTAAGTCTTGCGGGCTGATAGCAATATTCGCAACCTTTGTTTCAATCTTGATCGATTTCGATGTATAGCTTGGAACGATATGGCTCGCTTTCAGCTCATATGTTTCGTCGTCAATTACACTTCGGAAGGCCCGTTCCACCTTTTCCGTGTCCACATCTTCCACGCCACTTGCCTTCAGAACGCGGGTCACCTCTTTTGTGTCCAAGGTTGGAACGCTTTCTTCTTCATCTTGCTCTTCGTCGACTTCCATCATGCGCTGGATTTCATCATAAACACTTGCAAGAGTTCTTGTATTTATTTCATTTCCGGTGACCGATCTAACAATTTCTTCAAAAACAATTTTATCTTCATCGGCAGTCATGATTTCCTCGCCGTCAAGAACGTTTTCGATGAAATGGTAGTTGGGCTTATTCGCTTTCCCTGCAGAATAAAGAATATGGTTAACATCTGCAGCATTGTCAGTGAACGTTGGGAATAAAAACCCACCGATCGGAGATGTAAGGTTAATGATAGGATCCGCTACAAAACTGGACTTGAACTCCTTTTCATTGAAATCGAACACAAGTGATCGCTTCGGTTCAACTGTCTGGTTCATGCTGCAAAGTATAAATGGATTCTTATACACTTCATCCCGGGCCGCAATTTCCGCTTCTTCACTTCCCCGTTTCGTCGGTTTGTAGTAGTTCCCGCGAATGAAAGTGATGACAATGTCCTTTTCATATTGAACATCCTGCACCATTTTTTGCGCAATGCGTTGCATACCTTCCTTCCAATCCGCCACTTCGTCCGCATGAAGAGCATCATATAAGAGCTTTTGCGTATGATCTTCTTGCTCCTCAGCTTGAGGGCGAAATTTCACTTCAAACAGTTTCGCGTCCAATTTCCCGCCTAACACTTTTTTAAAGTTATCCAAAAATAGCTCCTGTTGTTCCCGATCTAACATGGCAAACGGCTGGCTTACTTCGTGATAAATTTCATTGCCTTCTTGTCTAATGTAGACATTATAAATATTAGTAATCTTCAATAGGTCTGTATCCAATTTAAAACGCTTGCGGATGTCCGCAATTGCCTTTTTGTTCATCTATTCATCCAACTCCCTTGAAAATATGAAAAGAGAGTCCGAAACTTGGCTCGGACACTCTTAATTATAGCAATAATTATTAGGTTAACAGGAATAATACGCGTAAAGTAAATTTATCCTATAATGAAAGTAAAGAAATATGGGAGTGAGTTACATGATGTGCGGGTCCAAATGCTTTATCGTAACAATGGAGCAGAATGGGACAAAAGAAATCAAGCAAGTTAATGCAAGAACTCCCATCGGCGCAAGGAAGGTGATTCGAGGTGAATATGGAGCCAAAGTGGAGATCTTATCTGTGAAGGAAAAGAAATGGAATCAAAAATAATTGCCCCATTCATAACAAAAAAGAAATGAATTAAAACCTAAAGTTCATACTAACGAAAAGTGGTGTTTATTGTTTTTGTTGTGAAAGCTCAAGAAATTTTTCTTCATGGTGCGCTACTTTACCCAATAAGAAATTAGTGGTTTTCTGTGTATCCGTTAAATCTAAACGTATTCCGTCAACCTTCATTTCCAATCGATCAAATCGCTTATCAATTTGTTCAAACCGCTGTTCAAAACGCTTGTCCATCTCTTCAAATCGCTTGTCTATGTGTTCGGCATGAAGTTTGAAGGCACTTAATATTTCTTTCAGCATAGTTTCCTGTTCCATGTTTTCCACCTCCTTATCTATATTATAAAGGACTATCAATATATCACAAGTGAATTAAGCGTATAGTGAATCACCCCTATAAGCTCCGCAAAGCCCATGGGGTGATTCTTTTCTTATTCTTCTTCCAATATCTCTTGCACTTCATCCAATTGTCGCTTCATCATGTCTAACTGTTCTTTGTTTTGCTGAACTGTATCCATATGCTCGTTGTGCTCCTCTGCATTCATGTATGCATTTTCAGCAGTTTCAATGGAATTAAAAGCGTGCTCAACAGCCATTTCCTCAGGATGCGACATTGCCTGTTTAACAGAACGATCTGCCTTTTGCACAGAGTTACCTAACTTGGTACTTGGATGGTTCTTTTTCCAACTCGGACCCGAATCTTTAGTAGCCATTTTATCTTCCCTCCTGCAAATTAGATATTTTACGGCGTGCTTAGTATTGTAAAATATCCTAAAACTATGCGCGGATTGGGATTAACGGGGCATACTAACTAGGTAAATCTAATTTTTTGCAAACTGACCATCGACTTCAATCGTTTCAAATATATTAATGAAGGCATTTTTATCATACTTGCGGACAATTTTTTTAATCTGCATCGTCTCGTAACGTGTCACCACCATCATTAGGATATGTTTTGTTTCCTGTGTATACCCGCCATAACCTTCAGTGATCGTAATGCCCCGATAGACGGAATCCAGCAATTCTTTCCGTATGGACTCTCCTTTTGTCGTCACAATCTGCATCGTTAATTTAATGTGATCAGTATGGAGTGTATCAATCATTTTACCTGTCAAATAAATGGACAGTAGTGTATATAAAGCAATATTCCAATCGAAGAAAGCTCCGGAAATAAGGACGATGACACCATTCATCCCAGTAAGGAGAAGACCAACGCTTACATTACTTGTTCGGGAAAGGATGATTGCAATAATATCCAATCCGCCAGACGTGCCTGAGTACTTTAAAATCAGCCCGACACCAATACCGCCTATGATACCCCCAAAAATAGCTGAGAGAAGGATATTATCTGTAATAGGAACAGCAGGTAAAAGATATAAAAAAGCTGAAAGGGAAGCTACGCAAACAGTGTGTTAATCGTTATTGTTCGGCCAAGTTTAATGTATCCTAAAATGAGTAACGGTAAATTGAGCAAGAGATTCATTAGCCCAATATCAAATGGAGTAACAAGGCCAATTAAAATGGCAAGCCCGCTTATTCCGCTGCTTAAAATTCCATACGGCACCAAAAAGAAATTGAATCCAAATGCAACAATGAGCGAACCAACAATGACAACCAAGTTTTTCAATTTAGTAAACCTCCCTTTCCTGAAAGAAGACAACTTATGAAACTAAAAATAAAAAACCCGTCCCGCAACAGGGACGAGTTCTTACTCGCGATACCACCCAAATTACTTTTTCACGTCTTAGATTTTCTTATATTAGAAGTAATCTACCAGAAGGAAAACAGGGTTGTCAACATGCTTTATTGATATAACATTATTGATAATATTTACAATTTTTATTTCAAAAAGGAAGATCCATTTGCCACGAAACTCCGAAGCGATCGTTTACCCAACCAAACTTCTTACTGAACCCGTAATTATCTATTGGCATCAGTGCCTGACCGCCTTCAAGCAGTTTCTCGTATAGTTCAGTGAGTTCTTCTTCAGAATCACAAGTGATATAGATAGAGAAAGAAGGTGTAAATGTAAACTGATGCTTCACATTACTGTCAATACACATGAATTCCTGCCCTTTTAAAGAGAATCTGGCTTGCATCACTGTGCCTTCATCTCCTGGTCCTTCTGCTCCGTAACGGACAATGCTCAGTATCTCTGAATCCTTAACGAGTGAAGTGTAAAAGTTCATCGCTTCTTCTGCATTACCCTCTTGGAACATTAAAAAAGGTAAAACTTTTCCCATGGTAAATCGTCTCCTTGTCTAATTGCAAATTTTGCTATCCTTATTAAAGTATATCTATCCTTTAATAAATAAACCAATTTATTATAGGCTTTTTCCACTACTTCAAAATCTGCTGAAGTGCCTTTTCAATCGTTTCAAATTTGAAATGAAAACCCTCATTCTTTAGGCGTTCAGGCACAACCCACCGGCTCTTCAATATCAATTCGGTTTCCGTACCTATAAAAACGGCCCCCATTTCAAGCATCCATTTCGGAGAGGAGAGACCAAATTTCCGATTCATCCTTTTGCGAAACTGCGCCATTAGCTCCCGGTTTGTAATTGGAGTTGGCGCTGCACAATTGAACACACCTTCAAGCTGCTCATTCTCTTTTATAAAGAGGACTATACGATATAAGTCTTCAATATGGATCCAGCTAAACATTTGGTTGCCCGGACCCTGAACGCCACCAAGTCCGAAACGGACAAGATTCACGTAGGGTTCCATGACCCCGCCATCCTTGCCTAAGACAATGGCGATACGAAGGGCAACCTGTCTTGTTTTTGGGAGGTCAAATTCAAAAAGAGATGCTTCCCAGGCTTTTGCTACTTCAACGGAAAATCCGCTACCGATTTCCCCGTCCGCTTCAGTCATCGGTCGATCTTCCGCGTGACGATAAATGGTTGCAGTGCTTGAATTAATCCATAGCGGAGGAGGGTTGTCACAATTGGCGATTGTCTGCCCAAGAATTTCGGTTGTCTCTGTTCTTGATTGCATGATTTCTTTCTTGTTTTTATCGTTATAACGGCAATTGACAGTTTTTCCTGCAAGATTGATGAGCATTTCCGCTCCGTCCAACGCTTCCATAATACGTTTTTGATCCGTCCAAGAAATATGCTCAGGACGTCTCGAAATATGGACAACTTCATACCCCGATTCAATAAATTGCTTCTCAAGAAACTGCCGATGAATCCAGTGCCCCCGCCAGCACAACCTTCTTCTTCATCTCATCCACTCTTTCCATTTATTCATTACTTTGTAGGACGAAGATGTGCAAGAGATGTTACAGAATTTACCGTTTAATTAACTGTCCCTTTTCCTCTTTCACCTTTCCTCCCGCTATCGATAACCCTGTGACACCAATGAGCATGATAATTGCGCCAACAAGTTGCCATTTACCAAGTACACTACCGACCAGATGACGGATATGATCATCGCTGTCAGCGGTTCGAAGCTTGAAAGAAGACTTGTTTCGACGGGTGAAATGTACTTCATGCTACCTAAAAATAAAAGGAAGGCAACCGTACCGACGATGATGGCAAGTGAAAGAATCAAGGTAATTTTCCAATCACCGAGGGTTACAAAACCAGCCTGCATTTTCGTAACACTTGTGAGGAACAATGCCCCGCCGCCTATGAGCATCCCCAGCCTACAGATAAGAGGACACCCCATTCTTTCATTAACCTTGTGGGATAAAGCGTGTAAAATGTAAACGCGAAACCAACAGAAATTCCCCAGGCGACTGCCCCTGCACTAAGTGCAAATCCGGACAGCGAACCATTCGTCAAAAGATAAAAAAGGCCTACCATCGTCACAATCATTCCGACCACTTGCGCGGCAGGCGGCAATACCTTATGCCGAACTGAAACGAAAAGAATAATATAAATGGGTGCTAAAAACTGAAATAATGTCGCAATGACCGCATTACTTGCGTTAATGGACCCGACAAACGCAAGCTGTACACCAAGCATGCCGAACACCCCGAAAATGATCATTTGCTGTAGCCAGACTTTATGCCGCAACGGTTGGTAAATATCCCTACCATTCATTTTTAAAAACAGTAAAACAAAAAAGCCCGCAACTATCAAGCGGACAGTCAGCATGAAGGAGATGGTCATATCGCTCGTCGCAAGGATCCATTCCATCATCGGACCCGTTGCCCCCCACATCATTGCTCCCGTTATGATCATTAAAATACCTTTAAGTCGATTCATTCGCCACTCCCGCCGTTGTTGTGAAGTCTTTTACTAGTCGTTCAACTGTATCGTATCATAAAAAAAAAACAGTGTCACACCCAATAAAAACCGGGAGTGACACTGTTTCTTATTTTAGCGTTTATAAAATACGGCCAAGAAAATGGTCTAAAAACTGTTCCGCCTTCACTTCAGTGCAAACTTGAACTTTTGGTTCGCCTTCAGCGGATGCCACTGTTCTTCCGGTCTCTTCTCCATCCAGGACAACCTTTACATTCCATTCTTCCCTTTTAACAAAATCAGGATCTATAGCGACACCTACAGCTAATGGGTCATGCAGGGCGCATCCCCCAAATCCCGGTTCAAATGTTTCGTATGCCTGTATATAAAAGTCTGTCATATCTGCATAAAAACGGGACTCGTCTGTTCCTATAGCCCGCCATTCATCTGTCGTTGCCGCTGGTAAGATTGTCTTCATCGTAACGTCAAGACCGACAATAGTTACTGGAAGCCCTGAGGAAAACACATAATCCGCGGCTTCCGGATCTGCCAATATATTTGCCTCGCTATAAGGTGTTACATTACCAGGGGCAACACTGCACCACCCATAATGATCACTTCGTTGAAAAGAGGGATTATCTCCGGTGCTTTTATAATAGCCTGGGCAAGATTCGTTAACGGCCCGACTGGAATTAGTGTAATTTCGTGTGGACGCTTTTACTTGGCTGATAATGAAATCTACCGCACTTTCAGCCTCCGCTTCCCTGACAGGATTTTCTGAGAAGTTGTTACCCAAGCCATCCTCCCCGTGAACATTAAGTGGGAATTTAGTTATCCCACGTTTCAGCGGTTTATCTGCACCCATGTAGACGGGCACAGTCTTCCTAAGTCTCTCTAAAATCACGAGTGTACTACGGGTTGTATTCTCAAGTGAGTTATTTCCAAAGCATGTCGTTAAACCGATTACATCCAACTCAGGGGATTTTAAAGCATATGTAATTGCTAATGCATCATCAATGCCGGTATCCACATCTACTATTACTGGTTTCATTAGTGATCTCTCCGTTTCAGTTCAATTTAACTTATTGGCCTGTAAAAATTCATCAACTTCTTTTATAGACGGCATACCAGTTTGTGCGCCAAGTTTCGTGACTGAAATTGCCCCAACAACATTGGCAAACCGGCAGCCATCTTCAATTTTAGTACCTGCACATAAAAAAGGCCAACGCCCCATTAAACGAATCGCCTGCACCTGTTGTATCAACGGCTTCAACCTGAATGCTTGGAATCTCTAAACAATCGCCGTTATGGTAAAGCATAACCCCTTTGGAACCTTTCGTTACAATGCACTTTTCTTTTAACATCTCTACTTCTTTTTCAGTGCCACCCGTTGAACCGAACAGCAGCGTTTGCTCATGTTCATTAGGCGTTAAATAATCCACCATTTCCAGTAACTCCATAGGGAGCTTTCTAATGGGAGCAGGATTTAATATCGTGAGGGTGTTATGCTTTTTCGCTAACTGTACAGCCCTTATCACACTTTCAAGCGGAATTTCCAATTGTAATAATAGAATATCGCTATTTTTAATCTTATCTTCGTTTTGCTCAATGATATCTAAAGTTATATGGTCATTTGCACCAGGTACAACAATAATGCTATTATCCCTGTCCGATACTGTAATAGAGGCAATACCAGTTGAGCAATCCTTAATCCTAATAATATCTTCAGTGTTTATCCCATGACTTGTTAAATTATTCACTACCGTTTCACCAAAGGAGTCATCACCTACAGCTCCGATCATGGTCACTTCCGCACCAAGCCGAGCCGCAGCCACAGCCTGATTAGCGCCTTTTCCTCCGGGAATGGTATGAAACGAATCACCAAGCAATGTTTCGCCCACTTTAGGGATTCGGCTGGTGCTCGTCACTAAATCCATGTTAATACTTCCAATCACCGTTATTTTACTTTTAGCCATATGACCACCAACTCCTTTCTCTTTTCATGAAACAGTTACTACTATCAGTTTTTTCCTGAACTTGGGTATAATAAAATATAGAAAATAAGAGGGTGATACTTATGATCGGAATGGGTTATCGGACAATTAAAACTGCAATAGGTGCCGGGTTGGCAATTTGGATTGCAAGTTTATTCGACTTGGAGTTTGCGTCATTTGCAGCCATTATCGTCATAATGTGTATAGAGAAGACAAAGAAAAAGACGTTGCATTCCATTCAAAAGAAGTTTTTTGCATCGCTATTATCTCTAATTTTAGGTTCCATCTTTTTTGAGTTATTAGGGTACCATCCTATCACATTGACTCTTTTCATCTTATTTTTCGTCCCTGTACTTGTAAAAACGCGTACTCAAGAAGGATTTATTACAAGCATAGTTGTTGTTTTGCATATTTATACAGTTAAGGAAGCTAACCTCGAAAACTTATTGAATGAGCTCTATATTATTTTCATAGGTATAGGAATCGCCTTACTCGTAAACAGCATTATGCCAAGTTTCAAGAAAGAAATCGAACAATATAAAAAGGATATCGAAAATAAATTCAGCACAATTCTATATCAATTCTCTACATTTTTAAAGGATAGTGAGCAAGAGTGGGATGGAAAAGAGATAGTCGAAGTTGAAAATATCCTTAATCAGGCTAAAAACCTCACTATACAAGATGTAGAAAATCATTTGTTACGAAAAGAAAATAAAGATTATTATTATCTTGAAATGCGAGAGGATCAACTCGAAATCCTAAAACAAATGGTAGCCATCATAGGCATTGTTTCTTCATCGAAGTTGGAAGTCAAACAAAGAGGGATGCTTGCGAGTATCTTTCTGAATATCAGTCAGCATGTGGATTCAGGGGACACAACCATTGCATTAAAGCTATTAGAGGAATACGAAGAATCCATTCGTGAAACAGAATTGCCGAAGACGAGGGAAGAATTTGAAATAAGAGCAAATCTTTTTTATTTAAACTTTGAGATCAAGAACTACTTGATTATTAAGAAGAACATTTTTAACAGAACTAATGTTTAACTTACTTGGTGCGGCTAATAGTTTGGTGAAAGCCATAATAAAATTATTTATTAGCATTAGGGGGAGTACGATAAATGGATACAGGGGAACAGAAGGTTATTATTAAAAATCCAACAGTAGAAGATGCTCAAGTGATTACAGATTTGATATCAGCATGTGATATCGAGGAGATTGGTGAACCGGATATTACATTGTCAGATGTACTGGATATATGGAATTCCGTTCAAATTGAAACAGATGCATGGATTGCCCTTGCTTCAACTAATGAAATAATTGGGTATAGTTTTGTTGAGGTAACAGGAGCTAACAGAATGGATACTTGTGTATTTGTCCACCCGCAGTATAAAAATCAAGGGATTGGTTCACTTCTACTAAACAAAGTGGAGGAACGAGCCAATATTCTAGCTAAAGGGAAAGATGGAGTGCAAACTTTAATGAACCAAGTTCCTTTTAACAATATTGCTGCTCGAAATCTTGTTGAAAATCGTGGATATCAATTTAGTAGGTTGTATGAACGAATGAAAATCGAGTTAAAATCCCCACCAAACGTGCCTTATTTACATGAGGGAATGACGTTACGATCATTTCGGCCTAATCATGACGAAGACACTCTATTCTCGATATACGACGAAACATTCCGGGATGCATGGGGTTATACAAAAAAGGATGGTTCAACATGGATTTCTCAAAAAAAAGCTGACGACTATGATCCCAGCCTATGGTTTATTGTATGGAAGGATTCTGAACCAGTAGGATTCCTCATGAGTAGATTGCAAGATGATGGAGTATTTATTGATTTATTGGGTGTGAAACGGGAATATAGAAAACAAGGATTAGGCAAGGCAATGCTGCTTCATACATTTGGTTTAGCATATAAACGTAAACAAAAAACGATTCTTTTGTATGTAGACAGCGATAGCCTAACAAATGCAAACCGTTTATATCAACAAGTGGGAATGAGCCCCCATTCACAAACAACCGTTTATTCGAAGCAACTAACAATTTGAATAATCCTGAATATCAGCCTGCATGTGGATTCAGGGGACACATCCATTGCATTAAAGCTATTGGAGGAATACGAGGAGTCCATTCGATATTTTTAACAGATGTAAACGTTAACTCCACAATGCCCACGGGGACAGGTTCCTTGGCTTGTTAGGCCAAGGAACCTGTCCTCGTTGCTATTCGATGTTTGTCATATACCGTCTAACGTTTATTTATAAAAGCGCTTGAAATCATCCTCTAAAGATCTTTTAGTCTATAGCCCATTTCAATACGCACTTCATTTTTCTTTACATCTTCATTCGAATAAGATATTGAATTAAATCCAATCAATTCAAAACCATTTTTCAAATAAAACTGGATAGCTGGATAATTAGATGTTTGTGTTTCCAATATGATAGATCTGACGCATAATTCAGTTGCTCTTTTCTTAGCCACTTCCATTAAAATTCTCCCAATACCATTCTTCTTATATCGATCGTCAACATATAAATCATGAATTAATAATGTATTATTCCACTCCATTTGTTGGACTACCATAATAGCAACCTCTTCATCATGAAGCTTTGCCAAATAATATTCCGAACCCTCTTTATACGGTTCGAAAATTTCTTCTTGAATTTCTTTTACAAAAGGGCATGCAAATCTTTCTTCTGTTAAAGAGAAGTTCCAACCATTATCGTTTCTATCTATATGGATATTATAATATTTCTCCGACGTATATTTATAAAATACTTTTTTCCCGTTTGGATAATCTTTTTGATAGATTTGTCGAACAGTTAGCATTCTAATTTCTCCTTGATCAATATTTGAAAATCTGTATTCTATTCAATTAAAACATTATATATTTGCGGAAGTAAATATAGGAGTTAAAGTTTGTCATCTTGAATAGACTGTAAGGACCTGAAATATGTTAATAGGAGGATAGATTTTGAAAGCTTACGTTACAAACAAGTATGGCTCACCCGATGTTTTAGAACTGTTAGATATTGAAAAACCGATTTGTAATGACAATCAAGTCCTAGTAAAAGTACACGCAACATCTATAAACTATGGTAACATTGTGCTTTTGCGTGGAAAGCCTTTTGTTGCGCGTTTTGCATTTGGCATTACGAAGCCTAAATTTAGGATTCCTGGCGGGGATATTGCAGGTACCATTGAAGCTGTCGGGAAAAATGTCAAACACTTTATAGTTGGGGATGAAGTTTTCGGAGATTTATCGAGTAGTGGCTGGAGTGGATATGCAGAATATGTTGCTGTACCAGAAAATTCAATTGCCATGAAACCTAAAAACATTTCCTTTGAAGAGGCAGCTGCATTACCAATGGCTGCATCCACAGCCCTTCAAGCACTTCGAAATAAGGGAAATATCCAAGAAGGACAAGACGTTTTAATTTATGGTGCTTCTGGTGGTGTTGGCACCTTCGCAGTTCAAATTGCAAAAGCATTAGGTGCGAACGTGACAGCTGTTTGTAGTACACGAAATGTTGACATCATAAAATCTTTAGATATAGATCATGTAATAGATTACAAGAAAGAGACTATTTTCGATAAAAATAATACTTATGACTTAATTCTTGGGGTAAATGGGTATCAACCAATATCAGAATACTTAAAAGCACTGAAATCGAGTGGAAAGTTTATACTTGTTGGTGGTTCTCCAAAACAAATGCCTCAAGCAATGTTTGTTCCATTGGAAACAAAAAGATAAACATTTTCATGCAAACTCATAAACAAGAAGATTTAAATTTCATTAAGGAACTCGCAGAAAATAATCAATTAACTGCTGTTATTGATCGACGATTTTCATTTAACGAATTACCTAATGCCTTTAAGTATTTCGAAGAGGGTCATGCACAAGGTAAAGTTGTTGTTACGATTTCTTCATAAAAAGCCCATTGTGTCCCTAATTTGAGACCCGAAGATGGTGGCACTTTTTGAATGACAACCGCATATGTACAAATTTTCACAGAGATTTGCGATAAAAAGTAGGGGTGTCATGAAAGCTTGACTTTTCAAGATACCCCTTTATTAATTGAGTATATTAAACCCTATTACTTATGATACCGGGCACCTTATCCAATAGGATCTTCGAAGTTCCAGTTAGTATAAATTACTGCTGCAGTAACTGGATCTGTCGACGTGTCTTCCGTAAAACCGCCTATTAGATTGCCCACTCTAAATGTAGGTTCAAATAACTGTTCTTCCTTAGGTGCTGCTGTTGGACCATCTATTCCCAATTCTGTATTATCTGTTACCACTACTTGCATACCGTTATCCAACGTGAAGCTCAGACCATCTTCGCCGACTTCTGTTATCACTCCATCAATATTAACCACTGCACTTGCAGCAGGACCTAAATGATCCACTACAATTCTCTCCGTCAAATCTAACGCTACACCGTTGTTTATATTTGTTAAAGCAACCACAGCGATTACAGCACAAGCAACTAAACTACCAACTACAAGCTTCGTATTTTTCATATAGGCCCTCTTTTCTTTTTTCCCATATTCCATCATCTCTTCTTGCATTTTACTCTTAAATTCTTCGGAAGCCTGAATCTGTTTCATTACTTTCTTATAAGCGCTCATCGCACTTTACTCCCTTCTTCTAAAAAAGTTTTTAGCTTCATTCGTCCCCTTCTCAGCTTCGAGCCTACTGTGTTTACATTCATATCCAATATGTCGGCAATTTCCGCAGTTGTGTAGCCCTCGTAATAATGTAAATAAACAATGACTCTCTCTTTTTGATCAAGTTCGAAAATTTCAGGAAGAACATTCTGTTCTTCTTTTGCAGTAAATGTCATCTCTTCTGTTATCGGTAACGTTTTCCTGACACGGGAAGACTTAAAGTAATCGTTGCATTTATTAAAAGTTACTTTGATGAGCCAAGCCTTTAAATGTGTTTCATTTTCAAAGGTTTTTTTCTGTCTCATGAGTGTCAAATAGACCTCTTGAACAATATCCTCAGCCTCAGACATAATTTTTGTCTGCTGTACAGCAATTCGTATTAAGGTGTCACTATAAGTTTGAACAATTTCATGAACACGTAAGCCGGCGAACGTTTTCATTACTCAACCTCCTTCACTTTATAATACGATTCATTTTCGTTTATTCGTGCAACAGATAGTTTTTAAACGTTTATATTGGCATATGGATACAAAAACGAAATGGAGATGATTGCTTGAGCAAGTTCAATCCAGAAAAGCTATCCGTTCAATATAGAAATGGGTTCAATGCGATGCAACCTGTTATTCCAAGGCGATACACACTTACTCACTCAGATGAGACTGGAGATTTATTTTTAACGATTGGAAATGAATATGCTTGGGATAAAGTTAACCCTCAGATGAGAGATGAAGTGTTAGGTGAATGGTGGATGAATAGGGGCTGTTTATATTTCTATGTTTCTTTATATATAGACCAAGGAGAATACAATCAAAATACATCTGCAAAACGCTTTGAAATATTTAAACGTGAGTTACCACTTGCACTAAGAGCTATACGATACGGTGATAACCTTTTATTCAGTAATTACCCTAACCTAGATAATGCAATTATTGTAGTAAATTTTATTTCTACTTATCCTCAGTTCGCTATTCAAGAGAATTGGGGCACTTTCAGCAGTTTGTCCACAACATGATCTTCTTTATTAATGAGTAAAGTACAAATTTAATATCTAATAGGAAGTTTTAAAGCATAACACGATTAAAGAGTACCATCCTTAAGCAGTTTTCCCAAAATAGAGCACTTCAGTAATCTTTACTGAAGTGCTCTATTTTTAAATCAATAAATAAAACTCCTAAAAGTTATTTTGTTTATAGCTGCTGATCGAGCCATTCCCGGAAATCATTGTAGTTTTCTAACGAAATTGTGTGTCCTGCTGGATAAGCATGATAGGTTACAGCAGCACCTAATTTATTGAAATAATCCCGATTCGCTTCGCCCCATGCAAGTGGAAAAACTGGATCCTTTTCACCATGAGAAATAAATATCTGTAGATTGCTTGTTTGCTGTTTCGAGTACTCTTCTCTTACAAAGAGTGGAATGTAACCGCTAAAGGCCATCACTCCCTTTATTCTTCCCCTCATCGTTAAACCGAGAGTCATCGAGAGAATGGCTCCTTGGCTAAAACCGCCTAAGAATACCTTTTCCGGGTCT
Source organism: Sporosarcina thermotolerans (assembly GCF_030067815.1). Taxonomy (GTDB): domain Bacteria; phylum Bacillota; class Bacilli; order Bacillales_A; family Planococcaceae; genus Sporosarcina; species Sporosarcina thermotolerans. The sequence goes on along the minus strand of NZ_CP125968.1, from coordinate 528,625 downwards.
ATTGCATATGTATTTAAGGCATTTTCAATAAATTCCTCCAACTTCCGAACCGTATCAGCAAATACTGAACGATGAGGTTTTCCAAATCCTTCAATCGTGAAGTACGCAAATCCAGGTGGCTGTTCAATCGGACCTCGAATACCAAATATGTAGGCATCCTTTTCAAGCCCACTTACTAAAGTCAAAATATCCTGTTCATTACTTCCCATTCCATGCATTAGGAATATTGCAGGATAAGTTCTTCCTAATTCTTCTGTTGCCGGCTTACGCATTTCGTAAATAAAAGTATTACCCATTGGTATCATCCTTATCTGTAAGCTTTAATGGTACGGTTCTCCGTACTATCTCTATATGCAGTTTTTATTTATCCTTAATTCCACATATTCTACCATATATCCCTACGTTTTATTTAACTCTTCTAATGTTGAACTATATAGCTTTCATCTAGTTGAAAAGAAAAATTTAACCGGTTTTCTATACTAGAATATTCTTGAAAATATCCATTCATATTAATTTAGCCAACACGCATAAAAATCATTCCAAAAGAAACATCTTGTTTTCTCAACTATTTAAGCATCATAAAAATTCATCAAACTGCCCCTGCTACAACTCTTCTAAATTCTTTAATTTTGAGGTACTCGATTACATTAGTATATGAAGGGGATTTTCATCATAACGAGAATGAATGAAGTAATCGATCTCTATTTTAAAAACATTTTTTTATTTGCGAAAACTGTCTGCCACTTAACGTTATATATAGTGTAAAAGCTTTTACAAAATCGTTTTAGGAAAGGAGATTCGGATGAAAATTAACGAGCAAAATTTTATAGCCCTTCTTCAAGCCGGCGAAGAAGAAGCTCTTGATTATGTGATTGATCATTATTTACCGCTTATTAAAGGGGTGGTCGTAAAAACATTAGGACCACTTAATAAAAATGATCTGTCTAAGGAATGCTGTAACGAAATTTTATTGTCGATTTGGAAAAATGCCAAAAAGTTTATGGGTGAGCCTACGGATTTTCAAAAATGGGTTTGTGTCATTGCAAAATATAAGGCAGTCGATTATATCCGTACCGAAATGCGAAAAAAAGAGAGCCTTTCTCTTAATTTAGACTTCACAGCAGACGAATTAACGTACCAAAAAAATATGCTACTCGAAGAGCAGCAAAATATTTACGTCATTATCTCAAAATTAAAACCAGTTAATCAAAAAATATTTATTATGAAATACTTACTAGACTATGACACAGAGGAAATCGCACGTCAGCTTCAAATGACAAAGTCTGCTATCGATAATCGACTTTATCACGGAAAAAAGAAGCTTAAAAAATCATTAGGAGGTATTCAAATTGAAGAAACAATTTAATCATTTTAATGAAATTGATATAAATGTCCATGAATTTGAAGAGGTGGAGGTACCAGAGTTTGAAAAGGCACAATTTAAAAAGGATTTGCGAAAACAAATCAAAAAAAATAGCTCTCAAAAATGGACGAAAGGAATTGCAGCTGCATGCCTAGCTATTGGTATTGGTGCCACTTCATTGGTTGGACTTTCATACACAACATTTGCACAGGAAATTCCGTTCGTAAATAGTATTTTTAAGCTGTTCTCTGAAAAAGATCATGGCACAACATTAGTTGGCTATGACAAATTTGCAGAAGCTGAAAATATGACGGTTGAAAGTAATGGCACGACAATTACAATTACCGAAACATTATTAGACAGTAAAAAGCTTTTCGTTAGCTACTCAATTGAAACAGACAAAGATTTAGGTCCAATTGCCTTAATCGATGGTAGTTTCACATTAAATGGTGGGCAAAACTCCTTGTTCCATGCAGAGCATGACATTTATAAAATCGCTCACAAAAAATATGCAGGTATGACAACCGTTATTTTACCTTTATCACATTCTATTGATGAAGGTACGTTCCAATTCAATATCCGTGAATTATCTAATCCTGAAAACGGTGACATCGTTCAAGGCGAATGGGATTTCGAAATTTATGCAGTGGCCTCTGATACAATTGTTCAAACAGTTGAAGTTCCTAAATCAGAAAAGAACGATCTAAACGTAGAAATCAACAAAATTACGTATACACCATACTCATCCATCGTTAATTACAAAGAAGGCATACACAATGAAATGCTAAATAATAAATATAACGTAATTTATTCAGAATTACTGTTAAAGGATGACTTAGGAAATACGTATAAATCCAAGTTTAACGGTGGATATGGGAATTCTGGTGTAACAGATTATATGATTACATTTGGACAGCTGCACCCAGATGCTAAAACGTTAATATTCACACCTATATTCCACTTTAAAAACTTAGATAACATTTATGAGTCGGTTGAAACAATGCAACTAGACGATATCATTTTAGATGTTGAGCGATAAAAAATACAAATGCTTAATGATGAAATGAGCACAAAATCGACCATAGTATAATATTCGTTCAAAAGAGGATACGATAAAACCACTCAAAGCATAAAAATACTTTGAGTGGTTTATTAATTATTCTTTATTACTTATGGTACGGTTCGCCTATGCTTTTCTGATAAAGCAACTTTCCTCTAACTACATAAAGCACTCAAATCTGCTAAAGATAATTGACTAACTACATCATAACCATTTCCTTCCCCTTTAGGCTTAACAATAACTGTCCCCATATAAGGTATTTGACCTAAACCTATCCCTTCTGGGAAACTGTGAGCAACAATCACTTTATTTCTTCCCTCTGCTGGTACCATTTCCAAAACAGACTTAAAATTATTTAAAATTCGTTGTCTATCACTGCTAGCTAAATTTCCATCCAACCTATATATCTCAAACCAAAAGGGATTGACTTGAACATTGCAACTTCCAAATGCTAACTGTGCTGTTTCAATCGTCCTGCAAAAAGGACTTGCGGAAATAGGATATTGAAACGGTATTTGTAAGTATCGGAGAATTTCTCCATAGTAAATAGCCTGACGACGTCCCGTCTCAGAAAGATTTCTTTGGGTTAAACAATTTCGAAAGTTTATATTGGCTAAATCACTTCCAACAGTTGCTTCCCCATGCCTTGCATAAAATATAAATCCCCCAGTTCTAAGGGCGTTAAGTAACAATTTATTCAGTGCATTTTTCTCCTTTCATATAAACATTCTTTTACTGTTAGTGTATGACATGGGTTATTAATCAGTTAAAAAAACAAACAGGAATTATTAATACCTTATATCTCATTCCATTCCACTGTTTCTCAATTTCACAATGTGGTAATATTTATCTATGTTTATGGATGAGTAGAAAATATCTGTTCGGGAGGGTCTATTTTTAGTGAAGGCTCTGAGAATGATAGGCGAATAGTTTCACAGAGAAAGAGAGGTACTGTCAGTGGGGATTTTTAGTCGAAAAATAAAGACGATGGAAGAAGTAGAGGAAGAGCCAAAAGAAATCGAAGTAGGCTTAGAGTTCGACAAACCGACCAAGGTTTTTTCGGTGTTTATCAAGCGCAAACAGGGGACGAACTTTTAATCACGGAAACAAAAGAAAAGGCTGAAAGGGCACAAGGTCGACTTGAAAATTTAATTAACTGGAATAGACCGGAAGACATTTATTTAATGATTCTCAGCGGTGAAACGGATTATGAAATATTTACGGAAATGAACAAAATCGTTGATTATTATGACATGAGAACGGAAGAAGACAGCATGAATGAGTGGCTTACTTACTCTAAAAGAAACGATGGTATTTACTATAATGTCGAGGATGATAATGACCGACAATATACAGTTTCAGGAGAATTGATTATTGACGGTTTAGCCATTCATCAGGAGAAAAGTGGAATTTGGACGATTGACCACATCCCTACAGCCGTTATGATGACAAATATGCCCAGCTATGAAACAGCAAGAAATCTTGCAGAATACATGTCCAAATTAATTCGTTGGGGAGAAAGAGAAGTTGTTGATTTATTCTGTGAAACAACGGATTTCAAAGAACATTTAAGCATGGCAAAGAAGGCAGTATTGAATAAGCAGACTATTCCAGAAGTTCCAGAAAGGCTTTCTTACAAGTTGGAATTTTTCTATATCCAAAATGAAAAAACAGACTTTCATCGATTCAATAAGGCCATTGACCAATTAATGGGGATGACCGGTTTGGATGTTTTTAAAAGACAAGTGTTAAAAATGATCTATTCATTGGTGGGTAGGGAGAAAAATTCAGATAATATTAGACAAAATAAACCCAATATTCATATGGCATTTATGGGTCCCGCTGGAACAGGAAAGACGGAGATGGCTCGCATTATGAGTGATATCTTTGCCTCATTGGGGTATTTGGATAAAGGGCATTTAGTAGAAGTTGATCGATCTCAGCTTGTTGCAGAACATATTGGGAAAACAGCTCCCAAAGTTAAAAAAGCTGTGAGTAAAGCACTGGGCGGAACATTATTCATCGATGAAGCCTATTCACTAGTAGGGGATGAACAGGATTTTGGACCTGAGGCGATCGCTACATTGATCAAAGAAATGGAAGATCATAAAGGAGAATTTATGGTCATTCTAGCGGGTTATCAAGCAGACATGGAGAAATTAATTAATTCTAATGAAGGATTTCGTTCCCGGATTAAACAACATTTTCACTTCTATGATTATACACCGGAACAAGTAGCGGTCATTATCCAAAATATCTTAGTAGATAAGGGATATATCTGTCCTGACGATGTAAAAAAGGAAATTACACGAGCAATCAAAGGACAAGCAAAACAAGGGAAAGTGGACGGAAATGCAAGAATGGCCCAAATATTGCAGAAGAGATAGAAGAGGAATTAAATATCCGCGTAGGAAAAGATCGTGAACAGAAGATCAAAAATACACGAATGATTACCGTTGAAGATGTAAAACGTGCGACAGATAAGCAAGCAAATAATCAAAATCGCCAAGAATTAGAGTCGATCAAACAATCAGCAATAAATAAATTGCAGAGCTTAATCGGATTACAGGATATAAAAACGGAAGCACAGAGAATTTTGAACACGATTGTGATTGATAACTTGCGCTTTCAAAATGGGTTAAGTCCGGAGAAAACGAAAATGCACATGGTTTTTTACGGCCCTCCAGGTACTGGTAAAACAACGGTAGCAAGAGTAATGGGTGAATTTTTAAAAGGGGCAGGCATTCTGTCGAATGGGCATTTTATTGAAGCATCAAGAAGTGACCTTGTGGCCGGATATGTCGGTCAGACCGCTTTAAAAACAAAAGACATTATTTCAAAAGCAATGGGCGGCATTTTATTTATTGATGAAGCCTATTCTTTGGCCTCTGATGATACATCTGGATTTGGAAAAGAAGCCTTAGATACACTCATTAAAGAAATGGAAGATCATGCGGATAATTTAGTGGTTATTTTGGCTGGGTACCGCAAAGATATGGAGAAACTGATGGACCTCAATGAAGGTCTGCGTTCACGGATTCCTTACCATTTTGATTTCCCTCATTATTCAGCGGAGGAATTATACCAAATGGCGCTTCTTCAATTAAAACAAAAGGATGGCTTGATTCTTAGTGAGGAAGCCAGCAAGTGGCTACAGGTTTATATTAACCAAAAAGTAAAGGAAAACAACGGATTTATTGATGGCGATGGCCGCTGGATCAGAAACTTGACGCAAGAGATAAGGAACAATCAAGCAGATCGGTTAACTTTATTAGATCAAGAGGCAATCACCTTTGAATTATTACAGGAAATTGAAATAACAGATATCCCAAAGGACTAAACATTTCTTTTGTCTGATTGGTCATTTTATCGTATTTGTTTGAAAAGGCGGAGAGAGAATATGGAAAATAACATTGATGAATGGAGCCCCATGCGTTCTTTAGATAAAATACTGTTTTGGATGGGGATGCCTTTTATATTAGTGATGTTGATGGCTCTGTTTGTAGATTGGGATCAATTTGCACAGAATACTTTGTTTCTATTTTTAGGGCACTCCTTTCTTTTATTGTTCATGATAGGCGAAAAAAAATTGAGACTTGAAAATGAGAGAAGTCAAACGTTAATTTTCTTTGCTTGGCTCCTATTCGGATTTGGATTAGCCTGTTTCTTATGGAACGTGGTTATTGGTGCGATTGCCGGATTGATTGTAGCCATTTTAGCAATTAAGTGGAAATTAACGACAAATTCCATATCATTCCTACTATGGATTGGATGGATTTTGAATATGTACGCCAGTTTTACCTCTCCGGTTGGATTTATGGATAAATTGATTTTCTTATTTTCTCCAAACGTTTGGCAAGCGAATGTGTTGAAACTTGGACTTGTCACTTTAGTTAGTATTTTGATTTTGGCTGTTGCTTCAATTACAGGGGCAAAGAACCAACAAGAACAAAAGAAAACAAGTTCAAACAACATGATAGATCCGGAATTAAAGGAGAATCCACATCGGGTATCCCTTATTTCTGATCGAGAGGCGATTAAAAAAATTCATAAAGGGTTAGAGGAGGTTGCACAAAGATTAAATATGAATTTAACCTCAGATGCTACCACCAGGCTTCGCCTTGTCTCAGAAGAGTTTACGAAGCAAATATCTATTCACAATAACTTATCATTAGAAAAAATTGAACAATATAGACGCATAAAATATTTATATGATAAGGAATATATTTCCAATGAATTGTATCATCTTCTATCTACGATTAGAACACTTGGAAATAAAGCCGCCCATGAACTTGGCGATGATGATCGTTTTAATAAAAATGGATTGCTTAAACTGCGCCACCAGTTTTTAGAACATCTGAATGAATGGGTAATACACGATCAAAACGAAGTGGCTGCAGCCCCAGAGGATGACTTTGCTTCGGACAGTGAATTTGAACAAATGTTTGATTATGAAGCTGATAAGTATGAATCCCTATATGATGAGGTTAAGTATAAGAAAGGAGATGAAGTAATTGATGAGGATGAGGATGATGAAGATGATGAGTGTAGAGATGATTATTTTGACCAGGATGACTACGCTGGGATAAAAGAAGAAGATGAAAAAATCCCACAGCGATCTTCGAACCCTATAGTACTTCCAAAAGAAATAAGAGAAAAAATGAAGTTCTAAAACGAGACTAAAGGGGGAGCATCTTTGGGAAATCTACTAAAATTCTTTATTATCGTGGGGATCCTTTTTATTTTTATTGGTTATGGTACAGATAAACTATTGCAAACATTCACTGGTGTGACCTATTTGCAGGGAGATACCATTGATAATGACGTTGTTTCCTTAAGAACCGGGATTACTGTGATTGAATATGACGATCATCTCTTAGTTAAGCAAAGCCCAGGCTATATTCGATTGTTCACAGCATTTAGTTACATAGATGATAAAGTGTCTGGTGGTCTTATTCTGGATTTCTTATCAAAGTTTCTTGAAATAGATATAAATTCGGATATTAGCACTTTTGATTTCTTGGCAATGTTATTAATCGCTTTAGTTCTCCCAGTTTTACTCGGTGCTATTTTCATATGGATATTAAAGTTAGTCGGGAAAAAAGTATTTAGAAGCTGGTTCTTTATCAGCACTTCTTTTGCCCTTCTGGCGTTATTTTTTGTTACATACAAGCCTATTATTGATCATTTAGCGACTGGTCGGATGCTGTTTGCTTATAATCATGCCGCAAGCGAAGCAACAATGGAAATCGTACAGAGTGCCATTGATAAAAAAACGGAAAATGGAAAACAGGAATTTTCCCTCTTATCCACTATTTTTCCAGCTAAACAGGAACAGAATGAGATCCGCCTTTATTTAGGCGATCAACTGAAAGCAATTGACAGCAGCCCAGAAAATGCAGCACCACCTAATTTGGTAAACATCTACCAGTCAGAACAATACCAAAAGGCGGATAAACTAGAACAGAAAAAGCTAGCGAAAGAGCAAATAAAACAAAATGCAAACGAAATAAGGAAACTCCTATTTTGGGTCTATTCCGGCGTAGACATGGGAAAAGGCAACTCCAACACTGAATTTAGCGCTTATTCCCAGGAACTGGTAAACTTATACTACAACAGGGACGGTGGATCCGTTCCCAACTCTGATCTTAAGTAAAAAACAGATAATATAATGGCCTTGTCCCTAACACGCTGCTCATTTGCGACAACGGCTATGTGGGGCCTGTCCTCCCTATACAGGGGAGGGACCAGGCGTCGCAATCCTACGGCTATACCCTGTCAACATTATAGAGTTTCCAGATTGTTTTTTGAAACAAAGCTCCATAAACAATCCTCCCTGGCTTCATCACGAGCATATTTGCAAAGGAAAAAACCGCATTTACTTATGATACGGTTCTCCCCGCATAATTCGAAACCCTCGATAAACCTGCTCCAACAGTACTAATTTCATCAACTGATGCGGAAATGTCATTCTTGAAAATGATAATAACTCATCTGCCCGTTTCAGTACATCTTCATGTAGGCCAAGCGATCCGCCAATGACAAATACGACTTTACTACGGCCATATGTCATCAATGATTCCATCCCTGCAGCTAATTCCTCGCCAGTTTTCATCTTACCCTCGATTGCCAATGCAATTACGTAAGCGTCAGGACTGATCTTTGCAAGAATCCTATCGGCTTCCTTCTTCTTCACGATTTCCATATCTGCATCGCTCAGAGACTCAGGTGCTTTTTCATCTGCCACTTCGATGAGGTCGATTTTTGCATATGCACCGAGTCGTTTTGCATATTCATCGATTCCCATTTTTAAGTATTTTTCTTTTAGTTTACCAACTGACACAATTGTAATATTCACAGGGTTTTCCACCTTCTTTTAAATGTTATCCACATTACTTATGCACATATCCACACTTAAACCTATATGTTGTGCCCGATTATTCGTTCGCCACAATATACGTTGCGGGCGTGTCGCAGTAATCGCATTTTGTGGATAACTTTTCTTCTTCTTCGATTTTCTCCATTATCGGAAACGTTTCCTCTTGAGCAACAAACACATCAAGTGCATGGTTTATATGGGTTTCACAGCTATTTATTTTCATCATATACACTTCCTTCTTTCAATATTTTACAGACAAAGTTATGCACGGTTTTCTTTTCTTATCCACATGTGCAAAAACCATGCAGAAAAAAAAGGCAGTATAGCCGCTATTCAGCTATGCTGCCTGTTGTGGATAAGAAATATTACATCCCTGTCAAAATTGTAACATTCTCTGTCCGCTTTTTCGACATCTTAATCAGAATGTGTTACCATCTTTTAATTCCATTTCAATTTCTATTAGGTTTCCGGCACGGTACACTTTCATCTTCATCAGATCGCCAACTTCCTTGTCATTGTAAAGATGCTTCCTTAGCCCGACCATGTCATCTATTTTCTTTCCATCCATTTCAACAATCACATCATACTGCTTGACGCCTGCAACCTCAGCTGGTGTATTCCGCAATACTTGAGTAACGATCACACCATCCGTAACATCCTTAGGCAACTTCAAAACTTGTTCTTGCTGTGATGAAGGGACGTCCCTCAAATTCATGAGGCTGACACCCATTGTTGGTCGGTTGACTGTTCCTGTCATTTCAAGGTCCTTAATGATCGGAACAGCGATATTAATCGGGATTGCGAGGCCGATGCCTTCCACTGTTTCTTGGGTGATTTTCATCGAGTTAATGCCTACGAGCTGACCCGCCAGGTTGATAAGCGCACCGCCAGAGTTTCCGGGGTTGATGGCTGCGTCTGTTTGAAGGACATCAGCCTGCCAGTCAACAGTTCCGTTTTTATCAAAATCAATCGGAATTGATCTATCCTTTCCGGACACAATTCCCATCGTAACAGATCCCGCAAAACCGAGGCCGAGCGGATTTCCGATGGCAATGACTGTTTCGCCACGTTTCAATGCGTCCGAATCACCAAATTGAATGACCGTGTTCACTTGTGAACCGTCGATTTCAACTACTGCCAAATCTGTCCACATATCACTTCCGATCAGCCTTCCTTCCACTTTTGTTCCGTTATCAAATGTAATTTCAAGCCCTTCTGCATTTTCAACGACATGATGGTTCGTGACGATATATGCTTTGCCGCCTTCTTTTTTATAGATGACACCAGATCCACTGCCGGTCTCCCTTCTCGTTTCAGTGGAAGACCAGAAATTACGTACGGTTTGCAGGTTTGTAATTCCTACGACCGTGTCGGCCATTTGCCCGACGATATCCGTGACATCCGTATTGATGTCGACAGAGACCCTTTCACTTGTCAGATTGTCCACACCCGATTGCTCACGTTCGACTAATGGCGTGCCTTTGTCGTTCCCAGTTGTTGTATTCATTAAAAACCAGACAAGGAGTCCCCCGAGAATGGCTCCAAAAAGGGCGGGAAGAAATCCACCTCGTTGTTTCGGTTTTGGTGAACGGTTAGTGTAGCGCAATGGCTCCTCGCGCTCTTCAGGTTCATGAATAATCGGTTTTTCCTCTTCATTACGAGGACCTTGATTGAATTCGTCCATTCTCCTCTCCCTTTCTATATACAGTTACACTCACTCTACCCCATTATTTGTATTTAGAATCAAATGTATGAAGAACTTTTATTGAATTTGCGGGCTTTTTGGACGTGGGACCCGCATACTTGAGCGCGGGACCTGCTTACTTGAGCGCAACGCCCGCATACTTGAGCGCAGCATCTGCTTACTTGAGCGCGGAACCCGCTTACATGAGTGCGGAACCTGCTTACTTGAGCGCGACGACTGCTTACTTGAGCACGGTATCACCGTTAACAAAAAAACCTCACCCGAAGGCGAGGTTTTCAACATTTATTAAACAGTGACAAGCTCTGTCGGTTTTTCCGCATCGGTATCATACAAATGCACGAATTCACCTGTGCGGATCCCGCATGCTTCCAATGTTTGCGAAACACTCATCCTTGCGAGATCTTTCATATTATTATCCTTGCTAAGATGTGACAAGTAGATTCTTGTCTCTTTCTCAGCTACAACTTCACTCATCGCAATCGCGGCATCTTCATTGGAAACATGCCCGACGTCACTCAATATACGACGTTTAATGGACCATGGATATCTGCCCATTTGCAGCATGCTGACGTCATGATTACTTTCAAAAACGTATGCATCCGATGCTGCGATATGCCCTTTCATCCGTTCACTGACATATCCCGTATCCGTAATGACTGCAAGCTTCCGATTATTTTCATGAAATACATAGAACATCGGATCCGTTGCATCATGTGAAACGGCGAATGACTGAATATCAAGTGTCCCAAAGGTCATGGAGGTTTCCATATTGAAATGGAAACGTTGCTCCAACGGAATCTCGCCAACGAGACCATTCATGGCATTCCATGTTTTTTCATTGGCATAGATAGGAACCTTATGCCTTCGTGCCAACACGCCAATCCCTTTAATATGGTCGCTATGCTCATGGGTAACGAATATCCCGTCAACATTGGACATCGAACGACCGATGCTTTCAAGCTGTTGCTCCATCCTCTTTGCACTCAATCCAGCATCTACTAAAAATGCATGTTTATCAGTTTCAACATATATAGAATTGCCCGTACTACCACTACAGAGCACACTAAAACGCATGATAAAAACTCCTTATTCTTCTTCTTCCATAGGTTCTTTCGCTTCGGTTTTATCCAATTGGAACTCTATCACTTTACCTTCAATTGCATTGATAAAATAATCCTCAATTTTACCGTCCTTTAATTCTACACGAATATTCCAGGTTGGGGCAAATACTTGGGTTTCCGTTAACTGCATAAGTGATGAGTATCCTGCTGTCACACTTAACACTTTAGAATCCTGCTTCAAATACCCCCGCGTTGCCAAAGATCCGACTGCCTCGTCCTGTGTCAGTAAATCCTTCTTACGGTTATAGCTAATGAATTCCTTAAGCATTCGCTGTTCATACCGGGTAACCTCATAATCATCATCCCAATAAACGGTCAGCATGGCATTGGGGCTATAGAATATCGGTTCTCCGTCCACCTTTTGAAAGAAAATAGCCCTCTTTTCTTCCTTGTTCACTTCCCATAGTTCATAGTCCATTCCATTCAATACATATTTCGTAAGGAACTCCGGAAAATGATAATCCCCTTTTGAATTGCGGATGGATATCGGAGTGCTCATCTCGGAAGTGATCCGTGTATTATCAGTGATTACAATGGACTGGCTTTTCAATGATTCCAATTCCTCTATTGTAAACATTTTAATATTGGCAGAGACATAGTAGAAATCATTTTTTGTCTCTTGCGAGAGATTGTAAGTGATATTCTCCTGTTTCATTATCTCTTCAATCGATGTTTTCCCGACTACTTGCACATTCAATGCATCGGTGTGCTGTTTTAGATATAAGGAATAAAGGAAAACGTTTAATATCGAAAAGACGACAATGAAAATGGTTTTCGTTTATTCCAATCCAATCTGCTCACCTCCACTTTGATCAGGCAAATAGCGTATCCATTTCCCTTTCATCAAATAAAACCAGGCAGGCTCCATGATTAACGCCCGTTTTTCCAAGTCATGCCTCATCATATAGCCCAAAGTTATATCCTCAATTGATCCGAAGTCGTACTTATCGGACTTGCTCAGTGCATTAGCAATTTCCGTACCTGCAGGGAGAACCACTTCTTCATCCATTATTTTTACATCAAGGGTATAGTACGGCCTGATATAACGGAAAATCCGATTTTTACCATAATACTGAGCGATTTCCGTTGTCCCATTTTCGCTGTAAACTGGATAGCCATAATTGTACAGTTGGAACCTAACGATATGGGAAAAGGCATTGATGTATGAAAATCTGAATGTATCCGTCCACCCTCCATGCTCATTAATGGAATCGATAACGTCAAATAATAAGTCCGCGGGTGAAGTAGGTTCTCTACTCTCGGCAGCGGGATGGACGAAATTCAACATTTTCGACTCTGTATTAACAACTAACCGTGCATGATCATCCCCAAATTCCTCATGTGTCGCATCCACTTGGCTGCGTCTAACCGCATTCGGGTCGTTGAACAAGGCATCACGGAAGCGGGTAGGGCTAAGTTCTTCCTGGTAATACGTGCTTCGGTCCATATGAATCGGATCAACAGGAACGGCAATATAGGTCGGTTCCGGAACGTTCACTTCCGCGTACCTACTAAAATTCTCTCCTCCAAGGACAATTTCACGATAGGAATCCATCGGATCTCCAGGTGTAACTTTTCCTGAATAACGTAGTCCTGACGCACGGTTAATGAAATGAATTTCAAATGCAATCTCTTTTGGATTCCATTTCACGACCATTCGGTCAAAACTAAATGGAGGAATGTAACTATCCTCAATAGGTAAAATATCATCATATACTTGAAGGGGAACATCCCCTTGAAAATACATTGTAAATTGGTTCGTTTGCTGGAAAAAGGACTTCATCTGTTCCTTATTCATCTCGGTTGAATGATAGACCAACTGGGAAACTTTCCAACTGCTCATTTCATTCAACACGCCTTCAATATCGTCCGAGTCGGTTGTACCTCTGAGCATCTCATCATACTTTATCAAAAATTTATACGGCTTAATGAGATCCTTCACTTTCTTTCGCTCTCCAATGGAGATGTCCACTGTCGGGGAAGGTTCAATCGGATCTAACCTTGGTGTATACGTCCAAATTGAGAAGGTGAAGGTGGCACTCAATAGAACGAGCAATAGTAATATGATCGATTTAATCGGTTCAATATACTTCAATCCCATTCACCATCCTCTTGTTGTTCAAAAGGCAACGTAAAGAATATGGTTGTCCCTTTCCCTTCTTCACTTTCAGCCCATATTTCCCCGCCATGTGCAACAATCATTTCCCTGGCGATGGCAAGTCCCAAGCCTGTTCCGCCCATTGCCCGAGATCTTGCCCGGTCTGCACGGTAAAATCTTTCAAAGATGCGATTGACGTTTGCTTTCGGGATTCCCATTCCGTCATCAGAGACCATCACTTTAATAAATGTCCCCGAAGTTGTCACTCCGAAACGGACATCTCCTCCATCAGGGGAGTATTTAAGTGCATTGGAAATGATATTGTCGATGACTTGTGTCATTTTATCGGTATCAATTTCAACAAACATATCAGTCGTAGACAATAATCGCTTGAATTCCACCTTTTGCGACTTAGAGAATTCAAAACGCTCGATAATCGAGTTGAAGAAATGATTGAACTCTACCCATTCGGTGTTCAATTCGTATTCTTTACTATCCATTCTTGAAAGTTTCAATAGGTCATTGACAAGTCGGATCATTCGCTCCGTTTCGGTTTGTGTCACTCGAAGGAATGATGGAGCAATCTCTTCATTCTTCCAAGCACCTTCTGCAAGAGCATCCAAATAGCTGCGCATCGTAGTTAATGGGGTACGAAGTTCATGGGAAACATTCGATACGAATTCCCGTCTTTCCATATCAATTTTTTCCTGTTCCGTATTATCATGAAGGACTACGATGAGGCCATTTACGAAACCGGTTTCCCGCTGTGTCACTGAAAATGTTGCCGAAGTATATAGGGTGTTTTTTCAGTACTGAAATCGAGCGCAATGGAATCTTTCATCTGAATGAGATCTTCAAATGTGTAGTCTTGCTCCAAGCCTAAAATGGTTGCAATAGGACGGTTCAATACGAGATCACGTGTCATGCGCAACATCAATAGGGCTGAGTCGTTTATAAGGCTGACACGGCCTTTTCGATCCGTAGAAATGACACCATCAGTCATATTTTCAAGCACCGATGCCAATTTCCTCTGTTCACTTTCGGTTGTCGATTGCGACTCTTGAAGTTGGTTCGTCAAATGGTTAAAGGCAATTGCCAGTTGCCCCATTTCATCATTTCCATAAACATGTACCTTCCTCGAGAAATTCCCCTGTGCCATCGCTTGTGCTTGGCGTCTCATATCTGAAATGGGTCTTGTGAAGGTCTGCGCTATGAAAATACCAACGATGATTGTGATGGTTAGCGAAACCGCTACCCCACCCGCAAGTATTTGGTTAATCTCATCAATTTGCTTAAACACTTTTTCAATATTAGCCGTTACATAGAGTGCCCCAACCACTTCTTTATTGTTCATGATTGGAGTTACACGCACCATGACACGTTTTCCCATGTCGAGATTAATCATATCCGAGATAGATTCAGAGGAAATTGACCGTCTTACACTATCCTCCATAGAACGCTGGCCGACTAATGATTGATTGTCCAGCACTGATGTTGCACGAATCCGGTACTTTGAATCGATGACGCGGATTTCGTTTATATCTTCCGAGTTGAATCCCGAAAGGACAGCACGGAGACTTTGTTCAATTGTTGGATCATCAGGTGAACGGTCCTTTATCAATTCCTCACGCACACTGAATTCAACAAGGTTCATCCTGTCGACAACGGAATTCGTAAAGTTTGCCTTTAATGTGGTTTCAAGTTCCCTCGCGAAATAAAGCCCGATAATCTGCATTGCTACAATAATCAGCATGATATAGATTAGTATGAATTTAACGTGGATGGATCGAAAAAACCGACTTTCTGCATTTCATTTACTCCTGTTCTGGGTCACGCAAATAATAACCGACACCACGTCTTGTTACAATCCAAGTTGGGTGACTTGGTGTGTCCTCAATCTTTTCGCGCAAGCGTCGTATCGTGACATCGACAGTTCGCACATCGCCGAAGTAATCGTAGCCCCATACTGTTTGCAATAGATGCTCTCTTGTCATCACTTGTCCGATATGCTTAGCCAAATAATGGAGTAATTCGAATTCGCGGTGCGTCAACTCAATCGACTCTCCACGCTTTTGTACTAAGTAAGCGTCAGGTTGAATGACAAGGCTACCAACTGTGATTTCATTAGTTGCCTCTTCCTGCTCCTCCGATATTGTTTTTGAATGTCTGCGCAGATTCGCCTTTACCCTTGCGATCAATTCACGTGTACCGAAAGGCTTTGTCACATAATCATCCGCACCTAATTCCAACCCCAATACCTTATCGATTTCCGAATCCTTTGCTGTCAGCATGATGATTGGAAAATCATACTTCTTCCTTACTTCTCTGCAGACCTCCATACCGTCTCGCTTCGGAAGCATAATATCCAAGAGCATAATATCGGGCTGCACTTCTTCCACCTTTTCAAGCGCCTCTTCCCCATCATAAGCACAATAAACGGTAAAGCCTTCTTTCTTTAAATTAAACTCTAATATATCTGCGATTGGCTTTTCATCATCTACTACAAGAATTGTTTTGTTTTGCATAATCCATTTCCTTTCTCGCCCGGTTGCGTCCTTTTTGTTCTATCACTTTATCATTTCTTATACAATTAAGCATTTAAATTGCTACAATACTACATTTGGCCCTCTATCTATATTCTATGCAAACCTTCATATTACCTTCTAAATATTTCCCGCCTTTTAATCATTATTTCCCGGGAAAACAAATGTTGATAAAAAGGAAAAAGAGACGGTACAGAATACTGTAGCGTCTCCATCCCTATTCATTATCTTAACACAGATAACGGATTGATATTGGAACCGTTCTTATACACTTCGAAATGAAGATGCATACCCGTTGAACGTCCTGTGGACCCCATAACACCAATTTTTGTTCCTTTAGGAACAGTTTGTCCACTTTTACATCCATTTTAGCCAAGTGGGCGTATAACGTCTTATACCCATTATTATGTGTAATGATAATCCTGTTTCCGTAGGTACCGTGTCTACCGACATTCGTAACTACTCCATTATCCGCTGCAAAAATTGAGCGAGAGGATGGGCGTGCAATATCGATGCCTTGATGAACCCTTCCCCATCTTTTACCCATCTGACTGGATACATATCCTCCGTCAGCAGGCCACATGAATTTCCCGGTTCCACGAGATGGAATAACTTTCGTTCCGACTAATGTTATTTCAGGGACCGATTCAACTAAAACATCCTCTTCAACAACAGATCTGCCGATTACATTCCCATTTCTCATTCGGGTTAATTGTGTGACCGATTTTTTACCGTCCGATCCCTTTTGTTTTAACTTTTTCTCACCTTTAAACTGGGATTCGTCCTTTTCGGTCAACTTACTAAATTTAATTGTTTCTACTTTCTTGGATTCATAATGTGCTTCAACTTCGACGAGAGGCTCAAGTACAGTTACATTAAGTTCCTGACCAATTTGTAATAATGAATTTTCAGTAACTCCTGGATTTTGCTCCATTAGTTTAGCGGTAGTCATATTATGAGCACTCGCTATTTTCCCCAATACGTCCCCTGCTTGAACTTCATACTTCTTATCTTCCAATGTTCCTTTGTTTAGAAGAGTTACAATCTCTTGTACACTTCTTACACTCTCAGGTTCCACTTGCCCTTTCACTGGTTGTAAGTCTGCACTGAAGTGGATTTTTACAAGTCGTGTTTCATCTTCTTTCAAAGGTGGTATAGGTTCAGTAGATTGGTTGCGGGCTTCGAATTCTGCAAGTTCCTCTTGAGAGACTGTTTGCAGTGTAAGCGTCTGGATCACTTCATCGTACTCGGCCATATCTTTGACGTAGAGTGATGTTTCTTCATCAATTTTAATGCCAATTGCTTCTGCTTCAACAGTTAGCATGTTTTGAAGTTTGCCAAGAACTTGTTTGTCATCTGTTTCCACTGTGAATACATTTTCTGGGACAACAGACAGCTCAGTCCCTATTGTTAAGGGAAGACCATCAAAATCTTCGGCCGCTTTCTGAAGCTTATTTTCCGTAAGTTGTTCTATTTGCTTCTCGTCAGATAGCATTCCAACATACTTGCCATCTGAATAGACATGATATACCGTATGTATGGATGCATCTTCAGCTTTTTCGAATGCAAACCCCGATCCAATTCCAATCGTTGCAAATAAAGTGGCTGTGATAATACCTACCTTTTGCAATCTTCTATATATGAAATTACTACTTTTATCTTCCTTCTTTTCTTTCCTGTTGAAAAACATCGTTTAAGACTCCTTCCGATTAGGTGTCAATAAAGCACCCATCATACTGAAAGTTTTCACGCTTCTCTAATTTAACACATTCGCAAGCTTGCTTGGCAAAATCCGACACTTTGTAATGAAACTGTGATATTGTATCCAAATATTCTTAGTATTTTCCAAATATTAGGTTGAAATATGTAATATTTTGCTTGATCATAAAGTCCCAAAATAATTAAAAGCCTTGATTTACCTGACACACAGGAAAATCAAGGCTTCTATCATTGATAGGACGACATTTCATGCTGACTCCAATCGATATTCAAGAATTTATTATATTCCTTCGCGAAAGCAAGAGTTACAGTACCTGTTGGGCCATTACGTTGTTTTGCAATGATGATTTCAATCATATTCTGATTCTCTGTTTCTTTATCATAGTAATCTTCCCGGTAAAGGAAAGATACAATATCCGCGTCCTGCTCAATACTTCCTGATTCCCGCAAGTCAGACATCATCGGGCGTTTATCCTGACGTTGTTCGACACCACGGGAAAGCTGGGAAAGTGCAATGACAGGTATTTTCAATTCCCGCGCTAACGCCTTCAAGGACCGTGAGATTTCAGATACTTCCTGCTGACGGTTCTCGCCCGAACGACCACTTCCCATAATAAGCTGAAGATAATCGATCATAATCATGCCAAGACCATGTTCCTGTTGAAGCCGTCTGCATTTCGAACGGATTTCATTAATACGGATACCGGGTGAATCATCTATAAAGATTCCAGCATTAGAAAGTGACCCCATCGCCATCGTCAATTTTCGCCAATCTTCGGCCTCCAAATTACCCGTACGCAACACCTGAGCATCAATATTCCCTTCGGCACAAAGCATACGCATGACGAGCTGTTCCGCACCCATCTCCAAACTGAAGATCGCAACGTTTTCATCCGTCTTTGTTGCCACGTTTTGTGCCACATTTAATGCGAATGCCGTTTTACCGACGGAAGGTCGGCAGCTACAATAATAAGGTCATTACGCTGGAAGCCAGCAGTAATCTTGTCCAAATCCCTGAAGCCCGTCGGAATACCTGTGACATCCCCTTTTCTTGTATGGAGAAGTTCGATATTATCGTATGTCTCTACAAGCACATCTTTTATATGTTTAAAGTCTCCGGCATTCTTTCGGTTGGAGACTTCCATGATCCTTTTCTCGGCTTCTGAAAGGACCGCTTCTACTTCATCCTCTTTCGTGAAGCCTTCTTCGACAATATTTGTTGCAACCCGTATAAGACGTCTTAAGATGGCTTTCTCTTCAACGATTTTCGCGTAATACTCAATATTTGCTGCTGTTGGCACCGCGTTAGCGATTTCAGTCAAATACGAGATCCCGCCGACGTCCTCCAATTCCTTCTTAGCAGAAAGTTCTTCAGTGACAGTAACTACATCAATCGCTTGTCCTTTATCACTTAAAACAAGCATTGTATTGAAGATTTTTTCATGCGCCGTCCGGTAAAAGTCATCTGGTTGAAGAAGTTCGGAGGCCGTAATTAGTGCCTCCGGTTGTAAAAAGATTGCACCTATGACTGACTGCTCTGCCTCATTGTTATGCGGGGGAACGCGATCATACATCTGATCCATCAATTATCGCTCCCTATCACTCTTCTGTTACATGGACCTTTAGCGTAGCTGTAACTTCTGAGTGCAATTTAATCGGCACATTTGTATACCCAAGTGACCGAATTGCATCAGGCAGTTCCATCTTACGACGATCCACCTTGATTTTATGATTTTTTTCTAAAGCATCAGCGATTTGTTTAGTTGTGATGGATCCGAAAAGACGACCGCCTTCTCCGGATTTTGCTTTCATTTCAACTGTTTTTTCATCAATAAGTTCTTTCAACTTTTTCGCTTCTGCCAATTCCTGTGCTGCATCTTTTTCAGCACGTTTTTTCTGGCCATCAAGCTGACTTAGATTTGCAGGTGTTGCTTCAATTGCCAACTTGTTTTTCAATAGAAAGTTTTGTGCATATCCTACTGAAACTTCTTTTACCTCACCTTTTTTACCTTGCCCTTTAACATCTTTCAATAAAATTACTTTCATCGTCATTTTCCCCTTTCCAATTTATCTTCTATAGCGGCTTTCAATATATCCTCCGCTTCTTTTACCGTTTCCACATCAAACTGGCAGGCCGCATTAGTCAAATGACCCCCACCGCCAAGTTCTTCCATAACGAGTTGGACGTTAAGTTCCCCAAGTGACCTTGCGCTGATGCCAATTTTCCCATCTGCACGTGGTGCAATCACGAAAGAGGCGACTACCCCTTTCATCGTCAAAAGAATATCAGCTGTCTGTGCAATTAGAACAGAACCATATGCCACTCCATCCTGGCCTTTGGCAATTGCAATACCTGACGGTGACAGCTCAACTGTTTCTATAATCTTGGAGCGCTCAATATACGTATCAATGTCCTCCTTCAGAAGACGTTGCACAAGTACCGTGTCAGCCCCATATGTCCGTAAATAAGATGCAGCCTCAAAGGTTCTGGATCCTGTCCGTAACGTGAAGCTCTTCGTATCGACTACAATCCCTGCGAGCAAGGTAGTTGCCTCTAACTTCGTTAACTTTTCATGTTTCGGCTGGTATTCAAGTAATTCTGTAACAAGCTCCGCAGTAGATGACGCGTAAGGTTCCATGTAAACTAGCATCGTGTTGTTGATGAATTCCTCTCCCCGTCTATGATGATCGATGACAACGACCTTTTCTGCCTTGCCGATCAACCGGTCATCAATGACCATGCTTGGCTTATGCGTGTCAACGATCACAAGAAGCGATTTTTCTGTCAACATCGATAATGCAGTTTCAGGGTCAATGAATTGTTCAAACAACTCATCATTCTCCTTTATCTCATCCATCAATCGAGTTACACTGCCATCTAACTCCTCGAAATTGAGGACGACATACCCTTTGACATTGTTCATCCGGGCCATCTTCTGTACACCGATTGACGCCCCTATTGCATCCATGTCCGGCATTTTATGACCCATGACTAATACCTTATCGCTGCCCTGGATCAAATCCCGCAATGCATGTGAGATGACCCTCGCACGTACACGAGTCCTTTTTTCCACCGGGTTGGTCTTGCCTCCGTAGAACTTCAGCTTTCCATCGGTGCGCTTGATCGCCACTTGATCTCCGCCACGGCCCAATACAAGATCCAGGCTGGACTGGGCAAGCTCTCCTAACTCGGTAAGTGAAGCGGATCCTGTCCCGACTCCAATACTTAACGTCAAGCCTGCATTCTGCTTTGCCGTCTTTTCCCTAATATCATCAAGTATCGTGAATTTTGCAGTTTCCAATTTAGATAAAATACCCTCGTTGAATACTGCCATAAAACGATCTGAAGCAATCCTTTTCACGAATATCCCGTTCTCGGTTGCCCAGTCATTCACAAGGGATGTAACGAGAGAATTCAGATGGCTCCTTGTGGAGTCATCCATCGTTTGGGAAAGTTCATCGTAATTGTCGATAAGCATAATTCCAAGTACTGTCCGATCTTTATAATAAAGAGATTCCATACTTACTTTATCAGTAATGTCAAACAGGTAGAGAAGTTTTTCTTCTGGCCTGTAGACGACCTTAAAGGTTGAATCACCAACCTTTAGTGGTGGTGTATCTTGTTCTTCATTCTTTAAGATTGAATGGAATGTTTCAGAGAGATGGAACAATTCATCCCCTATCAGTGTCTCTTTTTTGAAGATAGCAGCAGCGAAAGGGTTCGCCCACTCGACGAGATACTTTTCATTGAAAAGGATAATTGCAATCGGCAGTTCAAGGAGCGCTTCCTCCCCAACCTTCTTCATCCGATAGGAAAGTGATTCAATATGCTTTTCCGTCTCGATATAAGTTTGCTCCTCAAGCTTCCAAGCGAACCCTATTGCCAATATAAAAGGGATTGTAAATAAAAGGCCGGCCCAGAAGTTCAATAAGAATATAAGGACAGCGGCTATCAATCCAAGGAGAGAAATGATAATCAATGGATATCGGATAGCCCTTCTTCTAAAAAACGACTTCATTTTCTCATCCCCTTACTTCGAGTTGTCCTTCTTGATCCAAGCTCGGATATTCACGCCTATATCAAGTATGCCAAGAAGTATAGTAATTGGATTAAATAACAAGGCTAAAATTATTGAGAAAAACGTAACAATCCCCGGCAGCTTCATCCTGTACATAAAATAAAGGACCAATGATAGACCTTGTAATAATAACAATACCCTTAAAATTATCGTCGCATTAATATAAAGCAAATATGTCGAAGAGTCCGGTGTCATTTTCATCACAAAGGGTAAGAGAATAAACAACCCATAAATAAAAATGGTGATCACAGGTAATTTCATTTGATGAAATGGTGGGAACTTCGGTACGTTATGACCAAGTCTTCTGAGCAACATGAGATTAGGGATTACCATAATGAATGCGAATGCATACACGGATAATATAAAGACAGCCGGAATTGAGGATCGGTATAACATGAATGCCTCGGCAACAACATTTTCGTATCCTTCCGGTAATGCGCCGAATTCATTTAATGAAGCCTTGAATTGGTTCTCTGACTCCTTCAACACTGCCATCAAACTATCCATGATATTGACCTCAAAGAACAAAGCCAACATGAGATAGGTTAAAATTCCAACGATGATCAAAACAAGACCGGAACTCATAAAGATATATAATTTGGATTTCCCAAGTAATAGAGACTCAGCAATAAGAAAGCCAAGAATCCCAAAAACGAGGGCAAAAGGCAGCAGTATAGGGCCTCCTAAAAGTAAAGCAAGTAGACCTGCCGATAAAACAACATATGATGTCGTTTTTCTATCTTCCCGTAATCGATAAAGAATAATCGGTAGAGGAAGGAAAAACATGACTATCAGTCCAATTAACGGGATAAAAAAAACCCCCGCCAAAAGTATGGTGAATAATGCAAGCATCATTGCACCGTATTTAATTTTCTTTGAATGGTCTTGCATCAGTCTTTTCCTCCGTCCAACAACTGACTACTATCTCATCTTCGTCTGTCGTCTTATTGAATGTGAGTTCCTTTAATTGTATCATGATTGGAACCATTAAACCAAAGACTGTATATGCGCATCTTTTGGCCAATAAAAAACCGCCTTTGGACCGGGAAAACCCGTTTCACAAGGCGGTTAAAGTGTTTTTTATCTTTCTTCCGCTACGAACGGAAGAAGTGCCATAATACGAGCACGTTTAATAGCAGTCGTTAATTTACGTTGATATTTTGCGCTTGTACCAGTTACACGGCGAGGCAAGATTTTCCCACGTTCAGAAACGAATTTCTTAAGTAGATCAGTATCTTTATAATCGATACGTGTAATGTTATTTGATGTAAAATAGCAGACTTTACGGCGTCTTTTACCTCCACGGCGTGGTGCCATATCGCTTTCCCTCCTTACTTGATTACGTCAATGGCAATGCCTGATCAGAACGGCAAGTCGTCATCCGATACTTCTATCGGACCGCTGCCCGCTGCGAACGGGTCATTGTCAGTGCGTGTATAATTTTGTTGACTTGGTTGTTGATATTGTTGATTTGGCTGCTGGTTCTGATAATAAGGTTGTTCGTTTCGTGGTGCACTACCATAAGCAGCTCCAGATTTTTCAGAGTTCGCACTACGCGGCTCAAGGAACTGTACGCTATCTGCTACAACTTCCGTCATAAAGACACGTTTACCATCTTGTCCATCGAAACTACTCGTTTGAATACGACCTTCGATTCCGGCAAGACTTCCTTTGCGCAAAAAGTTTGCAGTGTTCTCTGCCTGTTTCCTCCATGTGACACAGTTGATGAAATCAGCTTCACGCTCTCCCTGTTGGTTCGAGAATGTTCGATTTACCGCAAGTGTGAAGCGTGTTACTGCTACACCGCCCTGTGTGTACTTGAGTTCAGGATCTTTGTCAATCGGCCAACTAAAACGACACGGTTAATCATCAGATTCCAACCTCCCTCATCAATTTCAAGTAATACTTTTTACAGCTTTTTCGTTCTTTATAGATTAGTTGTCAAGACGAACAGCCATATAACGAATGATATCTTCATTAATGTTCGCAAGACGATTGAATTCATCGATTGCTTCAGTACCTGCGTTAGCTGTTACCAATTGGTAGAAGCCTTCACGTAGGTCGTCGATTTCGTATGCAAGACGACGCTTGCCCCACTCTTTCGACTCGATGATTTCCGCTCCGTTTGAAGTTAGGATGTCATCGAAACGAGTGATCAACGCTTTTTTAGCTTCATCTTCTACTGTTGGACGGATGATGTACATGATTTCGTACTTTCTCATCTTTAGTCACCTCCTTATGGACTTTGGCCCACTTATGACGGCGGGCAAGGAGTAAGTAATGTTATTACTCACATCATCATATTTTAGCATGATATGTTTGGATATTCAACTATTAAATAAAAATGAAGTTTCTTTAATCACTGATTTCCGTTCCAGGCGGACGCTTTCCGTGGGGCGCGGGTGAGCCAATCGAACAGCGAAGGGTTCGATTTGCCGTATTTCTGCGTTCTTTGCAGAAATTAAGGCATCCGTTTCGGCATTCCTGCTCGTAACGCTTCGCTTTTACTCGCAAAAGCCGTTCTTCGTAACGGCTTTCGCTTAATCCCACAGGAGTCGCCGCCTTTCACTCCAATCCTCGGCGAGTACTGATTAATTTTAATTTCAACTTATCCGAATCGTGTATACTGAAAATACGAGGTGATTTTATGGGGAGTTTTGGTGAACCGGATAAGGTTATTGAGATAGATTTGCCTAAGGTGGCTAAGGGAGGGATGTGGATTTCTTTCTTTACACTTATTGGGCTACTTGTTATGAGAATGCTTATTGAGGGTGGGCTTTCTTATTCGATTACGATCTGGACTTTTTTGTATTTTGTAGGTGGTTATATACTTTTAATTGTTCTTCATGAACTTTTTCACTTGCTTGGTTTCAGGGTTTTCGGTGGGGTTCCTTGGAAGAAGATGGTTGTTGGCGTGAATCTTAAGTTAGGCATTGCCTATGCGACAACAGACGTCCCTATGACGAATAAGGCTATTCGTATGGCCTTACTGCTTCCTTTTTGGACGACCGGGGTATTGCCAGCAATCATTGGTCTTGTTATCGGAAATGGGGTTTTGATCACTCTTGCCGCCTTTCTGATTGGTGGAGCAGCCGGTGACTTTGCGATGCATAAAGAGTTGAAAAAACTTCCTGATGATTGGCTTGTTAAAGATGACCCCCAGTTGCCGAGGTTATACTTATTTGAACCAGGAAAACATATACAATGAAAACAACCGGCAAGGATAATTATCCTTTGCCGGTTGTTTTATATTACACGTTAAAACGGAACAACATTACATCGCCGTCTTGAACGATATACTCTTTTCCTTCCAAACGAACCTTACCTGCTTCTTTTGCAGCTGTCATTGACCCCGCATTAACAAGAGCATCGTATGCTACTGTTTCCGCACGGATGAAGCCACGTTCGAAGTCGGTATGAATAATGCCGGCACATTGTGGTGCTTTCATTCCTTTACGGAACGTCCATGCACGTACTTCCTGAACGCCTGCTGTGAAGTAAGTAGCCAATCCTAATAAGTGATAAGCCGCTTTGATCAGCTGATCGAGGCCTGATTCTTTAATGCCTAACTCTTCCAGGAACATTTCTTTCTCTTCCTCGTCTAATTCAGCCATTTCTTCCTCGATTTTCGCACAAACGACGATCACTTCTGCATTGTCCTGCTTCGCAAATTCACGAACCGTATTCACATACTCATTCGAATCTGCTTCAGCAATTTCATCTTCAGACACATTCGCAACATATAGCATTGGCTTGATTGTTAATAAATGCATTCCTTTAATCAGTTGGAACTCTTCAGGAGTCAATTCCACTGAGCGGGCAGGCTTTTCATTCTCAAAAGCCTCTTTCAGTTTTATCAACACAGGCTCTTCAGCCATTGAATCCTTGTCTTTCTGTTTCGCCATCTTGGATACACGTGTCAATCGCTTGTCCACGCTTTCCATATCAGCGAGGATTAGTTCAAGGTTGATGACCTCTATATCGTCAATTGGATTTACTTTACCCGACACATGGGTGATATTTTCATCATTGAAGCAACGGACTACCTGGCAAATCGCATCTACTTCACGAATATGAGATAGGAATTTGTTTCCTAACCCTTCCCCTTTACTTGCACCTTCAACGATTCCGGCAATATCCGTAAACTCAAAAGCGGTTGGTACTGTCTTTTTAGGTACAACTAACTCTGTCAATTTTTGAAGTCGCTCATCAGGTACTTCCACTATTCCAACGTTCGGATCGATTGTACAGAACGGGTAATTTGCAGCCTCTGCTCCAGCCTTCGTAATTGCGTTGAATAATGTCGATTTCCCGACGTTTGGTAAACCAACGATTCCTGCTGTTAACGCCATTTATTTCCCAACCTTTCATATAGGTCAATTTCATTATACTCATTACAACTCTTCTATTATAAGAATTGTTTGGGTCTCTGTCTAATTAATGTTCAACTTCGCCTTTAATAAGCACCTTTTTCATCTTTTTTGCAAACTCATTTCGAGGAATCATGACGCTATGTCCGCATCCTTCACATTTGATACGGATATCCGCGCCCATTCTAATGATTTTCCAAGCATTCTTACCACATGGATGCGGTTTTTTCATCTCAACCACGTCATTCAATTGAAAAATTTTATCCGCCATATGCTCAACCTCCCCTTTCATCCCTATTGGTTATCAAATGACTTTGTTACAAGTGTTGGATATGGGATTTCGATTCCTTGCTCTCCTAAATACTTCTTCAACCCAATTCCTATATTTCTTGCTGTATCAAAATGACGCATCGGTTTTGTTTCCACAATGATTCGTTCAATTACGGAGTTTTCAGTAAAATCATTCGCACCTATTAATTTAGGTTTTCCGAGTAAATCTGGATTATCCTTATTGAATGATTGTAGGAATTCATTAATGGATTTTTCAACTTTCTCTATGCCTAATTCAAATGGAATCGTTACATGACAATTGCCAATGAATTTTTCATGGAATAGTTGACTACTTGTGAAATTGTACCGTTTGGCAAAATGAAAATTTCACCCGTGAAGTTTTTCAATTTTGTAGTTCGTAGTCCAATCTCTTCTACCATACCTTCTGCCGTACCAATTTTCACATAATCCCCTACAGAAAACTGATCTTCAAATAAAATGAAAAAACCTGAAATAACATCTTTCACAAGGCTCTGGGCTCCAAATCCTACTGCGAGGCCCAACACCCCCGCCCCTGCAACAAGTCCTTTCACATCTATATTGAACTCTTGTAGGATGGCTAAAATCGCAGAAAAGTAGACGACGTAGCTAAGAGTATTCTCCAGTAACTTTAGTAAAGTCCTCTCACGTCTTTCTTCTCTACGTATCGGACCTCTCAACTTAATCCTGAATAACCGTCTAATGATGAATTTTCCGGCATGTACAACGATGAAGGCAATGGCGATGATAAAAGCAATCCTAACAGCAACTAAGAGAAGGCCAATCCAAACCTGTTCATTAAAAAAGAATTTACTTACTTTTTCAGTGTCATCACTAAAAAAAAAACTCGATTAACTTCTCCATATTCTCCTTCGTCACTTACAAACTTCCTTTCAGTATAAAACTCATCATAGTCGCGTATACTGCTAAACAATCAATCATTTTGACTACAATACAAGAATGGAGTTTTGTCATGCACTCAACACTTTCTACGGATTATGATTTCCGGATACATTATGATGCCACAGGCGCTGTTTGGAATCTTAGTTCATTTTTTCTCAAGCATATTCCCTTCCAAAACGATTCAATTTCATTCTTCTGCATTGGAACTGATCGATCTACGGGAGACGCACTGGGTCCCCTGACAGGTTCTCATTTATCAGAATCTTTACTGTTTCCGTTTTCCGTAATAGGAACACTGGAGAAACCCTTACATGCACTTAATCTACAAAAACATTTGGATGAAACATTCGAACAGGATCCTTCAACGTTCATTGTAGCGATCGACGCATGTTTAGGAAAAAACGACTCGATTGGACAACTATTATTGCATAATGGACCTCTTTACCCAGGAAAAGCTGTTGGAAAGGCTTTGCCGCCTGTCGGTAATTTATCCATTAAAGGGGTTGTTAACATATCTGGATTTATGGAGCAGGCAGTCCTTCAAAGCACTCGACTACACCTTCCCTTTGAAATGAGCAGAGTTATTTCCCGTGCGTTGCAACTTGCATACGGGAGATTCAAAACAGATAATGGACAATTGTAACGACGATTCCTACAACAAAGATTCCGGGTATAAAATTAGCAACGCGCATTTTTGTAATACCTATCAAATTCAATCCAATTCCAACAATCATTAGGCCGCCTGTTGCCGTCATTTCAGAAATGAAAAACTGCAATAATTCGTCCGGCACGTAGCGGCTTATTTGTGTTGAAAGTAATGTTATAATTGTTTGATAAATAAAAACAGGCACTGCCGAAAATGCCACACCTATTCCCAAGGTCGAACTTAAAATGATGGAAGTGAATCCATCAAGTACACCTTTCATGATTAATACATCATGATCGTTACGAAGTCCACTATCGATAGCCCCTATAATCGCCATTGAGCCTACAACAAAGATCAACGTTGCTGTTACAAATCCCTGCGCAATACCGGGACCTTCTTGTTTTGACGGTAATTTACTTTCGAGATACTGACCTAACTGATTTATCTTGCCGTCAAGATCCATCCATTCACCAATAATAGCCCCAATTACAATACTTATTATGACAATTAATATTTGTGTGCTTTCAAACGTCATTTGTATTCCGATTGCTGCTACAGCCAATCCAATTCCATACATCACAGTTTCTTTCATGCGTTCCGGAATATTGTTTAAAAAACGTCCAATTAACGCGCCCAAAATGATTAACACAACATTTACAATCGAACCAAACAATACCATGGTTTTTCACTTCCGCCTATTAAAAATAATACCTATTTTGCAGTATGAGCAAAATAGGTACATGCTTAATCATTCAATAAATCTAATATTCTTTCAAGGTCTTCTTCAGTGAAAAACTCAATTTCTATTTTACCTTTATTTTTCGACTTCTTAATGGTAACATTGGTGCCGAAATATTCCCGTAAGTTAGACTCTCGTTCTTCAAGGAAGATGTTTTTCTCTTTTGGCTTTGTTTCACGTGGAACATTTTCGTTCAATCTTTGAACTAATTTTTCCAACTGTCTGACGTTTAAACCTTCACTAATAGTTTTCTCTGCAGTCAATAAAATTTGCTCTTTTTTTCGAAGTCCAAGCAATGTCCTTCCGTGACCCATTGATAGCTTGCCAACTGTAATCAGGCTACGCACCTTCTCAGGTAGACTTAATAATCGAATATGATTGGCAATATGCGGACGACTTTTTCCAAGTCTAAAAGCAAGTTGTTCTTGCGTCAGGCTTAAATTATCCATTAGTTTTTGGTAAGCTTCAGCTTCTTCAATAGGCGTTAGGTCTTCACGCTGCAGATTTTCAAGAATAGCCAATTCCATAGATTCTTCGTCTGTCAATTGACGGACTACTGCTGGAATCTCTTTTAGCCCCGCAATCTTAGCTGCACGGAAGCGCCTTTCCCCTACTACTATTTCATACATAGTTCCGACTTTCCGGACGATAATCGGCTGTAAAATACCATGTTCTTTAATCGATTCACTTAATTCTTGAATTGCATTCTCATCAAATATTTTTCTTGGCTGATATGGATTCACTTTTATACTTTTCAATCGGATGTTCTCAATTGATTCGGCTTTCGTTAAAGACTCATCGGGAAACAAAGCGTTTAAACCTTTTCCAAGACCCTTAGCCATTGTGTACCACTTCCTTTGCCAGCTCTAGATATACTTCAGCGCCCCTCGATCTTGAATCATACATGATGATTGGTTCTCCATGACTTGGTGCTTCACTCAACCGAACATTCCTTGGAATAATTGTTCCGTAGACCTTATCCTGAAAGTATTTCTTCACTTCTTCAATGACTTGAATGCCTAAATTAGTTCTCGCATCAAACATCGTTAATAAAACACCATCTATCATTAGTGCTTCATTTAAATGCTTTTGTACAAGCCTAATTGTACTTAATAATTGGCTTAAACCTTCCAACGCATAATATTCGCATTGAACTGGAATGATGACTGAATCAGCAGCAGTCAATGAATTAATGGTTAATAACCCTAAAGAAGGCGGACAGTCGATGATAATATAATCATACGAGTTCTTCGCATTCTGAATCGCATGTTTCATCCTAACTTCCCTTGAAATCGTTGACACTAATTCAATTTCAGCACCCGCCAGGGAAATGGTTGCTGGAACGATATCTAAGTTTTCCATTTTAGTATGATGAATAACATCCTTGATATCAACATCATCTATTAACATATCATAAATGCATTGATGCACATCACCTTTGTTAACCCCTACCCCACTTGTTGCATTCCCTTGGGGATCGGAGTCAATTAATAAAACCTTTTTGCCAATATGTGCAAGGCAAGCACTTAAGTTAACTGAGGTGGTTGTCTTTCCAACTCCTCCTTTTTGATTAGCGATTGCAATAATTTTACCCACACTTGCACCTGCTTTCTCACTATCATACTAAAACTATAATACTTTTTTATATTGACTGACGACTTTTATTATATTTCTTTCAATCTATTATAGTTTATCAAAAAAACGATGTCTGTGGTAATGTATCGCATAAAAAAACTCCTGCTTTTAATAAGCAAGAGCAATTACTCTTATAATTTATTTGTTTTCTTATTTCTTTTTAGGAATTTTAACAGTTATTGTATAAAAATCATCCGTATCCTCTTCTTCAGTCTTTACATTTATGCCGCTTTTCGTTACAAGGGCCAGTGACTGTCTAATTGTATTTAGTGCAATTCGGACATCTTTACTTACGGATTTTCGTTTAACTGGTTTTTTCTTTACTTTCTCTTCTTCAACTGGATTCAATGCAAGATGGATTCTTTCCTCCAATTGCTTTACATTGAGTTGTTCATCAATTGCTTCGTTGAAAAGTTTATGTTGCAAATCGGCATCCTTAACAGAGATTAATGCTCTTGCATGCCTTTCGGATAATTCTTTTGTAAGAATTTTATCCTTTATTTCTTTTGGAAGTTTTAAAAGGCGAAGCTTATTGGCAATAGTGGACTGTCCTTTTCCCAATCGCTGTGCCAGTGCCTCCTGAGTTAAAGAATGCAACTCCAATAATTTCTCGTATGCGTATGCCTCTTCTATAGCTGTTAATTCTTCACGTTGTAAGTTTTCAATCAATGCAATGGAAGCTGTCTCTCTATCATCAAGATTTCGAATAATTGCAGGTACTTCTTCCCAACCTAATTTTTTCATTGCTCGGTATCTACGCTCACCTGCAATAATTTCATATCCATCATTACTTTTTCGGATAACAATGGGTTGGATAACGCCGTGCGTATGAATCGTCCTAGCTAACTCTTCATTTTCTCCTCGGAAAAAATTGTTCTTGGCTGATACTTATTTGGCTTAATCAAATCTATTTTCACTTGTTCAACTTTTTCGGATGGAGTGTTCTCGATTTGTTGAATCTCAGGTTCTTTTTCTACACTACCAAAAAACCGTGAAAACGTATTTTTCATCCCGGCACCACCTTTATAAACTGCTCATCTTTAATTGTATATTCGCTATATCTATTATATATCCTCTTTGGTACTTATTAAAGTGTAGATTGATAGATTGTAGTTAGAACCTACCAATCTACATAATAGGGTATAAAAGAAATGTTTCACGTGGAACAATTAAGCAATTGGTGTTTTATTTGGAACTCCTGGTTTACGAGGATATCTTTTAGGAGTTTTCTTAACCTTCTTGAAAATGAATATGTTTCTTTCGCTTTCCTCAACAGGTAAATTGAAAGAATGTTTATCAAGCATTTCAGCTCCAAGTAAAGTAAGTGCCTTCTTAGCATCCATCAATTCCTCCTCGGCTGCAGCACCTTTCATAGAAATAAACACTCCACCCTCTTTAACAAGGGGAACGCATAGTTCTGAAAGAACCGATAAACGTGCTACGGCACGAGCAGTTACGATGTCAAATTGTTCACGGTATTTTGGATTTTGACCAAAGTCTTCAGCCCGGGAATGGACAAATTCAACATTACTCAATTTTAGCTCTTTAGCAAGCTCATGAAGGAATGTAATTCTTTTATTCAATGAATCAACAATTGTTACCGATAGATCAGGGTAACAGATCTTCAATGGAATACTTGGAAACCCTGCCCCTGCCCCTACATCACAAATGGACTTACTTCCTGATAAATCCATATG
Source organism: Sporosarcina thermotolerans (assembly GCF_030067815.1). GTDB lineage: Bacteria > Bacillota > Bacilli > Bacillales_A > Planococcaceae > Sporosarcina > Sporosarcina thermotolerans. The sequence continues at coordinate 496,259 of NZ_CP125968.1, read as the reverse complement.
AAATGCCGCCGTTATAGAATCATAAAAGTGTTTAAGATAAACGGATGGTGCGTCTGTTATAGCTGTTAAATTCATTTTTTCATTCCACTCAACCAACAAACGGAAATACGTATTAAATTGTTGCATTTGAACTTCTGTTAAACTGATGCCCTGACTTTTCAATGCATCTAAAAATTGTTCTTCGTTCACTCGGATCCTCCTTTTAAAAAAGGACTGATGCGGACTTATACTCCACATCAGTCTCATGATGTTAACCTGATATTTTTGCGATTTTGCCTTGCTCAATATATACAAGAAGAATAGAAATATCGGCGGGATTTACGCCTGAAATCCTTGATGCTTGCGCAATCGACAGGGGTCTTACTGCTGTAAGATTTGCTTTCGCCTCTTTGCAATTCCATTGATTGCATAGTAATCAATGTTTTCGGGGATTCTCTTGTTCTCCATTTTCTTCATTCGTTCAACTTGTTGCATCGATTTTTCAATATAGCCTTCGTATTTGATGAAAATCTCAACTTGTTCGGCTACTTCAGGAGTTATTTCTTCCTCAGGTGGAACAACCGTTATGATTTGTTCATACTTCATTTCTGGTCGTTTTAACAGGTCAGCTGCTTTCATTGGCTCACGAAGCTCTGTTCCCCTGATTGATGGATAATTCTTGAACAGCCTCGCTCGGTTTAATCGTTACTTTACGAAGTCTTTCAATTTCCTCTTCGATTTGTTGCTTTTTCTCAAGGAATTTCTCATGACGTTCTTCACTTATCATTCCAAGTTGGTATCCAATTTCTGTAAGACGTATGTCTGCGTTGTCATGACGAAGCAAAAGTCTGTATTCGGCTCTTGATGTAAGAAGACGGTATGGTTCACTTGTTCCTTTAGTCACAAGATCGTCGATAAGTACACCGATATAGGCATCTGATCTTCCGAGGATGACTTCCTCTTTACCAAGTGCTTTTCTTGCAGCATTGATTCCAGCCATGATGCCTTGTGCAGCTGCTTCTTCGTAACCGGAAGTTCCGTTAATTTGGCCAGCTGTGTATAAGTTTTTGATTTTCTTCGTTTCAAGTGTCGGCCATAGCTGTGTTGCGATAATGGAATCATACTCAATCGCATAGCCTGCGCGCATCATTTCCGCCTTTTCCAATCCCGGTACACTTTCGATCAACCTACGTTGGACATGTTCAGGCAAACTTGTTGAAAGACCTTGTACGTAATACTCCTTTGTATTTCGACCTTCCGGCTCAAGGAAAATCTGATGACGAGATTTATCCGCAAAACGGACGATTTTGTCTTCGATTGAAGGGCAATAGCTTGGCCCCTTCCCTTTTATCATCCCTGAATACATCGGGGAAAGATGAAGGTTTTCATTGATAATTTCATGTGTTCTCGGCGTTGTATACGTTAACCAGCAAGGCAATTGATCCATTATGAATTCCGTTGTTTCATAGCTGAATGAACGCGGAACTTCATCACCTGGTTGAATTTCCGTTTTGCTGTAATCAATTGTATTGCCGTTAATACGCGGAGGTGTTCCGGTTTTGAAACGTACTGTTTCCAATCCGAGTTCCTGCAGATTTTCAGCAAGCTTGATCGCAGGCATTTGGTTATTCGGGCCACTTGAATATTTCAAATCGCCGATAATGACTTCCCCGCGAAGGAAAGTTCCTGTTGTGATAATTATTGTTTTTGCCCGATAAACTGCACCAATTTGAGTGATGAGTCCTTTCACTTCGTTGTCTTCGACAATTAATTCTTCGACGACTCCTTGGTGAAGTGTTAGGTTTTCTTGTTCTTCAAGAACGCGTTTCATTTCTTGTTGGTATAGGACTTTGTCTGCTTGCGCACGAAGTGCACGTACGGCAGGTCCCTTACCTGTGTTTAACATGCGCATTTGGATATGCGTTTTATCAATAACTTTCCCCATTGCTCCGCCTAGTGCATCAATCTCTCTTACGACGATCCCTTTTGCGGGACCTCCGAGTGATGGATTGCATGGCATGAAAGCAATCATGTCAAGGTTCATGGTAAGCACCAATGTCGATGCACCCATCTTCGCTGAGGCTAATGCTGCTTCGACGCCGGCATGCCCTGCTCCGATGACTATACAATCGAACGTGCCTGCTTCAAATTGTGGCATGTTCGTTCATCCTTCCTATTTATAAATTGTATTGCTGTATATATTAGTAATCACAAAATCGGATTTCCGCTACAGGCGGACGCTTTCCAAGCGAACCACGAAGAGTTCGATTTGCCGTATTTCTGCGCCTTTTGCAGAAATAAAGGCAGTGGCTAACTACTCCCTTAGGTTCGCAATAAACATTGCTCGTAACGCTGCGCTTTTACTCGCAAAAGTCGTTCTACGTAACGACTTTCGCTGGAGTCGCCGCCTTTCGCTTCAATCCTTGGTGTCTAATGTTAAAATAACTATTTCCCTAAACAAAACTGGGAGAACAATTGGTTGATGAGGCTGTCTTGGACTGTGTCGCCGACGATTTCGCCTAAGAGCTCCCACGTACGTGTTACATCGATTTGAATCATGTCGACCGGTACGTTTGCCTCTGCTGCGGAAATAGCGTCCTGGATTGTCTTATGTGCTTTGTGGAGCAATGCAATGTGTCGGGCGTTGGATACATAGGTGAGGTCGCTGGCTTCAAGTGCTCCTTCAAAGAAGAGTTTTGCAATTGCTTCTTCAAGTTCATCAATGCCCTCTTCCTTAAGGATCGATGTCGTGACTACAGTTCCTTTTCCGGCTAATTCATATACTTTTTGCATATCTATTTTCTGAGGGAGATCTGTTTTATTAATGACGACGATTAGATCCATCTCAGCTGTAGCTTCAAACAGACGGATATCTTCTTCCGATAACTCCTCGGAACTATTTAGGACAAGTAGAATAAGATCTGCTTCCTTTAGTACTTGGCGAGACCGTTCTACACCAATCCGTTCGACGATATCTTCAGTTTCGCGAATGCCTGCTGTATCGACGAGTCGAAGCGGTACTCCGCGGACATTGACATATTCCTCGATTATATCACGGGTTGTTCCTGCAATTTCGGTGACAATCGCCTTGTTCTCCTGGACGAGGCTATTCAATAAAGAAGATTTACCGACGTTCGGCCTTCCTATGATGACGGTAGATAATCCTTCACGCAGGATTTTACCTTGTGAAGATGTTCGGAGTAGTTTCTCAATCTCCTGTTTTACCCATGTCCCCTTCTCAATCATTAGTGGAATGGTCACTTCTTCAACGTCATCGTATTCCGGATAGTCGATATTCACCTCTACCTGCGCCAGCGTTTCAAGGAGAGCTTGTCTTAATTCTCCGATCAATTTGGAAAGCTTCCCTTCCATTTGGTTCAAGGCAACATTCATCGCACGATCAGTTTTTGCACGGATCAAGTCCATGACAGCCTCTGCTTGGGATAAATCGATCCGTCCATTTAGAAATGCACGCTTTGAAAACTCGCCTGGTTCTGCAAGGCGAGCTCCTTCTTTCAACACGAGGTTGAGGACTCGGTTCACTGCCACTACACCGCCATGGCAATTTACTTCGACGACATCTTCACGGGTGAAAGTTTTTGGTGCCCTCATAATGGATACCATCACTTCCTCGACAACTTCACTTGTAGATGGGTCTACCAAGTGTCCATAATGAATTGTATGTGATTGTTCTTCCGCCAGTTTTTTACCGGACGGAGAACGGAAAATTTTATCTGAAATGTCGATAGCTTCGTCTCCACTAAGCCGGACGATGGCGATAGCCCCTTCCCCCATTGGAGTAGATATGGCAGCTATTGTATCAAATTGCATATTCATCACCTTCCTGACTCGTTACCCACATGTGGATAACTGTTTTGACATGACTATCTGACATAATATACTATCACAAATTCACACTTTCTCATAGTCAGTGAACCAAAAAAATGTGGATAAGTTTGAACGAGAACCCTTCTTGTATTTTTTTAAGGAGTGAATGATTATGACTAACAATATTTCGTCATTAAAAAACCCCGTGAAGTTCACGGGGTTTTGATTAATATTCAATTAATTGGTTCAATTACAAGGTAACGATGCGGATCTGTTCCTTCCGAATAGGTTTCGATATCCAAGCGATTCGATAAAGCATTATGGATGACTTTTCTTTCATAAGAAGGCATTGGTTCCAACTTTACTTTCCTTCCGTTGCGAACGGCTTGATCAGCCATACGCTCTGCAAATTGTTCCAAAGATTGTTCGCGTCTATCACGATAGTCACCTACATCTAAACGTACAACTTTGAATTGGCCAGCATATTTATTTGTAACGAGCTGGGCCAATTGCTGTAATGCATTCAACGTTTGTCCTCTTTTACCAATTAGGAATGCAGCCTTTTTACTTTCCAATTGGAATGTAATGTACTTTCCATCCATTTCATGATTGATAATAAGGTCATCAATTCCCATTGCTTCGGCAATTGCCTTCACATACGCAGTCGTTTCACTAATTGCTTGTTGATCGGATGCATTAGAATCCTCGATTTTCACCTCTACAATTTCCTTCGTCGGTTCAATCGGCTGTACAACGGTTTCTTCTTCTCGTACCGGCCCGGAAGTCATTTTCAAGGTAGGTTCTTGGATTTTTTCAACCTTTTCTTCTATAGAGGAGGTGGTTTGTTGAACTTCTGTCTTTCTGATGCTAACAATGACTTCCGCTTCTCTAACTCCAAATCCCAAAAATCCTTTTTTCCCAGGGTCGACTATTTCAACATCCACTTCATCACGCGTCATATTGAGCTGTTGCAATGCTGCTGAAACCGCAGCCTCCACTGTCGCTCCCTTTCGCGTTATCCTATTCATTTCTTTTTCCCTCCCGCTTTTACAGGTGCCACTTCTTCTTTTTTCTTGAATGGTTTGTAAATGAAGATATTCTGGATAATTGAAATGATATTACCGATAACCCAATATAATGCAAGTGCTGCTGGTAGGAATGTACCGAAAATCATGATCATGAAAGGCATGATATACATCATTACCTTCATTTGCGGGTTGTCCATCGCTGGACCTGTACGCAATACGGCAAATTGCATTAACCCTGCAATAATTGCGAGCGTTACGCTTGGTGCACCAAGTTCAAACCAAAGGAATTTACCGATCTCGATTTCCGGCGTCGCATTCATCCTGCTGATTGCATGATAGAGCCCAATGACGATTGGCATTTGGATAAGTACAGGTAGACACCCTGCTGCCGGGTTGATCTTCTGCTCTGCCATTACCCGTTGCATTTCTTCACGATATTTCTGTTGCGTTACAGCGTCTTTTGATTTGTATTTCTCTTTCAATCCGTTTAGGATCGGTTGCATTGCCTGCATACGCTTTGAACTTTGCGCTTGTTTAATCATAAGCGGCAATAAAATCAGGCGGATGATGATGGTTACGGCAATGATTCCAAAACCATACGTACCTAATAGTTCTTTAAAGGTTACGATTAAAGATACAATCGGCCAGACGATGTATTTATTCCAAAATCCTTCGCTCGTTTCATATATCGGCTGATTGAATTCCGAACAACCTGCAAGGAATACCGATAAAACGGTGAGCATAAGTATTAACGCGGTTCTTTTTTTCAACTTGTTTCCCCAAATCTATTCCTAAAATCTATTGTTGATTTCAGTTTATCATGAACATTTATAACGTTCTACTTCTTATTGAATGCCTTGGCAATCTTCAGTACGTGTTGAAGGCTTTTTTTTGTTTCATGGAAGTCTAAATTGGCCGCCTGGTGTCTGGCGATAATAACATAATCCCTGTCATTTTTCAGTTCTTCTTTCATTTCAAGGAAGGCTTGACGGATGTATCGCTTTATACGGTTACGGGTTACTGCATTTCCTAATTTTTTTCCGACGGAGAGGCCAATCCTGAATTCTGGCTGCTCTTCCTTTATATAAGAATAGATGACGAATTGCCGATTCGCGACGGATTTACCTTTTTTAAATACTTTTTGAAAGTCTTCGTTTTTTTTGACGCGTTGACGTTTTTTCAAGCCTTTCACCTCCCTCATACTATTTACATACTATTTCTTTTTCAGACGGACGCTTTTTCAATCCAGCTTTGGCGGCCAGATGCTCGGGGTCATAAGTCAAAGCTACTGCGTGGCAAAGAACGCCACTCCGTATCTTCGCCTTATGCCTGTCGCATCTATGCTGGCCGCCTCCGCTTTTTATTCAATCCAGCTTTGGCGGCCAGATGCTCGGGGTCATAAGTCAAAGCTACTGCGTGGCAAAGAACGCCACTCCGTATCTTCGCCTTATGCCTGTCGCATCTATGCTGGCCGCCTCCGCTTTTTATTCAATCCAGCTTTGGCGGCCAGATGCTCGGGTCATAAGTCAAAGCTACTGCGTGGCAAAGAACGCCACTCCGTATCTTCGTCTTATGCCTGTCGCATCTATGCAGGCCGCCTCCGCTTTTTATTCAATCCAGCTTTGGCGGCCAGATGCTCGGGGTCATAAGTCAAAGCTACTGCGTGGCAAAGAACGCCACTCCGTATCTTCGTCTTATGCCTGTCGCATCTATGCAGGCCGCCTCCGCTTTTTATTCAATCCAGCTTTGGCGGCCAGATGCTCGGGTCATAAGTCAAAGCTACTGCGTGGCAAAGAACGCCACTCCGTATCTTCGTCTTATGCCTGTCGCATCTATGCTGGCCGCCTCCGCTTTTTATTCAATCCAGCTTCCGGCGCTAACTGCTCGGGTCATAAGACAAAACTGCTACGTGGCAAAGTGCGCCACTACGCATTTTTTTCTTATGCCTGTCGCAGCTGAGCAAGCGCCCTCCGCTTTTTATACAAAAAAAAGACCACTTTTAGAGTGGTCTTATGCTGAAAGCACTTTTCTTCCTTTGCGACGACGAGCAGCGAGGATGTTACGACCGCTTTTTGAGCTCATTCTTGCACGGAAGCCGTGAACTTTACTACGTTTACGTTTATTTGGTTGGAATGTACGTTTCATTTCAAAGACACCTCCTGCATTGTCCCTTTACTTTCTGAGAGTCTTGAATAGTATAAGGCGCATTTCCCACAATGTCAATTATTTTTTAGTAACTCTTATTTAAGCCAATTACAATTCTTCATAATTTCCATCTTTACTTTACATCGTTCGACACCAATCGATTTAATAAAAAGTTATCCACATCAAAAAATGTAGATTGCTGACAAATATGTTCATAGAAATTTTTATCATTTTTTTATGCACAGCCCTTATCTACACCTTTTACACATACAAAAGCCTGTGGATAAAGTAATTCTCCACAATTGCTGTTAGTGTTAATAACTCATAGAATGCCTTGTCATTCTTATAGTTTCTTGGTACAATGTAAAAGATTTTGCTGTTAACAAATTTAAAAGCCCATTCAATTATCCACAATTGTTGATAGGTTGTGGATAATTTTTTCAACACTTCGGGATATTTATTATCCACACGATTGAATTCTGTGTATAATACATATTCCTGTGTTTTTTTATTTCTATGTAAAGGAGGCCCAACGAGTGGATCAGCTTGAAAAATTATGGAACGAAGTTTTGTCGAAAGTTGAAGATAAAGTTTCGCGACCAAGTTTCGAAACCTGGCTTAAATCGACAAAATTGATGACATATGGCGATGAAAACGTGACAATTGCTGTTCCTAATTCATTTGCAAAGGACTGGTTAGAAACTCATTACGTTCATCTAATAACCGGCATCATGTCAGAATTGACGGGTGAAGACCGACTTATCCATTTTGTAGTTCCAAAAGAAATGGAAGAAAGTGATTTTAAAATACCGAAAACAGTTGTTAAACAGGCTGACAAAACGCCTGTCGCATCGGCTTCTGTCATGTTGAATCCCAAATATACATTTGATACATTCGTAATCGGATCAGGAAACCGATTTGCGCACGCTGCCTCGTTAGCTGTAGCTGAAGCCCCTGCTAAATCGTATAATCCCCTATTCATCTATGGTGGTGTCGGGCTTGGGAAGACCCATCTTATGCATGCTATTGGGCATTATATTATGGAACAGGACCCTTCTGCTAAGGTCGTTTATTTATCTTCAGAGAAGTTTACGAATGAATTCATTAATTCCATCATGAATAATAAAGCGGGCGATTTCAGAAATCAGTATCGAAAAGTAGATGTCCTTCTAATTGACGATATTCAATTCATCGCTGGAAAAGAACAGACACAAGAGGAATTCTTTCATACTTTTAATACGTTACATGAAGAAGCAAAGCAGATTATCATTTCGAGTGACCGTCCGCCAAAAGAGATACCTACCTTGGAGGATCGCCTAAGATCGCGGTTTGAATGGGGATTAATCACTGATATTGCACCGCCAGATTTAGAAACTCGAATTGCAATTCTACGCAAAAAGGCAAAGGCTGATGGACTACTTGATATTTCGGATGATGTAATGCTTTACATTGCCAACCAGATTGATACAAACATACGGGAATTAGAAGGTGCACTAATTCGGGTTGTCGCTTATTCATCCCTTGTCAATATGGACATCACGACCGATCTTGCTGCAGAAGCATTAAAGGATATTATTCCAAATTCCCGTCCACGTACAGTTAGTATTTTAGACATTCAAAAAACAGTCGGAGAACATTTCAATATCCGGCTTGAAGACTTTACTGCTAAAAAAGAACAAGAGCAATCGCATTCCCACGTCAAATCGCTATGTATCTTTCACGCGAATTGACGGATTCTTCGCTGCCTAAAATTGGTTCGGAATTTGGTGGTCGAGACCACTCAACTGTCATCCATGCACATGAAAAGATTGCTAAGCAATTGAAGGATGATAAAATTCTACAACAAGATATTCAAGATATTAAAACAATTCTTGGCCGAGGATGAAGAATCCACATGTGAATAACCTTTAAATTACGGTACAAACTGTGCACAGGTTATACACATGTGTTTATCTTTCTAACATATAGGTTTTTAGGGCTTACTAACATATCCACAGCCCCTATTACTATTACTATCTTTATTACTTAACTAATTAATATATAAGCGAGGGTGCAAAATGAAATTTGAAATTATGAGAGATTGGTTGCTCGAGGGATTAAATGACGTCATGAAAGCAATCAGTCAAAAAGTGGCGAATCCCATTTTGACCGGAGTTAAAATCGATGTTTCTGAAAAAGGTTTAACGATGACTGGTAGCGATTCGGATATTACGATTTGCACATTTATCCCGATTGAAGAAGATGGTGAACAGATAATTCGTGTCATTGAACCAGGTTCCATCATCCTTCAGGCAAAAGTTTTCAGCGAAATCGTTAGAAAACTACCAACGAATAGTGTTACGATTGAAATTGAGAATGGAATGCAAACTCATATCAAATCCGGAAAATCAGAGTTTCACCTCATCGGATCCAATTCAGATGACTACCCTGTGCTACCGAATGTGAAAGATGAGTATCGTTTTTCCTTGCCGGCTGATTTGATGAAATCGCTCATTAAGGAAACTGTATTTGCGGTATCGCAACAAGAAACACGCCCGATTCTTACCGGTGTTCATTGGGAAACGGTGAATGAAAAGCTTGTATGTGTTGCTACAGACAGCCACCGACTTGCAAGAAGAGAACTTACGCCGGAACTTATGCCTGAAAGCCCATTTAGTGTCGTCATTCCGGAAAAAGTCTTCAAGAGTTGAATAAAATCCTTCCGGATAACTCAGATCTTGTTGAAATTGTCATTGCTGACCAGCAGGTACTTTTCAAGTCAAGAAATGTACTTTTCTATTCGAGGCTTCTTGAAGGGAATTATCCGGATACTTCGAGGTTAATCCCGTCTGAATATAAGACAACAGTTACAGTAAATGGTCGCCAGTTATTACAAGCAATCGATCGTGCATCTTTATTGGCTCGTGAAGAGCGGAATAATATTGTCCGTTTTTTTGCTGATGAAGGAAAAATGCTTGAAGTTTCCTCAAATTCACCTGAAATAGGTAAGGTTGAAGAATTGATCGAAGCTATCGATGTAACGGGAGAAGACCTAAAAATCTCCTTTAGTGCGAAATACATGATGGATGCTTTGAAAGCCATTGATGGCCAGGATATCGCTATTCATTTCACAGGTGCAATGAGGCCATTCATCTTAAAATCAATTGATAGCGACTCGATCCTGCAATTGATATTGCCGGTCAGGACGTTTTAAATTCAAGCATTATCCACATGTTGATAATTAATCGTTTTAATAGCAATGGAAAAGAAGGGATAGTCAAATTTTTGGCTATCCTTTTTACTTACAGCGAAAAGTTCGGTAAAATAGAGAGACAGACTAATTTGAGAAGGATTGAAGCGGATGGAAGTCATGCAAATTGATACGGAGTTTGTTACACTAGGCCAATTGCTGAAAATGACCAATGCAATCAGCTCTGGTGGAATGGCCAAATGGTTTTTGGAAGAAAATGCAGTTTACGTGAACGGTGAAGAAGAGCGTCGTAGGGGTAAGAAAATTTACGATGGCGATGTCGTTAATATTCCTAATGCAGGTAGGTTCAAGATATCCTCATCTGTGAATGGTCAATCGGATGTTCATTGAACGCCTATCCCTGACAGATTATCGAAATTACAATTCCCTTGAATTGTCTTTTTCCCCTCAAATCAACGTTTTAATCGGTGAAAACGCACAAGGCAAGACGAATATCATGGAAGCGATATACGTCTTGTCGATGGCGAAATCACATCGTACATCAAATGATCGTGAACTTATACGTTGGGAACAAGAGTATGGTAAAATAGAAGGGGACATCCAACGCAAGTATGGACGTCTCCCACTTGAATTGACAATATCGAAAAAAGGCAAGAAGGCGCGGGTAAATCATTTGGAACAGAACCGCTTAAGCCTTTATATCGGTCAACTCAATGTTGTCATGTTTGCTCCGGAGGACTTAAATCTTGTAAAAGGAAGCCCACAGGTCCGAAGAAGATTTTTAGATATGGAAATCGGACAAATATCCCCAGTCTATCTTCATGATCTGCTTACCTTCCAAAAGATAATAAAGCAACGGAATGCAATACTTAAAGAGAATCGTGGAAAATTGGATTTTTCGAACGTCATGTTTGATATTTATACAGAACAATATGTCCAAGTGGCAGTACAAATCATTCGGAAACGATATTATTTTATTGAATTACTCCAAAAATGGGCTGAACCCATCCATAAAGGGATTTCCCGAGGAATTGAGCAGCTTAAAGTGACATATGGGACATTAAAAGAGTTCGATTCTGGGCAGACTGTTGAACAGATGGAAGAAATACTTATTAAAAAACTGCAAGAAGTGAGACGTCGAGAGTTGGAACGTGGAATGACACTGATTGGACCACACCGTGACGATCTCCATTTTTTTGTGAATGGATATGATATCCAGACCTATGGGTCGCAAGGGCAGCAACGTACGACGGCGTTATCACTTAAACTTGCCGAAATCGACCTTGTTAAACAGGAAGTTGGAGAAACACCTGTTCTGTTATTGGATGATGTCCTGTCAGAGCTTGATGATTATCGTCAATCCCACTTGTTGAATACGATGCAAGGGCAAGTCCAGACATTCGTAACTACGACGAATATTGCTGGACTCGATCATGAGACGATTCGTAAAGCCGAATTGTATGAAGTATCAGCAGGTCGTGTTTCAGATAAGGGAAATCAGTTGAATTGACAACCTGTTAATATCGTTCCCGAAGGAAACTAAAAAAATGTCTAAAGAAACTTAACGATTGATGTTCGGAAAGGAAAGGTGAACATATTGGCAATGGAAGAAAAAGAATTGCAGACAGCCTATGATGCGAATCAGATTCAAGTCCTTGAAGGTCTGGAAGCAGTTCGTAAACGTCCGGGCATGTATATCGGTACAACGAGTTCACGTGGTCTCCACCATCTTGTATGGGAAATTGTCGATAATAGTATCGATGAAGCTTTGGCTGGCTATTGTGATCACATTGAAGTGACAATTGAAAAGGATAATTGGATCCGTGTGGATGATAACGGGCGGGAATTCCTGTCGGTACTCAAGAATCAACAGGTAGACCTGCAGTAGAAGTCATCATGACGGTACTCCACGCTGGTGGTAAGTTCGGCGGCGGAGGTTATAAAGTTTCAGGTGGTTTGCATGGCGTTGGGGCGTCAGTTGTGAATGCACTCTCTGAAGTAACCGAAGTGTATGTTCGACGGGACGGGAAAGTCTATTTCATCAGGTTTGAACGAGGGAATCTCGTGAATGAGCTGGAAGTTATAGGCGAAACTGAAGAAACCGGTACCCGTACAAGATTTAAAGCGGATCCCGAGATCTTCAAGGAAACGACCGAATATGAATACGATATTTTGTCCCACCGTATCCGTGAGCTTGCCTATTTGAATAGAGGCCTGCGCATAACGATTTCAGACGAGCGAGGCGAAGAGAATCGTACCGACACGTTCTACTACGAGGGCGGTATTAAGTCGTATGTTGAACATTTAAATCAAAACAAAGAACCGATTCATGAGGAACCGATTTTCATAGAGGGCGAGAAAGATGGAATCTCAATTGAAATTGCCATGCAATATAACGGCGGCTTCGCAGAAAATCTATTATCATTCGCCAACAATATTAATACGTATGAAGGCGGTACGCATGAATCAGGTTACAAAACAGCATTGACACGTGTTGTAAATGATTATGCAAGGAAGAATGGGATGTTGAAGGAATCTGACCCGAATTTGTCGGGAGAAGATGTCCGTGAAGGATTGACGGCAATCATTTCAATCAAACACCCAGATCCCCAGTTTGAAGGTCAAACGAAAACGAAGTTAGGGAACTCAGAGGTCAGTACGATTACAAATGCTTTGTTTTCAGAAGGCTTCCAACGTTTTTTGCTGGAAAATCCAATTACAGCTCGGTTAATCATTGATAAAAGTCTAATGGCTGCACGAGCAAGACTTGCCGCAAAAAATGCACGGGAACTGACAAGACGTAAATCGGCATTGGAAGTATCCAGTCTTCCTGGTAAGCTTGCAGACTGTTCTTCTCGTGATCCGGCGATTAGTGAATTGTACATCGTTGAGGGTGACTCGGCGGGCGGTTCAGCGAAAAGCGGACGCGATCGTCATTTCCAAGCAATTTTGCCATTGCGCGGTAAAATACTGAACGTAGAAAAAGCCAGATTGGACCGTATTTTAGGAAATGCCGAAATTCGTACAATGATTACAGCCCTTGGCACCGGTATTGGTGACGAATTCAATCTTTCGAAAGCACGTTATCATAAAATTGTCATCATGACGGATGCCGACGTAGATGGAGCGCATATTAGAACATTATTATTAACATTCTTCTTCCGTTTCATGCGTCCTCTTATTGAGGCAGGCTATGTGTATATTGCTCAACCACCGCTTTACAGAGTTAAACAAGGGAAACACGAGGAATATTGTTTTGACGAAGTGGAATTGCAAGAAATACTCAATCGTCTTCCGGCAGCTCCTAAACCAGTCATTACTCGCTATAAAGGTCTTGGTGAAATGGATGCCACTCAATTATGGGAGACGACGATGGATCCGGATCAGCGGACTTTACTTCAAGTTCATCTTGATGATGCTTTTGATGCAGATGCCACATTTGAACAATTGATGGGCGACGAAGTGGAACCAAGACGTAGATTCATCGAGGAAAATGCGATGTATGTAAAGAACTTGGATACTTGATTAATTAAATTTAACCATTGCCCTTCAAGCGAGGGGCTTTGTTCGGTTAACAGGTTGTTCAGAAAAAGACGCCTGAGTTGAAAGGAGTTTGACATTATGGCAGATATGCCTAAACGTGGTGTTCAAGGGATCAACATCAGTACTGAGATGAGAACGTCCTTTCTTGACTATGCAATGAGCGTTATCGTCTCCAGGGCATTGCCGGATGTACGGGATGGACTGAAGCCAGTTCACCGCCGAATCCTTTATGCAATGCAAGACCTTGGAAATACTGCGGATAAACCACATAAGAAATCAGCCCGTATTGTCGGTGACGTTATCGGTAAGTACCACCCTCATGGTGATAGTGCTGTTTATGACACGATGGTAAGGATGGCCCAGGATTTCAATTACCGTTATATGCTCGTCGATGGTCACGGGAACTTTGGTTCTGTAGATGGTGACTCGGCGGCAGCGATGCGTTATACGGAATCCAGAATGTCACGCATAGCAATGGAATTACTCCGGGACATCAACAAGGACACAATTGACTACCAAGATAACTATGATGGCCAGGAAAAGGAGCCGATTGTACTTCCGAGCCGTTTTCCGAATTTGCTTGTTAACGGTACTTCAGGGATTGCGGTTGGTATGGCGACCAATATCCCCCTCACAACTTAGGTGAGACGATTGATGGAGTACTTGCTATGGCAGATAATCCGGCAATCACGACTGAGGAATTGATGGAGATTATTCCAGGCCCGGATTTTCCTACCGGGGGTATAATCCTTGGAAGAAGCGGGATCAGAAGAGCCTATGAAACTGGACGTGGATCCATTGTCATCCGAGGTAAAGTCGAAATTGAACAGCAGTCAAACGGTAAGGAAACGATTATCGTTACGGAATTGCCTTACCAAGTCAACAAGGCCCGCCTTGTTGAAAAGATTGCTGAACTTGTCCGTGATAAGCGTATAGACGGCATTACCCATTTGGCGGATGAATCCGATAGAACGGGGATGCGAGTCGTTATCGAAGTGCGCAGGGATGCTAATGCTCATGTATTACTTAATAATTTATACAAACATACAGCCCTTCAATCGAGCTTCGGTATTAATATGTTAGCGCTTGTCGATGGACAGCCGAAGATATTAGCACTGAAAGAAATACTGTATCACTATTTAGAACATCAAAAAGTTGTAATTCGTAGAAGAACTCAATATGAGTTAAGAAAAGCTGAAGACCGAGCGCACATATTGGAAGGCTTGCGAATTGCTCTTGATCATATCGACGAAATTATCGCGTTGATCCGCGGTTCTAAAACAACGGAAGAAGCTAAAACCGGCTTGATGGAGCGTTTTAATTTAACTGAACGCCAATCACAGGCAATTCTTGATATGCGTCTCCAACGCTTAACTGGTTTAGAACGTGATAAAATTGAGAACGAGTACCAAGAACTCCTTGTATTAATATCCGAATTACGTGCAATTCTTGCGGATGAACAAAAAGTGGTAGAGATCATCCGTGAGGAACTGCTTGAAGTGAAACAGCGTTTTGCGGATGACCGTAGAACTGAAATTACATCTGGCGGAGCCGAGATGCTTGAGGATGAAGATTTGATCCCAGTGGAGAACTCTGTATTGACATTGACGCATAATGGCTATATTAAGCGTCTTCCAGCAAATACCTACAGGAGCCAACGTCGTGGAGGCAGGGGTATACAAGGGATGGGTACAAATGATGACGACTTCGTCGAGCATTTGTTGAACACATCTACACATGATACAATCCTGTTCTTTACGAGTAAGGGAAGAGTATTCCGTAAAAAAGGATATGAGGTACCTGAATATAGCCGTACGGCAAAAGGCTTACCGATTATCAATCTATTGGATTTCGCTAAGGAAGAAAAAGTTACGGCGATGATTCCGGTCGAAAAGTTTGAGGCGGAGAAATATTTATTCTTTGCTACACGCGAAGGAATAGTGAAGCGTACTTCCGTTGCCGATTTTGCCAATATCCGTTCCAATGGTTTGATAGCTTTGACATTGCGTGGCGATGATGAATTGATCGGCGTGAAAATGACAAATGGCAATCAAAACATTGCAATCGGTACACGAGATGGAATGCTTATCAAGTTCAGTGAGCAAGACATCCGTTCGATGGGACGTGTTGCAAGTGGTGTGCGCGGAATCCGTTTACGTGAAGGTGATATAGCTGTAGGCATGGATACCGTTGCTGAAGGTGATGAAATTCTTGTAGTCACGGAAAAAGGTTTTGGAAAGCGTACACCTGAAGACGAGTATCGAATCCAATCCCGTGGCGGTTATGGCTTGAAGACATTGAATGTCACTGATAGAAACGGCCCACTTGTGGCAATGAAAACAGTTGATGGAACTGAAGACCTTATGTTGATCACCATTCATGGCATACTTATCCGAATGGATATTGAGGATATTTCTTCTATTGGCAGAAGCACCCAAGGCGTTCGTCTAATCCGATTAGGTGAGGATGAACTTGTTGCAACGGTTGCTAAAGTCGAGAAGGAGCATGAAGATGAACATGATGAACATGAAGAGACCAACGAAGAGGTCGAGGAATTAGCTGATTCTAGCGAAAACAATGAAACAACAGAACCAAATGAAGATTAAAATTTATTGAATGTAAAAGTTATTGAAATGGCTCCAGTCATTTCAATAACTTTTTTTGTCGTCTAACTCTGTTAGTTTCAGTATAATAGTCTATAGGAGAAAATCGTAAGGCGGTGAAACTTAAGTATGGAATCATATAAAGATGTTAGCGAACTGCAGGCTGGAACTTTACTGAAGGAAGACGTGTACTGCAAGACTAAATATCCGATTATGCGAAAAGGTACAGAGCTTACACTTGAACATATAGAAGTTCTTCGAGTATTCGGTGTGAACCAGGTCAAGGTGGAGGAGAAATTAAACAATAGTGATGAAACAAACCCTGATACATCGGTCTACTGATAATACATCAGATAACTTGTACTGGTTAAAGAATCCCTATGACAAAGCAGTTCAGGATTATAAGAGGGAATTCAACAATTGGCGATTTGGGCAACTTCCTGAAGTTGCAAAGATCCGATCTTTCATCATCCCATTATTGGAAAAGTTCATAGCACAAAAAAGTATGTTAGCGATGATAAATGAGTTTTCAACTCCGGAAGAATATCTATATCATCATCCAATCGCTATGGGAATCCTTTCAGCAGCTATTGGTAAGAAAATGGGTTACGAAAAGGGCGATATCATTCAACTCGGTCTTGCCGGAACTTTAGCCGATAGCGGCATGGCAAAAATTGCACCATCAATATTGGAAAAGACAACATCCCTTTCCCAAGAGGAATTCAATGAAGTAAAAAAACATACTTTGTTCAGCGTAAAAATGATTCAAACCACGCCTCTAATTAGGCAGGAGATGAAATTGGCAATTCTTCAGCATCATGAGCGACTTGACGGAAGCGGTTACCCAAGAGGGGAGAAAATGGAGACCATTTTAGTATTTTCTCAAATCCTCGCCGTGGCGGATGTATTCCACGCAATGACGTCAGATAGATTGTACAGACCAAAACATTCTCCATTTAAAGTAATTGAGATGATTAAGGAAGATGAGTTTGGTAAATTTGATATTAAAGTGGTGGATGCTCTTCAAAATCTCGTCGGAAATCTTTCTATAGGAACACGGGTGAAGTTAACTAACGGTGAACTTGGTGAGGTCATGTTCTTGCATCGCGATGCTCCGTTGAGACCGATGATAAGGAAAGACTCGGACGGTCTTATTATTGACCTGTCAACGAATCGTGATTTGGTAATTGAAATGATTATAGAATGAATATGGATTAGCCGCTGTAAAGATTACACGGCTAATCTATTTTTTTGTAATAAGTGTTGCATTCAAAGAGACAAGATGTTATAGTAAATAACGTTGCACTTCCGGTAACTCAATAACCACTTCGAAACAGCTTAAATTTTTTTGAGAAAAGTTGTTGACATCGAAAACGCAGCATGGTATTATATAAGAGTTGCTTCTAACGGAGCGGCAATCAAATGAACCTTGAAAACTGAACAGCAAAACGTCAACAAAAAAAGTTCTGGAGCCGACCCTGTCGGTGAAAAGAACAAAACGAATCTTCGGATTCGAAATTGACATCTTAAATGATGCCAGCAAGAAACTCGAGCTATTCGAATTTCTCTTTTATGGAGAGTTTGATCCTGGCTCAGGACGAACGCTGGCGGCGTGCCTAATACATGCAAGTCGAGCGGATTGAAGGGAGCTTGCTCCCTGATATTAGCGGCGGACGGGTGAGTAACACGTGGGCAACCTGCCCTGCAGATGGGGATAACTCCGGGAAACCGGGGCTAATACCGAATAATCGGTTCTTCCGCATGGAAGAACTCTGAAAGACGGTTTCGGCTGTCACTGCAGGATGGGCCCGCGGCGCATTAGCTTGTTGGTGGTAATGGCCTACCAAGGCGACGATGCGTAGCCGACCTGAGAGGGTGATCGGCCACACTGGGACTGAGACACGGCCCAGACTCCTACGGGAGGCAGCAGTAGGGAATCTTCCACAATGGACGAAAGTCTGATGGAGCAACGCCGCGTGAGCGAAGAAGGTTTTCGGATCGTAAAGCTCTGTTGCGAGGGAAGAACAAGTACGGGAGTAACTGCCCGTACCTTGACGGTACCTCGTTAGAAAGCCACGGCTAACTACGTGCCAGCAGCCGCGGTAATACGTAGGTGGCAAGCGTTGTCCGGAATTATTGGGCGTAAAGCGCGCGCAGACGGTCCTTTAAGTCTGATGTGAAAGCCCACGGCTCAACCGTGGAGGGTCATTGGAAACTGGAGGACTTGAGTACAGAAGAGGAAAGTGGAATTCCACGTGTAGCGGTGAAATGCGTAGAGATGTGGAGGAACACCAGTGGCGAAGGCGACTTTCTGGTCTGTAACTGACGTTGAGGCGCGAAAGCGTGGGGAGCAACAGGATTAGATACCCTGGTAGTCCACGCCGTAAACGATGAGTGCTAAGTGTTAGGGGGTTTCCGCCCCTTAGTGCTGCAGCTAACGCAT
>NZ_CP125968.1:447500-475000 GCF_030067815.1 Sporosarcina thermotolerans | reverse complement strand
ATAACATTGAGCTGTGATAGCGAGGGAATTATCCCCGGAGTCCCTGATTTCACACTGCCAAGAAAAGCCTCTAGCGAGGCGGGAGGTGCCCGTACCGCAAACCGACACAGGTAGGCGAGGAGAGAATCCTAAGGTGATCGAGAGAACTCTCGTTAAGGAACTCGGCAAAATGACCCCGTAACTTCGGGAGAAGGGGTGCTCTGGTAGGGTGTTAAAGCCCGAGAGAGCCGCAGTGAATAGGCCCAGGCGACTGTTTAGCAAAAACACAGGTCTCTGCAAAACCGTAAGGTGACGTATAGGGGCTGACGCCTGCCCGGTGCTGGAAGGTTAAGAGGAGAGGTCAGCGCAAGCGAAGCTTTGAATTGAAGCCCCAGTAAACGGCGGCCGTAACTATAACGGTCCTAAGGTAGCGAAATTCCTTGTCGGGTAAGTTCCGACCCGCACGAAAGGCGTAACGATCTGGGCACTGTCTCAACGAGAGACTCGGTGAAATTATAATATGCGTGAAGATGCGCATTACCCGCGACAGGACGGAAAGACCCCGTGGAGCTTTACTGTAGCCTGATATTGAATTCCGGTGCAGCCTGTACAGGATAGGTAGGAGCCTTGGAATCCGGAGCGCCAGCTTCGGAGGAGGCAATGGTGGGATACTACCCTGGCTGTATTGGACTTCTAACCCTTGCCCGTGATCCGGGCAGGAGACAGTGTCAGGTGGGCAGTTTGACTGGGGCGGTCGCCTCCTAAAGTGTAACGGAGGCGCCCAAAGGTTCCCTCAGAATGGTTGGACATCATTCGTAGAGTGCAAAGGCATAAGGGAGCTTGACTGCGAGACCTACAAGTCGAGCAGGGTCGAAAGACGGGCTTAGTGATCCGGTGGTTCCGCATGGAAGGGCCATCGCTCAACGGATAAAAGCTACCCCGGGATAACAGGCTTATCTCCCCCAAGAGTCCACATCGACGGGGAGGTTTGGCACCTCGATGTCGGCTCATCGCATCCTGGGGCTGTAGTCGGTCCCAAGGGTTGGGCTGTTCGCCCATTAAAGCGGTACGCGAGCTGGGTTCAGAACGTCGTGAGACAGTTCGGTCCCTATCCGTCGCGGGCGCAGGAAATTTGAGAGGAGCTGTCCTTAGTACGAGAGGACCGGGATGGACACACCGCTGGTGTACCAGTTGTCTTGCCAAAGGCATCGCTGGGTAGCTATGTGTGGACGGGATAAATGCTGAAAGCATCTAAGCATGAAGCCCCCCTCAAGATGAGATTTCCCATTACATTTGTAAGTAAGATCCTCAAAGATGATGAGGTGGATAGGTCCGGGTGGAAGCGTGGCGACACGTGCAGCTGACGGATACTAATCGATCGAGGACTTAACCTTAAGTTATAAAGTATGGTTGAACTTGAAGTAGCAACAATGTCTCTTTTATCCGGTTTTGAACGAACAAGCATCGTTCATAGTCTGGTGACGAAGGCGAAGAGGTCACACCCGTTCCCATCCCGAACACGGAAGTTAAGCTCTTCAGCGCCGATGGTAGTAGGGGGCTTCCCCTGTGAGAGTAGGACGTCGCCGGGCAAAAACCATCCCCTGTGGGGGATGGTTTTTTTGTGTTTAATTACTGTTTTACGAAAACTCCATGTGTAATACATAAGTCACAAGATGAGCAAAACATATCCAAACTTGAGCATAACTACACAAAACTCGAGCAAAACCTCGTGATTCCATTTTTTGCATTCGAGTGCAAGTTAATTTATCGTTGATTAATAACAGTAAGGAGAGGCGATGATAAATATGGCTACTATTTATGATCTATTCGTTGAAAAGCCGGACGGTACAAAGCAATCAATGCAGGAGTATGAGGGTTCCGTTATTGTCATAGTTAATACAGCAAGCAAATGCGGTTTTACTGACCAGTTTAAGGAGCTGCAACAAATTTACGATGATTATCGTGAGCAGGGCCTAATTGTCCTTGGTTTCCCATCGGATAACTTTAATAATCAGGAATTTGACTCGATGGATGAGACACTTGCTTTTTGTGAACGGAACTATGGTGTGACATTTCCAATGTTTAAAAAAGTAGATGTAAAAGGGGATCAGGCTTCTCCTTTGTTTTCATTCCTAACAAGTCAAAAAAGAGGATTGTTGACGGAAGGTGTTAAATGGAATTTCACTAAATTCTTAATCAATCGTAAAGGGGATGTCGTGGAACGGTTTGCTCCTCAGACCTCACCGGAGAAAATGAGATCCTCAATTGATAAAATTGTTCAGTGAATAATAGGAATTCATTTTCTTATTCTCGCATCCTTGACACGCACTATCGGCGCTGATAATCTTTTAATAATATTCAAATGCAGATAATCATTTTGAGGAGGAAACGAAATGTGGGAATCTAAATTTACGCGCGAAGGCTTGACCTTTGACGATGTGCTTCTTGTACCTGGGCCTTCTGAAGTTTTACCGAAGGATGTGTCTCTTTCTGTTAATTTGACAGAGAAGATTACATTGAATATCCCGATTATCAGCGCGGGAATGGATACGGTGACAGAGTCAAAAATGGCGATTGCAATGGCTCGTCAAGGCGGTCTCGGTGTTATTCATAAAAACATGAGCATTGAAGAACAGGCAGAGCAGGTTGTGACGGTGAAGCGTTCTGAAAATGGAGTTATCACAAATCCTTTCTTCCTCACTCCAGAACATCAGGTATTTGATGCAGAGCATTTAATGGGTAGATATCGTATTTCTGGCGTTCCAATCGTAAATAATATGGACGAGCAAAAGCTTGTTGGTATTTTGACGAATCGTGATCTGCGTTTTATCCAAGATTATTCGATGATTATTAATGATGTTATGACAAAAGATAATCTGGTTACCGCACCAGTTGGAACAACATTGGGAGACGCAGAAAAGATTTTGCAGATGTATAAAATTGAAAAGCTTCCAATTGTGGATGAAAACGGCATCTTAAAAGGCCTTATCACAATTAAGGATATCGAGAAAGTTATTGAATTCCCAAATGCGGCAAAAGATAAACAAGGTCGTCTTCTTGTAGGAGCAGCAGTTGGCGTTACATCCGACACAATGGTGCGAGTACATAAGCTCGTCGCTGCAGAAGTTGATGCAATTGTTATTGATACAGCTCATGGTCATTCAAAAGGAGTTATTGATACGGTTGCACAAATTCGAAAAGAATACCCCGATCTTGGAATCATTGCTGGTAACGTTGCAACTGCTGAAGCAACCGCTGCATTGTATGAAGCGGGCGCAGATGTAGTTAAGGTGGGAATTGGTCCAGGATCTATCTGTACAACTCGTGTAGTAGCTGGTGTTGGTGTACCTCAGATCACAGCAGTTTACGAATGTGCATCCGAAGCTCGAAAACAAGGAAAAACGATTATTGCGGACGGGGGCATTAAATACTCCGGAGATATCGTAAAGGCTTTGGCGGCTGGTGGACATGTTGTTATGCTTGGTAGCCTACTAGCGGGAACAACTGAAAGCCCAGGAGAAACAGAAATCTACCAAGGTAGACGCTTTAAGGTTTATCGTGGTATGGGTTCAGTTGGAGCAATGGAACAAGGTTCGAAAGACCGTTATTTCCAAGAGGATGCGAAAAAGCTTGTTCCTGAAGGAATTGAAGGACGTATGCCTTATAAAGGACCTCTTTCCGATACAATCCATCAACTTGTTGGTGGTATCCGAGCAGGTATGGGCTATTGTGGAACGAAGGATTTACAAGACCTTCGTGAGAAAGCTCAGTTTATCCGTATGACAGGTGCAGGTCTTCGCGAAAGTCATCCGCACCAAGTTCATATTACAAAGGAAGCGCCTAACTATTCCATTTCATAAATTTGGAAGCGTACGAATAGAAACTTTAGCACCTTTCCGATCGTCTTAATATGAGCGGAAAGGTGCTTTTTGATTAGATCCCCTAATCTCGTTCATGATGTGATAAAATATAAAGTGGAAAATTGCAATGACGGAGGTAGTTTGGTGAAACGGGAAATGAGAAAATGGGTAGCATTACTGATCATTCCATTTGTACTTATGGCGACGATCGGTACTACTCAGGTACAAGCAGAAACAACACTTGGCATTCATGTGGATGGTGCCATCTTAATTGACGCGGACACTGGAAAGATTTTATACGAAGAGAATGCAGATACACCGCTCGGCATTGCAAGTATGTCTAAAATGATGACTGAATATCTCTTATTTGAAGCAATTCATGAGGGGAAAATCAGTTGGGATCAAGAATATAAAGTAAATGACTACACATATGCAGTCTCGCAGGACAGACGTTTAAGTAACGTGCCATTACGTCGGGACGGTACGTATACAATTCGAGAACTTTACGAAGCATTAGCAATTTACTCGGCGAATGCCGCTACAATTGCGATTGCTGAAACAATTGCAGGAACGGAAACAGAGTTCTTGAAATTGATGAATGCTAAGGCGAAAGAACTTGGATTGGTCGATTATAAATTTGTGAACTCGACTGGATTAAACAATGAATATTTACAAGGTATGCATCCTCAAGGGACGGGCGTTAGTGATGAAAATGTCATGCCTGCTAAATCGGTTGCACGTCTTGCGTACCATTTGATGCACGATTACCCTGAAGTTTTGGAAACGACTAAGATTAATACAAAAATTTTCCGTGAAGGTACGTCGGACGCCATCAAGATGGACAACTGGAACTTCATGCTTCCAGGATTTGTTTATGAATATGAAGGCGTTGATGGTCTAAAGACAGGCACAACTGATTTTGCTGGTCATTGCTTTACAGGAACTGCGAAACGCGGCGATAAGCGTCTCATCGCGGTTGTTATGAAAGCGGTAGATGCAAACGGAGTAGGCTCTTACAAGGCAAGATTTGACGCAACACGCGCTTTGTTCGATTACGATTTAGCCAATTCTCAGAAGAAGAACTTCTTCCAGCTGGTTATGAGTTTGAAGATCAGAAGACATTGGACGTTCTGAAAGGAAAAGAGAAAACTGTTGCTATCGAAGTGAAAGATTCAGTTCGTGCGATGATCAAATCAAATGAAAAAGATCTATTTGAACCACAACTTGTTTTAGATGAATCATTATTGAAAGACGGACAGCTTGAGGCTCCGGTTAAAAAGGGAACGGTTGTCGGTCACGTGAAAATCGTCAAGAAAGAAGGCGAGGATTACGGATTTATCGATTCGAAGGACCTTGGCATGGATGTAGTTGTTACAACGGACGTCGAAAAAGCAGGCTGGTTCTCGTTAATGATGAGCGGTATTGGTGATTTCTTCGCCGGATTGTGGAATGGTGCAACTGGGTTTGTCAAAGGGTTATTTAAATAATTAAAAGGTAATGGATCCTAATGGGGGTCCATTACCTTTTTTCTATTTTTATCAATCTTCCAAGTGCTCATAAGCCTTTCGACTGATTCCGGAATTTGAGCATCCGATAGACCTCCGAATCCAATTAAAAAGGACGGATGCTGTTTCATCTCGACTTTTCTATATTCATTCAATCCATATACACGAATCCCTTTGTCCGATGCAATTTTCGTCAACATTACTTCATCATCATCGGTATGAACATTGATAAGAATATGCATGCCCGCCTCGTCACCCGAGAAGGAAATATGGGGTGCATAAGCCTGCAACGAATCCGCAAGAAGTTGCAGTTTACGTTTATACACTTTCCGCATCCTGTTCAAGTGCCGCGCAAAATGCCCGTCAGCCATGAAGTGTGCAAGCGTATGTTGGTCAAGTCTTGGGACAGTAGAAGAATAATGGATAAACGCTTTTTCGTATTTTTCAAGTAGTACGGGAGGCAACACCATATAAGCGATTCTCAAAGACGGCATAAGGGATTTGGAGAATGTACTTAGATAAATGACTTTACCGGCTTTATCCATCCCTTGTAGTGAAGGAATTGGTCTTCCGGTATAGCGGAATTCGCTGTCATAGTCATCTTCAATTATGAAATTGCCCTCACTGGAAGCAGCCCAATTCAATAATGCCGTTCTACGTGCTGCAGAGAGCACTGTACCGGTTGGGAACTGATGGGATGGTGTGACATAAGCGACGGTCGCTGAGGATTGTGTAAGCGCATGTACGTCCATTCCTTCTTCATCGACGGAAATAGGAATTGCCTCACGGTTATTATGGAAAAACACGTGATGGGTGAGCGGATAACCAGGGTCCTCAATGGCATATTTTGCTTCAGGTCCAAGGAGCCTAATAAGTAGTGGCATAAGTTGTTCGGTACCGGATCCTACGATGATCTGGTCCGCGGTACAATCAACCCCTCGAGAGTGATACAAATACTTCGCGATTTCCTGACGAAGCTCGGGGTCACCATGTGGGTGCCCCAATAATAATAGATGTCTCGAAGATTCGTCGATTACATCCTTTGCATACTTACGCCATTGTTTGAAAGGAAAAAACTCCGTATCAATTTTTCCGGGGGAGAAGTCAATCTCCAATTCTTTCGGCATTTTTTGTGAATTAACATTTATCGCTCCAATAGGTTGAACATACGCCAACTCACCGATTTCCTGCACGAAATAGCCTTTTCGCGGTTTCGATGTGATAAAACCTTCAGCTGCAAGTTGTCCGTAGGCTAATTCAATTGTTGTTTGACTGATATCGAGGAAGTCACCAAGTTTCCGTTTTGATGGAAGTTTTTCACCAACTGCAAGCTTCCCATCGGTAATGTCATCACGGATTTGCTGGTAGATTTGCTCGTATAAGGGGGTTTCAATATCTTTATTTAGTTCAATTAAGAGCATTTCCATTAGATACACCTCACACTGACCATGTTAATTAGGTAGAATATAAGTATCTTGATAAGGTCATTTTCAAGTATACGTTAGAAAATGGAGAGGGGAAAGGATTTTTTTGAATCTTTATTCTTCGACAAACGTATTAAAAGGAAAGTGAAAGGTCGAAAGAAGCGGGAGCGGGGCGTTATGCGTGTATCGAAGGATTTATGAGGTTTTCCAATGATTTATGCGTATCTACATTGATTTATAAGCTTTTCTGAAGGTTTATGCGTGAGTGCTGACTTTTATGCGTTTTTGGAATAAAATTGGAGGTGGTTCAGATGGCTGAGGCAATCCTTTTTTTCATTTTATTTGTTCCTCTTAGTGTATTGACGTTTTTTGCTCCAGAGGAAACGATGCTCCGATCTCGTTGGCAGTATGATCAAGAGCCTGAATTTTCACGTGAGGCAATCTTAATTATAAAAATACTCTCTGCCGTTGTTGTCATATTGTCAACATTGAATCTTATTATTAATATAATCAATGCATTCCGGTGAAGATAGTTAACCGATTTTGTTCCACATGAAACAGTATATTTCATCGCAATTGCGGATATGTTGACTAATATAGTCCCTTGACCCTTGCCAAAATAAGTACTATGTAGTAAAGTGATGTTAATTTCAAATAAAAGACGATGATGGGAAGCAGTAGCAAGCACGTTTTTCAAAGAGAGCCGGCGGGTGGTGCGAGCCGGTAAAGACACTTGTGAATCCGTCCCTGAGTAGTTGGGTTGAACGTCAAGTAAGCCTAACCGGACATTGAACCGTTATTTCAAAGAGTGGATCAGCATTTTGCTGGTCAATTTGGGTGGCAACGCGGGTAGTTCTCGTCCCTTGTATAGGGGATAGAGGGCTTTTTTTGTGTTCAAAAATCATCGTCAACTACTATTTAGAGGAGGAATCGGCTATGTTAGACATTAAATTACTACGTGCGAATTTCAATGAAGTGAAAGAAAAGCTTGCGAAACGTGGTGAAGATCTGTCGGAGTTGGATAGATTTGTCGGTCTCGATGAAAAACGGAGAGAATTGATTGCAAAGGTAGAGGTTCTTAAAGCGGAACGTAATGAAGTGTCTCAAAAAGTTGCGGAAATGAAGCGTAATAAAGAGAACGCGGATGACGTAATTGCTCGTATGCGTGAAGTTGGGGACGAAATTAAAGCACTTGACGAGCAACTTCATCAAGTCGAAGAAGACCTAAACTATGTCATTATGCGTGTTCCGAACATCCCGCATGAATCAGTTCCAGTAGGCGACAGCGAAGATGACAACGTTGAAGTTCGCACATGGGGAGAGAAGCCTGAATTCGCTTTTGAACCGAAACCGCATTGGGAAATTGGAACGGATTTGAAATTGCTTGACTTCGAACGTGCTGCGAAAGTGACAGGTAGTCGTTTCGTATTCTATCGTGGCCTTGGAGCAAGACTCGAACGTGCATTGATCAGCTTCATGCTTGATTTGCATTCAGAGGAGCATGGCTATGAAGAGATGCTGCCGCCTTATTTGGTGAATCGTACAAGCTTGACAGGTACTGGACAGTTGCCGAAATTCGAAGAGGATGCGTTCCTTGTTCAGGAAGAGGATTATTTCCTAATCCCGACGTCTGAAGTACCTGTGACGAACTTTTATCGTGATGAAATCCTCGATGGCGCTCAATTGCCGGCGGCGTTCACTGCATACAGCACGAACTTCCGCTCAGAAGCTGGTTCTGCTGGCCGTGATACACGCGGTTTGATTCGCCAGCATCAGTTCAACAAAGTGGAACTCGTTCGCTTTGTTAAGCCGGAGGAATCATATGATGAGTTGGAAAAACTGACAGGTCATGCAGAGAAAGTGTTGCAGTTGCTTGGCTTGCCATATCGTGTCTTGAAGATGTGCACAGCCGACCTCGGGTTCACAGCTGCGAAGAAATATGATCTTGAAGTGTGGATCCCACGCAGGACACGTACCGTGAAATTTCTTCTTGCTCTAACTTTGAAGATTTCCAAGCAAGACGTGCGGGAATCCGTTTCCGCCGCGAATCAGGTGCGAAACCGGAATTCGTTCATACATTGAACGGAAGCGGCCTTGCAGTCGGTCGTACAGTGGCAGCGATCCTTGAAAACTTCCAACAGGAAGATGGATCTGTCATCATTCCTGAAGTATTGCGTCCATATATGGGTGGAAAAGAAGTCATTCGATAAAAAAACAGCGATGCGGGAGTCAATTCATATCCCGCATCGCCTTTTTTTGTTCTTTTTTCTTTTCACGTAACGACCTGAAAAAGCTTGATAGCATATCTCCGCATTCATCCGCCATCACACCTTCCGCCACTTCACATTCATGATTGAAACGCGAATCATTTAGCAAGTGATAAAGCGAGTCTACGCAGCCGCCCTTCGGATCACGTGCTCCATACACGACACGCGGAATTCTTGATTGTAAAATAGCACCGGCACACATCGGACATGGTTCGAGTGTTACGTATAACGTCGTCTCTTCCAGTCGCCAACTACCAACTTCTTTGCATGCGTCTTGGATGGCTGAAAGTTCGGCATGTGTGACAGCATTCTGCGTAGTTTCCCGTAGATTATGGGCACGTGCAATGACTTCTCCATCTTTTACAATGACTGCACCAATTGGTACTTCGCCAATCGCCCCGGCTTTTTTTGCCTCTTCTATTGCTATCTGCATGAAATTGCGGTCCATTTCAAGTACATCCATCTTCCATCGCTCCTTGCACATTAGTGTAACATCCTCTACTATTCCTTGCCATTTTTCGACAATATCTATGTTTCAACACATCCATATGGTAAAATGAATAGCAGAAATTGACGAATCAAAGGAGAGCTTGCTATGTCTGTTCCGTTCATTACGGTAGAGGGACCGATAGGCATCGGCAAAACAACGCTGTCGAAAGCAATTGCCGAAGCACAACAGTTCCATCAGTTAAGCGAAATTGTGGATGAGAATCCATTTTTAAATAAATTTTATGATGATATTGAGGAATGGAGTTTTCAAACGGAAATGTTCTTCCTCTGTAATCGATACAAGCAATTAAGCGATATTCAAAAGCAGTTCATAAGCGAACGGCAGCCTGTAGTTGCTGATTATCATATATTCAAGAACCTCATATTTGCAAAGCGCACGCTACCCGCGGATGAATATGCAAAGTATGAGGAGATCTATCATATTTTAACGAGGGACATGCCAGTACCAAATGTAATCATTTATTTGCATGCATCACTTGATACGCTTATGAAGCGAATTGCATTACGTGGACGGGACTTTGAGAAGAAGATTGACCCACTTTATTTGCAGCGACTTGCGGATGACTATGAAGTGTTCATCGCGGACTTCGAAGCGGCACATCCGGAAATTCCAGTGCTGCGTTTCAATGGGGATGAAATAGACTTTGTGAATGAAGCCGGGGATTTAAGCCTGATTCTTAACAAAGTCGATGAGACGATACGAAAAGGAGTAAGACAATGAATTTACGAGAAAAATACGGGATTCCGAAAAACGCGGTCATTACGATTGCAGGCACAGTGGGAGCAGGTAAATCGACAATGACGAATGCATTAGCCAATGCATTGGATTTCCGAACTTCACTTGAGAATGTTGATAAAAATCCATATCTTGACCGTTTCTATGATGATTTCGAGAAATGGAGCTTCCATCTGCAAATCTATTTCCTTGCTGAACGATTCAAGGAACAGAAGAGAATTTTTGAATATGGAGGGGGCTTTATCCAAGACCGTTCCATTTATGAAGATACAGGTATTTTTGCTAAGATGCATAAAGATAAAGGGACGATGGATTCGGTCGATTATGACACGTATACAAAATTATTCGACGCGATGGTCATGACTCCATATTTCCCTCACCCCAATCTGTTAGTCTATTTGGATGGACCTTTTGAGACGATACTATCACGAATCCAAGAGCGGGGCCGCCTAATGGAACAACAGACACCACTATCCTATTGGGAAGAACTTCACCACCGTTATGTACAATGGATTGATTCATTTAACGCGTGTCCTGTTTTGCGGATTGACATAACTGAGTATGATTTAATGAAGGATCCGCATGAAGTGGAGACGATTGTCGAACGGATTGGTAATATGCTTAACTTATCGGCTATGTTGAAAAAATAAGGGAAGAGCAGCCAAATAAAAGGCTGCTCTTTTACATTCACTAATATGGATTAAAATATGTACTTCAACGTTTATTGCGCAATGCGACGGATATGGGGAACGCCATAAGACCGTATTGCGGGGATAAAATCGCTGACGCATCTCGCGACCTCATTTCAGAACATCTTACACTCGCGGCAGATCTTGTGACGGCTGCAGCGAATGGAGAGGCCGAAAAGGCGAAGCAAAAAGAGCAGGAATGGTACCGAAACGCGGATAAAATCGCAGAATTTCTGAACAGTATTAATCCCTACATTGACAAGGAAGCGATGCGCAAAATGCTCTATACCCATTTGGAATTGACAAAGTTAGAGGCGGTATGCATGATTCAACGTAACTTCGAGCTATAGGTGCAAGTATTCGATCGGATCGAAGCAGAGGCATTGATGATGGCAGATATGATTTCGGAAGGTATATTCAAGCAATTTCCATACAGGTTTGTACCAAAATAAAAACAAGGGACACTGATACATGTCCCTTGTTTTTTAGTGTGCATATGATTTTACGAAGAATTCTTTATACAACTCTTTCAAAGTTTTCGTTTCATCCTGAACTTTTACACCGAAAACAAGGCTGACCTCGGAAGATCCTTGGTTAATCATTTCAATATTAGCCCCGGTTCTGGCAATTGCGCTTGCAGCCCGCCCGGCCAGACCAGTAGTATACTGCATGCCTTCTCCAACAAGGACAATCATGGAGTAATCATGTTCCACAATGACAGCGTCCGGTTCAAGTTCCTTATGGATCCGCTCAATGATTCGTTCTTCCTTCTCCTTCGTCAATACCCGACTACGGAGGATGATTGAAAGGTTATCAATTCCGGACGGTGTATGCTCATACGAAATCTCCTCTTCCTCAAGGATTTGCAGGAGTCTGCGACCAAAACCGATTTCAAGGTTCATTAAATATTTATCGACGTAAATTGCGGTAAATCCGCTGTCGGCGGCAATCCCAATTACTTGTTGCTCGTTATAATCCCGCTCCTTGACGATTAAAGTACCAGGTGCGTACGGGTTATTCGTATTTTTAATACGGACAGGAATCGACTTCCGGAAAGCCGGAATGAGCGCTTCATCATGAAACACGGAGAAACCTGCATATGCTAACTCCCGCATTTCGCGGTACGTCATCGTTTCGATGGAGACAGGGTTATCGATGACAGTCGGATTGGCAGCGAAGACAGAATCCACATCGGTGAAGTTTTCATATAGATCTGCTTTAATAGCTGCCGCAATGATGGAGCCGGTAATATCCGAGCCTCCTCGATTGAATGTACGAAGCGTTCCGTCTTCCGTATAACCGAAAAATCCTGGGAAGACGATGATTCCTTGCTCATCCCGTAACTTTGCAAGCTTTTCATCCCCTTGGGGTAATGCACGCACGCGCTCGGGGCGATTGTTAACGAGCAATCCCCCTTCCCTTGGGTTGATATACTTCGCATCGACCCCGATGAATTGGAAATAGGCGGCAATCATCTTTGCGTTATTATCTTCTCCGGCTGCTTTCATCGTATCCATGAAAAGTAGGGAATCTTCTTTATGCCGGGAAAGCCGGTCTTTTAAATCATGTTTTATTGTTTCAACTATATCATTTGATAGACCAAGATCATTTGCAATCCCATGGAAACGATTGACGACCTCGTTTAATTCAACTTCTGTATCTTCATTCGCCAAAGCCTTCTCACCAAGCTTAATAAGAAGATCCGTCACCTTTATATCATCTGAAAAACGTTTACCAGGTGCAGAGACGACTATAATTTTACGACCAATATCGGAGGTTACAATATCAACGACTTTTCTAATTTGATCGGCAGTCGCAACAGAAGTGCCGCCAAATTTACAAACTTTCATATTCACCAGATCCAATCTTTAATGAAGTAGCAATTGCATGATATATTGAACTTTAACATAAACAGGGTTGTTATTAAAGATTTATTTCTCTATAATGTCTTTATATAAAACACAAATGTATTTCCGTGGAGAACACGCAGTAAGGAGAATCGTAAACATGAAAAATGAAATCAACATCGGTTTATTGGGGTTCGGGTAGTCGGAAGCGGTGTTGCTACGATTCTGCATAAGCACCAGGAAGACCTTATCCATAAGCTTGGCGTTCCAGTTAAGATAAAAAAAATTCTTGTAAAAGATGCTACAAAGAAAAGGGATACTGAGTTATCTGAGGATATTTTTACGATTAACGCAGACGAGGTTATCGAAGATCCTACTATTGATTTAATCGTAGAAGTGATTGGTGGGACGACTGAAGCGAAGCAGTCGATTGAACGAGCGCTCCGAGCGGGTAAAGGAGTCGTAACGGCAAATAAAGATGTCATGGCTCAATTTGGTCATGAGTTATTGAATTTGGCAGATGAAAATAAATGCGATCTATTCTATGAAGCAAGCGTAGGGGGAGGTATTCCGCTCATTCGTACATTGGAAGACGGTCTTGCGTCAGACCGAATTTGGGCTCTGACAGGTATCGTAAATGGAACGACGAATTTCATCCTGACAAAAATGAAGCATGAAAAGAAATCATACGAAGAAGCATTGATAGAAGCAACTGAACTGGGATTTGCCGAAGCAGACCCATCTGCAGACGTAGACGGTATCGACGCAGCACGGAAAATGGCAATCCTTGCTTCGCTTGCGTTCTCAACGGTAGTACGGTTGGAAGATGTCTTTGTAAGGGGAATGAAGGACATTCGGGAAGGCGATTTGGAATTAGCGGAGCAATTCGGCTTCACTGTAAAAATGGCTGGTTCTGCGAAAAAGGATGACGATGGAATCGAAATCTCCGTGGAACCGGTGTTCATCCAGAACTCTCATCCGCTTGCCTCCGTCAACAATGAGTTCAATGCTGTATATGTATATGGCGACACAGTAGGGGAGACGATGTTCTATGGACCGGGGGCAGGTTCTTTGCCAACTGCCACATCGGTTACTGGAGACATTGTCGCAGCATGCCGCAATCTATTGCTTGGTGTTAACGGGAAAAGGCTTCACGCACCACGGCATTTCTGCACAGTGAAAAAAGACACCCAAATTTTCGGGCGCTACTTCCATCGTATTTCTGTTAAAGACGAAGTCGGCGTATTGACGAAATTGGCTTCAATCTACAGCGAACATGGAGCTAGTCTTGCAACAGTTATCCAGCGGGAAGGTGATCGTCACGGTGGTGTCGATTTAATTATGATTACCCATCACATATCGCGGCAACAACATCTCGACATTATGAATGAAATGCGTAACACCCGGAAGTTAACGGTGTTATTAGTTACTACAGAGTGGAGGGCGGAAACAAATGAGAAGATGGAATGGATTAATCGAAGAATACAAAGAATGGC
Organism: Sporosarcina thermotolerans; assembly: GCF_030067815.1. Lineage (GTDB taxonomy): Bacteria > Bacillota > Bacilli > Bacillales_A > Planococcaceae > Sporosarcina > Sporosarcina thermotolerans. Next base: position 460,687 of record NZ_CP125968.1, on the reverse strand, counting down.
TGCCGGTGACGGATAAAACGCCAGATCTCACCTTGCAGGAAGGAAACACGCCGCTCATCCATTTGAAAAATATATCTGAACTATGGGGTATCAATCTTTACGTCAAAACAGAAGGGACAAACCCAACAGGCTCATTCAAGGATCGGGGCATGGTGATGGCAGTCGCTAAAGCGAAAGAGGAAGGAAAAACCGCATTAATCTGTGCATCAACAGGCAATACATCGGCTTCTGCCGCGGCATATGGAACACGCGCAGGGATGCGGACAATCGTCGTCATCCCGGAAGGACGGATTGCGCTTGGTAAATTGGCACAGGCAAAAATGTATGGCGCAGAAATCGTTGCAATTGAAGGGAATTTCGATGAAGCATTACGAATGGTAAGAGAAGTAGGAGAAGGAAAGATTGCGCTTGTGAATTCAGTGAATCCTTACCGATTGGAAGGTCAGAAAACAATTGCCTTTGAAACAATCGAACAATTAGGCGAAGTACCGGATATTTTTGCATTGCCAGTCGGGAATGCGGGCAATATTTCCGCTGCATGGAAGGGGTTCAAGGAATATGACACCAAAAAAGGGTCAGGTACGCCGAAATTGTTAGGCGTGCAGGCAGATGGTGCAGCACCGATTGTCTATGACCGGATATTTGAAGAGCCCGAAACGGTTGCAACGGCAATCCGTATCGGAATCCAGCGAGCTGGCATTTGGCAACAGATGCGCTTAAAGAATCAGGTGGGACCATTCTTTCTGCAACGGACGAGGAAATATTGGAAGCATACAGCCTGTTGGCTTCAACCGATGGAGTTTTCGCAGAACCTGCCTCCTGTGCAACGATTGCAGGCATTAAGAAACAACTTGATGCTGGGTTGATTGAAAAAGGGACGACGATTGTCGGAGTTCTTACAGGCAACGGGCTAAAGGATCCTGAAACGGCCATAAATGTAAACGAAGGGAAACCGTTCCTATCGAAAGAGGAGTTTGAGATGTTTTTGAACGAACTGAAGGAGGGGGCAGCGAACTGATGGAAGAACCGATGTTTTCGGTCATCGTGCCCGCTACAACGGCGAATCTCGGACCGGGCTATGATAGCACGGTCTTGCCCTTGCCCTTTATATGACCGTGGAGGTACATAGGTCTGCACAGTGGAGCGTCCGTTTTGACGGGGAAGAGTATGCCGATTTACCGATTGACGAGACAAATTTGATCATTCAAACGACTAAAACTGTTGCCAATAGATATGGCAAGGAACTAGAGCCATATGCTCTTTATGTAAAATCCGAAATTCCGCTTGGGAAAGGGCTTGGCAGTAGTGCAACCGCAATTGCAGCAGGGATTGAAATTGCAAACGAGCTTCTTACCCTCTCCTTGTCGCCGAGAGAGAAGGTGCGTATTGGTAGCGAGATTGAAGGTCATTCTGACAATGTGGCGGCAGCTCTTCTTGGAGGGGTAACAATCACTTATTTCATTGACGGTGAAATGGAAATCGTGCAATTGCCTGAGCCGAAAATAGGATGTGTTCTCCTCGTTCCTCCAAATGCATTGAAAACTTCTGACTCGAGAGGCCTTCTTCCAAAGGATTTATCTCATCAGACAGCATCGGCTGGCAACGCCGCAAGTAATGTCATGGTGGCGGCGGTAACGCTTGGTGATTGGAAATTGGCGGCTAAGATGATGGAAAAGGATGTTTTCCATGAACCGCATCGGAAGCCGTTGCTTCAAGACTTTGATCGAATTCGCGAGTTCTGTCATGGATTGGGAGCGTACGGGATGACAATAAGCGGGGCTGGACCTTCTTTGTTCATCGCGGTGGAGAACGGGACTGAGGAGAATGTTGCAAGACGGTTGGAAAAGGAATTTCCGTATTATAGAGGAATTGCAGTTACGCCAGCTCATACAGGTTCAAATATAAAAAAAGATGCCCATTAACCGATATTCGGTAGGCATCTTTTTCATTAAAAATAAAAAAATCCATTAAATTTAATGTAACAGATCTCCAACTTATGCGCTTATTTAAAATGTATGGCGGAGGAAGAGGGATTCGAACCCCCGCGGGCTTTACACCCTGTCGGTTTTCAAGACCGATCCCTTCAGCCGGGCTTGGGTATTCCTCCGTATCAACAAAACATAATTTATCATGATTCAGTATGAGGTGTCAACACTTATCCGTACTCTAAATTAATTAAGTTTATTCGCGGAAGTCTGTCATCTAAAGGAGGGGAATTTCTTCGCGGGGAATGGGAATATTTTGTTGGTAAATGAGAACTTTTTGGTTATAAACGAGAGCTCAATCACTGAGTACGAGAACTAAATCGCCATAAACGAGAACTCTTCCTTCAGAGAGATAGAAGTTTCATAAGGGACGGGTTGATTTTATCCACAAAAACCGTTATACTTAGAAAGCCGTGCTAGGTGGGGAGGTAGCGGTGCCCTGTAACTTGCAATCCGCTCTAGCAAGACTGAATCCCTTTACCGAGGCTGTATCCGCATGTAGGGCCTGCCTCTTGCACGTAGTGTTGACGTCTGGGTCCTGCGCAATGGGAACCCATGAACCATGTCAGGTCCGGAAGGAAGCAGCATTAAGTGGAATTTCTCATGTGCCGCGGGGCAGCCTAGGCTGAGCTGTCGACAGGAGTAACGCTTATGTGCGGCAGTCGAAGGAAGGTGCACGGCATTTATTATGCAAATCAGAACTCGTCCGATTCTCGGGCGGGTTTTTTCTTTAGTTTGAAAAGGGTTTATACAACCCACTTATGGTATACTAAAAGCAATATTGCAATGAATGGGAAGGAGGGGGAATGGTGGTCTATCAAGCTTTTTACCGTGTCTATCGACCACAGTCTTTCAGTGAAATGTCTGGACAAAGACATGTGAAGCAGACGTTGCAAAACGCATTGCTACATAATAAGACAACCCATGCCTATTTGTTCTCTGGTCCGCGAGGGACGGGAAAGACAAGCGCTGCGAAAGTTTTTGCAAAAGCATTGAATTGTGAAAACGGACCGGCGAAGGAACCATGCAATGAATGTCCGACTTGTGTAAGCATTACGGAAGGGTCCAACACGGATGTCATTGAATTTGACGCCGCTTCAAATTCACGAGTAGAAGAAATAAGGGACGTTATCGAAAAGGTCCGTTTTGCTCCATCGAACGCACGCTTCAAAGTCTATATCATTGATGAAGTTCATATGCTATCAAATTCAGCGTTCAACGCGCTGTTGAAGACATTGGAAGAGCCACCACCGCATGCGGTTTTCATCCTGGCAACTACAGAGCCGCATAAGCTTCCGTTGACCATCATTTCCCGTTGCCAACGATTCGATTTCAAGCCGATTACAGCGGCAGAAATTATTGATCGGATGAAGCAAGTGTTAAGTGATACTAAGATTGAGGCTGACGAAGGTGCTCTTAAAGTCATTGCTCTAGCTGCTTCGGGTGGAATGCGTGATGCACTTAGCATGCTTGATCAGGTTGTATCGTTCAGTGGTGATCGACTGACAGCTGAAGGTGCTTTACTTGTCACGGGTCGATTGGAGAAGACATCTTTTATCAATTGGCAGAGGCGCTTCTTTCAAAAGATGCTGCAGCTGCATTGACATTACTTGATCAGCTCATTGCTGAAGGTAAGGATGTTTCAAGGTTGGCGGAAGATTTGATTACGTTCTTCAGAGATCTTCTTCTATTAAGAACTGCTCCGGATCTTGAGGATCTTCTTGAACTGATTTCGGGGAATGAAAGGTTTGTATCCTTGTCAAACGCATTTGAGCCGGAGACCCTTTATTCATTCATAGACATTCTTTCGAAAACGCAGCAAGAAATGCGGTTTTCTAATCATGCAAAGGTGTATGTCGAATCCGCATTGTTGAAAATGATTCATTTAAAAGGACCAGTTGCTCAAACCGAAGCACAGGGTCACCAGGGGACCGATCCACATCTTTCTCAAAAGGTGGACAGCCTGGAAAGAATAATTGCTGACCTTCAACAGCAATTGGCAAACGGCGTCCGCCCGGTTGAAGGGGCATCCGCCACTCAACCAAAGAAGGTTGCATCAAAATCATCGCAGTCATTCAGAATACCGACTGGGAAAATCAATGAAGTCTTAAAAGGTGCCACCCGTCAAGATATCCAAGTGATTCGTGAGGAATGGGCAAGCATGATGCAAACTTTACAAAGATCCCATTCGGCACTTCTTGAAGAAACTGAACCAGTGGCGGCATCAGACACGGCTTTTGTGTTAAAATTCAAATATGAAATCCATTGCCTTATGGCTTCGGAAAATTCCTCTCTTCGGTCGGGCTTATCTGATGCCTTGCGCAGTCGAACCGGTAAGGCATATGATGTCGTGTATGTACCGGAGGACGGTTGGTTAAAGGTTCGCGAGGAATTCATCCGGAACAATGGATTGGCGAAGCAACAAGACGGAGCGGAGGATTTAGATCCACATGGAACGGCAGAAGAAATGCCATCCTTCCTACAAGAAGCTGAAGAGCAAAATGCCGATCCGATTGTTGCAGAAGCGGAAAAAATGTTTGGCAAGGAATTCATAACGGTACATGACGATTAAACAAAGTTGAGGAGGAACTGGTATGCGTGGTATGGGAAATATGCAAGGCATGATGAAACAAATGCAGAAAATGCAAAAGAAAATGGCAGAAGCACAAGAGGAACTTGGTGAAAAGCGCCTTGAAGGAACAGCGGGCGGAGGTATGGTAAAGGTAATCGTTTCAGGTCAAAAGGAAGTACTTGAAGTGGTTATCGATCCATCCGTCGTAGATCCGGAAGATGTAGAAATGCTACAAGACCTTGTCGTGATTGCTACAAATGATGCAATGGCAAAAGCCGAAGAATTAACGAACTCCACAATGGGGCAATTCACGAAAGGATTGAACCTACCTGGAATGTTCTAGGAGGAATAAATATGCATTATCCTGAACCGATATCGAAACTAATGGATAGTTTTATGAAGTTGCCAGGTATCGGCCCGAAAACAGCGGGCCGTCTGGCATTTTTTGTATTGAATATGAAGGAAGACACAGTTCTTGAATTCGCTAAAGCGTTGGTGGATGCAAAACGGAACCTACGATTTTGCACTGTTTGCGGGCATATTACAGATATAGATCCTTGTCAGATATGCCAGGATCAATCCCGTGACCGATCAATGATTTGTGTTGTTCAAGATCCGAAAGACGTAATCGCAATGGAGAAGATGAGAGATTACAAGGGGATGTATCATGTTCTTCACGGAGCTATTTCACCGATGGATGGTGTCGGTCCGAGGATATTAACGTTCCTTCCCTATTGACTCGTCTCCAGGATGAAGAAGTAGAAGAATTGATATTAGCAACGAATCCGACAATCGAAGGAGAAGCAACCGCGATGTATATCTCCCGACTTGTGAAACCATCAGGCATTACCACAACTAGAATTGCACACGGGTTGCCAGTTGGCGGAGATCTTGAGTATGCGGATGAAGTGACCTTATCAAAAGCACTTGAAGGACGCAGGGAATTATAGGGGGTCACCGAAAATGTTTGGCCGTAAGAGGAAATTGAAAAGGGAATTCGACAATCGACTTCTTAATCTACTATTAGAAACAAAAGATGATTGGGAGCAAGCTAAGGAAATTGAAAAGTACTTAATTGACTGTGATTTGGAAGTTATGATTCAAAGGAAAATAGCAGAAAGTAAGTACTTTCATCTTTTCAAAGAAGCTAAGGAGCGGCAACTTCGTATGGAACCATAATAGTAGCGTGATAATTTTTAAGGGAAGCGCATAGATTGTACTATTAATCGAAAGGGGCGCTTTCCATGAAAATTATCGGCATTGCAATTGTCGGGGTTGTACTACTTCTACTTTTACTGATGGATAAAAGCAACATTAAAAAAATGATCGAGAACCTGTCTGTATTTTGGTTCCGTCTGGCGTTCGCATTTCTAGCTCTCTTCATATTAAATATTGCGGGTGGATTCGTTGGCATCTATTTTCCAGTGAACATTGCTTCCGGATTCCTTTTAGCTATACTTGGCATCCCCGGATTTGCAGCTCTATTTACATTTGCTGTTTTTCTATGAATAAGCTTCTTCTATATATAGAAGGAGCATGACTTGAAGATTTAAGTACTGCCCTTTAAATTAAATTGGACAAAGTATATTAAGCAATAAAGTTATATGACGAAAACTTTTGTGGAATAACACTTGCAATCGAAAAGATGAGATGTTATAGTAGATAACGTTGCACTTCCGGTAACTCAATAACCACTTCGAAACGGCTTAAAACTTTTTGAAAGAAGTTGTTGACATTGGAAACGCAGCATGGTATTATATAAGAGTTGCTTCTAACGGAGCAGCAAACAAATGAACCTTGAAAACTGAACAGCAAAACGTCAACAAATAAAGTTCTGGAGCCGACCCTGTCGGCGAAAAGAACAAAACGAATCTTCGGATTCGAAATTGACATCTTAAATGATGCCAGCAAGAAACTCGAGCTATTCGAATTTCTCTTTTATGGAGAGTTTGATCCTGGCTCAGGACGAACGCTGGCGGCGTGCCTAATACATGCAAGTCGAGCGGATTGATGGGAGCTTGCTCCCTGATATTAGCGGCGGACGGGTGAGTAACACGTGGGCAACCTGCCCTGCAGATGGGGATAACTCCGGGAAACCGGGGCTAATACCGAATAATCGGTTCTTCCGCATGGAAGAACTCTGAAAGACGGTTTCGGCTGTCACTGCAGGATGGGCCCGCGGCGCATTAGCTTGTTGGTGGGGTAATGGCCTACCAAGGCGACGATGCGTAGCCGACCTGAGAGGGTGATCGGCCACACTGGGACTGAGACACGGCCCAGACTCCTACGGGAGGCAGCAGTAGGGAATCTTCCACAATGGACGAAAGTCTGATGGAGCAACGCCGCGTGAGCGAAGAAGGTTTTCGGATCGTAAAGCTCTGTTGCGAGGGAAGAACAAGTACGGGAGTAACTGCCCGTACCTTGACGGTACCTCGTTAGAAAGCCACGGCTAACTACGTGCCAGCAGCCGCGGTAATACGTAGGTGGCAAGCGTTGTCCGGAATTATTGGGCGTAAAGCGCGCGCAGACGGTCCTTTAAGTCTGATGTGAAAGCCCACGGCTCAACCGTGGAGGGTCATTGGAAACTGGAGGACTTGAGTACAGAAGAGGAAAGTGGAATTCCACGTGTAGCGGTGAAATGCGTAGAGATGTGGAGGAACACCAGTGGCGAAGGCGACTTTCTGGTCTGTAACTGACGTTGAGGCGCGAAAGCGTGGGGAGCAAACAGGATTAGATACCCTGGTAGTCCACGCCGTAAACGATGAGTGCTAAGTGTTAGGGGGTTTCCGCCCCTTAGTGCTGCAGCTAACGCATTAAGCACTCCGCCTGGGGAGTACGGCCGCAAGGCTGAAACTCAAAGGAATTGACGGGGACCCGCACAAGCGGTGGAGCATGTGGTTTAATTCGAAGCAACGCGAAGAACCTTACCAGGTCTTGACATCCCGCTGACCGGCATGGAGACATGTCTTTCCCTTCGGGGACAGCGGTGACAGGTGGTGCATGGTTGTCGTCAGCTCGTGTCGTGAGATGTTGGGTTAAGTCCCGCAACGAGCGCAACCCTTGATCTTAGTTGCCAGCATTCAGTTGGGCACTCTAAGGTGACTGCCGGTGACAAACCGGAGGAAGGTGGGGATGACGTCAAATCATCATGCCCCTTATGACCTGGGCTACACACGTGCTACAATGGACGATACAAAGGGCTGCGAACCCGCGAGGGGGAGCCAATCCCATAAAATCGTTCCCAGTTCGGATTGCAGGCTGCAACTCGCCTGCATGAAGCCGGAATCGCTAGTAATCGTGGATCAGCATGCCACGGTGAATACGTTCCCGGGTCTTGTACACACCGCCCGTCACACCACGAGAGTTTGTAACACCCGAAGTCGGTGGGGTAACCCTTACGGGAGCCAGCCGCCGAAGGTGGGACAGATGATTGGGGTGAAGTCGTAACAAGGTAGCCGTATCGGAAGGTGCGGCTGGATCACCTCCTTTCTAAGGATAATTACGGAATATGAACCTTAGGTTCATACGTTGACGTTTGCGTTCAGTTTTGAGGGTTCATCTTCTATGATGACTTTCAAAACTTGTTCTTTGAAAACTGGATAAAACGACATTGAAGCAACAAAACATCAAGTAATCAACCGAGTCGATCACTTTTGTGATTGATTTATACTTTTTTAACGATTATCAACGTATATCGCTATACAATGGTAATCAACCAGTGGTTTAGACGCAGTTTATGTGTTGAAAACCATATAAAGGTTAAGTTAGAAAGGGCGCACGGCGGATGCCTTGGCACTAGAAGCCTAAGAAGGACGGCACTAACACCGATATGCTTCGGGGAGCTGTAAGTAAGCTGTGATCCGAAGATTTCCGAATGGGGAAACCCACTGCCTTTAATGGGGCAGTACGTTTACGTGAATACATAGCGTAAACGAGGCACACCCGGAGAACTGAAACATCTAAGTACCCGGAGGAAGAGAAAGAAAAATCGATTCCCTTAGTAGCGGCGAGCGAAACGGGAAGAGCCCAAACCAGGAAGCTTGCTTCCTGGGGTTGTAGGACACTCTATACGGAGTTACAAAGGGATGGATTAGACGAAGCGACCTGGAAAGGTCTGCCATAGCGGGTAAAAGCCCCGTAGTCGAAAGTCCATCCTCTCCAGAGTGGATCCTGAGTACGGCGGAACACGTGAAATTCCGTCGGAATCCGGGAGGACCATCTCCCAAGGCTAAATACTCTCTAGTGACCGATAGTGAACCAGTACCGTGAGGGAAAGGTGAAAAGCACCCCGGAAGGGGAGTGAAATAGATCCTGAAACCGTGTGCCTACAAGTTGTCAGAGCCCGTTAATGGGTGATGGCGTGCCTTTTGTAGAATGAACCGGCGAGTTACGATTCCATGCAAGGTTAAGCAGAGAATGCGGAGCCGCAGCGAAAGCGAGTCTGAATAGGGCGAATGAGTATGGGGTCGTAGACCCGAAACCAGGTGATCTACCCATGTCCAGGGTGAAGGTAAGGTAACACTTACTGGAGGCGAACCCACGTACGTTGAAAAGTGCGGGGATGAGGTGTGGGTAGCGGTGAAATTCCAATCGAACCTGGAGATAGCTGGTTCTCTCCGAAATAGCTTTAGGGCTAGCCTCAAACGAAAGAATCTCGGAGGTAGAGCACTGTTTGGACTAGGGGCCCATCCCGGGTTACCGAATTCAGACAAACTCCGAATGCCGATGATTTATGTTTGGGAGTCAGACTGCGGGTGATAAGATCCGTAGTCGAGAGGGAAACAGCCCAGACCGCCAGTTAAGGTCCCCAAGTATCCGTTAAGTGGAAAAGGATGTGGCGCTGCCCAGACAACCAGGATGTTGGCTTAGAAGCAGCCACCATTTAAAGAGTGCGTAATAGCTCACTGGTCGAGTGGCGCTGCGCCGAAAATGTACCGGGGCTAAACGGATCACCGAAACTGCGGATTGACATCTTTGATGTCAGTGGTAGGAGAGCGTTCCAAGGGCGTTGAAGCTAGACCGTAAGGACTGGTGGAGCGCTTGGAAGTGAGAATGCCGGTATGAGTAGCGAAAGAAGGGTGAGAATCCCTTCCACCGAATGCCTAAGGTTTCCTGAGGAAGGCTCGTCCGCTCAGGGTTAGTCGGGACCTAAGTCGAGGCCGAAAGGCGTAGACGATGGATAACAGGTTGATATTCCTGTACCACCTCCCCGCCGTTATCAGCAATGGGGGACGCAGAAGGATAGGGTGAGCGCGCTGTTGGTCATGCGCGTCTAAGCAGTGAGGTGTGGAACGAGGCAAATCCCGTTCCTATAACATTGAGCTGTGATAGCGAGGGGAATTATCCCCGGAGTCCCTGATTTCACACTGCCAAGAAAAGCCTCTAGCGAGGCGGGAGGTGCCCGTACCGCAAACCGACACAGGTAGGCGAGGAGAGAATCCTAAGGTGATCGAGAGAACTCTCGTTAAGGAACTCGGCAAAATGACCCCGTAACTTCGGGAGAAGGGGTGCTCTGGTAGGGTGTTAAAGCCCGAGAGAGCCGCAGTGAATAGGCCCAGGCGACTGTTTAGCAAAAACACAGGTCTCTGCAAAACCGTAAGGTGACGTATAGGGGCTGACGCCTGCCCGGTGCTGGAAGGTTAAGAGGAGAGGTCAGCGCAAGCGAAGCTTTGAATTGAAGCCCCAGTAAACGGCGGCCGTAACTATAACGGTCCTAAGGTAGCGAAATTCCTTGTCGGGTAAGTTCCGACCCGCACGAAAGGCGTAACGATCTGGGCACTGTCTCAACGAGAGACTCGGTGAAATTATAATATGCGTGAAGATGCGCATTACCCGCGACAGGACGGAAAGACCCCGTGGAGCTTTACTGTAGCCTGATATTGAATTCCGGTGCAGCCTGTACAGGATAGGTAGGAGCCTTGGAATCCGGAGCGCCAGCTTCGGAGGAGGCAATGGTGGGATACTACCCTGGCTGTATTGGACTTCTAACCCTTGCCCGTGATCCGGCAGGAGACAGTGTCAGGTGGGCAGTTTGACTGGGGCGGTCGCCTCCTAAAGTGTAACGGAGGCGCCCAAAGGTTCCCTCAGAATGGTTGGACATCATTCGTAGAGTGCAAAGGCATAAGGGAGCTTGACTGCGAGACCTACAAGTCGAGCAGGGTCGAAAGACGGGCTTAGTGATCCGGTGGTTCCGCATGGAAGGGCCATCGCTCAACGGATAAAAGCTACCCCGGGGATAACAGGCTTATCTCCCCCAAGAGTCCACATCGACGGGGAGGTTTGGCACCTCGATGTCGGCTCATCGCATCCTGGGGCTGTAGTCGGTCCCAAGGGTTGGGCTGTTCGCCCATTAAAGCGGTACGCGAGCTGGGTTCAGAACGTCGTGAGACAGTTCGGTCCCTATCCGTCGCGGGCGCAGGAAATTTGAGAGGAGCTGTCCTTAGTACGAGAGGACCGGGATGGACACACCGCTGGTGTACCAGTTGTCTTGCCAAAGGCATCGCTGGGTAGCTATGTGTGGACGGGATAAATGCTGAAAGCATCTAAGCATGAAGCCCCCCTCAAGATGAGATTTCCCATTACATTTGTAAGTAAGATCCTCAAAGATGATGAGGTGGATAGGTCCGGGTGGAAGCGTGGCGACACGTGCAGCTGACGGATACTAATCGATCGAGGACTTAACCTTAAGTTATAAAGTATGGTTGAACTTGAAGTAGCAACAATGTCTCTTTTATCCGGTTTTGAACGAACAAGTATCGTTCAATTGTCTGGTGACGAAGGCGAAGAGGTCACACCCGTTCCCATCCCGAACACGGAAGTTAAGCTCTTCAGCGCCGATGGTAGTAGGGGGCTTCCCCCTGTGAGAGTAGGACGTCGCCGGGCAAATGCCATCCCCTGTAGGGGATGGTTTTTTTGTGCATGAAAATAATATTAGTTGAACGCGGTAGAACATTAAGATCATCTTCTAAACTAACTCGCGCTTAATGCCTTTGGCAATTAAAGGTCTATTAAAAGGACGATTCCATGCTTTAGGAACCTTTCCCCGCGCCCAACAAACCAGCCGCCGCGCCCAAGAATCATATTTCGCGCTCAACAAACCAGGCGCTGCGCCCAAGAATCATATTTCGCGCTCAACAAACCAGGCGCCGCGCTCAAGAATCACATTTCGCGCTCAACAAACCAGGCGCCGCGCTCAAAAACCCCAACCCCGCTCCCAACAATCTCCAAGCCCCCGTATATAAAATCCATAAGTAATTCTGAATTATGTTGATTAATAATAGTATAGATACACTTTTTCCGCAAAAAGGCTCATCATATCCAGATGGAAGAAGTATTATTTATGCGTGCTTACAAGAATTTATACGTATATAGCCGGCAGCAAACGCAAATTGATTGGTCAAAATTAGACTTCCATTATAATTGAATTGATCACCAAAGACCTAACATTGAAGTCGTAGGTTGGGGTTTGTCTGGAAGATAACCTTCCCCTTGCTGAATACCATCTACCTATGAAGATGACAAAACCAATCTAATGTCTCCTAAATGGGAAAGTGTTCAAGTCCAAAACTCATTTAGTAGTTATCAATATGAAAAGTCAACTAAAGAAGTAGGCTTGTCAAACACCACCTCTGAAGTATAGGTGATGTTTTTTTGTAAATAAGTGTTGCAATCAAAACAGTAAGGTGTTATATTAGATAACGTTGCGTTTCCGATAAGTGAATAACCACTGCAAAACAACATAAAACTTTTTAAGAAAAGTTGTTGACATCGAAAACACAGCATGGTATTATATAAGAGTTGCTTCTAACGGAGCAGCGAACAAATGAACCTTGAAAACTGAACAGCAAAACGTCAACAAATAAAGTTCTGGAACCGACACTGTCGGTGAAAAGAACAAAATGAATCTTCGGATTCAAAATTGACATCTTAAATGATGCCAGCAAGAAACTCGAGCTATTCGAATTTCTCTTTTATGGAGAGTTTGATCCTGGCTCAGGACGAACGCTGGCGGCGTGCCTAATACATGCAAGTCGAGCGGATTGAAGGGAGCTTGCTCCCTGATATTAGCGGCGGACGGGTGAGTAACACGTGGGCAACCTGCCCTGCAGATGGGGATAACTCCGGGAAACCGGGGCTAATACCGAATAATCGGTTCTTCCGCATGGAAGAACTCTGAAAGACGGTTTCGGCTGTCACTGCAGGATGGGCCCGCGGCGCATTAGCTTGTTGGTGGGGTAATGGCCTACCAAGGCGACGATGCGTAGCCGACCTGAGAGGGTGATCGGCCACACTGGGACTGAGACACGGCCCAGACTCCTACGGGAGGCAGCAGTAGGGAATCTTCCACAATGGACGAAAGTCTGATGGAGCAACGCCGCGTGAGCGAAGAAGGTTTTCGGATCGTAAAGCTCTGTTGCGAGGGAAGAACAAGTACGGGAGTAACTGCCCGTACCTTGACGGTACCTCGTTAGAAAGCCACGGCTAACTACGTGCCAGCAGCCGCGGTAATACGTAGGTGGCAAGCGTTGTCCGGAATTATTGGGCGTAAAGCGCGCGCAGACGGTCCTTTAAGTCTGATGTGAAAGCCCACGGCTCAACCGTGGAGGGTCATTGGAAACTGGAGGACTTGA
>NZ_CP125968.1:372500-445000 GCF_030067815.1 Sporosarcina thermotolerans | reverse complement strand
CGAATGCCTAAGGTTTCCTGAGGAAGGCTCGTCCGCTCAGGGTTAGTCGGGACCTAAGTCGAGGCCGAAAGGCGTAGACGATGGATAACAGGTTGATATTCCTGTACCACCTCCCCGCCGTTATCAGCAATGGGGGACGCAGAAGGATAGGGTGAGCGCGCTGTTGGTCATGCGCGTCTAAGCAGTGAGGTGTGGAACGAGGCAAATCCCGTTCCTATAACATTGAGCTGTGATAGCGAGGGGAATTATCCCCGGAGTCCCTGATTTCACACTGCCAAGAAAAGCCTCTAGCGAGGCGGGAGGTGCCCGTACCGCAAACCGACACAGGTAGGCGAGGAGAGAATCCTAAGGTGATCGAGAACTCTCGTTAAGGAACTCGGCAAAATGACCCCGTAACTTCGGGAGGGGTGCTCTGGTAGGGTGTTAAAGCCCGAGAGAGCCGCAGTGAATAGGCCCAGGCGACTGTTTAGCAAAAACACAGGTCTCTGCAAAACCGTAAGGTGACGTATAGGGGCTGACGCCTGCCCGGTGCTGGAAGGTTAAGAGGAGAGGTCAGCGCAAGCGAAGCTTTGAATTGAAGCCCCAGTAAACGGCGGCCGTAACTATAACGGTCCTAAGGTAGCGAAATTCCTTGTCGGGTAAGTTCCGACCCGCACGAAAGGCGTAACGATCTGGGCACTGTCTCAACGAGAGACTCGGTGAAATTATAATATGCGTGAAGATGCGCATTACCCGCGACAGGACGGAAAGACCCCGTGGAGCTTTACTGTAGCCTGATATTGAATTCCGGTGCAGCCTGTACAGGATAGGTAGGAGCCTTGGAATCCGGAGCGCCAGCTTCGGAGGAGGCAATGGTGGGATACTACCCTGGCTGTATTGGACTTCTAACCCTTGCCCGTGATCCGGCAGGAGACAGTGTCAGGTGGGCAGTTTGACTGGGGCGGTCGCCTCCTAAAGTGTAACGGAGGCGCCCAAAGGTTCCCTCAGAATGGTTGGACATCATTCGTAGAGTGCAAAGGCATAAGGGAGCTTGACTGCGAGACCTACAAGTCGAGCAGGGTCGAAAGACGGGCTTAGTGATCCGGTGGTTCCGCATGGAAGGGCCATCGCTCAACGGATAAAAGCTACCCCGGGGATAACAGGCTTATCTCCCCCAAGAGTCCACATCGACGGGGAGGTTTGGCACCTCGATGTCGGCTCATCGCATCCTGGGGCTGTAGTCGGTCCCAAGGGTTGGGCTGTTCGCCCATTAAAGCGGTACGCGAGCTGGGTTCAGAACGTCGTGAGACAGTTCGGTCCCTATCCGTCGCGGGCGCAGGAAATTTGAGAGGAGCTGTCCTTAGTACGAGAGGACCGGGATGGACACACCGCTGGTGTACCAGTTGTCTTGCCAAAGGCATCGCTGGGTAGCTATGTGTGGACGGGATAAATGCTGAAAGCATCTAAGCATGAAGCCCCCCTCAAGATGAGATTTCCCATTACATTTGTAAGTAAGATCCCTCAAAGATGATGAGGTGGATAGGTCCGGGTGGAAGCGTGGCGACACGTGCAGCTGACGGATACTAATCGATCGAGGACTTAACCTTAAGTTATAAAGTATGGTTGAACTTGAAGTAGCAACAATGTCTCTTTATCCGGTTTTGAACGAACAAGTATCGTTCTTATATAGTCTGGTGACGAAGGCGAAGAGGTCACACCCGTTCCCATCCCGAACACGGAAGTTAAGCTCTTCAGCGCCGATGGTAGTAGGGGGCTTCCCCCTGTGAGAGTAGGACGTCGCCGGGCAAATGCCATCCCTTGTTGGGGATGGTTTTTTTGTGTTCAAAAAATCAAATGTCTTTTAATTGATTGATACATAAGTTCCGAGATGAACAAAAGTAGCCCAAACTCGAGCATATCTGCCTTTAACTCGAGCAAAACACATCCAAACTCGAGCAAAACCCCAATAGACTCGAGCAAAACAACACTTCCGAAAAAATCTACTTATTGCGTTCCGATTTCCAGTAGTCCATTATTAGAATAATAGATAAAGAACGGGGAGTGGTTGTGAAAAGTGTCTCTCTTTTTTTATTCTCCTTAGTGCGTATAGCTATGTTAGTCATTTTGAGTGGTTACTTTTTTCAAATGACAGACGGAATTAAGGATGGACGTACAATCTATATAATTGGTGCCATCCCCATATTCATTGTTAGTCATTTTATTCAAATGGCAAACGTTCGCGAGAAGACGAGGATTCTTTGCTCCTCGATTGATTTTATCGTCATTACGGGTATTGGTTTTTTATTCTCCGAAAGCGGATATTTATATTTGATTTTTTTCGGAGTTTTTTCAACTACTGTTTTCTTGCTGTACGACCGTAAGAAATTGCTTGGGCTTTTTTCAGGTGCGTTTGTTGCTATATGGATACTGATCAGTTTACGGTTATACGCGCAGACTGGCATATTTTCTGTTTCAAGTAATATCGTCAATGTGATGTTCGTCATTTACGGTGCATTTGTTGGCGGACTTATCCGGAACTCTCGTAATGCGAAAGAGACGATTGCGTTGCAATATAAGCAATTAAATGAGTCGCACGGGGCTTTGCAGGCTGCGCATCGTCAGTTGAAGGACTATGCGGAGCAAGTGGAAGAGTTGACGGTGATTCGTGAGAGAAATGAAATTGCCCGGAGATTCATGATACAGTTGGCCACAAGATGACTGCCTTGATTGTCCAGTTGCAAGTTGCGAGCGAAATGGCAGTTCGGGATTCCAGAAAGGCAAAAGAGGTTCTTGGCATTTGTGAGCAGTTGACACGGGATGCTCTTCATGAAATCCGTATGTCTGTTAGAACGTTGAAAGAGGATTACCAAGAGGCTTCTTTTCAAGAGGTGCTACAAGGGCTTTTAGATGAGTTTTCTTCAATGACGCTTATGGAAACTCGGTTACTCATAATTGGGGGAACTGCTGAAATCCCATTGACCTATCAACCTACAATCAAAAGAATTGTGCAGGAAGGGGTGACGAATGCAAAAAAGCATGGGAATGCGGATACATGTATCGTGAATATACATATATTCGAAGAAGAGGTACGCGTTGAAATTAAAGATGATGGAAAAGGGGAAAAAAACATTACACCTAATTTTGGTTTAATTAATATGAAAGAACGCGTGACGGAGCATGGAGGTTCATTCAGAATTGAAAGCATTGAAGGAGAAGGCTTTGAAATCATGGTTTCTTTTCCTCTTCAACGAATTGCAACGGGGGTGACAGGATGATTAAGATTATGATTGTCGATGATCAACCGCTGGTGAGAGAAGGTCTTAGTACGTTGCTTGGCTTACGCCCGGAAATTGAAGTCGTGGGGACGGCGATGGATGGGAAAGATGCTTTGGATAAAGCGGTGATTCTTCTTCCGGATATCGTTTTAATGGATATTAGGATGCCAGGGGTAAATGGGGTTGAAGGAACGAAACTTATAAAGGATTCTCTTCCAGATGTGAAAGTATTGATATTGACTACTTTCAATGATAGTGAATATATATTTGACGCGCTTGAAGAAGGAGCGAATGGATATTTACTGAAGGATATGCCGACGGATACGATTGTCCAGGCAATTCTCACCGTACATCATGGCGGTGTCGTACTACCGAAGGAATTCACATCGCAAGTACTGACAGAGCTTAGAGTGAACAATCACGCTAACATGACGGAATTGCCGGCAAGGCTTAAGGAATTATCGGATCGGGAAGTGGAGGTATTGAACCTTTTAGGGGAAGGACTAAACAATCGGGAAATTGCGGATGCATTATTCATTACTGAAGGGACGGTAAAAAATCATGTCTCCAATGTAATTCAAAAGCTTGGACTTCGCGATCGGACACAAGCGGCCATTTATGCTGTACGTCACGGAATTACCACGTTTTGATATTACTTTTTGCATAGACCTATGAAAAACGGCATATCGATGCCGTTTTTTTCATGCCTTCAAAATCTATCGCGCGCTCGATGGAAAATGGAGGCTTCCTCTATAAGATAAAGTAAAGAAGGAGGCTGCGGGTAATGCTTACACTTTCGAACGTAAAAAAGAGTTATGGTACACGCGAAGTCATTAAAGGGGTTTCATTTAAAATTGAAAAAGGCGAATCATTCGGGTTGTTAGGTCCGAATGGAGCAGGGAAGTCGACGCTCATTTCTATGATTTGCGGACTCGTTCCGCCCTTAGCGGGGGAGATTCTTGTTGACGGAAAACTGGTCGGAAAAAATTTGAAGGAAATTAAACAGATGATAGGCGTCGTGCCGCAAGACATCGCGCTTATCCAACAATGTCAGGGATAGACAATCTAATTTTTTGGGGGAAGATGTACGGTCTTTCGGGTAAAGTTGCAAAGGCCCGAGCAAAAGAAGTATTGGAGATTGTCGGACTAACCGAACGGGCGAAAGGACGTATTGATACCTTTTCAGGCGGCATGAAGCGGCGCATCAATATAGGGGCTGCTCTCATGCATCGTCCACAGCTTCTCATCATGGATGAACCGACAGTTGGCATCGACCCTCAATCGAGGAAACATATTTTGGAGACGGTCAAAACATTGAATGAGCAAGGTATGACAGTCATCTACACAAGCCACTACATGGAAGAGGTCGAATACCTTTGCAGGCGAATTGCGATAATCGATGAGGGGAAGCTTATCGTAAGTGGTACGAGAAGGGATTTGAGCAATCGATTGGCGGGTGGCACCGTATTGAAGCTCACGGTTGATTCATTACGCCCTTCATTTATAGAAATGTTAGAGCAGTTGGATGGAGTGGAAAAGGTGATTGTGCGACCTGAGGAAATCGATGTTCATTTGCAATCAAAAATGGAAATTGTGGCGGATGTGATTCTGCTTGCCGGCAGGTTGGAGGTAGTGATTCACAATATGCAACTTCAGGAAGCGAATTTAGAAACATTATTTTTGCAATTGACGGGACGCTCTTTGCGTGAATAGGAGGGAAAAGATTGAAAAGCCTTTTGATAGCCGTTAAAGATGCGAAAATCCATTTAAAGGACCGGAAGGCCATTCTGATGATGATCATTATGCCCGTTTTGCTGACCGTCATTTTGGGTTCAGCCTTAAAAGGCGTTATGGGTGGAGGAAGCATGCCCGAAACAATTTTAGGCGTCTATTCATCT
This sequence comes from Sporosarcina thermotolerans, assembly GCF_030067815.1. Taxonomy (GTDB): domain Bacteria; phylum Bacillota; class Bacilli; order Bacillales_A; family Planococcaceae; genus Sporosarcina; species Sporosarcina thermotolerans. The sequence continues at coordinate 439,848 of NZ_CP125968.1, read as the reverse complement.
GAATCCAACTCGATGACAGAAGGCGTAATCCGGACATTAGGTGAGGACGGACTAGCGATTACGGTAGAGCGGGCGGAATCGGAGAAACAGCTGCTTGATTGGATGGATGGTAGGGAAATTGATGTAGGAGTATTGTTGCCGGACGGATGGGGATCTGATGCAGATCGTGCCGTCGTCATGCCAATCTCCGGCAGGAAACAGCGGCGACACTTATTCAACAGATGATTGAAACGTTCGCCCAATTGTCGCAGGCGATTTCAAATTCAACAACTACAATTATGACGGAAGCGGCATTGTTGTCTGAAGAAGGCGACATGCTTGATATGGTGGCAATCCAAAATGAGCTTATAGCTTCAATTGAGAGTGTGGCGTATGAACAGCGGACGTACGTAAGCGAACCGGCAGAGGAAGAATCGGTGTCTTCCATGCAATATTACGCAGCAGCTATGGCGGCGATGTTCCTTTTATTTAACTCGATGGCGGGAGGAAAGTCATTTCATCAGGAAAGAAGAAGCGAAACGTTGTCACGGTTGAAGATGACGCCAATTTCCATCCATACGATACTTGTCGGAAAATTCATCGGCACATGTCTATTTGCGTGGATTCAGTTTTTAATCTTCATCGGGGCAACTCATTTTCTATTGAAAGTCGATTGGGGCTCGTCTATTCTGCAAATCCTTTTCATCACCTTCTTTTATATCTTTTCGGTAGCTGGATTGGCGATGGTTGTAGCCGCATTTACGACGAGCGAAAAAATGGCGGATGTCGTAGGAAGTATGGGGGTTCAAGTATTAGCATTGTTAGGTGGCTCGATGTTGCCCTTATCTTTATTCCCAGAAGTTATGCGAAACATCGCCACAGCAATACCGAATTCCTGGGCATTGACAAGCTACACGTCAATCATGACAGGAACCCCTTGGTCTACGTTATGGTTGCCGTCAGGAGTTTTGCTTGGTATAGGGACTGTAGCCATTCTCATTAGTTCCATCCGGCTTAACCGCCGGGTTGCATAGGAGGTATGCAGGATGAAGAAGATTTTAACGATTTGCCTTTTTGAAATAAAACGGACATTCAAGAAAAAATCATCGATTGTCTTAATGTTAGGGATGCCATTGCTATTTACATTTCTATTCGGAAGTGTTTTTGGAAAAGATGCGGATATAACATTCCGAATCGCATTGGTGGACGAGGAAAGGTCGGAACTTTCCACGGGCATTATTCAAAAACTAATGCTCGATGAAATGATTTCGTATGAGCTTGTTGCATCTGGCGAGGCGGAGGAGTTATTGGCAAATAAAGAGGTGCAAGGTATTGTAACGTTGGAAAAAGGGATTGCACATAAGCTTCGTAATGATGAACAGCCTATCAGTTTTCAACCATCACCTAATATGGCGACAGCGCCGCTTGTTAAACAACAGGTGAATCAGGCAATGCAAGCCATAGACATATACGTGGCGGCATCGCAGGTGGGCAGTTCTTATTTCAATAAAAGCTGGGAATCCATCTACGAGAAGCTCAATCAGAACGAAGGGATGATCCAAGCGTGGACCGAACAAAGAACAAACGATGGCTCCTCAAAGAATCCGATGATGGGCATCTCATATAGCTCCGCAGGATTTTCGATTATGTTCGTCATGATTATGATGCTTTCGATGACGGGCACATTGATCGAAGCGAAGCAGGACGGAATTTGGTCAAGGCTTTTTACGACGCCTGTCACCCGTTTCCAAGTGTTACTTGGTTATTTCCTATCCTTCTTCATTGTAGGTTGGATCCAGTTTTTTCTTCTTATTGCGTTATCGTCAGCAATGTTTGACGTCGATTGGGGCTCACCGGCAGCTTTGCTTCTTCTTATCACGTCTTTGCTGCTTTGCGTCGTAGGTCTCGGAATGGCCATTGCAAGCTTCGTAAAGACTGTCGAGCAGCAAAACGCCATCGGTACATTTGTGATCATTTCGACTTGTATGCTTGGGGGCGTCTATTGGCCAATCAGTATGGTCCCGGACATTATGCAGAAGATCGCCAACTTCGTCCCGCAAACTTGGGCAATGGAAGGGTTTACGATGTTGATAGCTGAAGGGGGAAATGTGGGTGATATCATAATGCCCACGATCATTTTGCTTGGATTCGCAGTAGCATTCCTCTCCGTTGGGCTATCGAGAATGAAGGTTGCATGACACCGGATATTTCCGTGTTTTTTCACGTTCACTCCACTATAATAGAAGTCATAAAGGAAGTGGGGAAATTAATGAATCAGACCAATCGCCCGCTCGTGCAGGCGTTAGAATATTTCAAAGAACATACCCCGGTTTCATTTCACGTGCCGGGGCATAAGCATGGTCTTTTATCCAGCTTGCCAGAGGGGATGCGGCAGGCTCTTTGTATGATTACACCGAGCTTACGGGACTTGATGACCTTCATGAAGCGGAAGGGGTCATTCAGGAAGCAGAAAGCCTGTTGTCCGCTCTTTACGGGTCAAACAGAAGTTTTTTCCTCGTCAATGGCTCCACTGTAGGGAACTTGGCAATGATTTATGCCGCTTGCGGGAAAGGAGACACAATAATTGTCCAGCGTAATGCACATAAATCGGTGTTCCATGCGATTGAATTGACGGGTGCAACTCCAGTGTTTCTATCTCCTCCGTGGGATTCGCATACACGGACACCTGGTGTCTTAAAACCGGAGCAGGTGGAAGAAGCACTCGCTGCACATCCGCAAGCGAAAGCCGTCCTCCTAACATACCCGACGTATTATGGCGTGACTGGGAAGGGGGTAAAGAAGATTATCGATTTATGCCATGCCTGTTCCATCCCCGTCTTAGTCGATGAAGCACATGGGGCACATTTTATCGTAGGTGAGCCGTTCCCACGCTCTGCGATTCGATTTGGCGCCGACGTAGTCGTCCATTCCGCACATAAGACACTGCCCGCCATGACGATGGGATCATTTCTACACATTCGATCGAACCTGATTTCCGAAGAAAAAATCGCATATTATTTACAAATGCTGCAGTCCAGTAGTCCATCGTATTTACTAATGGCTTCTTTAGATGATGCAAGGGCTTACGCGGCATTCTTTAAGGAAAGCGACAAACGTAAATTCACAGAATTACGTTCTTCATTTATTCAAGAGCTGAAGGCAATCGATCACTTGGAAATTGTGGAGACGGACGATCCTTTGAAGCTATTGATCCGCTATGATGGCCATTCCGGCTTCGCATTGCAAGCAGCATTCGAATCAGAAGGGATTTACGCAGAACTTGCGGATCCTTACCAGGTCCTACTTATTTTACCGTTGTGGAACAGGGAATCTAATCCTCCTTTAAAAGAGTGGAAGAAAAAAATGATTGCAGCAGTCACTAACTTGGGTAAAGTAGATGATAACCATAATTTCTTAGACATGGCCGCTTGGCCTGACGGAATCTCCATGCTCGCATTCCCTCCATCTAACTTAGCTGACATGGAAACCGAATGGATACCAATGGATAACGCGGTAGGCTACGTCGCTGCAGCATCTTTAATCCCTTATCCTCCCGGAATTCCACTGTTGATCAAAGGTGAAAGAATCACGGAGCACCATATTAGGGCATTATCTGCTTTAATAGAAGCAGGGGCAAGATTCCAGGGCGTTAGTCGCCTTGAAGAAAAAGAGCTGTTTGTATTGAAATGAAGTTCGGAGGAATTAATCATGTCAAAAGGAAAATTTATCACATTTGAAGGTCCCGAAGGTGCAGGAAAAACAACTGTGATTGCAGAAATATATAAGAGAATGCAAAAGGAAGGATTGGAAGGGATTCTAACCCGTGAGCCGGGTGGCATCCGCATCTCCGAAAAGATCCGGGCCATCATTCTCGATAACGATCATCAGGAAATGGACGGCAGAACGGAGGCTCTCCTATATGCTTCAGCACGTAGGCAGCATCTCGTCGAAAGAATTATCCCTGCGATACATGAGGGAAAATCGTCCTTTGCGACCGCTTCATCGATAGCTCACTTGCCTACCAGGGCTATGCAAGAGGACTCGGGATGGACGACGTCATGTCCATCAACGCATTCGCAATTGGAGACACAATGCCCGACTTAACCATCTTCTTCGACATCTCTCCTGAAGAAGGGCTACAGCGAATTGCACAAAGCGGCGTTCGGGAACAAATCGACTCGACAACGAAGCCTTGCAATTCCATCAAAAAGTTTACAAAGGCTACAAAGTTTTGCTTGAAAAATACCCAAATCGCATCATCAGCACAGACGCAACACTCCCATTATCAGAAGTAACTGAAAATGTTTGGAAAATTATAAGTTCTCAACTCATTTCTCAAGACAATTCGTGATATAATAAGGTATAGCTAAATGTAGTTTTATTGTGGCTATGATTATTAATAGGAAATTCCGTTGGTTGATGCTAAAAGCGTCCGTCCGAAGCGGAAATCAACAGTGCAATATCATATAAATAAAAAGCTAAAAGGAGAGGGTACCGTGAAATTGATAGTGGCAGTTGTACAAGACCAAGACAGCAACCGTTTATCGGCAGCTTTAACAAAAAATGATTTCCGGGCTACAAAATTAGCCAGTACAGGGGGATTTCTACGGTCAGGAAACACGACATTCCTTATCGGAACGGATGACGGCCTCATCCCCAAAGCTTTAGAATTAATTCGTGAAAATTGCCGATCGCGTGATCAAATGGTAGCACCCGTATCACCGATGGGCGGCAACGCTGATTCCTATATCCCCTACCCAGTAGAAGTAGAAGTCGGCGGCGCAACTGTATTTGTATTACCGATTGAACAATTTCATCATTTCTGAGAAACAGGGTGAAGTTAGTTATGAAAGTGAATGGAGACCATCGGACAGGACTCGACAAACTGCGGAACGACCCCTTGCGATCTCCGCAAGGGAATGTCCGATTTGGCCAAATGGTCCTGAAACAGGAAGAACGCTTGCATTCTGAACAGATTACAAGACTTCTTGGAGACATTTCTTCCGCCGGAGATCGTCTAACCCGTTCACGGAATTTAAGGGATATGGCAAAATTCAAGATGCTCGTCCGCCGTTTCCTAAAAGAGACAGTGGATTCGGGTATGGGATTGAAACAATCTCATACTTGGAATCAATACGGCGAAGGTCGGGGATTGAAAATTGTCCAAACGATTGATGAAAAGCTTCTTGAATTGGCCGAAGCATTGTTGGACGAAGAACAGACTTCCGTTGAGCTATTAGGGAAGATCGGAGAAATCAAAGGATTACTCATTAACTTATATACATGACCCGTGTTTTTTTGAAATTAAAAACACGGTTTTTTTGCAGTAGGAGGTGAAGGCATGGAAGAGACGGGTTCTACTATCAAACAACGGCAAAAAGCTGTTATTGATAGATTGGAAGCAACATTTCGAAACAACCGAATTGGCCATGCCTATCTATTCGATGGCGACACAGGAACTGGAAAGGAAGCGGCAGCTATCCATTTTGCGAAGCTGTTGCTTTGCGAACAGCCCATGGATGCTGTTCCATGTGGAACATGTCATGCCTGCAGACGGGTTTCTTCAAAAAGTCATCCCAACGTGACAATGATTGAGCCGGACGGCCAAGACATTAAGAAGGAACAAATGTCATCCTTGATCATGCAAATGACGAGGAAAGGGTATGAACCGGGACGCAAAATCTACATCATTTCCCGTGCGGACCGAATGAATGTGGCAGCGGCTAACACGTTGCTGAAATTCCTTGAAGAACCTGAAGGTGAAGTGACTGCAATTTTATTAACCAGTTCCTATCAATCTATATTGCCAACCATCCAATCCCGGTGCCAGCGCATTTCATTCCTTCCTCCAAGAAGGGAAGAAATGATAGCAAAACTTGTCGATTTAGGAATTACCGCAACGATGGCGGCGACAGTGACGATGATGACCGCGGATATCGAACAGGCAAAGTTGTTAGCTGAAAATGATCAATTTGCACACATGCGAAAAACAGTGTTAAAATTAATTGAAGCATCAGATCGCAATGTGAATGAAGCGCTTCTATTCATCCAATCTGAATGGGTTCCAATAGTAAAAGAGAAGGAAGATTTGGAACGTGCTCTCAACTTGCTTCTCTATGCATACCGTGATATCGTTTCGATGAAAGCGGGATTGCAATCGGAAATGACGTTTCCCGATCAACAGCAGATTTTCCGTGGCCTCTCAATGAAGATGACATATAGCCAGTTATCGGCCAGTATGGAAGCGGTTCTTCAAGCGAAGAAAAAGTTGTACAGTAATATGAACCGTACACTTTTGATAGAACAACTGGTGCTTAATTTGCAGGAGGGGTTAATGCTTGTATAATGTTGTAGGAGTCCGCTTTAAAAAGGCGGGTAAAATATATTATTTCGATCCTCTCGACTATCATCTCGATGTTGACGACTATGTTATCGTAGAGACGGCTAGGGGTATCGAATATGGTAAAGTTGCTATTCCGGTGAAGGAAGTCGATGAGAATGATGTCGTCTTGCCACTTAAGAAAATTATCCGCAAAGCGCTTATCGAAGACCAGATCCAAGTGAAAGAGAATCAGATGGATGCTGAACAGGCTTTCGGTAAATGCTTCGAAAAAATACGTGAGCATGAGTTAGATATGAAGCTTGTCGATGTGGAGTATACATTCGATCGTAATAAAATTGTCTTTTATTTCACAGCTGAGGGGCGGGTTGACTTCAGAAATCTCGTAAAGGATCTCGCAGCCATATTCCGTACCCGTATCGAACTTCGCCAAATTGGCGTCCGGGATGAAGCGAAAATGCTTGGAGGAATTGGTCCTTGTGGAAGAATGCTTTGCTGTTCCACATTCCTTGGGACTTTGAACCGGTTTCCATTAAGATGGCGAAGGATCAAAATCTTTCACTTAATCCATCGAAGATTTCTGGATTATGTGGTCGGCTCATGTGTTGCTTAAAGTATGAAAACGATGAATATGAAGAGGCGAAAAACCTTATGCCGGACATCGGAGAAAGGGTACTAACTCCTGAAGGACCTGGAAAAGTGGTCGGCATGAATTTACTTGAAAGAATTTTACAAGTGAATTTAGTGGATCAGGAACATGTCTTGGAATATTCATGGGAAGAAATTAAAAGCCAAAAGAACGTTGAAGCTCAATTGACGAAATGATGGGGTGAACAAGTTGAAAGAAGGGAACTTTCTCGACAGGGTAATGGAATTTGAGCAACAGCTTGAATCCATGCATGAGCAATTCCGGGAACTAATGGGATTTGTGGCTAAGATGACGGAAGAGAACCACTCGCTTCAACTCGAAAACCATCATCTCCGGACCAGGCTTGAAGAATTAAGTGAGACAACCGAAACATTGAATGAACAACAACCAGTTGAAAAACCCCGAAAAATCGACATCGGTGAAGGGGTGGACAACTTGGCACGAATATATAATGAAGGATACCATGTCTGCAATGTCCATTATGGCAGCAGCCGTAAAGGGGAAGACTGCTTGTTTTGCCTGTCCTTCCTAAGTAAACAACATGCTTGAAACGAGCCGATCCTATTTTGTGTAGGCATCGGCTTTTTTCTATGGATTGAGGGAGTAGAAAATGGAGAATTTATTAAAAGAAGACGAAAGACTCGATTATTTGTTGGCAGAAAATTTACGGATCATCCAAAGCCAATCCGTGTTTTCCTTTTCGCTCGACGCCGTCCTACTTGCAAAATTTGCTTATGTACCGATCCGTTCCGGTAAGATTGTCGATCTATGCGCGGGGAACGGGGCAATTCCTCTATTTCTCAGTGCTCGAACGAACGCAGATATTGTAGCAGTTGAACTGCAGGAGCGTCTTGCGGATATGGCTGAAAGAAGTGTTGGCTATAATGGGTTAGATGAAAGAATACGGATCGTGAATGACGATGTCATCGGGATTGCTGCAAAAATTGGCTATGAAAAATATGATACAGTTACATGCAATCCCCCTTATTTTCCGGCGATTGAAGCAAGCGAAAAAAACCTGAAGGAACATGTCGCCATTGCACGGCATGAAATTCACTTAACCCTTGAACAAGCTGTGCAATCTGCAAGCGAACTATTGAAGCAGGGGGGCAAGGCGGCATTTGTCCATCGTCCCGGCAGGCTTCTCGATATTGTAACGGCAATGCGTGCGAACCGCCTTGAGCCAAAAAGAATCCGTTTCGTCTATCCTAAAGAAGGGAAAGAGGCGAACACGTTACTAATAGAGGGCATAAAAGATGGAAAACCGGATTTGAAAATCCTACCGCCCTATATGTATACGGCCCTGATGGGGAGTATACGGAAGAAGTGAGGCTTTTACTATATGGACAAGATCAATAAGCATTTGTTCTATGTCTTGGAATGTAAGGATGGCACGTATTACGCGGGCTATACGAATGACTTGGAGAAGCGCATCCGCGTTCATAATGAAGGCAAGGGTGCAAAATATACACGCGCAAGACTCCCTGTCCATTGCATTTATAAGGAAAGCTTTGAAACAAAACGTGAAGCAATGCAAGCGGAATATCAGTTTAAGCAATTAACCCGGAGTGCAAAGGAACGCTATATGAGGAAGGGGCAGGTTACGGATGCAATCACAAAAAAGTGCTGAGACGGGCGGAGCAAAGCTGTTTTTGGTTGGTACCCCAATTGGAAACTTGGAAGATATGACTTTCAGGGCAATCAGAGTGCTGCAGGAAGCCGACATAATAGCGGCAGAGGATACAAGGAATACAATTAAGCTTTGCAACCATTTCGATATTAAGACGCCATTAATAAGCTATCATGAGCATAATCTTGAAAAGGGCGGGGAAAAGATTCTCTCCCTTTTAGCTGAAGGTAAACAAGTTGCTTTAGTAAGTGATGCAGGAATGCCATGTATATCCGACCCGGGATACGATATCGCAGTAAAAGCGATTGAGGACGGGTATGATGTCGTTCCTATCCCAGGGGCAAATGCGGCTATCAGTGCATTAGTCGCATCGGGTATCCAAACACAGCCGTTTTCCTTTTTTGGATTTCTTTCAAGGCAGAAAAAGGAGCGAAACGAGCAACTCCGTAAGCTTAAGCAAAAGGAAGAGACTTTGATTTTTTACGAAGCTCCTCACCGTCTAAAGGAAACAATCCGCTCAATAGCCGATGCATTTGGAACCACCCGCCGAGTCGTTTTGGCTAGGGAATTGACAAAAAGGTATGAAGAATTCTTACGCGGAACGTTAGAAGAGGCGGTTTTATGGGTTGAAACGAATGAGCTCCGAGGGGAGTTTTGTATAATCCTTGAAGGCAATGAGGATGGGGAGGAAGATCAGGAGGAAAGCTGGTGGAAGGATATTAGCGTCTTTTCACATGTGGAATTATTGATGGAGAAAGAACAGATCCCATCAAAGGAAGCAATCCGTTTGGTAGCGTTGGAACGTGGCATAGCGAAAAGGGATGTCTATCAGGAATATCATGTGAATGAATAACAAAAATCCAGAACCCAATAAGGGTTCTGGACTGAAATTACTATTGTTATTATAATATTAATCCAGCTTTTCTTCTAACTCTTTAATAAGCTGTTTTGCACCTTTTGGGCTTAAAATCAGTTTTCCGTCAAATAGACTTAAGTTATCATCGGATACTTCACCTGTGATTGAACATGTCATATTAGGCATATATTTCTTCAAAATAATTCTGTCGTCATCGACGTAAATTTCCAATGAATCTTTTTGCTCAATACCAAGTGTACGACGGAGTTCAATAGGAATTACGACGCGGCCTAACTCGTCAACTTTTCTTACAATGCCTGTAGATTTCATGACAAGATTTCCTCCCAAACGACCATATTTTTTATCATATTACGACACGTTCTTGTCTATTAATATCATACCAACTCTTCCAATTTACGTCAATAAGTCTAACTTAATACTATTGCGACAATAATAGGATTCCCATAAAATGGGTAAATATCTTATGTAACGAATAGTAAATTATAGGGTGGGAGTAAGCTATGGAATGGCGAATACCACCCCATTTCCATAAAAACAATATAACTTCATTCCATCTACATAGCGCTTTTGTTGAATTTTAGATAATATGGTTAGTATAGATTGAAACAATGGAGGTATTTTCGTGGCTGAACAACAAAAAACGTTTTATATTACGACTCCGATTTATTATCCGAGCGGGAAATTTCATATCGGTACTGCGTATACGACTGTTGCATCAGATGCAATGGCCCGTTATAAAAGATTACGTGGATTTGACGTTCATTTCTTAACAGGAATGGACGAGCATGGGCAAAAGATCCAGGAGAAAGCTGAAGAGGAAGGACTTCCACCGCAAAAGTATGTGGATGGAATTGCGGATATTGCCATAAGTCTTTGGAAGCTGATGGACATCTCTTACGATGACTTGATCAGAACTACAGAGGAACGACATAAATCCGTCGTAGAAAAAATCTTCAAGAAATTCCTTGATAATGGTGATATCTATAAGGGTGAATATGAAGGTTGGAAATGCGTACCTTGCGAATCCTATTTTACAGAGGCGCAATTAGAGGATGGAAATTGCCCAGACTGTCATCGACCTGTAGAAAGAGTTTCGGAAGAGTCCTATTTCTTTAATATGAAGAAATATGCAGATAGGCTTTTGCGATTTTATGAAGACAATCCGACTTTCATCGACCAGAATCCCGTAAAAATGAAATGATCAATAACTTCATCAAACCGGGCCTTGAAGATTTGTCTGTTTCCAGAATGTCGTTTGACTGGGGCATCAAGGTACCAGGGGATAAAAGCATGTCATATATGTTTGGGTTGACGCTTTGACGAACTACATCACTGCACTTGGTTACGATACGGATGAAGATTCATTGTTTAAGAAGTACTGGCCAGCCGATGTGCATGTTGTAGGGAAGGATATCGTAAGATTCCATACGATCTATTGGCCGATTTTCCTGATGGCACTTGACCTTCCTCTACCGAAAAAAGTATTTGCCCATGGCTTCATTATGATGAAGGACGGAAAAATGTCGAAATCGAAAGGAAATGTCGTCTACCCAGAAATGCTTGTTGAACGCTATGGACTTGACGCTACCCGTTATTTCCTACTCCGTGAACTTCCATTTGGACAGGACGGCACGTTTTCACCGGAAGCATTTGTAGAGCGAACAAATTACGACTTGGCAAATGACCTTGGAAACTTACTGAATCGCACTGTTTCTATGATCAATAAATACTTTGATGGCGTTATTCCAACGCAAGGTCTTGAGCCGACTGAATACGATGCAACCCTTCGGGAATTTACAACAACAGCAATCGAGAAATATGAAACCTCAATGGAAAAGATGCAATTCAGCGTGTGTCTTTCCGAACTGTGGTCAATCATATCTCGTACGAATAAATATATCGATGAAACATCGCCCTGGGTCCTTGCGAAGAATGAGGCGGATAAAGGAAAATTGGCATCCGTCATGGCCCATCTTGCAGCTTCACTTCAACAAATTGCTGTGTTACTACAGCCGTTCATGACGAAATCACCGATTCAAATTATTGAACAGCTTGGTCTTGATGAATCCAAACTGACTTGGGATACATTAGGCAATTTTGAAGTTACTCCTGAAGGAACAAAAGTCGTTGAAAAAGGAGTTCCTATTTTCCCTCGTCTTGATCCGGAGGTAGAAATTGTTTATATTCGTGATCAAATGACGATTACCGCTCCGAAAGAGCAGCAGGAAGAACAGATAATTGAAAAAGTGGAAGAAGCCGATGAAATTACAATCGATGATTTCATGAAGGTGGATTTGCGAGTAGCGACTGTTACAGCCTGCGAACGAATCCCGAAAGCAGATAAACTACTGAAGCTTCAAGTGGACTTGGGGTATGAACAACGACAAGTTGTCTCAGGAATCGCAGAGCACTACGAACCTGAGGAATTGGTTGGTCAAAAGGTGATTGTTGTCGCTAACTTGAAACCCGTGAAGTTGCGCGGCGAATTGTCACAAGGGATGATTTTAGCCGGCCAATCCAACGGAACCCTAAAACTGGCGACAGTCGATCCAACACTAGAAAACGGTGCGAAAGTGAAATAATAAAAAGGGGGACGGCGTTTCTAAAGAGGCGCCGTCTTTGATTTTTAACGGTTTTGTTATTTGGTTGTAACGAAAGTAACAAACTATTGCAATAGAATGAACTTTATGAGGAGAGAATCCCTATGTATATTGATACACATGTCCATTTAAATGCAGAACAATATGAAGAAGACGTCAAGGAAGTTATTGAACGAGCGCTTGAGGCAGATGTGAAAAAGATGGTAGTGGTAGGATTTGACCGTATTACCATTGAAAAGGCAATGGAGTTAGCGGAACGCTATCCGTTCATCTATGCCGTAGTTGGCTGGCATCCCGTTGACGCCATTGATTGTACGGAAGAAGACTTGGAATGGATCGAAACCCTTGCCGCTCATCCGAAGGTTGTTGGTATTGGAGAAACAGGCTTGGATTATTATTGGGATAAATCACCGAAAGACATTCAGCAAGAACTGTTCAGAAAGCAGATCCGTCTTGCTCAAAAGGTTAATCTTCCCATTATTATCCATAATCGGGATGCTACAGGGGATGTTGTCCGTATTTTAAAGGAGGAGGAAGCCTGGATAACGGGTGGAATCATGCATTGTTATGGCGGAAGTGTTGAAACTGCAAAAGATTGCATAGACATGAACTTCATGATTTCCCTAGGAGGCCCTGTCACTTTCAAAAATGCAAAAATGCCGAAGCAAGTTGCAACGGAAATTTCTTTGGATCATTTATTAATTGAAACGGATGCGCCTTACCTCGCACCGCACCCATACAGAGGGAAAAGGAATGAACCTGCGCTGGTCACATTGGTAGCTGAAGAAATCGCCAGCCTGAAGGGACTGTCGGTTGAAGACGTGGCGAAAAAGACGACCGAAAATGCAATGAAGATCTTCAGGATTACGGATTAAATTATTAGAAGATAAGTCCACTTGTCATGAGAATAAACTTCCCAAGTTGGGAGGAAATAAAGTTCCAATGAGTTGACACTCGCATGAGGAACCTTTATAATCAGCCGAGTGATAAAGGAGGAGTTTTTTCATGCTAAAAAGCACCATGAAAAATCTGTTCTTCCCATCATTGAGGAGTCAACAAATAGCGATAACTGCATTTGCATTTGTCCTATTTGTGGCGGTTATTTCACTTGTTCTCCACACGGGAACGAAGAAATCGGTCACACTACAAGTGAACGGTGAGAAAATAGAAATTAAAACATCTGCACATACAGTTGGGCAACTTCTTGATAGCGAAAATATTGAAGTTGCCGAACACGATTTAGTAATACCCTCAGTGAGTACACCAATCGAGGAAGGATTGTCGATTAGGTGGGAACAGGCAAAACAAGTTTTGATTCAACTGGACGAGGAAACAACAAAAGTTTGGACGACAGATCTGAATGTAGGAAAAATTCTATCTGAAGCTGGCGTTGACCTTCAGGAACATGACATCGTCACACCAAGTCTAAATTCGAATATTGAAGAAAATCAAATCATCAACGTTCAAAAAGCGTTTCAATTGACGCTTATTAATGGCGGAAAAGAGATACCATTGTGGTCAACTTCGACTACGGTCGCTGACTTTTTAAAGAGAGAGAACATTCAATTGAATGAACACGACAGAATAAATGGGAAGATGGAAGATTTGGTCAAACCGGATTCCGTTGTCGAAGTCGTGCGAGTAGAAAAGGTCACCGATGTAGTGGAAGAACCAACAAATTTTGCGGTTGTAACGAAAAGTGACGCCAAAATGCTAAAGGGACGCGAAAAAGTCGTCCAAGACGGCAAAAAGGGGTCAGTAGAGCGCAAGTTTGAAATTGTTAAAGAAAATGGCAAAGAAGTATCTCGTACGTTATTAGGCGAAAGAGTCATTCAGGAACCACAAAAGAAAATTGTAGCAGTGGGATCCAAAGTAGTGGTGGCAAGTGCATCTACATCTTCTAAAAAATCTAAGGCTGTGGTCTCCCGTGGGACGTCCGCACCGTCCGGCGGCAAAGAGTTTTACGTTACTGCAACAGCATATACTGCACATTGCAATGGCTGTACAGGGACAACGGCGACAGGTATCGATTTGCGTTCTAATCCGAATCTAAAGGTTATTGCCGTCGATCCAGATGTCATTCCGCTGGTTCGAAGGTTTGGGTGGAAGGATACGGATATGCAATTGCTGGGGACACTGGCGGGGCTATTAAAGGTAAGAGGATTGATCTTCATGTACCGACAAGTCAGCGGCTTATAATTTTGGCCGCCGTCAAGTGAAAGTTAAAGTCATAGACTAATTTTATTTCCGCTATTATCCGTGGGGCTCAACCAGTCCCGCGGTTTTTTTTATGAATTCATACGTGTAAGGGGCTGATCAAGGCTGCCTTAATTTCTGCAAAGTGCGCAGAAATTAAGGCAAATGAACCCTTCGCTGTCCGATTGCCTGTACATCAGCGGCTCCAAGACGTAAAATTAACTCATCGTATTTATCGAATCGAAAAGAGGGTCACAGTGAAGATAAAGGAAATTATTGTTGTTGAAGGGAAATCAGACACCATTGCAATCAAAAGAGCAACAGGGGCAGATACAATCGAAACAAATGGTTCAGCTATCAATGAGGCTACTTTGAATCAGATACGCCTTGCCCAGGAAACAAGAGGGGTTATCGTATTCACTGATCCTGACTATCCGGGTAGAAGAATTAGGGCTATTATCGAGAGAGAATCCCCAATGTTAAACACGCCTTTTTGCATAAATCGAAAACAATCTCGAAAAATGGTCAAAAGTTAGGTATTGAACATGCAAAGGATGAAGATATCAAAAATGCACTTGAAGCTGTTTATTCGATTGACGAGCAGAATAAAGAGGAGATTCCGTTGGCATTCCTACTGGAAGAAAGGCTAATAGGTCATCCGGACGCAAAAAGCAGACGCGATCGGTTGAGCGAGTTATTATATATAGGGCAAGTGAACGGTAAAGGTTTGAAAAAGAGACTTGAAATGTTCCGGATTGGGCAACATCAATTAATGGAGGCATTGAAAGTCCTGCAAGAGGAGGAAGACCATGAATAAGGATATTGCAACACCTGCAAGAACGAAGGAGATTTTGGAAAAACACGGTTTTTCTTTCAAAAAGAGTTTAGGACAAAACTTTTTAATCGACCCAAATATTTTACGAAATATAGTATCGCATGCCGATTTGACGGACCGGACTGGTGTTATTGAGGTTGGTCCCGGTATGGGCGCTAACAGAGCACCTTGCAAGATCTGCAAAAAAGGTCGTCGCGTTTGAAATCGATCAACGCCTTCTACCGGTATTGGAGGATACTTTATCACCTTATAATAATGTCGAAATCATTAACCAGGACGTTTTAGAGGCGGATTTAAATGGGATTGTCGAGGAACAATTTAGCGGTTTTGACGATATCGTCGTTGTGGCAAATCTCCCTATTACGTAACGACTCCAATTATTATGAAATTCCTTCTTGGCAAAGTTCCAATACGCGCCATGGTCATTATGATGCAAAAGGAAGTGGCGGATCGGATAACGGCATCACCAAGCACGAAAGCTTATGGCTCCCTATCAATTGCTGTGCAATACTACATGGATGCCGAAGTATCGATGATTGTGCCGAAGACTGTATTCATTCCACAACCGAATGTCGAATCTGCGGTCCTCAAATTGACAAAAAAGCGGAACCGCCTGTCGAGGTTATTGATGAAGATTTTCTATTCAAGGTGGCCAGGGGCTCGTTTGTACAGCGCAGAAAGACGCTACTGAACAATCTTCAGTCCTCCTTGCAAAATGGCAAGGCGAAGAAAGAGCAAATCCTTCAAGCGTTTGAACGCATTGGTATGGATCCCGGTAGAAGAGGAGAGACTTTGTCCATCGAGGAATTCGGGAAATTGGCGAATGCACTCTACGCGGATTTCAAAGAATCTTGACAAATTTAGGACGTTAAAAAATGATAATGGGGAAAATAGCGAAAAAAGAATTGACAAAGATAAGTGCTTACTGTTAAAATTCTCATTTTAATTGACAGAACTTTTTAAAAGTGTTATACTTATATCCAGTGAGGTGTAAGCGACGTGCCAAAAACATTAGCGGACATTAAGAAGTCATTGGATGCTCACTTGGGGAAACGTTTGCATTTAAGGGCAAACGGCGGCCGTAAGAAAACAATCGAACGTGCCGGAGTCCTGCGTGAGACGTATCGGGCAGTTTTTGTTGTAGAACTGGACCAGGACGAAAATGCTTTTGAAAGGGTATCTTACAGCTACGCGGATATTTTGACAGAAGCTGTCGAAATAACAGTTCTGGATGATGGAGACGCAACCGCGTTTAGCATCAAGTAATTTTCATGGCTATTATTTACTGTTTTTAGATTAAAAACACCTATGCAACCTCCTCTGGAGCGCATAGGTGTTTTTTTATTGTTCTTGCTCATACTAGGTGTGTCAGTCGAAAAGGAGGAAAACCTAATGGCTAGAAGACGAAGTATAATGTCCGAGCACTTGAAAGAAGAGATTGCGAAAGAGCTAGGCTTTTACGATGTTGTTCAGCGCGAAGGTTGGGGAGGAATCAAGTCACGGATGCCGGTAATATGGTGAAACATGCCATTCAAATGGCTGAACGCGGAATGGCGGAAAAAAAAACAATAGCTAAGATTACCTTTCGACTCTAAGGACTGACAATGGAAGAGCTGTATGGATGTCGTTTCAGACGTCGTACAGCTCTTTTTTTCCTTACCTTACATAAATAAAACAAACAGTCACTAATAATTACAGGGTGCAATCCCTACACCCTATGGTAAAATAGGGAACAAAGACAAGCTAGAAAGGAGGGGCCCTAATGTTATATGAAAAGGCACCTGCCAAAATCAACCTGACGCTTGATGTCCTACATAAACGTGATGACGGTTTCCACGAAGTGGAAATGATTATGACGACAGTCGATTTGGCAGACCAGGTTTGGCTACGACCAGCACATGACGGATTAATTACGATAAAAGTGTCCGAGCAATTTGTGCCGAACGATCGAAAAAACCTCGCCTATCAAGCAGCTGACCTACTTAGACGACAATTTAAAATCCGTGAAGGGGTCGAAATCACATTAAACAAGAAAATTCCAGTGGCTGCAGGTCTTGCAGGCGGGAGTTCAGACGCAGCTGCTACCCTTCGCGGACTCAATAGACTTTGGAACCTTCGGCTAAGTGTGGATGAATTGGCAGATATAGGAGCTAGGATCAGGATCAGATGTGTCCTTCTGTGTTCATGGTGGTACAGCACTTGCGAAAGGGCGAGGGGAAAAGATACAGCATCTTCCGGCCCCGCCGAATTGCTGGGTTATCCTTGCGAAGCCAGCGATTTCTGTCTCAACTGCAGATATTTATAAAAACCTGGATCTCTCATCCATCAAGCATCCTGATACAGCAGGTATGTTGGATGCATTGAATTCCGGGGATTATAACAAAATGTGCAGCACTTTAGGAAATGTACTTGAGCCAGTAACGATGAATCTACATCCGCAAGTGGTCATCCTAAAAAAGAAAATGGAACAATTTGGAGCAGACGCTGTTTTGATGAGCGGAAGTGGACCAACAGTTTTCGGTTTCGTTAGGCAAGAAGCACGTGTCTCAAGGATATATAATGGACTCAAGGGTTTTTGTAAGGAAGTCCATGCAGTAAGGATGACGGGGGAACGTTTTATCCTTGATTAAACACGTACGTTTATGATACTGTACATTAAAATATTCGGATTTAGGGGTTGTTGTTTTTGAAGTGGAAAAGGAGCGAAAGATTAGTCGATATGACTCGTCATCTACTGGAAAATCCGCACTCACTCATCCCGTTGACTTACTTTTCCGAGCGTTACCAGGCTGCTAAGTCATCCATAAGCGAAGACTTATCAATTGTCAAAGAGACGTTTGAAGAGAACGGAACAGGCAAACTAATTACTGTATCAGGCGCTGCAGGTGGAGTGAAGTATATCCCGCGTGTCACTGAATCGGAAGTCCGGGAAGTGATGGCGGTTATTAAGGAAAGTCTTGGTCGATCGGATCGTCTTTTACCCGGCGGTTATTTATATATGACGGATTTCTTAGGGAATCCGAAAATTATGGACCGCATCGGGAAAGTATTTGCATCGGCTTTCGGGGATATGGAAATTGATGTGATTATGACAGTTGCTACGAAGGGTATTTCCATTGCGCATGCGATTGCGCGCCATTTGAATGTGCCTGTCGTCATTGTTCGAAGGGACAGCAAAGTGACAGAGGGATCGACCGTCAGCATTAATTATGTATCTGGTTCTACACGAAGAATTCAGACAATGTTATTATCGAAGAGAAGCATGAAAAGCGGTCAAAGAGTTTTGATCACCGATGATTTTATGAAGGCCGGAGGAACTATGGCCGGCATGAAAAACTTGTTGGAAGAATTCGATTGTGTACTTGCTGGGATTGCTGTACTTGTCGAAGCTGAACATACCGAGGAAGTCCTCGTCGATGATTATTTATCTTTAGTCAAGCTTCGCACTATGAATGAAAAGGATCGTACGATTGAACTGGAAGAAGGCAATTATTTTAAGAAGGGTGGAAATGAAGGATGAATTATGTAGCTACAGAAAATGCACCGAAAGCAATTGGACCTTATGCACAGGCCGTAAAGGTAAACGGATTTGTGTATACATCCGGGCAATTGCCAATGACACCGGACGGGTTGCTTCTGGAAGGGACGATTGAGGAGCAAACCAACCAAGTTTTTGCGAACTTGAAGGCTGTATTGGAAGAAGCAGGATCATCACTTGATAAGGTGATTAAAGCAACGGTTTTCATTAAGGATATGAATCAGTTTGCTGCTTTAAATGATATCTATGCACAACATTTTGGTTCACATACTCCTGCCCGTTCAACGGTAGAGGTGGCACGACTTCCAAAAGACGCATCAGTCGAAATAGAAGTTATCGCTCTCGCAGAATAATCAAAAACGTAAACCCGCTCAAAATAAATGAGCGGGTTTTTCTCTTTTTTATATGGATTAAAGCGTATTTTGAGTCTATTAAAAAAACTTTTGAAAATAAAAAGGAAAATGATGACTTTTGCAGAATATAGATACTATGCATTGTAAAAACAAAAGCCAGGGCGTTTACTTAGTGCCTAAAGCTGGATGTTATTAAAGGGGAGTGGGAAGAGAATGGAAATAACAGATGTAAGATTAAGGAAGGTAGAAACATAGACGTAGGAGGTATGCCTGTTCTTGTGGAAAGCGTTTCTCTGAGACATCCCCTTTCGTGGATAAGTATCAACGCTACACTAAAGAGTGGAATCAAGTCGTGCGTATCCGATCAGTCAAGGCCAAAACATTTAAAGAAGCAGGAGAGGTACTCGGCACCTCCAGCTCGACCGTGATCCGACGGTTCAAGGAAGTGGCGAAAGAGCAGATGACCAATGGCGTCCGGTTACCAAAAGCCATTGCGATGGATGAATACAAAGGCGATACGGATGCCGGTACGTACCAGTTGATTATAGCGAACGCAGAAACACACGAACCTCTGGATATCTTGCCAAACCGCAGAAAGAAACGATTCAAGATTATCTCCGCCAACACGGAGCTGACGTTGAATTAGTGGTCATGGATATGAATCCGAGCTTTAAGGCAGCTGTGAAAAAGGCCTTGGGACGCCCCGTCATTGTCGCAGACCGATTCCATTATTGTCGGTATATCTACTGGGCGATTGATGAAGTTCGCCGGAAAGTGCAGAAGGAATGGCATGCATATGACCGCAAGAAATGTAAAAGAATGCGACATGTATTATATAAGCGTAACGATAAATTAACGGAAAAAAACCGTTGGTATTTAAATGGGTATTTAGGCATGTCTGATGAATTGAAAAAGGCATATGAACTGAAAGAGGCGTACTGTGAGTGGTTTGACTGGGCGAAGACCGCTGAGGATATGGCAGAAGTGAAGAGCCGGACTAGAGGACTTTTACCGCAAGGTAGAGGAAGCTGGTATTCCGGCGTTTTCAAAAGCCATTCAAACATTTAGAAACTGGCAAGTTGAGATCTTGAATAGTTTCGGCTTCAAGTATTCCAACGGTTTTCTAGAGGGAATTAATAATAAAACAAAAGTGATGAAGCGCAATGCCTATGGTTTTAGACGCTTCGATCACTTTAAGGCAAAGATATTATTAAACATTCGATATAAAGAAATCGGTACTCATTTAGGTTAAGGATAGGATTTCTTTACGGCGTTATAGGTTTAAAAGAGATTCTTTGATTGGAGCGAAAGGCGGCGACTCCTGCCGGAATAGCATGAGCTGAAGACCCTGGACTGAGCAAAGCGAGGGAAGCGGCTGAAGCCATGCCGGCGGAAAGCGTCCGCCTGTAGCGCAAATCAACATTCTCATAGCATAATTTAAGTTAAAGGGTGGTGTGCAAATCACATCACCCCAACATTTGATTTAGAACCAAAATAAATGAGCGGGTTTTTCTCTTTTTATATGGATTAAAGCGTATTTTGAGTCTATTAAAAAAACTTTTGAAAATAAAAAGGAAAATGATGACTTTTGCAGAATATAGATACTATGCATTGTAAAAACAAAAGCCAGGGCGTTTACTTAGTGCCTAAAGCTGGATGTTATTAAAGGGGAGTGGGAAGAGAATGGAAATAACAGATGTAAGATTAAGGAAGGTAGAAACAGATGGCAGAATGAGAGCTATCGCGTCGATTACCTTGGATGGAGAATTTGTCGTACACGATATCCGAGTCATTGAAGGAAATGAAGGATTATTTGTTGCCATGCCAAGCAAGCGGACTCCTGAAGGAGATTTCCGTGATGTAGCACATCCATCAACACATCGGCAAGAATGAAAGTTCAAGAAGCGGTTCTGTCCGCCTACCATATGGTTGAGGAAAAAGGATATGGAAGAAGCCGGCGCTTAAGATTAACTTCATAAGAGAAGAAGCAGCAGAACTGGATTTAACCAAATCTTGTTCTGCATTTTGCGGTTCTATAATATTTGTTGGGGTGTTCGCATACAAATTCAATAAAAAAATGCACGTAAATCACCATTTCTTTTATACTTGAATTGTCGAGAAACAAGTAAACGAAAGGTGATACGTGCACATGAATTCTAACATGAATATTCCAGGATTAAAAGATGTAAACATTGAAAAGATAGAAGAGGTCGGAGAGCGGACTGCACTTCATGTTTCGCTTCCAAGGAAGCCCCACAAATGCCCTGCATGTGGGGCAATGACAACTAAGATTCATGATTATCGCATTCAGAAGATCAAGCACCTCAAGTGGTTTGAACGTTTAACAGTTCTTTTTTATAAACGTCGTAGGTATGCCTGTTCATGCGGAAAGCGCTTCTCGAGACATCCCCTTCGTGGATAAGTATCAACGCTATACGAAAGAGTGGAATCAAGTTGTACAATCCGATCAGTCAAGGCCAAAACATTCAAAGAAGCAGGAGAAGTACTGGCACCTCCAGCTCGACAGTGATCCGCCGGTTCAAGGAAGTGGCGAAAAAGCAGATGAAAAGTGGTGTCCGATTACCAAAGGCCATTGCGATTGATGAATACAAGGGCGATACAGATGCCGGTACGTACCAACTGATTATTGCGGACGCAGAAACACACGAACCCCTGGATATCTTACCGAACCGAAGGAAAGAATACGATCAAGGATTTTGGTTCACATACTCCCGCGTATGCCCAATACGGGACTGACGTTGAGTTAGTGTAAAAACAAAAGCCAGGGCGTTTACTTTTAGTGCCTAAAGCTGGATGTTATTAAAGGGGAGTGGGAAGAGAATGGAAATAACAGATGTAAGATTAAGGAAGGTAGAAACAGATGGCAGAATGAGAGCTATCGCGTCGATTACCTTGGATGGAGAATTTGTCGTACACGATATCCGAGTCATTGAAGGAAATGAAGGATTATTTGTTGCCATGCCAAGCAAGCGGACTCCTGAAGGAGATTTCCGTGATGTAGCACATCCCATCAACACATCGGCAAGAATGAAAGTTCAAGAAGCGGTTCTGTCCGCCTACCATATGGTTGAGGAAAAAGGGGTATTGGAAGAAGCCGGCGCTTAAGATTAACTTCATAAGAGAAGAAGCAGCAGAACTGGATTTAACCAAATCTTGTTCTGCATTTTTTTGCTATTAGCGCCTAAGAAAAAGTAAAACAACAATATTAAAAGAATTATCCCCGCTTGTCAAGGGGATTTGGTTGAAATAAATAGTATTTTCAGCTATAGTCAATAATGAAATTATGGATGGGGGCCGACCACATGACGAATACATATGCCATCGTCCTTGCTGCAGGACAAGGAACGAGGATGAAATCGGATTTATATAAAGTATTGCACCCGGTTTGTGGAAAACCAATGGTCGAACACGTTGTTGACCATATTATCGGAATCGGAGCCGATAAAATCGTAACGATTGTAGGCCATGGAGCAGAAAAGGTTGAAGAAACGCTTGGTGGGAAAAGCGATTATGCCCTACAGGCAGAACAGCTTGGAACAGCGCACGCGGTTCAGCAGGCGGAAAACCAGTTAGGGAATTTAGATGGAGTCACCATTGTCGTCTGCGGTGATACCCCTCTCATCAAATCGGAAACAATGCAAGCTCTAATCGCTCATCATTCCGAGACAGATGCCAAAGCTACAATCCTTACTGCTTCCGCCGAAGACCCGACTGGCTATGGACGTATCATTCGCGATGCAGAAGGAAATGTCCTTCGCAATGTCGAGCACAAGGATGCTACGGCCGAAGAAAGATCCGTTAACGAGATCAATACAGGTACCTACTGTTTTGATAATCGTGCATTGTTCGACGCTTTGAAAAAAGTGGAAAATAATAATGCACAGGGAGAATACTATTTGCCGGATGTCATTGGTATATTAAGGGCCGAAAATGCTCGCATTTCAGCATATGTCACTGATGATTTCAGCGAAACGATCGGTGTCAATGACAGGGTCGTTCTATCGGAGGCTGAAAAGGTAATGCGCCAACGGATTGCCGAACATCATATGCGTGAAGGCGTTACAATTATCGATCCTAACAGCACCTATATAAGTGCGAATACCACCATCGGCAGGGACACCGTTCTTCAACCTGGAACGATTATCGAAGGACAAACAGTTATCGGTGAAAAATGTATAATCGGACCGAATAGCCATATTGTCAACAGCACAATCGGCAATCATACAACCGTTCATTCGTCAGTCATACGGGACAGCATCGTTGGTTCACGTACGGCAGTAGGCCCGTTCGCACATATCCGTCCGGATTCCAATCTCAGCGACAATGTAAAAATCGGCAATTTTGTCGAAGTTAAAAAGTCAAGGTTAGGTGAAGGAAGCAAGGTGTCTCACCTCAGCTATATCGGAGATGCTGAAGTCGGTGCACAGGTTAATATCGGTTGTGGAACAATCACGGTGAATTATGATGGTAAGAATAAAAATACCACGACAATCGAAGACGGTGCTTTTGTTGGGTGCAATTCGAATCTTATTGCGCCGGTTAAAATTGGAAAAGGCGCTTATGTAGCCGCTGGATCCACTATAACGAAAGATGTCCCAGAAAGTTCACTTGCAATTGGACGCGCGCGCCAGGAGAATAAAGAAGGATACGCAACAAAATTAAATCTTAAATAATCAGGGGGGCCATCATGGCTAATCATTATCCTAATAAAAAGTTGAAAATATTTTCACTCAATTCCAATGAATCACTTGCCCAAGAAGTGGCGGACGAAATCGGACTTCCACTTGGTAAGTGCTCTGTCAAACGTTTTAGCGACGGAGAAGTACAAATTAACATTGAAGAAAGTATCCGAGGCTGTGATGTCTTTGTCATCCAGTCCACCTCCAATCCAGTCAATGATAACTTAATGGAGCTTTTAATCATGATTGATGCCCTGATGCGTGCATCAGCACGTACAATCAATGTTGTCATGCCATATTACGGCTACGCACGACAAGACCGTAAAGCGCGTTCACGTGAGCCGATTACGGCTAAACTGATAGCAAACTTGCTTGAAAAAGCGGGAGCTGACCGCGTAATTGCAATTGACTTGCACGCGCCACAAATCCAAGGCTTCTTTGATATTCCAATCGATCATCTTGTAGCTGAACCAATTCTTACGGAATACTTCAAGAGCAAAGGTTTGGAAGGCAACGATCTTGTCATCGTATCCCCAGACCATGGCGGTGTTACACGAGCTCGTAAAATGGCGGACCGCATGAAAGCACCAATTGCTATCATAGACAAACGTCGCCCACGTCCAAACGTTGCAGAAGTGATGAGTATTGTTGGAAACGTCGACGGGAAGACAGCTATCCTTATCGACGACATTATTGATACAGCCGGAACTATTACAATCGCAGCGAACGCGATTATTGAAAATGGTGCAAAAGAAGTTTATGCTTGCTGCACGCATCCGGTACTTTCCGGTCCTGCTATCGAAAGAATTGACAATTCCCAAATCAAGGAATTGGTCATCACGAATTCAATCGAATTGCCGGAAAGCAAAAAATCTCCGAAAATCAAACAATTGTCGATTGCCAAGCTATTGGGCGAAGCAGTCATTCGTGTATTTGAAGAGAAATCTGTAAGCACATTGTTTGAATAAGCAAGTCAGTAAGTTTCATGTCGTCTGATTTTGGGTATTTCAAGAGTTAGAATAACTTTTTTCAGGAAAGGTGACTACGCAAATGAGTACAGCAATTCAGTCGAAACCAAGAGAAACGAAAACAAGATCTGCTTTATCAGCACTAAGAAACGAAGGGTACATCCCATCGGTGGTTTATGGATATAAAACCGAGTCTACCCCAATTGCAGTAAAAGAGCGCGATCTTATGAGCACTTTACGCGAAACGGGACGAAACGGAGTCATCAAGCTTGATGTGAATGGTGAACAATTGAACGTCGTATTAAGTGATTACCAGGAGGATGCACTAAAAGGAGAAATCCGTCATGCAGACTTCTTGGCGATCAATATGACAGAAGAGCTTGAAGTAGACGTAACGGTGAACCTTGTAGGTGAATCGTTAGGTCAAAGGAAGGCGGCGTCCTACAACAGCCGAACCATGAAGTGAAAATTAAAGTGAAGCCTTCTGATATACCTGAAGCTTTCGATGTCGATATTTCCGGATTACAAATCGGTGAATCGATTACGGTTGGGGATATCCGAGCGAAGTCGAAGTTTGAAATTATGAATGAAGATGATTTCGGGCTCGTTGTCGTCTCTTCTCCTCGTTCAGAGGATACTGATGGCGACAATCTTCCGGATGCAGAATCTTCACCCGAACTCGTTGGTGGAAACCAAGGGGATAGCGACGAAAATTAATACAAAATGCAACTATTGGAGCGCACGAATTCAAACCCGTGCGCCCTTTTTAACATTCTTTATTAAAAGGAAGATGCGTCGTATGAAAATGATAATTGGTCTTGGAAACCCGGGGAAACAATATGAGAAAACACGACATAATGTTGGATTTGAGGCCGTAGATGAACTAGCAAAGCGATGGAATGCCCCTGCTTGGCAAACGAAATTCAATGGTGCCTACACAATTGTCCATAGCCCAAAAGGCAAAGTAATGCTTGTCAAACCACTAACATACATGAACCTATCCGGTGAATGTGTAGGGCCACTAATGGACTACTTCGATGTCGATCTAAAAGATATTGTCGTCCTTTACGATGACCTCGACCTCACTCCAGGAAAACTGAGATTACGTCAAAAGGAAGTGCCGGAGGGCATAACGGCATGAAATCGTTAATCGCACATCTCGGAACTGACACATTCAATCGAATCCGTATAGGAATTGGTCGTCCGGGGGGCGGCATGAAAGTTTCCGATTACGTCCTATCTACATTTGGCAAGGATGAACAGCCAATGATTGATGAAAGCGTTGAAAGAAGCGTATCGGCTTGTGTTGCTTGGCTTGACAGTACTTTTCTTGAAGTCATGAACAACTATAACGGTGCTTAAGGAATAATCATCCCTTCATTTGCCTATACTTTGATAAAAAGGGGCCGATGAAAATGGACATTCGATATTCATGTAGACATTGCAATACGGAGGTCGGTAGTATTCCATTCGCTTCCGCTGAGGAAGTTGTCCAACAGTTGAAAAACAGAGAGGACAGCGAACATTTCTTGGAGTACGATAATGACGGTTCAATGACAGTACGATGCATTTGTGAGGAATGTGAAAAGTCGTTAAAAACATTCCCGGATTACTATGCACTAAAGAAATGGCTACAATAGAACGTTCCGCTTTGGCGTCACACGCGCACAAAGCTTTTTTCACTTCAATCTATATACTGCAAAGCGAGGAAAATAATCATTGGATGCGCTCATAGATTTATTTTTAGAAGATAAAGAGATTAATAAGGTGATAGACGAGTTAAAATCAGGCCAGGACCGCCAACTGTTGGCAGGTTTATCGGGCGGTGCAAAATCCGTCTTTTTTAAGGCTGTCCATCTTTCTGCCGCTCGCCCAATCCTTATTATCACTCCAAACATGCTGCAAGCACAGCGTACATATGAGGACCTTGTGAAGACACTTGGTGATTCACTTGTTCATTTATACCCGGCAGAGGAACTGGTCGCTGCCGATTTTTCTGTATCCAGTTTTGACCTTCGAGCAAGCAGGATAGATACTCTCGATCATATGGCGCGAGTTGGAAAAGGAATCTATATTACACCCGTTGCAGGCATGAAAAAACTGCTTCCGCCTAAGGATCGTTGGCTTGAGAATTCATTGACAACCAAGTTAGATGACACAATCGATGTGGATAAATGGATACAAAAACTTGTCGAGATGGGTTACAACAGACAGGATATGGTGACTGCACCGGGAGATTTCGCACTTCGTGGCGGAATATTGGACGTCTATCCGTTGAATATGGAAAACCCGGTCCGCATCGAACTATTCGATACAGATGTCGACTCGATTCGGTTGTTTTCAGCTGATGATCAACGCTCGACCGACAAATTAGATGACGTCTCCATCTTGCCTGCCTCAGAATTCGTTTGGGATTCTGATGAGTTATCACAAATAGCAGAAAATCTTGAAGGTGCTCTACGTTCGAGTATAAAGCGTGTGAAAAGTGACGAGGTGAAGGAATCTCTCACATTGAATATTTCACGAGATATCGACTTATTGAAAGATGGTATTGTTCCTGAAGGAATGATGAAATACGTCTCTCTCGCGGAGCAGGCAACTGCCTTCTTAGGCGATTATTTTCCTGAAGATGGCCTTGTTTTTTTCGATGAAATTGGACGTATCCTTGAGGTATCTACAGCGCTTGAAAGTGAAGAGAAAGAATGGTATTTATCCCTGCTTGAAGAAGGAAAAATTGTTCATGATGCAAGAATTTCCTTCTCATTCGATGAAATGCATAAAATACTCGACCAGAAAAAATCCTATTTATCTCTCTTTGTCCGAACTGTGCCAGGCATCGTCTTGAAAAAGACTGTTTCGTTCTCTTGTAAACCGATGCAGGAGTTCCATGGGCAAATGAATTTATTGAAAAACGAAATGGACCGTTGGCAACAAGGAAAATTCAATGTATTCATCGTTGCGGATGGCGAAGAACGCATGAAAAAAGTCCAAACGATTCTTAGAGATTACGAGATGTCGGCAACTGTGAACGGCAAGCCTTCAGACAATGGTACTATATCCATCATTGACGGCGATCTATCTGCAGGGTTTGAAATGCCATTCCAGCGATTCACTGTGATTACGGATGCCGAATTGTTCAAGGGCAAACCGAAGCGGAAAGCCCGTCCGCAAAAGATGACAAATGCAGAGCGCATCAAAAGCTATTCGGAAATCAAACCTGGCGATTATATCGTCCACGTCCATCATGGAATCGGGAAATATTATGGCGTAGTGACACTTGAAGTGGGCGGCGTCCATAAGGATTATTTAGATATCCGGTACCGCGCGGAGGATAAGCTGTTCGTTCCGGCTGATCAAATCGACTTAATCCAAAAATATGTCGCTTCAGGGGAAAAGGAACCGAAACTTCATAAGCTTGGTGGAGCAGAATGGAAGAAGACAAAGAGTAAAGTATCTTCCGCAGTGAAGGATATCGCTGATGACCTTATCAAGTTGTATGCGAAACGCGAAGCGGAAAAAGGATATGCATTCTCAGAGGATGATGATTTGCTGCGTTCCTTTGAAAATGCATTCCCTTATGACGAGACGGAAGATCAGCTTCGCTCCATTGAAGAAATAAAACGCGATATGGAAAGAGAACGACCGATGGACCGCCTGCTATGCGGGGACGTTGGATACGGAAAAACGGAAGTGGCGATACGGGCTGCTTTTAAAGCTGTAGGAGACGGCAAGCAAGTGGCTTTCCTCGTACCAACGACAATCTTGGCGCAACAGCATTATGAGACGATGAAAGAACGGTTCTCGGGCTTCCCTGTCGAAGTATCGCTTTTGAATAGATTCAGATCGAAAAAAGAACAAACAGAAACATTGAAAGGCTTGAAAGCAGGCACAATCGATGTTGTCGTAGGAACCCATCGACTCCTATCGAAAGACGTGGCCTACAAGGATCTTGGACTGTTAGTTGTTGACGAAGAGCAGCGGTTCGGTGTGACGCATAAAGAGAAACTGAAGCAGCTGAAAACAAATGTGGACGTGCTAACATTGACCGCAACACCAATTCCAAGGACATTGCATATGTCGATGTTGGGAGTCCGTGATCTATCCGTCATTGAGACACCTCCGGCAAACCGTTTTCCCGTACAGACGTATGTTATGGAGCATAATTTTGCGCTTGTACGCGAAGCGATCGAACGGGAGATGGGGCGAGGCGGCCAAGTTTTCTATTTATACAACCGAGTCGAAGACATTACGCGCAAAGTGGATGAAATCAAACAGCTTGTGCCGGAAGCTCGAGTTGCTTTTGCGCATGGGCAAATGGGTGAGTCTGCACTTGAATCCGTCATCCTTAGCTTTCTTGAGGGTGAGTATGACGTGCTTGTCACAACGACGATTATTGAGACGGGAATTGACATACCTAATGTCAATACACTTATCATCCACGATGCGGACCGGATGGGTCTATCACAGCTTTATCAGTTACGTGGGCGTGTTGGACGGTCGAATAGGGTGGCGTACGCCTATTTCCTATACCAGCGTGATAAAGTGCTGACAGAAGTGGCGGAAAGCCGCCTGCAGGCAATCAAGGAATTCACCGAGCTTGGGTCCGGATTCAAAATCGCAATGCGGGACTTGTCAATCCGTGGAGCAGGGAATTTGCTTGGCTCCCAGCAGCATGGCTTCATCGATTCTGTCGGATTTGATCTATATTCGCAAATGCTTCAAGACGCGATTGAAGAGAAGCAGACGGGCATCGTTAAATCCGAAATACCGGATGTCGAAATTTCATTGCCAATTAACGCGTATTTACCGGATTCGTATATCCGTGACGGATTCCAAAAAATCCAGATGTATAAGCGGGTCAAGGCAATTGAAAGTGAGCTGGATTATTCAGAGCTTGTCGATGAAATGACGGACCGCTTCGGCGATTTGCCGCTTGAAGCCGATTTATTGCTTCGAGTCGGAAGAATAAAAGCATGGGGACGCATGGCGGGAGTCGAATCAATTAAAAAACAACGCTCCATCATTGAAATACGTTTAACGGAGGAAGGAACAGCCAAGACTGATGGTGCGAAAATGGTAACGGATTCCATGGAATTCGGCCGCGCTGTCGGCTTTACGATGGAGGAAGGGCGCCTGATTGTTACGGTGGATGAACGGCATACCGGCAAAAAGACCGAATTTGACGTGTTGGAAGAGATGATGCGCATCTTGGCGTCATCCGTAAAGGAAACAATCTCTGCTGATTCCGAGTAAAGGAACTTTTGCATAAAATGACCAAACATGATGCATACTATATCCGAACGGAAGACGGTTTAATTTTTGGAAAGTGAGGCATCATGCATGAAAGCAACAGGAATCGTGCGCAGAATTGATGATTTAGGCAGAGTGGTCATTCCAAAAGAAATCAGAAGGACCCTCCGCATCCGTGAAGGAGATCCGCTTGAAATCTTTACCGATCGGGATGGCGAAGTGATTTTAAAGAAGTACTCCCCAATTTCCGAGCTCGGTCAATTCGCGAAAGAGTACGCAGAAACGCTATACGAAACACTCGGAACACCTGCCATGATCAGTGACAGAGATGAAATGATTGCCGTATCCGGATTATCGAAAAAAGATTACTTGAACCGCCAATTATCACCGGATGCTGAAGAAGTATTAGCCGGCCGCACCCTCATTATAGAAAAGCTTGAAAAAGCGGTGGAGTGGGTGCCAGGACAAGTAGAGCAAGTGAAGTCCTACTGCATTGCCCCGATAGTTGCGGGCGGTGATACAATTGGCGCGGTCTACTTGCTATCGAAAGTCCATTTCCTCGGCGAAGCCGAACAAAAAGCAGCAGAAACCGCCGCGCACTTTTTGGCGAAACAGATGGAACAATGAAAAACAGCCTGCACGTACCGGGAAGGAACTGGTGCGTGTGGGCTGTTTTTTGTTACTTTGAATAGTCGGTCGAACCCATTCATATCTGTTTAACTGTGGTATAATAAAGCTAAGAAATCTATTGGGGTGAGGCGTAATGGGTGCATTAAGTAAAAATGTGAAAGAAGAACTTGCGAATGCCTTGAATGATAAAAATGCAGCAATGTTTGTTGCAGAAGGTAAACTGTTCTCTTTAGAAGTTCATGAACCGCCTTATATGGATGAAGAGTACGATGATTTAGTGAGGAATATCGAAACCTACCCAGAATTAAACGAATCACTCCAACGTTACTATGATAACCCTAACATGCAACGCTTTTCTGCAAAAAAGCTAAAGGAATTGCGGCATGAGAGAAGAAAATAACCAAAGTTATTCGGTTCATTTCACTGAAGAATTCAATAGATGTTTAGATCAAATTCAGACATTCTTTGCGGAACATGGGGAAGAAGTGCTTGAATGGTGGTTTTCCAAAGAGGACTACATGATTGATGAAATTGATCGATTGCTATCTTCTTTTCCGTATGTCGGCAGAATGGTTGAGCAGGGACCTTTTCAAGGCTTGCGTTGTCTTACATACGGAAAGAGCCGACATCGAATGCTAAATTACATTGTTTTTTATGCGGTTTATGAAGATAAAAAGGATATTGATGTTATTAACATTTTGCCAGCACGTTCAAAGCGGCAACGAATAAAATAGTCCAAGGGACAGGAAAGTAGATGGAACAATAAAAAACAGCCTGCACGTACCGGGAAGAATCGGTATGGGTGGGCTGTTTTTTTGCGCAAAATATGTTTTTGTAAAATAAAGGACGACCTCATGTCATATTCTTAAAATTTGTACCACTCGTTGGTTTTTTACCCCTGCCCCGTATTTTGATAATGATATGAGTTATTCCAGTAAAAAAGGGATGAAAAAATATTCAATATACTGTAGTAATCGCCTTTAAAAATACTCTTTTTTGGTTGCTTCGGTGTCAATGCATTTCTGCATCTTATATACGTTGTCTATATGGTGTAACCGTATTCCATAGTGCAATTACTATAAGACGAAGGGGCAATTTAGAAACATAGATACTTTAAGGAGGTATTTAATCTAGCAAAACCGGACTTGCTTGTACACAGCATTTTTGGCCTTTTATATATGGAATATATAAATCTTATTTCATTGATTACCGGAAAGTTAAATCTCAAAACTGCGGTGATGCTATTATATTCGGGGGAAGGTTGGCTGAATCACTATCTATATTGTTGACCACGAAGTTGGAACAACCAATCAACTAAGAAAAGCCAAATTTAACCGTATCCAATTTTT
This sequence comes from Sporosarcina thermotolerans, assembly GCF_030067815.1. Taxonomy (GTDB): domain Bacteria; phylum Bacillota; class Bacilli; order Bacillales_A; family Planococcaceae; genus Sporosarcina; species Sporosarcina thermotolerans. The sequence goes on along the minus strand of NZ_CP125968.1, from coordinate 407,954 downwards.
TAAACTTACTTCCTTTCTGATAATCTATTGGTGATTAATTCAATTACTAATTTATTACTTGTGTTTATTTTTCTGTATGTTATGATTTTATTGTATTTAATGAATATTGTACACAAATAGGAGTGGCTTTATAAGAAAAATACCTAATTATAATTACACTATTTCCGTCAAAGTCTATGGAAAACCAATAGTTAGAGGAGGAATTACAAGTTTATGAGAAAGTATTTATCAAAAGTTTTGGTAATCACCGCTTTGTCATTTGGACTGTCATTTGGAGCCTCATCTTTGACGTTTGCAGAACGATTAGATAATGGTGTTCCTGATTCTTCTATCCTTGAATCAGAAAGTTATGTTATTCCAGAAATAAATTCAGTTTCCCCTGACAAAAATGCCTTATTTACTACACAAACTGTTTCGCATAGAAAGCAATATCATAATTTATACGGGATTAATGTTGCAACTCAAATAGCTTATGTACAATGGACATATAACGGAAGCAATATATTAAGTTATGATGCGATTTGGCAAAGCCTTTCGACTGCAATTGGATATGGTTATACTAATGATTCAATTTCTGACAATTGGAACTTAAGAGGGGTCACCGGTGGTCAAGCCAATCAAAGTGTTGAATTTGATAGTGGAATTCCGACCCATGGGGACACGTCGGAGGTCCCAAATTTACAAGCAGAATAATTACATCAATTTATGGCGATGGCAGTTTCAGCGCATACTAGACTATTAAATTTAACCAGGACCGAGGAACTACAACTCGGTCCTTGTTAATTGCAGAAATAGAGGAGGAAAAAAAAAGATGAAAAAACATATTCTTGAAATAAATCAGCTAACGAAAAGTTATTCGAAACAATCTATTTTAAATAATATCAATCTTTTCCTTCAGGAGAAGGATGTATATGCTTTAGTCGGAAAAAACGGCTCGGGTAAAACGACTCTTCTATCTACGATTGCAGGCATTACCAAGCCGAACGCCGGTTCTATACATTTACAACAACCAGATATAGGCTTTCAATCTGTTAGCATTGCTTATCAATCCCCCTCGTTGTATCCTTACTTAAATTGTAAAGAGAATCTGTACTTGCTTACTAAAGAACCTTCTATTGCATTGGAAATCCTAAAAAGATTGAATCCATTGGACAACATACTTGTTAAAAAGGTCAAGAACTTATCATTTGGACAAAAACAACGTTTGGGCCTTGCAATAGCTCTTTCAAAAAGGGCAAGTCTATATTTATTGGACGAACCGTCTAATGGTCTTGATATAGAGTCTTATAATAATTTAATAAAAGTAATTAATGACATGTCGTCAAATGGAAGCACTTTTATAATCGCAAGTCACGAATGGGGTATTATAGAAGAATGTTGCAACCGATTGGGTGTAATTTTTAACGGAACAATTATTAAAGAGCTAAGAACGGAAAGAACTAAATTAACAACAATCCAATTGAAAACCCCAACTACTTTTACTTCTGAGGAATTTAATTCTATGGTTTTTTGTCCAATACGGGAATGGAGAGGAATTTATAATGGTCTTATAAAAGAGAGGGAAGTCATATGTTAGATTCCTATAAACGAGAATGGATAAAACTATTCAAGCATCCTTCTACTATCTGGCTGCTATTTTTTTTCTCCTTATTTATTGTTTACTCCTACGTTAGTGTAGGATTTCAATTTCAAAACCTATTTACCCTCTTTGTAGAAAATAGTATTTTCAATGAACAACAAACAATTGAGTATATTAGAAGATCAGATATCGATGAGCCGTTAGTTGCGCTTTTATATATAGTAAGTCCCTCAATGGCTATGACTTATTCACTGGCAGCCATTAATACAATTGGACCAATTGTTTTTTCGGTAACTGGCGCTTTGTTATTTGGGGTTGAATACCGTCATTCAACGATCCTACAGCTTTGGAATAGCGGGTTAACAAAGGTAGAAATACTTGTAGCAAAACTTTTTAGTTTATTATCTTTTGTAACATTTTTTATTATTATCTATATCATATTAGGCTTCATCATGAGTTATGTCACCCCTATAATATTCGATTTGCCAATGGGTTTAGTTTCTTCGAGGGTGGCAGTTAATTATAGCGTGACATTCCTACAGATTTCGGGAACAATTCTTAGTCTATTATTATGGGCGGTTTTCGCAGCATGCATAACCGTTGTAAGTAAAAGTCTTTCCTCAGGAATAATCGTCGGATTTTTTTATCCTATTATCGAGTCCTCTGTTATGCATAATTGGACAATTGGACAATGGTTTCCTTTGTTTGTACAGAAATCAATGCTTCCAATCTTATTTAAAGAGACAGCTTACGGTGGTATAGTATCATTCTATCCCATGCCTGATACATACACTTTAGCTGAGACATTTATAGGAGTTACAATTTACATTATACTACTAATATTTCTAATGTTGATCGTTTTGAGAAGGCAAAGGATTCATACTTCCAATTAACGAAACTACCCGGACAAAGGAGATTCCAATTGTCGAGTAAAGGGGTTCCCTTCGCAAAGTCATTGCCTCAGGAAATACTGACTATGCAAAAAGTCTGTTGCAAAACAAATAGCAAGTAGTTGATATACATGAACATACACGGAATAAATACAAAGAATACGTAAATTTCTTACAAAAGCAATGGCTTATTCCAATTAGAACACAGGCTTTTTGCAGGATTATACCCTAGGCTCTGTTACAGGGCGTAAAGGGGCCGTAGGAATTTGACAATAACAAAAGGTTATCAGAAGACTTAATATAACACATTACAGTGATGCTTCCTTAATTGTATTTTTGAAACCTAATCGCTACAGGTGGAACAGGATTTTACTGTGGACATGGTAAACCATAATAATGATATTACTAAAAAAATACTTAGGCAATTTAGTATTGTAAAAGCATAACTATCATCATTCAGCCCAATGAATTATGGCGACAAATTTTAATTGTACAGCATGCATTTGCACAGTATTCACAATAAAAAACAGCCTGCACGTACCGGGAAGAATCGGTATGGGTGGGCTGTTTTTGTTTTTTGGAAGTAGTTCCGGCAAATAAGTTTAAAAGGATTCCGAAAAAGCAAACCCCTGCAGTTTTAGAATCGTTTACTATATAGGGAAAGGGGTTGAAGCTGTGACAGGCACTAATGAATTAAAAGAATTAATGTTTCAATACACGGAGTATTTAATACGACTCGCTTATTATTACGTGAAAGATCTACAAGCAGCAGAAGATATTGTGCAGGAAGTATTCATAAAATTTTACAACAACCAGCATAAATACGAAGAACAAGGCGAAGTAAAGGCCTTTTTAACGAAAATGACTGTGAATAAAAGCAAAGACTATTTGAAGAGCTGGGCCTATAGAAAAATGCAATTGGTAGACAAATTTTTTCCGTCAGAGACCACAAAGGGTTCAGATGATTTGGTTAGAAAAGATGAAGAGACAATAATCGGAGAAGCAATCCTTCAATTACCATTGAAACAACGAGAGGTCCTCATATACTTCTATTTTCACGAAATGACTATCGTTGCGATTGCAAGTCTTTTGGCCATTCCTGAAAGTACAGTAAAAACCCGATTGCGACGCGGTAGGGAGCTATTAAGAAATCAGCTGAAAGGAATTGAATGGGAGGTGCTGTTAAATGGATAAATTCATTCCTACTGAGGTGAAGGATTTAACGGAAAGTAAAAAAAGGGTTATGCGAAACGTTTTGAATGAAGTCCAAAATAGATCAAAGAAACCCAAACATAACTGGAGATATGTCGTAATTGCCGCTGTAGTAACAATGAGCGCAATGTTTTTTGTCTTAAGCGAAGTATTGACTGAAAATGAACCTTCTGTAGCCGAACAACCGTCTCCAACGGAACTAGACATAGATTTCTCAAAACCTGAATTCTCCGAAGAACAAGGGTTATTTTATCTTGATGGCGTAACGTTAGGTGACTCAAAGTCAAAAGTAATCGAAGTCTTTGGTGAGAATTTTACGATCGTGCAAGAGGATGACAGTGAAGCGGACGTTATATTGGATTATGAAGGCCTAGCGAAATTCTCTTTTATTGAAGATAAATTAGATTCAATCGTATTCATGAATGTAGATGAAGATTACCTTATTAAATTATTTAATGACTATGACGGGTTTAAGTTTATAGACTTCCACATTTATGATGATCGTTTTTTCTACTCCAATGGGACCAATCAAATAGTAAGGGCATCACCGCAGCCAATTAACGAAAATCTATCCTTGACACTATCCAATGCAGAACCGCACTGGGAAAAAAAAATAGCGGAAAATCTATATAAGGCACAACAGAATATTAATAATCAACACATTTCTCCAATCAATACGGATATAGATTTCGCTAAACCCACATTTACTGAAGAGGAAGGTTACCTGTATTTTCATGGAGTAACATTAGGCGACTCACCATCAAAAGTAATTGAACTATTGGGTGATAATTATATAATTGGGCAGGCTGATGGAAGTGGATCTGATTTCCTCCTAAATTATGATAGGCTAGCGAGTTTCCATTTTTATAATGATAAATTAGACTCGATTGTATTAATAAAAGTAGATAAAGAGTACTTTGACGCATTATTTAATCATTATGAGGGATTTAAATTTATATATTCAGGGCGTGAGGATGATAACGATCGTATTATCTACTCAGAGGAGACGTATCAAGTAATGAAAGCAACAACACAAACTCCTAATAAAGAACTTTATTTATATATAGGTTATCCTGGCCCGGAATTATGGGATAATCCAGAAATGAAAGGTATTCCGAATCCCTGGGAACAACCTTAAGCGTATGAATCCTGAAAATTTATCTGATTTTACGAAACAAGAAAGTATCTTTTTAAACAACCAATGGAATTGGACAGGTGAAGGAAGCGGATGCTTCATTACCTGTTTTTTTGTTGTCTGAAATACGCATAAATCGATGTATCTGCGCATAAAAAGTTGCAAAAACGCATAATTATTTTTTATGCGTAATTTTGGGGATTTATGCGCGATTCGTATGAGGTTATGAGTAATTTATAAGATTTATGCGTTTTCGGACTAAAAAGCGACGGTTATTTTATGATGTGCAAGGAATTCAGTATTTGAAGTGCTTCGTTTTAGTTGATGGTATACTAAAAGTCGAATAAACATCGAAAGAGGCGCGGTTATGTCTTCAGCTGATTGGAATATGAAAACGTTCATGAAAGGTGCGTCGATTTTGACGATATCGGCGATTGTCGTCAAATTACTGGCGGCGGTGTATCGGATTCCGTTCCAGAACCTTGTGGGCGATAAAGGATTTTATATTTACCAGCAAGTTTATCCTTTCATTGGAATTTTTATAGTTTGGACTTCGTACGGGTACGCGGTGGCAGTATCGAAGCTGTTAGCGGGAAGTAGGAGTAAGGGTGAATCGAAAGCGGTTATGCGAATTGCGTTCATTTACTTGGCGGGATTGTCTTTGACGTTCTTTACGATCTTAATGGTGTTTGCACCGTTTTTCGCAAATGCGATGGGGGATTCGGAGCTTGTGACGCTGCTTCGGGCGGGGGCATATATCGTGCTTGTCATGCCGATGCTTGCAGTATTGAAAGGTTCATTCCAATCGGATGGTCGGATGACGCCGGTTGCGGTATCAAATGTCGGCGAGCAGGCGTTGCGGGTGGCGATTATCCTTATTGGTACATGGACTGTGATGCGGGCGGGCGGTTCTCTTTACAAGGCTGGCGAAATGGCTATGTGGGGGGCTGTTATAGGACAGGCGTTAGGTGTTGTCATTCTTGCCCTATTTTACAGAAATGCTTATAAAGGACCGCTTGTGCAGGTGGATACATGGCGCGTCGTTAAGGAATTAACGTTTGTTAGTTTAAGTGTCAGCGCAAGTTCACTCATTCTGCTGATGTTCCAAATGGCGGATTCATTCACCGTATACAATATTTTGCTTGCGAAAGGATATGTCGCGGACGCTGCAATGGAAATGAAGGGCGTCTATGACCGTGGGCAGCCGCTCGTGCAAATGGGGATTTTAATCGCTTCGACATTGGCGCTTGCGATTGTCCCGTTGATATCCCATCATGCAGCCAAAAAAAGCGGACGAGGGGCGGAGCCGTTTATTCAACTGACGTTCAGGACGGCTTTCCTTTTCGGCTGGGCAGCAGCGGTTGGTCTTGCACTCGTTTTGCCATATGTGAATGAAATGTTATTTGAGACGCGGGAGGGGTCTGTTGCGCTGATCATTTTCTCCTTTCAGATTTTTTGGCTGTCGCTTATTTTGCCGTTGACGGCAATCTTACAAGGGGCGGGGAAGGTGAAAGTGCCGACATTATTGCTTTTCGGAGGACTACTTGTAAAGGTCATTGCAAATCAATTGCTCATTCCGTATTTTGATGTGACTGGCGCGGCAGTCGCCGGGAATATCGGTTTTGCGGTAATTACATTCGGGCTTCTCCTTTATTTCAAAAGAGTGTGGCCCGTACGTCTGGCACCCTTCCGTTTTTACGGATGGTTATTGAGCGCAGCAGCGGCAATGATTGCGGTCATCATTCCATGGATGCTGGTCGCAGATCAATTTTTATTCGACAATGTATCGTCAAGAATCGGCGCGACGTTGACAGCATTGACGGCAGTTTTGTTGGGGGCAGGCGTTTTCCTGATTGTTGTGATGAAATCGCGTATAATGGCGGAGAAGGAATGGTATTTGTTGCCGTTCGGAAGAAGATTGGCACGCGTGCAATTATGGCTAATTAAAAATAGAAGGTGAATGGATGAATACAATTACGATTATCGGACTTGGTGCCGGTGACCTTGATCAATTAACTATAGGAACATACCGCAAGCTGAAGGCAGCGGAATACGTCATTGCAAGGACGGACCAACATCCCGCGGTTGCGGAATTGCGGTCGGAAGGCGTAGAAATTGAAAGTTTTGATGCAGTTTATGTAGAAAATGATGAGTTTGAGCGAGTATATGAGGAAATAACAGCGAAATTAATTGCTATGGCTGAAGAGAGGGCGGTCACTTATGTCGTCCCAGGGCATCCGCTTGTGGCGGAGCGCACGGTGCAATTATTGATTGAAAAAGAACGTGAAGGGATTGTGCGGCTTGAAATTGTAGGGGCAACAGCTTCCTCGATCCGATTTTTGCGGCATTGCGAATTGATCCAATCGAAGGGTTTCAGTTGTTGGACGGCACGGATATAGCACGCGATGACGTGCAAATGACTCAGCATGTGTTGATTGGACAAGTTTATGATGCGTTTGTCGCTTCTGATGTGAAGCTATCACTCATGGAAAAGTACGCATTCGATCACCCGGTGACGATTGTGACAGCGGCGGGCTCTTCATTGGAAAAGCTCCGAACTGTACCGCTGTTTGAGTTGGACCGGGAAACGGAAATTGACAATTTGACGACGATTTACGTGCCTCCAGTCATTGAACGGGAGGGGCGTCTGAAGGAATGGTCGACATTCAGGGAGATCATTGCGGCGTTGCGCGCTCCGGACGGTTGCCCGTGGGACCGCGAACAGACACATGAATCGTTGAAGCGTTATTTAATCGAGGAAGCACATGAATTATTGGAAGCGATTGATCAAGAGGACGATGAAGGGATTATCGAGGAGTTAGGCGATGTTCTGCTTCAAGTGTTCCTGCATGCGCAAATTGGTGAAGACGATGGCTATTTTGCGATGGAAGACGTTTTGCAGTCAATTGGTGAAAAAATGATCCGTCGTCACCCGCATGTATTCGGTGATTGCAACGTGGAAAATTCAGATGAAGTTTTAAAGAATTGGCAGGAAATCAAGAAGGCAGAGAAGCCGCAAGTTGACTCGCTGTTGGATGGGCAGGCACGTCATAGCTCATCATTGCTCACTTCTTTTAATTATCAAAAAGAAGCGGCAAAAGTCGGGTTCGATTGGCCTGATATCGGTGGGGCATTCGATAAATTCGAGGAAGAATGGCAGGAATTCAAGGCCGAAGTGGAGAATGGTACGAAGGAGAGCCAGACGGATGAGTTGGGGGATGTCTTGTTTACAATCGTCAACTTATCAAGGTTCTTGAAGCTGTCTCCAGAGGAAGCGATGGCGCATGCGAATGAGAAATTCAAACGTCGCTTCTCGTTTGTCGAGCAAAGCGTGCGGGAAGGCAGGGCGAATTCTCCGCCTATACGTTAGATGAACTGGATGGATTTTGGCAACAGGCGAAAGAGGGGGAAAAGAAATGAGACTGGATAAATTCTTGAAAGTGTCGCGGTTGATCAAAAGACGGACGCTTGCGAAGCAAGTGGCAGACCAGGGTCGTATCACGATTAATGGAAAATTGTCAAAGGCATCATCGGTTGTGAAACCGGGTGACGAGCTCGCTATCCGATTTGGACAAAAAATCGTTACGACGAAGGTCGAGATGCTGAAAGAATCGACGAAGAAGGAAGACGCGGCAATGATGTATACGATTTTGAAGGAAGAAAAGCTTGAAAAGGTGGAACCAGAGTTTATTGATGATGAGGATTGAGTGAATTAAGCAGTCGGGGTGCGTGAGAGCATTCCGGCTGTTTTTTGATTTAATGTAATGCTTGTTTAATCACGCTGGGGTCCATTCTTCGCCATTCAGGGTCCATTCTTCCGCATTAGGGTCCATTCTTCGCCATTCAAGGTCCATTCTTTCGCGTTAGGGTCCATTCTTCGCCATTCAAGGTCCATTCTTTCGCGTTAGGGTCCATTCTTCATCGTTCAAGGTCCATTCTTTCACGCCAGAGTCCATTCCTCGCCATCGCGGGAGCACATCAATAAAAAGTTTGTCCACATTCCAACATGACAGTGATTTTTCCTGTCATGTTTTTTTATTTGCCCGCATAGGATGGCAGTGAACGTACAAGCAAAGGAGGAATAGTATATGCAAATCCAGACGGATAGTCCAACATACGCAATTCCATCGGGGGATCATGTCGTCACGATGAGAAACAGAAAACGAATGGATCTTACATCTGTAAAAACGATCGACCGGTTTGACCAAGAGGAGTTTATCGTCCGGACATCTCAAGGAATTCTAGTAATTCGTGGGGAGGAGCTGCGCATCGTCCATTTGGATGTCGACAAAGGGCTTCTTACTTTGGAAGGGACGATTGGCACGATGCAATATGACGAAGAAGAGACAGGTTCACGTAATTTCCTCCATAAATTATTTGGATGAGTCTTTCCGTACAGTTTCTTAGTCTGCTTGCAATGATTGGGACGGGCATCGGTGCCGGAGTTTTCATGGATTTGATCGGAACGGGTATCGATGCAACCGGCAGACGGTCGATTATAAGGAAATATGGTGTTTTCCTTGAAGTGATCGGTTGGATCATAGTTGGCTGTGCATCGTTTTACATTCTATTTTTAGTAAGGGACGGAGCATGGAGGATGTATGATCCAGTTGCCCAGATTTGTGGCATGTTGCTTTATGCATCGATTTTCCACCGTCCTTTCAGATTTTTTGGTAGGCTTTTCAATATGTTGATTTTGAAGCCAATTGTGTTTGTCATTGTCTTAATCTATAAAGTCATTCGACAAATTTTCAGGATAATTTTCAGGGTGCTGATGTTCCTTTTGAAGCCTTTTTTCTATCTTTACGATAAAATCTATGAATCTCTCTTTAAAAACAGTGAGAAATGATGTATAATTTATTGACCTATCAAATTTCGAACTGTAATGAGGGAGAGTGCAGACATGGAGCAAAGGAAAAGGAAACCATCCGCAACCGTTGCATCGATTGAAACTGATTATGTCCGCTCGTTGCGTAAAAAGGAAATTTGGAAAAACAAGCAAAAGAAGCGGCTCCAGAAAAAACTGTTTATCTACGCTGTAATTGCGTTTGTATTATTCGGTGGTTTAACGAGTATGTATATTCAGCAAAAACAGACCTTGCAGGATAAAGAGTTGGAGAAGAAAGAAATGCTTGCACAGTTGGAACAGGTGAATGAAGAACAGGATCTTCTTAAAAAACAGCTTGTTAAACTGGATGATGAAGAATACATTGCAAAGTTAGCTCGGAAAGAGTACTTTTTATCTGATGAAAATGAAATCATCTTTTCAGTGCCTGAAAAAAAGAAGAAAAGTGATGAAAAAGATGACGGAAAAGAGTAGTCTTATTGACACTCTTTTTTTGTTGGCTATAATGAAAGTAAGGATCTTGCAAATGCAAGACTCGCCATATGGTAAAAAGGCTTCTGAAATAGGGGTCGTTTAAATCTTAAGGAGGAGCATTTTTTTTATGTCAATTGAAGTAGGCAGCAAGTTACAGGGGAAAGTTACAGGGATCACAAACTTCGGTGCGTTCGTCGAACTACCGAACGGTTCAACTGGTCTCGTCCATATCAGTGAAGTGGCGGACAATTATGTTAAGGATATTAACGACCACCTAAAAGTAGGCGACATGGTTGAAGTGAAAGTGATGAATGTCGGCACGGACGGTAAAATCGGGTTATCGATCAGAAAAGCGAAACCTGAATCTGAGCGCCCTCAACGCCCTCAACGTCCTCGTCACAGCGGTGGCCGTTCAAGCAACAACGAGCGTCCTGAGAATTTTGAGCAAAAAATGGCGAAATTCATGAAAGATAGTGAAGAACGCCTTACAACTTTGAAAAGAGCAACAGAATCTAAACGCGGTGGCCGTGGCGCAAGAAGAGGGTAACTTGCTGGCTGTTTTAATTCGTAAAAATGAAACTCATATAAGCGATCTGGCATCTATTAAGATGCCGATCGTTTTTTTTTGTGCTATTTTGCGGAAATGGGTACTTATTTTGCGGAAATGGGTACTTATTTTGGTTAAAGGAGAAGATATGTGGCGGAAAGGAGAACTCTTTTGGGTTAAAGGAGAAGTCATGTGAGGGAAAGGAGAACTCTTTTGGGTTAAAGGAGAAGTTATGTGGTGGAAAGGAGAACTTCTCGTGAGTAATTGAGAAGACTAACGAAGTGAAAAAAGAAAAACCCTTTTCATGGAGTACAAAGGATTTCAAGTCTGCTGCATCGAATAGAAGACATTAGAAAAAGGAGGAGAGTTGAAATGAGCAAATCTGAAATAATAAAAGACCTAACAAAGTACATCGATTGGATTGATTCGCTGCAAACATTGTCAGAACAACAGGCGAATGCGCCGTATCAAGAAGGGAAATGGTCGCCGAAAGAGATTCTTATGCATATGGCGGAATGGGATCGATTTACTGTCGAGGAAAGATTGCCTGAAATGCAAGAAGGCAATGTATTAAAGAATGTGCCATTTGAGCCGTTTAATAAAGAAGCCGCAAGACTTGCAAATGAAAAGACATTTGAAGAGATTAGGAACTATGCAAAGGAACAGCGCGAAAGAATACTAAAGCAACTGCAGTTAGTTGATGAAACGGATTGGATAAAAGAGTTTAAAATAGGAAATCATTCAATGTCGATAAAGCAGTATTTTGCGGATTTTGTTTGGCATGATTCGCATCATAAGGAACAAATCGAGTCGGTTCGCAAGGATGAGGAGATTTATTTGGAGTCTTAATGAAGTATTGGATTTATGCGTGAGTTCTTGAGTTTATAAGTAATTGGAGAAGTTTATGCGTGTATAGGAAAAGTTATGCGTATCTATCGCACTTTATGCGTTTTTGCAGTGATTTTTTCGTTTTTTGCTAAAAAAAGCGGTCTGTCATTAGACAGACCGCTTACTTTTCGTTTATGGCGGCAGAGGGGATCGAACCCCCGACCTTACGGGTATGAACCGTACGCTCTAGCCAGCTGAGCTACGCCGCCGTTATTTAGGTCATTCATCTGAACGACAATCATTATAATACATGCCATTGAACCATCTGTCAACCTATCGTTGAAAAATAGAATAATTCTACGGAACACGTCGAAATGTTTTTATAGGTGCTTGTCAGGAACAGACAAAATCTTCGGAACAATCTATGTATACTGAGGGGCAAGTAGACATAGGGGAATGTGGAGATGAAGATGGTAAGCAATCTTGAAAGGCCGTTCGTGCAGCAGATTCGCCATACTCTGGAATCAGTGGGGAATCGGAAGATGTATATACTCATGGCGATTTTCTTTTTAGCGAGTACATTTTTCTTGTCGCAAGCTGTGTTATTTGATGCGGCGGTTCCGTTTTTCTTGCCTATTTGGGCATTGGCGCAGGCGCGATTCAGGAAACATCTCATTTATGTATTTATCGGGGGAATGGCTGGGGGAGCCTTTCTTGGGTTAGGACAAGCAGTGATCTACTTATTGCAATTACTGCTATTCAATGTAGTGAGCAAGCATCCACTTACTCGGAAGTCTATTCCGCTGACAGTGGCGGGAACGATTATAGTTGTTCAGGTGCTTTGGCAGTTTATCATGTACAGCGGGCAACCGCCTGTCAATGTTCAGTTGACCATCGGATTTGAGGCGATACTGGCATTGTTCATGACATTCTTCCTTTTTGTCGCCTTTCCACATAGAGAACGGATCTTTTTGGCCAATGGTCGCCGGAGCGGCTTGGGGCTGTTTGTATCGTCGGCATTATGGCGACAACGGGAATGGGGAATTTAATGGTTGGACCGATTTCAACTTCGGGACTACTGCTTCATCTTACCATCCTACTTGCTGCATCGGCGGGGGGACTGCCGTTTTCAACGACTATTGCAATGATGATTGCCGCAATTGCGGGTGTTGCGGAATTATCGTTTACAGGCATGATGGCTGTGTATGGAATGACCGGATTTTTTGCAGGTGCGTTAAGTCGGCTCGGGAAATTGGGAATAGCGACAGGAGGTTTTGCTGTATCTGTCTTTTTCCTGTTATATGATTTGACGTTGCCGCTTGACACATCCCACTTTCTTACAATTGGCCTTGCGACGTTTCTATTTTTCTTAATCCCAACCAAGAAAGTCGAGCCAATTACCCGGATGATTACACCAGGACAACAGGATCTATCGGTGAAACGGCAAAAGTGGCTGACAAGTCGGTTGGACGATCAATTATCAGACTTTCAGCAGTTTGCAGAATTCATGTCAAACCTTGTCAATGATCGTTTTGCCTCGGATGACGCCAATGCGACACAGCCGATTCCTTCGATTTGTCAGTCGTGCTTCCGCTATTCAAAATGCTGGGAAGGGAATGGGGAAGGGATGCCTCGACTTCTATATGAATGGGAGACAACCTACTCAGCGACAAAGAAAGCAGCCCGTCACCGTGTTGAGGAACGGATCAAATATAAATGTATCCGCTCTTCGGGCCTGATAGCAGAGCTTGAAGAACAGGCTGCAAATCATCTATTAATGGGACAACTCCAACATGGAAGGAAGATGCTTGCGTTACAATTAAGAGATATGAGCAATCATTTGGAAAAGATAATGAACGATATTAAAGGGGATCTCACTGTTAATCATCTTGCGGAGGAGGAATTAGGGAAACATCTACAATCTCAAGGAATTGAGTTTTATCAGATTGACATTTTATCAGAGGAGAAGGGTGCTTACAGGATTGTCATTTCAATTCCGGAGAAACGCTCAGACTTTGAAACGGATACGACAGTGGCGGAACGTTTAATATTGCCCTTATTGGAGGAGGTTTATCAGGAACCATTTAAAGTGGAGAAAACGTCAGTGCTGCAAGATCCTTTTCCACATATTCAACTCATTTTCAGTTCGGCAGTCCGTTTTTCATTGGAATACGGGGTTGTTGCGACTGCAGGGGGCGGGACATTCCACGCAGGGGATGCTTATGAGGTTTTCCCGATTCACGACGGTCTGACCGCTGTTCTGCTATCGGACGGTATGGGACATGACATGAATGCTTATAGGGAAAGTCGAAAAGTGATCCGACTTATGAGGGAGTGTCTGGACCGGAAGATGGATCCGGAAACAGCGATGCATACTTTGCATTATATGATGTCGTTGAATGGGTTGGATGACATGTATGCGACGTTGGATTTGGCGTTGATTGATCTACAAGATGGAAGGTTGTGGTCGTGGAAGGCCGGATCGATGAGTACGTATATTAAACGAGGCCAGGATTTTCTCCGCCTTGACAGCAAGTCAGTTCCAGTTGGGTTCTTGCCGTCATTCTCAGTAGAAGCAAAAAATGAAGAATTAAAATCCGGGGATGTTATTGTTATGCTGACGGATGGTGTATTCAATGGAAAGGTTACAATTGAAAAGCAGGAGGAAGCACTTTATGGAATACTGGAAAAGTATCAGCATCTTTCCTGTGAGCCGTTAGCTGACCGTATTATGTCCGAAATGGAAAGGAAGTTTGGTGTTGTTGCGGATGATCGAACTGTTCTTGTCATGAAAGTCGATCACGTCTTGCCAAAATGGATGACTATAAAACCGGTGAACCGACCGATTTCCCGAGAAAAAGTTTTGCGCTAAAATAGATTCATGTGTCATGTGTAATTGATTGGAGGAACAAAAGAATGCAGGTGTTTCAACGAAAAATCCTCGATTTTATAGAACGCGAGAACCTATTACGTCCAGGCCAAAGGGTGCTTGTTGCCTGTTCGGCGGAATAGATTCAGTGGCACTGTTGGTTTTTGCCGCAGAAACATTTAAAAACTTACAGGTGGATGTGGCCGGCATCCATGTCGATCATATGTTGCGAGGTGAAGAATCAGCGGAGGACGGGCGCTTCGTGAAAGGTCTATGTGAAGACTTAGGCATCCCCTTTTTCGGAGGACATGTTCCTGTTCCCGCAATCCTGAACGAAAAAGGGGGGATGTCCAGGATATCTGTCGTTCAGGCAGGTATGCTTTCTTCAGCGAGGTGATGAAAAGGAAGGGTATGATTGCCTAACGACTGCCCATCATGCTGAAGATCAGTTGGAGACAGTGCTGATGCAATTATCCAAGGGAAGCGTTCCTACGGGTATTTCGATAAAAGAGAAATGGATGGAGGGACAGTGATCAGGCCATTTCTTCCCGTTATGAAGGAAGAACTGCTTGCCTATTTGAAAGAGCGGGACAAGCAGTTCAGGGAAGATCCAAGTAATGAAAGTGATGCGTATTTACGCAACAGATTGCGACATCATGTTGCACCAATTATTTTGTCTGAAAACCCTGCCGCGGCAGTCAATGCCGTTAAAATGACTGCCGATTTGCAACAGGATGAAGCACTTTTGGCTAACTTGGCAAACGAAAGATTCAATTCAATCGTGTCCTTTACGGAAGATGGGTATCCGACCTTCGATACTAATATGTTTGCTGACATGCACACTGCTTTACAAAAGCGTTTCATTCCACTACTATTGAATTATCTTTATGCTGGGGAAAGTATATCCGTTGAATATAATTCAGCATTATTAGACCAACTGCATCATCATTTGTCTGTGAGTCACGGTAATAGTACAATTGACCTTCCAAGAGGATTCCGTTTCGTTAGGGAATATGACAAGGTTTCAATTATGAAGGCAGGAAAAGACCATTTTTCCGAACGGTGCATACTACCGAAGGGTGAATGGGTAAGATGGGGCAATATGCTATTGTCTTGGGATGATGTAGACAGGGTAGACAAGGGAGCTTGTGAATATCGATATTTTGATATGCCGGACCATGATTTACCGCTCTATTTAAGAAGTAGGAAAGATGGGGATGGATCTTGCTTCCCGGGATGGACCATGAGAAGCGTTTGTCAAGATTGTTCATTGACGAGAAGATCGGTGTGGAAAAACGTCTAAAACTGCCTATCGTCACAACTTCAAAAGACGAAATTTGCGCCATTCCTGGCGTACGGTACGGCATCCGGTTCAAAAGTAAGAGGACAGAACGGGAAAAGTACATATTTAGGTTTAAGAAATTATAAAGACTTTATGCAGAAAAGAGGGCTTTCGATGTTACAAAAGGATATCGAAGAAGTGTTAATTACAGAAGCAGAAATTCAAGAGAAAGTTGCGGAGCTTGGTGCTGTGCTTACAGCGGATTATCAAGACAAATTTCCGCTTGCTATCGGCGTTCTTAAAGGTGCATTACCTTTCATGAGCGATCTTATCAAACGTGTAGATGCATATATCGAGTTAGATTTCATGGATGTCTCAGCTACGGAAACGCAACAGTATCCTCAGGCGAAGTGAAAATTGTCAAAGACTTGAATACAAGCGTCGAGGGACGTGATGTATTAATCATTGAGGACATAATCGATAGCGGAAAGACATTGAATTACTTAGTCGAACTTTTCAAATACCGGAAAGCGAAATCCATTAAGATTGTAACGTTACTTGATAAACCAACGGGTCGAAAAGTGGATTTGAAGGCGGATTATGTTGGCTTCTTAGTTCCGGATGCATTTGTTGTTGGTTATGGACTTGATTATGCAGAAAAATATAGAAATTTACCTTATATCGGTGTATTGAAAAAGGAAATCTACTCTTTCTGAAAGCTTTTCAACAAACCTTTATCAAGGGGCGATGGAAAGCTTTTTCCATTTGTGTCTAAAAGTTTTACATTCTATGTAACTTTGTTGCGAAGCCGGTGCATGCGCGGACAGGTACGTTTGCCTATGAAATGAGCCTTAATAAGTAAGGCATTTCCTTTGTAGGTTGAATCTGTTATATGATAAGATTTACAATAGTTTTCTGTTGAAAGAAATGAGGAGGCTTGGGATGAATCGTATACTTCGATACTTTCTACTATACGGATTGATCTTCCTTGCAATTATGGGGATTTTCAGTTCACTAAATAATCCGAATCCGAAAACAAAAGAGATTCCAACGAATGAGTTTTACGAGGCTTTGGAAAAAGGCGATATTGAATGGATTTCGGTTCAGCCAGTCGCCGGCGTTTTGACTGTCGAAGGGGTCATGAAAGGGTATGAGGAGGGTGAAAAATTCACCACGAATATCCTGGCAAACGACACGACCATCACGGAACAACTCCGTACGATTGATGCTGTCGGAAAAAAGAACAACCCGAAATTCAACGTCCAAAAAGCACCTGAAACAAGTGCTTGGGTTGCCTTCTTCACAGGCTTAGTTCCTTTCATCATTATTATCATCCTATTCTTCTTCTTGTTGAATCAAGCACAAGGTGGCGGTGGCGGCCGTGTCATGAACTTTGGTAAGAGTAAGGCGAAGCTTCATTCGGATGACCGCAAGAAAGTCCGTTTTACGGATGTTGCGGGTGCTGATGAAGAGAAGGCCGAGCTTGAAGAAGTTGTAGACTTCCTTAAGGATTCACGTAAGTTTGCTGAACTTGGGGCACGTATTCCAAAAGGTATTTTATTAGTCGGTCCTCCAGGGACGGGTAAGACACTTTTGGCGCGAGCAGTTGCTGGTGAAGCCGGCGTTCCGTTCTTCTCGATTTCCGGATCGGATTTCGTTGAGATGTTCGTCGGGGTCGGGGCATCCCGTGTTCGTGACTTGTTCGAAAATGCGAAAAAGAATGCACCATGTATCATCTTCATTGATGAAATCGACGCAGTTGGGCGTCAACGTGGCGCCGGTCTTGGTGGCGGCCATGATGAGCGTGAACAGACATTGAACCAACTATTGGTTGAGATGGATGGGTTCGATGGAAACGAAGGAATTATCATCGTTGCCGCAACAAACCGTCCGGATATTCTGGATCCAGCGCTTCTTCGTCCAGGACGTTTTGACCGTCAAATTACTGTTGGTCGTCCGGATGTCAAAGGCCGTGAAGCTGTACTTAAGGTGCATGCACGAAACAAGCCCCTTGACGACACAGTCAATATGAAGGCACTTGCTCAACGTACACCTGGATTCTCAGGTGCAGATCTTGAGAACCTATTGAATGAGGCTGCACTTGTTGCGGCAAGACGCGGTAAAACGAAGATTGACATGGCGGATATTGATGAAGCGACAGACCGTGTTATTGCAGGTCCTGCGAAAACAAGCCGTGTTATTTCCGATAAGGAAAGAAACATTGTTGCATTCCACGAGGCAGGGCACGTTGTTGTCGGCCTAATATTGGATGACGCCGAAATTGTCCATAAAGTAACAATCGTTCCTCGGGGCCAAGCGGGTGGTTATGCTGTGATGCTTCCGAAAGAGGACCGTTACTTCATGACGAAACCTGAGTTGCTTGATAAGGTTGCAGGTCTTCTTGGCGGACGTGTGGCAGAGGAGATTGTACTTGGTGAAGTGTCTACGGGAGCGCATAACGACTTCCAACGAGCGACAGGCATTGCGCGTTCTATGGTGACGGAGTACGGAATGAGCGACAAGCTTGGTCCGATGCAATTCGGCTCAGCGCAAGGCGGCAACGTATTCCTTGGCAGAGATTTCAATTCGGAGCAGAACTACTCTGAATCGATTGCTTACGAAATCGACCAAGAAATGCAAAGCATCATCAAGGGACAATACGAACGCACAAGAAAAATTCTTACGGAGAACCGTGAATTACTTGATTTGATCGCAACGACACTTCTTGAAGTTGAAACGTTGGATGCTGAGCAAATCAACCACTTGAAGGACCATGGAACTTTGCCAGATCGTCCATACGAGCAAAACGGAAATGGTAAAGTGGAAGAGAAGTCGGAAGAAGCGGACGCAGAATCGGAAAAAGATACAGTTAACCCTGATTCAACTGGCGCACCTGCAGATCCATCCATTGCAGATCTTCCGAAGGAGAACCGTGGCGGTGACACACCCCTTCCTCCGATTGATGAACAAAGAAGAGACTGATTGTAAATAAAATAATGGTCGACTGCTTTAATAGGCAGTCGACTGTTTTTATTTTTATATCTAACAGCAAAATAATAGCTCGATTATTTCCCATAAAATATCAAACATTACCAAAGTTGTATATTGATTTGGCGAGCCTCCAACACCTTTCGATGCTGGACGCCACCTTCTGCTTTTGTTTCATCCAGCTCCAGGTGGCACCATCTCGGTCGTTTCGGTCTTGAAAGAAAAGGCAAAAAGCGCCTTTTTTTCAAGGCCTCCAACGCCTGTCGATGCTGGACGCCACCCTTCGCTTTTGTTATGATGTTTTGGAAAATGACGAATGTTAGCGAGGAAAAGAAAATGATCTTAGTATTGGATACCGGTAATACGAATATCGTCCTTGGCGTCTATGATCAAGGAGAGTTGAAATATCATTGGCGTATGGAGACGTATCGACACAGAACAGAAGATGAATATGCCATGTCTGTAAAATCGCTATTTTCCCATGTAGGCTTAAATTTTGACGATATTAACGGAATTATTATCTCTTCCGTCGTTCCACCAGTAATGTTCCCGCTAGAGCAAATGTGTAAAAAGTATTTTGATATCCGCCCGTTAATTGTTGGACCGGGGGTCAAGACAGGTTTGAATATTAAATATGAAAATCCGCGTGAAGTAGGCGCAGACCGAATTGTCAATGCGGTTGCAGCTATAGAAGAACAGGACGGTCCACTCATTATCGTAGACTTCGGAACTGCGACGACGTTCTGTTATGTGAATGAAAAAAATGAATATATGGGTGGTTCTATTGCACCTGGTATCGGTATTTCAATGGAAGCGCTATTCGATCGGGCATCCAAATTGCCTCGTGTCGAGTTGGTTCGCCCGGAGCATGTTGTCGGAAAAAATACCGTATCAGCAATGCAATCCGGAATTATATTTGGTTATGTTGGGCTTGTAGAAGGTATCGTTGGTAGGATGAAAGCACAAAGTAAGGTGGAACCGACGGTCATCGCTACAGGTGGTCTTGCAGAATTGATAGCAAGTGAGACGAATGTGATTGATGTCGTAGACAATTTCCTGACATTGAAGGGGCTTCATCTAATCTACGAAAGAAATGTCTGAAAGGAGAAGAATTACATGAATGATTATTTAATAAAAGCTTTGGCTTTTGAAGGTACGATCCGTGCATATGCGGTCGATTCAACAAATGCTGTGGCAGAGGGGCAAAGACGGCACCAAGTATGGCCGACTGCAACTGCAGCTTTAGGTAGAACGATGACAGCTGGACTCATGATGGGTGCAATGCTAAAAGGAAATGACAAACTGACAGTGAAAATTGAAGGAAACGGACCGGCTGGCCCGATTGTCGTTGATGCGAACGCGCGCGGCGAAGTCAGGGGATACATCACGCATCCGCAAACGCATTTTGAGTTGAATGAAAATGGCAAATTGGATGTTCGACGCGTGGTTGGTACGGAAGGGATGTTGACTGTAGTTAAAGACCTTGGACTCCGTGACTTCTTCACAGGCCAAGTTCCGATTGTTTCCGGTGAAATTGCGGAGGACTTCACCCAATATTTTGTTGTCTCCGAGCAAGTTCCTTCTGCGGTGGCGCTTGGAGTACTTGTAAACCCGGACAATACTGTAAAAGCGGCTGGAGGTTTCATCATTCAGGTAATGCCAGGTGCAACGGAAGAAACAATTAGCCAGCTTGAGAAGAAGCTTGCGAACATTGAACCGATTTCGCGTATGATTGACCGCGGATTGACACCTGAAGAAGTTTTGAATGAAGTATTGGGTGCCGATCATGTGGAAGTCCTTGAAAAGATGGATGTGGCTTTCAAGTGCAACTGTTCGAGGGAGCGCTTTGGGAATGCGATTATTGGACTTGGCGAACAAGAAATTCGTGAAATGATTGACGAAGATGGTCAGGCTGAAGCGGAATGCCATTTCTGTCTGGAGAAGTATGTTTATTCGAAGGAAGATTTAGAAGGATTTATCGATGAAATACGGTCACAATCGTAATCCTCAAGAAACAGTCCAAAAAAGGAAATTAAAAACGAAGCCATTACTTGTTTTAATCGCTATCCTTTTTATAGGAAATGTCTTCTGGTTCGTTGGATGGCTGATACCGGATAAAAAACTGAAGCAACCTGATGAAGTGGTTGCTTCGGTCGCGGGCGATCCTATCACAAGAGAACAGTGGATGACTGCGATGGAAAAGGCAGTAGGTCGAGATGTACTTCGGGAGCTTGTGAACAACAAGGTGATGGAGACGGCCGCTGCAAAATATGGCATCGAAGTGAGTGAAAAGGAACTCGAACTTGAACTCGCATTAATCACATCCGTAGATGGTCATACATATTCTGGACTGGATCTCGAGCAAATACGGCAAAGAATACGGTCAACGGTCACTTTGGAAAAGGTTTTGTCAAATGACGTAGTCATTGACGATGCGACGGTGAAATCTTTCTATGATGAAAATGAATCCCTTTATACTATTTTAACTGCTTATCGGACATCCATCATTGTCGTTCCATCCAAAAAGGAAGCGGAACGGGCTTTAAGTGAGTTGTCGAAGGGCTCAAGCTTTGACGCGTTAGCAAAAGAGGTTTCAATGGACTTAACATCAGCTAATCTTGGTGGGGATATCGGCTACATCAATGCCGATACGGAAACAATCGACCCTGCGATTTACAAAGCTGCTTCCCAATTGAAGGAAGGCAGAGTCGGCGATGCGGTCGGTCTGAAAGACGGTACATATGCCATTGTTCAAGTGAATGAAGTGATAAACGGTAGGGAATTCACTTTTGATGAAGTGAAAGAACATATTAAACGGGAGCTAACGATTGAGCAGTTGTCGCAATTGGTTCTTCCTGAGGCGTTTTGGAAAGAATTTGATGCAAAATGGTTTTATGGTAAGTAAAAGCTAATTGTAGGCGCCTTTGTTCGAAGGAGCTTGCAGTTAGCTTTTTTGGATTAGTGGGTCTAAAACAGGGAAAGTTAGAAATAGATATTATTTATTGACGATACTCACAATAAGGTAGTATGATTAATACTATAAAACATATCAAATAAGTAGGGATTAGGAGTGGGGTTAGATGAGTAGAGTTGGTAATACAATTGCAGATCTCGTTGGGCAAACACCGCTTGTGAAAGTTAATCGTATGGCGAAGCCGGATAGTGCGGATGTTTATTTAAAACTTGAGTATTTCAATCCGGGTTCAAGTGTTAAGGATCGGATTGCGCTTGCTATGATTGAAGCCGCTGAAAAGTCAGGGGAGTTGAAAGAAGGAAGTACAATTATCGAGCCGACGAGCGGTAATACAGGCATTGGGCTTGCGATGATTGCAGCTGCAAAAGGTTACAATGCTGTTCTTGTCATGCCGGATACGATGAGCCTTGAACGTCGGAATCTATTGCGTGCTTATGGTGCTGACCTTGTCCTTACGCCTGGTGCTGAAGGGATGAAGGGCGCAATCGCCAAAGCAGAAGAACTTTCTGAGAAGAACGGTTGGTTCATGCCGCAACAATTCAATAACGAAGCAAATCCGGAAATCCACCGTCTAACAACAGGTCCTGAAATTGCTGATGCGTTAGACCGTGTGGATGCATTCATTTCAGGAATCGGAACGGGCGGCACGATTACAGGGGTAGGTAGTGTATTAAAAGAACGATTCCCCGAAGTTAAAATAATCGCTGTTGAACCGACTGATTCACCAGTGCTTTCTGGAGGGAAACCAGGGCCTCATAAAATTCAAGGTATCGGGGCAGGCTTTGTTCCTAAAGTTCTCGACACGGATATTTATGATGAAATTATCCAAGTGTCAAACGACGAAGCGTATGATACTGCAAGACGCGCTGCGCGAGAAGAAGGAATATTAGGTGGTGTTTCATCCGGCGCTGCTATATTTGCGGCACTTCAGGTAGCAGAAAAGCTTGGTAAAGGAAAGAAAGTAGTGGCAATCCTTCCGTCGAACGGTGAGCGTTATTTAAGTACTCCACTTTACCAATTTGACGAGGAATAAATATGTTATGCAAAAGGGAGAGCTAAACAGGCTCTCCTTTTTGTATTCCTTTTTGTAGCGTAAACGAGTCTTCGCACTGTAAGATTAGATTATTATGAGTGTTGGGGAAAACGAAAATGGATAGATTGTTTCCGGATTACAAGAAAGTGAAAATGACGAAGGAACAGTTTTTTTACGCATATAAAGAACTTGCAGAAACTACGGAAAAACACCTCTTGCTCGAAAGCGGGCGAACAGGAAAGTTAAGCATGGCTGGGTAAATCCACTTGTAACGTTGAGAGCAACAGAGTGTCAGTTGGAATTTCAATGGCGGGATGGTGCAACGGAAGTTAGAGTAGGCGAGCCTCTTGAACTTTTAGTGGGATTTGTAGAGTCTATGAAAATGGGAAGTCTTCCTGAACTACCGGAATTCCAAGGGGGCGTCATGGGGTTTATCAGTTATGATTATGCACGGACCTACGAACCAATTCCGGCAATTGCCAAGGACGATCTTGGAACGCCGGATATCTACTTTTATTTATTCGACCGTTGGGCAGTGCTGGACTTGGAAGAGGAAACGGTCTATTTCATGACATTGCCCGGACGGGGATTGGATGTTTCTGAAATCGAACGGGAATGGTTGGAAGCCGCTGCTGTAGGAGAAGGAAAACGGATTCATGCATCGGAAGGTACTGCAACTGATGCGGGAAGACCTGAAAAAGTGGATGTTTCCGTTACAGGACCTCAGTTTGAACAGATGGTGCGCGATGTGCAACAGTATATTGCGCAAGATGAAGTGAATCAAGTAAACCTATCCGTTCGGCAATCCAATAAGCTCTCTGCGGAGCCACTATCCATGTACGAGGCATTACGTTCTTTCAATCCATCTCCGTATATGGCGATGATTGGTGCTGAGGACTTTGCCGTTGTCTCCGGTTCACCTGAATTACTGCTGAAAAAACGAGGAACCGAGTTGAGCACACGTCCAATTGGAGGGACGCGTCCGAGAGGTACTACACAATCGGAAGATGATGCATTGGAAAACGACTTGCTTTCAAATGAAAAGGAGAAAGGCGAGCATATTATGCTTGTCGAGCAAGAACTTGAAGACTTTGAACGTGTTTGCACGAAGGGTACGGTTGAAACGAACGAATTCATGGTAATTGAACGCTATTCCCATGTCATGCATCTCGTGTCAAATATTCGTGGAACTGCGTTTCCGGAATTATCCAATGCAGCGATTATTAAAGGTGTATTCCCTGGTGGCTCAATCACGGGTTCCCCGAAACTAAGGACCATGGAAATCATTGAAGAGTTAGAGCCGACAAGAAGAGGTCTCTATACTGGCTCGATCGGATGGATCGGCTTTAATGGAGATATGGAATTGAATATCGTCATTCGGACGGCGTTTATAAAGGATGGCATTGCCCATATCCAAGCGGGTGCCGGACTTGTCGCAGATTCAGTTCCCGTGGACGAATATGTTGAATCGTTGAATAAAGCGAAGGCGCTTTGGCAGGCGAAGGAAATGGCTGAAACGAATGCCTGAAAGGTAGGAGGGTCCATATGACTTGTTGGATGAATGGAGAATATATAAAAGCTGAAGAACTGCGTATCTCCCCGTTCGATCACGGTTTCTTATATGGCGCTGGTTTTTTCGAGACTTTCCGGACGTATGAGGGGCTTGTGTTTTTATACCAAGAACATATGGACAGGCTACGTGAGGCATTGGATGAATATCGAATTTTAATGCCGTACACAGACCGGGAAATTGCCGATGTCATTCACGACCTGCATGAAAAATCTGGCGGGCAAGATGGCTATTTTCGGTTGAATGTGTCTGCAGGTGTTCATGATATTGGATTAGGTCCATCCGAATACATGTCGCCAAACATCATCTTGTTCAGGAAAGAGTTGGTGGTTTCACCTCGTGGGACAGAAAAGAGAGCGGTTTGGTTGGATACTGAAAGAAATATTCCGGAAAGCCGGATTCGACATAAGTCTCATAACTTCTTGAACAATGTTCGGGGACGGCTGGAACTGCCTTCGCTAAGAGAGCAAGAGGGCTTGTTTGTTACGAGTGAGGGATTTGTAGCGGAAGGTGTTACATCAAATGTCTTTTGGATAAAGGAAAAAGAATTATTCACTCCTTCAATAGAGACGGGTATTTTACCCGGCATCACGCGGGCATTTATTTTGAAGCTTGCTTCAAGCCTCGGTATGGTTGTCCAAGAAGGATTATTTACAAAGGGGGAATTGGAGCAGGCGGATGAAGTGTTCGTTACGAATGCAGTCCAAGAGCTCGTCCCTTTGTCGATGGTCGGCGAGTCTCTTTGCCGGGTGCTTCGGGGGTATATTATCAAAAATTGCACAATCTATATGTGCAGGCTGTAGAAAGAATGAAAGAAGGTTAAATTTGTGGAATTAACGAAAGCAAAAGATTTATATCGATTTGGGAATACGGTTCTGGACTTTAAAACGGAGACGGTTGTGATGGGCATTTTGAATGTCACTCCGGATTCCTTTTCCGATGGCGGCAAATACGGACGGATTGACGCTGCACTAAAGCACGCGGAGGAAATGGTACGGGACGGAGCGAAAATTATTGATGTTGGTGGGGAGTCAACGCGTCCCGGGCACGCACCTGTAACGCTTGAGATGGAGCTTGAACGGACGGTTCCAGTAATTGAAGCGCTTGCGCGTGAGTTGGACTGTGTCATTTCAATAGATACATATAAAGCGGACGTGGCGGAGGCCGCGCTTAATGCCGGCGCGCATATTATCAATGATGTGTGGGGGGCTAAGCGGGAACCTAAAATAGCAGAAGTAGCGGCGAAATTCAGTGCGCCAATCATTCTTATGCATAATCGCGAAGTGGCGGAATATGCAGGTCCATTCATGGATGAGGTGATTGCGGATTTAGAGGGAAGTATTGCGATTGCACGTAACGCAGGTGTGTCTGAAGGGAACATTTGGCTCGACCCCGGTATCGGGTTCGCAAAGGACACTGCACAAAACGTGTTGGCGATGCAAGGGTTGCAACGGATTTCCGATATGGGGTATCCGCTTCTATTAGCCACTTCGAGGAAGAGGATGATCGGTAATATATTGGATCTACCGGTCAATGAACGAATGGAAGGAACAGGGGCCACGGTTTGCTACGGCATCGAACACGGATGCCATATTGTGCGCGTGCATGATGTTAAACAGATTTCCCGCATGGTGAAAATGATGGACGTACTGACAAACAAAGTAGGCGTCAATTAATAGAAGAAGGTGGGACTCGGGATGGATTATATTCATTTGAATGAAATGGAGTTTTACGGCTATCATGGTGCATTAAGGGAAGAAACGGTATTAGGTCAGCGCTTTCGGGCAAATGTATCACTCGCAGTCGATTTAACGGAGGCTGGGGTGACGGATGATTTGCAGAAAACGGTCAATTATGCCGAAGTATTCGATGTTTGCCGTTCGGTCGTTGAAGGAGAACCACGTAAGTTAATCGAGTCCGTTGCGGAGGAGATTGCGAGTTCGGTAATGGGGAGATTCGCTGCTCAAGTAAAAGGAATCCGTGTAGTGTTGATCAAACCCGATCCTCCGATACGCGGTCATTACGCATCCGTATCTGTCGATATTACAAGAGGGCAATTCGTATGAACATTGCTTATCTATCAATCGGGTCAAATATCGGGGATCGGTTGCAGCATTTGACTGAGGCGGTCCGCTTACTTCATTTGCACGATGAAATTGAAGTGACTGGGATTTCCTCTGTATATGAAACGGAGCCAGTTGGATATACCAATCAGGCAAACTTCTTGAACTTGGTCGTGCGTTTGGAAACTTCGCTCAACCCTTTTGAATTATTAGGTGTATGCCAGGGAATCGAAAATGATTTGGGGCGTGTTCGGGAAATCAGATGGGGTCCTCGGACTGTAGACCTTGACATTTTGCTCTATAATAACGACAATATTGAATCAGAGAACTTGACGGTTCCTCACCCAAGAATGGATGAGCGGGCATTTGTTCTTGTGCCTCTGATGGAAATTGCACCAAATCTTGTAGGTGTGCCTATCGATGATGGCGGCGTTATTCGCTGGAGAAAAGTTGAGGGAGTCGAACATTTCCTGAATGAAGGTAAATGAACTATCCGCCATTCGAAGTGGCGGCTTTTTTTACATAATAAGAAGGAATTGTGTACAATAGGAACATGCCATCCGGCGTGAGGGATAACTATGAAGGAGTGAATGAAATGTCCCATTTGGATGAATTGAACGATCAGCTTCTGGTGAGACGCCAGAAGATGGATGAACTGCGGGAAAATGGGCTGGACCCATTTGGCGCAAGATATGAAAGAACACACCTATCCAATGAAATTCGTGAAAGCTTTGACAGCCTTTCAAAAGAAGAGTTGGAAGAAACGGTCCATGAAGTGAAAATTGCTGGACGTATCATGACGAAACGTGGAAAAGGGAAAGCAGGGTTCGCGCATATTCAAGACCTCGGCGGCCAAATCCAAATTTACGTTCGTCAAGATGCGGTGGGTGAAAAAGCTTATGAACTATTTGATAAGGCCGACTTAGGCGATATCGTAGGAATTAAAGGGAATGTATTCAAAACGAAGGTTGGAGAACTTTCAATAAAAGCAACCGAGTTCACATTCCTTACTAAAGCTCTGCGTCCTCTGCCAGATAAATTTCACGGATTGAAAGACGTCGAGCAACGCTATCGTCAAAGATATCTTGATTTGATCTCTTCTGCAGAAAGCAGAGAAACGTTCATTACGAGAAGCCGTATTATCCAATCAATGCGCCGCTATCTCGATGACCAAGGATTCCTTGAAGTTGAAACGCCGATGCTTCATTCCATCGCTGGGGGAGCGACAGCACGTCCGTTCATTACGCATCATAACGCGTTAGATATGGAGCTATATATGCGTATTGCAATCGAGCTTCACTTGAAACGCCTAATTGTAGGTGGCCTTGAAAAGGTTTATGAAATCGGTCGCGTTTTCCGTAACGAGGGAATTTCGACTCGTCATAACCCTGAATTCACAATGATTGAACTATATGAGGCGTATGCGGATTATAAAGACATCATGGAACTTACGGAGAATTTGATTGCTCATATCGCACAAGAGGTATTGGGCACAACGCAAGTGAAATACGGTGAAGACATCATTGATCTATCTCCAGGTTGGAAACGACTGCATATGGCAGACGCGGTTAAAGAATATACAGGCGTAGATTTCTGGAAAGAGATGTCCGTTGAAGAAGCTCGTGCCCATGCGAAAGAGCACGGCGTAGAGATTCAAAACATGATGGAAGTCGGTCATATCCTGAATGAATTCTTTGAACAGAAAGTGGAAGAGCAACTTGTTCAACCAACATTCATTTATGGGCACCCAGTTGAAATCTCTCCATTAGCTAAGAAGAATCCTGAAGATGGTAGGTTCACAGATCGTTTTGAGTTGTTTATCGTAAGACGTGAGCACGCGAATGCCTTTACGGAATTAAATGATCCAATCGATCAGCGTCAACGTTTCGAAGCTCAATTAGTTGAAAAGGAACAAGGTAATGACGAAGCGCATGAAATGGATGAAGATTTCGTCGAGGCATTGGAATACGGTTTACCTCCAACAGGTGGATTAGGAATCGGCGTCGATCGTCTGGTTATGCTGTTGACGAATGCACAATCAATCCGTGACATCCTTCTATTCCCTCAAATGCGTTCAAAAGAGTAAACAAATGCCGCGTGAAGACAGTTTGAATAAGCTTCGCGCGGCTTTAATTATCTGTGCTAATAAAAGAAAATTCTTTTTACGATAAAAGTGTTGCATTAAAAAAGACAAGCTGATATAGTAAATAACGTTGCGTTTCCGATAAGTGAATAACTACTTCGAAACAGCTTAAAATTTTTCTAAAATAGTTATTGACATCGAAATCACAGCGTGGTATTATATAAGAGTTGCTTCTAACGGAGCGGCAAACAAATGAACCTTGAAAACTGAACAGCAAAACGTCAACAAATAAAGTTCTGGAGCCGACCCTGTCGGTGAAAAGAACAAAACGAATCTTCGGATTCGAAATTGACATCTTAAATGATGCCAGCAAGAAACTCGAGCTATTCGAATTTCTCTTTTATGGAGAGTTTGATCCTGGCTCAGGACGAACGCTGGCGGCGTGCCTAATACATGCAAGTCGAGCGAATTGATGGGAGCTTGCTCCCTGATATTAGCGGCGGACGGGTGAGTAACACGTGGGCAACCTGCCCTGCAGATGGGGATAACTCCGGGAAACCGGGGCTAATACCGAATAATCGGTTCTTCCGCATGGAAGAACTCTGAAAGACGGTTTCGGCTGTCACTGCAGGATGGGCCCGCGGCGCATTAGCTTGTTGGTGGGGTAATGGCCTACCAAGGCGACGATGCGTAGCCGACCTGAGAGGGTGATCGGCCACACTGGGACTGAGACACGGCCCAGACTCCTACGGGAGGCAGCAGTAGGGAATCTTCCACAATGGACGAAAGTCTGATGGAGCAACGCCGCGTGAGCGAAGAAGGTTTTCGGATCGTAAAGCTCTGTTGCGAGGGAAGAATAAGTACGGAAGTAACTGCCGTACCTTGACGGTACCTCGTTAGAAAGCCACGGCTAACTACGTGCCAGCAGCCGCGGTAATACGTAGGTGGCAAGCGTTGTCCGGAATTATTGGGCGTAAAGCGCGCGCAGACGGTCCTTTAAGTCTGATGTGAAAGCCCACGGCTCAACCGTGGAGGGTCATTGGAAACTGGAGGACTTGAGTACAGAAGAGGAAAGTGGAATTCCACGTGTAGCGGTGAAATGCGTAGAGATGTGGAGGAACACCAGTGGCGAAGGCGACTTTCTGGTCTGTAACTGACGTTGAGGCGCGAAAGCGTGGGGAGCAAACAGGATTAGATACCCTGGTAGTCCACGCCGTAAACGATGAGTGCTAAGTGTTAGGGGGTTTCCGCCCCTTAGTGCTGCAGCTAACGCATTAAGCACTCCGCCTGGGGAGTACGGCCGCAAGGCTGAAACTCAAAGGAATTGACGGGGACCCGCACAAGCGGTGGAGCATGTGGTTTAATTCGAAGCAACGCGAAGAACCTTACCAGGTCTTGACATCCCGCTGACCGGCATGGAGACATGTCTTTCCCTTCGGGGACAGCGGTGACAGGTGGTGCATGGTTGTCGTCAGCTCGTGTCGTGAGATGTTGGGTTAAGTCCCGCAACGAGCGCAACCCTTGATCTTAGTTGCCAGCATTCAGTTGGGCACTCTAAGGTGACTGCCGGTGACAAACCGGAGGAAGGTGGGGATGACGTCAAATCATCATGCCCCTTATGACCTGGGCTACACACGTGCTACAATGGACGATACAAAGGGCTGCGAACCCGCGAGGGGGAGCCAATCCCATAAAATCGTTCCCAGTTCGGATTGCAGGCTGCAACTCGCCTGCATGAAGCCGGAATCGCTAGTAATCGTGGATCAGCATGCCACGGTGAATACGTTCCCGGGTCTTGTACACACCGCCCGTCACACCACGAGAGTTTGTAACACCCGAAGTCGGTGGGGTAACCCTTACGGGAGCCAGCCGCCGAAGGTGGGACAGATGATTGGGGTGAAGTCGTAACAAGGTAGCCGTATCGGAAGGTGCGGCTGGATCACCTCCTTTCTAAGGATAATTACGGAATATGAACCTTGGGTTCATACGTTGACGTTTTGCGTTCAGTTTTGAAGGTTCATCTTCTATGATGATGACTTTCAAAACTTGTTCTTTGAAAACTGGATAAAACGACATTGAAGCAACAAAACATCAAGTAATCAACCGAGTTGATCACTTTTGTGATTGATTTATACTTTTTTAACGATTACCAACGTATATCGCTATACAATGGTAATCAACCAACGGTACTTAGACGCATTTAATGTGTCGAAAACCGTATAAAGGTTAAGTTAGAAAGGGCGCACGGCGGATGCCTTGGCACTAGAAGCCTATGAAGGACGGCACTAACACCGATATGCTTCGGGGAGCTGTAAGTAAGCTATGATCCGAAGATTTCCGAATGGGGAAACCCACTGCCCGTAATGGGGCAGTACGTTCACGTGAATACATAGCGTGAACGAGGCACACCCGGAGAACTGAAACATCTAAGTACCCGGAGGAAGAGAAAGAAAAATCGATTCCCTTAGTAGCGGCGAGCGAAACGGGAAGAGCCCAAACCAGGAAGCTTGCTTCCTGGGGTTGTAGGACACTCTATACGGAGTTACAAAGGGATGGATTAGACGAAGCGACCTGGAAAGGTCTGCCATAGCGGGTAAAAGCCCCGTAGTCGAAAGTCCATCCTCTCCAGAGTGGATCCTGAGTACGGCGGAACACGTGAAATTCCGTCGGAATCCGGGAGGACCATCTCCCAAGGCTAAATACTCTCTAGTGACCGATAGTGAACCAGTACCGTGAGGGAAAGGTGAAAAGCACCCCGGAAGGGGAGTGAAATAGATCCTGAAACCGTGTGCCTACAAGTTGTCAGAGCCCGTTAATGGGTGATGGCGTGCCTTTTGTAGAATGAACCGGCGAGTTACGATTCCATGCAAGGTTAAGCAGAGAATGCGGAGCCGCAGCGAAAGCGAGTCTGAATAGGGCGAATGAGTATGGGTCGTAGACCCGAAACCAGGTGATCTACCCATGTCCAGGGTGAAGGTAAGGTAACACTTACTGGAGGCCCGAACCCACGTACGTTGAAAAGTGCGGGGATGAGGTGTGGGTAGCGGTGAAATTCCAATCGAACCTGGAGATAGCTGGTTCTCTCCGAAATAGCTTTAGGGCTAGCCTCAAACAAAGAATCTCGGAGGTAGAGCACTGTTTGGACTAGGGGCCCATCCCGGGTTACCGAATTCAGACAAACTCCGAATGCCGATGATTTATGTTTGGGAGTCAGACTGCGGGTGATAAGATCCGTAGTCGAGAGGGAAACAGCCCAGACCGCCAGTTAAGGTCCCCAAGTATCCGTTAAGTGGAAAAGGATGTGGCGCTGCCCAGACAACCAGGATGTTGGCTTAGAAGCAGCCACCATTTAAAGAGTGCGTAATAGCTCACTGGTCGAGTGGCGCTGCGCCGAAAATGTACCGGGGCTAAACGGATCACCGAAACTGCGGATTGACATCTTTGATGTCAGTGGTAGGAGAGCGTTCCAAGGGCGTTGAAGCTAGACCGTAAGGACTGGTGGAGCGCTTGGAAGTGAGAATGCCGGTATGAGTAGCGAAAGAAGGGTGAGAATCCCTTCCACCGAATGCCTAAGGTTTCCTGAGGAAGGCTCGTCCGCTCAGGGTTAGTCGGGACCTAAGTCGAGGCCGAAAGGCGTAGACGATGGATAACAGGTTGATATTCCTGTACCACCTCCCCGCCGTTATCAGCAATGGGGGGACGCAGAAGGATAGGGTGAGCGCGCTGTTGGTCATGCGCGTCTAAGCAGTGAGGTGTGGAACGAGGCAAATCCCGTTCCTATAACATTGAGCTGTGATAGCGAGGGAAATTATCCCCGGAGTCCCTGATTTCACACTGCCAAGAAAAGCCTCTAGCGAGGCGGGAGGTGCCCGTACCGCAAACCGACACAGGTAGGCGAGGAGAGAATCCTAAGGTGATCGAGAGAACTCTCGTTAAGGAACTCGGCAAAATGACCCCGTAACTTCGGAGAAGGGGTGCTCTGGTAGGGTGTTAAAGCCCAGAGAGCCGCAGTGAATAGGCCCAGGCGACTGTAGCAAAAACACAGGTCTCTGCAAAACCGTAAGGTGACGTATAGGGGCTGACGCCTGCCCGGTGCTGGAAGGTTAAGAGGAGAGGTCAGCGCAAGCGAAGCTTTGAATTGAAGCCCCAGTAAACGGCGGCCGTAACTATAACGGTCCTAAGGTAGCGAAATTCCTTGTCGGGTAAGTTCCAACCCGCACGAAAGGCGTAACGATCTGGGCACTGTCTCAACAGAGACTCGGTGAAATTATAATATGCGTGAAGATGCGCATTACCCGCGACAGGACGGAAAGACCCCGTGGAGCTTTACTGTAGCCTGATATTGAATTCCGGTGCAGCCTGTACAGGATAGGTAGGAGCCTTGGAATCCGGAGCGCCAGCTTCGGAGGAGGCAATGGTGGGATACTACCCTGGCTGTATTGGACTTCTAACCCTTGCCCGTGATCCGGCAGGACAGTGTCAGGTGGGCAGTTTGACTGGGGCGGTCGCCTCCTAAAGTGTAACGGAGGCGCCCAAAGGTTCCCTCAGAATGGTTGGACATCATTCGTAGAGTGCAAAGGCATAAGGGAGCTTGACTGCGAGACCTACAAGTCGAGCAGGGTCGAAAGACGGGCTTAGTGATCCGGTGGTTCCGCATGGAAGGGCCATCGCTCAACGGATAAAAGCTACCCGGGGATAACAGGCTTATCTCCCCCAAGAGTCCACATCGACGGGGAGGTTTGGCACCTCGATGTCGGCTCATCGCATCCTGGGGCTGTAGTCGGTCCCAAGGGTTGGGCTGTTCGCCCATTAAAGCGGTACGCGAGCTGGGTTCAGAACGTCGTGAGACAGTTCGGTCCCTATCCGTCGCGGGCGCAGGAAATTTGAGAGGAGCTGTCCTTAGTACGAGAGGACCGGGATGGACACACCGCTGGTGTACCAGTTGTCTTGCCAAAGGCATCGCTGGGTAGCTATGTGTGGACGGGATAAATGCTGAAAGCATCTAAGCATGAAGCCCCCCTCAAGATGAGATTTCCCATTACATTTGTAAGTAAGATCCTCAAAGATGATGAGGTGGATAGGTCCGGGTGGAAGCGTGGCGACACGTGCAGCTGACGGATACTAATCGATCGAGGACTTAACCTTAAGTTATAAAGTATGGTTGAACTTGAAGTAGCAACAATGTCTCTTTTATCCGGTTTTGAACGAACAAGCATCGTTCAAAAAAATTTTTTTTATTGAAAAAAGTACTTGCATATTATTGAGAAGTTGATATAATAATTAATGTTCTTTCAAAAAGAATATTAAAAGTCTGGTGACGAAGGCGAAGAGGTCACACCCGTTCCCATCCCGAACACGGAAGTTAAGCTCTTCAGCGCCGATGGTAGTAGGGGGCTTCCCCCTGTGAGAGTAGGACGTCGCCGGGCATATCATTTCTTTATAAAATGATAATAATTTATATAAAATGGAGGATTAGCTCAGCTGGGAGAGCACCTGCCTTACAAGCAGGGGGTCGGCGGTTCGAACCCGTCATCCTCCACCATATTACTTTAATTTATGTATTATGTGCCGGTGTAGCTCAACTGGTAGAGCAACTGACTTGTAATCAGTAGGTTGAGGGTTCAAGTCCTTTCGCCGGCACCACTTTTTAGAGCCATTAGCTCAGTTGGTAGAGCATCTGACTTTTAATCAGAGGGTCGCAGGTTCGAATCCTGCATGGCTCACCATTTTTCTTGACTTTTGTCTTGATATGAATACGCGGGTGTGGTGGAACTGGCAGACACGCTAGACTTAGGATCTATGCCGTAAGGCGTGGGGGTTCGACTCCCTTCACCCGCACTTTTCATGCGGAAGTAGTTCAGTGGTAGAATACGACCTTGCCAAGGTCGGGGTCGCGGGTTCGAATCCCGTCTTCCGCTCCACTTTCTTAAGCCGGGGTGGCGGAACTGGCAGACGCACAGGACTTAAAATCCTGCGGTAGGTGACTACCGTACCGGTTCGATTCCGGTTCTCGGCACCAATTTTATTATAAGATGTGCCCGTAGCTCAATTGGATAGAGCGTCTGACTACGGATCAGAAGGTTGTGGATTCGACTTCTGCCGGGCGCGCCATTTTTATATTTTAATCGGGAAGTAGCTCAGCTTGGTAGAGCACTTGGTTTGGGACCAAGGGGTCGCAGGTTCGAATCCTGTCTTCCCGACCACTTCTTATGGGGCCTTAGCTCAGCTGGGAGAGCGCCTGCCTTGCACGCAGGAGGTCAGCGGTTCGATCCCCGCTAGGCTCCACTTATGAACCTTGAAAACTGAACAGCAAAACGTCAACAAATAAAGTTCTGGAGCCGACCCTGTCGGTGAAAAGAACAAAACGAATCTTCGGATTCGAAATTGACATCTTAAATGATGCCAGCAAGAAACTCGAGCTATTCGAATTTCTCTTTTATGGAGAGTTTGATCCTGGCTCAGGACGAACGCTGGCGGCGTGCCTAATACATGCAAGTCGAGCGAATTGATGGGAGCTTGCTCCCTGATATTAGCGGCGGACGGGTGAGTAACACGTGGGCAACCTGCCCTGCAGATGGGGATAACTCCGGGAAACCGGGGCTAATACCGAATAATCGGTTCTTCCGCATGGAAGAACTCTGAAAGACGGTTTCGGCTGTCACTGCAGGATGGGCCCGCGGCGCATTAGCTTGTTGGTGGGGTAATGGCCTACCAAGGCGACGATGCGTAGCCGACCTGAGAGGGTGATCGGCCACACTGGGACTGAGACACGGCCCAGACTCCTACGGGAGGCAGCAGTAGGGAATCTTCCACAATGGACGAAAGTCTGATGGAGCAACGCCGCGTGAGCGAAGAAGGTTTTCGGATCGTAAAGCTCTGTTGCGAGGGAAGAATAAGTACGGGAGTAACTGCCGTACCTTGACGGTACCTGGTTAGAAAGCCACGGCTAACTACGTGCCAGCAGCCGCGGTAATACGTAGGTGGCAAGCGTTGTCCGGAATTATTGGGCGTAAAGCGCGCGCAGACGGTCCTTTAAGTCTGATGTGAAAGCCCACGGCTCAACCGTGGAGGGTCATTGGAA
>NZ_CP125968.1:0-370000 GCF_030067815.1 Sporosarcina thermotolerans | reverse complement strand
GTGCGTAATAGCTCACTGGTCGAGTGGCGCTGCGCCGAAAATGTACCGGGGCTAAACGGATCACCGAAACTGCGGATTGACATCTTTGATGTCAGTGGTAGGAGAGCGTTCCAAGGGCGTTGAAGCTAGACCGTAAGGACTGGTGGAGCGCTTGGAAGTGAGAATGCCGGTATGAGTAGCGAAAGAAGGGTGAGAATCCCTTCCACCGAATGCCTAAGGTTTCCTGAGGAAGGCTCGTCCGCTCAGGGTTAGTCGGGACCTAAGTCGAGGCCGAAAGGCGTAGACGATGGATAACAGGTTGATATTCCTGTACCACCTCCCCGCCGTTATCAGCAATGGGGGACGCAGAAGGATAGGGTGAGCGCGCTGTTGGTCATGCGCGTCTAAGCAGTGAGGTGTGGAACGAGGCAAATCCCGTTCCTATAACATTGAGCTGTGATAGCGAGGGGAATTATCCCCGGAGTCCCTGATTTCACACTGCCAAGAAAAGCCTCTAGCGAGGCGGGAGGTGCCCGTACCGCAAACCGACACAGGTAGGCGAGGAGAGAATCCTAAGGTGATCGAGAGAACTCTCGTTAAGGAACTCGGCAAAATGACCCCGTAACTTCGGGAGAAGGGGTGCTCTGGTAGGGTGTTAAAGCCCGAGAGAGCCGCAGTGAATAGGCCCAGGCGACTGTTTAGCAAAAACACAGGTCTCTGCAAAACCGTAAGGTGACGTATAGGGGCTGACGCCTGCCCGGTGCTGGAAGGTTAAGAGGAGAGGTCAGCGCAAGCGAAGCTTTGAATTGAAGCCCCAGTAAACGGCGGCCGTAACTATAACGGTCCTAAGGTAGCGAAATTCCTTGTCGGGTAAGTTCCGACCCGCACGAAAGGCGTAACGATCTGGGCACTGTCTCAACGAGAGACTCGGTGAAATTATAATATGCGTGAAGATGCGCATTACCCGCGACAGGACGGAAAGACCCCGTGGAGCTTTACTGTAGCCTGATATTGAATTCCGGTGCAGCCTGTACAGGATAGGTAGGAGCCTTGGAATCCGGAGCGCCAGCTTCGGAGGAGGCAATGGTGGGATACTACCCTGGCTGTATTGGACTTCTAACCCTTGCCCGTGATCCGGCAGGAGACAGTGTCAGGTGGGCAGTTTGACTGGGGCGGTCGCCTCCTAAAGTGTAACGGAGGCGCCCAAAGGTTCCCTCAGAATGGTTGGACATCATTCGTAGAGTGCAAAGGCATAAGGGAGCTTGACTGCGAGACCTACAAGTCGAGCAGGGTCGAAAGACGGGCTTAGTGATCCGGTGGTTCCGCATGGAAGGGCCATCGCTCAACGGATAAAAGCTACCCCGGGATAACAGGCTTATCTCCCCCAAGAGTCCACATCGACGGGGAGGTTTGGCACCTCGATGTCGGCTCATCGCATCCTGGGGCTGTAGTCGGTCCCAAGGGTTGGGCTGTTCGCCATTAAAGCGGTACGCGAGCTGGGTTCAGAACGTCGTGAGACAGTTCGGTCCCTATCCGTCGCGGGCGCAGGAAATTTGAGAGGAGCTGTCCTTAGTACGAGAGGACCGGGATGGACACACCGCTGGTGTACCAGTTGTCTTGCCAAAGGCATCGCTGGGTAGCTATGTGTGGACGGGATAAATGCTGAAAGCATCTAAGCATGAAGCCCCCCTCAAGATGAGATTTCCCATTACATTTGTAAGTAAGATCCTCAAAGATGATGAGGTGGATAGGTCCGGGTGGAAGCGTGGCGACACGTGCAGCTGACGGATACTAATCGATCGAGGACTTAACCTTAAAGTTATGAAGTATGGTTGAACTTGAAGTAGCAACAATGTCTCTTTTATCCAGTTTTGAACGAACAAAATCGTTCTTACATAGTCTGGTGACGAAGGCGAAGAGGTCACACCCGTTCCCATCCCGAACACGGAAGTTAAGCTCTTCAGCGCCGATGGTAGTAGGGGCTTCCCCCTGTGAGAGTAGGACGTCGCCGGGCAAAGACCATCCCTGTGGGGGTGGTTTTTTTGTGTTTAAAAAAATAAATATAGAGATCTGTCGAGATACTTCTTCTACGCTCAAGAATCTCCTCTCTGCGCTCAACACGTCTGCTCCCACGCTCAAGAATCCCGTCCTGCGCTCAACACGTCTGCTCCCACGCTCAAGAATCCCGTCCTGCGCTCAACATGTCTGCTCCCACGCTCAAGAATCCCATCCTGCGCCCAACACGTCTGCTCCCACGCTCAAGAACCGTCCCCCGCGCCCAACCTACCTCCAAAATCCCCTCCCTCTTTTCAAAATAAAATTTTTCCGCATTCCATTTCTTAATTAAGAATAGGGTATATTGAGGGAAGGAGGTGAGGATGTTGGTAATTCAAAAAGTACTATTACGTTTTTTAAAGGAACGCTTTTTTGATCAGGCGGCACAGACCGCGTATTATTTACTATTATCGATGTTTCCTTTCCTCATTTTCCTGTTTTCATTGCTCAGTTATTTACCCGTCAATGAAGAGACGTTTTTAACTTTCATTAAACCGTTTGCCCTAGTGAGGCGTATCTAATCATTGAGCAGAATGTACGGTTGATCATTTTTAAAGTGCAAGGAAATGTTTTCTATACGAGTCTAATAATAGCTTTCTGGATTTCTTCAGTTGCTGTACAGTCGTTGGCCCGTTCTCTTGATCAGGCAAATGGCTATATAAGACGCTATGCATTTTGGAAAGTGTTAATCCGAGACTTAGGTGTAACTTTATTATTCATGTTAGTTCTTTCTTTGTCGTTGTTTCTCCCATTGGTGGAAAGGGCGTTACATGAACTGGTTACCTACTATGATGCGGTAGAACAGTGGAGAGGCTGGCTTTATATTTGGCCGTTAGTGAAGTGGGGATTAGGGACGCTATTCCTTATTCTGTTTTTCCTATTGTTTTACAAATTGGTTCCAACAGGTAGAATGAAAGTAAAAGAAGTTTTACCCGGAGCACTTTTTTCAGCAATTGGCTGGCAATTATTTTCCCTATTCTTTGGAAACTACGTGGCAAATGTTGATTATACAAAATTGTATGGCCAGTTGTCGGGAATCATATTGCTTGTTCTTTGGTTTTATTTTACTGCTGTCATCCTTATGGTTTCGGGACTTTTAAATGCAGAATTAAGGACTTCGGCTAAAAGGAAGGTAAGATAATGAGAATACTTGTAGTAGATGATGACATAAATATCTTGGAACTCGTAACTATTCATCTATCCCATGAGGGTTATGAAGTGATAAAGGCTGCCAATGGTTTGGAAGCGCTTGAGAGGATTGATGAGCAGTTTCCTGACTTGGCGGTCGTCGATGTGATGATGCCAAAAATGGATGGGTATGAGTTGACAAGAAGATTGCGTGAGATAGGGGATATCCCAGTCCTATTACTGACGGCAAAAGGTGAGTTAGAGGACAAGGAAAAAGGTTTTTTGGCAGGTTCAGAGATTATGTCGTTAAGCCGTTTGAGCCGAAAGAGCTGCTATTTCGAATTAATGCGATTCTAAGGAGATATGACAAAGCTGTAGATGTAATAATTCAAGTCGGTCCTTTGAGAATAAATCGGCAAAGCTATGAAGTGTCCATCGGGAAAAGAGTTCTTTTGCTACCTTTGAAAGAATTTGAGCTCTTATCAGTTCTTGCATCAAAGCCGAATCAGGTCTTTGAACGGAATTTCCTTATCGAACGGGTTTGGGGCTTTGACTATCAGGGGGATGAGCAGACGTTGAATGTTCATATTAAACGTCTAAGAGACAAGCTTGAGGGTATTAAGATAGCTACAGTCCGAGGGGTTGGCTATAAGCTTGAGGTCTTGGAATCATGAGGTCTCTATATGGGAAGTTTCTTTCCTTTACAACAGGAATCATGCTTACAAGTACAGTCATTGCATTTCTTGTAGTGAATACATATTATCATCAACAATTGAAAGAACAAAACGATACGAAGAATATGAATATCGCTCTCGCAATGGTGGAATATATTGAATCCGACGGACACTCCAATCTGGACAATTATTTCAAGACACAAGCGGTAGCGGGTTATAAGATTTTTGTTGTCGATGAAGATGGGGATGCAACAATGTATGGCGCTCCATTTCGGGTTGAAAACCTTAGGGCTACATCAGTCGAAAGGGTGTTAGGTGGAAAACCTTATCATGGTATGCGTGATTTAAAGGCGGAAACATTTATGACTGGTTTTTTTTCGGATGAATTGGCGAACACTGTAGGCGTTCCATTTACATACAATGATAAAACCTATGCGCTCTTTATGAGACCAGATCTTAAACTGCTTTTCACAGAAGTTCACATCTTATTGGGTGGCATGGTTATTGTAATGGCAGTTGTTAGTCTTCTATCGATGTTGATCGTCGCGAAGAAGCTGATTGAGCCAATTACAAAGCTGACAATAGCGGCGAAAAAGGTCGGTGAAGAAAAATTTTCGGGTACTCTTGATATTAGCCGTCGAGATGAGATTGGTCAGCTTGCTAAAAGCTTTCAGCACATGACAGAGAGACTCAGTGAAAATGACCGTATTCGCAAGGAGTTCATTAGTGATGTGTCACATGATTTCCAATCCCCTTTACTCAATATTAAAGGGTATGCAAACTTACTGATGGATAGTGAGCTACCGGAGACAGAGCGAAACAACTATGCAAAAGTCATTCAGTCAGAAACGGAACGTCTTCTTCATTAACGAAACAATTATTGTTGTTAACGTCATTGGACCAATTGGAGTCTCCTTTGGACCCGAAAAGATTCAACTTGGATGGTCAATTAATGGAGATTATTCGTAGACATAGATGGTTGTTGGAGGAAAAGCAAATCTCTTTGGCAATGGAAATGGATGAAATAGAGTTTTCAGGTGATCCTGCCTTTCTTGAAAAGGTTTGGGAGAATCTGCTTTCCAATGCCTTGAAATACACTTCAACGGGCGGAGAGATTGAGATAAATCTTATAGATGATGAAGAAAATGTGTTATTCAAAATCCGGGACACGGGCGTTGGAATTCCCGAAGAGCATTTGAAGCGACTGTTCGACCGATTTTACAGGGTCGACCATTCAAGGACACAGGAAATAGAAGGTACTGGGCTTGGACTTTCCATCGTCCATCAGGTTGTAAAGCTTCACAGGGGAAATGTGGAGGTTGAAAGTCAAGAAGGGGTAGGCACTGTATTCATAGTGGTACTTCCAAAATTGTAATGTCTCGTTCATGTTCTGTTCATGTTGGCTCTTTACTATAAGGATAAACATAAAAACAGGAGGAATAGACATGCAGGAAAAATGGAGTATTCGCTTAATCCGCATTTCAGCAATATTTGGGATTATTGGTGCGTTTTTAGGATCCCATATGGCAGGGGCAGGCTCGTATGCATTTCGTCCAATCCATGCGCATATTCTTTTAGTTGGATGGCTATCGGTATTTGCATGGGGAGTGTTCTATAGAATCTATAAAGTACGGGCAAAAAAAATGGTTGCAGCGCATGGATGGACAGCAATCATCGGTTCAATCGGTTTGACTGCAGGCATGTGGTTACAATTCATGAAGCCGTTCGATGTGAATGAAACGTTTGCGCTTATCTTCTATATAGTAGGAGGAAGTGTCCTACTTGTCAGTTTTGTATTATTTGTTTTGATTACATTTCTTATTGAGAAAGAAGGAAGACGCTGATGACTGAAGGAAAATTAAAAGGAAGGCGGCTTTGGTGGTTCTCCATCGGTATATGGCTTTTGCTAACGGTCCTGCTTTCTGCTCTTGCACCGGGCAGTAAGGAAAATGTAATTGCTAATAAAGACTTCGGTTTACCAACAGATGCACCGTCCATTGTAGCTTCCAAACAGCTTGAAAAGTATTTTCCGAATGAGGGTGGCATCCCGCTTTTTGCCGTATTCCATAAGGATGGCATACTTTCCGATGAAGAGCTTGTAGGTTTTGCCGAAGCAGTTGAATCTGTGAAAGATGATACTGTATTTGATGAAGTGGAAGTTATTCCATTATCTAAATTACAGCCAAATCTACGCGCTTCTTTTCTATCGGACAATGGGGAAACATTCTTTATCCCTTTAGGCTTGCCGAAAGACCTTGAAGGAAAAGATTTGCATAACCTAGTAAAGTCCATTAAGGAGTTAGTAGGGCCCCAAGTCAATGAAACAATCGAACTCTCGTGGACCGGACCGCTGGCATCGCTTCAGATGCGGTCGAGCTATTTAGCCAAGCGGATATTGTATTGTTATTATCAACGGTTGGACTTATTTTAGTATTACTATTAGTCATTTACCGTTCTCCTTTATTGACACTCATCCCGTTACTTGGAGCGGGCATTGTATATGCAGTTGTCGATCGAGTCGTTGGCTTTGCGACAGCACAAGGTTGGTTTGGTGTAGATAGCCAGGCGTTGTCGATAATGACAATCTTGCTATTTGCGGTCGTCACGGATTATTCATTGCTTATTTTTTCACGCTACCGTGAGGAATTGAAGACTCATGAGGATGCTAATGCCGCTATGCGCGAAACGATGAAACATGTGAAGGAGCCTATTTTCTTTAGTGGGAGTACAATTGTATTAGGTGTCGCAACGTTGTTTTTCGCTTTGTATGAACCGTACCGTAATTTTGCACCAGTATTTGCAATTGCGGCAGCTGGGATGCTGATTGCAGGTCTGACTTTATTGCCAGCATTGTTTGCGGTTATCGGAAGAAAGGCATTTTGGCCGGTCATCCCGAAATACGGTGATGTGACAGTTGAAAAGAAATCAATCTGGGGCAAAGTGGCGAATGTCGTTACGAAAAAGCCTTTGCAATTCATGATTCCAATTCTTTTGCTTCTTGTATTAGGTGCATGGAATATGACGAACATGAAAGAATCGTATGATCTTATCGCTTCTTTCCCGGAAGATCTTTCGTCCCGCGTTGGATATGAGAGGTTAGGGGCTGATTTTTCGGAAGGAAGTTTGGCACCTAGGACATTGCTTTTTGTCTCTAAGCATGAATTAGGCATGGAAGAGATGAAAACAGTTATTGATAAGATAAAAGAGAATCCAGCTATTGCTGATGTAACAACACAAGGCAATCCAGTAAATGAAGATGGTAAAGCTGCGAAGTTCTCGATTATATTTAAAGGTAATCCATATGGAACGGAAGCATTCGATGGTTTACTCAAGCTTCGCGAAGACAGTAAGAGTATCCTCGAGGAAGCGAATTTATCGGATACTGAAATGTATATTTCGGGTGAAACAGCAATCAATGCGGATGTGAGGGATATCAATGGTAGGGATACTTGGATTGTCATGATTTTAATGACAGTTCTAATCACATTCATGTTAGGCTTCCAAACAAGATCGATTATCGCACCGATTTATATGATTGGTAGCATATTGCTCTCATTTGTAGCTACACTTGGCCTGTCATACTTCTTATTCGAAGTTTTTCTTGATCTTGATGGGATCAACTATCGTATTCCACTCTATGCTTTCGTGTTTTTAGTTGCACTTGGCGTCGATTATTCCATCATGCTGATTGCAAGGATCCGGGAAGAGTTGAAGGTGATGCCTTTTGACGACGCTGTTCGAAAAGGATTAGAGCGTACTGGAGGAGTCATCAGTTCCGCAGGTGTAATCTTGGCTGCAACATTCCTTGTGCTTGCGACTATGCCGATATACGAATTGAAGCTGTTTGGCTTTATCATGGCGCTTGGTATCCTGATTGACACCTTTGTCGTAAGACCATTGCTCATTCCTGCGGTCTTAGTGCTGTTAGGAAAGAAATGGAGTTTTTGGCCAAAGAAAATATAAATAAAATAAAACGGTTTTCCTGTTAAAGGGAAAGCCGTTTTAATTTTGATTCGAGGTCGGGTAGATTTATTGAAAGCAGATTTGTCGAATTTTGTTGTTATTTATCGGATATTTTGGAACCGTCGTAATCTTCAAAACTTCTGATTGAAAATAAGAAAAACGGAGGTATAATAGTTTATAGGGTATATTGATAATTTCAATATATCAGAAAAGGATTGAAAGGGGATAGGAAATGTTAAAGAGAAAATGGTCAATTTTATTAGTTTTAGTATTAAGTTTCAGTATGGTCTTAGCTGCGTGTGGGGACGACAAAAAGGCCGGAAAAGATTCATCAAAAGAACCGTCAAAAGATGAATTGGCCGCTGACCAAACACTAAACGTGAACGTGAGAGAGGAGCCGCCTTCCCTACATCCAGGTTCCGCTACGGACACAACTTCAGGAGCAGTGTTAAACCAAGTTTTTGAAGGTTTAATGCGTGTAAACCAACAAGGTGAAGTAGAAGAAGCAATGGCGGAAAGCTATGAGATGTCAGAAGACGGATTGACGTATACTTTTAAAATTCGTAAAGATGCAAAATGGTCAAATGGTGATCCAGTTGTGGCTGGCGACTTTGAATATGCATGGAAATGGGTATTGAACCCTGCCAACGTGGACACTGATTACGCCTATCAAATGTATATGATTAAAGGCGCCGAAGCTGCCAAGGAACAAGGCGGCTCGTTGGACGATATTGGCATTACCGTAAAAGATGATCACACATTGGTTGTAGAGTTAGCGCAACCGACTGCGTATTTCATAGATTTAACAGCATTCCATACATTCTTCCCTGTTAACGCTAAAGTTGTTGACGGAAAGAGCGATTGGGCACAAGAAAAAACGGATAACTATGTTACAAACGGTCCGTTCCTATTGGATTCCTGGAAGCATAAAGACAAAATTGTTCTTAAGAAAAACCCTGAATACTGGGATGCAGATACAGTTACATTGGAAACAATCAATATGTTCATGATCATGGATGAAAATACTGCGAAACAAATGTACGACAAAGGTGAGTTGGATTGGTTGGGTTCACCAACGGACTCATCCCGCTTGCTGCAATTTCACATTATAAAAAAGAAGGCACATTAAATATTTCAGCACTAGCCGGCACATACTACTACGCATTCAACGTTGAGGAAGCGCCGTTCAATAACGTGAATATCCGGAAAGCGTTTGCAATGGCGATTAACCGTAAAGGCATTGTAGAAAACATTACAAAAGCTGAACAGCTACCGGCAATGGCGCTTGTTCCACCAACGATCTTTGAGGAAAATGCTAAAGGATACTTTGGAGATAATGATGTAAATGAAGCGAAAAAGTTATTGAAGAAAGGCTT
The DNA here is from genome assembly GCF_030067815.1 of Sporosarcina thermotolerans. Taxonomy (GTDB): domain Bacteria; phylum Bacillota; class Bacilli; order Bacillales_A; family Planococcaceae; genus Sporosarcina; species Sporosarcina thermotolerans. The sequence goes on along the minus strand of NZ_CP125968.1, from coordinate 360,825 downwards.
AAAAGAACTTGGCCTGAGCGAGTTGCCGACTGTTAAGCTTTCCTACAACACAAGTGAAACCCATGGTGCAATCGCTCAAGCTGTGCAAGATATGTGGAAGAAAAATCTTGGGGTAAGTGTTGAGCTTAATAACGAAGAGTGGGGCGTATACCTTGACTCAATGGGTGCAGGAAACTTCCAGGTTGGCCGAATGGGTTGGATTGCCGACTATAATGATGCTATCAACTTCTTGGAAATCTTTGAAACTGTTGGCGGAAACAACTATACAAATTGGGAGAACAAAGAGTACCAAGCATTACTTAAAAAATCAAGAACAGAAACAGACGTAGCGGCTCGTGAGAAGATTTTACGTGATGCAGAAGCGATTTTCATGGAAGAACTTCCATTATCGCCTATTTACTACTATACGAACGTATGGACAAATAATGACAAAGTTAGGAACATTGAAGTTTCACCACTTGGCGTTGTGCAATATAAGTGGGGTTGGATCGCCGCTGAATAAGGTCCAAACTTTAAATGTTAATAGGATTTATAGGGGGTGATTCGCTTTCACCCCCCTTTTGTGTTTAAAAGAAATAAAGTTCATAACCTTATAGACTTCGGGGGTGTTATCATTTGGTTAAATATTTGCTAAAGAGGGTTGGGTATATTATCGTTTCCCTTTTTTTTATTATAACTATTACTTTTGCGTTAATGAAACTAGCGCCGGCGGACCTTTTACGTCTGAACGGAAGACTTCTCCTGCAATCGAACAACAAATGATGGACGCATACGGATTGAATGATCCAATCTACAAACAGTACTTTGATTACTTGATCAATGCCGCTACCTTTGATTTTGGCCCATCGTTTAAATACGAGGGACAACTAGTCACGGATATTATAAAAAGAAGCTTGCCGTATTCTTTAGTCCTTGGATTGGAAGCAATATTTTTGGCACTTGCATTCGGGGTCTTATTTGGTGTAATCGCAGCGTTTTATCATAATAAATCCGGAGATTACTCCGTGATGGTTGTAGCGATACTTGGAATATCTGTACCAAGTTTCGTATTGGCCACGATTTTACAATATATCTTCTCCATCCAATTATCTTTGCTGCCGATTGCCAGGTTCGATTCATTCGCACATACAATTTTACCGGCAGTCGCTCTGGCAACGACGCCTCTTGCTTTCATTGCACGATTAATGCGTTCGAGCATGCTGGAAGTTATGAATGCCGATTTTATTAAAACAGCAAAGTCAAAAGGGTTATCAGGAGCAGTCGTTATTTACAAACATGCTTTAAGAAATGCCATATTACCGGTAGTTTCTTACATGGGCCCTTTAGTTGCCGGCATATTAACCGGAAGCTTCATTATCGAGAAAATATTTGCGATTCCTGGTTTAGGAAATGAGTTTGTTGTCAGTATTACAAATCGGGATTACACAGTAATTATGGGAACGACTGTTTTCTATAGTGTCCTTTTACTCGTTTCGATCTTGATAGTCGATTTTATTTATGGATTGGTTGATCCAAGGATAAAACTGTCGGGTAAGGGGGCGAGAAGTTAATGGTACAAGCAAATATAAAACAATCCGACTTTGAAACATTGTTAGTAGACCAAGCGGCGGCAGAGCAAATTGTCGGTGAAAGTACGTCTTACTGGAAAGATGCTTGGAGGCGTTTCAAAAAAAATAAATTAGCACTTTTCGGCGTTGCTGTCATTATCTTTTTAGCAATTATGGCTTTTATTGGAGGACCCATTTCTGGGCAAAGTTACGATGACACAGATTTAATAAATGCAAACCAGACACCATCCGCGGAGCATTGGTTCGGAACAGACAACTTGGGTAGGGATGTGTTTGCACGCACTTGGTACGGGCAAGATTTCATTATTCATCGGTTTAATGGCTTCATTGATTGACTTGATTATTGGGGTAATTTGGGGAGCTGTTTCCGGATTTTTTGGCGGGAAAGTGGATGAATATATGATGCGTGTTGCTGACATTCTATATGGCGTCCCGTATCTTTTAGTTGTAATCCTCCTAATGGTCGTAATGCCCCCAGGGTTATGGACAATGATTATTGCAATGACCATTACCGGATGGATCAGTATGGCCAGAATTGTGCGTGGGCAAGTAATGCAACTGAGATCTGAGGAGTATGTGTTGGCTTCAAAGTCTCTCGGAGCGAGTAATTCCAGATTGTTATTCCGACATTTAGTGCCAAATACAATTGGGCCAATTTTAGTGACATTGACGTTGACCATTCCAACAGCGATATTTACAGAAGCGTTTCTAAGTTATTTAGGTTTAGGCGTACCTGCGCCTCGCGCGAGTTGGGGAACGATGGCATCAGACGCACTGCCGGCATTCCAATACACTCCACACCAACTCTTTTTCCCGGCATTTTTTATCTGTTTAACCATTCTTGCATTTAATGTCATTGGAGATGGATTAAGAGATGCACTGGATCCAAAAGAGAGTAAATAAGGGGGCAGATGAACGTGAAAAAAATATTAGACGTAAATGACCTATCGGTATCCTTTGAAACGTACGGTGCAGATGTCCAGGCCGTTCGTGGAATTTCTTTTGAACTGAATGAAGGCGAAACATTGGCGATTGTAGGGGAATCCGGCTCGGGAAAAAGTGTTACGGCACATTCCATTATGCGGATTGTGCCAATGCCCCCGGGAAAGTTTGTCGGCGGTTCAATCATGTTCAATGGGGAAGATTTAACTAGAAAAACGGAAACACAAATGCAAAAAATCCGTGGAAAAGAAATCAGTATGATTTTCCAGGACCCTATGACTTCTCTTAATCCAACGATGACGGTCGGAAACCAAATCGCAGAAAGTTTAATCAAACATCAAAAAATGACTAAAAAAGAAGCGCATCTGAGAGGAATTGAATTGTTGAAAGTTGTAGGGATACCGAACCCTGAAACCCGGATTAAACAGTATCCCCACCAATACTCTGGGGGTATGCGTCAACGTGCGATGATCGCAATTGCATTGGCGTGCAATCCTAAAGTCTTAATTGCAGATGAGCCGACAACAGCATTGGACGTGACCATACAAGCCCAAATTTTAGAGCTAATGCGTGAGTTACAAGTAAAAATAGGAACTGCAATCATTTTAATTACACATGATTTGGGCGTAGTGGCAAGTGTAGCGAGCCGAGTGGCAGTAATGTACGGCGGGAAAATTGTAGAGACCGGTAATATAGATGAAATCTTCTATAATCCCAAACATCCGTATACTTGGGGACTATTAGGGTCTATGCCCAAATTAAATAGCAGGAAAGAGGAACTGCTTGCAATTCCTGGCTCTCCGCCGAACTTAGCAGATCCTCCAAAAGGCTGTCCTTTCGTGACAAGATGTCCGTATGCAATGAAAGTGTGCAAAGAACATATGCCGGAACACACCCATTTGTCTGATACCCAACAGACGGCGTGTTGGTTACTTGATGAACGTGCTCCTAAAGTGGACATCCCGGAAACGGCGGTTGTGGGAGGGAAGAAAGCTCATGTATAAAAATCGAGAAAAACTGTTGGAAATTAAAAATCTAAAGAAGCATTTTCCTATGGGCAGGAACACAATTTTAAAAGCAGTGGATGGAATCACTTTTGACATTTATAGAGGGGAAACGTTTGGCTTAGTTGGGGAATCCGGTTGTGGAAAATCCACTGCGGGCAGAACAATTATGGGGCTTTATGAGGCAACGGACGGCGAAATCTACTTTTTAGATGAAGATGTACATGGGAAGAAAACGAAAAAGGAAATGAAAAAGTTTAATAGAAATATGCAGATGATTTTTCAAGATCCTTATGCTTCTTTAAATCCTAGAATGACAGTTAAAGATATTATTGCCGAGGGATTGGACATTCATGGCTTAGTGAAAAGTAAAAAAGAACGAACCAATCGTGTAAATGAGTTGCTTGAGACTGTCGGGCTGAACAGTGATCATGGAAATAGATATCCGCATGAATTTAGCGGCGGGCAACGTCAACGAATCGGCATAGCAAGAGCGCTTGCTGTCGATCCTCAATTTATCGTAGCGGATGAACCCATTTCAGCATTGGATGTGTCCATTCAAGCTCAGGTTGTAAACTTATTAAAAAAGTTACAAGTCGAACACGGACTTACCTATTTGTTTATTGCACATGATTTGTCAATGGTAAAGCACATAAGTGATCGAGTAGGAGTAATGTACTTAGGCAGCATGGCTGAAGTAGCGCCGAGTGATGAGCTGTACGATAGTCCACTGCACCCTTATACGCAGGCGTTATTAAGCTCAATTCCGACTTCTGATCCAGAGGTGGAAAGATCCCGTGAAAAAGTAACGATTAAGGGAGATATACCGAGCCCGATAGACCCCCCAAGTGGCTGTCGTTTTAGAACACGATGCCCATACGCCAAAGATGTATGTGCGAAGGTGATTCCAGAGTTAAATGAGTACAAAAATGATCATTGGGTGGCATGTCATATTTACAGTGACGAGTACGGTGCAGAGTTTGAAAAACCTAAATTCTCGGTTGGAGTAGTATAATTGAAAGAGTTCATTCTTAAGTGCCTAAGCTGTATAAGAGTAAGAAAATCCACTTGTACCTCAAAGGCTCAAGTGGATTTTGTTAAGTAAACACTAAATTTATTTTCCCATCCTCCAAGGAAAGGCATGCATCGAATTTATTGCCATTATTCGCGGTAAATCCTTTTATGGTATTCGTTTTCCCACTCGTACATAGAAGCTTCACTTGTGTAGGTGTAAGCTTTTTCTTCAGGAAAATACCCGGGAAAGTCTGTTTACAGCCATTCTTATAATTACTGCATCCGTAAAACTCTTTGCGGGCTACAATCGTTCCAGTTTTACAAGTCGGACATGGAGCCACTTCCACTGCTTGATAGGAGCCTCGTGATTTGGACTGTCGTGGGGGAACCCTCGACGCATCAATTGGTTTTGCCTCTAACTGCTTCGGCACATCATCCAATAGTTTTGTGATGAACTTTGAAATACTATCGAGGAAATGCGGTCCGCTTCCTTCGCCGTTGCCGATTTTGCGCAAATAGGTTTCCCATTTCGCTGTCATCGATGGGCTGGCAAGAAGGTTTCCCTCAATTGCCTGACAAAGTACACGGCCTTTCTCTGTAATCGATACAATATTTTTAGATACACTAATATACCCATGCTTTTTTATCGTTTCGATAATCCCACTTCGGGTTGCTTCCGTCCCGAGTCCCTCAATCTCTTTTAGAATATCCGTTTCCTCTTTGTCTTCGACAAGCTTTCCGCATGTTTTCATCATTGCAATTAACTGACCTTCTGTATAAGGCTTAGGCGGCATTGTCTTTCCTTCTTTTATTCCGATATCGGATGCCACTGTTTCTTGAATGCGAAGTGGCGGCAAGGCAGGCTCGTCCTTGTCATCCTTAGACCGTTGGAATAAAGCCTTCCATCCTAAATCCCTCTCCGTTTTACCCGTCGTGTAAAACTCTTAGGCCATTCACATCCGTCGTCACTTTTGTCTCCGTGTATAAGTAATCGGTATGGAACATGGCAAGTGTCGTTCGGACAACTTCCTCGTAAAGATTTCGCTCGATGGCGGACATCCGACCAACTACCGCTTGCGTGGGTATCTTCTTCGTCGGAATGATTGCATAGTGTTCCTGCACCTTCGAACTGTCGACATATCGTTTTTTCGGAGCAAGCGAAGCGACAGGGAATGGATGCCCGACTAATTGTTGGTAGTCTCCGACCTGGTCCTTCAAATAGGCAAATTCATTCGGTGTAATATGGCGAGCGTCCGTCCTCGGGTAGGTGACAAGCTTCTTTTCATATAGACCTTGCATCGTCTTCAGCACGTTTGCCGGGCTCATCTTCCATCGCCGGTTCGCCGTAGCCTGTAGGGTCGATAGGGAATGCAGCTGTGGTGGGGGCGTCCGCTTATCTGTATGTGTGACAGATGTAATCGTCCCTGGTGAATTCGGTTGTATTCCATGTTTTGCAAGAAGTTCCTGAATAAGCTCCCGTTTCGGCTCCTTCGCTTTTGCCTTTCCTTTATACGTACCATGTTCAGCTTTAAAAGTGGCTTCCACTTCAAAAAATGGTTCAGATACGAACGTCTCAATCTCTCGTTGCCGTTGATAGATTAAGTAAACTGTTGGAGTCTGCACACGTCCGATTGGAAACACTTCCTGGACCCCTTTCGCTTTCAACAAAAGCGTATAAAGGCGGAAGCATTCATCCCGACAAGCCAGTCGCTGATCTGCCGGGCTTTCGCCTCTTCATACAGCTGCAGGTCCTTACGGTTATCCCGTAGGTTCTCAAATCCCTTCCGCACTTCATCCATCTCAAGCGAATTAATCCAAAGGCGCTTGATCGTCTGGTTGCGGCACCTGTTTGATAATAAATGCTGTAGAAGATGTTCGATCCTTCCCGGTCCACGTCACAAGCATTAATGACCGTATCCGTCCCGCGAATCAGCTTCTTCACAATCTGGAACTGCTTGAATTTCCCCTTCGCCACTTGGAACTCGTAACGTTCCGGCAAGATCGGCAGACTACCAAGCGTCCAACGTTTCCAAGCGGGATTGTAAGCATCCGGCTCCTTCAACTCGACCAAGTGGCCGACTCCCCATGTAATGTACGCACCTGCCGGGAAGATTGGGCATGGGTTGATCTCAAGATAGCCCTCATGCTTTCGCACAGAAAAAGCATCAGCATACGCTTTTGCTTGGGATGGTTTTTCAGCTAGAATGACAGGCTTCATCAATACACCTCTTTACCATTTTAATGAAACGTAGGTTTTATATTAGTATTATCGCATACACGGTAGGGATAGTCATTCCATAATCACCACACCTACTTTTTAAACACTTTCTGCAAAGTGTTGGATAAACGACAAATCGATAAAACTATTGGTGTCGGTTCTCTTCATTGTGGCTTAATATTTAGTCATAAGGTAAATAAATGTAAAAAAACTTGAATGGAGGAGAAGTAAATTGAAAGACATGAATAATATGGTTTGTGATATGGAAACAGGTGTCTGCGGAGTAGCTGGGGAAGAAGAAATGGAAGTCATTGATTTTAATCAACCGGAAAAAACAATTAGACTTTATTATGTGACGGATCCTATTTGTTCTCATTGTTGGGCAATTGAACCTGTATTTGGCCGCTTTATAGAACAGTACGGAAATTACTTTGAATTACACACAGTTATGGGTGGTTTGCTGGAAAAATGGCATGACGGACCAATTGATCCTGCAAACGGTATTTATAAACCAGCTGACGTTGCCGGTCATTGGAGAGAGGTAGGGAACACTCAAGAATGCCGATTGATGGTTCTTTAATGATTGATAATCCAGTACAATCTTCATATCCGGCTTCACGTGTGTTTAAAGTTATCCAAAAAAACCATGGCGATGAAAAAGCGAATGAATATTTACGCCGTGCAAGAGAAGAACTTTTTGCTTTCAATCAAAACGTATCGGATCAATCCGTCCTCATTGAGATTGTAAGTAAACTTGGTCTGGATGGAAAAGCTATCGTAACAGAAGCTGAACAGCCAATTGGACAACAATTATTGAATGAAGACTTTGCTTTAGTAAGAAACTTGGGCGCAAGAGGTTTCCCAACTATTATTATGATGAATGAGGAAAACAAAGGTGTCAAAATTGTTGGTGGCCGCCCGTTTGAATACTATGTTGAAGGACTAAAACAAGTTCTTAACAAAGAGGAACTGCAACCTAAGCAACAGACACCACTTTCTGCGTTACTTAAAAAAGAAAAAACTTTATTCTCGAAAGAAATTGAAGTAATGTACGATGTAGAGAAATCTGACGTTGAATCTTTCATTAAAAAAGAGCTTTCTTCAGATGAATATCAAGCGAAGCAAGTTTTAGGGGAGTTCTATTTTACGGCAACAGAATAATACGAAGAATTAGTAGCCCCGATAAAATCGACTATCCAATAGGAGGTCGATTTTTTTGTTTAAATGAAACCTATGAAAAATGGGTTCGTATAAGGAGGTAGGAAGAAGGTGCTGTTACGATGAGTCCGGTTTTAGTAATTATCATTGCTGCAATTCTTATCATTACCTATCATTTTTTAACAAGAAATCAAAAGAAATTAAAAAAGCTGCGACAAGAGTGGGATAGTGGGACGTATTATGTTTTTGGTGAGGATTTATCATCCGTTTCTTCATATTGGGAGAATAAGAAAGGGTCGGCAGAAAGTTATGCTGGTGTAGACCAGTTGACGTGGGATGACCTTTCAATGAATGAAGTCTTTGGAAAACTTAATTACACACAGACAAGTGTTGGTTCCGAGTATTTATTTAACCAATTGCGAGATATTGACCCGAAACTTAAGGGTGTTCATGAGAAAGAAGAGCTTTATCAATTTTTAGCCAATGATGATCAGTTAAGAGAAAAGGTGCTTCTCATTTTATCGAATTTGGGAAAACGCAATCATGCAAATACCTCCTCTTACTTTTTTAATTTCAATCATGAAAAGCTTAAGCATGTATATATGTATATCGTCTTAGCTTGTTTGCCGATTGCGTCATCATTCTTATGTTCTTTAGTTTGAAATATGGGGCAATCGGTCTGTTCAGTTCATTCACATTAAATCTTGTAGTGTATTACAGGAATAAAAATCGATTGGATAATGATTTGCACTCTGTTACATATGTGGCGGCTATTATAGGCACGGGAAAACGACTAACATCCATTCATCATTCTCGATTCGCTATTTATAAGGACATTTTTAAAGGTGAAGGAAAGGGTTTAAGAAAAACTTCTTTTTGGGGTAAAGTGTTGTCGATAGGCGGAAACACGGGCGGAGACTTTGATGTTTTGTTCGAGTATGTCCGGATTGTATTTTTACCTAGATTTCATTGCCTACAACCAAATTGTCAAAACGGTTGTGAAGTATCGAAATACGTATAAGCAATTATGGGAGTCAATTGGTGAACTTGACGCGGCGATTGCGGTTGCATATTACCGTAAGTATCTGTCATTTTATACGGTGCCTACTTTTGTGGATACTGAAGAGCTTGAATTCAAGAATTTGGCTCATCCCCTTCTGAAAGATCCGGTTACGAATTCCTCAGCCCTCGGTAAAACGGTCCTTCTCACTGGATCTAATGCTTCAGGAAAGTCTACTTATATAAAAGCTGTCGCTATTAATGCTATTTTGGCACAAACGATTAACACTGTATTGGCCAGTAAATGGACGATGAAACAAAGTTATATAGTCACATCCATGGCAATTCAAGACAGTGTGTTAGACGGGGACAGTTATTTTATCGCGGAAATTAAATCTCTAAAAAGAATTATCAAGCTGAGCGAGGAACAGAAACCAATTATCTCATTCATTGATGAGATTCTAAAAGGGACGAATACGGTTGAAAGAATTTCAGCATCAGCTGCAATAATGGAGTGGCTATCAGTAAATAAAGGCATGACAATCATTGCCTCCCATGATATTGAACTTACAGAAATAACTGGCGAACTATATACTAATTATCATTTCAGAGAATCGATTGTAGATGGCAAAGTAATCTTTGATTATAAAATTCATCCTGGGCCTTCTGAAACCAGAAATGCCATCAAACTACTGGAAGTTCTTGATTATCCGGAAAGTGTAACGATAACGGCGAATAAATTGGCGCGTCATTTTACTAATGTTCGGGAGTGGCAAAGAATGGATGAGGACGGCAGTATAAATTTAATACAGGCAGGCTTGTAGGTTCACTAGTTTTCGAGTATTGACTGTAGGTGAAAAGGATAGAGGGCAGAATGATATCGGCTCACTCTATCTTTTTTAGTATTGCAGGCAACAACTTAGCAACAACTTCACGCTATACTAGAGGAAGCTAAGATGTAGGAGAAGATGAAAATGGACCATGTACAAAAGACAATCTTGATTATAGAAGACGAAGAATCGATCTATGATATTTTGTCGTATGCTTTACGGAAAGCGGGGTTCCGGGTCATTGGGGCAACATCAGGTGCAAAGGCATTGGAAGTTCTTCAGGGGATTGAAATCGATCTCATTATTTTAGATCTCATGCTTCCGGATACGACGGGCTTTGTGCTGTGCAAAAAGATAACCGCCATGACGACTACCCCAATTCTCATGCTGACGGCGCGTGATGATATTGTAGATAAGGTGGTTGGGCTGGAGCTTGGGGCAGACGATTATATGACGAAACCGTTCGATATTCGGGAAGTTCTCGCGCGTGTAAATGTGCTGCTACGGCGTAACCAAACGCCGTCACGCTTGCTCCATATTACTGAGAGTATCCATATCGACTCTCGTGCTCATTCCGTTATCAAAGATGGAGAATTGATTGCTTTGAAGCCGAAGGAGTTCGAATTATTATTGTTATTCGCCCAAAATCGAAGTCGAGTTTTTTCAAGGGAGGAAATCCTCGATACGGTATGGGAAATGGATTATGAGGGCGGGTTGCGGACAGTGGATGTACATGTACAACGTATTCGTAAAAAGCTCAATCCATCCCTAATTGAGACGGTATTCGGTGTGGGTTATAGAATGAGAGGACAATAAGCAATGAAACTAACGATCCGGAAAAAGTTTTTCATTGGTTTTTTCATTGTATTTTTCATTGCAGCCGTTTTAAGCAATCAAACCATGGCGAAGATGTTAGAAAAAAATACAATGACCAATCTCGAGGAAACAGTCGCCTCCTTGCAATATTCGTCGACGCAATTCATAAAACAATTTGGGCAGCTGCATCCGGAAAGTGGGAACTTCGTAGTTGAACATAGTGATAAGTTAGCGAATGAATTAAGTAAGTTAAATGGCCAAAGTGTAGCTCTTTACAATCGTGAAGGGCAGTTTTTGTATGAAGCGGTGCCGATTAATCGGCCTCTTTTAATGGAGCAGCAACAATTTCAGGAGAACGTAGGGGAGAGTAGCAGCGAGGAATTAAAACGAGCCTTTCAAAACCAATCTGCTTATACCATTCAGCAGCTGCGGGAGGGGGGAACGCTCCTCTATTTCGCTTATCCAGTCTATCTGAATAATACTCTGTATGGGGTTGTCCGATTTACAGCGGATTACACGGATGTTTTCTTACATAATAAAATCCTGCTCCGGACTTTCACCGTGATGACCATACTTTTGTTTGTTGGCGTTTATTTGATGTCGTTGCTATTATCCAATCAATTCATTCGAAGAGTAAAAGAAGTGACAACTGCAACGAAAAGAATGACGACAGGCGATTATGAGCCGATTGCTGCAAACAAGGCAACGGATGAAATCGGAGAACTGGCTCACAACTTTCAGCAGATGCAATTGCAAATCCAGCAGCATATCCAAACGATTGAACAGGAGAAAGAAAGGTTTTGTTATTAGAAGAAAAACGTACGGCTTTTCTCCATAACGTTACACATGAACTGAAGACACCATTAGCGACCATTTCGGGTTATGCCCAAATCATTGGGGAGAGGGAATTTGATGACCTTGAATTCCTGCAAAGAGCCTCTAAGAAAATTAGAAATGAAAGTGAGCGATTGAATGAAATGGTAACTCAATTACTTGCGTTATCAAAATACCAATCGCTCATGTCTAATAGTAGCCATGAAATGATCGATGTGTGCCCGATCATGCAATCCGTCTGTGAAGATCTTCTAGTGCTGGCAGATCCGCGTCATATGAAGATTCACCTGAAAGGCCGCCCCTATATTATGCAGGGCAATCCGGATGAAATCCGGCAGCTCTTCATGAATGTGGTCAATAATGCTATTCTGCACGGAACGCCGGGGGGCTCTGTAGAAATCATTGTAGACGAAAAAATCACGGTGACCAATCCATGTGCGCCGATTCCACCAGCCATTGCGGACAATATATTTGAACCGTTCGTGCACAGTAAAATGGAAGGCAGTTCAGGCTTGGGATTATTCATCTGTGCGGATATTATAGCTCGTCATCACGGTATGATCCAGTTTCAAGAGAGAAACGGACATGCCCGAATTAGCATAAAACTTCCTCGGCAGAAACATGTTGGAAACATGTAAGGCATGCTTGGCAACAACATTTTCTTATGATCGATCTGTAAGCATCTAACAGGAGGTTATGAACATGAAAAGAAAATGGCATGGAATAGCAGCAATGCTCACATTGAGCACCATGATGACGGCCGGCTGCTCCATTTCAGGGAAGGCAGCATCAAAGACAGTAACGCTCAGTGACAATGTAAAGCTTGAGAGTGCGTTGGATGAAAGCCATCTGCTCATCACGCATGAAGCTATGATTCCGATTGACATTAAAGCGGATTACACGGGCTTTAAAGGAGAGCGGTTGTATTTCAATCAACATAATGCGACGTATCTTTATGATGTAGAGAGTAAAAACGAGGAAAAACTGATGGATGTACCGTTTACCCTTATATCGGAGAATGAAGAGCGGGCGATATCGTATGTAAATGAAAAATTTTATGTCCATGATTTTCAAAGCGGTACGAAAACATTCATTGGCAACGGGTCGGAAGAGTGGAGTACCTACTTTGGAGACGCTGTGGGTGCAACAGTAATCCAGGTAATCAATACGAGCGAAGTTTTCAGGGTGGAAAAGACTGTGTTGAAAACCGAGCAAAAGTTCAGTTGGGATATCGATGAAATCTTTGATAGTAACGGAATGGCGATTAATTCATTCCAATCAAGCGAAGAAGGAATCTATATTGCAGGAAATTCATTAAAAGAAGGATATGGCCTATATCATTTATTGGATAATGGGGAAGTCAGGAAACTATCGTCTTTGGAAGGTATAGATTCGATGAATCGTTTTCAGTTCCTTAATGAGCAGACAATAATTTTCAATGATGTATACAAAGGTAAATCGGGTATTTATACGCTGAATCTATCAACGGGTGATGTGACACAGCTCGTTGCGGGTGGGAAGGATAAAGAAGGCATATGGGTGCCGTTTTATAAACTATCGCCGGATCAGAGTAAAATAATATTCGATACACCGGTGCAAGTAGGGAAAGAATTTAAAACGAATGTCTATGTAGCGGAGTTTGTGGAAGGACAACTAAGCAAACCGACAATACTTATGCAAAATGCAGACTTATATGCCGTAATTTCGATGACCGGTTATTGGAGCGATGATTCCAGCACTGCTTATATCAGTACGACAGTACCGGGAAATGATACGATTAATGCGATAGAAGTATATAGCATTCAATCCGACAAATGAAAATATACAAGAAAGGCTATTCGTCTCCCGAATGGCCTTTCTTGTGTTGAAAACAAAGTGTATACCTTTACATCCACTTATTCGTTGTATAGGTAGAGAGGGAGGAAAAATGATGTGAGAAAGAGGATAGATTCGCCTCCTATCTTATCCTTTTAGGAGGGGAAGTGCAGAGTTTATTGCGTGCGAAAGGAGCAAAAAAGGAGGATGCGGAAGATATCGTACAAAATACTTTTTATAAAGTGTATACACTGCTGGATGCTATAGATGAAAGCAATCTCCGCCCGTGGTTTTTCAGGGTGGCGCTGAATGAGCATATTGATTTTAAACGAAAAAAGGAAAGGCGGAATACGATACTAACCGATGAAATTTATTCAAAGTTATCACAAGAAAACTATGAACTGGACACTTTGTTAAATAAAGATGAGATTCTTTATTTACTGCAAGACGTCCGTAAAGATATAAAGAGCTTTTCTTTCTAAAATACTACTACGATTTCTCCTATGAAGAAATTGCAGAAATTCTATGCATTAAAACGACCAGCGTTAAACAGAAGTTATACCGTGCCCGTCAATCCGTGCACACAAACAGGAGGGAAAGATAATGGATCAATCATTGAAAAACGCACTGAAAAAAGCAAAACGAAGGCAATATCTTAAAATAGTTATTATCTCGTTGGCGGTCGTACTGATTTCATTGCCGATTCTTTATAAAACCGGAAATTACTTTGCTGCGAAAGGTTCTACTAGTCTACACAAACAACTCTTTCTGCATAATGCAATTGCGGAGCCGAATATTCGAATTGACTCACAAGTTACAAGCAATCGTTCCATGTTTGGGGGCAATATTGTGACGAACCGTTCGAAAAATATTAACGGCTATTTAGTGCAGTGGAGCACCCTGACAAGTTCTTACGGCTGGCTACGCAATGATATTGATCACAATGAATTAATACCGGGGTTTTTCTGGTCCGATAAGGAATTCTACGAGTATGACAAGCAAACAAAAAACAAAGTGGCCACATTTTATCATCCAGCCATCCAGCAATATCATGTAGTGGAAAATAAACTGAACGAAATCTCGCAAGTGAAGAATCAAGTTGCTGAAGTGGCGGTTTCTTTTGACCAACCGTATACATGGCAAGAGATTCAAGGGAAAATCCCGGAAAACTTGAACATTGTATGGTTATATATGGCATCCCAAATAGGGGACGAGAGTAATGGTCCAGCTGGAATGCCGGTGTATGGGTTCAGTCCATCCAATTCTACAATGGATGCATACGATAACTTTATTGCTTCGCTTGAAGTGTATGATTCGAAGGGTTATAACGAGGTGATTCAAGAGTTTTTAAAAGAAAATAAAGACAAGAAGTTTAAAGATGTGAAAATTTTGGGAGTCATGCTGACCGGTCGAACACAAAGTTTTAAAGCGTTAGTTAATGAGGACTTTATTCGCGGGGCATCCGTGGGGGCTACGGCGGAGATTGTTCCTTATATTGAGCCAGAGAAATAATAAGCAAGATAATAACAGTTCATTTGATAATTAAATCCAATGGAGAAGTAAGCATCACAGAAAATCAGTAAAACTGACTTTCTGTGACGCTTACTTTATTAACATACAAAAGCAGTTCTTAGGTGTAACGATATAAAGCATTAACACGATGCGGCTGACATAAAGTAAAAAAACACTGCCCGGCAAATGCCAGACAGTGTTTTTTATTATACCAATTTCTCTTCAGCGGGAACGAATTGCTGTTTTTCTTCTTCCTGTTTCGGTTCCTCGCCAAAGCGGCCTTCCCATTTTGAAATGACAACTGTAGACAAAGAGTTTCCTACGACATTGACAACTGTACGTGCCATGTCGAGCAAACGGTCAATCCCTACGATTAACGCCAATCCCTCAACTGGAATACCCACTGTGCCAAGTGTTGCAAGCAATACGACGAATGATACGCCAGGTACGCCCGCAATCCCTTTGGAAGTGATCATTAATACAAGGACGAGCATTATTTGATCCATAATGCTTAAATCGATACCGTACATTTGCGCGATGAAAATGGCAGCAAGTGCTTGATACAAAGTCGAACCGTCCAAGTTGAAAGAATAGCCAGTTGGCACAACGAATGAAACAATATCTTTTGGTGCGCCGAACTTCTCCATTTTTTCCATGACCTTCGGCAATACTGTTTCTGAACTGGATGTAGAATAGGCAAGAATCAATTCTTCCTTCAATAGTTTCAGGAAGGAGAAGATATTAACCCCAACCATTTTTGCAATTCCACCTAACACAAATATAATGAAGAACGCCATTGTTGCGTAAACTAAAATCATCAATTTACCCATTGGAATAAGTGATTCTAAGCCAAACTTTGAAACAGTCACTCCGATAAGTGCGAACACCCCGATTGGAGCAAATTTCATGATCAGGTTCGTAACGAAGAACATTGCATCTGCAACGCCTTGGAAAAATGCCAATACCGGCTTACCGCGTTCACCAATAGCTGCAACGCCTAAACCGAACAGTACAGAGAAGAAAATAATTGATAGCATGTTCGCATTCGCCATCGCGTCTACGATATTACTTGGAACGATACTAACAAGAACATCCATGAAACCATTGTTTTGAACCTCTGTTGTCGTCTGGACATATTTATCGATATTTCCTTTTTGCAATACGGACATATCGATACCGACACCCGGCTTGAAGATATTTGCAGCAAATAGACCAACCAAAATAGCGATAGTCGTCACAATTTCAAAGTAAATAAGCGTTTTACCGCCAAGTTTACCTAATTGTTTCATATCACCTGTGCCCGCTACACCGACGATTAATGTAGAAATGATGATTGGCACAACAATCATTTTAATCATGTTGATAAACATCGTACCAAGTGGCTGTAAATAAGTCTCGACATTCGGATTACCATAGAAGATTGCCCCTACTGCAATACCGAGAGCAAGACCAATCAATATTTGATATGCTAAAGAGATTTTAAATTTCTTTTTCATAGTAAGTCCCCCTTTACATCTGGATTGGAAGCGCTTTCTGAAGCGTGTTTTTTTATTGTAAAGGGAAACTACAAGAATCTACGTAAACCTACAAAAAGTTATTTTGCTGTTCAATTGTTTCTTTGTAAAGCATCAGTAAAAACTTTTTCACTTGAACTTTTACTGGCCGGTTTGGCGTCTCTTCGTTTTGTATTTGTTTCATTCGTGTTGAAATCTCCTGGAAATCAAAAAAGCGAGGGGCGTAATATTCAAACTCATGGATTGTATAGTCCACTGCACCAAGTGATGCCAAATGGTCAATTGCAACGGTTATGGACCGACGGATGCGTTGCTCCATTGCCTTCACTTCTTTAGGCAGCTCAGATTCCGCAACACCCATTTTCCGTGCAACCATTTCGTAGAGCTGCTTTAGCGGAGGGATTGCCGCATCGCTTCGCTGTTCCGTCAACACTTCCATTATATTTAACATATCCGCGCTGCCATTTTCGCCGGCTATACCCATGTCTTGCAAAATTGAGAGCACTACTTCCTTAAGGGAGCGGCCAACTTTTTGCGGGGAAGGAGAGCCAATATACGAAAGCGTATCGCGGATAGTTACAAGGGACTGCATTAGTTGAATCTTTTCGATGGTTTGTCGCAATACGTTTTCAACTTCAATGCGGTTGATCGGCTTGTGGATGAAAAACTCCACACCTGCCTGGTACGCTTCCCCTACCATCTCTTTGTTGACGACTTGGGACAGCATTACAAATTGCCCCCGAAATCCTTGTGCCTTCAACTGCCGGATCATTTCAATCCCGTCCATTTCAGGCATCAGCAAATCAATCAGGACAAGATTTGGCGATAGTGTATGCACCTGTTCAAGTGTTTTCAAACTACCATCCGATTCACCAACGACTATTCCCAGCCGCTGTTCAACGATAATAGATTTCAACATGGAACGGGATACCTTATCGTCATCAATTATGAAATACCTCATTACATCACACACCTCATTTTTGTAGCCTTTCAAGGGGGATCTTAACTTTGAAATGAGTTCCCTTTTCCGATGCAATTACCTCAACGCTTCCTCCGAGCGACTCGGTAATTGCTTTCACATGGACAAACCAATTCCAGTGGCCTGTGCACCATGATCGCCATATTTTGTCGTGAATCCGGGTTCGAAAATTAACATCTCGTGATCGGCTGAAATTCCTTTTCCATCATCTATGATCTGAAAACAGACTTGTCCCTCTGTTTGACTCACTATCATGCGGACAGTCCCTGTACGCTCAATTGCTTCCACGGCATTCGCCACAAGGTTATTTAATATTGCCAGTAGCAGGATTTGCTGTTCGGTCTGGAAGTCCGAAGTTTGTCTAATGTGAAAAGTCACCTGCTTGCCAAGCATTTTACTGTATTTATGATTCGCCGATTGCACCATTTCCATCACTGTGGATAAAGAAAAAACCGACATTTCCTCCCGTTTCGTCAATTGCGAGAGTCCTGCTAATATTCGTTGTGAATCTTTTTTCACTTCGTGGATCTCTTGTGCAATTTGCAATGCCTGGATGCCTAACGGGCGCTGGTGTTCTTGCTGCAACTTGCGGTACAAGTCATAGCTTGATGCAGTAATACGCTCCATATGATCCATAGATTTCTGCAAATATAACGTTTCTGCATACAGTTCAGAACCGATTCCTAATATTTCCCGGACACGTTGCTTTTCTTTCGACAGAGCGACGGAACTATAAAGTCCAACAGTAAAGAAGCTGCGGAGCAATGCCACACCAACTAAAATCGACCACTCCTTCAGATCGAGCAAGTAATGTGCCGTCCACCAATTACGTACTGCGTGTTCCGCAGTATTGCCTACAATTTCAAACAAAAACGCAAGTGCACCAAGTTGAAGGGGATGCGATTTAAACTTCTCCAAACCTACAAAATGCCAGCCCATTGCAAACAAGATATAAAATAAAAAAACAGGCAAATGCATTTGAACACTTTCCGCCAAATCAGCACCGAGCCAGAGTTGCTCGATAATACGGAACAAGACGACCACCACTGAAGTGACAAATCCCGTCCGTAAAACTGATTTAGGTGGATAAATTAAAATCAGCAAAAAAAATACAATTCCGCCGAGCGCAAAACGAAATGTTTCGCCCGCAAACGGAATCACTTTCAATTCGCCGGTAATCGCTGTCAACAGGGCGATAAATATGATCCGTGCAGCTTCCGATTGGTACATATGATGCCATGTTAGTTTTGATTTCATACGTTTGCTCCTTGCAGCCATCGTAAATTCATGTCTTATAGAGTCTCCGGGCTAATTATCTACATTATACAAGACTTTATCTTGAGTGACTTCTCGTAGAGGTGCTGCGACTTCCCGTAGAAGTGCCTCGACTTCCCATAGAACACGTTGGACTTCCCATAGAAGTGCCTCGACTTCCCATAGAACACGTTGGACTTCCCATAGAAGTGCCTCGACTTCCCATAGAACACGTCGGACTTCCCGTAGAATTTCCGCAACATCCCATAGATCGAATCGGGCATCCCGTAAACCGCGGTATGAATTAATTTCACACATATATCCATAATATAAATTTCGAGTTTCAAATAGTGAAACAAAATGCTGAGTAGTTGTATCTGAATAGAAGGTATCTTAAGCTGACTTCAGGGACGAGGTGAAACCGATGAGTAAATATGAAGTTTCGACATTAAAAAAGGGGCTTCAAATATTAGATATACTACAGGAGAGAAAATTTCTGACACTGACGGAAATTTCAAAGGCCTTGGATTTAAATAAAACAACGGTTTTTCGGTTGCTTAGTACCTTGGAAAGTATGAACTATGTTATAAAAAATGACAATTATTTTGTACGGAATGATAAAAAGTTTCAAGTGAATGGATGTGAAAGCTCCATTAACTGGACTGAGTTGCAGGCACCTTACCAATTGGGCGTAAATGAAGCTGAAGGAGTATATATCGGGGTGCTGGAAGGAACTGACGTGGTGATGAAGCAAATGATTAAACCACCCTTTACAGAACCGTACCATCCCGAGATTGGGAACCGTTCCCCATCCCATATCAGTGCACTTGGTAAAGTCATATTGGAAAACTTGATACCGACTGAACAACAAGAAACATTTTCACAGCTTCCATTTCATCAAGCCACTGACAATACATTTGTAGATATAGAAATGTTTTCACACCACTTGGATGTGATAAAACAACAAGGGTTTGCCATTGATGATGAAGAACGATTTATTGGGGTTCGTTGCATTGCCGCACCGGTATTCCATGAAAATCGTGTAGTTGCAGCAGTTGCTATAGCTGGGCCCATAGACAAAATGAAAAAGACGCTCCTAAGAGGATTGACGAATAAGGTACTAACAGTCAGTAAAGAGATATCAAAGGAACTTGGCATGCGACAGATAATGAATTGCAAAGATAGATAGTGTTTTTCACTAAAGGAAGGAGAATGAAATCAATGATGAAAGAGATATACAAACCATTATTTGAACCATTTACTCTCAAAAATGGTGTTCAATTAAAAAACCGAATAGTCATGGCACCAATGACTACGTTTTCAGCAAATCCAGATGATACCGCCTCTGATGCAGAACTGACCTACTATGCGGCCCGTTCGAATGGACCCGCCATGGTCATTACGGCTTGTGCATACATACAAGCAAATGGGAAAGGTTTCGAAGGACAGTTCGCAGCAGATCGGGATACGATGATTCCGAGCTTGAGACGTGTTGCTTCTTCGATAAAGGAAAAAGGCTCAAAAGCTGTATTGCAACTTTATCATGGGGGAAGGTTGGCAGTACCACACTTAATTCCGAATGGGGAAACGGTCAGTGCAAGTAGTGTGGCACCTCGTCTTGATCGTGGTTTTTACAGTATCGATAAGACACCGCGCAGTTTGAGTGATGAAGAAGTTGTTGAATTGATTAAGGATTTTGGGGAAGCAACTCGCCGTGCGATTGAGGCTGGATTTGATGGTGTCGAATTGCACGGTGCAACCGGGTATATACTTCAACAGTTCTTCTCGCCTCATTCCAATACACGGACAGATCGTTGGGGAGGAAGCCTTGAAAGACTTACTTTTCCACTCGCAGTAATAGAAGAAACGAAAAGAGTCATTGCAGAGTGTGCTTTACAACCTTTTATCATAGGTTACAGACTTACTCCAGAAGAACCGGAAACGCCAGGAATTACAATGAATGAGACGTTCGCTCTTCTTGATACGTTAGTTGAGGCAGAATTAGATTATATTCATATGGGAATCACTGATTTTTGGTCCAAACCTCGCCGTGGAGTTGATAGCAAACAATCACGAATGGAACTTATTGCAGAGTATGTTGGAAATCGAGTTCCGATTATCGGAGTAGGCTCCATCCATACACCGGACGAAGCAGTACAAGCACTCGAGCAAACAGGCATTCCTCTTATTGCTTTAGGCAGAGAGCTCATCGTTGAACCTGAATGGGTTGAAAAAGTGGAGCAGGGTAATGAAAAAGACATCAAAACGACGGTTAATCCAAATGATCAAGCACTTCTACAAGTGCCGGAGCCACTTTGGGAGCTTATGATGAACGTAAAAGGTTGGTTCCCTGTGGAAAATGTGTAATGACCTCAAAAACGTCCTCAGTTGTATAAGTTCAACTGAGGACATTTTTATTCGCATATCAAATACTTACCGAGCTACACTTGTAGCCAATTTTGTGACCATGTTTCTATTTCTTTCATAAGAGGCGCGAGGGATCTACCTTTTTCAGTTAACGTATATTCGATTCGAACAGGCGTCTCTGGAAAAACCTCACGTTTCACAATACCTTCGTTCTCCAGATCCTTTAACCTCTCCGATAGAACCCTACCACTTACACCAATCGATGTTTCGATATTACAAAATCGCTGCGGACCGGACAATAGCTGGTAAATTATTAAACCTGTCCACCTTTGGCTTAATAAACCCATGGCCTTTTCAAACCTCGGACATATCGACTTCTCCAATTTTGATCAGCTCCCTACTAGTAGTATAACGAGGAATAATAAATAATTGAATTATTATTTATAAAATAGTTACTTGACTATCCTATATATTGATTGTATAGTAACTTACATAAAGTAAGCAACTAACAATTAGTTAATTGAATTGATAATAGGAGGTGGATAAATTGATTGAAATCGGACTCTTTACACTTGCAGATATAATGGTGGATCCAATTTCAGGTAAAAGTATTAGCGCTGGGCAGAGAATGAAGGAGATTATGGAGGCAGCAAAACTGGCTGATGAGGCTGGTCTGGATATTTTCGGTGTGGGCGAACATCATCGATTAGACTATGCAGTCTCTTCACCACCTGTAGTATTAGCCTCCATAGCCCAAATAACTAAACGAATCAAACTGACAAGTGCGACTACCGTATTAAGTACGGTTGACCCAGTTCGTCTGTTTGAAGACTTTGCAACATTGGATTTGCTATCGGATGGGCGAGCAGAAATAATAGCAGGTCGAGGAGCGTTTATTGAATCATTTCCATTATTCGGATATGACACAAATGATTATGACGCTTTGTTCTCGGAGAACATCGAATTGTTTTTAAAGCTTAACAAAAACGAGAGAATGACATGGGACGGCCGTTTCCGTTCGCCACTGAGGAATGCGGAAATTGCACCCCGCCCCTTGCAAAAAGAATTGCCAACATGGGTTGGTGTTGGTGGAACCCCAAGTAGTGCGGTCCGTGCCGGTAAATTAGGCGTTGGGATGGCGTTGGCAATCTTAGGGGGAGACCCTGCACGATTCAAGCCATTGGTGGATCTTTACCATGAGGCGGGAATAGCAGCTGGGCATCGTCTTGAAGATCTCAAAGTCGGTGTTACAGGCCATGGGTATCTTGCGGATACGACTCAACAAGCGAAAGAAGAATTCTATCCGTATTATTCAAATTATTGGTCGGCTGTACACAGTCAACGAGGAATGTTTTCTGGTAGAATGTCAATTGCAGAATTTGAGCAACTAACGGCACCTGATACCGCATTGTTCGTAGGAAGCCCAGAGCAAATTGTGGAGAAGATCCTACGCCAGTACGAGCTATTTGGTCATAAACGGTTCATGGCGCAAGTCGATATTGGCGGTTTACCGTTTGAAAAAGTAGTGAAGAGTATTGAATTATTGGCTACCAAGGTAGCTCCAGTAGTAAGGAAAGCAACAAGTAAATAAAGTTTTAGCAAGTTTCTTATGAAATTAATAAAAGATAGAGGAGAATAAAAAAATGAATAAAAAATATGAGTTGAGTTTGTTGATCCTTCGAGTAGTGTTGGGGCTAACATTCCTATTACATGGTATTGCAAAGTTTCAAATGGGTCTTGGAAATGTAGCAGGTTGGTTTGAAAGCATTGGTATTTTAGGTTTCCTTGGTTATGTAGTTGCTGTTATTGAGTTGCTTGGAGGAATTGCGTTAATCTTAGGCGTGGGAACGCGTATCGTCTCTGCATTAATTGGTATCGTGCTGGTTGGTGCTATTTTTACCGCAAAATTGTCTGTAGGATTTGTGGGTGCTGAAGCAGCAGGCTATGAATTAGATGTAGCTTTATTGGCAATGGCAGTTGTATTAGTGATAAGCGGAAGCCAATTATTCTCTTTGGATAACAAACTTTTCGGATCAGATAAAGATAAGGTTAGTGCATAACACTGTTACAAAGCCTAATTTCTCATGCGCAATCGAGAAATTAGGCTTTTACTATGTCAGTAAGCAAGCGGATAAGGCATTACGCCTTCAACCTGTTCGAACGTTTCGATAAACCTCTCTAATGTTGACGTTAAATAGGCGTCTTTTCGTCTGACGAATATGGTATTTACCTTACTATACTTTTCAGGTAGATAGTGACAATGGACAAGTCCTCGCTCTTCCAGATGACCAACAGCTGATTTTGGAACAAAAGTAATCCCAAGCCCCATTGAAACGCTTCCTAATATTGTTTCTAACGTCCCGAACTCCATTACTTTCTGAGGCGTTATGTTTTGATCTTTAAACCATTTTGCAAGTCTCGCCCGGTAGCCACAGCCCTTGCTGAAGCAAAGAATCGGTTCCTCTAAAAGCTGTTCTATCGATGTATTAGAACAGTCCGATAGTAAGACGAGTTCTTCCTCGAAGACGTTATGGGAAACAAGTTCGGGATGTTGATCGATTTCGGTCACAAAAGCACCGTCCAAACGGTGATGCAAGACATCGTTTCGAAGTTGTTCAGTTACACCTGTATGTAATGATAAGTCGACGTTTTTATATTTCTTACTATATGAAGATAAAATAACTGGTAATTTAATGACTGTCTCAACCGTTCCGATTTCGAGTTTACCTGCTGGTTCAGTTTTACTTTGAACGACTTTTTTCATTTCATTTGTCAGCGATAGAATTTTCTCGGTATAGACAAGTAATTTTTTTCCTTCGGGTGTTAGCGTCATTCCCCGATTATGGCGGTTAAAAAGGGCTGTATTCATTTCCGCCTCAAGTTTTTTTATTCTTGAAGTGATGTTGGACTGGACGTAACTTAATTCTTTTGCAGCATCGGTAATTGTGCCTTTGATAGCAACCATTTGAAAAATCTCTAAATCTTTGAACTCCATTTGATGACCCCCCAACTTGCTTTACTATATGGTATCACCATTTGAGATGGATAACATCAATATTGTTCATTTCGAGAGATATCATGAATGTGCTTTAATGAGGATATAGAAGGTAATTGAAGGAGACATCTTAGATTGAAGAACAGAATATTGGTTGCCGCTATTTTATGTTTGATTTCTGCAGTATCCTGGGGTGCGATGTTTCCAGTTGCGAACCATGCGTTTCATCATTTAGACCCGTTTTACTTCACTCTTTTTCGCTATGGTTTCGTAACAATCATTTTACTCGTTTGGCTATTATGGAAGGAAGGTAAACAAGCTTTTCGCTTTGAAGGAAAAGGTTGGTCCCTTTGGTTTTTCGGAACGATGGCCTTTACGGTTTATAATCTGCTCATTTTCTGGGGTCAAGACCTGTTGGGTAATCCCGGCACGATGATAGCCTCCATTATGGAATCGTTGATGCCTATGATTTCCATCATCATCGCTTGGCTGTTCATTAAGCAACGACCTCATGCATTTACGATGTTTTGTGTGTTCATTGGGTTTGTAGGAGCTTCATTAGTCGTAACGAAGGGTGATTTTGGTGCCTTCTTTACAGCGTCAAATGACATCATCCCGTCTTTATTGATTCTTATCGCGGTCATTGGGTGGGTTGTTTATACGATGGGTGGTAGCAGATTCAGTAGTGATGGCTGGTCAGCCTTACGTTATTCTACTCTAAGCTGCTTGCTCGGAACTGTGACTGCTGGAATTGTAGTTTTCGTCGTAACGTTGACTGGTTATGTCACTGTACCAACCGCAGAAGCAATAATCATTACAAGCCCTCATATTGCATTCATGGTGATTTTCCCGGGCGTTATTGCCTTGGTCGGATGGAATTATGGTGTCAGTGTTATCAAGCCTTTAAATGGATTACTATTCCTTAACTTCGTACCCGTTACGACATTGGTCATTCAAATTTTTCAAGGTGCAAGCGTCACTGCCTATGACTATGTTGGTACCATTTTCATTATCCTCTCGTTGGTTTCAAATAATATTTATCTTAGATGGCAGCAGGGGAGATTGGAACCGAAAGAGAAATATAAAGGAAGACTTCAAGAAACAGAAGCATGATAAAAAACGACTTCGGCGACGAAGTCGTTTTTTATATACTATCGCCATTCAATTTATTAACTTCCTCAGCTACCCGGATTTCCGATTCGATTGCCCCCTGAATACAAACATGAAGAGTGAACGCATCTTCACCGACAAAATGGACATCGGGAAAAAGTTGTCGCTCGTGGTTCGTTTGTGATAAATTCGGAAGAGAAGATTATACAGAGATTATAGAGAGGGTAAATTTGAGTGAAGGGGATTAGTACAAATGACAACTTCAAAGAAAACCCTTAGGACTTGTAGCAAAGGACATAACTACTATAAAAGCAGCGACTGCCCGACCTGTCCGATATGTGAGCAAGAACGCAAACCTGACACTGGATTTCTTTCAGGACTATCAGCACCGGCAAGACGGGCGTTGGAAAATAACGGTATTACCTCTTTGCAACAGCTTTCGACATTTAATGAAAAAGAGATTTTGCAATTTCACGGTATGGGGCCAGCTTCTATACCGAAGCTTAGAGATGCTTTGAAGACAAATGGGTTATCATTTAAAAAGTAGGCAAACAAAATCCGACTGAGTGGGTCACACTCAGTCGGATTTTGCAAAAAAAACATCGAAAGCTGCTCAATCCATCCCTCTTACTTTCTGTGTATCCCTAATGTTTTTCTGAACAGTGATGGCTGCAAAGATACTTAGAACAAACGCCATGCCATAAAATCCTTTTTCACTTAAAACGATGCTTCCTGCATTGTACAAGCCGATGCCCATCAATAAAATGGCTATGAGAAGTGCAAGCCAGCTAATGCCATAGTAAATATTCGTGACTGGTATTCCTTCCTGTTTATCTCGTACTGCTTTTTGCAAGGATACGGAAGATAGAGTCCGAATATCAATATCGCAAAGTAGTATCCTTTTTCGTTCAACTCCATGGTTGCGTTAAACAATCCAATCAGATAAGCTGACGCCCCAATTAACAGCGCTGCCCAGGAAGCCCCTTTGAACGCAGCGGTCGGTTCTCCATCTTTTCTTTCCACTTTCATCTTCGGTTCATTTTGTTTTTCCCTTTCAAATAAATCTTCAATATCATTTTTCATTGAAAATTCACCTACCCCTTAAGATTATCATATCCAATGGGATTTACATCGGTAACCTATTTTTCTGTTTCACATCTATCTTACTAATCATATGTTCGTTCATAGGTTTAAATAACTGGAAAGAAGTTTAAATAGGAGAGATTGAAAGGAAGTTTGCTGTAAGCTGTTTTGTTGTTAATAACTGATGAGGCCAATTAGACTAAAAGAAAGGAGCGGATACATATGAGACTAAGTATATTGGATCAAGCACCGATCACAAAAGGGAATAGTGCGCCTGACGCTTTGAAAAATGCGGAAGAGTTGGCGGTTTTAGGCGATGAGTTAGGCTATCATCGCATGTGGATGGCGGAACACCATGGAACCAACGACTTCGCGAGCTCAGCTCCGGAAGTAGTGGCGGCTCATTTGGCTGCGAAAACGAAAAACATTCGGATCGGGACCGGCGGAGTAATGATGATGCATTACTCACCGTTGAAATTGGCAGAGGTATTCAAAACGTTAAGTGCCTTTTCTCCAGGTCGGATCGATTTCGGCGTCGGTCGGGCACCGGGTGGGGATCAGCGCGCCATCTATGCATTGTCCGAGGGACGTCAGCCCTTATTGCATAATATGTACGAGAAGTTTGATACAGCATTGCAGTTGATCAATGACGAGGTACCGACGGATAAACTATATGATCAGACAATCGCTACACCATCTTATGTCGTTTTACCGGAAGCATGGCTATTGGGTTCGACGGGCAACAGTGCTATCCAAGCAGGAATTAGAGGTGTCGGCTATTCATTCGCACAGTTTTTCAACGGGCAAATGTCGAAGTATATCTTAGATGCGTATAAAGAGAACTTTAAACCTTCCGCTTTTATGGAGAAACCGGAAATCAATGTTTCCTATATGGTGACAACGGCTGAAACAAAAGAAGAGGCGGAATTCGAAGCGAAGCCTCAGGACATTTGGCGTTTGCTATTTATGCAAGGTAGGCTGACATCATTTTTAACGCCTGAAGAGGCAAGTGATTATCCATTAACGGAAATGGACCGTATGACAATAGAAGAGAATCGTAAAGTCCATTTAGTCGGAGATGCAAAAGAAATTGCAGCGAAACTCCAACAAGAGCAGGAGCAATACGGTTTTGATGAAGCGATGATTGTCAGCATCCCTCATTCCCAAGAACAGCGTTTGAATGTGTATCGATTATTAGCAAGGGAATTATTATAGGATTGAATGTTAGATAAAAGCCGGTACGATGTGAAAACTTACATCATATCGGCTATTTTCATTACGTAGGTTTACTTATCCCCTTTACCCGACCAATGTCGTAATCGGATACAGTTCCCCTTTGAAAGCAAATGACACCCGTCCTGTTTCCTCCGACACGACAAGAACAAGCGCATCACTGCGTTCTGTTAAGCCCAAAGCAGCGCGATGCCTTGTTCCTAATTTTTTATCCCCTGTAAATCTGCCGGATAAAGGAAGGACATTTGCGGCGGATACGATTTGGTTTTGATTCACTAACACGGCACCGTCATGGAGTGGACTTCCGGGATAGAAAATGGATTCAATCAATGTATGCGTCAAATCGGCCCCAACTGAAATGCCGGACGTCAACAAAGATTCAAGGGGATCTTCCCGTTGGATTACTATTAATCCACCATGTTTCAATCGTGACATGTTTTGTACACTCGTCGACAATTCGGGATATTTATCGGTAAACGGAGAAAGATAGCAGTTTAAATAGAAAGTGGCGGCTTTCATTTCAATGGATAAAAAATCACCTTTTATTTTTTCGAAATCACCAAGGAGACAGGTCTCCTCATCAAAGATGGCTTCTATATTATTTTGTAAGGCTCTGATAAGCCGACGAATGTCATCTCTAAGTACTTCCTTCATCGGTGAAAAATCGCAATTAATTTTCATTTGATCCACTAAATTCATCTCCCTCATCTTCAAAATACCGTATTCGAAGTTTGTCCATATGGGGATGAATTAATCAAATTCCTTCACAGTTTAGGTGCTCTATAATCGGAAAAACCCACTGAAGCTATAGGCTCAGTGGGTTTCTGTCTGTGCATTTAATTTATTTAGATTTTTTAGCAATCAATTCAATTTCAACCTCTGCCCCAAGTGGCAGTCCCACAACAGCGACACATGTTCTTGCAGGGTAAGGTTTAGAAAATTTTGTTGCATATACTTCGTTCATTGCGGAAAAATTATTCATATCCGTCAAGTAAACATTAGCCTTAACAACATCATCAGGTGTAAGGCTGGCTGCTTCAAGTGCCTCGAATAAGTGATTAAAGCAGAGCTCCGTTTGCCCGGCAATGTCACCCGTCAAATCCTTTGCCCCGACAGAGTTCATTGCAGTTTGACCGGATAAGTAAACTAAATCGCCTGCGTCTACCGCAGCTGAATATGGACCGATGCAGTTGCACCTTTAACTTCATAAGCTATTCTTGCCATAATGATTCCTCCTTCATTCATTGACCGTCGATTGGACGATTCAACAATCCAATCGTAGTATTGGTAACCGGAAATATCAAATTTTCCGGTTTGGAACAACGGAAATTTGGGGATTTATATTACTTGAGATACCAAAATTATTCGGAATGAATAATAAGGGGAGTTTAGTAAAACATACAGGTCGACAGGAATGAACAAATCATGTTTATGATAATCGAGAGATTTGTTCAAAGTGAACAATGCAGTTGTAGAATCAGGCATATCCCTCATTGTTTACATTATTTGTCTGGTATAATATTTACGAGATAGGTGAAAGAAAAATTCACATCTGGAGGAGTTCAATTATGACTACTTATGATTTACTTATTAAAAATGGAACAATTGTAACAGCAGATACTACGGTTCAAGGTGATATTGCAGTTAAAGACGGAAAAATTGTGGAAGTGTCTACGGGCAAATCATTGGAAGGAACGGCAAATCGTGAAATTAACGCAGAAGGGCTACATATCTTCCCTGGTATGATCGACTCTCATGTTCACTTTAACGAACCTGGAAGAACTGAGTGGGAAGGACTTGAAACAGGAAGCAGAAGCTTGGCAGCTGGCGGGGCAACGTCATTCTTTGACATGCCACTAAATAGCACGCCTCCGACTATCAATAAAGAAAACTTGGAGCTCAAGCGTTCACTTGCAGCTGAAAAATCTATCGTAAATCCATATTTCTGGGGCGGACTTGTACCTGAAAATATTGCTGACTTAAAAGATCTTCATGAAAATGGCGTAATTGGATTCAAGGCTTTCATGTCACCAAGTGGAATTGCTGATTTCAACAATGTAGACGATGAAACGATCTATAAAGGGATGAAAGAGATTGCATCTTTAGGATCCATTTTGGCTGTACACGCAGAGAGTACAGTTATGTGTGATCAACTTGCAAAAGAAAAAATTGAAGCTGGTAAGGTGACGGCAAGGGATTATGTCGAATCACGACCAATCATTTCGGAAATTGAAGCTGTAAGAAGAATTATCTCGTATGCTGAACTGACTGGATGTAAGCTTCATATCGTGCATGCAAGTAGCCGAAAAGTCGTGGAAGTGATCAAAGCAGCGCAACAACGTGGCGTTGACGTTACAGTTGAAACATGCCCACATTACTTGTCATTGACAGTGAAAGACATTGAAGAACAAGGCGTAATTGCAAAATGTGCGCCACCTCTACGAGACGAAGACGAAGTGGAAGATTTGTGGAGAGCAGTTGCTGAAGGTGAAATCACTACAATCGGATCTGACCACTCTCCAGCACCAGCATCCATGAAAGTGATTAAAGACAATATCTTCGACGGCTGGGCGGTATATCAGGAGCACAGTCCAGCTTAAACATTTTAATTACTGAAGGGCATTTCAAACGTAATGTTCCGTTGGAAAAAATCGTTGAGTTGACAGCAACAAACCCAGCAAAACTGTTCGGTTTAGAAAATAAGGGAACAATCGCAGCTAATTATGATGCTGATTTGACACTTATTGACTTGAACGAAAGCTTCGAGCTGAAAAAGGAAGATCTATTCTACCGTCACCAACACTCTCCTTACATTGGCAAAACCTATAAAGGGGCAGTGAAAACGACTATTGTCGGCGGTGAAGTAGTGTTCGAAAATGGGCAACTAACGAAGTAATAAAATAAACCCCGTTCCAGTTTACTGGAACGGGGTTATTGTTATTTAATACGCATAAAATCGGCGAATGACGCATAAATCTGTACAAATACGCATAAATAATTTTTATGCGTATTTCGCGGAGTTTATGCGTGATTCAGCGTTGTTTATGCATTTTTTTCTCGATTTATGCGTCATTACGGGAATTTATCCTTCAGCTCAAGCCGTTTATGCGTTTCTCCAAGCATTTATGCTTCTTTGTCATTATAAATGATTATTCTCCCTCGATTAATGAGTGTCGCCTTATAGATCCTCCAAAGAACTTTTCGATTAATTCTAAACAAGTAAATAATATGCATTGCCAATATATATCACTTTGTGATATAACATAATTAGATATATCGGAAAGTGATATAGAGGAGGTTTTTTAGTTGGAATCATTTGAGCCGTTAACAGATTCTGTTTTTTATATTATGGCTTCACTTTCGGAACCACGGCACGGGTATGCTGTAATGAGTCTAGTGGAGGAAACGACTAAAGGGTCATTTGTAATTGGCCCTGCGTCGTTATATACGATCATTAAAAAATTGCTCAAGGAACAGTTCATCGTATTACAAGATGAATCTGATTCGCGACGGAAGGTATATGTGTTGACTGAAATAGGAAGACAAGCACTAAAAGCGGATATCGCGCGACGAAAAGTGATGATTGAGATGGCAGAAAAAGGGCTCGAGAGGGGAGTATTTAATGAGCAAGACTAAGTATGTGGCGTCAAATGGCCTCGCTTTTTCCGAAAAGGCCGATATGAAAATGTTAAGACGTAATGCATTGATGGGTTGGCAATTAAAACGGTTCCGCTTTGCGGGGTACGAGTTGGAAAAGGCGAAAGTGAAGATGTCATTTTTAGCATTGATTATCGTCAGTTGGAGTTAGATGAGAAAGATGAGTATTTCGAGATGTTTGCTTATGCAGGTTGGACGCATGTTTGTTCAGACTACAATATGCATATTTTTAAGGCGAATAAGGGAACTACACCGATTTATAGTGATACGGAGTCGTCTAAAGAAAAAATTGTTCGTTCGGCTATTCCCGTTCAAACGATTGTCATTTATAGTGTTGCAGTGACATTTGCTTTGTGGCTAACGAAGACATTCACTTACGGAATTGTTCACACAATTAGCACATGGGCTTTTGCCCTTTCGTTTGCAATCACAATTCCTTCCATTATGACATTAGTGGCGACCTATTATCATCGTTTGAAAAAAATAAATAAAAGGAGTTGGGAGTAAAGTGGAAGTCGTTCTATCAGTTGAAGGCTTGGAGAAGTCATTCAAGAATAGGAAAATCATCGAAGGTATTTCCTTTGAAGTGAGAAAGGGGAAATCATGGCAATATTAGGGCCAAACGGTGCTGGGAAGTCAACAACGATCCGAAGTATCATGGGGATCCTTTATCCGGACGAAGGAGTTGTAAAGTTTCATAATCACAAAGAAGGACAAATACCACGCAATAAAATCGGCTATTTGCCGGAGGAGCGTGGACTTTATCGGAATGTTAAAGTAATGGATATGATTTTATATTTGGCGGAGCTGAAAGACTATCCAGTTAAAAAGGCCAAAGAGCGTACACTTCATTATTTAAAAAAGCTCGGCCTTGAAGGTAAAGAGAAAGTTTCAGTTGAGGAATTATCAAAGGGGATGGCGCAAAAAGTACAGTTTATTGGATCTATCATCCATGAGCCGGAATTACTTATTTTAGACGAACCTTTTTCCGGATTGGATCCTGTCAGTCAGGAAGTTTTTAAGAATGAAATTAAGGAACTTGCTAGAAATGGCACAGCGATTTTATTATCCTCCCACCAAATGAATATGGTTGAAGAAATATGCGATCGATTATTTATGATTCATCGGGGGCAAAAAGTGATTGATGGGACACTAACGGATGTGAAAAATGAGTATGCAAACTTTAAATGCACGATTCGTGGAGAGAATGAATTGGCATTATTAAAGCAACTTCCGCGTGTAAGCCGGGTAGAGCAAAAAGATGGTTTGGCAATCATTCATTTGGCGCAAGACGTCATCATACCAAATTGGCTAAGGCAGTTGCCTGAGTCTTTATCAATTCAAGAGCTATCCATCGACCGGATTTCATTGCATGAAATATTTATCGATATAGCAACGGACCAACATACCGTTAAAGAGGGGGCTGCTATTAATGCGTAATAGTTTTAAGGTAGCTAAATGGGAGATTAAAAGAAATATGACGAATAAGTCTTTCGTTATTTCATTATTTTTAACGCCTATTGCTTTTTTGTTGTTCATGCTCATTCCTCAGTTACTCAATGGAAATGAATCCAAAGAAGTGGTAGACGTTTTCATTCTTGATGAGTTAGGCGTTGCAAATGAAATCGACCGACTTGTGAAATCTGAACAGTTAAATTGGATTGTCCAAATAACTAACATAAATGAGTCAGATATGGGGCAGCAAGTGATTCGCGAAGAAAATGTTGTGTATATTCCTTTTACCGAGAAAGCATTGGATGAAGGGGCCATTCAAGTATATAAAAGCAAAGATGTAAGTGATAGCTTTCTTTATGAAGCAATCGTTCTGGAAGGCCCTTTACGTCAACTTCAATTGGCTCGGCTCGACTTATCCGAAGATCAGAAAAGTGTAATTGCGAAGGGGATTTCTGTTCAGAAGGCTGAATGGCAGGATAATGGAAGAGAAATGGGGGTGGTAGAGGGAGGCGATAATTCGCTGAAGCGGGCTATACCTGGTTTGTTCGCAGCAATTATATTACTTTCGAGTGTGATTACTGGAATGATGATTTTCACTTCTGCCTCACAGGAAAAGAAAGAGAAAGTGGCAGAAGTCATTTTATTTTCCGTAACACCGGGAGAGTTAATGCAAGGGAAAATTATTGGCTATTTTGTGTTAGGAATGACGCAAGTTGCTGTTTGGCTGGCGATTGGATTACCAGTTTTCGTGTGGAAGAGCGAATTGCCAATCATTGAGTACTTATTCGTCCCGCAATTGCTGCTATTGGTTTTATTTGCGATTGCTGGCTATCTATTATTCGCGGCAATTTTCGTTGCAATTGGAGCGACCGTGGAAGATATGACAACGACGGGTAATTTCCAAGGAATTGTTATGATGCTCCCGTTTCTTCCGTTAGTTTTTATCGGTCCGATTTTCGGAGATCCAAGTGGTATCATTGCAAAGGTCGGCTCATTTATTCCATTTACGTCGCCAGCCGTTTGGATTATGCGTTTGTCGTTAGTGGAAGAATGGCCATGGATGGAAATTAGCATTAGCGTAGTCATCCTCCTCGCGACGGTTTGGCTAATGATGAAAGCGGCAGGGAAAGTGTTTGAAATTGGAATGTTGATGCACGGGAAGAACGCTACACCGAAAGAGATCTGGAAGTGGTTATGGATATAGGAGGGTTGCGCATAAAACCGTTGATCAAAAATGTCGGTGAATGTGAGCATATTTCATAAGAATCGCCCAAAAAGCCTACAAATCACGCATAAATCTGTACAAATACGCATAAATAATTTTTATGCGTATTTCGCGGCGTTTATGCGTGATTCAGCGTTGTTTATGCGTTTTTTTCTCGATTTATGCGTCATTACAGGAATTTATCCTTCATCCCAAGCCGTTTATGCGTTTCTCCAAGCATTTATGCTTCTTTATTATTCCTTCAACCCACTAATTGTCCCATCCATAGACATTTCTGCATTCATATCGACAAAGAATAATACAAGTGTCGTGTCTTCATTCGCGACTATAGGTGGAAGCGGAACTTCTAAATCCGTTACCGCCTCTTTTTTACCTACAGTAAGATTTTGAACCGTTATTTCGCCATTCATCACATATAGAAATGGTGTAAGGCCTAAATATACTGGGATTTCCAACTCTTCGCCAGCTTTCGGGTGTGCGTCTAAAATGTAGACGTTTTGCCTGACGTAAAGAGGTGCATCGCTTCCTTCAGGCCCCACCATGACATACCAATCGTGATTGTCTGTTGGTTTGTTATGGAACTGAATTTTGGGTGGAAGATTTGTTGCATTCGGTCGAACGAAGATTTGAAGCATTTCCACTTCATCTTCTTTTACTTTTTCCTCATGCCAAAAGCTTACCCCTGCATTCATCATCATTAATTGCCCACGTGCAATCGGTGCTTCAAAATTAGCTGAATCCTTGTGATGCGTGACACCTGTGCTTATATAACTCAGTATTTCATCATTGACGTGTTCATGCATTTTAACCGTTAAGCCCTTTTTCATAACCGCATGATCAATGATAGCTAACGGTCCAAATGCAGTATCCGAAGTTTTGTTCCTTAAAATATCACCTGGTTGGACACGTGTAATTGTGAATGGACCTCTGAACGGCTGTGCATGATTTTTCGCCTCGAGTTTTTGTATCAATTTGAACTCCTTTGTTTACTTACTAATTTTGTGTTGTGTTTCCAAGTCTAATAACTGCTTCTTCATTTCTAAACCGCCTCGAAACCCTGTCAATTTACCGTTCTTTCCGATAACGCGATGGCATGGAACGGTAATCAGGATTGGATTCGCGCCGATGGCAGTACCTACCGCGCGGACTGATTTTGGTTTTTGGATGCTTTCCGCTATATCAGAATAAGTGACTGTCTCACCATAGGGAATTTCCATTAGAGCCTTCCAAACTGATTGTTGGAATGAAGTTCCATGGAGGTCCAGTGGCAACGTAAAATCCTTCAGTTTTCCCTCTATATAGCCGATTAATTCCAAAGCATAAGGTTCAAGTGCAGCCTTATCTTTTACAAGAAGGTGATCCGGAAGCCGTTTCTTCACCCACTCCTCAAGTTCATCGAATGGGGCATTGTGTGGGCCAAGATAACAAAGTCCTCCTGATGTCGCCCCCATATATATATTCCATTGCCTATGATCCAACAAAGTCCAGTGAACAATATTTACATTGTTCTTCTCCAATTCAATCACCTCCGAAAACTTCTTACTTACATTCCTCGTAAAATATAATTTTATTTGAAAATGGGTCGGTAACATAAAACTCTATCGTATTCCAAGCCGTTTTTTCGATACCGGGGTTAGCGTAGCGATATCCTTTTTTCGATAGATAGTCATGATAGTCCTTTACATTTTGTATCTTAATGCGGATTGAACCACCGGGAGATGCATCACCATGATGTTCGGAAAGATGCAGAACAATTTTATTCTTTGAAATTTGAAGGTAAAGGGGCATGTTGTCCCCAAACTGATGCTGCCAATCCAATTGAAAATCCAAATAATCTAAATAAAACTCCTGCGCTTTTTCGACATCAAAAATCCGAAATATAGGTGTAATCATCTTTGATTTGCCCTCCGCTTCAGAATACAGTCAACTTTTGCAAAACCACTCTTTGTAGTTAAGTATACTTAACAATTTCAGTGAAGAGAAGGGTAAATCGAAGACTTTGAATGACTCCCAACTTTAACTTTCCAAGATGTAAAACCGATAGGTGGAATAAAACTTTTTCTGTTGGGTAATTATATAGACAGTACTGTGCTGAAAAAATATTTTCACAAGTAATTCTGTTGATGAAAAAATAATAAGGATGCAGGTGTGAAAATGGGTTTTTTATCTAGACTATTTGGAAAAACAAAGGAGCCAGAAAAAATGACAAATGTAAAACTAGCAGTAGTATTTTATAGTATGGGCGGTACGAACTATCAATTGGCAAAATGGGCAGCGGATGGTGCAAAAGAGGCCGGCGCTGAAGTTAAAATAGTAAAAGTACAGGAGTTAGCTCCACAGTCAGTAATCGATAGCAACGAAGCTTGGAAAGCAACTGTTAACGCTACAAAGGATGTTCCAGTTGCAACATCAGAGGATCTTGAATGGGCAGATGCAATCATCTTCAGCGTACCTACACGATTTGGGAATATGCCATCCCAGATGAAGCAATTCCTCGATATCCAAGGCGGTTTATGGGCGAGTGGAAAGACGATTAATAAAGTAGTAAGTGCTATGACTTCTGCACAAAATCCACATGGTGGACAGGAAGCTACATTGCTATCCCTTTACACTTCAATGATGCACTGGGGTGCTATTATCGCAACGCCAGGTTATACTGACCCGATCATTTTCGGAGCAGGCGGAAATCCTTACGGGACAAGTGTAACAGTCGGCCAAGATGGAAAAATGATTGAGGATGTGCAGGGTGCTGTGAAGCATCAGGCTAAACGTACAGTTACAGTCTCAGAATGGGTTAAAAAAGGAAACCAGTAAATCATAAATAGAGGCAATCGAATCCAATTCGATTGCCTTTTTTAGTTTACTGTTATGTTAATCTAAAGGACGTACTTCAATCGGAATGAGTGAGTGCTCCAATCTATCACGGAACTGTTCGTATTGAGCAGGAAGCTTCAATTCTTTGCCCATTGTTTCGATTGATTCATCATGTGCGAAACCTGGTGGATCTGTCGCAATTTCGAATAGAATCTCACCTGATTCACGGAAATAAATTGCATTAAAGTAATTGCGGTCTTTTACTTCTGTCACAAGTTGCCCGTTTTCTTGGGCATATTTTTGCCACTCCAAATGATCTTGGTCATCAATAGCACGCCATGCAATATGGTGAACTGTGCCAACGCCCATTGTACCGCGAGCGTCTGTGACCATTTTCAAATCGATGATGTTGCCAATTTCGGAGCTTGCTTTAAAGCGTGTATAATCGCCTTCTGTACCGATTTCCTCCAACCCCATGACGTTTAGTAAAGTCGCTTTAGTTTCTTCAGGACGGCTTGAGTACAATGTTGCTCCGGCAAATCCTTTAATCGCTACATCAGGTGTTACATCACCGAATGTCCAATCATTCGTCGGACCTTTAGCACGTTCCACCAATTCCAAGTGAAGGCCATGTGGATCGTCGAATTGTACAACCTTTTCCCCGAATCGTTCCACTTCTGTGAAAGAAATGTCGAATTTTCTAAGACGATTCACCCAGAAGTCTATGGATCCTTCAGGAATGGCGTATGCCGTTACACCGACTTGACCGTCACCGATACGACCTTGGTATGCGTTTGCCCAAGGGAAGAATGTGATGATTGTTCCAGGATTTCCACCTCCGTCACCAAAATACAAATGATACGTACCTGGATCATCAAAGTTAACTGTTTGCTTTACAAGGCGTAAGCCAAGCACGCCCGCGTAGAAGTCAATATTTTCCTGAGGATGTCCTACAATTGCAGTAATGTGATGAATGCCGGTAGTTTGTTTTTTCATTATTCTTTACTCCTTTTTGTTAGTGTGTGGTATGACTTATTAATAAATACAAAGGAAAATGCCCTTAATATATATAGTTGTTCATTACATAGTTATTAGCAAAGTATTTTATCTCGAATTAAAGTATCTCGAATTCAAGATAAATATATCACAGACCCTTACGAGCGTCAATAAAACAAATTCCAAAATAGCCAGAGGTTTCATGCGAAGTTGACTATCCACAAAAAAGGAGACCCACTTGTCTAATACAATTGAATACAAAGATAAGTTTGACAATTTTTATTTATTCTGTTACAATCAATTCCAATAAAAGCATACAAATTCGTTGATGAGAAAAAGTAGCGTTTCCCCTTGATCTACAGAGAGCTGACATTTTGGTGCAAGTCAGTGTTCAAGTGTTACGTGAATATCCTCTCTGAGAAGTTAGACTGAATTCGTTCACTAAGTCTAATCGGAAGTCCACCGTTAACAGGAACACGTATGATTGTACGTTGCTAAGTGCTATTGATCGGATCAATAGAATTAGGGTGGTATCGCGGTTAACCCCGTCCCTTTCTTGGGACGGGGTTTTTGTGTGCTGTTTATAAAAAAGTTAGGAGCGATATCAATGAACAATCAACGAATGAAAGAAACAGTTGTTCAGCGTGAGGAACGTATTCGAAACTATTGGTCCAAGGAAAGCATTTTTAGTCAATCTGTTACATTCCGAGAGGGGAAGACGCCATTTGTGTTTTATGAAGGACCGCCAACAGCTAATGGTTTGCCCCATGTAGGTCATGCCTTGGGACGGACGATAAAAGATGTAGTGGCAAGATACAAAACGATGCAAGGATTCCAGGTCGAAAGAAAAGCGGGTTGGGATACGCATGGTCTTCCTGTTGAATTAGGAGTTGAAAAACAGCTTGGAATTTCAGGGAAACAGGAGATCGAACGCTATGGCGTGGAGCCTTTTATCAACAAATGCAAAGAAAGTGTATTCACATATGAGAAGAAATGGCGTTCTTTCACGGAGGAATTAGGCTATTGGGTCGACATGGATGACCCTTATATGACGTTAAGCAACGAGTACATTGAAAGTGTATGGAACATTTTAAGTAAAGTTCATAAAGATGGACGATTGTACAAAGGTCATCGTGTATCCCCGTATTGCCCAAGCTGTCAAACTTCTTTAAGTTCACATGAGGTGGCACAAGGCTATAAAAATGTTAAGGACTTATCAGCGACTGTAAAGTTTAAGCGTCTTGATGCAGAGGAATATTTTCTTGGCTGGACGACAACACCGTGGACATTGCCTGCAAATGTGGCACTTGCCATGAACCCCACACTAACATACGTGCGTGCTATAAAGAATGGGGTAATTTATATTGTTGCCAAATCACTTGTTGAAAAAGTGCTTGGTGACGATGCGCTTCTGTTAAGTGAACATCGAGGTGCGGAATTTGAAGGCGTACATTACGCGCCGCCATTTAATTATGTATCTGTCGAGAAAGGCCATCAAGTTGTCGTAGCTGATTATGTAACAGAAGAAAGTGGTACAGGTGTTGTCCACGTCGCCCCAGCTTACGGGGAAGAAGATTATAAAACCGTT
This sequence comes from Sporosarcina thermotolerans, assembly GCF_030067815.1. GTDB lineage: Bacteria > Bacillota > Bacilli > Bacillales_A > Planococcaceae > Sporosarcina > Sporosarcina thermotolerans. Next base: position 321,845 of record NZ_CP125968.1, on the reverse strand, counting down.
CAACAAAATGGATTGTCGTTTATCAATGTTGTAGATCAGGAAGGGCGTTATACAGAAGACGTTGTAGAGCTTGCGGGAAGGTTTGTAAAGGACTGTGATATCGACATCATTAAGATGCTTTCGGAACAAGGAAAACTGTATCATAAGGAAAAATATGAGCACAGCTACCCGCATTGCTGGAGATGTGATTCTCCGTTGCTTTACTATGCAACAGATAGTTGGTTTATCAATATGTCATCTTTAAAGGAGAAAATGCTTGAGAACAATGAAACTGTAACTTGGTATCCAGAGCATATTAAGGATGGCCGGTTCGGTAATTTCCTTGAAAACCTTGTTGATTGGAATATTAGTAGAAACCGCTACTGGGGTACACCTTTAAACGTTTGGGTATGTTCTGATTGCGAGCATGAAGAAGCACCAAGCAATATTGGAGCTCTACAAAAAATAGCCAAATCACGGGTTTCCAACAATATCGAATTGCATAAGCCGTATATCGACGAAGTGGAGTGCACCTGTCCGAAATGTAAAGGTGTCATGCTAAGGACACCTGAAGTCATTGACGTTTGGTTTGATAGTGGTTCGATGCCATTTGCGCAGTACCATTATCCTTTTGGAGATAAGGAAAAGTTCGAATCACAATTCCCTGCAGATGTAGTAATTGAAGGAATAGATCAGACGAGAGGATTTTTCTATAGTCTACTAGCTGTTTCAACCTTATTTACTGGGAAAGCCCCTTATAAGAATGTCTTGTCACTCGGGCATGTGCTGGATGAACATGGGCAGAAAATGTCTAAAAGTAAAGGAAATGCCTTAGATCCGATGGAGCTTCTTGAAGAATATGGGGCAGATGCACTGCGATGGGCTTTCTTGGTTGATAGTTCGCCATGGAATCCAAAACGCTTCTCTAAAAAGATTGTGCAAGATGCAAAATCGAAGTTGGTTGATACATTGGATAATATCTACAAGTTTTTTGAGCTATATTCGAATATAGATGGGTATGTCTATCATAAAGAACAGGTTGGGAAGAGGACGATATTGGATGAATGGATCCTCTCACGACTTCATAGTACGACGAAGCTCGTCACTGTCAATATGGAACGATACCAATTCACCCACGCGACACGTGAAATTGCTACATTAGTCGAAGAGTTGAGTAATTGGTATATACGAAGATCAAGAAATCGTTTTTGGGCTGCTGGTCTTTCAGAGGATAAGCTAGCTGCTTATTCAACACTGTTTGAGGCTTTAAGCACAATTAGCAGGTTGTTGGCACCGTTTGTACCTTATGTTGCAGAGGATCTTTATGTGAAGCTACATCAAAATAGTGTTCATTTACAAGACTATCCTTCGAGTGATGACTCGATGATTAACAACGAATTAGAGGATGATATGAGGACTATCCTGAAGATAGTCGAACTTGGCCGAAGTATCCGGAATACAAATAATATAAAGGTTAGGCAGCCATTACAGAAAATGATTGTCTATTGTAGGGAAGGGGAACGTCTTTCTCAGGCCTACACGAATATAATCAAAGATGAGTTGAATGTGAAAGAGGTTGTCTATACAGAGGATTTGTCGCAATATGAATCCACTCATTTTAAGCTTAATTTCAAAACAGCAGGCGTGACATTCGGAAATTTGGTAAATGCTATTAAATCATATTTGGAACATATTTCTCGAGAGGAGGAGAAGATATCGTTAATTAATAATGGTCAGCTGCAAATCGATGTAAATGGTCAAAACATAACATTGCAAAAAGAACATATCAATATCGAATATGCAATTACCGAGGGCTTCGATTTGGCAGGTGATCAGCATGTAAAAGTTTTGGTGGATACACAGCTTACAGAGGAATTGTTAGAAGAAGGCCGAGTCAGGGAATTAATAAGGGCGGTTCAAGATACCCGCAAGAAAATCAATTTGCCTGTTGAGAAATATATATCGATTCACCTTTCGGCAACAGAAGCTACCAATGAAGTTATTTTGCGTTTCATGGGTTTAATTAAAGATAGTGTACTTGTTCATAGTGTAAATTTGAAAAAAATTGCTGACTCCGATCAGTACTTTGAAGTGAAGTTTGGAGAAGAGATAGTAAAGGTAGCACTTAAGTAGTGGTTTGTATTGATGATGGGACAAAATAGAATTTGAGGACAAGAACAAATAAAGTTTTACAGTACCATTCATTATAAAAGCGAGCCTTTCGCCGATCATTCAGGGAAGGCTCGCATTTTACTTGTATTTATTTTAAAAAATCTATGATTTCATCCATTAAACCTTTAGCCAAAGGAAGATTAGGGTCCATATAAGTTGCCATGTTCCCTTCCTGATCTTCAGGTGCCTCTTTCAGAATATGGTTCATGTTTTTGATAATGGCAAGCCTTGAATCCTTTTTACCTTCATGAAGTCGTTCTGCGTCACCGACCGGAACTTGAAAGTCTCTTGTTCCGTTAATAATAAGAACAGGCGATGAAAGTTTTTGAAGTTCTTTCACAGGATCGTATTTCAACCAAGATATCATATAGGGTTGAACGGATGGACGGAACAGACTTTGGAGCTCAGCGCTGAATTTTTCCACCTGTTCGCCTTGCTTCAGCTTTTGCAAAATATCATCCGATTCTTTGAGTAAGTTAACAGGAAGCTGTGGTCCAAGCTGCTCCAGAAGGACTTGATCAATTGATCTTCCGGCTCCGGCGATGGAGATGAATGCATCCGCATCTGTTTTTTCTGCGGCTACCATACCGAGTAGTGAACCTTCACTATGGCCAATGATACCGACCTTTGAAAAACGACTGTCGTTTTTGGCGAATTCAACCCACGCAGCTGCGTCATTGATAAAGTCATCAAACAGGAGATCCTCTTCATTGCCGACTAAACTTTGGTTCACACCAACTCCCCGTTTGTCGTAACGAATACTCGCAACGCCCTCATCCGCAAGCTGTTCTGCGAGCATCTTCAGGCTATTATTTTTACCCGGGATTAAAGGTGAATTGCCGTTATGATCTGTAGGTCCGGAGCCAGCAATAATGACCATTAGTGGGAAAGGTCCATCGCCTTTCGGTACTTCCAGAACGCCGGTCATCTTACCTTCATTTAAATCGATTTGTACAGCTTCTCCCGTATCCGGAGTCTCTTCTGAACTGCCTTTTGTCAGTTCGAACGGGAAGGATTGGCCTTGTTGGGTAAAGGTTCCTGATATCTTATTCTTCTCAACACTGCCGTCAAACGTAATCTGTTGTCCTGGAAGCGTCATTTGAATGACTAATTCTGACCCGTTTAATGTAACACCCGCCAAAGGAAAGTTTTGCAGTCCTTGTGAGGGAATGCTGATTGTTCCGTTCTCCTTTGTGAAAGTGAGCGATACTAACAATGGTTGATTCGGAATATTGATGGTGCCGTTCCATACCCCTTCAATTGCCCCCAATGAATCCAGCTCCTTTTCTTTTTTACTGCATCCGGTAACTAGTAAAATGGCGCTTATAAGTAAACAAAAAGTTAGTGAAATTCTTTTCATTTGGTCCTCCTTCAAAGCATTCTGTTATACTATCATTATAACAAGGTGTTTGGATAAGTAAAGTATTATGTATTCGCGTCATACCGCCTTTTAAAAGTAGAAAAGCCCATCCACTATATTTTCCGGATGGGCTGTTTATATATACTATATAAGGCTTTTTACTACCTTTGACATCGTTCCGCCGTCAGTTTTTCCGGCAAGTAATGGTTTAGCGATTTTCATGGCGTCGCCCATATTCATTCCCTTTGTAACTCCTGCTTCTGTGAGTAGGGCGGTTACTTCTTCCTCACTTAATTGTTTCGGCAAGAATGATTTTAGCAATACCAACTTCGCTTTTTCCTGTTCGATCAAATCTTCACGCTGTGCCTTTTCAGCCCCTTCTAATGCTTGATTTGTTTGTTTGATTTCGCGGTTTACAATAGCGACTTCCTCTTCTTTAGTCAACGCGGAACCTTTTTCTTTCTCAGCGAGGTCAAGTGCGGACTTTAAAAGTGTCAGTACACCTTTGGATAGAACATCTTTTTCTCTCATGGCTTGTTTCAGTTGTTCGAATACAGTTGTTTTTAACATTTTTTAGCCTCTCCTTCCGTAATTGGATGGATACATCTGTCCAATTGCTTTATTGAAAAAATTATAGAGGAGGCTACTCTGAAATGCAACCAATGGCTATGGAACATAGGATGGTTTGTGAAGTTAGTTATGTGGAGATCATGAAAAAAGTCTTTCGTTTGGAATACAAATGTTAGTTTTCTTGAACTCTCTTTTCTATTGGAAGGCAAAGCTCCATCCTAATCTGGTTAGGGTCCAACTTCTGAATGTCGTCAGAATATACTTCCACTCCATAATCCCCTGCAATCTGATATTCCGAGTTTCTTACCCAGTTATAAAGTGCACCATACAGATTGCCCGCCTCTCCTTTCGGTCCTTCATAAGTTGTTATTACATACAGCTGTTCAGGAAATGCAAAGCCTTTCATCTCCTCCGGTGGGTTGGTAACGTCATCTACCTCCACTCCCGCAATCCATGTAAAGGGATCGGTTTCTGGATTGTAATTGGGTGGTCGATAAAAATCCCATAACCTATTGAAGGATTGACCCGATTTTTTACTTCATGAACCCGTTTATTGAAGTCATCATGCAAGGTAGTGATCAACTTCTTCTTTCGCTCCTCACGCAATAAAACGGATAAAGTCATACCAACAACTTTGAATGCATCTATTCTTTCTGTTCGAATGTCCATATTCCATTTCCTTTCACTAGTTACTGTGACGGCCAGCCACTCCAAATATCAAGTTTATTTCCATCCGGATCATAAGCATAAAAATTAAGACCGCAGCTGCCATTATCCTCAATATCCGAAACATTCGCTCCATTGTCTTTCATTCGGAGATATAGGATATGAAAGTCATTCACTTCAAGTGTTAGTGCGCTTTGCACTGTACCGCTTATTTCTAAATAGTTGAGGGTTGTTGGCCTGGAAGTTTTTATTAGAAAAATAGAGGTACCTGAAGGAATTCGAAGTTGTGCTTGATTTTCAGTAATGGGCGCTGTTAATTCCAACCCAAGATTATTTATATACCAGTGGGCCGTTTTTTCCGTATTTGTTGTAGGTATATAAATGCAGTTAATTTCTTTTACACTCCCCAAAATTTCATGCCTCCTTACAATTATTCTTTCATATAATTGTAATCTATGATAGAATTTTTGCAATACTTTAAAACTAATAGTGGTAAATAGTTGAGGACTTTTCATGAAGAGGAACTGGGGGTGGGGAAAGAATGTATAACTATGGGGCGCGGCATATCTTCATGGTCATTGCCATTGTTATCCTAATCATGTCGCCGATCTTATTGCTACCAATGCCGACGTTTATTGCTTCAAATATGCACGGATTGCAAGGGTGGGTCGTCTATGTACCAGGCAAGGCATATCTGTTATATGGGTTTGGTTTCCTGTTTTTATTCGGATCAGCGTTTATCCTATCCATATTGGATCTTAGCAAAGTTGCGAAAATCATTAGCATTTCAATTTTGCTCATAAGCGTAGCATTTTTTGCAAGCGCCGCTCAGAACTATACGTTGTTTGCGAATGATTCAATTGCATTCAGGGAGTCGATTTGGACGGATCGGCAATCATACACTTGGGATGAGCTGGAGATAGTAAAGTTCGACCTCTCGGCAGGCTTGCCAAAGTATGAATTCAGGTTTAAAGATGGCAAAGAAATAGCGCTTCCCGAAAATGGATACATAAGAGTATTTCGTTCTGGGATAGAAGGTAAATTGAAGGAACATCGTGTAGAATTTGTGAAGAGGTACTACTGAAACAATAAAGACCGCTGATTCAAAGTTTCAGCGGTCTCTAAATTAGATTTTTTTCACAAACTCTGATTTCAATTTCATTGCACCAAAACCGTCAATTTTGCAATCAATGTCATGATCACCTTCAACCAGTTTGATGTTTTTCACTTTTGTCCCCTGTTTGACGACACTTGAGCTGCCTTTTACTTTGAGATCTTTGATGACAGTGATTGTGTCGCCGTCATTTAGGACATTGCCGTTTGCATCTTTGATAACAGCCTCTTCAGCATTAGCCTCCTGTGATTCCAACGTCCATTCGTGCGCACATTCGGGGCAAACAAATAGGTTACCGTCTTCATACGTATATTCAGAGTTACATTTTGGGCAATTTGGTAGATTTTCCATAACTTAATTTCCTCCATCCAGTAGTTATACATATACTATAGCAGACATTCAGATTAATCCAAGGTAGCTGGATGAAACGTGGGTTTCCGAATGCATTTGTATATCCATGAGCTATTTGGTATATTATAAGCAATATGGAATCTAAGAAGTGGCCAAGTAAGTGGAAATTGTGAAACAGAAAGTATAGCAACCTGCTGAGAGCTATACCACCGCTTTTCATTGAACCCTACCACAGAGATGTCATGAAAACATGACCGAGTCGTTTTCGTTAACAAACGTTCGAGGGCCTACTTTTTCAGGCCAAATGAAGGTGGTACCACGTCTATCCAGCGCAAAGACGTCCTTATTTTTAGGGACAGCTTTGCGCTTTTTATTATTCAAGGAGGGAAATTAGATGAGCAATCAGAAAAACGATTTTTCAAAATGGTACATCGACACAATTCAAAAAGCAGATTTAATGGACTATACACCAGTCCGGGGATGTATCGCTTTTAAACCAGACGGCTACGAAATTTGGGAGCATATCCAAGCTGAAATGGACAGACGATTTAAGGAAACGGGACACCGTAATGCGTATTTCCCGATGTTGATTCCTGAGTCATTCTTCCAAAAAGAGAAAGATCATATTGAAGGATTTTCTCCAGAGCTTCCATGGGTGACAGAGGCAGCAGGCGAGAAGTTGGAAGAGCGTCTTGCACTACGTCCAACATCCGAAACAATGATTGGTCATTTGTATTCAGATTGGGTGAAAAGCTACCGTGATCTCCCAGTTTTGATTAACCAATGGGCGAACGTTTTCCGTTGGGAGAAGAAGACATTACCATTCATCCGCACATCTGAGTTTTTATGGCAAGAAGGGCATACTGCGCATGTTGATGAGGAAGAAGCGCGCGAAGAAACGATGCAAATGTTGAATATTTATAAGGAAGTCGTTGAAGAATTGCTTGCTATTCCTGTTTACGACGGCCAAAAAACACCTTCAGAACGTTTCGCGGGTGCGGTTGACACGTATTCAATCGAGGCGATGATGAAGGACGGGAAAGCTGTACAAGCAGGAACTTCCCACTACTTGGGCACAAAATTTGCGGAAGCGTTCGACATCAAGTATTTGACGAAGGAAAACCGTCAAATTCGTCCACACTACTTCATGGGGAACTTCAACGCGTCTAATCGGTTCCGTCATCATGGTGCACGGTGATGAACAAGGTCTCGTATTGCCACCTCGTATCGCACCTACACAAGTTGTGTTGATACCGGTTGGTCCTTGGAAGAAGAACCCTGCCATCATGGAAAAATTGGACGAAGTGTTTGCTCAATTGAAAGCGAAGGGTATCCGTGTCCGTCTTGACGATTCCGACCAATCGCCTGGATATAAATTCAACGAGTGGGAGTTAAAAGGTGTACCTGTTCGTGTTGAATTAGGACCACGTGATTTAGAGAATAATCAAGCCCTTATGAAGGCACGTGATGAGGGTGAAAAAGTTGCTGTCGATTTGGCAAATCTTGTTGCAAGTATTGAACAGGAATTGCAAACGATGCAAACACGTCTACTTGAAAAAGCGCGTGCATTCCGTGCAGAGCATTCCCATACGCATATCGACGATCTTGAAGGGTTGAAGAAGCACATCACGGATTCTACGGAAAAAGAAGAAATCCCTGGATGGATTCTTGCTGGTTGGTGCGGCGATGATGCGTGTGAGGACAACGTGAAAGAAGAAACGAAGTTCACAACGCGAAACATTCCATTCAATCCACCAGCTGAGAAGTCAACTTGCATCAATTGTGGAAATGAAGCGAAGCATACGGTCTGGTTTGCAAGAGCGTATTGATTATTGAATGAAAAGCTGCCATCCGAAAGGACGGCAGCTTTTTTATGTCGAATTGTGTCCATTAAACGGCTAAGTGGTGATAAAGTGCTTCTAAGCGGTGATAAAGTTCTCACAACCGGTGATAAAGTGACTTTAAGCGGTGATAAACCGCTGGTAAACGGTGGTAAACCCCCGAGTCGGTGATAAACTGCCGAGAGTCGGTGATAAACTGCCGCGAGTCGGTGATAAACCCTCGAGAGTCGGTGATAACCCCTCCAGGTCACCATCTACCCACGTCACTCCCCAACAACTTCCCTCATTCTGTCTAAAAACTCTTCTCCCGACATGATCCGCTCACCGCCGCCTTGCACGAATGCATCATTTCCGCCGCCTTTTCCGTTGATGAGGGGCAACACGGCTGAGGATACCTCCTTCATACTAACCTCGACAGTTGCACCGCGAGCGGCTACAAATTGTAGCTTCTCTTCATTATCTCCAACAAGAAGGGCAATGATTGAGTCATCGCTGGCAACAAGTAAACGCGCCAATTTTTGAAGTTCCTGCACTGTTTTAGCGGAAAAAGAAGCTCCACGATCCTTCCACTTCGACTAACAAGCAGTTCACTCGCTTCAAACTCCAACAAAGCAACTTTCGTGTCTTCCAAGGATTTCTCCAAAACCTGATTTGTCACCAATAGCTTTTCAATGGCATGGCCAACCCCATCTTCAGGTGCACTCAGCAATCTTGAAGCAATTGCCAACTCTTCGTGTTTGCGACCCAATTGTTGCAACACTCTTCCGCCGCATACAAAATGGACACGGACTTGTCGTTTTTGCTTTTCAGTCGATAATATTTTGATCAGCCCGACTTGTCCAGTTGAATTTGGATGCGTGCCGCCGCATCCGTTGTAATCGAACCCCGGTATGATTACAAGCCTGATTTCATCAGTGACCGCAAGCTGTTTCCTCAGTGAAAATTGGGTGAGTTCATCCTCAGTAGGATCCCATTTCGTTTCAATCGGACGATTTTCCAAAATGATCCCATTCGCAAGCTTTTCTACAGCCGCCAACTGATCTGCCGAAACGTCCTCGACGTCCAAATCGATGGAAACAACCCCATTTCCCAGGTGGAAACTGACTGTCTGAAACCCGAAATATTCAACAAACGCGGCAGTCAAAATATGCTGGCCCGCATGTTGTTGCATATGATCGAAGCGTCGCTCCCAATCGATAACGCCCTTTACCTCCTCGCCGGAAGGGAGATCCTCTTCAAGAAAATGGCGAATTTCACCGTCCAATTCCTCCACATCGATTACACGAACGCCATTAATCGTCCCCGTATCATGCGGTTGCCCGCCGCCAGTCGGGTAGAAAGCGGTGTTATCGAGCACGACGTATGGGCGTCCATTCGCATCTTCACTTCTATGTATAACCCAAGCTGTAAATGTCTTCAAATAAGCATCTTGATAATAAATCCGGTCTTTTAACATTCCACCGTCTCCTTGGCATTAATTTGTCTAAAAATATTGTACACCATAACGAAAAGGCTTCTCACTTATTTAAGTGAGAAGCTTCGGTCATTTTTTGAGTATAGGGAAAGGATCCATTCTATGATAGCGTCATACTTTTCCTTCCACAAATTTCTTATCGCAACTGTCAGCAAGAGTAGAACCGTTAGGCCAATCACTGAAATCCAGAATACCACTCTGAAGAACAACAGCTCCTGAAGCCCCCCAATTGCAATGGAAATTGTAAAACTACTTAATAAAATGATAGAAAAGATAGGAATCAATTGGATGAAAATATCATAATTCCTTTTCTTTAGATACCCCATGATGAATGGTGTGGTGAATGCTATTAGGACACTATACGATAGAATAATTAACGTATCGAAAACTCTTATAAAAGTATCCAATTTTCAAACCTCCTCGCTATCTACTTTTTAGCTATACCCCTTTTTGCTATAGAATATGCACTAAATTCATCAATCTTCATTTCTTCGACAAAAAAAGAGAGTGAATATACTTCACCCTCTCCATGCTATTTATTCCACAATTTCAAAGCTCTTTAACATATGCCAAAACCTTGCACCGTGTCCCTCAGCGGCTTCAAGGAAATACTTCTCGGTAATAACAAAGCTTCCGTTTTTACCGTTACTTATAACGTAAACATCGATAACTTTACCGTCCCATTTCGATTCAGTAAGCCCGTGTAGCCAGAAGCCTTCGACAGGTTCCGTTACTGATTCGACAGGTCGCAACTCAGGGAAGTCATTCTTCAGTTCAGCCTCAATTTGCTTAATGAGCTCATCCGGTTTATTCTCGGGATATTGTTTGATTTCCATGCTTACTTCCGGGTACTTTTCAGGAAGTGGTTCAATGGTTGTAATGATATCGGACTCATTCCCTTTGACCATTTTATAGTTCGTTTCATCAATATAAATGATGTACTCAGAATCCTTTCCTTCATTCAAATGGACGTTTGTCGGCTCGTCTTGTCCCTCAATACTTTGGATTATCTCTTTTTCAGGTGCGAACATATCCTTAATATTTTTTATCAGTGCAAGTCCCGAGTCTGTTTGTAAAGTGAATGCAAGTATAATGGCGGCTGCCGTAATGATAACTGCAGGGACCCATCGTTTTTTTCGTTTCACCGTAGTTCTCCTCCGTTCAAATAATTCTTGATTGATGCCATTCCAAATCTCATCCTTCATATCACTAACGTCTTTATCTGTCCGCTTAGCCAAGTCGTTCTTTATACGTTCGTCGAATTTGCTCATTGGAATTCTTCCTCCTCTTCACCAGGCTGCAATTGTTCAAGTAATTTCTTTCTTCCTTTGAATAATCGCGACTTGACAGTGTTTTGATTCAACCCTAAGATTTCCGCAATCTCTTTTTCGGAAAACCCTTTGACATACTTTAATATGATGGGAATCCTATGGATGTCGTCCAAGGACTGAATCACGTCATAAAGATCCGATAATTGATCGAATGACTCCTCCGCAAGGGATGGATTGTCTCCTATATCAACTAACTCCAACTTGGCAACCTCTTTTTTCATTAACCGAAGGCATTCATTCGTCAATATGCGATAAAACCATGGGTCAAATGGAAGTTCGGGATTATAACTTTCAATTTGTCGAAAGACGCGGATGAATGTTTCCTGTACAGCATCCTTTGCCACTTCCCGATTGCGTGTGATGGCGGAGGCTGTTCGGATTGCCGCACCGGCATACGCATCGTAAAATTGCCGGAAGGAAGCTTGGTCGCCCGCACGTATTTGCTGTATCCATTTTTGATCTTGCACGCGGCACACTCCTTTCAAACAACTAATTTGTTGCTCTTACTATATATACCCTAATTTCACCGAAAAGTTTTCAGGACAACAGAAAAAATCCACATCATGTGTTTAGTTGTATATACAATGATGTGAATGATAGCAGTTAAGAAAATCGTACACGTTCATCATAAAAAAAATATAGAGGAGTTGCTGTGATATTTATCACATTAATTGGAGGGATATTCGTATGCGAAGAAGTAAAACAGATAAAATAAAATGAAATTTGTTATATACAGGTTAGAACAAGGGTGTTATACTGTATATATAACAAGGGAAAGGGTAGTGACTTGTATGGCGGAGTTAGCAAATATACCTTGGAATCTTATATTACCGATTCTTGTACTTCAACTTATCCTTATGGCGGTTGCGCTTATCGATGTCATCCGGCGTAAGCAGACGAATGGGCCATTCATCATGTGGATTTTCATCATCTTGCTAGGAAATCTTTTAGGTTCGATTCTTTACTTCATCATTGGGAGGCGGCAAGAATGACACAGTTGCTCCAAGTGAAAACCTTAACAAAATCGTACGGGAGTCATAAAGTTGCTGATTCAATTTCTTTCGAGCTTGAAAAGGGGACAGTAACGGCTTTGATCGGCCCGAATGGGGCAGGGAAGACGACGACATTGTCGATGCTTGCAGGTCTGGTCACGCCAACTGAAGGAGAAATTTTATTTCAAAATAAACCGAAGGCAGATATCCGGGCATCCATCGGTTTTCTTCCACAGTATCCAAAATTCTTCCGTGGCTGACGGCACTTGAGTTCACGGAGATGGCGGCGCGATTGAGCGGCGTCGATACGAGGAAATCACTGGATGAAGCCAAAAAAACACTGGAATTTGTCGGTCTTGGAGACGCGATGAAAAAGAGGACGGGGACATTTTCCGGGGGTATGAAGCAGCGCCTTGGTTTGGCGCAGGCAATTGTCCATAAACCGGAATTGCTTTTATTGGATGAACCCGTATCAGCACTTGATCCGATGGGTCGCAGGCAAGTGATGAATTTATTGAAGGAATTGCAACAGGAGACGACAATCCTATATTCCACTCATATTTTGAATGATGCTGAGGAAATGACAAATCAGCTATTGTTTTTAAGAAAAGGCGCTCTTGTGGAGAACGGATCTTTGGATTCCGTCAGAGAAAAATACGCAAATCCTCGTATTCTCATTGAGTTCGAGTCAAATGATGAAGCCGATAGATTCGGCGCAGTTTCTTCATGGGCGTTCAATAAGGAAAGAAGACTATTGGTTATCGATGCTACAAAAGAAAAGGTCGGTATTTCGGAAGTTCTTGCATTGCTTAACTCTGAAAACTTCTTAATCCGTAAATTGGAATTGCAGACTGCAAGCTTGGAAGAAATCTTCATGAAAGTGGTGATGGAGGAATGAAAGGATTAGGCGTTTTAATACGTAAGGAATGGCGTGAGAACGCACGTAATTTTAAACTGTATTGGATTCCAATCGTATTTATCATCTTCGGAATCCTTGAGCCAATCACGAATCACTTTCTACCCGAGATCATGAAAAGTGTCGGGAATTTGCCGGAAGGTACGGAGTTCACATGGCCGCAACTTCGGGGGGAGGATATTTTCATTTCATTGATGGGTCAATACCAGTTAATTGGAATCTTAATCATCATCCTTGCGTTCATGGGTTCTATTTCAAGTGAACGTAAAAGCGGAACAGCAACGCTTTTATATGTGCGTCCAATGTCTTTTGTGAGCTACTTTTTAAGCAAATGGATTGTCATCAATGGAATCGTTTTAGGTAGCGTATGGTTAGGATTCCTTGCGGCATGGTATTACATTAATATCCTTTTCAACCCAGTGGCGGCGGGGGATGTTTTTGCATTCTTAGTGACATATAGCTTGTGGATCATTCTCGCAGTAACGGTCGTTCTTTCACTAAGCGCATGGTTGTCAACGGGAGCGACAGCAGGATTGTCCATATTGGTGTTGTTAGTTTTACAAGTGATTGATAGTGTTATTGGCGCCTTTTGGACTGTTTCTCCGTGGAAGGTCGGAATGTATGCCTCAATGATGTTCTCATCCGTTTCAAATCAGTCGGGCTTTTGGATGAGTATAGGTCTAACTGTTGCTCTTATTCTCTTATTAATTACTTTTGGTATTAACATGGCCAAACGAAATGCGGCAAAAACTACGGTGTAAAATCCGCTTTTTTTCGACTTTTCCCGGGAATATCGACAGGGAGCGATGATGTTAAAAGCAATGCCTCACACTCGGTGAGGCATTGCTTTTTATTTGTACTTTTCTTCGCTGGACGAATTGCTTTTCGTTTCATGATGGTGTTGCTCTTCACGTTCCTCCATTTTCAAATCCTCCAATGGAATCGGGTCGACCGTTTGCATGTCCTCGTGCATATCATAGATGCTTTCCTTTTCAGTACGTAAATTTTCAGGGTTGTCCATGAAACGTCCTTCGGCATCTTTCCGGTTCTCTAAAGTTAAAGGCTTTTTTTTATTCAACAGAAAGCACTTCCTTTTTTCATAGTTTCCTATACTATTCACGTTATAAAAGAAGCTAAACATATGTGTTTTCTGATTAAAGAAAGGGTAAAGTAAGGAAAATAGGTGAAAAAGGGAGTGTTTTGACAAATGGAAAAGAGATACGTCGGTACGCAAAATAAAATTGACTCAGCATTGTACAAGATTACGGAATTGACATCTCTTGGCTATTCGGAAGGGGAACCTGTATCCCTTCTTAACGGAGTGGATCCAAATGTCTCGAATTGCTTCGACAATTTATCCCGAGCATCCTTGTTTCTCATCAAATATGCAGCACCCAAACCAAGAGCAGCCAAAGCCATTTTCTTCTTCATCATCGAAACCTCCTATTATTCTATTTAAAAAATACTTTCCCGATTTGGAGGACTCTAAGCTACTTAAGCGATAGGCGTCTATTTTAGAAAGGCCCATTCTTTTGCGTAAGGGCTCATTCTTTCCGTTCCAAGGTCCATTCTTTTGCGTAAGGGCTGATTCTTTCCGCTCCAAGGCTCATTCTTTTGCATAAGGGCCCATTCTTTCCGTTCCAAGGTCCATTCTTTTGCGTAAGGGCCCATTCTTTCCGTTCCAAGGTCCATTCTTTTGCGTAAGGGTCCATTCTTTCCGCCTAAAGCCCATTCTTTTCTCCATAAAAAAACGGCACCCATAATGGATGCCGAGTTTTCCGTGAGTCCGTTGACTTTTATGAATCAAGATGATCCATTTTTTGAGGTGAATGGTCCTGCGAGCGATTCAAACTGTTTCATCAGCTTTTCTCGGGCATTTTTATTTCGCATCAGAAATGCTGCTCCAATGCCTAATGCCGCTACCGCCATTTTCTTCATAAAAACGCCACCTTTCTCACGTGAATTTGAATCAAAGTTAAGATGCCCTACTTCTTAAAAGTTATCCGGATTAACTATTAAATTTATTAGGGATAAATCAGAGAGTTTACAGTGTCGAAAAATAAATTACGCTTAAGAGTAACTTTTTCTTGCGTTTACGAGTAATATAAATTACTATCAAAAGTAAGGGGGTGTGAAAATGGAAAGAGACAATCTTAGACTAAATGTAGCTTTATTAAGAAGAAGAGTACCCAATTTGACAAGTGCGGCTAAAGCAGTAGGTCTGCGGCCTGCGACGGTTTCGAATTTGTGTACAGGGAAAATTTCAGTTGGTAAATCAGAAGTGCGGACACTAGTTGCGTTGGCGGATTTGGCAGAATGCAGTTTGGATGAATTGATAATCCGGGGGGAGAAAATTGAAATGATCGAAACGAAAATTAAAACGTTGGATTTATTTGCACCGTTGGCAAAAGGGGGCACGGTCGGATTGGTCGCGCGGAAAAATATGGGGCAGCTTGTAGTATTAAGTGAATTGTTTTTCCGTTTGAAGTCTGAAGGGTATACTACAATCTTGTTAATGCCAGAGGGAGATTTTCCGGAATTGCAAGATGTATTAGGGAATGTAGATATCACGACTCAATCTATCGATGAGGCGTACGAGAAAATTGCTGCACTTGGAACGGAAAAGGAAATAGTATTCGCGGCAAATAAAAGCCATGTTGTCACTGGGGGAATTTATGAACTACAAGGACGGTTACAGCAAATTGGAATGGAATCGGTGACGACATTCCTCTTGGATTTGACTGGGGAAGTGATGGATGAGGAGATGCCATACGGGCCGCTTGAAACACTTTGGCAGTTTGATGCAGACTTATCAGCGCGGCACCGTTTTCCTGCTGTAAATCCTGTATCCTCGACTTCTTCGGTATTAGAAGGCGCACATATGGATCAAAATCATTTCTTTATACAACAAAGGGCGCAAAAGTTGCTACGCCGATATCGTGAATTGCGATCGCTTGTTTATGTACGTGGTGAAGAAAATCTGCCTGCATCCGAACAGCAAACCTTTAAACGCGGTGAACGTTTAGAGGCCTATTTGACACAACCGTTTTACGTGGCGGAAGATTACACCGGCCAAAAAGGTGAATCAGTTAACCTACAAGATACATTAAAGGATGTCCAGGCAATATTAGACGGATCATATGACTCACAAGACTTGGATCGACTCAATTATATTGGGAAGCTATAATCTGTTTGAAATGGTATTAACATTCAGATAAAATGATAAGATAGACTTTAGGGAGTGACGCGGTCACTCCTTTTTTCGTGTTAAGGGGGAATGAATGTGGAGATTTGTCGAAAAGTGGCGGATTGGATGGAGGAGTATAAAAAACCATGGGGAATTGCCGGAGGTTGGGCAATTGATCTTTTCATTGAGAATCAATCACGGAAGCATTCAGATATTGAGATTGCCATATCACGTGAGGATCAACATAGTATGAGAAATCATCTAACAGGTTGGAAATTCGACAAAGTAGTAAGTGGTGAGTTGACTAACTGGGGGCACGAAACTTTGGAGTTGCCGATACACGAATTACACGGAAAAAATCTCAACAGTGGAGATGCCTTGGAAGTACTGTTTAATGAATTTGAAGAAGGTAAATGGGTGTTTAGAAGAGAGCCTCAAATAACGTATCCAGCCTCTTCGACGTTTTTGATTTCCAACGCAGGGATTCCATTCCTAAATCCGATAATCGTTCTTTTATACAAAGCCAAGAATACCCGGGAAAAAGATTATGCGGATTTTAAGGTTGTTAAGGATTCTTTGAAAGTCCAAGACAAGAAATGGCTTTGTCATGCACTTGAAATTCATGTCCCCGGCCATCCGTGGATTTCTGAATTGCGAGGTGGAATGGAGTGAAAAGAGTTATGGTGATTGGTGTTTCTGCGGGTGCAGGGAAATCGACATTTGCACGAAGACTTGGCGAAATATCGGGAATCGAAGTCACCCATCTGGATCGACTTTATTGGCGGCCAGGATGGGTGGAAGCACCGGCGGAAGAATTTTCATCAGCCCAGCAGAAAATTGTCGAAAGGGACCGATGGATAATAGAAGGCAACTATACATCTACAATCGACATCCGAGAACCTCATGCCGATACGGTCATCTACATCGAGCTACCACTGCGCGTTTGTTTGTATCGCGTCATGAAAAGGCGTATTCAGTATCACGGGAAAACACGTGAAGATTTGGCGGAAGGCTGTCCAGAGAAAATTGATTGGGCGTTCATCAAATTCATCGTGACAACCTATAAGGGACGGAAAGTGAAGATGCATGAACGGATGGAGCGATATGCGAATGAAGGGAAGACCGTTCACTACTTGAAAACAGCGGAGCAAATTGAAGGATTTTTAACGACGATTAAATAAGGATTGGAAATTTGGATATAAAATGGTTATGACTATTCATTAAGTGAGGAAACATCAACATAAATTGACGGCATGAAAATAAGCAATAACTAAAAGAACGCCCAGGATTCTGAGCGTCTCTTTGTCGATATCATTTTTGGTTAAATTGTGATTGTCGTCAAGAACCTCTTGGCGTAAACTTGAGCATCGATGTCTTCGTCACCCGGCATCTGCCCCTCCTTCAACTTCACATGCCCGTCTGTCTTTCCAACCGTGCCGCCGATCAGTTCATACACAATCGGCTCCTTGCCTTCCTCAAACACATGCAAATACGCATATCCGTGCTCGATTGTGATATCGTAATCACCAGACTCGATATCTTGTCCGACATTCCACAATCCAGCCGATAAATCAGTTGAAAGAGAAGTTGAAATCGGGGTTATCTGCACGGAATCATATCCCCCGTCAGCTCTAACTGTATAGGAAGCGTCAATATCGACGGTCAAACTGCTGACCCGGCATAACTTCCGACAAGCTCAGTCAAGAGCAGATTCCTGTTTTCATCATAAATAAAAATATTGCCGGCCGGATAACCCGTAATGATATACCGCCCTGTCTTCAGCGAAACCTCTTTGCCCTCTATCGGAACGACGGGAATGGTTACAGGTTCAACTCCTTTATTCTCCCTATTAACGGTCCTGTAAATGGCGTGATTATTGGAGTCTAATAAAGCGTCCTTCTCGAGGCCAACAATTTCGTAATTCTTTTCATATGGTGCAACTATTTCTGAAGCTACTTCTGGAAACTCATTGCAGCCAGCTAAGATCCCAACCGTCAAGCCTACTGTTACGATCAACCGCCATCGTGAATTGCCGCACACGTTATTTGTTAATCGAATAATACTTTTCATAATGCTCCACCGTCCCCAATGGTCCTACATTTATTGTTTTCTCGTTCCAATCAAGCATGCGGTCAAACCACGCCGTTTGTTCAACTCGATCCATGCCTGTGAGCGGGATGCACAGTAGGTAATCCGCGATATATAAATGTCCAGCAGGTAACTTCACCGAACTGGCAAGTGCCCCATAGTTGGAGGGGCTGATTTCCACTTTCAAGTAAGCTTCCAGTTCGCCGGCAAATACTTGTTCATGGACGATGCCGCCGTTTTTGAGAAAGATGACACGGTCCGCATATAAGTCGAGATTCTCTAATAAATGTGAAGCAACAAATATGAGCTTGTTCTGTTTTTCATGTCAATCAAACAATCTGATATGAGCGCAACGTTCGAAATATCCAATCCATTCATCACTTCATCCATCAGCATGATCGGTGTATCGGCCGCCATCATCATCGCAAAGCAAAGACGTTGGCGCATCCCTAATGAATAGGTCTTCACCTTTCTCTTCACGTAATGCCCCATCTGCAGCCGCTCAATAATTTCAGGAACTTTTTTCGAAGAACCGTTCCATATATCCGCGTATAGTTTTAAGTGATCAACGCCGGATAGCTCCTCGAATAAATCTTTCTGTTCGGGAAATATAACGAGCTGCTTATGGATGAGCAACTCTTCTTTCTCATTCCGATATTCGTACTGATCATCAAAAATGACCTTCCCTGAATCCGGTTTTACAAAGTTTGCAATGATATTGAACATCGTCGTCTTCCCTGTGCCGTTAGGGGCTGCGACACCGATGATTTCGCCTTTATTTGCACTGAAGTTCAGATTCTCAAGTACAACTTTGTCTTTATAGGCGATTGATACATTCATCAATTTAAGCATTTATCATTCCCCACCTTTTCCAGCTTCAAATGCAGGAGTCGCATTTCTTTGCCTGTACTTTACTTTATTGCCAACGAAAAGTGCCCCCAGTATGCCCGCATTCATAACGAGCAGCCAAAATGCCGCCAACTTATAATCTAACGCATCATTTCCGTATAATGACGCGGCATCTCCATTTAGGATGGGTCCGATATCTATGATGGAAAGTGGCTGCAACAGGCCTATGTGTAATCCGGTAAAATTCAGGACTGTAGGAATCAGGAAAATTAGAACGATCATCAATACACTGGCATACAAGTTTTTAGTCAAAGTATTCACTAGAATGAATGCAAGCAAAAGCAAACTGGCGAACAAAGCCATCGCAATGAGCATGTATAGAATGTAGCGTGTCGTGGAGATGGCGATAACCCCCCCTTGTTGGTATAAAAGCATCGGGGAGTTGAAATTACCCCATGCAGCTTCCCTGGAGGCTGCTACTCCTCCTAACGCAACTCCTAAAAACTAAAAAAACCATGATTTGACCAAGATGAATCCCGGTTTTCACGATTGCTTTTTGTACGAAAGAAATAGGGAAAATGCTCATTACAGTGCGTTTTTGGTGATCGTGTGTGAGCATTGTGCTTCCGATGAATAAAACAAATAACATAAACATTAAGCCATTCACATATTCAAGAGAGGCAGGCATATAATGACTCGCCGTAATTAGATCTGGCTCGACAGGCAATTTGTGCTTTTTATAGTAGTGGAGTAGTGCATCCTCTTTTTGGATTTCCTCTTTTGGCACAATATAGTCGGGATGCACCCCCTCGTTATCGAGTTCATATAGACGGAGTCGTAATTCATTCAGTTTTAAACCGCTCTCAATATATACGTCAAAATTGTCTCGCTTCCAAAGGGAATAGCGTTGTTTATTAATTAAAGAGGCCTGTTCTATTAGGTTGTTGTAGATTTCCTCCCCTTTGGTTGTTTCACGCAATTCTTCAGGAAAAACATTAAAGATTGATATGTAATGACCTGATTCTGCGTTTTTAATCGACTGTATACTTTCCATATCACTATCCGCGTAATGAGGGAAATAGAGCGGGAAAAACAATATGAATGCCAAGCCGAGAAGCCAGTTAAATTTATTGCGAATTAAAAGCTTCAACTCAAATCGAAAATACTTCCAGAGCATACGTCTATCCTTCCCGTCCTTTTAACCATTTTGGTAAAAGCGACATTTGTTAATGATGCGGGACATGATGAAAACAATCCCTTCGATGACTATAACCGTTGTGAGTAATACAGCAAAACCCTTCGCAACTGTAATAGTATCTATGTTCAATAAGAAATTCTTATCCCCTGTCACGGTCTTTCCAAAGTCAAAGTATGTCTGGGGGAATAAACTAATATCCAATCCGAACAACTCTCTCGTCGTTCTCGTCATGAAAAGCTTTTCTGAAAACAACTAAGCTGCTTATGAGAAGAACAAGCCATTCATTTTTAAAGAACAAGCTGAAAATGACATTCAAACGGATGAACAGAAAAACCAGTATCGGAATGACTAATGCTATTTTCCCTAAATAAGCAGCGATGGTCATGACGCCATATTCTTCGCGAGGATATGCATCATTTTGGATGAGAATCGTAGGTACATGCAAATCGAAATAGCCAAATCCATATTGCAAAGTGAGCAAAATGATGCCAATCACTAGAACGATAGTGAGCACAACAATCGTATAGAGAAAAGATGAAGCCGTCTTCAAATTCAACTGTCGATACCACGACAACGGCAACCCTTGCAAGACTGTCCGATTTTGTCGGTCGCGGGATAATAAGTCGCTGCTAAAATAAATGGCGCAGAACAGCACAAAAAACATGCCATACTGTCGGAAAAACTTTTGCAAAGCTTGCAATCCCGTCTTCTCGTAAATCAAGTCGAACGTTATCGGATGGTCTTTGACAAGTAATTTTTATACCGGAGCAACGTTTGATTGTAAAGATGTTGACGGTCCTTCCCTGGAATACGTAATTCTTTGAACATATTTTGGTCGGCTATGTATAATGACGGTCGCTCTCAAGATAATACGCCGGTAATGTAACCATCTTGTTGCGTTCCCGTCTTCATATGCCGAAAGCATTGCTGAAAATAACCCTTGCGAATAGGCGTTCATCGAAAACACCGGCGTTCCAAATCTTATAACAATCCCGGTATGACCGTTTGCGAGCCGGTACTGCTGTTCTGCATCAAGTGTAGATAAATTACTTTTAACTTCTCCGACATCGAATGTTTCTTTCGTTTTCTCGTTCGGCAAAAATAAAAAACAATAGGTGAGCAGCGCAATACCGATGAAAATAATAAATGGAACGTTCTTTTTACTACGGTGCGACAGTAATAATTGCTGTTTTAAAAAAGTCCAGTTCATGCCATGTATCCCTTCGAAAAATGTGGTTTTTGTCGAATCGTTGAATAGTTTTCGCATTTGATACTATTCTACCAATATACCTTACACGAATAGATTGAAATATTCAACAAATTATCTTGTTTTGATGAAAAGAGCTGAAAAGGCAAGCGATTGGTCGCTTCAAAACCAGCCCAGCCCATCAAAACCCTTCCACATATCCTATAAAAACAATCCTTTTTCAAGAAGGAGGGGAACGATGCGCTGGATTGACATCTCTCTTGGAACACGTGAATTGAAACTGTATGACGGCAAGCGACTACTAAAAAAATATCCGATAGCGGTTGGGAAGATGTTAACGGCGACGCCTGCGGGGACATATAAGATTATCAATAAACAACTGAATCCTGGTGGGCCGTTCGGTGCATTTTGGATGGGGCTATCCAGACCGCATTACGGAATTCATGGAACAAATAATCCTTCATCTATAGGGAAAAGTGTGTCCCACGGATGCATCCGAATGCATAACAATGATGTGCTCGAACTATCCTCGTTGGTGCTGTTAGGAACAATAGTTAAAATTCATAAATGAAAAGCCGATTGCTCAATTCGCAATCGGCTTTACTTATTCGAAGAACTATAATCAGGTTCAATCCATTCCTGCGACCAATTTTCGATTTCCTTCATAATCGGAGTCAAAGACATTCCCTTTTTTGTCAATGAATATTCAATACGCACCGGCGTTTCCGGATAGACATTACGCACAACAAACCCGCGCTGCTCCAGATCCTTCAGCCGTTCTGTCAACGTTTTTCCGCTTACACCTAATTTCTCGGTCATCGTGCAGAAGCGCTGTGGGCCGGACATGAGTTGGTATAATATTAATGCGGTCCATCGCTGGCTCAATGTGGAAACGGCCTTTTCAAAGCGTGGACAAAGCTCGAATTCATTCATAAATAAATTCCTTTCTTTTAAAAACGTTTTATGTTGACAATACTTATCATAACATATAAAGTTAGTTACATAAAGTAAGTAACTTACTGGGAGGAATAAAATATGACATTTCATCAACCACCACATACGTATACCGGAGAAGTTTATTTGAAAGTGACTGATTTGGAAAAACTGACAGCTTTCTATACAGAAATCATTGGATTTAAGGTCTTGTCGAAGGAAACAAATCGAGTGTCTTTAACAGCAGACGGCAAACAGCCACTGATTGTATTAGAACAGCCTGAAAACATAAAGCCGAAGGAACCACGTCGCACAGGGCTTTATCACCTCGCACTTTTATTACCAACACGTGCGGATCTTGGAAAGGCGATTAAACATTTTTCAAGGAACCAAATACAGCTTGGAGCGTCAGATCACTTAGTGAGTGAAGCATTATATTTATCAGATCCAGACGGAAACGGCATTGAAATTTATCGTGACCGCAAACCGGAAGAATGGGAATGGCATAATGATTTCGTCGCAATGAGCACAGATCCCCTTGACGCTCAAGCGATTGTTGCGGAAAGTGGAAATGAAGAATGGGATGGCCTACCTGAAGGAACGGTAATGGGCATGTCCACCTACATGTTGCGAACCTACCTGAGACGCAAGCATTCTATGAAGCGTTAGGGTTCGAAGTGGTCACACCTTATCCACAAGCTTTGTTTATGTCGACTGGTAAATACCATCATCATATCGGACTTAACACATGGAACGGGGCAGGTGCGCCAAGTCCGTCCGAGGACAGCGCTGGGCTTAAGGCATATACACTTGTTTATCCTGAACAAAACACGTTGGGAGAAGCGATTAAGAACATTGAGGCTCTTGGTGGAAAAGTGGATAAAGAGGATGAAACATTTATCACAAAAGATCCAGCAGGAAATGGCATAGTCCTTCGGATTCATCAATAATCATTAATTGCAAATGGTCAAGGAGCGCAGGCATCTACCTGCTGCTCCTTTTTTCATTAAAATTGAAACTTCCTTTCGACACGGAGCGTATTAAACCGTATACTTAACTTTAATTACCATATACAGTAAGGGAAGTGAGAAATTGACGAAGAAATTATGGTTCCAGATGGGCGTCGGGATTTTGTTATCCATCTTGATCATTAAATACTTCATGGAAATCAGCTTTATATTCGCCCCGGTTGTCATCATTATTAAAGCAATCATCTTGCCTCTATTACTGGGCGGCGTGCTTTACTATATGACAGAACCGATACAGCGCTTCATGGAAAACCGGAAATTTCCGCGGTGGGCAAGTATTTTGACCATCTTTGCAGGGCTCGCAGTCGTGCTGTGGATTTTCATTGCCATCATTGGACCACCCATTACAAATCAGGTGAATAACCTTGTTGAAGACGCTCCAACCTTGGAGAAGAAATTTAACATAGTGAAGGATAGGTTGTTGGAACAAAAAGAAGACTTGCCGGAACAAATTCAGAACTCTATAGACAGTGCCGCGAATTCGGCGCAGTCGATTGCAGTGAAATTCGGGAAATGGGTCGTCCAATTCTTGCAATCCTTCTTCCAAGCGATGTTCCTTCTCATCTTAGTCCCGTTCTTCTTCATCTTCATGCTGAAGGATCACGAAAAATTTGCACCGAAAATTTACAACCTCTTCAGCGGCGAACGTCGCGAGTGGGTCAAAAAGACATTAAGCGACATTGACAATGTATTGCGCTCTTACATCCAAGGGCAGTTCTTGATCAGCGCCATACTTGCATCACTCATCTTAATTGGGTACTTGTTAATAGGTCTGAAATATTCGCTACTCTTGGCGCTCTTTGCATTGTTTATGAACTTAGTGCCATTTATCGGGCCATGGATTGCTGTCGCACCGGCAGTCATCATCGCATACCTACAAGAACCTAAACTCGTCATACTTGTAGCAATCGTCACCCTGGTCGCCCAACAAATCGACAGCAACCTCATTACACCAAACGTCATGGGCAAATCCCTCGACATCCACCCGCTAACCGTCATCACTATCATTCTGGCAGCAGGAAATATCGCTGGATTTGTGGGAATTATCGTTGGTGTGCCTGTATATGCAGTTGGTAAGGTGATTGTGAGCAATATTTACGATCAGCGAAGGAAGATTAAACATGCTGCAACGAAGGATGTCTGAATTAAACCATTGAAAGCCTCCATAATTGGGGGCTTTTTTATTTGAAAAGTATGGATATTCGCACCAATGTTTTAAAGTATTGTGTATACTTGATTTTAAGAATATCAAATTATTGGAGGGAGAACTATGGAACTGGGAGCATTTTCTATAAGTTTAAGTGTAAAAGACATTAACAAATCAAAGTTGTTTTACGAAAGCTTAGGGTTTCAAATCTTCGGGGGTGAAATTAAACAAAATTGGCTTATTATGAAGAATAATAATTGCATAATTGGACTCTTTCAGGGGATGTTTGAGAAGAATATATTGACCTTTAACCCGGGATGGGACGAAAATGCTAAAAATCTTGATTCATTTACTGATATTCGGGACTTGCAAAAACAGCTTAAAGCGAAAGGGATAAATATACTGTCTGAAGCAGACGAAACAAGCGAAGGCCCTGCAAGTTTCACACTTGAAGATCCAGATGGTAATCCCATTCTTATCCATCAACATAGATAATATACGTTAAATATTAGGAGAATGTTATGACGATAGTAGATAAATTATCAATCAATTAGTAACATTTTTGCAGGAAACATATCTGGACTAATAGAAAAGATGCCAATGACCAAACATGCGATGGTCATTGGTGTTTTTTATGTATAAGCTGAAATTTATTATTAATGATCTTCAAAGTACAATCGTTTATGCAAGCTGCATCCGGGATTGAACTTGGCCGTGCAGTATGGACATACTGAGTTACAGTTTTGGTATTCATTCACCGTTAATTCATTCCCACAACATCCGCAAAGTATTGCTTTTTCATCAAACTTTTCTGCCGGCCACACTTCCGGACTTCCACAACCTGCTTCCTCATGGCACTGGAAACAAGGAAAATATGTATTACAGCAATAAAACTTGATTGCAATAATATCAAGTATGGAATGATAATGTGTGCAACGTGTCTCATTATCAATGACACTACCCGCAACATGATGTTCTTGACAATTCACTTTTAATTCCTCCTAACCATTGTATAATTTAACTTCTATCGGAAATCCTTCTTAATAAAAAGGGTTGATTTCCATGTTTGCTGAATATCCAATCGTACACACCAATATATGGGATGCATTTTGGGCAGTGCCAGTTGTTTTATTAATTGTGTTGGCCGCAAAATGGCTATTTGGGGTAAGGTCGAGCTGGTTGTCAACGGTTGCAACGATAGCTGCCTTGCTTTTATCCATATTTGTTAGTCACCGCGGAAATTTGGCGGCCGGGATTTTTATGGGTTTCTTTTACTCAGGAGCAGCAATCGGCATCCTTTACTCAGTGAAACAATCTTACTTGGCATATCGGGCTGATTAATTTTTAAGCGGACAAAACCCGCATTGCATCAACCCAGGCACATCCTTGGAAAAGCAGCAAGTCGTTCGGACTGTTGTGTTTAGTATTTCGGACGGCTCGCGCCCATTTAAGTATTTAGCGAATAAAGATGTTGTTGAAATACCTGCCCACGTCATGTCATCCTTTAAGCAATTCAAATCCGCACGCGCTACATCGTTTGTGGCGGGATTTTCAAGCATGACATGATACTGCCATAATAAAAATCCGAAAATGTTCTCCCATAATGTCAGGGGGGAGATGGATGTAACTGTCCTGATTTGGCGGATCATTTTATTTGCCCATACTAAAATGTTTTTAATAGCGTCCGTGTGTTCGTTTTCATCCACGGATATCCAATCGTCTTCAGCAACAAATGTACTTACCGTTTTATTTCCGTACTCTTCAATTGCCCCAAAATACATCTTCGTTTCGTCGCCATCCCACATTTCATCATAAACCGCCAAGTTATACAGCTGCATATTAACAAACATCCCAACCCGTCGCATGAAAAAAGATGCTGCAACGGTCATGTTTGGACTGCCGCTTACGATTTGCACCGATTTAATACATTCCGCTGTTTTTCGTTATCCAATAAGTCATGCAGGGTAAATAGGGGATGAAGAGGTTGGTTTACGTAAACACTATAGTTATTCAATTGGTTGATTTGTTCAGCCGATAATTTTGTCATGTCTATATTATATGTATTCTCACATAATTCGACAAGTTGAGTGAGCGCTCAGTCTACAATATACTAATAGTAGAATAAAGCACAGCAGGAGGAGTATGGCAAATGACAAAGCTTTTACAACCCGAAGATTTCATAAGGTTAATTAATAAAGATGCTGATATTATCATCCCACTCTCAAATGGCGAACCCCATCGACTCCTTGACATCCTGGAGGAGCATCATAGGCAATTGGAAAATGTCACAGTCCATCAATTATTGGCTTTACGCGAACGTGATTATATTAACGGGAAGATGAAAGGGCATCTTTCACATACTTCCTACTTTTTAAGTGCGGCAACACGGAAGGCGTTTTGGGAAGGCCATGTGGAATTGATCCCGAATGTGTTTCAGGAAATGTACTATCTCTTAAGGAAGACGACCAAAAATCCTATGGTGATAGCAGTAGCGTCGCCAATGGATGAACATGGCTATTTTTCACTCGGCACAAATGCGGATTATACGGCTGACTTCATCGGTGAGGTTCCATTTGTTCTTGAAGTGAATAAGCATATGCCCCGGGCTTTCGGTAAGCATCAAATCCATATTAGCCAAATTGCAGGGTTTGTTGAAAATGATGAACCGCTGACGGAAGAAAAGTCCCCTGTCATTACCGACAAGGATCGGAAAATCGCTGAGTATATTGCAGCGGACATACAAGATGGAGATACGCTGCAAATTGGTATTGGCGCTATTCCGAATGCGGTTATGAAAATGCTGAAAGACCGAAAGCATTTAGGTATCCATACGGAAATGTTGACGGATGGAATTGTAGATCTTGTTGAAGCCGGTGCTGTCGATGGCATGAGAAAAATGACACATAAAGGGAAGATTGTAGCGTCATTCGCTTTCGGCTCCCAGAAGCTGTATGACTTTATCAATAATAATCCATCGGTGGAATTTTTACCGGTGCGCCTTGTTAATAGTGCATATGAGATTGCAAAAGAGGATCATATGGTGTCAATCAATGCGACAACCGAAGTCGATTTATACGGCCAATGCGCCTCCGAAACGGTTGCCGGAAGGTATTATTCATCAAGTGGCGGACAAGCCGATTTCGCAAGAGGTGTCCGTTTGTCGAAATATGGTAAAGGGTATGTTTGCATGCACTCAACGGTGAAAAACGATACCATTTCACGAATCAAACTGCATTTAGGTGAAGGATCCATCGTGACGACTTCGAAAAACTATGTCGACAATATCGTTACGGAGTATGGCATCGCACGATTGCATGGCAAGTCGATTTCAGAGCGGGCGAAGGCATTAATTGGGATTGCCCATCCGAAGTTTAGGGATGAGTTAACTCGGGAAGCGAAGGAATTTGGATTGTTCGATTAAGAAGGGAAGCCTCCGAGCGGGGCTTCTCTTTTTCAATTTTATGGGCATTTTTTCGCTTAAATGAGCTTAATGGAATTGGAAATTGCCGAGTCGGTGATAAAGCGCTGGGAGTCGGTGATAACAGGCAAAGAGTCGGTGATAAAGTCCCCCAAGTCGGTGATAAACATAAATAGTTGCGAATACCTCGCATGGCGCGGCATCCCCCCGTTGGAAAAACGCGGTAGGATGCTTTTTTTGTAGCAAGTTCTCCAAAACCCGTTGGGAGTTCTCATTCTCGGCAAGCAAGTTCTCCAAAACACGATGAAAGTTCTCATTCCCGATAAATTAGTTCTCCAAACAACCGCAAGAGTTCTCCTTCCCATCAAATAAGTTCTCCTTTCAACCAATAAACTTCTCAATCACCACCTCCACACTTCTCAAACCTCGCCCATTCAACAAAAATCGATCTGTTTTGCCCAAGCCAGCCCATAGGCAATCACATATTATTAAAATAAAGAGGTGGTGACCATTGAAAAAAGAGCAGGTGACTAGTAAACGCGATCCTTTTGAAATTGAACAGCGGGAATGGAGGCAAAGGCAATCGAAGGAACGGTATAAGCAGCTATTGACGATTGCTTCGCCAATCTTCATTTTACTGTTATGGGAATTGCTTTCGCGGACAGGAATAATGGATATTCGATTTTTCCCGCCACCATCCGCCATTTTACGCACTTTTGCCAAAATGATAGCAAGCGGCGTAATGGCAGACCATATTGGAGTTTCGCTGTATCGGATTTTTGCTGGGTTTCTAGCGGGTGTCATCCCCGGGTCGTTATCGGTTTGCTTATGGGGCTTTATTCACCGATTCGACATTTTGTGCAGCCGCTTGTCATGGCACTTATGCCAATTCCGACGCTTGCATTGCTACCGATTATCATCATCCTTTTTGGAATTGGTGATTTGTCGAAAGTTGTAACAATCGCAGGAAGTGTATTTTTCCCAGTCGTCATCAATACGGCGGCAGGTGTCTTGAATATTGATCGAATTTATTTGGACGTTGCTGATAATTATGGTGCCAGTAGAACGCAGTTCTTTTTTAAGATTGCACTACCGGGAGCAATGCCCGTCATGTTGGAAGGGATTCAGATGGGGCAGGCGATTGCGTTGCTGACTATTGTTGCTGCGGAAATGATGGGGGCAACTTCAGGGATTGGGTATTTGATCTGGACGTCATACAAGGCATTTCTGCTCGAGCAAATGTATGTCGGTCTCATCCTTATTTCATTTTTCGGCTATCTCTTCTCCTTGATGCTTCGCGGTCTACAGAAAAAGTTGTTACCTTGGAGGTGATTGGATGGGTAAGAAAGCGAAAATCGAAATTAGGAATCTAACAAAAGCATTTTACAAAAAACAATCGAGTGTAACAGCCCTCGACGATATTTCTCTCACAATCGAGGAGGGGGAATTTGTTTGCATCGTCGGACCGAGTGGTTGCGGGAAAACGACTTTACTCCGAATATTGGCAGGGCTCGAACAGCCAAGTATCGGAGAATTTGAAATCCGCAGGGAGCAGGAAGGGCGTCCTCTCCAATCGATGGTTTTCCAGGAGAGGGGCGTCATTCCTTGGTTGACGGTCAAGGAAAATGTTGCATTTGGGTTGAAAATGCGGAAAATGCCGAAGGATGTCGTGCAAGAAAGAACGAACTATTATTTAAAAAAGACAGGGCTTGACCGATTCGCTCATCTTTATCCAAAGGAATTATCCGGTGGAATGAAACAGCGAGTTAGCATTGCCCGCGCGTTCGCAAATGATCCAGAAATTCTGCTGATGGATGAACCGTTTGCG
Organism: Sporosarcina thermotolerans; assembly: GCF_030067815.1. Lineage (GTDB taxonomy): Bacteria > Bacillota > Bacilli > Bacillales_A > Planococcaceae > Sporosarcina > Sporosarcina thermotolerans. The sequence goes on along the minus strand of NZ_CP125968.1, from coordinate 292,196 downwards.
GCACTTGATGAACAGAATAAATTCATCTTGCAGGAAGAACTGCTCTCCATTTGGTCGGAAACGAAAAAAACGGTTGTTTTCATTACACATAGTATCGATGAAGCATTATTGTTAGCCGATCGAATCCTCCTTATGAGTGCGCAGCCCGGCAAGATCATACAGCAAGTCAAGATAGATACACCACGACCAAGGACGATAGAGGATATTCGAAAAGACCCGGTACTCGCGGAGCAATTTGTCGACATTTGGAAACATTTACAAGATGAAGTACAACAATCAAGGAAAGAGAATAAGTGAAAAGGGGAGAAATGGTGAGAAAAAGGTTCCTGTATAGATGGTTATTGATGTTGGCGGCGGTTCTTTTAATAGCAGGAGCTTGCGCCAAAAAAGAAACAACTCCTATAGAAAAATCAGAGCCGACGACTCCTGGGGATTCAGTCGTTGAAGCACCGTCCGGCGATCTATCGCCGTTAGACAAACGGGTGAAGATTTTAATAGCTGAAGATGGCGCGGCTTCCGGAGCAGGCTTCTATATCGCAAAGGAAAAAGGGTATTTTGAGGAGTACAATATCGAAGTTGCTTTTGCAGACTTTGCCAATAGCGATGATATGTTGCCGGCACTTGCGGCTGGGGAAGTGGATATTGCTGGGGGAGTCTCGACTGCATCATTTTTCAACGCAATTGCACAAGGTATCGACGTCAGAATCATTGCGGATAAAGGGCATAATATGCCAGGAAAATCGTATTTCACTTTCGTTATCGGTAACCATATGGTGGATGAAATAAAGGATTATTCCGATTTTAAGGGGAAAAAGATTGCTGTATCTTCCAGAAACTCAATTGATGGATATATTTACGAGGAAATGTTGAAACACGCGGGATTGACTGAAGAAGATGTCGAATACGTTAATATCGCAGATTTTGGTGCAATGCTTGGCGCGATTAACGCAGGAACAATCGATGCGGCGTTGAATATTGAGCCGCTTATCGCACAAGGGGTTGCGAAAGGCTTCCATGTCCGCTTCAAAGACGCGACGGATTATGCCCCTGAATCTCAAATCGCCATGGTTCTCGCTTCGCCGAAATTCATGGAAAATGACGAAGTATCTTTGCGATTCATGGCCGCCTATTTGAAGGGCGTCCGGGATTACAACGATGCATTCTTTAAGGATATCGGAAAGGAAGAAATCGTCGATATCATGGTAAAGCATACCGCTTTGAAAGATCATGAGTTGTGGGATAGAGTAAACGTCACTGGGCTTGATCCGAATGGAAAGATGTTCGTAGATGATATTAGGAAGCAGTATGAAACGTATAAGGCAAATGGAGCTATTCTTGGAGACATTGATTTCGATAAGGCGGTAGATACATCGTTGACGGAAGAGGCTGTGGAAGTTATTGGTGTGTACGAATAAAAGGTAAAATAATTATTAAAACAGCAGGGACTGTCCAGGAAGTCGGCGATGACTTCCTGTAACAGTCCTTTTTCCATGAAAATTGCAAGTCAAGAGGTGGATTTCCAATCGCGGAGTTGAAGTAGCGCATAAAGTCGGTGAATCACGCATAAATCGATACAAAAACTCATAAGTTTTACATTATGCGTTTTTGTATCGATTTATGCGTCTTTTGAAGGATTTATGCTTCATTCACCGCATTTATGCGTTTTTGTACTTCTAAAAAAATGCGGAAAGTTATTCATACCCGCCTTCAGCATCTGGAAGTTCTTTATAGGAGTTCTTCGACTGAATCAAATCAAAAATATAATCCCGTAATTCAATTAACTGTTTTGCGTCGTCAGTAGGCTTGCAATAGGCTTCTGAAACAGAATGCCTGATGATTTCCCCATTGACAAGAACTTCCCACTCGTCTTCGCCATATGGTTCGATTGCACAATCGATAACTGTTGGTATGAGATGCTTGGTCCCGCGAATTTAACATCTTTCATCATTTCGTAAATGGAAACCATCTCTTCTTCAGTTAATGTCAGATCGGTCGTAACGGTCCCAGCTGTAATTAAATCTTTCGTGAAAGTACCATTAAATGTATTGATTTCATTCTTTTTAGTGATGCCGAACTGCAAGGAAAAACCAAAATCGTCGGGGATGCTATTTGGCATAGGTTCGAAATTGGTTTCTGTAAGGCTTGAAGAATCAGGAATTTCCTCGTTTGTTATACTAACAGATTCATTGCATGCGCTTAATAGTAAAATTAGTAGTACAAAAGGTAAAAGTTTTTTCAAACAGCATTCTCCTTCCGAACTAATTTTTCACATCTCCCGATGCAGAAGCGCCATGCTAAATACTGCGCATATTCTTTTTGCTACAGCCGTCTGATAACTATGCAGCCCCATGCCAATAATAATCACCACAATCCCAATCAGTGAAAGCATTCCAGGCAATGCGATATGAAGAATCAACATTTCGCCAATCATTGCGAAAATGAGCTCCGTCGACTGGGTAGCTTCAACTGCAGCTAGTTTACCTTGATCATTTTGCACAAGGTCGGTTGCCATAAAGAAAAGTGAAGTTGCGATCACGCCGGAGCTGATTGCTACAATTAATGATTGAATGACTTGATTCCAAGAAGGCGGCCCGACAGTGAGTATCGCATAAACAGCAAAAACGACCCACACCGGAATCGTCATCAAGGTCATCGCCAGCACTCGTTGGAATGTATCAAGACTACCTTTCAATAAATCCATCATCTTCCTATTGCCTAAAGGATAAGCAAACGCAGCGATGATGACCGGAAGGATACCAAGTAACAACGTACGTGTATCGACATTATCCGCATTCGGAATTTGAATCAAAACAACACCCGCAAAAATGATCAACGTTATAAAGAGAGAGGCCAAGGGGATCCTCTGGCGAATCCTCTTTTCTCCTTCATTTGTATTCACGATAATGACAAACAACGGTGCCAATAGAATGCCCGCTACAATCGTCAATTGCCAGGTGCCCGCAAGCAGCCACCCAGGACTGTACGCTGCTGAAAAGGTTAAAGGGGCGTAGAAGAGCACAAACGCAACGACGCTCCATCCGAAAAAGGGAAGGGGAGTTGCAACCATTGCCTTGCCAGTATCCTGAAGCCCTTTACGATAGGCAACTATAGCAATCAAAAAAGGAACCATGAAAAAATAACGGAGAGAGGCGCTCCATAAATAACTGCCTCCCGAAATCTCCATTGATCTATTCAAAACAAATGTCACCGCGAAAAACAGAGATGACAGAATCCCAATCCAAATCGCCTTCATAAGGATGTCTCCTTATGCTCGTTCTTCGTACAGCTTTACAGCCTCAATAATGACATTCGTTGCTTTCTCCATATTGTCCACAGAAATATACTCATATTTACCGTGGTAGTTTTCACCGCCAGTGAAAATATTCGGTGTCGGCATGCCCATATAAGAAAGCTGTGAACCGTCCGTACCACCACGAACCGGAACGATATTAGGCTCGATTTCAAGCACTTTGAATGCATCCGAAATGATATCGACAATCTCCATAACCGGCTCGATTTTTTCACGCATATTGTAATACTGATCATTCAACTCAAGTTCCACGGCTCCATCACCATGTTCCTTTTTCAATTGTTCAACCGTATCGACCATCAATTGTTTACGTGCTTCAAATGTTTCGCGGTCGAAATAACGGATAATGTACTGTAACTCGGTTTTCTCGACAGAACCACTCACATCCATTAAGTGGACAAATCCTTCATAGCCGTCTGTCACTTGAGGAATTTCATTCGCAGGCATCGCCGCTTGGAATTGGTTTGCAATCAGAATGGAGTTCACCATTTTGTCCTTTGCGGATCCTGGATGCACATTTGTACCATGGAATGTCACTTTGGCGCCAGCTGCATTGAAGCTTTCATACTGAAGCTCGCCAAGCGGACCTCCGTCCATCGTGTACGCATATTTTGCACCAAATGCTTCCACATCGAATTTATGTGGTCCACGACCGATTTCTTCGTCAGGCGTGAATGCGACACGAAGCTTGCCGTGTTTAATTTCAGGATTCTGAATTAAATACTCCATTGCCGTCACAATCTCAGCAACTCCGGCTTTATTGTCAGCACCGAGTAGCGTCGTACCGTCCGTAGTAAGTAGTGTATGACCCACGTAGTTTTTCAGTTCAGGGAATGTTTTAACGGACATCACAGTCTTTTCGTTCAACTGGATGTCGTTGCCGTCATAATTATCGATCCGTTGTGGATTGACGTTTTTACCTGTATAATCAGTTGCCGTGTCGACATGCGCAAGGAACCCGATAGTAGGCATTTCTTTATCAGTATTAGCTGGTAATGAGGCGAATAAATAACCGTTTTCATCTAAAGTGATTTCTTCCATACCAATTTCAGCAAGTTCTTTTTCAAGTACATGCAATAGATCCCATTGGCCCGGTGTCGACGGGGTAGTTGTACTATTTGCATCCGATTGTGTATCGATTTTCGCATAACGGGTTAAACGTTCAATTAATTTCTCTTTCATTCAAAAAACCTCCTATAATAAAAAACATTGTTTCCTTCATCTTATCAGATTGTTTCGATTCACGGAATACTGAGCGACCAAATCCGAAATTGTTGTCTCATTACCAATGGTAACAGTCGGCTGGATATCGGGATAAGTATGCTTCGAATTGGCGATAATGCGTGGCAGTACGTATTCTCCGAATGTATAACTGGCGCCAATTGACAGCGAGCAGCTCGCCTTGTTTGTAAGATCATCGACAACTTTACTTATCATAGACATTATTATAATTTATTTTACTTATAAAGTACTTCGTATTACCCTTACTTAAGGAGGTGCTGAATATGAATGAAAAGAAGCTTACTAACGAGAAAAGTCTATGGATTGCCGGAATTGCTTTTACATTTTTTATTGCATTATTAGGTTTTTTATTAGCGAAAGTACCCGGTTTCAATCACATTGGACAGTTGGCAAGCGCAATTATTATTGCTGTCACATATAGACAATTATTCGGCTATCCCGAATTGCTTCGTGCAGGAATAACGTTTTCAACTAAAAAACTGCTTCGGTTGGCGATCATTCTATACGGATTGAAATTAAATATAGATGTCGTATTCCGTGATGGTTTGGGGCTGTTAGCGCGGGATGTTTTGGTCATCGCCTTTGCAATTGGAGTCACGCTTCTTCTTGCAAAATGGTTGAAAGCAGATATGAATATTTCTTTGCTTTTAGGCGTCGGGACTGGAGTTTGCGGGGCAGCAGCCATCGCAGCGGTGGCACCGATTGTTAAAGCCAAGGATGAAGATACCGCTATTGGTGTTGGCATTATCGCGATGTTGGGCACCGTTTTTGCAATCGGTTATACGCTATTGCGTCCGATTTTGCCCCTTCTTCCAACTGAATATGGCATTTGGTCAGGAATGAGTCTTCATGAATTGGCGCATGTAGCGATTGCGGCTGCACCAGCTGGTGAGGATGCACTTGCTATCGCATTACTCGCAAAATTAGGCAGGGTATTCCTATTGGTACCGCTATGCCTTATCTTCATCTATTTCATGAAGCGTAAAAGCAAAGGAGAGGATGGGGAGCAGAATAAAATCGAATTCCCATGGTTCCTTGTTGGATTCATCTTAATGAGCTTGTTTGGAAGTTATGTATTAGGTCATTCAATTCCGGTAACGGACGGGGTAATGTCAGGAATCAGTAGCGCAACAACGTGGTTATTGACAGCCGCCATGGTCGGGCTTGGGCTAAATGTGAGTCTGAAGGATCTGCTGGACCGGGCGATGAGACCATTGATAGCGGTCACAATTACATCCATTTGTTTGTCGGTCTTAGTGTATTTTATTATATAAAGAATAAAAAAAGGGCACTCCTCATGGAGATGCCCTTTTCGTATAAATTAACCTACTGAGTAGTTCTTGTGTGCAACGACAGTTAGATTGGATGCGACACCAATCCGTTCTGCATCATCCTCGGAAATCTTCACGATAACCGAATTCTCGAGTATCTTGTGGATTGTTCCATTCACCTCATGATCATTGCGGGTAAATGAAATCTCTTCGTCGATATGACGAGCCGAGACAAAATCTGAAACGGGTTTCTCCCTACGTGGAAAAGCCAATCGAATCCCTCCTACTGTGCATTCTCACCATAAACTAAAAAGAAAAAACGCCAAGGTCTGTCCTTAGCAAAAAAAGTCATGATGGAAAACAACTAGTCGAAAACGATCTTAATCAAGTTGTCTACTATTAGTATACCACAAATTGTCGAACTTTGCAGAATCAGAATCCAGGCCGCAGATGAAAAATTTGCATTCTTGCACTCATACGCAACTACTAAATGCAATCCATACTATTAGACTATTCTGTTTTTTCCTTATCATCATCTGTTTGTACTTGAAGCTGCACGACCTGTTTATCAGGTGGGGGAGTTGATGGATCAAAATCAGCAAAGGCTAATCCCAACGCAGCACCAACAGCTAATAAACGACTTTTTGTTTGTATCCATTTCGAAACTTTTTTCATTCTCCACCTACCTTTCACCTGACTGTTCGTGCAGTTGCTTGCAACGTAACTACAGTGTGAGAGCTATCATTTTTATGTTAGTGCAGTAGTAAAAGTATCACTTCATTTTTGTTTGCTTCTATTTCTTGAACGATGCACGAATCCTCGGCTCGGTTCTGTTACGAATCCGCCTGAAGTTTTCAAAATGCTTCCAAATTGCGATTAAGAAAAGTAATAGCGATATCAGTATCGGCCAGTAGCCATCCAGCCAAATGGCCATTGCCAAGAGCGTGATATAGAGCATGATGACGCCAAACACGAGAATATCCGTCGCGAGCGCAACAAGAATGAATAAGAGCAATCCAGCAAGCCCGAACCACCAATCGATTGCAAATAGCACTCCGATTACAGTTGCAGTTCCTTTTCCTCCGTTGAATTTCATATGGAAAGGAAAATTATGACCAAATATCACGGCTGCACCCGCAATGAATAATAGCAAAGTGATTTGGTCCGCGGGTAATCCAAAATGTTCGGCAAGCAACCTTACAATAATTACGGCCAAAACCCCTTTGCCAATATCAACCAAGGCAACGAGTGCGCCATATTTTTTCCCAAGTACAATCATCGCATTCGATGCGCCGGCATTCTTAACCCCTGTCTCTTTCAGATTAACCCCGGAAATCCATCGCGCGATTGTCGATCCATGCAAGCAACCTACATATATCCCAAAACTACAATACTAATGATCCATAAAGTCATATAAAATCCCCCGAGAAAGAATTTTTTAATAGTGTACTCAAGAACCCATGGCACGCGCTCAAGAATCGGTTTCCGTGCTCAAGAACCCATGGCCCGCGCTCAAGAATCGGTTTCCGTGCTCAAGAACCCATGGCCCGCGCTCAAGATTTCGTTTCCGCGCCCAACAACTCGAGTCACGCGCTCAAGATACCGTTCCAGCGCTCAAGAACCCACTCCACGCGCCCATGAATACGCCCCCATAACCCTACAATTAAAATTATCATAACATTAATGACAAAGCGCAAGTTTCAGAAAAAATAAATTTGCCCCCTTGACTTTTAAAAAAGAGTCTCCTATACTGAACAACAAGATGAAAAACTGAATACCCAAACTCTTATCAAGAGCGGCGGAGGGACTAGGCCCTGCGATGCCCGGCAACCGGCAAGTGATGAACTTGCAAAGGTGCTACTTCCTACAGATTCGTGCGAACGGTCTGAAAGATAAGAGGAGGAATAAGCGAAAGCGTAACCCTTCTCTTAGCGAAAGGGGTTATTTTTTTTATTCCAAAAACCCCCAACGCCTCCGCATTGAACTATTTTCATCTTAAAAAATCCACTGGAGGTAATTAAAATGACTAACAAACAACTTCAACCTGAAACTCTTCTTTTACACGGCGGGCAAAAGCCGGATCCTGTGACTGGTTCCCGTGCTGTGCCGATCCACCGTACAACCGCATTCGTCTTCCGTGACACTGAACATGCCCAAAACCTTTTCGGTCTGCAAGAAGCAGGCAATATTTACACGCGAATTACAAATCCAACTGTTGCTGTTTTTGAAGAAAGAGTCGCCCTACTTGAAGGTGGCACTGCTGCAGTAGCACTATCTTCCGGAATGGCAGCCATTGCGTTCTCAATTTTGAATATTGCTGGAGCAGGGGATGAAATCGTTGCCGCAAGCAACCTTTACGGTGGTACGTATAATCTATTCGCCGTGACACTTCCTCGATACGGAATCACTGTCAAATTCGTTGATGCAGAAGACCCTGAAAACTTCCGTGCCGCTATCACTGAAAAAACAAAAGCTATTTTCGCAGAAACAATTGGGAATCCAAGCCTTCAAGTGCTCGATATCGAAGCGGTCGCAAATATTGCGCATGAGAATGAAATCCCGTTCCTCATTGACAACACATTCGCGTCCCCATACGGATCGAACCCAATCGAATTTGGAGCAGACGTTGTCATCCATTCCGCAACTAAGTGGATTGGTGGTCATGGCACAACAATTGGTGGTGTGGTCGTCGATGCTGGGAAATTCGACTGGACGAAGGGCAAGTTCCCAGGATTCACAGAGCCGGATGAAACATATAATGGTCTGCGCTACGGAATCGATACAGCTGCAGCTGCATTCGCTACGAAGCTCCGCGTTCAATTATTACGCGATTTCGGACCTTGCTTAGATCCGGACAGTGCTTTCAACTTCCTTCAGGGGCTGGAGACACTTCATTTACGTGTTACACGCCATAATGAAAATGCCGTTAAAGTCGCTGGATTCCTACAGAACCATCCATCTGTGGAATGGGTAACATATACAGGTCTTGAAGATCATCCGACATATGAAAACGCGAAGAAATACTTGAAAAACGGCTTCGGTTCTATCATCGTATTCGGCATTAAAGGTGGCCGTGAAGCGGGTCGCAAAGTTATTGACAATATTACACTTTGGTCGCATGTGGCGAATGTCGGTGATGCCAAATCATTAATCATCCACCCGGCTTCCACAACGCATCAGCAATTGTCAGCGGAAGATTTAGTAAAATCCGGAGTGGCTGAAGAATTAATTCGCCTATCAGTCGGTTTGGAGTCAACCGAAGACATCATTGCGGACCTTGAGCAGGCAATTGAAAAGGCGGTACCGGTCACTGTTCAATAACAGGCGTCTTGCTCTTTAATAGCTGGCGCCCTGGGAAAGGGTGTTGAGGAATGCCGTCGATTAAAGTGGCGATACTTGGATTTGGTACGGTTGGTGAAGGTGTATATAGGATTCTCCAAGAAAAACGGGAAGAGCTTAAAAAAAGCACGGGATTCACCGTTGATGTCGTATCCATCCTTGTGAAAGATAAGATGAAAAAACGTACGTCGATAACAGACGTTCAAATTACGGATGATTTTCGAGATATACTGAACAACCCAACAATTGATATTGTTTTTGAAGCAATTGTCGGAGAAGAACCTGCCTATACATATTTATCCGATGCAATCGAGAAGGGTTGCCATATCATTACTGCGAATAAAAAGATGTTCGCAAAACATGGCCCTGCGTTGATGAAACATGCGGAGTTCCGTAATGTGCAGGTCGGTTTTGAAGCAACGACAGCAGGGGGAGTCCCAATTATTCGGACTGTGACCAATCTTCTTGCGGGTGATCGGTGAAACGGATACAAGGCATACTGAATGGCACTTCGAATTTCATTTTAACTAAAATGAGGAATGAAGGATCTTCATTCAAGGAAGCGCTGTTGGATGCACAGCAAAAGGGCTTCGCGGAGGCCGATCCGTCTGATGATGTGACGGGAATGGATGCATTCCGTAAATTGATGATCCTTAGTTCGCTTGCTTTCGGGCAACAGCCTGACTGGGATGAAGTTCCGGTTATTGGAATTGATCATCTTCAAGCGCCTGATCTGATTGACGCGTCAAAAGAAGATTATCGATATCGTCATGTTGCCGATATTCGGCTAAATGAGAATGGAAAAATGCAGGGCACTGTTGGCCCTGCATTAATAGGTGTGAATCATCCATTTTTCAATATCGACGGAGTCGATAATGCTGTCATTGTTGAGACCGAATATCTTGGTTCGCTGACACTAATAGGTCCGGGGGCTGGAATGTATCCTTCCGGCAGTGCGATGATTGCCGATCTGTTGCATATTATCCGTCAACATGAGGCTGTTTTGATACCAAATTAATTTAAAAGGACTGCACTGGAAAGTTGTATCGAGAAACTTCCAGTCAGTCCTTTTTGTTTATTCCCTAACCTTTACCTTTTTCTTCGGCCTTTCGCCTTGCAATGCTTTGATTAGAGAAATGACCATGAGCAACATGATGAACGAGAACGGCAAGGCAGCAATGATAATCGTATTTTGTAATGCTGTCAGTCCATTAACGGACAGCAAAATAATTGCGATGGCTGATTGGATGACTCCCCAAATTATTTTCACACTATTTGGCGGTGTCAATGAACCATACGTAGACTGCATGCCTAATACGAAGGTAGCTGAGTCAGCGGATGTTATGAAAAATGAAGCAATCAGTATAACCGCAAAAACCGAAGCGATGAACGACATTGGCATTGTATTGAACATCTCGAAAATCGTCAATTCAGTGGATGCTTTAGCTAAGTCTGCAACCCCTTCTCTTTGTATGTTAATGGCGGTTGTACCGAATGCAGAAAACCAGATTGCACTTAAGAGCGTTGGTGCCAACATGACGCCGATCATGAATTCCCGAATCGTTCTGCCTTTCGATACGCGGGCGATGAACATACTGACGAAAGGTGCCCAAGAAATCCACCAAGCCCAGTAGAAAATCGTCCAACTGTCGAGCCAGTCACGATAATCCGCATTTAACGGAGCCGTACGGAAACTCATCGATACAAGATTGGCAAGATAGCCGCCGAGAGAGTCGGTAAAGATATCGAAAATGAGCAAGGTCGGTCCTAAAATCAAAACAAATCCTAAAAGTGCTAGTGCGAGTATTAAATTTGTGTTCGATAAATACTTGATCCCTTTACTAAGTCCCGACCATGCAGACATGATAAATAGAACAGTTACTATAGCGATTATGATTAGTTGTGAAGTAAAACCGATTGTGAAACCGAATAGATAATTCAGCCCTGCGTTAATTTGAACAGCACCGAAGCCGAGAGAGGTTGCAACGCCAAAAGCTGTTGCAAAAATGGCAATCACGTCAATGAGGCCGCCCAAAGGTCCCTCCATTTTTTTACCGAAAATCGGCTTCAATGTTGCTGAAATTAACCCCGGTTCTCCCTTTCGGAATTGGAAATACGCAAGTGACAAAGCGACAATTCCGTACATCGCCCATACATGCAAACCCCAATGGAAGAATGTATAACGCATCGCTTCTTTGAAAGCGGCATCTGTATTAGGCTCTGCTGTGGCAGGATTGATGGCATAGTGGGATAACGGTTCTGCTGCTCCATAAAAGACTAAACCAATTCCCATCCCGGCAGAGAACAGCATTGCAATCCAAGTGGCTGTGGAAAATGACGGACGATCATCGTCTTTCCCTAACCGTATTTTACCAGCTGGACTAAAAATGACGAATACGCTAAGTACGAGAAGAAATGAAAGCAAAAGCATGTAATACCATCCGAATGAAGATGAAACGAACGATTTTATAGAAGTCGTAACAGCCTCGAAATTGTCTTTAGCAAGAACTCCGTACCCAACGGCCAATATGATGACCGATTGTAATATAAAACACATTTGATATTTTTCGCATGTTTCCCCTAAGAATAATTAATTTTGAAACGACTATACACTATACCAATCGTTCGGCGGGAACACAAAAGGAGTAATAGTTCGACAACTGTCCCAAATGGATTGTTTTATTTTTTCATAAAATCATCAAAACACCGTTATGATAGTCCTCAAAGCAAAAAATAATAGGGTATCCAAATTGGAAAGAACTGTCGAATTGAATAAAAAAATTGTGCCTTTAATACTATATTTAGTTTACCCCGTGTGACAATTTTTAATCTTCATCTTTAATATCGCGGTCGGGCGGAATGGGTTCATTTAAATAGTCTTCAATCTGTTTTTTTAGCGTTTCAAGTTCGTTGAAATAATTGTCGAACTGGCTTTGATTGATGAAAAATTGTTCGCCATCGTGTACGGCGCGAATGCGACCTTCCCAAACATACTTTTGTACTTGCTGAACAGGCATGCCTAAAAATTCGGCAGTCTCTTGAATGGTCATATACATTTTGAAAACCTCCAATGAATTGATTTAATTATAGATGGAATCAGTACGCTAATAAAACATTTTGGAACAGAAAAAAGGGACATACCAATATTGTCGATGATCGACTATTGGAATGCCCCTTTTACTTTTATATAAGCTTCTCGAAATTAAGCCTTTTATTCAATGCGACCATAACAGGAATGCCGACTGCCATGACAACGAATTCGCTAACAGCGATGAAGAACCATGTCAGTAAGAAAGGGAACTCAAGTGCAATGTTCAATTCCCATGCAATAATGAACATCGTAAACGTAAATACAAGTGTATTGAAAAACATCCGTTTGTACAGTCCTTTTATGAACTTTGCAGATAGAATAGTAATCGATAGGGCAAGAATGGAATGCCCGACTCCAAATACTAAATCAATCGGCCCGAGTTCCGAAAAGAACAGATTGGATATGAAAACACCTAATACGACACCGATTATATATTTCTTATTGAACACAACGAGATGATTGAACATCTCTGACAAGCGAAACTGGATGTTTGTGAACCCGAACGGGGCGATCAAAAACGTCACAGCAACATACAACGCAGCGATAATACCGCTCGTTGCCATTGTTTTTACATTCATATTCATTTCTCCTTAGTTTTTTATCGTGGGATGGTTACGAACCACGTGGCAGAAAGCCTGCCATCCAGTTTAACATAGAGCTTCTGGTTGTTCAATAGATTTTTAGTGAAAGCTGTCAGTAATTCAGCCATGGAAATTTTAGTTTTCCCGGAAGAGTTCTCGTTTACGCGGTTTGAGTTCTTATTTATGCCTTGCGAGTTCTCGTAATGTAGTAACGAGTTCTCATTCAAGCAGGAAAAGTTCTCCTTTTCGTGCCATGAGTTCTCGTTTAGGCAGGAAGAGTTCTCGTTGGGATTGGATAAGTAATCAGCAATCTCGTTCAAGGTCCATTCTTTTCATCCAAGGCTCATTCCTCCGCGTTCAAGGTCCATTCTTTTCATCCAAGGCCCATTCATCCGCGTTCAGGGTCCATTCTTTTCACCCAGGGCCCATTCTTCCGCGCTTAAGGTCCGTTCTTCATCTGGCAAGGACCTGCCCCTTCGCCGAAAGATATTCTCTAACTTTCAAGAACATTAATGGTCAAAGGCACTTGGCGCGAATTGATTTTAGCCAGGAACTACAAGGAATCGCGGAAATAGTATTGTCTTCCTCCAAACTATTTTTGACTATTGAAACAAATTCACCGTTAATGACGTACTAATAGTAGGGAAATACGAGCGGACTTTCAAACTTTAGGGGGATGGGAAATGAGGAAACTTCTACTGGGAACGATATGCCTAACGGGTATACTTGTCGGTTGTACAGATCAGGGAAAAGTAGATCAAGTAAACACAAATCAGGCAAACGAAATTAGTAAACTGAAAGAGCAAATTGAGCAAATTTCATTAGAAAAAGATGCTCTATTAAAAATAATAGAAGAGGAAAGAAAAGCTTTTGAGTTAGCTACGAATCAACAAGTGAGTAATGCCTATTCTATGATACATGCCAAGGCCATTGAAAAATATCCACAAACGCTTTATAAAAAAGTCGCCTTGGACTTGGATCGCGATGGTGAAGAGGAAGTAGTCGAATTGTATGTGAATGCTGGGAAAACCGAGAATGGTCTATTTGCTTGGGACGATGGACAGACCTGGATGTTGGTAGTGAAAGACGGTGAGGAAACGTATCCGCTCTTTGATGATTATGTTCAGTTGGGGTCAGTTGATTTCAGCACAACCATATTTGATGGAAAACCTGGAATTGTAATGGTTATGTCGCAGCATGCTAATAAAACGGTGCAGAAATTCACTTACGATAAAAATGAAAAAGGGTATCAGAAAGAAACATTTTATAAGAAAGAAAATACGCAGGATCAATATAACCAACCAGCATCATATGCCTTTTTTAAAGATGCATACGAATTAATGCACACTGCTTTCACAACTAAAACGTTGTCGGTTCTTGAAGCTGACGAGAAGACTCTTCAGGATACAGAAAAGAGAAGGGCTATCATTTATCCGATTATAGAAGATCTTTATGATGCCTGGGGATTGTTAGGGACGGTCGCGGATCTTAATCGAGACTTGACTATATCCTTAGAAGTCGCCATTGACTTGCTGAACCAAATGGATAGTAAGCCGCCGACAACAGAGCAAATGAACCAGTTAAAAATAATTCACGATGTGTTCAATGAAATTGAAGCAGACAATGTGATTGATGAAAAGGAGAATAAGATACATTCGGAGATTATGGAGAGGCTCAAAAAACTTAATTTTATTCCTTAATGAAAACCAGGCGCTTTTCACTAAAAGAAAAGCGCCTTTTTATATAAACCTACACAAACTGCAAACGAAGATATTCTTCACGTTTGAACAATTCAAGTTGAGTCGGCTCAATTTCATCAATCCTGACCGTTTGTTCTAAAAGTTTTTGCTCTCCGTCGCCGGCCCAGAAAATCAGTAACTGGACGTTTTCTTTTGCTTTTATATATTCCTTTATATAATCTACAAAATCAGTTAAAAATTTGTCATTCCAATTTCCCGAAACCCAATACATATATTCCTTATCGGAGTAAAAATCCAAATCATAAGGCGGATTTGTACAAACGGAAATAGTTAGATGACCAAATGCTGACTCATCCGGTGCATGCAAAACGCGGACATCATCATCCATCGTATGCCAAGGCTCCTCCGGTGTATTTTCATTAATAGGATATAACCTCCTCAATTCTTCTATTGTGATCTCAGCAATGCCACTATGATCTACCTCTTTTAACGGACTATCTGAAACTAATAATGTAAATGAACTCATAGTGAGAATACGCCCCTTTGTTTTTCGGCATTCAACTTCAGCCTTTATTTGTTATCCCGCTGCCAGTTCCACAATTCCACTTCACCAAGCTGCTCCCCTTGGATAAATGAAACATCCTGTAATTTTAACAACTCTTTAACTGGCCCAGTTACAACTGCCCCATATACAATAAATCCATTGTTTTTTAAGTACTCATATTTTTGCTCTAAATGGCCAAGCCCTAAAAATTGCTCATAATAGCCCTTAGACTTATTCGTTAAAAGGTACTCCATGTTTTTCAGCATCAATTCTTCACTTTCACTAAGACTTTCTTGATCTAACCAAAGAATTTGCAATGATTCATGAAAGTTTTCATTTCGATCATTTCCACCGGATAAGCCGAAGTGGGGGACCATTAGCAAATTATCTCCCTAGATGTTAGGTAAGGATCATAATCTACAAACTCGCCAGTATACAACGGCATCCATAAAGTATGGAGATCATACTTTCCAAGGAAATCAATCAGTTGTTTTGATTCCATGAAGCTTGTTGTTGAAAAAGCGAGCTCCCCAACAGTACCTTCCGGAAGCATTGACAGGGTTTCCCATACATTTGGCCACGCATTACCTCCCAATTTTCTTCCGGTATGTGGATCTATGGGCAATGAAAAAGAGAATTCATTCAGTTGCTTTTGCCCGGGATGGGACAACGAAAATGTCGATGGGCTGGCAAGGCGATTCACTACTGTTGCTTGGCCAATAACCTTTTCATCATTTCCAACCCTCTTAAGTACGTTGTATGATAATTTTTGTGTGCCGAAAAACGTCAATTCTTCTTTCTCAAATCGAGAGTCTCCACGTACATTGGGCACAGTCCACTCCGTTGCAAGCTTCGTATAATACGCATTTTCTCTCGTCATATTAAGCTTATCAGCAATGATATTGATCAAAAACATATATCCACAATAAATGAGAAACACCAATAGTAAAATACGGAGTATCCGGAAAGTTAATGTGAAACGGGATCTCATTAAAATTCGCTTTTCCAAGTCTTTATTCCATTCCGTCATACTGCCACCCTTTCTTTTCAGCGAGGTCCGCCAAACGCTTCCTTGCACGATAAAGTGTTATTTTTACTTGGTCCTGTGTCAGCTGCAAGGACTCCGATATTTCTTTATAGCTAAACTGTTCATATTCCCGCAAATAAATGATTGAGCGATATTGTTCTGGTAAGTAGTTCAATAGATCTTCAAGTTGTTCGTTCAATTCTTGTGCTAATAGGGATTCTTCTGGAACCCCGTATGGACTAATCATTTCTTTTTTCGTTGTTAAGGCCGATAAAATCGGGATTGTTCGCCATCGCTGTTGCTTCCGCCATTCATCTAAATACGCATTGCGAGCAACTTTAAAAAGCCAAGCACGAGCCTCTTCATTTTCATATGTGTGTAAAGAAATCGTGGCGCGAACGAATGTCTCTTGTGTTAAATCCTCGGCCAATTGCTTTGAACCACTTAATTTTAGAAGGTAAAAATAAAGGGGCCTTGCATATTGCCTATACAGATAATCTAATTGATATCGTTTGTTCTGCATTTGGCCCCCCTTTTAACTGATCTCTCTATTAACACGTTTAAGTGATTGAAATGTTACAGGTAGTTTATCCCTTTTGACAAGGAACCCCTCATAATCTACAGTATCAATACAGCTATAAATTTGGAAGATATTAACTGAATATGATTAAGGAGAGAAGCAAATGTCTGAAAATCAAATCAAAAAAAACATCATAATCAATGCATCTATCGAAAAGGTTTGGCCATATGTCTCTACAGCTGAAGGAATTGGCGCATGGTTCATGCCGAGTGATATGCAACCAATTGAAGGAAAAGAATTCACGTTGCAAGCGGGCCCTTGGGGAGAATCGCAGTGTAAAGTGACTGAAGTGCAAACACCGAACCGCCTTTCATTCGACTGGGGAAAGGATTGGCAAATTCATTTTGAATTAAAGGGAAATGACGGGAAAACGGAAATGACCTTCAGTCATGCTGGTTGGGAGGATGGAAAGCAGACGGAATTCGGTGAGAAACATGAAGTCGTCCGTCCCCGAATGTCAGGTGGTTGGGACGGCCTGTTGGCTAAGTTAAAGAAAATAATTGATGCCGAAACTGAATAATTTCGAGAATTCACACACCCCTCTCCGATATCATGATATATTCGATATATCGGGGGAGGGGATTTTTTGTCACAACGACTTGCGTTTGTTGCTGTATTATTGGGGGCGGTACTTTGGGGAACGACTGGCACCGCGCAAACTTTTATGCCGCAAACTGTACATCCATTGGCGGTTGGGGCTTCGCGGCTTGCGGTCGGCGGTTTCGCTTTGCTTATTATCATGCTCATACTTCGGAAAATCAATTTCCGCAACTGGCCATGGAAAGCGACGCTTTTGGCTGCATTGGCAATGGCGATCTTCCAATATTGCTTTTTCACATCAATCCGTTTGACGGGAATCGCAATTGGAACGGTAGTCGCAATCGGAAGCGCGCCGATGTTTTCAGGGGTGATTGAATGGCTTATCCTAAAACGCCGTCCAACAAAAGTCTGGCTAACGGCCACATCACTTGCCGTTGTCGGATGTGTTTTATTATTTTCAAATAAAGAAGGGTTGGTCGTCAATCCAGTGGGTGTCACTTTATCCCTTTGCGCAGGCCTTCTATTCGCCTTCTACACTTTATTTAATAAAGAGGTATTGGAAAAAGCGGATGCGATTCCTTCGGTGGCAGTCATTTTCTCATTGAGCGCAATCATGCTTATGCCGTTTTTATTCATTTTCGAAACAGAAGGATTACTCACATTTCCCGGCATATCCACGACAATTTATCTTGGAATTGCAGCGACAAGTGTGGCGTACATTCTATTTTCAACGGGCTTACGGCTGATCCCTTCTTCTTCAGCTGTCACGCTATCATTAGCCGAACCGCTCACTGCAGCAATTTTAAGCGTGCTTGTTGTCGGAGAAAGATTGGACCTGATTTCTTGGTCAGGAATCGCACTTTTATTGGGAGGAATCCTCGTTTTAACATTAAGTGGAAGAAAAGAAAAGGCTGCCCTCAGTTAGGCAGCCTTAATCACGCATAATTTCCTCCAAAGACGCAGAAATCCATCCAAAAACTCATAAAATCCATCAAGTATGCATAAACTCCGAATTTCACGCATAAATCAACCTAAACACTCATAAATGCCAAATTCTACGCATAAACGACCTACTCGGCCTTCATCTTCACATACAACCTCGTTGCAAAGAACCCTAAAACTATAAGCAATGTCGCCAAAAGGCCACCTTCAAGCCCAAACGCTCCGCCTGTCATTAAGGAATTTCCATTTTCCACCGACACATTATAAATCCCGTACGGCGTAGTTCCACTCACCGCAAATCCAAAAACATTCCCTTGGAAGTAGTTCCAAGTAATATGATAGCCGATCGGCAGCCACAAACTATTTGTTGCATCAAACATATAAGCGAATAGAATCCCGACCAACGCAATATTGACCAATCCAAGCACACTTACATTTGGATTCGTGCCATGGACAAGACTGAAAATCACAGCCGATATAACGTAAATAAGCCATTTCGGATTTCCTCGTCGTTGCATTGTAGACATGACATATCCCCGGAAAAACATCTCTTCAAAGAAGCCGACTAAGATGAATAAAAGGAGATACGATAGGGTGTATACGGTAAACTCTGGGCTTCCGAACGTATTCAGCATTTTAACATTCCCTGTTGCCAATAAAATAAAGAAAATGACAACTATCGAAGCCGCACCAAGGAAAAGGCCGAACCATAAATCTTTCAGCGATCCCCTAAATCCAAGCTCCGGTAATGTCCCTTTATTGACGAATTTCCATACCAGCACCGTAGCAAGCATTCCGCCTACTGTCCCGCCGCCTTGCGTCAATAAGAAAATCCATGGGTGCCTGGCAAATGCCGCATTAATATCCATATCGAATGATCCGTCCTGAAATGGAAAATCCACTAATGCCAGCAAGACTCCGCCAGGGAGCGCGAAAATTTGCTGTGTAATGAACATCGCGACGAATGCCAAAAATATTAGCCATCCCGCGCGAACTTGGTTTGCTTCGTTTTTAAACAATTAACTAACCTCCATTCTTTTTACTCTATGCCGGTTACCATGTTAAACAGAATAACTTATCCGATGATTATCGGGGCTAACCCGACGAAAAGCACGGATTAATAATAAAAACAGAATATCCATCAAAACTCCGGCAATTATAAGGATTACTGTAAGAGCAACCCAGCCGTCTCCAGAAACATTCATGGAAAAGGACATAACTGTCAAAATTGCAAAGTGAATAGTGACAAAGTATTTAAAAGTAGTCTGCGCCCGATTGTGCAGCGCCACATTGCCAAAGATTTTGGCTACTTCCATTAACACGAGGAATAAATAAAATGCAATAACCAATTTAAGGATCGATAGCATACTCTCATAAATTGACCATCCAAAAGGCAATGCCGAATCCGATAGGTTTATAAACACTGTAGGCAGTGACACGAAAACGCCAATCATAGCGACTGTCATTGCTTTTTTCGCATTCGGATAAGCACCAACAATCCGTGCACATCCGGTGTAAATCAAGAAATAACCGATAGGATCCATTAATAGGTCAATCATGATATAGAAATCGAAAAATATGAAGAGGTAGCCCCAAAATATATTACCTAAAGCTTTATTCAACCGAATCCCTCCTCGCCTTTTTGTCGATAACCCTATTGACATCTTCCTGCGTCAAATACGGAAACATATGATAATGGGCGTAACTCGTAAATGGTTTTCCCTGCTCCGTTGTTCCATCTATACGAATGGAGAAGGCATATGGATTCACAAAACTATTGGTTTTCAGGTTGGTTCGTAGCGTCAAATATTTATCTTTATCTATATGGATCGGAAGCTTAAGTGACTCCAATGATTTGTCTTTTTGACTATCGTTGATTGTAAAGTTGAATCGTTCTTCGATGGGTTCATTGAAAGGGAATAAGATCTTTTCAATAGACAATGGTTCAATTGCCTGGAACGAATACCAACTTGAACTGTCGTTACTACTTCCACTTGAACGTGAATGCAATACATTATTGCCTTGAGTGATATCCCTCTGGATGAATAATAACTTCCCCGATGGACGCATTAGTTTGCCTGCCATCCGAAAAATACACCACCATGTCGTTGAGGATAAGATCCGTCATAATGTCTGTTTCATAATTTTGCAGACGGACCGAAACACTTCTTAACACATGATGCCTGTACGTATCCATGTTGTATATAGAATTATCATTATAAATGAAGCCATTTTCCGGATAGCCGTCCAAACCTCCAAGGCGTACATGACTGATACGAGAACGGTCGTTTTTATTCGTTAAATAGTAGAGAGTGAGATGATAATTATGGTCACCCATCGTCATTTCAATATAATGGTCAAGAAAAATAGGCTCCGTTAATTGTTTCGACTGGGAGTACAGCGAGTTTAACGTCCAGCTCACAGCAATAAGGCCTAACGCAATCCAAAAGAAACGTTCTTTCACGAAGTCACTCCTTCCATTTTTTTCTGCATACCACCATTGTCTCAAATCAGATGAGGGATTGCATCATGAATTTTAGACATGGTTGTAAAACACAAGGTTATAAATCATTCAATGGTATAATGGTGTAACAAAAATCGGAGATCTTTTAAAGGGAGGAAATATGATGACCAAGCATAGAATCTATACAATGACATTCGCGAGCGTCTATCCCCATTACATTACGAAAGCAGAGAAAAAAGGTAGGACGAAATCGGAAGTGAATGAAATTATCCGTTGGTTGACTGGTTACAGCCAAGAAGAATTAGAAGCACAAATTGAAGAAAAGACGAATTTCGAGATGTTCTTTGCAGAAGCTCCCCAATTGAATTCTTCACGTGATTTGATCAAAGGAGTAGTTTGCGGTGTCCGAGTGGAGGATATAGAGGATCCATTAATGAAGGAAATTCGCTATATGGATAAGTTAATTGATGAGTTGGCAAAAGGAAAGCGATGGAGAAGATTTTACGGAAATAATAATATGCAGGGCCACAATCCAAGGTGTGAAGATTGTGGCTCTGCATTTTAGGAAGATTGGCTTATCAGCCTCTCCACCTCAGCATCAATTTGCCCTGCATCTATCCTTTCAAACAACGGCTCCACACGCTTCAGAGTCAAACTCCCAATCTCGATTTCTTTCCATTCCGGCTTCCTCAATTTCAACATGCTCTGTACATCCTCACTCGAAAACGGTAGGAAAGGGGAGAGTAGCTGCGAAAGGTTAGCAATGATATACGTGCATGTTGCCATTGTCCGCTCACATGCTACTACATCCTCTTTTACTTGAATCCATGGCTTTTCCTCATCAAAGTATTTATTCGCTTGGCGGATGAAATCGAATAGCGTTTCAATTGTTTCTTTGAAATGACCGTCCTCGATTTTTTTGCCGACAATATGGTAAAGACCCGCAACTGTATTTTTTATTCCTTTATTAATTTCCGTTTGAGGAACAACCCCACCATACGACTTTTCGATAAACTTCAACGTCCGATTCACAAAGTTCCCGTATGCACCTAACAACTCAGAGTTATGACTATAAATAAACTCACGCCAAGAAAAATCCGCATCTCTGTTTTCAGGAGCATTCGCAGTCAAAAAGTACCTCACCGAATCGGGATGATATCGTTCCAAAATATCCGGCACCCACACCGCCCAGTTTTGGCTTGTCGATAACTTCCGTTTTTCCAACGTCAAGTACTCATTTGAGATAACGTGAGTTGGCACTGCCTTTTCCTTGCCAATTCCCATCAAAATGGCGGGCCAAATGATCGTGTGAAACGGGATATTATCTTTGCCATGGACATAGTAGGCAACCGTTTCTTCATCCCAAAACGTAGCGATATCGGTCCGGTTCAACATTGCCCATTCCCGGCTCGCGGAATAATAGCCTGTCACCGCCTCAATCCACACGTAAATCTTCTTATCCTCGTAACCTGCAACCGGTACATTGACGCCGTTTTCCAAATCCCTTGAAACAGCTCGGTCATGTAGACCTTCTTGTAAATACCGCTCAGACTGGCGAATGGCATTTTCACGCCATCTTCCATCTTCATCAGCACTTGCTACAAACGATTCAAGTTGCTTTTGGAATTCACTTAATTTGAAATAAAAATGCTCGGTCTTGCGCACAGTCGGCTCCTTGCCGCATAGTTTACAAGTTCGATTTATCAAATCAAGCGGATCTAAAATGGAACCGCAGCTGTCACATTGATCGCCCCGCGCTTGGCTTCCGCAATTCGGACAAGTTCCTTCGACAAAACGGTCCGGAAGAAATCGTTCATCAAACTCGCAGTACGTCTGCTCCATTTCCTTTTTGTATATAAACCCGCGCTCCAACAGCTTCAGAAAAACTTCACGGACTACTTCATGATGGAACGACCCATCCGTTCGCGTATAAAGATCATACGAGAATCCTAATCTCAAAAAACTGACAACAAACTCAGTGTGATAACGATCGGCAATCTTCTTCACGGACACTCCTTCCGCAGCCGCCCGTATCGAAATTGGTGTTCCATTACAGTCACTCCCCGAAACATAAAGCACCTTTTCGCCCTTCAAACGAAAATACCTTGCCAAGATATCACCCGGCAACAACGCCGCGATATGCCCAAGATGCAGCGAACCATTCGCATACGGCCAAGCCCCACCAATAAAAACAGTCATTTCCATTCCTCCTTAAAAATAAAAAACCCCCGCCCTCATCGATAAAAATCGATAAGGACGGGGTTCATATACCCGTGGTACACCTTACTGCACAATTAGTTCACACTAATTATCTCCAAAAGTACGCGCCAAAAAAGCGTTATACTTTGGCGAGGATAACAAGCGCCAACTCTCGGCGCATCCTTACCTAGTCCGAAGACGTTCAGTGCGCGGCTCAAGGATCATGTTCAAAAGATTTGTCCGCTTCATTTCCACCGTCAGAAGCTCTCTATGCGACATCCTCTTTTTACTTTTCCCTCTCATTGCCTTTAGTAAGATGTAGTTGAAATGATTATAGTCGTTTGATTCAGAGAAATCAATAGTGTTTACCCATTTGTAGGCGGGCGTTGTTGGTCATTTGCCTTTTTCTTGTTGTTTTTATTTTTCACGTTGTCGTTCTTTCCAATCACACCTAAATCATCAGGGCTGATGTCAAAGCCATACCCGAATTCCTCGCGATCCAATGTATTGCCTTTTTTGAATTTCTTTTCTTTTGCCATGTCAGTTCACCTCCCGTATATGCAAAGCTTGTTCAACTGGGAGATGATTATTCATTCACTTACTTCTCTTTCACCGACAATAAAAATGCATAAATCGCTTCGCCTTTCACGTCGCCGCTCCAGATCGCTTTGACGGTCATGAAATACCTTCCTTCAGCCGTGGGCACTTTTGCTTTGTCGCCGTTCACTTCCACAGCTGTTGTTTCGCCGTTTTTATGGATGAGCACTTCATATGCGTCCGGTTGCGGAAAGTCTTTTAATTCGGGAGAAACAAGGAGATAGAAGTTGATTTCACCCCCAGGCTTCACTTGATTGGCACGTGCATGTTCAACATTTCCTGTGCAGGCGTTAGCTCCAAAGAGCACTTTTTATCTGCTGTTTCCCAGCAATGATTGTCATAATACATCCAAAAACCCACTTTGTTTTGGCTTACTAGAAGATCAGGTTTCAACGTGATTGCAGTTTCCTCCTCATTCACCACCTCGGTCGTTTGAGGTAAAGGAGCCGCTACTTCTTCCTCGTCCTTTTCATCATCCACACAACCGGACAAAAATAATGCGACTAACAGGACGTAAAACAGCAACCCTTTTCTAATTGGAAATCCCCTCCTTTATAGGTAGTGCCCTTTAATTCTTTGACAACACTTTTCGTGATACTCAATCCGAAAGGACCGACGGAAATTCCCTCTTGTATGATCAAAACCTCCATTCATACCACACCCCGGTCATCAAAATATCTACTCTTTCACCGACAATAAAAACGCATAAATCGCTTCGCCTTTCACGTCGCCGCTCCATATCGCTTTGACAGACATGTAATACCTTCCCTCGTTTAACGGAGCTTTAATTTGATTGCCTACTACTTCCGCTTCCTTCATTTCCCCGTCTTCATCTACATAGACTTTGAAAGAATCGGGCTTAGGAAAATCAAAGTCCTCCATTGGTCTACTGAATCTGAATGTAAGGTCTTCCTCGGGTCTTACTCGAGTGGACTGCTCATGCTCCAAAAGTGCCTTGGATGGGGTTGGTTCAAGTGAGCATTGTTTCTCCTCACTTTCCCAACAAAACTTGTCACGGATTGACCGAACGGTAGCCGGTAGATTTGTTTCATTTTCATTTATTACAATGGATATTTCAGGTCTTATAGTAATGCCTTTGCTTGCCTCTATCGGCTCTGTCGGCTCTCTTGGCAACTGGACTACTTCATCCTTCTCTTTTTGGTCATCCACACATGCGCCTAACAATAGCGCGCCGAACAGGACAAACGGCAACAACCATTTTCTTATTGCAATCCTCCCCTTTATAAGTAATACCGTTGAACTTATCCATTTCTATCCACAGTCTATCATTCATACAATTTATAAACAATAAGAATTATCATATTAATTAAAGGATTTCCACGGTTTGTGTGGTAGTAAGAAAGAAGGGGAAATTTGTAAAACGATGTGAGTGTGACGAAAAAGAAAGGGTGTGGGGGAATGATTGTACAAGTTAAGAGTTTGAAAAAACGGTATAAGAAGGATTGGGTCTTAAAGGGGATTGATATTACGATTGAGGAACCCCAAATCATTGCGCTTGTTGGTCCGAATGGTTCGGGGAAGACGACGCTGTTGAACTGCATGACGAATCTATTGTCGTTCAATGAGGGGAGTGTCGAAATTTTAGGGAAGGCGAATACCGCCCCGTCGCTTTTCTATGAAATCTCCTATTTGCAGGATAACCGGATCCTTTACGGGAATTTGACGGCTTATGATCATTTGAAGTTCATTTGCCGTGTGCAAAAGCTGCCTTTTTCACGTATCCAGGAAGTTGCAGAGAGGGTTGGGATGACGAGTTATTTAAAGAGGCGTGTCCGTAATTTTTCGCTCGGAATGAAACAGCATTTATTGCTCGCGATGGTCATTCTAAACAAACCGAAGCTGTTGCTCATGGACGAGCCTTTGAATGGACTTGATCCGACGAGCGCTATCAATATGCGGAATATTTTATTGGAATTGTACAAGGAAGGGACGACAATCATCATTTCATCTCATAATCTCGATGAAATTGATCGATTGACGAATACGATTTACTTCATGAAGGATGGGGCTTTGCTGAAGGAGTCATTGAAGGAACTGACAGTGATCCATTACGAGTTGACTGTCAGCGATACGGAAAAGGCGAAAGGGATTTTAGAGGAAGAAGGTCTGCCATTCACGAGTAACGACCAAGGTCAATTAGGTTTCAAAGAGACGGATGTTCCATTGCAGACAATCATCGGTTTATTGTACGGGAATGGAATTGAGATCAACCATATCGACAATCAGAAAGCCGGGGCGGAAAAGCGGTATCGTGAACTGTTTGAAGAGAGGGCGACGGTATGATGCAGTTTGCTTTTGAATTGAAGAAAATTCTCTTCAGTAAGAAACTGCTGTATGTGTACCTGTTCATCATATTGGGTGTCGTGCTTCTTTTCGTCCGGAACGTGACTTTCCAGCCGTATATTGAAAAAGAGGAAAATGAACGGATCGGCGGACTTATTGAAAAATCTCAGAGTCTGAATCGAATGTATACGGCTGCATTGGAAAATAATCCGGAAGACGAAGAGATGGACAAGTTGAGGCTGATCAACTCTTCCATGCTGGCGAAGTTGTACGAAGTCCGGGAGATAAAATCGGATAAGTGGAAAAACAGATTGCCGATAGAAAATGCATTCTTGAAAGAGGCACTTCATTTCAAGGAGGAGGGGGGAGACTACGACCTCCCAGTCGGAGAAATCAACAAAATGCTTGCGATGAATCATAAGCATTTGTCGGAAAATATTAAGCCCCGGCATGCGACGTATAGCATCCTTACCGAATTTCTTGAAGCTCGTAGTGGATCTGTTTATGAACTTTGGGGCAATCATCATTCTGGTCATTTTGGTGGGAGAAATCATGACAAGCGAGTTGAAACCCATTCCATCAATTTTTTATACACGCAGCCAGTGAACAAAGGAAATATCATTACTGGGAAGTTTTTCAGTTCAATCCTCGTCTATTTCCTGACAGCTATCGTTTTGATAGTTGCTACGGCACTCGTTGGGTTGTTTGGATTTAAAGGGAAGTATAAGTATCCAATCATGATTGAAAAGAATGGGGAAATTGATTTTATTACAATTGTGGATTATATGGGCCAAGGACTGACAGTTATCAGTATAACGTCAATCATGGTGATTGCGCTCCTTTTGGTGTATAGCTTGCTGTTCAAACATACGTTAGCCACAATTTTTGCCTTGCTTGCAACATTGGTGGCGGGATATGGATTGTCCGCTTTCATTAAAACACCATTCTTATTCTGGTTTAATCCATTTCAATATTTGCTGCCGGAAGAACGCCTACTTGTCAGGAATGGAGCAGATTGGTACCAGGGAATTCCGGTTATCTTGCTGGTAACCATTGTGTTGTTTTTGATTGCCAGGAAAAAGATTGAAACGAGCCGGATCAATTGAGGGGAATTCAATTTAGGCGCAGTTGGGAAGGGCAGAGATAGAAATGGTTGGGAGGGGAAGGCATGTTGCGGCTTATTCAATTTGAGGCGATAAAGGCGTTTAAATCCACGTTTTTTAAGGTTGTGCTCTTGGCTTTTACCGTTTTTATTATCGCGTATTATGCTTATGTTTATATGAATACAACTCGCATTGAGGAGTTGCAGACGGAAGCGGAAGATGGGCTTTTCAGAGTCCAAAGCGAGTTAGTGGAATTGGAGGCATCGGTTGATGCGGGAAAACTGGACAAGGACAGCAGGGAATATAAAGATCGGAAAAGTGATTTAGAGGAGTTCTGGATACCTCGGTACGGAAAAGAAGTTGAAGTATATCAATCGAGAGATTATAACCGGTTGCTAGATATGGAGATTGAGCATCGGACGCAATTCATAATACCAAGGCTTGGTTATGGAGACTTTTGGTCAAGAGAGTGGCGAACGTTATTCACGGAACAAACGAGTTATGAACAGATGAAATGGATGCGTGAAAGGGAAATACGTCCCCTTTTGCCGCTGACCAGTTTTGCAGATTTGACAGTGTATGACCAGTATTTTGACGATGATGGTTGGGGAGAGTTCATAAAAAAACTGAGCACGAAATATTCGTCTGATGGGGTTCATTATGCGAATCATCTGTTGACCCTTCTATTTGGTGTGTTCGGTGCAGGAATATTCATCTTCCTGTTTGGGGATGTCGTGACGAGGGAAGGACTCGGGGCAAACGGTCCGATTCATCTGCTTCGGACACAGCCGATCCGTTGGTATCAAGTCCTAATCAGTAAGTTCATCATGGTCTTGGTTGGCACAATTCTGTTGCTCGCTTCATTCAGCGGGTTTGCCTTGCTGCTCGGCACCGTGTTTGATAGGTTCGGGAACACCGACTATCCTGTACTCATTTACGGGGAGAATTACGGTTTTACATTCATGAAGATAAGCACATTCCTTCTGAAATCGGCAACCCTCTTTTTCATGGTGCTTGTATTCTGCTATTCCTTGCTCTTTTTATTCTCCATTGTTGTAAGAAAAACTGCCATTGCCATCGGATTGATGCTCATCGCTTTATTCGCCGGCGTGAAATGGTCGGAGCAATCGGTCGCATCCACCTGGGCCCATTACCAGCCATTCCAATATTTCTCCGTTCCGAAAGTGGTGACAAATGAACTCGCTGTCACGGCGAAAAACTTTGCATTCTCCTTCTCGAATGGCTTGATTGCGTTGGGAGTGGCAAGTTTAGTCGTTTGGGCGGCGATTGCCGTTGTGTCGATGGTGCAATATAGATTTGTTCGATAGGAATTAATAGTAGCTGCTCGTCGGGGGGATGCCGATGGGTGGCTTTTTGCGTGGAGAGGAGTTTACCACCGACTTTCAAGCGGTTATCACCGACTCTCGGCCAATTACCACCGACTTGGCCGACTTTACCACCGCTCCGCACCAATTGGGTCGTTTTTCATGGCGGATTCTATGCAAATCCACCAATTTTCCAAGCTGGCTAAAGTTTATCACCGTTCGGAAGTGGTTTATCACCGCTCGCCGTCCAGTTATCACCGTTCAGAGGCAGTTTATCGCCGTCCACCCCAACTTTTTCACCGTTCAACCATTTATTAGGCGCTCCTCAAGGGGTTTCTTAAGCCCACCAACCATCCATCTTAAGAATTTCTTCATAATTCCCCTTACTGAATGTTAAGATTTAATCACTACAATTGGTATCATAGAGGAAAGCGAGGTGCGGATGATGGCGAAGTTCACAGTTCTCGTGGCGGATGATGATAAAGAGATCCGCGATGGGATCGAAATTTATTTGAAAAATGAAGGGTACGACGTTTTGAAGGCAGCGGATGGGAAAGAAGCGCTTGATTTACTTCAATTGAATGAAGTCCATCTGCTCATCCTTGATATTATGATGCCGAATATGGATGGGATTACGGCGACGTTCAAAATTAGAGAGCAACAAAATATTCCGATCATCATGCTGAGCGCAAAGGTGGAGGATTCGGATAAAATCCACGGTTTGTCGGTTGGTGCGGATGATTATGTGACGAAGCCATTCCACCCGTTGGAGTTGATGGCGCGCGTTAAGTCGCAGCTAAGAAGATATGTCCAATTGGGCACATATGATGGTCAGAAAAAGGTCCAAATTGATGGGCTTGCTCTTGATGAAGATGCGAGGGAATTATCGGTCGATGGGAAACCGGTGAAACTGACGCCGATTGAATATAAGATTACGGAATTACTCATGAAGAACGCTGGGCGTGTGTTTTCCATAAATGAAATTTATGAACGTGTGTGGAATGAAGAGGCGTATAATGCGGAAAATATCGTCGCTGTCCATATCCGCAAAATCCGGGAAAAAATTGAAGCGGATCCGAAAAATCCAAGATATGTGAAGGTGGTGTGGGGAATTGGCTACAAAATCGAGAAGTGATTGGAGCATTGTACTGTCGATTGTCTCCATCTGCATCGCCGCAATTAGCATCGGGTATTGTTTCCCGCATGTCATTGAACTCGCCCTAAATGGTTGGGAACGCTCGACACGGGCAATCGCCTATTTTTCACGCATCATTAAAGGGGGAGCGTCCTGATGAAAAATAAAGTTCTTCTATTAACATGGTCCGCGCTTATTACGGTTGTGCTGCTCGCCAGTCTTTCATTTGCAAGGCAGGGAACGGGACTGATTGGAAATGTTTTTTCTGATTTCAATGATTTCTCTTGGCAGCTTGACGAGTTTTACGACATTGTTGGACCTACTAAACTCAACTCGATTGATGTGGAAGAGGCCAAGAAAAACATTACCGTATCTGACGATGAAATCGAGAGACATCGGTACCGATATGGGACACTGGCAGACCAGCTTTCCAATATCCACGACCAATATGCACAGAGAATAGCGGATGCGAAAGATGCCGGAAATGAATTATTGATGAATACGTTGATCGAAGAACGGGACATGAAACTTGCGGACATCCGGAAAAACTTCGAAAGCGATGCCCACGTGGAGGCGAAAATACGCAAAGAAAAAGAGAAGGCGTTAGTTCAATATTTAAATGATGTCAAAGCAAACTCGTTTTCATTGCCAGTAGCCTATGAATTCACCGATGTTGAAACAGGGGAGACGTATTCTTCCGGAGATGTTTCAGTTCCTGCGGTTTATAAAAAACAATTCAATGCCGCAAAAGGATATTTTAAAGCGAATTCATTACCTGGACATAATGGTACCAATGGCTGGATTAGGACCTCCGACTATGGGAATCAAGCAGCGAGTGAAGACATACAAATTACCACTTCTGTAAAAACCTTTGAAGGTACTGTCATCGTTCCAAAGTCAGCCGTTGCAAAGGGTGGTGTCTTATATTCACAATATAAGGATTTCAATAAAGGGAGATTAGCCACTTACGTCTTTTGGCTGCTCGGTATCATAGCACTTATCACATTATTGACCGTTATGAAGTTTCAGAAGGAATGGGTAACGGGGACGGCGATTGCGGATTGGTATGCAGATTTGAAGATTGATTTGAAAGCTGCTGCATTTTTCATGACAGCATTGATATTAGTTGGATACATTGACAGTAAGTCCTCAAATCTGTCGAACTTCTTTACGTATCAAAGTCTGGGACGTTGGGGTGAGTGGCTGACTTCCTTCTTGATAGGTGGAGTCGTCATGACTACATTGTTTGCATTCCAACTTGTAAATGGTGTGGAACGATGGAAGCGGGAAGGGGTATTGGCAAAGGACATAAAAAACAGTTTCACGCTCCAATTCTTTAAGGCGTTGCGTGAGATGTTCCTGAAAAGGTCGATCGGCGTTCAGTCATTCATCCTGCTTATCGGATTTTTCCTTGCAGGAATCGGATTCATAGGCGGTTTCATAGATGGAATCTTCCTTATGATCTACGCTTTTTGCGTTCTGTTCCTTGGCCTTCCTGCCCTCTATATTTTCGTCCGTCGTTCCGCGTACTTGAACCGGATCATCGTCGCGACGGAGCAGATGGCTTCGGGACGTTTGAATGAAGATATCAAAATCGAAGGTCGTTCACCACTCGCTGACCACGCGAAGAATTTGAATAATCTCCGTGAAGGTGTCAGGATTTCCATGACGGAACAGGCGAAAAGCGAACGGTTGAAAACGGAACTGATCACGAATGTGAGCCATGATTTGAGAACGCCGCTTACATCAATTATCACGTATACCGATCTACTGAAAGATGAAAACATCACTTCGGAGGAACGTGCAAAATATGTCGATATTCTTGATAAAAAATCACAGCGCCTAAAAACGCTCATTGAAGATTTATTCGAAGTGTCGAAAATGGCGAGCGGCAATCTTGAACTTAATAAACAACGTGTCGATTTAACGCAATTGCTTCAACAGGCACTTGCCGAACATGCAAATCAGATTTCGGAATCCGGCCTCGATTTCCGGACGACAATCCCTGAAGAAATGCTAATTGCCCATGTCGACGGTCAAAGATGGTGGCGCGTCCTCGATAACTTGATTGTCAATGCCGTCAAATACTCGCTTCCGGGCACTCGAGTTTACGTAACACTTCGAAAAGTGGGCGATTCTGCTGAATTTGTCGTGAAAAACATTACAAAATTCGAACTTAGCGAAAATGTCGATGAACTGTTCGAGCGTTTCAAACGTGCAGATACATCGCGTCATACTGACGGTTCAGGTCTTGGTTTAGCAATTGCACAATCGATTGTCGATATGCATCAAGGCAATATGAAAATCGAACTTGACGGTGATTTGTTCAAAGTGACCGTGACAGTGCCAACAAAATAATCAATCCGCATGCGTTGCCAAAAAACTTGGCAGGCACGCGGATTTTTTTGGTTTTTGATTAATAAAAATAAAGTATATATACCCCAATAAGTAATATGCCAAGGTCCGCAAACATATGTATGATCCAAGACGGCAGAATGGTATGGGGTTTTTCATTCGCAAGCTGAAAGATCAATCCGCCTGTCCAAAGTCCGCCGACGGCCAAAAGTAAAATCGGCAGCGTAAACCATGGCAGGAAGATGGCGATATGATAAATGGCGAAAAAGAATGGTGGTAGGATGAAACGCATTGCGCCACGGCCGAATAAGTCTGGTAATAGTCCCCGAAAAAAGAATTCCTCAATAATTGAGTTTCCGATCAGAATATATAGTGCGATGATCGGGAACGAAGAGGGTGTGATGCCGGATAGCAGCAAATCGTCCCGCAACGAAGCGATGTCGATAAGACTTTGTAATAATAGGAAGGCACCAATAATGAGTGACATTATTGAAACCCCTAAAATAAAGGCAAATCGGATACTTTTTCGATCAGTTTTCCTGAATCGAAGGAAAAGAAATTTCGTTGATCGGAACAGTATGAAAGGGATTCCTAAGAATAGTATGACCTTTGCTGCCGTTTTGACACCGTATGAAACGTCAACACTTTGCTCAATCCATAACAAAAGCAAAATGCTTAATATGGGAAAAGTAGCTCCAAACCATTTTTGCATATAATTACCTCGCGATATTGTGGCATTTTCCATGTAGTGTTGACGTGAAATAATAAATGATGTTCCCATTAAAATTAATTTATATGAGGTTTAGGTTTTATTGAGATAGGGAATAGATAAAAACCACCTCTCCCCATGCGCGGGATTTCCGTGTTTGAAGGGAGAAAAAGGAGGAATCCATATGACGATCGTTGATGGTAAATATCCGAATAAGAAAGATTTGGAACCAAAGATTCTACATCCCGGAAAAGGGGTAGGACCGGCGTATGAATTACCTTTAGCAGATCCTGCTGACTCCAACTTTACGAACGAATTCCGTAAAAACGCACAAGACAAAATCGGCATGGATGTTCCTTCCGCTTTTAGTCAAAATAAGCCTTTATTCAATGAATTCCAAGTAACGGACAATGACGTGTCTGAGAGGATGCCGATTGAAAATCGGGAATTCGACAGCGCGACCCGTGAAAAATGGAATAGCCAAAAGAGAAATGATAAACCGATAGATCTTACGTAAAAGCGGATTCCTTTAAGGAATATCCGCTTTTTCTTTTCATACCCTTTTAGTATGATAAGGAAAAGGGGGAATGAGAAATGGAAACAATTGCACAGTTAAAATTTGCAAGGATATATACAATGGGGCGCTTATCGATGACGAAGGAAGATGCGTGGGACGTCCAGCCGAAAGGATTCAATAATACGGTCCGGTGGAATGTCGGGCACATTTATTGTACATTGGAAAATTTCACTTCAATGGTCTTGCCGTCCTACGAACCGCATCACCAGGAATGGCAAAAGCTCTTTGTTAGGGGGACAAGCCCAGCAGGATGGGAAGGTCAAGCTCCTTCAAAAGAGGAATTGCAAGCTGCTTTACAGGAACAAGTGCCTCGTGTAGTTGAGGCATTGGAAGGAAAGCTTGATGAAGTCCTGCCTGAACCTCTCAAAATTGGGGATATGTTAACGATGGATACAGTCGACGCGGTCATTCAGTTCGCCCTTTGGCATGAGGGAGTTCATGCTGGCGTCATCCACGGACTAAACCGAGGATTGGAGAATAAATAAAGGAAAAAACGCTTTGGAAGTTGAATCCAAAGCGTTTTTCTTACTTTATTCCAAAATGTTTTCGAAGTAAATAAGCCGTCCATTTGCAATGCGGATGGTGCTGAATGTTTGTCAATAAACCCTTAACAACCGCGGGGTGCAGCGTAGGCTCCAACAGCTCTTGCTTCAATAGGATCAACGACTCTTTTTCAATTGAGTCCTCCAAATCATCAATGTTCTTTTCAATGACTTCTATTACTTTTTCGGATGATGGGTCTTCATTCGTCGGCTGATCGATTAACTGGATTAGTTCATCGGGAATAAATGAAATTGTCGTTTTTTTTGCAAGTAGATTCGTTTTTTCGACAAGTGATTGAACAAGCAAATCCAAGTCGATTGGCAATTTATATACTAAAAATAACTCTGAGTAGGTGCTCATAAAGCCTTTGATACAGAACAATAAATCATATTTCATATCTATAGCCTGTTCGCCATATAATCGTTCAATCATTGATAAAATAACTTTTTCAAGAGACTTGTTATAATTATGAAGCTTGGAAAAAAGATCTTCATTAAAAGATTGCGCTGGTTCCTTCATAAGGAGCTTGGCGAAATCGGAGTGTTTATTGAAAGAATGGAATGTCGTGTAATAGAAATTATATAATAAAACTTCCTCATCTTCCTCACTGACCACAAAGTCAATGTCTGATGTAAACTGTCTCATAAAATGATCGATTAGCGCAACAATCAGTTCGTCCTTCGACTTGAATGATAAATAAAAGGCCCCTTTGGAAATGCCGCAAAGGTCTGTTATTTGCTGGACGGATGTTGCTTCGAATCCTTGCTTTGCAAAAAGCTCTAAAGCTTTCTCCATAATTAGTTGTTTTTTCGTCATATATCCGAATCGCTCCTATGTATTTCAATTGACAATTGACCGGTTAGTCACTACTATAAAAAACAGAGTCCAATTTGTCAAATAGAGGAAGGTGTAAGGGTGAAAGGTTTAGTCAATTTTGTTCTGAAGAATAAACTCGCAGTTTGGTTGCTTACCATTATTATTACCGTGTCGGGGTCTATTCCGCAACACAGATGAAAACAGAGACGTTGCCAGATATTTCGATACCGTACTTAATGGTCATGGGTGTTTATCCTGGCGCAACTCCTGAGCAAGTTATGGAGGAAGTCTCGATACCTATCGAAAGGGCAGTTGAAAACTTAGACCATGTAAAATCGGTTTACTCCAATTCAAATTCCAATATGGCCAGCATTCAGGTGGAATACGAATATGGAATTGATATGGATGAAGCGAAGAGGGCATTGGCATCCGCTATGGATTCATTAACTTTGCCTGAAGGTGCTCAGGAACCAATCATCACTGCGATTAGCATGAATATGATGCCTGTCGTAGCGTTAAGTGTAAGTAGTACAACAGAAGATATCGTAGAATTAACTTCCACAGTTGAAGATATCTTGCTGCCGAAAATCGAGAAAATCAATGGAGTTGCATCAGCAACAATTTCAGGACAGCATATCGAAGAAGTTGAATTGACGTATGATGAAGAAAAAATGGCTCAGCTTGGTTTAACGAAAGACAGTGTTAAGCAAATGATTCAAGCGGGCAATTTGGCAGTTTCCCTCGGTTTGTATGAGTTCGAGGAAGGCGAGCAGGCTGTTGCTGTGGACGGAAAGTTCATGACAATCGAAGAATTGAAAGGCATGCTTATTCCTGTCACGCCTTCAGAAGCGAATCCATCGCCGTTCGTGAAACTTGGCGATATCGCTACAGTAGAGAAAGCTGGTAGGTGAAGTCGATTTCACGTACAAATGGTGAAAATGCGATTGCCATTCAAATTGTCAAAGGCCAACGCGCTAACACTGTTGATGTCGTTAATGATGTGAAGAAGTTGATGAAGGACGAGGAAAAAGCGCTTGATGGTCTTGTAGTCGATATATCGCTTGACCAAGGTGAACCTATCGAAGCCTCTGTTTCTACGATGGTAGAAAAAGCACTATTCGGTGGTTTGATTGCGGTTTTGATCATTCTACTATTCTTGCGTGATTTCAAATCAACAATCATCTCAATTATTTCAATTCCAGTTTCAGTATTCATGGCACTTTTACTGCTAAATTGGATGGATATCACACTTAATATTATGACGCTTGGTGCGATTACAGTTGCGATTGGGCGGGTTATAGATGACTCAATTGTTGTAGTGGAAAATATATATCGACGGCTGCATTTGAAAACTGAAAAGCTTTCTGGTCGTGCATTGATTCGCGAAGCGACAATCGAAATGTTCAAACCGATCATGTCTTCAACACTTGTTACAGTGGCGGTATTTGCACCGTTAATCTTTGTCGGTGGTATGGTCGGCGAGTTATTCTTGCCGTTTGCGCTGACGATGACATTTGCTCTTGGTGCTTCATTGCTTGTTGCGATTACAATCGTGCCTGCATTATCCCATTTCCTATTCAGGAAAAAACTATATGGTGAAAAGACGGAAAGCCGACATAAAGAGGCTGGAAAAATGGCGAATGGATATAAGCGTGTCCTATCTTGGACGCTGAACCATAAAGTCATTACGTCAATAATCTCTATTGTTCTATTGGTGGGAAGCTTGGGATTGATGCCACTAATCGGTTTCAGTTTCTTAGGTAGCGATGAAGAGAAAGTGATGTATATTACGTATACACCGGCAACGGGTGAACTTCAGGATGAAACGCTCGCAAACGTCGAAGTTGTGGAAAAGGAAATGCTTAAACGCGACGATATTGACATCGTTCAATTATCCATCATGGACAGCGCTGATCCGATGACGGCGATGATGGGTGGAGGATCGAGCGGTGCGTTGATGTATCTCATCTTTGATCCTGACATGGAGAATTTCCAGGAAGTCCGTAAAGAAATTGAAGACTATGTATTTACTATTGGTCAATCCGGAGAATGGAAGAGCCAAGATTTCGGCTCCATGGGAATGTCTACAAATGAAATTAGCTACACATTCTATAGTGAAGATTTAAGCAGCCTGAAGGAAGCCGTTCAACAGGTTGAAAAAGTCATGGGTGAAACAAAAGGTATTGAGGACGTTTCTTCAAGTGCTGAAGAAGCTTACGTTCAATATACTTTGAAAACGACGCAGGATGAGTTGCTGCAATACGGATTGACGACGGGGCAAATCATAATGATGCTAAGTCCATCAAGGACGCAAGAAGTCGTAACGACAATCGGTAAAGATCGTAATGAGTTGGAAGTTGTCGTGAAGCAAAAAGCTGCTGAACAGCCGAAATCCATCGATGAATTGATGGCGACTGAGATCCCTACAGCATTAGGCACAACGATGAAGCTTTCAGACTTAGTCGAAGTTGAAGAAGGGTCCACATTCAACACGCTTTCCCGAAGCAAAGGAGAGTACTATGCTTCTGTAACAGGTAAGTTAGTTGACGCCGACGTTTCTAAAGCAACTTCCGAGGTTGATAAAGCAATCGATAAATTAGACTTGCCGAAAGGCGTTTCCGTCGATACAGCGGGAGTTGCGGCTGACATGCAAGAAGCATTCACGCAACTTGGTATTGCAATGTTAGCGGCAATCGCGATTGTCTACTTCATACTTGTTGTTACATTCCGTGAAGGTGTCGCACCGTTTGCGATTCTATTCTCGCTTCCGTTCGCAGTCATAGGATCGTTTGTTGGTCTGTTAATTGCAGGTGAAACGATTTCCGTTCCAGTCATGATGGGTCTCTTGATGTTGATTGGTATCGTTGTTACGAACGCAATCGTACTCGTGGACCGAATCATCCGGATGGAACGTACCGGGTTGAAGATGCGCGATGCAGTACTTGAAGCGGGTGCAACACGTTTACGTCCAATCCTTATGACAGCGATCGCTACAATCGGTGCCCTTATTCCATTGGCAATTGGAAGTGGAGCAGGCGGCGGTTTGATATCGAAAGGTCTCGGTATCACGGTAATCGGCGGTTTGATCAGTTCCACATTGCTGACGCTGATTGTCGTACCGATCGTTTATGAAATTTTGTCGAAGATGTTTAAGAAGAATCGTTTGGATTTGGAAGAGGATTGAAAATGAATAGGTCAGGCGGGGAAAACATATTGTTTTCCTTCGCCTGTTTTTTGTTTGAATAGAACACTGGTTCACTGTGCCTAAGAATAGATTAAGTCCATATAATTGTGTAAATAGGAAAAGGCCTTTTCCATCCCTTGTGATAAAATGTTTTCAACCACGATAAACATTTGGAGGAATGGAAAATGGCCCAACTTAATTTTAACCTAGATATGGATATTTTAAAGACTCTGTAATGAATTCAA
Organism: Sporosarcina thermotolerans; assembly: GCF_030067815.1. Lineage (GTDB taxonomy): Bacteria > Bacillota > Bacilli > Bacillales_A > Planococcaceae > Sporosarcina > Sporosarcina thermotolerans. Next base: position 254,473 of record NZ_CP125968.1, on the reverse strand, counting down.
ACATTGATGCTGTGGTCAAATCCACAATCGTTTTAGTGCTAAACGAATACATGGAAATGGAGCGGGATGAGTACTTAAAGGCCGCTTCCTATGAGCGTTCTGTCGATCGGATTGATTATCGCAACGGTTACTACGAGCGCGATTTAACCATGAGTATCGGAAAGATTACATTGAAGGTTCCTCGAACACGCCAAGGTGATTTCGCGCCCTCGGTCTTTGAAAGATACGCACGGTGTGATCAGGCTCTTGTCCTTTCAATGCTTGAAATGGTTGTGAATGGCGTATCGACACGAAAGGTCACAAAGATAGTGGAACAGCTGTGTGGTAAGAGCGTTTCAAAATCCTTCGTCTCTTCCTTAACGGCGAAATTAGATCCTGTCGTCAACGAATGGGCAAACCGACCTTTAAATACAACCTACTTTCCTTATTTGTTTGTGGATGCCATGTACATCAAAGTCAGGGAGCACAACCGTGTAGTTTCCAAAGCTGTCTACCTCGCCCTTGGAGTTGACAAAGAGGGTCGCCGAGAAATTCTTGGTTTGAAAGTGGATCATAATGAAAGTTTCAAGAGTTGGTCTGCTTTTTTCCAACACCTTATTTCAAGAGGTCTTCAATCACCTAAACTGGTCGTCTCCGATGCCCACGAAGGTCTTAAAAAGGCGATTCAACAAGATTTCGTCGGTACTTCTTGGCAGCGATGCAATGTTCATTTCAAACGCAATATTGTCGACGCCTTTCCAAAGAAGGACAACCAGGAGGCGATTAGCCTTCTAAAAAGCATATTTGCCGCAGAAGATATGGATACTTTAAGGAATCTGAAAGAGCTTTTCTTTGAAAAGTACGAAGGCAATTCAAAGTACCAAAAGGCATTGGGAATACTCGATGAGGGCTTTGAGGATTCTATTCAATATATGAATTTTCCGATCGCCCATCGAAAGTCTATAAGAAGTACAAATGGTGTGGAAAGGCTAAATGGGGAGATTCGTAGGAGAGAACGTGTAATTCGTATCTTTCCGAACACCCAGTCCGCCTTCAGATTGATCGGCGCCGTACTCATCAGTTATGTAGATGGAAACAAATACTGGAATAAAAGATTGTTTGCAGATAAAAAGTCGTAAGACTTAATTGATCATCAAGCAACTTGACTTGGAGCCTCTGCGGGCATGAGTCCCAAGCCAGGAAACCCGGCCGATGGGGCTGGCTTTTCCCGCCAAGGCTATCATGCCCGCCTCTCCAAGTAAAGTTGCGAGCAGTTAACTCGTAGGCGTATCCAGTATTGCCAAATATATTTATGTCTTAAAAAGAGATGAACGAAAACATTGAAAAGGGAATTTACACAAGAATAAGGACTTGACTTAAGAATACGCCTCCCGCGCTCAAGAAAGCCGTGCCGCGCTCAAGAATATGCCTTCTGCGCCCAAGAAAGCCGTGCCGCGCTCAAGAATACGCCTCCCGCGCTCAAGAAAGCCGTGCCGCGCTCAAGAATACGCCTTCCGCGCTCAAGAAAGCTGCCTCGCGCTCAAGCCTTCTATAGATTGATAGGTTTAGTCCTCTACGTTAATAGGAATAGAGATTAATAAATTACCTATTGAATGGAGGACGCGGAATGTACAGAGATATGTATTTTACGAATATGCTAAGCTATCTGCCTGAGTTGATTCTTGGACTCATCGTATTGCTCATCGGCTTCTTCATTGCAAAAGCGGTCGAGAACGCAGTTAGCAAACGTTTGAAGAAATCGAGAGTCAATGAAAGATTGAACGTTAAAGAAGGAAAATGGAATGTCGAGAAGATCATCAGTAAAGTAGTCTTCTTCGGTATTCTTTTACTGGCATTCCTTCTCTTCTTTAACATCATGAATGCATCCATGATCGCTTCTCCGTTCATGACGATGTATTCGGGAATTGGTGGGGCGGTTCTTAGCATCTTGAAAGCCGGACTGATTTTGCTCTTAGCGTGGGTCTTTGCATTGATTGGCAAAAAGGTGGTTTTGGCAATCGGTGGGAAGATGAAGTTGAATAAGTATGTAGTGAAAGTTGGGGCATCGCCGGATGAGATTGACAAGTCGAAATGGGTCGAAACTGCAGCGAATATTGCGTTTTACGTAGTATTGTTGCTGTTTGTACCAGCTGTACTGCACGCCCTCGGACTAAGCGGTATTAGTGGCCCATTTGAGGGAATGCTTTCAAGCTTCATGAGTTTCTTTCCGAAACTTGTTGGCGCAGCGTTGATATTCGCAGTTGGCTGGGTTGTTGCGAAAATCATTAGGACGATTGTTACGAAGCTGCTTGAGTCGGTTGGAGTCGATCGATTCTCTCATAAGTTGAAGCTTTCTTCTGGACAAGGGAAAGTAACAAGCATTTCGGACATTGTCGGCACAATCGTTTTTGTCCTAATCATGCTGCCAGTAACGATTTCTGCTCTGGAAGTATTGGATTTGGAAGGTATTTCACAACCGGCAATCGCCATGTTGAACGATATTATGACAATGCTGCCAAAAATTGCTGTCGCCATTGTACTCGTGCTTGTTGGAATTTATTTGGCGAAATGGGTAAAGGGCATCGTCGTTTCGCTACTCAATAATTTAGGGATTAACTCGATTTTCGGGAAGATGGGTGTACGCTCGGGAGCATCCACACCTTCATTCTCTCAAATCATCGGAACGATTGTCCAAGTGATTGTCATCCTACTATTTGTTGTTGAAGCACTACAGCTACTGAACTTGACGTTCATGGTGACATTAGCAACAGGCATTTTCGCATACTTGCCGATGGTTGTGGCGGCAGTCGTCATCTTGGCGATCGGATTTTGGCTTGCACACCTTGCTGAGAAATTTGTCGGAAGCATCCTTACGACGAAATCAGGATCCCCACATGTTTTGCGATATGTAGCGAAATATGCGATTTTGGCTTTCGCGTTCTTCATGGCACTCAGCCAGCTTGGCATCGCACCAGCGATCATCAATGCGGCATTCATCCTCATCCTTGGTGGTGTGGCACTCGCATTTGGACTTGCATTCGGTTTGGGCGGTCGTGAACACGCTTCCCGTTATTTGACGAAAATGGAAGGCAGCCTGCAAGAGGCGGATGTGTCGAAAGAGAAGTGGGAGCAGGAGAAGAGTGAGATGAAGCGGGAGGTAAAGCGATCGACGGATAAAGCTCAGCGTGCCGTGGATCGAACGGCGAAAGAGGACCATGTTCCATCAGTCGGGGACAAAGGATATCCGACTGAACAAGACTATGAACCGCGTACTGGTCAAACATTCTCAGATGAACTACCACTGTCCGATCCGGCCGATTCAAACACATCCGACGCATTTGAAGAAAATGATCCAACTCGATTCAATCAAACGAACAAAGACGGATACAATACGACGGATCCTGGTGAAGAATATCCGTATGATCCGAACCGTGGAAATAAATAAACTTGAAACTGCCCATCCATCGGAAAAACCGGTGAATGGGCAGTTTTTTTATTTACAAGAATGAAGTTATGCTCGAGTTCAGCCCCATTTTGCTCGTCTTGTTACTTTATACCTGCCCCCTGACGCCCCCTTAATTCACACAAAAAAAGCCGCATGCCCATTTCCAGGCAAGCGGCCATCTTTTCATTCCACTAAATCATTCTTAAACGCATAAATGACCGCCTGTGTCCGATCCTGCACTTCAAGTTTCGACAATAAATTACTCACATGCGTCTTCACTGTCTTAAGCGCAATGAACAGCTCATCAGCAATCTCCTGATTCGTTTTGCCTTTTGAGAGTAAGAGAAGGATCTCCAGCTCTCGCTCTGTCAAATCATCATGGAGTCGATGCGAATTGCCGGTCCTCATTTTCTGCATCATTTTCGATGTCACTTCGGGCTCCAAAACGGTCTGCCCCTTCAATGTGTCGCGAATGGCTTCGGCAATCCTCTTCGCATTCGATGTCTTCAATATGTAGCTGATTGCCCCGGCTTCAAGTGCGGGGTATACTTTATCGTCATCTAAAAAACTGGTGACAATGACAATTTTTGCTTCCGGCCATTGCTTAATAATCGCCGCAGTCGCCTCCGCGCCGTTCATTTCCGGCATCACCATATCCATTAAAATGATATCTGGCCGTAAAGCAAGCGCTTTTTCCACGGCTTCTTTTCCGTTGACCGCCTCGTCGACGACTTCCATATCTGGTTGTGTCTGCAAATAAGCGGAAACACCGATTCGCACCATCTCATGATCATCCACTAATAGAATCCGAATCACCCAACTCATCCCCCTTTTTCGTAGGCAATTTCACTTCGACTATTGTACCTTGCGAAGGAACTGAAACAATTTTACACGAACCGCCGATTTCAATCGCACGTTCCTTCACGTTTTGCAATCCGTAAGAACCGCCTTTGCTATCGGTTTCTTGGAATCCGACGCCATTATCCTGAACTCGGAAAATAGCTAACCCATCCCGTTCAACGAAAAGGACGTCGACTTCTGTCGCCTGTGCGTGACGCAATGTATTCGACAAAGTCTCCTGTGCAATGCGGAATAAATGATCCTCCGCTCCTTTAGACAACGACACCTCTTCCAACCTGAACCGGATATCAAACGAAACCTTCTCTTTTAATTCGACTAATAATTCCTCAAGTCCTTCAGCGAGCGATTTATCATTCAAGGCGGCTGGACGCAAATGAAGCAATAAAGCACGCATCTCAAGTTGTGCCTGTTGCACCATGCGTTCCACTTGTAAAAGCGGTTTTTCTACCGACTTTTCATGCTCCCGCTCATTAATCGCAGACATAAGCATCGACGCCGCGAAAAGCTGCTGCGAAACGGAATCATGCAGTTCCCGGGCAAGACGTTGACGTTCCTGAACAATACGTTCTTGTATCAACTTATCCTGTGCTTCAGCTCGTTCATCGGTTATGCGCTGCAAGCTTTTACGCTGGGTCGTCAAAATATTGGAGACGTCCTCAAGCGTTCTATCAATCTTCGGCGAAAACTTTTTATTGATCTTTACCGGTTCTTCATTCTGAATCAATCCCGTCAGTTGCTGCTCAAACGCTTTTTCCTTCGAACGACCGATGCTGCCCATCCAAATGGCAATCCAATTAGCTAACGCGATGCATGTGAAAATAATCCAGGCACCTAAAGGGACATTCGCATATTGGATTTCAAAAAAGAGAAATCCTACCTCACTTAACGGAAGGTCGATGATTAAATAGAAATAAAGTGCTGTAATAGTGATGAAAATTAAGGTTAGTGAGAGGCTGCGCCCGAATAAATTTTTCATTTCCGCACCACCTCGATATCACCAATCCACGTCGCAAGAGAAATGATCAGCTCCGAGCGGTAACCAATTTCTCCTTCATAGCCATCCTTGAAATGAAGTGTTTCATTTAGCATGCGTTTCGGACTGAGATCAAGGATACGGGCCTCTCCAAACAATGTGTTGTAATGGATGCGCACTGGAATTTCATAAGGCAAGTCTATCTTAATCCTCCCGAAACCTTGTCGGATAGAAATAAAAGATGTCCCTTTTGGCAGAACGGTGTCCGTTACGTCTACATGAATATCCCCGAAAAAACCTTGAATCTGGATATCCTCCCATTCATAAGATGAGAAAGGAGAAGTCTGTGTTGAAAACCATTTGTTCTTCCATATGCCATTGGGCGTCGGCTTTTGGAATTCTTTCAACGGGCGCATCATTTGCTCCGCCGGAACGCCTTTCCATAGGTGGAATAAAACATAGACGAATGCCGTGAACAACAGCATACGTAAACTCCATAACGTCATCAAAGCCATTATTATGAAAAAGATGCCTAAAAAAGTCATCCATTTCGAACGCTTTTTAAAGCCGTAATAAATAAATCCGGCACCAAGAAGGAGGAAGATGAAATTACCGTTTGAAAGAAATGTAGTCTCTACAAAAATAAGAAATAGAAATGCGGCAATCCAAAATATCACCTTGTTCGTTTCAAGTTTCTTCACATTTATTCCCCCTTCTTGATGTCAGATGAAAGAGGGAAGGTGGTACCTTCCCTTTGATAATTGAATGTTTCGTTTAAGGTCAAAGAGTGGACTTCTGTCAAGAAACGTACACTATAAAATGAGAGAATTTGCTTCAAAAACACTACCGCGCTTCGCTTGCTCGGACTTTGAAGGAAAAAGATTCCTTCGGAATAATTTTCCTCCAAAGTCTAAATGGTCAAGAAACGAGCGCTTGCTTTTGCTTTGCTCCTTGTTCCTCAAACTGAATCGGTGATAAATAGTCTAATCTTGAATGTCGCCTGGTTGGATTGTAAAAGCCGTCAATATATTTCCTGATTTCCTTTATTGCTTGTTTTCGCGTAATCTGGCCCCAACGATAAATCAACTCTTTCTTAATGGTGGCATGGAAAGATTCGATACAAGCGTTGTCATAAGGATCTCCCTTGCGACTCATGCTAATTTGGACATTTCGCTCTTCTAAGAGTTGTATGTATTCGTTTGAACAATACTGGCTTCCTCTATCGGAATGATGAAGGAAACCATCTGGTGGCTGACGAAGTATCAACGCTTTCTTTAAGGCGGTCAGAACCAATTCCACCTCCATTGACACTCCAATCGTATAGCCGACAATCCGGCGGGAATATAAATCCATAACACTGGCCAAATAGAGCCACCCATCACTTGTTCTTATATAGGTGATATCCGTTACCCATACCTTATTTATCTCTTTTACATCAAATTGTCGGTTTAACAAGTTTGGATAAATAAATTTGTCATGATCGGAATCCGTGGTCGTGACAAACATTTTGTGGAATTCTGCGGAAAGCCCCATTTCTCGCATGAGTGCAGCGACGTGGCTTTCACTCACTTGATGGCCGATCTCCAAAAGATCTTTGTGAATTCTGGGGCTACCATAGACACCGTAATTTTGGTGGTAGAGTACAGAAATATCCTGCTTTAATGCATCTCTTGCCTCTTGCCGCTTCTGCCATTCGTCAGTTAACGGACGTTGTTTCCAATCGTAAAAGCCACTTCGTGATACTTCCAGCACCTTGCACATCTTCGCCACGCTGTACTCATCCATGTGTTCATCTATGAATTGGTACCTTACGGCCGGTTTTTCGCGAAGACATGCATAGCCTTTTTTAAGATTTCATTCTCCTCACGCAAATCTTCTAACTCTTTTTCGACTGTGCGCAACTTCTTTTCCAAGTCAGACGGAGTCGCGATTCCTTCTTCAACTTTCCCCGCTGCTAACTTATTACGGTAATCCCCACCCAACGCCTAATGGTGCCAATAGGCACATTTGTTTCGTAGGAAAGCTGAGTAACCTTTCTTCCTTCCTCAACAACTAACCTGCAGATATACTCCTTAAATTCCTGTGTTTGATGTTTACCCAATATATACACGTCCTTTTCATTGATATTTAGAATATAACAACAATGAGTAGTGTTGTGTACGTTTTTTATGATAGATCAAAGAGTTCTCGTTCTCACGTGAAGAGTTCTCATTCAAGGGCGAAGAGTTCTCGTTCTCGCATGAAGAGTTCTCATTTAAGGCCAAAGAGTTCTCGTTTCACCCTAAAGAGTTCTCATTCTCTACTATAGTTTACACAATCTCGGCATTCTTTGTAGCTTTTTTCTCAAGTAATTCCAATCTCCGCTCCATTGAGGAGGATTCGTACTCGCGGTTGATCTCTCCGCCAAGGTTTTCGATATAAGAATTCATTTCCTCCACGCTGGAAACTTGTTTATCGCCATTTTCCGGTGAGATGAATTTATCCATGCGGCGATGGGCGCGTGTGACGTTTTCTTTCCCCATCAATTGGAGCTGGCGTACTTTCATGTCCTTCACTTTATGTTTCATTTCCTCGAATTTCCGCTCTAATGCAACCAATTCCTTCGCGGATTCCGTTATGCTATTCGCCAGTTCAACTGCGCGTGTTTCGTAGGCTTGAACTTCATCTTGTGCAAACGCAACAAGATCCTCCTCGCCAGTTGACTCAGCCAGCGCCAATTGTTTGCTGCGCTTATCCAACATCGCTTTCGCTTCTGCATATTCCTTTTCAAGCGCAACCTTCAATTTCCCTTGACGTTCCAAAAGTTTTCCAACCGCATCCGTTTGTTTCTCTGCTTCTTTTACGTATTGATTCAACATTGCGATTGGGTTTTTCGATTCCTTCTTGTCGAGCACTGTATGCAAATCAGCTTGCACCGTGTATTTAATTCTGTTCCATAATGTGTTCATAATAGCTTCCTCCTTATTTTGTAATTTCATCCCATTGGCGTTCGAAATTAACGAATGGATCATCGGAATACTTAGCTTCGATTACATTGTCGTTTTTATTTTCATTCCACTTGCGCCACACATAATAGACACCAAGCAAAGCGATGATGCCGATGAAGGCAGGTACGTTTGTAACAGCTGTCACCAAGCCGATAACAAGCACCGTTCCCCAAAATAATTTAAGAAACGTGGAATCGCTCTTCTTGTAATAATGAATCCCTGCAAAAGCGATCAATGCGGAAATTGCCAACCCTAAAATCGACCCTAAGTTTGCAAGAACAACGATAGCTGCCACAATGCCAATTATCGTTAGACCAAATTTTTTCATATTGTTGTTCCTCCTTTCGTTGTATCTACATCATACAATCGATTCCGCCTCGTCCAAACGGGCGTAATGCGGATATTCGTCTACGACCTGAGACTGATTCTCTATACAGACCAACAAATTACGCGGTGGAAATTGATAATGCTTTCCTGTAAGCTATAACTATACGAACTATCAATCAATTCAGAGAATGGGGTGTAGATTTGAGAGAAGTTGTCATTGTTGAGGGTGTTAGAACTGCAGTCGCCAGAAGGAAAGGTGGTTTTTCGGAGTATCGACCAGACGAACTTGCTGCAGTCGTCCTTGAAGAATTAATTAATAGAGCTAAAATCGATAAAAACGAAGTGGAAGACGTCATTTTAGGGTGCGTTACTCAATTGGGCGAACAGGGAGGAAATATTGCGAGAACTGCAGTTGATCGCAGGATTCCCGGTCCATGTCCCGGGCATAACTATCGACCGTCAATGCGGTTCAAGCCAACAAGCGGTACATTTCGCTTCACAGGCAATTGCTGCAGGGGATATGGATATCGTAATTGCTGGCGGGGTTGAAAGCATGACAAGGGTGCCGATGTTTTCAAATATCGGTGAAGTAAAGCCAAGCCCGAAGCTTACCGAAAAACATGAAATCATCAACCAAGGACTATCCGCCGAACGCATCGCGGAAAAATGGGGACTATCCCGTGAGGAACTTGATCGTTTTGCATACGAAAGCCATCAAAAAGCAATAAAGGCTATAGAAGAAGGCAAATTCAAAACCGAAATCGTGCCGGTTGTTGTGAGGCGCGCCGATGGTGTTGTTGAAACCGTAGTAAAAGATGAAGGCCCGCGTCCAGATTCCTCGCCCGAAGTGCTTGCTGGACTTAAGACAGTATTCGACGAAAATGGAGTCATTACTGCAGGAAACGCCAGTCAAATGAGTGACGGTGCTTCCGCTGTCTTGCTCATGTCGAAGGAGAAGGCGGAAGAACTCGGATTGAAGCCACTTGCACGGATCGTCGCTCGTACGGTTGTCGGATCTGACCCGACGTTGATGCTGACGGGACCAATAGAAGCAACGAAAAGAGTCTTAGAGAAAGCAGATCTTTCTATAGAAGACATCGACGTCTACGAAGTGAATGAAGCATTTGCACCTGTGCCACTTGCATGGTTAAAGGAAACGGGTGCTGATCCGGAAAAACTTAATCCGAACGGCGGCGCGATTGCACTTGGCCATCCGTTAGGCGCAACCGGTACAAAACTGTTTGTATCGATGGTGAATGAACTTCATCGGACGGGCGGGAAATATGGGCTACTTGCGATTTGTGAAGGAATGGGTATGGCGAACGCGACGATTATTGAACGTTTGTAAAAGGGGGAAAAGCCAATGGAAATGAAAGATACCGTAGCAATTGTCACTGGGGGAGCTTCCGGATTAGGAGAGGCGACGACAAGAAGAATCGTATCTAAGGGCGGAAAGGTTGCTATTTTTGATTTGAATGAAGAACGGGGTCACGCTTTGGTCGAGGAGTTGGGGAGTGACCATGTTTTATTCCTCAGAACGAATGTTGCGAGTTCGGAAGAGGTTGAACGGAATGTCACAGAAGTTGTTTCCACGTTCGAAAAAGTGAACGCAGTCGTGAACTGCGCAGGGATTGCGACGCCTGGGAAAGTGGTGTCGAAAGGTGGACCAATGCTGCTCGAACGCTTTGAACAGGTCATTCAAGTGAATTTGGTTGGAACATTCAACGTGATCCGGCTAACGGCGGCAGCCATGATGAAAAACGAACCGAATGAGGATGGAGAGCGCGGAGTCATCGTCAATACGGCTTCCGTTGCGGCGTTCGAAGGACAAATTGGGCAAGCGGCATATAGTGCATCAAAAGGTGGAGTAGTTGGAATGACATTGCCGATAGCACGGGAATTTGCGTCATCCGGGATTCGTGTAATGACAATTGCACCGGGTCTTGTCGAGACGCCTTTATTCGCGGGCCTCCCAGAACCGGCCCAACATGCACTTGTGGATATGACATTATTCCCGAAACGACTCGGACGGCCAGATGAGTATGCAAAATTAGTCGAAAGCATTTTCACGAACCCGCTATTGAACGGTGAAGTGATCAGGCTGGACGAGCCATTCGGATGCAGGCGAAATAATAGGAGGGGTGTTCAATGGCACGCTATCGATTTGAAACAGATGAACATGTCTTGTTCAGGGAGACGCTTCGAAAATTCCTATTGAAAGAGGCAGCTCCGCATTACGATGAATGGGAAAAGAACCGGCTCATTCCTGTCAGTTTTTGGCGTAAGCTTGGTGAAATGGGCTTCCTTTGTCCGCAAGTGGAGGAGCAATACGGGGGCCTCGGACTCGACTTTAGCTACGGCGTCATCATTGGCGAAGAGATGGAACGTATCGGGGCGGGGTTGACAGGTGTCGGTCTACATAATGATATCGTCGTTCCCTATATTGAATCCTTCGGATCAGAGGAGCAGAAGAAGCGATGGTTACCGGGCTGCATATCTGCAGATTGGATAACCGGTGTAGCCATGACGGAACCGGGGACGGGCTCGGATCTTGCTAATATCCAGACGACCGCCATCAAGGAAGGCGATCATTATATTGTAAATGGTCAAAAGACATTCATTACAAATGGAGTGAATGGGAATCTATTCCTCGTCGTTGTTAAAACGAATCCGCAAGCGGAGCCGAAACACCGGGGCATCAGTCTACTAATGATTGAAGAAGGGACGCCCGGCTTCACAAAGGATAGAAAGTTAGACAAAGTCGGTATGCATTCTCAAGATACAGCCGAATTGTATTTTGAAGATTGCCGGGTGCCTGTTGCCAACTTGATTGGTGATGAGGGGAAGGGTTTTAGATATTTGATGGAGAAGCTTCAGCAAGAAAGATTGGTTGTCGCACTGGCGGCACAGACGGCTTCAGAAGATATGCTTCAAATGACGCTCGATTATGTGAAATCACGTGAGGCATTTGGGAAACCAATTGGTTCATTCCAAAATACACAATTTAAGTTGGCTGAAATTGCTACGAAAGTTGAACTTGGAAAGACATTTCTTGAATCTCTCATTGAGGACCATATAGCCGGTAAGGACGTTGTGACAAAAGTATCCATGGCAAAATACTGGATCACCGAGACGGCACGCGAAATTTCCGCGGAATGTATGCAACTTCATGGGGGTTATGGGTATATGGAAGAATACAAGATTGCAAGAAGGTATCGCGATATTCCAGTCGCATCGATTTACGCTGGGACGAATGAAATCATGAAAATGATCATTGCTAAGAATATGGGATTGTAAAAGGCATAGCCGGACGTTTGGGCACATATGATTATGGGGGACAAAGTGCCTGTCCGGCTGAAAATGGTTGTACAGGCTTCATACAATAAAAGCGCAAAAGGGGAGCGATTTAAATGATGCAAACACCATTATTACTGTCGTCGTTCATCAAAAGAGCGGAGCAATTCTTTCCGAACAAACTCATTATTTCACGCACTTCAGCAGACACAATCCACCGCATACCGTACCGGGAATGGGCGAAGCGGACGAGGAAATTGTCGAATGCATTGACGAAGCTTGGGATGAAGCATGGAACGAAGGTGGGGACTTTCGGTTGGAACCATCACAGGCATCTTGAAGCATATTTTGGTGTGCCGAGTACAGGGGCGATCCTTCATATGGTCAACATCCGCTTGTCACCCGAGCACCTCGTATATGTCATCAACCATGCGGAAGATGAAATCATGCTTGTGGATGATAATCTGTTCCCGCATTTTGAAAAGCTTGCACCCATGCTGAAGACGATAAAGCATATTGTCATCATGGGTGATAGCAAAGATGTTCCGGAAACATCTTTGGAAAATGTTTATTCCTATGAGGCGTTGTTGGCTGAGGCATCAGATGAATACGAATACCCCGAGGATTTGGATGAAAACACGTCGGCTGGGATGTGCTATACATCAGCTACAACGGGGAATCCGAAAGGGGTCGTCTATTCACACCGCGGAATTGTTCTTCATAGTTATGCACTTGGATTAGCGGATGCGATGGGAATGCGAGAAGGCGATGTCATTCTTCCTGTCGTCCCGATGTTCCACGTTAACGCATGGGGCATGCCGTTCGCAGCGGTTTTCTTCGGAACGACACAAGTGTTGCCGGGGCCAGGATTCACTCCGCAGCTCTTATTGGACTTGATTGAACAGGAAAAAGTAACGCTTACGGCGGGAGTACCAACGATTTGGTTGGCGATGTTGAAAGAGCAGGAGCGAAATCCGCGCGATCTCTCTACGCTTCGCGGAATCGTAAGTGGCGGTTCAGCATCTCCGAAAGGGTTGATCCGCGCATTCGAGGAGAAACTTGGAGTTCCGTTTTATGTTGGATACGGGATGACAGAAACTTCACCGCTCGTCAGCTTGTCGGTCTATACATCGGGAATGGAAGACTTGTCGATGGACGAACGGATCGATATTCGCGCGCTGCAAGGGCTGATCATGCCAGGGCTTGAAGTGAAAATTGTCAATGAAGATGGGGAAGTACCTTGGGATGGCAAGACAATGGGTGAGCTTGCGGTTCGCGGGCCTTGGATTGCGAGTGAATATTACAAGGATGACCGGACGGAAGAAGCATTCCGCGACGGCTGGCTCTACACGGGAGACATCGCGGTCATGACGGATATCGGTTATTTGAAGCTGATGGACCGGACAAAAGATTTGATCAAGAGTGGCGGCGAATGGATTTCTTCCGTCGATTTGGAGAACGCCTTGATGACACATCCGGATGTATTCGAAGCTGCGGTCATCGCCGTTCCGCATGAGAAGTGGCAAGAACGACCGCTTGCTTGCGTAGTTTTGAAAGACGGAAAAGTGGCGGATGACTCGAAGAAGGCAGAATTACTTGCTTACCTCGAAAGTCAATTTGCCAAGTGGTGGGTTCCAGACGATGTTGTTTTCTTGAATGAAATTCCTAAGACCTCCGTCGGCAAGTTCTTGAAAACCGCATTGCGCGAACAATTGAAAGGGCATGAGATGGAAGTTTGACGAATGAAGCCACCCGCTGCTGCGGGTGGCTTTTTAAAATGGAATAAAATCGTCTAATTATTGGCTGAGTGGTGATAAACCGGTCGTAAGCGGTGATAAAGTCATCCTAAGCGGTGATAACCAGTTGTTAAGTGGTGATAAAGCCATTATAAGTGGTGATAACACGACTCAAGTCGGGAGAAATTTAGCGAGTCGGTGATAAAGTCGCCCAAGTCGGTGATAAAGTCATCAAAGTCGGTGATAAACCCCCGAGAGTCGGTGATAACATGCAAAGAGTCGGTGATAAGGCCATCTGAGCGGTTGAACATTAGCGAGTCGGTGGTAAACCTCCACACTTTTTTGCTTCGTCAGCTTTAATTCCTTCAGAACAGGGAATAGCGTATATTGAGCGTGCTTATTGGAGAGTTTACTGAAATGAGCATTCAACATAGGAGGTTCAAATATGCCGATTCGAATTCCGAAATCTACTATTACATCCTGTTCCCTGACCGTTTATAGTGATGGCTTTGCGCTTGTGAAAGACACGCGTTCAATTCCCCAGATTCAAACAAATGATTGGGTTCATTTTATTGGTGTGTCGAAAAGGCTCGACAAGGATTCTATCATCGTTGAAGGGGCCGACGTATCGGAGCTTGTCTATGAATATGATTTGATGGATGAATTGCGGATATATGAAAGGTATCTTGGTCGTCAATTAATTATGAAAGATCCTTATTCAAAAGGGGATCGCAAGTACACTCTATTACGTGCAAATGGGCCAGTTGTCATGCAAGATGTTGAAACGAATGAACTCATCATCAATCCGAGAGGGGAAATTCGATTTCCGGAAATCGAGGGTGGGAATCACATAGAGCCGACGCTTGTATGGCAAGTTGAAGAGCAAAGAAGTGAGGAAGTGTGCGTATCCTATTTGACGGGCGGTGTCTCGTGGAAGGCTGATTACGTCATCTCCTTGCATGGCGACCAATTTGACCTATCGGGATGGCTAATGATGAAAAATTATTCCGGTGTCTCATTCAACGATGCAAAACTTCGACTCATTTCAGGAAAGCTTAGCAAGGCTGGCAATGAAACCGAAGAGAAAAGTAAAGAGTTGTCAAAGAATGAAAAAACGTCTGCGGATGCTTTTTCAGACTTTCATACGTATACTTTTCCTAAGCAGATCAACTTGGAGGATCGTCAACAGAAACAGCTGCGCCTACTCTCATCGACAAAATCACAAGCGCGAATGGTATATGAAATAAATCAACAGACTTCGAATCCGGATATTTTCATTGAATTTGATAATACGGTGGAAAATGGTCTTGGATTTCCATTGCCTGCAGGAGTTTTTAAAATGTACCGAACGAGTTCGCAGGATGGGAGCGCGGAATTTATCGGAGAATATAGGATCCAGCATACCGAAGCGGGCGAAAAGGTCCGTCTAAAATCCGGTGAGGCATGTGACATAAAAGTGAATAGTAAAAAGTCCGGTAAGTATAAAGAAGGCGGCTATGAGTACACGGAATATGAATATACAATTTGCAATACAAAAGACTCTCCAGTCGAAGCGATAATTCGTCAACAAGTTCCCGGACACTTGTGGACAGTGGATGAATCAACACATGAGTGGAATAAAAAACGTGACAAAATCTTACTCCCTGTACATGTACCTGTGAATAAAGAGGAAACAGTGAAATTCACCATCCGTCACGATCGATCTGCAAGAAGAACAATTGGTTTCTAATATAATAATTTAACCACATAAGTAGGCTTTTCTTCTATTGTAATAGTACATTACAAAATATTGGTGAACTGCGATAAAACAAGGTATATACAAATATGATCAATGCGCCCGCCATTAAAGTTACTCAAAATGGTAGGGTTTTTTTATTCGAAATTATTAACATGTGGATAGTTTTTGGCTCAAAGTACCAATTTTTCAGAAATTATCAACATATTAACCTTTCTATCCACAAGAAACGGTGAATAACTTGCTGTTTCCCGGGATATCCACAATTACTCATAATCAGTTGTCCAAGGACGTACAATTTATGAAGCGTTTTGAAACTTCGGGAGGCAAGTCGCCGTCCTGATTTTAGGCGTTGCACAATAGACAAAGTTTAATTGAAATAAATTAGCCTGAACAAGGAAGTGTCGTATGGAAAATTGGATAACGGAGTTTATTGGGGAGCATGGTTATTTCGGCGTCTGTTTTTTATTGCTGCTGGAAAATATATTCCCTCCGATTCCATCAGAAATTATATTGACATTCAGTGGTTTTGTCACTGGTTTTACTACAATGACGAAAACGGGCGTCATCATTGCCGCTACTATTGGTTCGGTTGTTGGTGCGATGGTTCTTTATAGTATTGGGATGCTTGTTGATACAAAAAGATTGGAAAGAATAGTGGAACGACGGGGGCGCTGGCTTCGCTTGACGAAAAAAGACTTGCGTCGGGCAGAGGGCTGGTTTGAAAAGCACGGCCCGTGGACAGTTTTTTTCTGTCGTCTCGTTCCTCTTGTGCGCAGTCTTATCTCCATTCCAGCAGGGATGTCGCATATGAACTTTCCCCTTTTTATTTTATTAACAACCATCGGGAGCTTCATTTGGAATGCAATTCTTGTTACAATAGGATTTAAAGTCGGTGAAAATTGGGAATCGATCATCCACTATATGGATGTCTACTCAATGATCGTTTATGTGCTATTAGCAACAAGCGGTTTTGCGGGTATCATCGGATACACTCGCTTCCGCAGAAAGAGGGCTTAGGAACTTATGGAATTATTTGATCTTATTAAAGCGTTAATACTTGGTTTTGTGGAGGGGATGACGGAGTTTGCACCGGTATCCTCGACGGGCCACCTCATCATCGTGGATGATATGTGGCTAAAAACGGAAGAGTTCCTTGGCAAATACCCCGCCAACACATTTAAAATCGTTATTCAACTTGGATCGATTTTAGCCGTTGTCGTCGTGTTTTGGAAGAGATTGCTTAGCCTGGTTGGGCTTTATAAAGTCGATGGGAAGAAGATGATCAAACGGTTTAATCTACTGCATGTCATCGTCGGCATGCTGCCAGCTGTTATTTTAGGTTTTGCGTTCAAAGACTTTATTGACGATCATTTATTTGGCGTCAAAACAGTAATTTTTGCGCTTGTTGCAGGGGCGATCCTCATGATTGTTGCGGACAAATTCGGTCCGAAACGGCCAAAAGTCCAATCATTGGACCAGATTACATATCGTCAGGCATTCACCGTCGGCCTTGTCCAATGCTTGTCGTTATGGCCAGGTTTTTCACGTTCCGGTGCAACGATTTCGGGTGGTGTTCTATTTGGGATGAGCCATAGGACAGCGGCTGACTTCACGTTCATCATGGCAGTTCCAATCATGGCGGGTGCAAGTCTTGTGTCTGTATTGAAAAACTGGGAATACATGTCGATGGACTATATTTCTTTTTACGTCGTCGGCTTTATAAGCGCATTCGTGTTCTCGCTCATTTCAATCCGCTTCTTCTTGAAATTAATTTCGAAAGTGAAGCTCGTTCCATTCGCGTTATACCGAATTGTCTTGGCAATTGTACTTGCAGCAATCGTGTTCCTATAATCATAAAAACAACTCCCATTATGGAGTCGTTTTTATGTGTAAATCAAACCTCATATACCTTACCGACAACCGCCAACTCCGCCGGACCATCATACACTTTAGACGCTGCATATAAAATTTCCGTTGGCTCACCATGCAAAGGCAAATGCGTTAGCAACAAATTTTTCGCGCCAGCCATCTTAGCTAATTTGCCCGCCTCGCTCCCCGCCATATGTCCCGGAGATTTGCCTAAATGCTCTTCGTATAAATTCGCTTCGCTAATCAACAGATCCGTCTCTTTCGCAAATTCAACGAGTTCATCTCGCCACTCAGTATCAGCGGTCAACGTTACGGAACGCTCGTTAACAGTGAATTTCATTGCCAAGCAATAAACCGGATGTGTCGTTTCACAGAAAGAAACTTCGAAAGGCCCAATTTTAACAACATCGTTTTCATGAATAGGAACGCCGATTGTCTGCTCTTTATAAGTCAGCTTGCTGAAATTCTCTTCATCTTGGTCATGACCGTAAATCGGCAGCGGGGGAGAAGGTTTCCCAAGATAGTAGTTGATGATCCGGCTAAACTGCAAGCTACCGATATCCGCAATATGATCCGCATGATAATGGCTGATGACGACCGCATCCAACATCTCAAGTGGGATAGTATTTTGCAATGATGAAAGGACACCGCTTCCACAATCCACAAGGCAATGAAACCCGTCATGCTCGATTAAAAAAGAGGACGTAGCGCTATTCGCCTTCGGATACCCGCCCCAAATACCAATTGGGATTACTTTCACAATAAGCACCTCCAGTAATAATTATTATTTGAGATACCATATCCTTACAAACTTCGGACTATTTTGTTCATTTAGAATGAGGTATACTACATGTTATACATGTAAAAAGGAGGAGATTCAAATGACAAATGTTGCAACGGTATATTCAACAACTACATGCCCTTACTGCACGATGATGAAAAACTATTTGACTGAGCAAAACATCGAATTTGAAGAAGTACTTTTGACTACAGATGAAGAGAAGCAAAAGCTTGTTGAAGAAACAGGCCAGAGGGGCGTTCCTCAAACAAAACTGAACGGCAAATGGATTTTGGGCTTCAACCCTGAAGCGGTTCAAGAGGTATTGAAAGGATAATTTGGTTTGAAAATCTTCTGCAAATCATGCGCTTCCCAAGACCCGTTGGAAGAGTCGAATAAAAATCTATTCCCGAAAATTTGTATCGGACATGTTCTGCTTTTTCTTACGGGTGTGTTTTTAGTTGTTATGGAACAGATCGTTAAATGAAATCCTCGTCGATTGAAGAGATCGACGAGGATTTTTCACTGGAAAAGCGGAAAAAAATTAGTCAAAGCATTGAGTCGGTGATAACATCCCGAGAGTCGATGAAAACATTGCAAACTCCATTATTTACTGAAGTCCACGCAATTATGGATGAAGACTTGTCCATAGAAGAAGCAATCCGAAACGCTATCGATCATTAGCGCGTGAAAACAAAAAAGGTGATGGAATTGTTTATAGAAAAAGAGTTGTAGGATACATTGGTTGCAATGATTTTGTTGAGTGTTGTTTTCATCGTCGTGCTAACGGCGGTAATCAAGGTTCATCCGTTTTTATCTTTGCTAGCGGGTGCGTTTTTCGTTTCGGACTCGCTGGCGGGCGAATGTACATGGCCAAGGCTGTTTGCATTGTTTCATTACGATGTGGTTGAGGTGAATAACATGTTTTCCTGTTTATCCTACTCTGGGGAAAGGTCATTGCTTTCCTGGATTAGATATGCCGTAAGTTCATTGTACGCGTGCACTTCTTCTGTTAATTTTTGGACGTATTCTTCAAGGATGCCGATAAGTTCCTGTTGTTTTGCATTCATGTTTTTAGACGTCTCCAATTCAAGCTGCACTTTGGTAAGTTTGCCTTCAGCGTATGAATGCTCGTTTTTGGGAGGAGTATTTTGAGGGAGAAGTGAATTTATTTTCATTTCAAGTCTCTCAATACTCTTCGGCGTTTCCAATTGCCGGTCACTGCCAATTGAGGCTAATACATCGCATAGTTGTTTATTCGCTGTACGTAAATCCTGTTCCGTACATTGCAAAAGTTCCATGGCAGAAAGCGATTCTTTCCTCTGAAATTCCAAGGAACGTATTCGTTGTTCGTATAGTTGGATCCGCTTTTCGTATTTTTTGTTTTGATGAAGAAGATCCCTATATTTATTTGTCAGTCTTTCATTTTCCATAATAAGTTCATCGAGTAGCGAAGAGGAGGTACGATTGTATTTGGTCTTATATTTATTCAGCTCGGAACGCAAATAAATGATTGTCTGTTGTAATAGTATAGGATCGTTGCTTTTTATCTCCCCTTGACTCAATTGTTCATCTCCTCTTCATTCGGATTTTCAATTATTTCGGGCTTCACTTAAAATCGATTCAAATGATTGCTTATTCTCTTTCATCATCCGTTCAATTTCTTCCACAATTGTCTTTTGAATACTCGAAGGGAGATTCCTATGTGTAAGCCTTGCCAGTTGTAAATCTTTATTCATAAGGATGTATAAAAGCAGAAGATTGATCGTCTTGGCATCCAAGAAGACGAAGCTTTTGGATGGCAGCTCCCTATCCTTTTCGTTCAGGGATTCTGTCAGTTCAGAGATGATTTGATGAAATACGTCATGAATTGAATTTTTTTCCATGTCAAATATCCCCCCCTATTGTCGATGTTCCGTTTACGTTAATTGAATTAAGTGCGGCTACACCATCCGGATGCTGATCGCAAAACAGGGTCCCTATCATGCTGCCGAAGTAGGAACTAGACGGCTTCCAGTTTAGTTGAAAATTGGAAAATGAAAGTGTTTCTCCTGGTAGGATACTTGTTTTACCAATCGGTCGTAAATGGAATTCGAAGCGATTGGCACGGTCATTGATACGTTCCCATCCACCTGTCAAATTTTTTGATAGAGTCAATTTATTGTTCACGAGTTTTCCTTGGAGGGAAAAGGGGCATCTTGCGATAACGTAATGTGAATGAAAGGGTTTGTGAGTGGTTGATTGCCGATGTTTTGAATATGGAAGGAACCCAGACAGAAGCTTTCCTCTGCCGGATCGTGTGCGAGATGTAAGGAGTATGTAAAATAAGCGATGCAATCAAGGCGATTCCCCCGCGGTAAAAGCGCATCTTTCAACTCGTTCAAATAGAACTGATTCGACTGGTGGTACTCCATTAACTTACTCAATATGTCTGTGGAATCTGAATTCACTTATCCAACCTCCTAACAAGTAAATAAAGAGAGGGAAGGTCCCCCTCTTTATCGTATGTGTCCACTAGGACAGTTAGTACGGATTTTTGATAAGCATTAATCCGGATATACTGCTGGACACTGACGCGGCCTTGCTGGATGAGGGCAGGACCCAATTGCCAAGTCAGCACGCGGTTCGCAGAAATCTGCCAGGAATTCAACTGTAACCGGGAATGTGGATTGAATGCTTTGACATGTCATCACGGATACTACAAGACCTGTAAATGTCACTACCCCATCTCCCGGTACGGGTGTACCTGGTGCGCTGATGAAACAATCCAACTCCGTGAATGTCACAGTGACGTCTGTTCCTTCAGGTGCACAAAGAATGACTTGTTCGGACCGTGAGACAGGAATCGGGCTGCTTCGAAAAATAACACCAGTTGGCAAGGTAAGAACAAGCACAACAGAGAATGTCTTCTGGATAGTCAATTGCTGTAAGCAGACACTGTGGCCGTCAACAGTGAATTGCCGATTTTCACGTCTCAAAATGACGACGGGATTAGTTGTAGCAGGCGTCACCTCACATGTTACGGTAGCACCAGTCATGGGAGTTGTCGGAGTCATTCCTGGAAATGCCATTGGAGCTGTCGGGAAGAAATCAAACGAGTTTTCTTTCATCACCCAGTCGTATACTTTGTCGACATTAATACAGATCAATTCTTGATCTGGACATGGTAATCTCTCTTGCATAGTAGCTGTCACCTCCATATTTTAATTGTTCGTGCATTCGTATAATATGTACTTGCGACTGTTTTGCATAGGCAAAGAAAAGGCTTAGAAGCAAAAACTCTTTCATGATTCTAGTGGGTAGGCAAGCTATCCATATGTCACAGACAGATTGTTTATAAAATAGAATAGAAAAGAACGATTGTAAGTTGAAAGAGGTGAAAAAATGGAAAAATCTAACGAGGCTATGGAAATAGAGCAGCTTAAAAATAAAATTGAAAATTACCAGAGAGCTTTGGCTTCATTAAAGACGGAAAATTCCTCGGAGACATCCATCTGAGAAGAAGGGTGGCGAGCATTGAGAAAAACGTTGAAAAAGTGAACGGGCAGGTACAAGAATTGGCAAAGCTTATTAATGAAGCGATTGTTGCCCTTTCAAATGAGATCAATGAACTAACAGAGAAGTGGAGCGAACAGCAGATTGAGAAAGAGGAAACAAATAATCAACAAATAGAACCAGCCCGAACTGAAAAGACCGAACATACGAACAGCAAATCAAAACAACCGGATACCTACACAACTGGTCAGCAGAACACCTTACCATCCTTTAGACAACTAAAACAGCTCGCGCAGCAGCCAACATTTCAAACAACTGATTCAACAAATTTTAACACCCCTCGGTTTTACACCCCTGCTATACCAATCGAAGCTACAGGATTACGTGAATTAGAACCGATCATATATGAAGAAAAAAAATCTCCAAGCAAAGGGGAAACGGTCGATACATCTGTCAGGCCTTTAAGTGGTCAAACAAGTGGAGCCCAGCAGGAAAGAAACGAGCCTCAATCTATTCAGCCAGTAAACCAATTGCATGGCAGTGATGAAAATCAAACTTCACCTTTTTGGAAAATGTTCAAAAAGAAATGAATAGCCTTATAGACAGAAAACCGATAGTTGCAAGCCCGTCCTTCTCCTTTCTCCGTGAATAGTATAACGGAGAAAGGAGGTGTTACTATGGCTTGTTTTCAAGGAGGCGGATGTGGAGGAGGGGTTGCAGGTTGTTGTGGAAACAACAATGGAATCTTCCAAAACAGATGCCATACATTAGGACCAATTCTTGCGGTTGATCAAAACTGTCTGCCGCCAGCAACTGCGCCAACTGCGCCAGCTGCGCAGGGCTCTATCATTCCGTTTGCATCTGGAGCAGTTCCCGTCGCATTGACAACGGTAGCCGGTGGCGTAGTCGGTGTACCATTCTTTTTAGGTTTCGGTACCGCCGTGCCAGGTACTATCACTGGTGGTGTTATTGTACTGCCGACTGTTGGGGGACTATTGAACGAAGCTTTTACAGTGCCTCGACCTGGTACGATAACATCGATTTCCGCTACATTTACAATAACGGTCGCATTGACTCTTGCCCCAACGGCAACGGTCAGAGCACAGATTTATCAAGCTCCTGCAGGAAGCGATACATTCAGCCCAACAGCTGCATTTGTCGATTTGACCCCTCAGCTCACAACTGGGCTGGCAGTGGGATCAATATTAACCGGATCGGCTGCCGCAGCTGTACCGGTAGCTACAGGTGATCGTCTATTAATGGTCTTCACATTATTAGGAGTAACAGTGATTGCGGCCGTTACGGGTACTGCAAGCGCTGGAATAGCGATAGCGTAAGCATAATAATAATAGGAATGCCCACTTTGACTAGTGGGCATTTTTTATAAGGTGCTAAAGGAGTCAGAGTGAGTGGATGATATTTTGCAAGTCAGTGGTAAAGTATCGAAAGTCGGTCCCGTAAAAAAAATCCTTAATATAACTCGAAACTTCAACATAAAGTAGAATGTATTTTGATTTTCGAAACATAAAATTAAACACAAGTCTTATATATATTAAATTGGAGGTGCTTCCCATGAAAGTGATTTTGGCACCCATTCATTCAAAGGAAGTTTGGCAGCGAGTGAAGCTGCCGAAGCAATGGCTAAAGGTGTATGTGACGTGAACTCAGATATAAGGACGGTTCTGCTGCCGGTAGCTGACGGCGGGGAAGGCACGATGAGGAGCTTGGTCGATGCGACAAAGGGGAAATATGTATCCATCAATGTAGAGGATCCGCTCGGCAGGCCCATTCGAGTGTCATATGGCATTCTTGGGGACGGCGAGACGTGCTCATTGAAATTGCAGAGGCCTCAGGAATTATGAGACTGAAGGAAAACGAAAGAAATCCGCGTTTCGCGTCCTCTTATGGCACCGGTCAATTGATCGTACATGCATTGGACAGCGGCTATCGAAAATTCATTATCGGCCTTGGGGGAAGCGCAACGAATGATGGAGGGGCAGGAATCCTTCAGGCACTTGGTATGCGTTTGTTGGATAAAGAAGGGATCGAATTAGCGAAAGGGGGAGGGGGACTCCAGTATATTTACTCAATTAATAGAGAGAAATGGGATGAACGCATTGCAGATTGTGAGTTTTTAATAGCGAGTGATGTGAAAAACCCATTCATCGGTCATGAAGGTGCGTCGGTTGTTTTCGGTCCGCAGAAAGGGGCAAGCCCGACTGACGTGGACGAACTTGACCGGAATTTACGCAAATTCGCGGACGTAGTTGAAAAAGAAACAGGAATTTCCCTTCATTCGAAGGAAGGAGCAGGGGCTGCTGGGGATTGGGAGGTGCGTTCCAAGCATTCTTCAATTGTGAAATGCAGCAAGGAATCGATGTTGTGCTCGAAGCAATCGATTTCGAAGAACATGTGAAAGATGCAGATTTAATCATCACTGGGGAAGGGAAAACCGATTTGCAGACACTTTCCGGGAAAGCGCCATTCGGCATTGCGAAAGTGGCGCATCGGTTAGCGTTGCCAATCATTCTTATTTCGGGGGCTGTGGATGAAGAAATCCGTGGTACATTAACGCCGTTGTTTACGGAAGTCCACGCCATCATGGATGAGAATATACCTGCGGAAGATGCAATTACAAACGCTTATGACCATTTGCGTAGGAAAACAAAAAAGGTATTGGAGCTCATTAGAGAAAAAGGGGTGTAGGGAATGTTAGTTGCAATGATTATCTTAAGTGTTGTCTTGATCGTAGTACTAACAGCGGTATTCAAGGTTCATCCGTTTTTATCATTATTGGCTGGAGCATTTTTCGTCGGTATCACGTCCGGCATGCCGCTGTTGACTGTTGTTGAGAATGTGAACGAAGGCTTCGGGGGATTAATGAAGGGGATTGGGCTCGTCATCGTTGCGGGTACGATTATCGGTGTCATTTTAGAAAAATCAGGTGCCGCGTACAGGATGGCGGAAGTTGTGTTGCGCGTGATTGGGGAGAAACGCCCTCAATTGGCGATGTCCATTATCGGATACATCGTATCGATTCCGGTTTTCTGTGATTCGGGCTTCATTATTTTATCCAGTTTAAAGAAAGCATTGGCGAAACGGGCAAAAGTTGCAATTGCATCGATGTCGGTTGCGCTCGCGACGGGACTATATGCAACCCATACATTAGTGCCACCGACACCGGGGCCGATTGCTGCTGCTGGAAATATCGGTGCGGAAAACTTCTTGGGCACTATTATTTTAATTGGTCTTATCGTTGCCATCCCGGCAGTCGTTGTTGGGTATTTATGGGCAGTGAGAGTCGGATCGAAAATTTCCGTGCCGGAAGATGTAGAGGATAATAACGGACTTGATTATGATGAAATCGTTAAGTCATTTGGCCATATGCCTTCGACTTTCAAAGCATTCCTGCCAATCGTTTTGCCAATCGTTCTGATCGGTGTCGGATCAATCGCGAAGTTGACAATGGCAGAAGGCAGCTTTAAAAACTTCCTTCAATTCTTAGGGGCTCCTACAGTTGCCTTGTTATTCGGTGTCTCTGCGGCATTCCTGCTCCTACCAAAATGGAATGAAGAGACATTAACGAAATGGATTGGAGAAGGATTGAAGGAAGCGGCACCAATTTTGCTAATCACAGGTGCGGGTGGCGCATTCGGGAAAGTGATTTCAAATTCTGGTGTAGCTGATTTGATCAGCGGCATGAACTTTGATGCAATAGCGGGCGGCGCCCTCTTCCTTCTTGTTCCGTTCTTCATCGCAGCTGCTTTGAAAACGGCGCAAGGTTCGACTACCGCTGCATTGGTCATCACATCGACATTGATTGCCCCGCTTCTTCCAGCAATGGGAATTGAAGGCGCAATTCCGCTCGCTCTTGTCGTCATGGCAGTTGGTGCCGGCGGAATGATGGTAAGCCACGTGAACGACAGCTTTTTCTGGGTCGTCACTCAGTTCAGTGGAATGACAGTGACAGACGCCTACAAAGCGCAAACAATGGCGACATTGCTACAAGGGGTTACGACAATTGTAGTAACGATGATTCTTTGGATGATATTGGTTTAAGAAAGGCGCTGATTCCTTTTGGGAATCAGCGTTTTTGCTTGCAAAATGGCCGAACGGTGATAAAAGCTGTCTGAGCGGTGATAAAGTGTCGCTGAGCGGTGATAAAGTGCCGCTGAGCGGTGATAAACCCACCTTAAGCGGTGATAACCGATTTCCACACACGCTTAGGTTTCCATTTTTCATTCCACTGCAACTGCCGCATCCCCCGCGTTAGCCTTTTTACCCGAAACCTTCTCAATTCTACGCAGATCTGGGTCAATCAGGAAGAAAAGTGATAGAAGCAGCACCCATATGCCAGCTCCGATGAATAACTGGTTGACGGGGATGCCCCACTCTGCGATAACCCCACCCGCGATGGCGAATCCCGGCATGAGAAAAGTGGCGATTGCGCCATTCAACGTATAGACCCGACCCCTGAATTTATCCTCTACTAATACGATTAGTAAAGAGTTATATAAAACACCATATACAGTCATCAGTGTATTCATCACCACGTATAGCGCAATGCCAACATAAAGGGCCGATGTAACACCCATATACATGAACGCAACCGCTGCAACCGACATGGAAGTGAACATGACAATGGAAGGTTTAGCAAAGGAAGTAACTTTATCCGCAACGAGCCCAATTAATATTCCACCAACAGCGGCGAAAGCACCGAACAAGCCAAATTGAAATGCGTTTCCTTCATAATGATCTGTAATCAATACGACCACCAAAGCCCCTGCTATCGTTGTCGCATTCATTAAAGAGGCTAAGATTGACAACTTTAAGATAGGGCGATTATTCCGCAAAACGGCCCAGCCATCTTTGAATTCGGAGAGCATGGATGGCTTTTTCGTAGGAGCAGCTTCAGATTCTTCTTCATCCCGGGCCAACGAAATATTAATTACGAAGATCAATAAGATGCTCGCGATAATGTACACCCCCGAATGCAACAGCATTACGCCAACAAACCCCATGATGGTAATCAATACACCGCTAATCCCCTGCCCAATTAAGTATGACGTCTCACTTGTGGAAGATATATAACCGTTCACTTTAACAATCCTGTCGACGCCAACAATCCGCGGCAACAGTTTATTTTTTGCCGGGCCAATGAATGTCATGCAAATATTGTGAACGATGAGCGCCACGTAGATTGCAAAAGCAACACCATCCAGCCAAAACAGGTAGGCGAGTGTCAATAGAACCCCGACTGACACCATGATGATATACCCGATTTGCATGGAAGACTTCGGTTCTTTTCGGTCGACAAGAACACCGATGAATGGTGCGATGAAAACGGCCGTCAATGCACTGACAGCGGTCACTAACGCTGAAGAGAGCGGCGACTGCGTAATATCGTACATATACCACATAATAGAAATGGTGAAAATACTGTCTGCAAGCACCGTCAAAAATTGGTTAGTCACAATCAATGACATATTTCTCTTAATCAATTCTCCCAACTCCCTGTGTTTAATATATTGAACATACCATGTTATGGAACCAAATTCAATATATTAAACAAAATTGTTTTAGTTATTGAACAATGCTATGATTAAGGTAATAAAACATGGTAAAGGGTGAAGTCAATTGACCCATGTAGGAGAAAATATTAGACGCATACGGACTGCTAAAAATATGACAATCTCTGACGTTGCAAACGAGCACGTCTCCAGAGGGATGATCAGTTTAATAGAAAATGGGAAAACGCAGCCTTCGATTGAGCGATTGCAGCATATTGCCAGGCAATTAGATGTAGATATTTCCGAACTGGTAGAGGAAGTGCCACGTGAAAAGATGAAGAGTACATTGAAACAGGCGATTGAGCTATGGCAACAACCGGGAATCCAGCCGAAAGTAGATGCAGCCACTTTACTCAGCCCAATCTTAGAGAAGGAACCTTCTGGCTACGAGGCTGCGAGGATGTATGAGATCTACGCAAGAATCCTTTACCACTTGTATGTTTTGGCGATTGACCAATACAACGAAATAGAAGAGAACGATTGGGAGGTTTTCATAGGAGAAGCGATCAATTTATACCGCGATTTGCAGATGGATTGGCGTGTAATCGAATGTCAGGGGTTTTTGGCGGATATCCAGTTTGACAAGGCAAATTACTTTGGAACCGTAGAGATTATTGACCAAGCGCTGGAAGAATTGTCAGTGATGGATAGTCTGGAGACGAAATCAATGTATATCAAGTTGCTGGGGACAAAAGCAATTGCATTGGTATCATTGGGTCAGTACGGAGAAGCGCATAAGCAGTTGGATGACGCAATCCATTTTGCGCGTGAGCAGTTGGTAATGGATCAGTATTACAATTTGCTGAATTTAAGAAGCTTTTTTTATTACGATAGCCAACAGCCAGAGAAAGCGCGAGAGTATGTTGAAGGGTGCTCGTTATTTGTCCAGTTGATCAAACATGAAAGCCTTTCGTTTGATTTTGAATTGAATCAGGTGTTCAGGGAGGAGTTCTATGAAAAGGATTATTTGAAAGCCCTTGCGATTGCTGAACAGCTGATTGGCAAAATTGAAGCCTCAGTCAAGTTCCCGAAAGAAGTCAAGGGTGAATTTATTACAATGCCTAAAAGTTTGCTGGCAAGAGTGCTGACAAGATTGGAACGATATGAGGAGGCACTATCTTTATTTGAAGAAAATCCGATTATCCTTCCTGAACGCATCCAACTAAATCCGATTGATGCTGCGCTGAGGGTTTTATCGAACAGCTATGAAGCACTTTGCCACTATCACTTAGGCAACCCGAAAAAGGCTGAGGAACTTGCAAGATCCACTGTAGAACAGTTACACAATATGCCTCATTCTTCCCTTTATCATTTCGGACGCGAGGTATTATCCAAGGTGATGTCGAAGTAGAATGGTAACGAATGAAGAGGGGGGTACTTGTATGAAAGTTGTCATCCATTTCACGACAGGGAAAGCATGGAAAGAGGGCAAGCCGCATTGGGAACAAGGGCTTGTCCCGCATCGAGAGTATGTGAAGGAAGAAGCATTGGCGAAAGGGATTTTGATTGCGGGCGGGCCGTTCATGGATCACACAGGGGGATTGATCATTCTGGAAGTTGATAGTCCGGAAGAGGCTAAGCACTTTGCTGACAATGATCCCGCGGTGATTGAGGAGAAATTTGAAGCAACAATCTATCCGTGGGAGCCGTTGGAAGGAATTTTTAATTAATAGTCTGATTTTTGTTGACATTCAGATGTGCGATTTGTTATGTTCTATTTATAACCAAATGGTTATATGACATGGAGGCTTTGACATGACGGATATTTATCGGGCAATTGCAGACCCCACACGAAGAAAAATACTAACTTTATTGTCGTTACATGAATATACGCAGTCCCAATTGGTTGATCGATTTACCATTTCGCAGCCCGCCTTGAAGAAGCATCTTGCGATTTTAGTGGAAGAGGATTTGGTAGCGGAGAGGAAAGAGGGGAGGTATCGTGTTTATAGTTTAAAAAGGGACAATTTCAAGGATCAGTACGAAAAGCTTCAACAGGAAATCGGAAGCGTATTGGACGGCAAGTTGATGAAATTGAAAGCATATTTGGAGGGAGAAAGCGATGGAGAAAGTCATTGATTCGGTAAAACGGGAGATTTTTGTGAAAGCATCGCCAGAAAAGGTGTGGAATGCGCTCACTGTACCTGAAGAACGAAATCGGTGGGAAACGCGGAACTGCGAACTTGATATCCGTGTTGGGGGGACAGTTAGCCTCGATTATGGCTGGGGTGTCAGCTATGTCTGCGCAGTTGTTGAGATTGAGGAAAATCGGAAGCTTGTTCTTAAGGAGAAGATGAGGGGCTGACCACTTGGACAATTACACCGCAAGATGGGGGATCTGTTGTGGCGATTGAATATACAGGTATCTGGTCAGGCGATTTCGAAATGATGCAAGCGGATAATATGGCGTTTGGCACGTATCAATTCATGAGAAACTTGAAAAGTGTATATGAAGGGAAAGATGATTTGCGCTCCGTTTTTGGAGAAGTTGGATTGGCGTTTTGCATCGGACGAATCCAAGCGGCATTCCTGGGGTGAAAGTGGTCAAAGTTCAACCGAATACGCCAGCAGACGGGCTAATTAATGATGGTGACATTATAACGAATGTCAATGGTATCCAAACTGACTCATATGATGAATTGGAAATCATCGTTTCGGAAACGGAGCCTGATAAACCAATTACGCTTACTGTAATGAGGGATGGCCAACAACTTGAGGTGGAGCTGATGACCGTTCCTTATGGGCAGACGGTACAGTGAGTAATGGAAATCACAGGGAGTAGATAAAATGGATAATTTACAAGCAGTCTTTATCGACCGTGATGGAACAATCGGGGGTACCGGACATTTCATTCATCCAAGAGATTTCACTCCCTATCCCTTCACCGAAGAAGCCCTAAAGCTCTTGAAGGCATATGGCATCAGGACATTCGCCTGTACAAACCAGCATAGGATCAGCAAAGGGGAGGCGGGTCTTGAAGATTTCGTTAATGAATTCAAGATATTTGGTTTTGAAGATGCATTCATATGCCCCCACGGCTCCTCGGAAGGATGCGAGTGCCGTAAACCAAGTCCAGGATTGCTTCGTGAGGCTGCCGAAAAGCATAGGTTAGATTTAACAAAAACAGCTTTCATCGGCGATGTCGGGTCAACTGATATGTTAGCTGCTGACGCAGTCGGCGCGAAGAAAATCCTCGTTCTGACTGGGTGGGGTGAGGGGTCATTAACCCAATATCGGCATAAATGGGCTGACATAGAGCCGGATTATATCGCTGAAAATCTGTTGGATGCTGTGAAATGGCTGCTTCATAAATGAAGAAAGTTAATGGATCCGAATAAGCAAAAACAGGTGCAAATCCATGTCATGGAAATGCACCTGTTATTTTATTTACCAATTATCAACTTCATTCTTCCAGCTTAATTCGTCAATTCAAAGGACAAGAAATCAGGAAGTTGTCGTTCACGCTTATCGAGCATAATCTGTTCCGGCTTAATGCCCTGCTCGCGCAGTACTGCAATGTTCTGTACGAGGAATTCATCGCTGCCGACAATATAGAAGAGTCCATCTTTATCTGCAGTAAGATTTTTAACTTCATCATAATAGTCTTTACGGTTATCGACGAACTGGGATGTGAACTTCTTGTCAGGTGCAGACTCAAAAATATCAGGGAATAGGAAATCCTTCGATGAATCGATGTTCAATGAATGGATTTGATTGACGTTGTCTGCACGTTCGAAATAGTCAAGTACAAGCGGTCTGAATGTAGCCAGGCCGACACCTGACGACAATAGGTAAACATTATTATCTTCTCTTTTAAGCGGTACATTCGAATGAGTTTTAAATAATGCAACCTCATCACCGACTTTATGATTTCTTAAAGTCATTTTAAACTCAGAACCTATCTTTCTGATTCGTGTTGTGATCCCAATCGAATTTTCATTCGGTAAAGTAGAAATTGACATATGGCGAATCAGGCCACGATTTGGCTTCTCTCCTGCATTAAAACCTTTCAGCGCGAAGTGAGTGTGAGAACCTTCTTCCCAGGTAAAGCCTTCCGGACAGTCAAGCAGGTACGTTTTCACCTCAGACGTTTCATCAATGATCTTATTTATTTTAGTCCAATATATTTGCACTATAATCCCCCTCACATCATTAAATGCATCAATACTATACAATATACCACGAATGATTATCATTCTCAATTAAGGGAGTTTTTACTTTCGGATAATTTATGTGAATTGAATTTTGGACAAATAAAAAAAGGGTATTCGATTACCCTTTCTTTACACATTTTATAATTAAAGTAGTCGGTATCATCTTCGCCTTCTCAAACGAGTACCACCGGTTTACATGCCTTTCCCGATCCTCCTCCGTCAATGATACGTCCTCGATGATCTTCTCGATTTCAAATCCACACTCAATCAATGTATTTATATATGTACTCACCCTGTACTGCTGCATGATCGCAGGCGCATGCCAAGCTTCATGATCATATGCCCCTTCTTCGTGATAGGATTTATTGAAATGAAGTTCTTCACCCTCCCAGCTTGCTCGGCTGTGCAATGGATGCTCCCAGCTGAAAACGAAAATGCCACCCGGTTTCAAATAGTCATGGACATTAGTGAGTG
Organism: Sporosarcina thermotolerans; assembly: GCF_030067815.1. GTDB lineage: Bacteria > Bacillota > Bacilli > Bacillales_A > Planococcaceae > Sporosarcina > Sporosarcina thermotolerans. The sequence goes on along the minus strand of NZ_CP125968.1, from coordinate 222,793 downwards.
TTTGACGCAAATCGCTCGTCCAACCTAACGCATAAATGGAATAGACGATATCAAAATACGTAAAAGGAATTCCGGGGTTTTCCTCCATTGGCGATTCAAATAAATGGACAGGCGCCTTGCTGTCCTTAAGCAATTCCTTCGCCGTTTCAATTTGTGTCTTTGAAAGATCGACTCCCCATAACTCCGCGGTACTTCGTCGATCCATATATTGCAAAGAATGCCCGCTACCGCATCCGATATCCAATACCTTCATGCCAGACACATCACCAAGTAAATTCAATTCATCTTCCCGCGGCGCAAGCGGCCCATATTCAGGCAAAGGATTTCGCCCGAAAAACCGCGGTGCCACCTCATCCCAACTTTTTTTATTCAATACTAGTGATTCATTTCTCAAAATCATCCCTCCATGGGAATGTATATTCGACATTGAAATCTTATTCTCCTTTATTTGAAATAAAGGACATTGCTTCGTGCAAGGAGAATTCATATTAAGAATGGGGGAGATATGGTGAATACGATTGCTGAATTACGAATCAAAGGATTTATTGGAAGCGAAGCAGAAATCAAACAATTGACGAGCGGAACAACTGATGGACAGGTTTATGCAGTTTTAGAAAACGGCAGTCCTTCTTGCATTATAAAATACGATCACCCGACTAATATCGGGATTGTCGCACGATTTCTTGAATCGTATAAGGGTATTGGGATGTTACCTAATCTTTATGATGTCGATTCGGATAAGAAATATTTTCTCTATGAATATATTGAAGGGACAACGCATTTCAATCGTGGAAAGAAAGCGGATTGGATGAAGCTTCTCGTTGAAGGGATGTTCAACCATTATGAAAAATGCAATCCACAAGCACCGTGGGGCAGGGTAGGTGGGACGCCTCGGCAATCCTGGTTCGAGTTCAACAGAATAAGCTTGGAATATGCGTATGAAAATGTCGGGAATCTGCTGCCCGGTGATGATTATTTGCGAATGAAAGAATTAGCAGAGCGACTTGCAACGAATGAAATTAAGGAAGAAAAATATTACCTACATGGGGACACGGGTGTCCATAACTTTGTGTTTCATCAAAATCAACTGGTCGGCGTGATTGATCCTGACCCATTGATTGGTCCCTTAATTTATGATTTTACATACGCATTTTGTTCTTCTCCGGATGATTTAGATATGGAGACGTTGCTTGCTTCATTTGCTTTATTGAAAAACGTGCGGATGGATACGCAACGATTAATCGAAGAAGTTGTTTTTCAGCTTTATACGCGGATCGGAATTTGTAAAAAAGCGCATCCTCATGATTTAGAGGAGTATTTGCAGGCGTGGGAGTATTGGAAACGGAAATTGAAAGAGAATAATTAAATTTTGAAAAATCCATTTACTATTATCTGAATGTAGAGTAGAATGCAAGTAGTTGGGAAATTCTTGTAAAAGGAAGGTGATATCATGAGTCGGTTTTTAAATTCATACGAGAACAATAAGATTCACGATGTCCAATTATGTAACTTCCTTTGGCGATGAGATATGACTTTCATTCATCCAAGACTATCGTAGATCGATAGTCTTTTTTTCATCCGTAAAAGACTGGATAATTGGCTCGTTATCCTGACATCTTTGTTCTCACAATCATAGGAGGAAGAGAATAGATGATGAAATTGTCCATTATGAGAGACTTTCTTGAGTCTGGTGCAAGTGAGGAACTCGTTCATAGTTTGTTGGAAAACTGGGGATTTGAACAGGACTCGGTCCAGTTTTTGAGGGCGAGCAGTAATTTCGTTTTTGTATTTGAAAGAAACGGTGAGAAATACATTTACGGGTAACTCCAAACGGTAATCGAAATAAGCTGATGGAGGAAGTTTCCCTTTTATCTTTCTTGTCGATGAACGAGGTTAGAGTAAACATGCCTGTCCAATCGAAGCATGGCAATATGGTTGAAGAAGCGAAGAGTGACTTCGGAATTTTCCAGGCTGTGGTATTCCGCTTTCTGTCCGGAACCCAATATGAAATTGAAGAACTATCGGAAAGGCAATTGTACTTATGGGGAGAAGCTTTAGGAAATCTCCACAGTTGCTCAAAGCAATTTTTAAATACGAATACGCACAGTGTGAGAAATGATACAGTTCAACAACTTGCCGAATTAAATAGCTCTTTGCCTCAAAGTGAAAGCTTGGCGCGAAGGGAACTTGAAGCGATAAAAACACGGTTAATGACTCTTGAAATTAATCAAGACAATTATGGAATCATTCACTTTGACTTTGAACTCGATAATCTAATTTGGGATGGCGACAATGTTCAAATTATTGACTTTGAGAGCAGTGTCGGACATTGGTACACAGCGGATATAGCATTTGCCTTACGTGATTTATTTGAAGGGAATGTTGATTTTTCAAATAAATCTTTTCAACTTTATCTTGAAGGTTATAGAAGTAAAATGCATGTAACAGATGGAGAAATCAATGTGATTCCTATGTTTTTAAGGTTGCATGAATTAATTACTTTTGCTAGTTTGCTTCGAATAGTTGATGTTGAAAACGATTTGAATAATCCTCAATGGGTTACTGCGTTACGTAAAAAGTTACAATCTAAAATAGATGATTATAGAGATGGGTTAAAGCGGAGGGGGAAATGATAATGGGTAATCAAGAATTATACGTAATTGATCAAAAAGATGGCTTAAGCTTGGAGTTTAGCAAATTGGCAACCATGATGGAATATACGAGGATGACAACATTGGCCGAAGTGAAAGATCTAACAGTGAACCAATTGGATTTCCTCATTAACGACGAGGCCAACTCCATCGGCATGCTTTTAGCCCATCTGGTGTCAGTTGAAAAAGCATATCAAATCGATACATTTGAAAACCGAGATTTCACGGATGAGGATATCCAACTACTGAATCCTGCACTGGATCTTGGAGATGCTGCAAGGGAACAAATTAAAGGGAATCCAATTGAGTACTACCTTGAAGAGCTTGAACAAACGAGAAAAAAGACAATCGACACTTTTGGGACATTGCCGGATTCGTGGCTATTCGAACAATCCCCATTTTGGTATGGGAAGCCTACAAATAATTACTTCAAATGGTTCCATGTGTTTGAGGACGAATTGAATCACCGCGGGCAAATTCGCGTGATTAAGAAGTTGATGAGTACTTCAGAAAAATAAGTGCGAAACAATTTTTGGACCAACAATTATGCCAATCTGTTGGTCCTTTTTTTGGGGGGGGTGCGAATTGCGAAAAGTTGAAGTTGTACCATTTTCGGAAGGCTGGGTGCTTGATTTCGAAAAGGAAGCGGCTAAATTGCATGAGATATTTGGTGCGGAAATAATCGAAATTCACCATATCGGCAGCACATCGGTACCCGGATTGTCAGCAAAGCCGATCATCGACATTATGCCTGTTGTGAAGGATATTTTGAAAGTGGATTGGTATAACGACAGTATGGCAACGATTGGCTATGAAGCGAAAGGTGAGAATGGCATTCCGGGGCGCCGCTATTTCCAAAAAGGAGGGGATGAGCGAACGCATCATGTCCATATTTACGGTGAAGGTTCATTGGAAATCGATCGTCATCTTGCATTTCGTGACTTTCTTCGCGTGCATCCAGAGAGGGCAAGGGTCTATGGGAACCTGAAAGAAAAGCTATCAATGCGATTTCCGTATGATATTGAATCGTACATAAAAGGAAAAGAGCAGCTTGCATCAGAGATTGAACGGGAAGCAATCGTTTGGTATAGGAAAACGATGGGGAAGGGATGAAACGTTGATGGAAAAGCCTCAATTACAGATCCACATGGAATCACCGTTGCTTGATAGGCCAGTTAGTATACGAGTGACAGGACTAAGTGGTGGACAGAATGTGACCTTGAGATTTCAACGGAAGTCATATTGGGGAAGTACGATTTATTCTATGGAATCCCATGGGACATATATGGCGGATGAAGAAGGCGTCGTTGATTTACAGCAAATTTCCCCAATAGAGGGTACATATAAAGGCATCGATGGAATGGGACTGTTTTGGTCTTTGCGGATAAAACATACAGAAGAAAACTCCAAGGAAGTCTTTACTAAACTACAACCTCAATCCCTAACAATCTTGCTCGAGAATGATGGAAAGGTGATCGACACGAAAATCATTACTCGCAAGTGGATCGATGATGACGTGATAAGAACCCCGGTAAATGAAAAAGGGGTGGTAGGAACATTTTTCATGTTGACAATACCTCGCCAAGACCTACGATTATCGTCGTCGGAGGATCGGAAGGTGGGATTTATGAGTTTCCTGCTGCTTTATTAGCCTCCCGCGGATTCAACGTACTTGCTTTAGGATATTGGGGACAAGACCCCTTCCTAAACAACTTGTCGAAATACCACTTGAGTATGTAGAAGGGGCAATTCTTTGGCTGAAGAATAGACCGGAAGTTGCCGAGGGGTGGTTAGGGATGCATGGAACGTCTAAGGGAGGAGAACTTGCTTTACTAGCAGCAACCTACTTTGAAGACATCAAAGCTGTCGTTTCATTAAGCGGTTCGCCTGTAGTTTGCTGCGGAATCGTTCCATGGACGAATCAAAAAGAATTGCCTCCTTCATGGACCTATGAAGGTAAAGCAATCCCTTATGCCCGCCCAGACAATTCAGTTGAAATTTCGAATACATGTAGAACTATGCGGCAAGCAGGGAGAATCCGCTTCGCATCTGGTACGACTATCTAACTTCCGACCCTCAAATAACAGAACAGGCAACCATTCCCGTTGAAAAGATAAAAGGCTCAATTTTGTTGATTTCCGGAACGGATGATGCTTGTTTCGATTCTGTCAGGTTGAATGAGAAGGCGATGGAAAGGCTTCGGAAGTACAATTTTAAGAATGAATACAATCATCTTGTATACGAAGGCGCGGGGCATGAGATTGGTATTCCTTTCATTCCTGTATCCGCCAGTCCCTTCACCGGCGGGAATAAATATGATATCGCCCGGGCAAGCAGGGATTCATGGAAAAGACGTTGGATTTCTTTTGGATGGGTATCCCTGAGCATAAAATAAAATATGATCAGGTAAGCGGGGGCTGGGGTAATGAATAATAATCGTGCTGTATTCTTCTTTATCATTTTAACTATTTTACTAACTTTTAGTTCAGCTACATTGTTTTATTATTTTGAGTTGGATATGTTATCACCATTCCTTATGTTGATTCCGTTAATAACAGGATTATTTATTCAAAAAGCAGTGTTGAAACGACCTATATTTGGTCATTCGGGCTTGGGTTTTCGATTAGGTAAAAAAAGGTTTTTGATTTGGGCTCCTTTGTTTAGCTTCTTGTTTATGGTCATTGTGTATGGCATTTCATTTGTACTTAATCCCAGTCTGTTTTCGATTGATCAAGCAAATACAGTAATTCAAGATTTGGTTACATATAAAGTGGGCTCTTCGCTATTGATGAATATTCTTATAGCTGCGCTTTTACAATTATTATTAGCACCGATATTAAATATTCTAATTTTCATAGGTGAAGAAGTAGGCTGGCGGGGATTCTTGTATCCGAACTTAGTGTCCATGTACGGAAAAAAAGGTCTTATCTATGGCGGCATCATTTGGGGAGTTTGGCATGCTCCGATGATATACTTTTACGATTTGAATTTCGGGAAGAATCATCATTTAGGCTTGGTTTTCATGACAATCTTTTGCATTTTAGCTGGTATTATTCTTCAATACGTTTTCGAAAAAAGTAAATCCATATACTCGGTTGCTTTAATGCACGGTATGTTAAATATTTCTGGAACGTTTATTTTTTACTTTTCAGTAACGGAGGAACAGATATTTCATTGACGGTGGAACGGGAATTGTCGGTCTGCTAATTTTATTGCCCATCGCTATTATGTGTTATCGCCGATTTCCGGTGAATCAAAAGATTTGATTAGTAAAGCCTTTTTAGAAACGGAATGTGGAAAATGAAAATCTTCATCATGGGTATCGTTGCGAGCGGGAAAACAACATACGCGAAGGAGTTGTCAAAGCAAATGGGTTTGCCCTTTGTTGAATTGGATACGGTCGTATACCATAACGTGGATGGCATTCGGGTGAAGCGAACGCCTCAAGAGCAAGTGCAAGTTATTCACCAAATGAATGCAAAAGGATGCTGGATTGCGGAAGGTGTATACCGTCCGTCCTATCATCTTCTTTTGGATTTGGCTGACATTATCATTTGGCTTGACCCGCCATTATGGAAACGGAAATACCGGATTTTGAGCAGGCATATGAAGCAAGTGATTGGTGTGGAAGAATGTGCGTATGAACCGGATTTTCAAATGCTACGGAATATGTATAAATGGACGAAGCAGTTTGAAGGAAAACGTGGAGAGCTTGACGGGCTCCTTCAACCTTATTTGGATAAGTTGATAGTTGTAAGGGATGACCCTGCAAAAAATCAATTGATTGCAAGCAGTATATTAGGGGGAATGCATCATGAATATAGAGCTGACAAGATTTCGGGTAAAGAGCGGGAAATCTGAGCGGGTTGACGAGTGGCTAACGTTTTTAAGAGAAAATATGAAGGCTGTTCTTGTAACGTTAGAGGGTGAAAGAATGTATGTAGAGACTATTTTTCGTGAAAACTTAAACGGTGAGGAATTTTTGTATTGGTATTCTGTCCAAGGTGAGGGTGGACAAGAGGTAGAGCAATCGGACCATTGGTTAGACAAGAAGCATATGGAGTTCTGGAATGAATGTATCGATGAAACATTTCCCCCAGTTGACTTGAAGACAGAGGTTGTTATGATACCTGAAAAAGTAAGAAATGTGATGAAAGAATGAGTCATAACATATTTGAAAAAAACCTCGAAAAGTACGCAGACCCTGAAATGTATGATCATTTGTATGACAGATATCAAAAGGACTTGAACATCATTTTGAAATGGGCAGAAAAAGATCAAACAATAATTGAATTGGCATGTGGTACGGGCAGATTGACGATTCCGATGGCTCAGCGCGGATTCCAAATGATTGGAGTTGACTTGCACGAAGGCATGTTGGCACGAGCGAGACAAAAAGCTGAAGAGCAAGGGATAGCAATCGATTTTGTACAGCAAGATTGCACGGAATTGAACTTGCCTGTGAAAAGTTCGCTTGCTTTTATGACAGGAAATTCCTTTCAACATTTTCTAACGAATGAAGCGCAGGATGCTTTATTCCAATATCTGTCCAAGCACCTAAAGGATGGAGGCATCTTCATTTTCGATACGCGAAATCCAGTATTAAAGGAACTCTCTGTAGTTGATGAGTACGAGGATAAGTACGTTGATAAAAACGGCAAACAAGTAATTGAAAGCCATCGTGATGGGTATGACCATTTGACACAAATCTTGGATTGCCGGACGCATCGTCGGTTTTATAGAGACAGTACATTAATAGCAGAGGAGCAAGATGGCATTTCTCTCCGTTATTCATTTCCAAAAGAAATGGAACGACTCATAGCTGCGAATGGATTTGATATTGTACATATATTTGGAGATTGGGATGGGGATGAATTGCATGCGAATAGTGTTTCGATGGTATATGTATGCAGAATAAAAACGGTATAAATCTAATAAATCCTGCGGGAGATGACGTCCCGCAGGATTGTTAATCATAGTTCAATAATATTTATCTTTCTCCGACTTCTGGCGATCATTCTGCGTCATCGGCTCATGCTTCGGTTTCAAGTTGCCAAGCTCGGCCAATTCCATTGAAATCTCTTCTTTTACTTCTTGTCGATTCCCCGGTGTTTTTGGGTTTGTGTATAAATTGCTGTGTGCACCTTGTTTCATTATGAAAACCTCCCATATCAAATTTACATTCTTAATATGGTCAAGTTTATTCGTTTTGATGTACTTATCGTTTTTACTTGCTTTCAGCTATCCTCTTCAATTCATTCGCACGATTGGCAATAAACCTCGTCATGTAATTCTCCAAAAATAGCCTGTCTGCCATTATTCCTAAAAAGCCAAGAGGGGATTTGTATGAAAACGTATCTTTCATAATTGTTCCCTCACCACTTTCTACAAATTCATGTATGTGTATAAATGAATGGAAAGCGCCTTTCACCATAACATCAGTGAAACTATGAGGATCATTCATCTCGATAATCTTTGCTGTTAACTTTTGTTTTATTCCAAAATGAACGGCTTCCCAAGTAACCGTATCGCCCTTTTCCATTAATCCAGTCGTAACACCGCCAATTGCTCTTTCCTTCGTATCTGCTGTTGTTTCTGTGTGGACATCCACATTTCTGGCAAGATCAAAACAGGTTTGGATCGGCGCGTTAATATGAATTTCGTGTTTGATGGTTGGCATGGTTCACATTCCTTACCTTAGGAGCTTAGTTGTACTGATCCTAGGGAGATATTTTCTAATAAGTGTGATAACATGGATGCGAAAGAGTTGTCAGAAAATTAATGGGGGTGTATTTGTGATTGTTCATTCAGTAGTGTTGGAGGAACAAGCATCTTATATAAAACACGACAAATTGTTCAAGGAGCTAATCCATACATTCTTTGAAGAGTTTCTTGAAGTATTTTTCCCAGATGCTCATAAAGAGATAGATTTCAGTTCAATTCAACCCATTTCTGAAGAGGTACATTCTGATTTGATCAAGGGGAATACTCGGAGGCTTGATATTGTCATAGAGACGAAGTTGAAAAAGGAAGATGCTGTCGTCATTGTGCACGTGGAACCGCAGAATAGCAAGCAAGAAGATTTCAATAGTCGCATGTTCCAGTACTACAGTTTGCTATACAATACTTATCGCAAACCTATTTTGCCAATTGCGGTTTTTAGTTATCCTCAAGATTGGGAAAAACGAGAGTTCATGATATCATTTTCTTCATTTGAAGTTTTACGTTTCCAGTATAAAACATTGCACTTAAAAAGAAAAACTGGCGTGAATTTGTTCATTCCAACAACCCGGCCGCCGCAGCACTTCTTAGTAAAATGGGATATGATGAAAAAGAGAAAGTATCTGTCAAATTGGAATTTTTGAGGATGATGGCAAACATGGAACTCGATGAAGCGAGACAACGGCTTCTTTACGGCTTTTTTGAAACATATTTGAAATTAACTGAAGAAGAGGAGGAACAGCTAATGGGTGAAATTAAGCAATCCCCGGAAGCAGAAAAGCTTTTGGAGTTACCAGTATCCTATGAGGAACGTGGGATTCGGAAAGGGATCGAGCAAGGGGTTGTAAAAGTCGCGAAGGAAATGTTGCGCAAAGGTATGGAGATAGAACTGATTGTCGAATTGACCGGTCTCTCGTCAGAAGCCATCAAAGAATTAAGCAAAAAAATATAAAAATGAGTACCGGAAACTACATAGTTTCCAGGCACTCTTTTTTTTTCGCTTCATTCAATAGCACTAATGTTGCTTCTTATTGTGTGTCCTTTCCACATAATCGAAGATGCTTATGTGCATCTACAACCGTGTCGCTACAAGTGATAGATCCTCCACCAACAACTTATATAAATTTGGCCGACGTCTGACAGCGAGCGGGTGATAAGCGACGGTTGTTTGATAGCCTTTCACCTCATGCCAGCTACCCCGCAAGCCTTTTACATCGACCTCGTTGTTTTCAAAGAATGATTGCACTGCGACATTGCCTAAACAAATGATGAGTTTTGGTTTTTGGAGGTTAAGCTGTTCATCCAAATGACGATGCATGCAAATCTCACGGGTAACCTCTTTATCGTATTTTTTAATGGGCCTTCTTTTTATAATATATGTAACGTAAATCTGTTCTTTATCCAAACCGACTTCATGAACGGCTTGTTGCAATGCATGCCTCGTGCCGCACACATATGCATTTCCTTCGCGGTCTTCCCTCGCTCCGGGATTGTCTAAAATCACCATAATTGGTGCCTTTGGATTCCCTTCTCCCCAAACCATACGTGTCCCTTGCTTATAAAGTCCGCAATCCTCGCAATTCTTTTGGCTCTCAGGCGTAGGATCCTCCGGCCAAATTTCCGGGCAAAATGATGTCATTTTAATCATCCTCCTGATAGCTTAAAGTACCCTTTGTTGGAAAAACCATTCATGGAAGCAGATTGGCTGAAACTAACATTGCTAATTAGTTTGAAAGCTATATAATAGGATAGAAAATCTATGTAAAATACATCGGTAGAAAGAGGAAAACATCTTGAAGAAAATCAGCATCTTAGCCGTCTCTCTTTTACTGTTTTTGTCAGGATTCACATCAACAAACGTAGTACATGCAGACACAGTGCTGCCTTTTAATACAACTGTCTCAGGGAGTATTTCGGAACAAGCTCCAATGGACGCGTATACAGTAATTGTCCCGAAAGCAGGGACGTTGACGATTACTGTGAAGGCGTATTTTTCTGCTGCATTAATGGAGCTTCGTGATTCCAATAATGAGCTCGTTGGCCATTATGAAGGAGTGTATAATGGTCGTCCGGAAAACCCGACTACTCTTAATAAAGAAATTAACGTCGAACCGGGTGTTTATACTTTATTTATCAAAGATGCTAATAAAACAAGTTTCGGGAACTATGATGTGAGTGTTTCATTTGAACCGGCAAATAATATTGAAATCGAGCCAAATCAGACATTTACTGAGGCCATGCCGATTAATGTGAATGGGGAACGGATTAGAGGGTTTATCAGCTGGAATGATACTGCAGACTTTTACAAAGTTGAATTGGATGAACCGGGTCGTTTGGAAATTGATATTGACTCAAAAATGATGAATGGAATCGTCTATCTATATGACTCCAAAGGCGAAATGATTTCTTGGGATAGTTTGGGATTCTATCAAGAATTACCATTACTTTGGAACTCGCATACAGATCTCGAAACGGACACTTACTATATTAGTATAAAAGGAAATGACTATTATCAAGGTATTTATGAAATGGACGTCTCTTTCATTCCAGCGAACAATGATGAGATCGAGCCGAATAATAGTAGGGAATCAGCAACCCCAATCGAAGTAAACGACAACAAGATCCATACCGGATTTTTAAGTTATACGGATAAAGAGGATTATTATCGGATTGAAATGAAGTACGATGGCTACATGACGATTGGCTTTTCATCCGAATTTAGTGGGTATAGTTTGATGAAAGAAAGAAGTATTTCGTATGATTCACATTTAAGCAGTGGAGCCATTGGGAAACCTGAAAAGTCATCTAAAAGAGTTGAACTTAAGAAAGGTACGTATTATTTCATTCCTTATGCGCAAGTGATTTGGCAAGGTGGAGTTTATACAATGTCCTTCAAGGCTGAACCTGCGTTCAAAGATATGGCGGGAAGGTACACTCCAGCAGTAACGTACTTAGCAGACAAGGAAGTTGCAAAGGGGATTTCGGGAAGCGAATTTGGAGTCCAGGATAATATTAAACGGGTAGACGCGGCAATTTGGCTTGCTAACATAATGAAACTGAATCAGTCAGATTCCCGTCCAACGCCATATGTCGACGTTCCGGAAAGAGCTTGGGGCGCAGTGAATGCGTTGAAACGAAAAAACATCGTAAACGGAAAATCGTCGACCCACTTCGGTGCAAATGACACGATGACTCGCGGTGAAATGGCTTTGTTGATCCAACGGGCATATGAATTATCAGGCAATGGTGTGAAGCTTCCTTTCACCGATGTTTCATCACGCTATGCAGAAGCGGTTAAGGCTTTGATGAAACATAATATTACGCAAGGGAAATCGGCGGATAAGTTTGGAACCGATGCGGCCATCACACGTGGCGAAATGGCATTGTTTTTATATCGTGCGGATTCGAAGTGATAATGGAAAGAGTGGTCCTCGGACTGCTCTTTTGTGTGTGAAGAAGGAGAACCAGCATAGAATGGAGAAGGATAAGGGAACAGCCTATGCAGCCTATGAGCCAAAGTAGTTTAGGAGTGTTAAAATGAAAAAAAGGTACTGGTTTGGCGGTCTATTAGTGTTAATCGTCTTCATTGCTATCCTAACGAATCCGTCGGAAGAAAAATACTTGCAGTTTAGCAAAGAACGTTATGGGGATATAGAGGCACCTGTCGAGATGAAAATTGAGAGAATCAATTTCGTGTTGTTTACTGCTTATACCCAACCTATCACTGGGATCATGGGATCACACATATAGGAGCATTCGGCACATTCTTTCAAGTGTCAGATGGTCAATATGATTATCCGTTTTGGTTGGAATTTTTTAATTAAAGGAAAGGTCTTCATATGCAAAGAGGCACCCTTCTATTTTTATTATATTAAATAAGTGTGAATTATTATGGGTATAGAAGCTAAATTTGATAAAGGAGAGGATTGTATGGAAGCTTTATTAGTAATTGATGTGCAAAATGGCATTATCGAATTCGGTGATTTTAATAATGAATTGAACTTAATTACAAATATCATTGAAGACTTTAAAGCGAAAGGGAAGCCTATAATTTTCATCCGACATTTTGATGATATGGAGGAGAGTCCGCTTTACAAAGGCTCCGTAGGTTCTGAATTGCACTCTTCCATTAAAGAATTTGCAGAAGTTGTGGTAGAAAAGCAGACACCAAGTTCATTTTTCAAAACCGAATTGGCAGATGTGTTAGGGGAGTTGGAAGTGGATCATGTATTCATTACCGGCTTCAATACTGAATTTTGCTGTATGTTCACAGCAATTTCCGCATTTGACCGTGGTTACAAGGTGACATTCATTGAGGACGCAACAGGGACTGTAAATACAGATGAAACGTATGAGATGCCTAACCTGGATATTAGGGATTTTGTCGGGACAGTGCTGTATTGGTCGGATGTAATTGAAGTACTGGATTATGAGGAGTATGTAGAAGAGTACAAGTAAGGGGGGAGGAACATGTTACCGCAGGAGTTGGCTGTCGAAAAGATTAGTGAAAGCTTGAAGAATGATCCTCTTGTCCAGGCGATTTTCTTGAAAGGGTCGATGGGACGAGGGGAGCATGATGAGCACTCAGACATCGATCTGTATTGCTTGGTGAACGAAGAGGATGAAAAGGAATTCCTTGCCAATCAGGTGAAGCATTTACGGGCGTATCGCGACATCATTTTAATGGATGATATTTTCATTGTTGCACCAAATTATCGCTGTGTTTGATGATTTATTACATATTGATTTATTCACAGTGACTAAAGAAACGTTTGTGGGTGGCGACCATTTCAAGGTGCTATATGATCCGCATCATCTGATGGCTGGGTTTATTGAAACACAGGGTCTGACTCTGACGGAGCAGGAGTATCGGGATGATGTCCTCGATGTCGGGTGGTTTTTGTATCAATATAGACAATCTGCCGCGCGAGGAAACGATATCTGGTCGGTAAAGATGCTGACAAATGTTGTGCATCATTTGGGGAGGGTGTTGCTTTATCGTTATGCCCCGGAGCGTGCGAAATTGGGATTGAAGACGATTGAACGGTCATTGCCGGATGAAGTTGTTTCGGATTTGAAGGGGATTTTAGAGTTCATTACTCCCGGTGGACATTCACAGGCGGCATTGCGGATTGGGCAATTGGTGGAACGGGAGTATGAGTGGATTCGGTTGCAATGGGATGAAGATAGCGAGGGGATGAGGTTTATGAAGAGAATGGTGGAGATGTATACAAAAAGTCAGGGGCAGAGGTATGACACAGGTTTGTGTAATTAGCATTTATGTTCCGGATATGCAGAAGGCGCTTGGATTTTACACGGGGGTATTGGGGTTTGAGGTGAATAAAGAGTATGGCTCGAAAATTGTAACGCTTGTCCACGGAGAGTTGCCGATCGTTTTGGAGGAGATGGAGAATGCAGTGTTTAACCGGGTTTCTTCAGGTGTGGTGTTGACACTAAAAACGGACGACATCCATCAATCCCTTGAAGTGCTCAAAGAACATGATGTTGAATTAATTATCGGAGAGCCGGCCGATTGCCCTCCAGGCAAATATATAAGCTTCCGCGACCCGTTTGGGAACGTGTGGGAGTACTTACAGTTTGGTTGAATAGTTAGATTTCTATTGGATGAATATGCTAAACTTGTAGATAGCGGAATAATAGAAAAGGAGTGGACCATATTCATCCATAAACGAAGAAAAGCGCCCTTACTGTTAGAGGGTCTTGAAGCGGCGATTAGGCGATTGCAGATCTACCATGAAATGGTTCCTGTTTTGCGTTCAAAGCATGCGGCAGTAAAAGCGGGATTTGGCGGCGAGCAGGAGTTGGACAAGGTGTTTGAAAGCTATTCATTTTCAATGAAGCATGGAATTTTCAACGATTTATCATTGTCGTCGAGTGCCTTCTTTCAAGTGGACACGCTATTCATTACGCCGTGGTATGCGGTTTTATTCGAAGTGAAGAACATTTCGGGAGAGCTGACGGTGACAGAGAATCCCCCTCAATTGATACGTACATTGGACTCTGGGCAAGTGAGCGGCTTCAAAAGCCCCATCGCCCAATTGCAAAGTAACTGTGAATTATTTCAAGACTGGCTGTACAGCCAGATCTATCATTGCCGGTATACGGTGCTGTCGTGATGGCCTACGCCAGCCAACGCATCGAAGTATTCGACACAAAAACCCCTGTACTATTTCCAAGTTCTGTTCCTTCGTATATACGAAAACTTCCAGCAATCTCCCCATTGTTGGATGATGCAGCATTCAACCATCTTCTTTCACTTTTAGCTAACGGTCATCGCCAATTCATTCCTTCCCCATTTGTGATACGTATTCTATTCGATATAGCGACATTGGGACGGGTGTGATCTGTCCAGATTGCAAAGTCTTAGGCATGAGTTGGCATAGAAGGCGCTGGGAATGCATAAATTGTGGTTTTCGATGCAGCGAAGCGCACAAACAAGCAATCCAAGATTGGTTTTTACTGTTTGGTGGAAAAATGACTAATAAAGATTGCAGGGAATTTCTCCATCTTGAAAGACAGCAAAATGCGAACCGGATGCTTCGGGATATGGATTTACAAACTGAGGGGGCTAATCGCAATCGAACATATTCGATGTTGTTATCAGAAAGCCAAAAAAAGCGCACATAATCGTGCGCTTTTTTGTGTGAAAATATGCTAAGTGGTGATAAAAGCTGACTAAGCGGTGATAAAGACAATGCAAGTGGTGATAAACCTGTTCTAAGTGGTGATAAACCATTTCTGAGTGGTGATAAATTGGTAATACCCTTGAAACTGCCTTGTCGTCACGCTGAAAATGGGCTTTTACCCGAAATATGCTAAGTGGTGATAAAAGCTGACTAAGCGGTGATAAAGACAATGCAAGTGGTGATAAACCTGTTCTAAGTGGTGATAAACCCACTTTAAGTGGTGATAACCTATCGATCAACCTCAACTCACTTCACTTCACTCACTCCACCTCAATCAATCCACTCTCCACCAAAAACTCCTCCGCAACTCTTTCAACCATCATGCCGTCATTGTCGACTTTGGCGTTCATTTTTTGCATGGCTTCCTCGTCGATCATTCCTTCGAGTTGCTTCAAAATCTCTTCGATTTCAGGATATTCCTTCAGCGTTTCTTCCCGTACGAGCGGAAGTGCGTGGTACGGAGGGAAGTAGGATTTGTCGTCTTCCAATACACGCAGGTCGAATTCCTGCAATTGGCCGTCTGTCGTGTAGGAGTTGATGACGTCGACTTCACCTGCATTGATTGAACGGTACATGATGCCGTGATCCATACCCTTTACATCCTTGAATTCGAGTCCATATTCCTTCTTGAAACCGGGCAGGCCGTCCGGGCGGTCGATGAATTCGAAGACCGCACCTAATGTGAAGTCTTCCGAATAGGCTGCGAAGTCACTGAATGTGACGATGCCAAGTTCTTCGGCTTTTGATTCATCCAATGCGAGAGTATACGTATTGTTGAAGCCGAATGTGTTAAAAGCGATGATGCCGTCTTCAGCAACGAGACGCCTTGTCGCTTCCAACGTCTCATCGGCTGTACCCGGCTCTTCGTGATAATAAGTCACGACAATCGTCCCGTGTAATCGGGAATGACGTCGAGATTGCCGTTCAGCATCGCATTCCACACGACGTTAGATCCGCCGAGATTCTCTTTATAGATTACTTTTATGTCTGTTTTATGCTCAATCAACTGCCCCATGACGTGCGACAGGATGATGCTTTCTGTGTTGTTCCGTGAACCGAGCGTCAATGATTCTTTTTCGATTAAAATGCAGCCACTTAGCATACTTGTGACAATCGCAATGAGTAGCAATGAAGTTAATTTTTTCCTCATTCTGCTTTCAATCCTTTCGGTGTTGTCCAGCGCTCAACCGAGCCGAAGAACACTTCCAAAACGAT
Organism: Sporosarcina thermotolerans; assembly: GCF_030067815.1. Lineage (GTDB taxonomy): Bacteria > Bacillota > Bacilli > Bacillales_A > Planococcaceae > Sporosarcina > Sporosarcina thermotolerans. The sequence goes on along the minus strand of NZ_CP125968.1, from coordinate 206,499 downwards.
TGCAAGTAGTGCTGCAGGGATTGCACCAAGTAGTATCAAACCGTCGATGCCTCGCGTAATTCCTAGGAAAATGAAGTCCCCAAGACCGCCTGCACCAATGAAAGCTGCAAGGGTAGCGTTACCAACGTTAATGACAGCGGCTGTTCGAATTCCAGCCATTATAATGGGGATCGCGAGTGGCAACTCCACTTTGAAAAGAATTTGCATGCTCGTCATTCCCATTCCCTTTGCGGCTTCCCGCGTAGCCGGGTCGACGTCGTTTATACCGGTATAAGTGTTTCGGATGATTGGCAACAACGAGTACAAGAAGAGTGCAGCAATCGCTGTTTTAACGCCGATACCGAAGATAGGAATCATGAAACCGAGCAAGGCGAGACTTGGAATCGTCTGCATGACGCCGCTACCGCCAAGAATGAGTGTCGACAGTTTCGGAACTCGAGTGACGAGGATTCCGAGTGAAACGCCGAGAACGATGGCGATTAACATGGAAAAGAATACGAGTTGAATATGGATGGATGTCGCTTCGAGAACTTCTCCCCAGCGCATCTGTGTTTGTTCAATTAATTGTTGCCAAATTGATAAATTATTCATTGTGCAGCCTCCTCCGTTTCAGTCCACTGAGTGGATAATGCGGATAGTAACGAGCCGCGTGTTACGAGTCCGACGACCTTGTTCGCTTCATCTACGATAGGAATCATGCCGAATGGTGTTTCATCCATCATGATAATTGCGTCTTTTGCGGATGCAGAGTCGAGTAGGAAATGGTCTACCGGCTGCATGATTTCTCCGATCGTACGGATGGCGTTCATACTCTTAATGACGTCATAGGCAGACACGATGCCTTGCAGAGCTTTTGATTCATCCACAATGATGAGATCTGTAATTTTCCTCTGGCGGATTAGTGTAATTGCCTTTTCAGGAGAGCTTTGAGGAAGAGATGTGACGACCGATTCTGACATAATGTCAATGACTGGCATCAGTTCAGGGTTTTGAATGATTCGATGCTTGCCAATGAATTCTTCGACAAAACCGTGGGCGGGTTCATGAAGTAACTTCTCGGGAGTGTCCAGCTGAAGTAGTTTGCCATCTTTCATAATTGCGATACGGTCACCCATTTTGAGTGCTTCGTCCATGTCATGAGTAACGAAAATGATTGTCTTATTCAGTTTTTTATGCAATGAAATGAGTTCGCCTTGCAATTGCTCCCTTGTAATCGGGTCCAATGCGCTGAACGGTTCATCCATTAAGATGACTTCGGGATCGGATGCAAGTGCGCGAGCGATTCCAACACGTTGCTGTTGTCCCCCGGAAAGTTCTTTCGGATAGCGGTTTGCATGGATATTGGGATCGAGTCCTACCAATTCCATCAGTTCATGGACTCTTGGTTTAATTTTATCTGGACTCCAACCGTTTAACTGGGGAACGATGGAGATGTTTTTTTCAATCGTATAATGGGGGAATAAACCAATCTGTTGGATCACATAGCCGATACCCCTCCGCAAATCGGAAGCGACATACGAGTTGGTATCCTTTCCGTTAATCAAAATCTTCCCACTTGTATGTGGTTCCATCCTATTAATCATTTTCATCGTCGTAGATTTGCCTGAACCACTCGGACCGATAAGAACGAGCAGCTCGCCTTTCGGAATCTCAAAGCTGATAGAATCAACGGCTTTGAACCCGTCTTCATACACTTTACTAACGTTTTCAAATTTAAGCATAAAATCCTCCTATGTGTTTTTTTACAAAACTGTATTCCGTTGAATCTGGGGGTGAAAAAATAAAACAACGGGAAAAAAAAGAAGACATTTATATCACCTGGAAGGCCAGGAGCGATGTCTCAGTAATTAGTATAACATACTTCGGGGGTAGAAGTATTGGAAATCCGACTTTTCAGTAGGTTATTAGTATACATATTAGGTGGTATATAAGTCTCATTGGCGGGAGAGGGACGAGGATTGGCAAATCGGTGATAAACCCTTCGGAGTCGGTGATAACACGTGAAGAGTCGGTGATAAAGTGGAGGAACTCGGTGATAAACTCACTCAAGTCGGTGATAAAGTAAATCATCTATTAAGATGATTCTTTTGGACTATATGTTATATTGAAATTAAGTTGTAGGACGAGGAGTTTTGGCGGGCCGGTGGTAAAGTCCCCCGAGTCGGTAGTAAACCATGCTAAGTCGGTGATAACCTCACATCCCCGATGATAATCTTTTCCAACTCGGCCCTACACCCTTATAATGAGGGGAAAGAAAGGACGTGGGGCGGGAATGGATATGAATATTTTCATCGTAGAGGACGATTTGGCAATTTACAATTCACTCAAAGAGAGGCTGGGGCAATGGTCGTTTCAGGTGTCGGGACCAACAGATTTTCATGATGTAATGAAGTCGTTTATTCAAATAAAACCGCATCTTGTCATACTCGATATCCAGCTCCCGGCTTATGACGGGTTCCATTGGTGTCGGGAGATCCGGGCGGTTTCGAAGGTACCAATCATCTTCTTGTCATCACGCGATCATCCGATGGATATGGTGATGGCGATGAATATGGGGGCGGATGATTATATTCAAAAACCTTTTCATACGGATGTGTTACTGGCGAAAATCCAGGCGACACTTCGTCGAACGTATGCGTATACGGATGAAACTTCGGACGTGCTGGAATGGAATGGGGCAATGATCGATATGAAGCGCGGCGTCATTCGGCTTGATGGCAATGAAGTAGAGCTAACGAAAAATGAGTTTTTCATCTTGGCGGTGCTTGTCCAATCGAAAGACGAAATTGTGTCGCGTGATGAGTTGATTCGTAAACTTTGGGATGATGAGCGGTTCGTAAACGACAATACACTGACCGTCAATGTGACGCGGTTGCGCCAAAAGCTTGCGGAAATCGGACTTGGTGATGCAATTCTCACAAAAAAAGGGATGGGTTATATGGCGGTTAGCCTGTAGGGGGGATTCGATGTTCATTGCATATGTAAAGGATATGAAAAGCTGGATACTCCTGTTTGCCGCGTCGCTCGCAGTGACCGATGGTTTAATTTGGATTGATAAAGGTTTGACATTGAGGCTGAGCTCTTTAATTTATCTCAATATACTGCTGATTGCTATTTTCATATCATTTCTCATCTGGCGTATTAAAAAAGAAATGCATTTCACGAAAGAACTTCTCCGTATTTCGGAGGATCCTTCAAGGGATTGGCAGGAGGGGCTGCCGGAGCCGCTCTTCTTACGGGATCAAACGATCAATGACCTATTGAAGCAAGTAGCGGCTGATTATATGGGCAAATTATCGGAAATGAAAAGCGCAAACCTTATGGAAAGCGATTATACCGCGGCGTGGGTGCATGAAGTGAAGGCGCCGCTCACCTCGATGAAAATGATGATTGATGCGAATCGGCAAGACCTAACAATTCGGAAAATCGAGTCTGATTGGCTGCGAGTCCATTTGCTGATCGATCGGCAGCTTTATATTTCACGTATGCCGTCGCTCGGGACGGATTATGTATTGGAGAAAATTGAAATGCATCAGCTGATTACACCTGAAATCAGCGAACTTCGGTCATGGTGTATCGAAAAAAACATCGCTGTGGAAATAGAAGACAAAGAGTTGGAACTAATCACGGACAGCAAATGGTGTCGCTTCATCATCCGGCAATTGCTGACGAATGCGGTGAAATACAGCCCGGATGGAGGAGTCGTCTATATTAAGTTCGACCGTTCAGAAAGCGGGAATCCGGTTTTATTGATAAAAGATGAAGGTTCCGGAATCCCTACGCATGATCTCCCTCGGATATTCGATAAAGGGTTCACAGGAGGGACGGGACGGCTACATAATGCGGCGACTGGAATCGGTCTTTATCTCAGCTCACCAAGTTGCATCGAAAATCGGAATTTCCTTGTCGACACACTCTAAATTAAACGAAGGAACGACGATGAAAATGACGTTTTCCACCGAAAATGAATTTGATGCGACCCGAACGTGACAACAATGTCACATTGACCGACCTGTTTGTCATCTAAATCGCACGACCATACCAAATTTCCCCGATAAGATAAGGGTATAGCAAACAGGGAGGGTACAATGATGGATCAATATAAGACAGTCTTACACGCACAAAACATCCGTAAATCGTACGGGACTCGTGGAAATGTGCAAGAAGTATTGAAAGGGATCGATTTGCGAGTGCTAGAAGGGGAATTTGTCGGCATTATGGGGGCGTCAGGTGCCGGGAAGACGACACTATTAAATGTCCTTGCGACAATCGATCGTACGACGGAAGGTTCGATTTTGATTGGGGAATCGGATATTTCGAAAATGAAGGACCGTGAACTGTCCGCATTCAGGCGCGATAAATTAGGGTTCATCTTTCAAGATTACAATCTGCTCGATACATTGACAGTAAAAGAAAATATTCTCTTGCCAGTCTCGCTAGGCAAGATGAAAAAACGGGTGGCGGAGGACCAATTCAAGTCGATTGCCGACATTTTAGGTATCAAGGAATTGGCGGATAAATACCCACATGAAATATCAGGCGGTCAAAAGCAACGGACTTCCGCAGCCCGCGCACTCATTAACAAGCCATCCATGGTGTTTGCGGATGAACCTACAGGCGCGCTTGATTCGAAATCGGCTTCGTCTCTGCTCGGGACGTTGGAAGATGTCAATAAAGAACGCGGTGTCACGATCATGATGGTAACGCATGACCCCGTCGCGTCAAGTTATTGCAGCCGAGTTGTCTTCCTGAAAGACGGCAATATCTACTCGGAGCTGTACCGCGGCGAAAAAACGAGACAAGCCTTCTTCCAGGAAATCCTGAAAGTCCAAGGTGTCCTCGGGGGTGACAGCGTTGACGCTCTTTGATCTCGTCATCCGCAGCATGCGGAAAAACATCAAGCATTATTATTTATACTTTTTCGCCCTCATTTTCAGTGTCGTCCTCTACTTTGTATTTGCAACATTACAGCATGATCCGTCGGTAGTTTCTCGGTCTGGAGGCAGCATGGGTGCGGCTTTCAAAGTGGCAGGAATTCTATTATTATTCATCGCAGGAATTTTCGTCGTCTATGCAAATGCGATTTTCTTGAAAAGAAGAAGCCGTGAAATCGGGCTGTATCAATTGATTGGCCTGACGAAAGGTTCTGTCTCGCGTCTGTTGATTATCGAAAACTCCTTGCTTAGCGCCGGGGCATTAGCTATTGGGATTGGCATAGGAATTCTCGTGTCACGTGTATTTTTATTGTTGTTAATGAAGCTTATCGGATTTGACGGTTTTATCGAAGTAGCATTTTCGACGGCCGCAGTCATCCAGACGGTTGTTGTATTCCTTGGAATCATCATTCTCACATCGATTCAAATGATTGTCGCAGTTTACCGCAATACATTGCTCGGGTTATTCAATGCCGAAAAGAAGGGCGACCATCCGAAGAAACCGAAAGCGTTTAGATCAGCACTACTTGCGATTTTAGGAATGGCACTCATCGCGTTCGGATATTGGCTATCCGGCCGGATGTTGAATGCATTGCTACTCATCAATATGGTCGTCGTTTTGGCTGCGACAATTCTCGGTACCTATCTATTGTTCCGGGTGACGATCAGCTGGCTGCTTTATCAGATCCGGAAACGGAAGCAAGGCCATCTGGGGCTGTATAACAGTTTATCTCTTGCGCCGCTTATGCACCGGATGAAAGCCAATGCGAATTCATTGACGATCATTACGGTATTGTCCGCGATGACGCTGACGATGCTGGCAGGTTCGTATTCCCTTTATTATTCAACGGAAAAGGAACTTCGCCTTGTATATCCTTTTGATTTTTCTTTTGATAATTTTTGGTATGAGGACGGTCAAGAAGCCTCCGCAAAATTTGTCAGCGAACTGGATAAGCAAAATATAGCGTATACGGTTTCAACGGTTGAAACTCTAAAAGTGGAGGGCGAATTCGAAAAGGGTAGTGCACCGGAAATGATATCCACATCGTTTGGAGCGATTATTATTAGCGACAAAAATTTGCAGCAAGCAGGTGCAGATATTGAAATTTCCGATCCTGATGCCGCGTACCTTTATGATGCAAGCATATACTGGTTATTGAAAACGATTGAAGTCCCGTTTAATGTCGAGTTATCGAATTCTGAAATAGAATCTGATATGAAAGTTGTGAAAGTGAACGAAGGAAATGCATTAAATACTTCAGGGTCAACACAACTTGTTGTGAAAGATGCGTTTTATCAAGAATTAAAAGGTCAATTTTTGAATGATGAAAACGGTTGGCGCATTTCAAACACTTATGCCATCGATGTGCCGGATCACGATCAGCTTGTTGAGGCATCTGCCATCTTTAAGCGCATCAATGAGGAAAATGATCAACACGGATTTGATTATTATTCTCAATATGTCTCGTCCATGGAATTTAATGGACTGCTCATCTTCATTTCAGGTTTCCTTGGACTCGTGTTCCTCATTTCAACTGGCAGTATTCTATACTTCAAGCAAATGACGGAGGCGGAACAGGAGAAAAGCAGCTATACAACCTTGCGTCAATTAGGCTTCACTGTGCAAGACATCATGCGCGGCATCGTCCGAAAGCAAGTGTTCGTCTTCGGCGTTCCGTTGATAATTGGCTTACTACATTCCATCTTTGCAATCAAGGCAGCATCCTTTATGTTCATGTCGGATATTACCTTACCCGCATCCATCGCAATGGGCATCTACGCGCTCATTTATCTTATCTTCGCATTCTTGACGGTTGGGTATTATCGGAAAACGGTGAAGGCGGCGCTTTGAGAATTGGGTAAATAAGCCGAGTCGGTGATAAAGTGCTGAGAGTCGGTGATAACGCTCTGAGAGCCGGAGGTAAACACGAATACAATACACAAAAAAGCAATCGCCAGCGAGCGATTGCTTTTTCTTACATTTCTTCAGGCGCTTTCATTCCTAACAAGCGCAGTGATTCAGATAAGACGATTGTGACGCTTTCGATGAGTGCCGAGCGATAGGCAGATTTGCCTGATCGGTTAACACTTGAACATTCCCGTAAAATGAATTGAATGCTTGCGCGAGATCGATCGCGTATTTGGCGATGATGGACGGATCCAATTCATCAGCTGCACGTTTTACAGCGTGCGGAAATTGTTCAAGCAGCTTGATTGTTTCCCATTCATAATCATTCACTTCATTTACATTGAATGAATCGACGTCGCTAACTTTACGCAAAATCGAGTGGGCACGCGCATTGGCGTATTGGACGTAAGGACCCGTTTCGCCTTCGACCTGCAACATCGATTCCAAGTTAAATTCGATATCATGCTTCCGATGCTGTTTCAAGTCGCTGAATAAAATCGCACCAACGCCAACCGCATCAGCCACTTCGGATTGATTGGCAAGGGTAGGGTTTTTCTCTTTGATATTTTTCTGTGCAAGTTCGATTGCTTCCTTCAAAACATTCTCAAGCAAGACGATCTTTCCTTTACGCGTCGACATCTTTTTCCCGCCTTGCAAAATGAGCCCGAACGGTACGTGTTGAATGTCATTCGACCAGTTGTGCCCCATTTTTCCCAACACTTGCTTCACTTGCGTAAAGTGGAGGCTTTGTTCATTCCCAACGACGTAAATGGATTTGACGAAGTCGTAATTATTTTTTCGATCGATGGCAGCTGCCAAATCACGTGTTGCGTACAATGTCGCCCCATCTGATTTCTTAATCAAACAAGGAGGCATGCCTTCCTGAAGTTCGACGACCATGGCGCCATCGGATTCAACCAATAAGCCTTTGCTTAGAAGCTCTTCCACGACAGGCTCCATTTTGTCATTATAATATGCTTCGCCATTATACGAATCGAATGTGACTCCTAACAGATCATAAATCCGTTGGAACTCCTTCAATGACTCGGTTTTGAACCAATTCCATAAGGCAAGTGCATCCGAATCACCGTCCTCCAACGCTTTGAAGGCTGCGCGCCCCTCATCGTTTAATGAAGGATCAGTCTCTGCTTCCTTATGAAAACGGATGTACAGCTTCAGCAATGTTTCAATTGGAGCTTGACGAACGTCCGCCTCATTACCCCATATCCGATACGCTGTAAGTAGCTTCCCGAATTGTGTACCCCAATCACCGATGTAATTGATTTTCACCGGCTTGTAGCCGATCTTTTCAAGCAATAAAGCAATGGAATTCCCAATGACCGTTGAGCGCAGATGGCCCATGGAAAATGGCTTAGCAATATTTGGTGAGGACAAATCAATCGTCACGACACCATCATTGCCTTCATTGGAAGTGCCATATGTGGTCGATTGTTGCAAGATTGTTTGAAGAAGCGTATCGGCAATGACTTCCCGGTTCATGAATAGATTTACATAGCCATTTACCGCTTCGGCTTTCTGGATTAACGGATGATTGATGGAAGCAGCAATCTCCTCCGCAATGGCAACAGGCGATTTTCGTAAGACTTTTGCAAAAGGAAAACATGGCAATGCAAAATCGCCTAATTTTGCATGTGCCGGGCGTTCTAACATATGTTCCTCCAATGGAATCGGGCTGACTGTCTGTAAAGCTTGTAGAATATCCTTTTTCATATACACAAACCCCTTTTTAGATAAAATAAAAAGCCCTCGATCTCAATAAATGAGACGAAAGCTTGTTCCGCGGTACCACTCAAATTGCCCCTGATAGTATGGATAGGGGCCCCTTTCTCCTAACGGCGAGACACCGGCTTCTCCTACTTCATTCAGAAAAGCATCTACGAAGTGCGTTTCATAATTCATCTTCGCCAGGCTTCCACCAACCCCGGCTCGCTATGGAAGGAAAGAATTATTACTCTCTTCGTCTTCGATATTGTAGTTGAATGTATCAAATCGGTGGCTGGGTGTCAATGGGCGTCACGTAACTTTTGTACGAATCGTCCGTCTAATCCGTTGATGGGAGGTTTTGACATGAACTATAGGTTAACAATCTTATTAAGTGCTGCTTTATTGTTGGGAGGATGTGGAACGGATGATTCCCCGAAAAATGTCGCGGTTGAAGATAGTGTTGAATGGAAGATGTTAAAAATGGTGAGTGGGCGTGAAATCATTGCGGAATTGAAGCAAACCGCTCAAGAAACGCCTAAGCGAGACGAGGCGGCCACCATTGAAACACCACCTGAATATGAAAAGCCTACAAAAGAATTGGCGGAGGATTTGGCGGTCAAAGCAATTGAGGGACCCGCTGCAATCCAGGCGGTGGAAGAAGTTTACGGTGAAGGCGGCATTCGTGATGAAGGAGTCCTCTTTATCGAAATTCAGACAAGAGGCGCAAAGCAATCTGGCGTCTGGATCGGGTTAAAGGAGCCTGACGAACGCGTTCAACAATTGCTTGATCTATTGCAGCCAAAAGTGGATGCGGCGAAATCCTTGCGAACCAATCTATATTTTCCGCAGCCCCCACACGGAAAAAGAGCTCAATGATTTACAGGATGAAGTCGCGGAAGCATTGAAAGGAATCGAATCGGAACAGGGATCCTATGCGCTGTACGTCGATGTCATCAACGGCGAGATTGAAGTTTCCCATGATTTTCTCATGCCGGAGCAGCAAGAGGAGCTGCGCCAACAATTCGCAGACCACACAATCAATTTCACGCAAAATGGAAGAATGGTAGCTGCTCCCGGGGAATCAAGGATTATTGCTCCTGAACAAACTTACACAAGCACTCCACTCACGGATGGTGGATTTGTACTGTCTGTTAGTGAAGGGCAGTTCTTGGTAGCTGGTCCGAATGAAACTGCTGCGTTTTACAAATTCCCTGAAGCTGACAAGTTGAAAGTAGGCCAGCGTGTGAAAGTGGAAGCATCAGGCCGCATGATGGAATCCTATCCTTCGCAAGGGACTGCAAAATTTGTAGAAATCTTGCCGGATTATAAGCCTGTAAATGCGAAGCTTTCCGAGTCACAGGCCGTAGCAAAAGCGTTGGAGATTTCGGGTGAGAGGCTATCAAATGGCTATATCGTTATTAACGAGATTATTTTTGATGAGAATGAAAAGAAATGGATTTTCGAGCTTTTGCCGGACGACGGGGAAGGAATACTGGAAGTTGTAGATGAATAGAGGTTATTTGGCAACCGTCCTTTATTGGGCGGTTTTTTTGTGGTGAAAAATTGTTGAGTGGTGATAAATGTCGTTTAAGTGGTGATAACGGCCACCTAAGCGGTGATAAACCCTGCACAAGCGGTGATAAAGTCCGACAGAGCGGTGATAAACTTTTTTGCCATGGAAAATTGCATTGCGGAGCGGGCAATTGTTTGCAGATACTCTAAAATTGTAGCCAAACGGTGATAAATTCACCTAAGTCGGTGATAAACTCACCTAAGTCGGTGATAAACTCTCCCGAGTCGGTGATAAAGCTCCGAGAGTCGGTGATAACCTCGTCCAAGTCGGTGATAACCATGTCTCTTTCGTAAAAATCAACCCCTTATCACCCCTCTCCCGGTTTCCGCCCCCTTCCCATGGGTATGCTATCTGCAGAGGAGGGATTGATTTGTCGAAAAAATTGATCGCCGCGATACAGGAACACGCTTTTACGTTAGATGAGAAGGCATTTGACACTATTATGAACGCAATTGGGGATGCCCGAATTGTTATGTTAGGTGAAGCGTCGCATGGAACTTCAGAGTTTTACAAAGTTCGCGCGGCATTATCTAAACGACTTATTCAGGAGAAAGGATTCAAAATCATTGCGGTAGAAGGAGATTGGCCGTCTGCTCAAGCGGTTAACCGCTATGTGAAAGGCTTTGATGAAGAGGGTAAAACCGCTCGGCAAGTATTATCGCAATCGTTCAATCGTTGGCCGACGTGGATGTGGGCGAATGAAGAGGTCGCGGAGCTTATTGAATGGTTGAAGCGTGAAAATGAAGGAAAGGATGCAGCTGATAAAACAGGGTTTTACGGGATTGATATGTACAGTCTTTATGAGTCGATTGATGAAGTGTTGCAATTTCTTCAGGAAAATCCCACTTATAATGCGGACTTGGAGATGGCAAGAAGAGCATTTTCCTGTTTTGAGCCGTACAACCGAATGCCTGAGCATTACGCATTGTCGACTCTTCATTTTTCGGATGAGTGCATTCGCGAAGTGACGAACTTGCTGACGACCATCCGTAGCCACGAAGATCTTTATTCAAACGATCAGGAAAAGGATCTAAACATAACGATGAATGCATTGGTCGCGAAAAATGCCGAATCATATTATCGTGCGATGATGCAGGACGACGCCATCTCTTGGAATATACGCGATATGCATATGGTGGAGGCGGTCGGCGAACTATTGAACTACCATGGCGATGACGCCAAAATCATCATCTGGGAGCATAACACGCATGTTGGCGATGCATCGGAAACATCAATGGCCGACCATGATATGATCAATGTCGGTCAGCTCATCCGGGAGAAGTATGGAAGGGATGACACATTTGCCATCGGCTTCGGTACGTATGAAGGAACCGTCATTGCAGGCGAAGGTTGGGGCGAACCGTTACAAAAGATGAAAGTCCCACCCGCCAAGTTCAATTCATGGGAAGGTCAGATGCATGCAGCCGCTGAAGTAGATCAGGTTATTCTTTTCACGGAGGAAAACCGTCATTTATTCAATGAATGGATCGGCCATCGCGCTATCGGGGTCGTCTATAATCCGGAGTTTGAAGCGTATGGAAACTATGTATCATCAAGAGTTGGCAGCCGGTATGATGGGTTTATTTTTGTTGATCAAACGACTGCGCTGACACCAATCAATTCCAATGATTAAGAGCCACGCAATTGCATGGCTCTATCTTTTAAAGAATGGCATTCGCAATGATTTTATCGAGTTTACGTACATCCACTTTTTTATTCAGATTAAATTTAAGTTTTCCTGCCTTCGTCCACAATTCAATTTCAGCGTTGAAATCAATCCGTCCTGCGTTTTCTGTGGAGTACATATTGATTGACTTAAAAGGAATCGTATAGATTTCAACCTTTTTACCTGTCAGTCCTTGCTTGTCTGCGATAATAAATCGTTTGTTTGTTACAACCGCCACATCACGAATTGTTTTATAGGCAACCTCTGCTACTTCGCCATCAATGAGCAAATCCTTTATTTCGTCTGGAACAGCAACTTCCTCCGTAAACGTCCAAGCCATAATTGCGTTTAAATCAGCCATTGGAACCCCTCCTCCTTTTTATATTTATCATCACATATATGAGTAATGAAGTATAGGGAGAAGTCCGTAAATTAAAATATCTTTCTACCTATTTACGATTAAACCACAACATGTTAGGGTAGTAGTTATACATAAGACACAATATATAGTATCGAACGATGGAATGGTACCGTTATCGGTTTAAAAGGGAATCCGTAATTGGAGCTGTCCCCGCAACTGTAAACGCAGACGACCGTCTCAAAAACCACTGCAGCATGAAGCCGCGGGAAGGGGAGATGGAAGGAAGAAGCGTTAGCCAGTAGACCTGCCGTCCATCGTCAAGCGACACTTTCTTCGGGGGTTGAGAGGTGGAAGCGAGCGGGTATTTTTTGCTTTCACTATTTAGGCGAGGTCCCGATCTGTTTCCTAATCAAATTCCATGAGCGATGACTCTACCGAAGAGGTGGAATCATCGCTTTTTTGTATTGTGTCACAAAGGAGGAATCATTTTGATGACATTGATTCGTGAAAAGATGGATGTAGCGGGCATATTTGGAAGCCTAAAGGCGGAGTTCGGGGAAACACGGTTGGCGGTGTTAGAAGATGCGAGTCTAAAATGGTTGGAACGCCATTCCGATGGAGAAAAATCTGAGTGGACGAAAGCGATGATTTTGGAGGCGCTTAGCTATATCGATGAAGCATCCGGTTATTGGACATTCGTTGCTGCGAGGATTTATTTACAAGATGTTTATTCACGCCAGGAAAGCGTTAGGGGCGCAAAAGCATATACGGATTTTGCCGATAACGTGGAGCGGCTTGTTGAGAAGGGCTTGTATACATCTGTTTTGATTGAAAAATATTCGCGCGAGGAATTGGATGAAGTAGGAACATTCTTGAAGCCGGAAAGGGACAAGCTGTTCACGTATATTGGATTGAAAACACTTATGGACAGGTATGTTGCAGTTGATTTCAATAAACAGCCTGTCGAATTGCCGCAAGAACGTTGGCTCATCATTGCGATGACGCTCATGCAAAATGAAACTGAAAATCGCCTTGAAAAAATTGCGGAAGCATATTGGGCGATGAGCAATCTGTATATGACAGTCGCGACGCCGACGCTTGCGAATGCGGGCAAGCCGCATGGTCAGCTGTCGAGCTGCTTCATTGACACGGTCGCTGATTCGCTGCAAGGCATTTATGACAGCAATACCGATATTGCGAATCTATCGAAATACGGCGGTGGAATTGGAGTTTACATGGGCAAAGTCCGTTCACGCGGGTCTTCCATCCGTGGTTTTAAAGGTGCCTCAAGCGGCGTTCTTCCGTGGATCAAGCAGCTGAACAATACGGCGGTAAGCGTCGATCAGCTTGGTCAGCGCCAGGGGGCAATTGCAGTTTACCTCGATGTTTGGCATAAAGATATTTTCACTTTCCTTGACCTCAAGCTGAACAACGGGGACGATCGCTTGCGTGCGCATGATATTTTCACAGGAGTCTGCCTTCCGGATCTATTCCTGGACCAAGTCGAAGCGCGTGGCGATTGGTATTTATTCGACCGCATGAAGTCCTGACTGTTATGGGATATTCGCTTGAGGATCATTATGATGAAACGAAAGGTGCCGGTTGATTCCGCGATAAATACGAGGAATGCGTGAACCATCCGGAATTGTCAAAGGAGACCGTCCGGCGATTGAAATCATGAAACGGATCATGCGCAGCCAGCTTGAGACGGGGACGCCATTCATGTTTTACCGTGATGAAGTAAACCGGACAAACCCAAATAAGCATAAGGGTATGGTGTATTCCAGTAATTTGTGTACAGAAATCATGCAAAACATGAGTCCAACCGAATTCGAATCGGTCACTTTTGAAGACGATATCGTCGTGACCCGTTCGAAGCCTGGAGATTTTGTTGTATGCAACTTGTCGTCCGTGAACCTTGGCCGAGCAGTACCCGCAGACGTATTGGAACGACTTATTACGATCCAAGTCCGCATGTTAGACAACGTCATTGATTTGAATAAAATCCCGGTCATCCAGGCGCAACGGACGAACGCCCGCTACCGTGGCATCGGCCTTGGAACATTCGGCTGGCACCATCTGCTTGCATTGAAAAACATCCAATGGGAATCGGATGAAGCGGTTGACTATGCGGACGAACTGTATGAAAGAATTGCTTATTTGACAATCAAAGCATCGATGGAATTGGCGGGGGAGAGGGGGCTTATCCTTTATTCGAAGGGTCAGATTGGCAGACTGGGACTTATTTCGAACAACGTGGCTACGACTCGAAACAATGGCGTGAGCTACGCATTGATGTTGCGACAAACGGCATGCGAAACGGCTATTTAATGGCTGTCGCGCCGAACAGCTCAACATCGGTCATCGCAGGGTCTACGGCTTCCATCGATCCGATTTTCAAGCCGTTCTACCACGAGGAAAAGAAAGATTACAAGCTACCTGTTATCGCACCGGATTTGGACCATAACACATACGATGTCTACCGTCGCTCTGCGTATATTGTCGATCAGCGCTGGTCCATCAAGCAAAATGCAGCAAGACAGCGCCATATCGATCAGGCAATTTCGTTCAATATTTACGTGCCGAATAACATACGCGCATCCGTCCTCCTTGAGTTGCATATTCAAGCATGGAAATCGGGCATGAAATCGACGTATTACATGAGATCTACAGCTTCGGATATCGAGGAGTGCGAATGGTGTCATTCCTGATTGCGTATGCATCCTGGAGCGGAAATACGGAGGAAGTGGCTGAAATCGTGGAGGAGACGCTGCTGTCGGAAGGATTGGACGTGACTGTGCATCGGATCGGAAACGGTCCGATACCGAATCCGCGGCAGTTTGATGCGATGATAATCGGTTCATTCACATGGGATAAGGGTGCAACGCCTGACAAGGTGAAGGATTTCGTCGCGGACATCAGCTATAAGCCCGAAAACGTCTATGTCTTCGGTACTGGAGACACCCAGTTTGGCGGGGACGAGCTATTTTGCCACGCCGCCGATAAACTAAAACGATTTTATGAATCAAAATACGAACCTCTAAAAATCGAACAAAGCCCACGTGGCATCCAAGAAAAGAAAGTAATCGAATGGGCGAAAGGAGTTCATCAACATTGGCAACACTTACACGCGTTAAAGTGCTAAATCCAGCAAATCCAAATAAATCAACGGCAATATTCGGCGGAAAAGCGAGCGGTATCCTGAACTGGAACGACCTATCGCATCCGCATTTCTATACAATACGTCAGCGCATCCGCTCTCTTTTTTGGACAGCGAATGAAGTCGATATGACGCAGGATGTAAAGCAATTCCCGAACTTATCGAAAGCGGAACAAGAGGCGTTTCTAAAAATTATCGGGCTGCTTGCAACACTGGATGGCCCGCAAACCGTCATCGCCATGAAAATTGTGGACTTCACAACTGATCCTTCGGTGAAGTCAATCATGGCTACAATCGCCGACCAGGAAAGCGAGCATAATCACAGCTATGCGTACGTCCTTTCCTCCGTAACGACGCTCGACAAACAGATGGATTCATTCGAAATGGGCCGCAGCGATGAAGTACTAATGAAACGGAACGAGCGGATTGTCGATATTTATAATGAATTCGCGGAAAATCCTACGGTTGAAACTGTGTTGAAAGCAATGGTGTACACGACATTATTAGAAGGACTATTCTTCTATAGTGGTTTTGCATTCTTCTACAATCTCGCGCGCCATCAGAAAATGGTCGGAACATCGACGATGATTTCATATATAAACCGCGATGAACTGCAGCACGGTAAAGCAATCAGCGATATTTTCCGCGCGGCACTTGCAGAAAATCCGAAGTATAATACCGAAGAATTCACCGATTGGATTTACGATCAATTCCGCCATTCCGTCGAACAGGAAATCATTTGGAGCCGCTATGTGTTAGGGGAAATCGTTGGAATCGACCTCGAAGAAATGGCGGGCTACGTGAAATATCGCGCAAATAAAATGTTACGCATGCTTGGATTGAGCGAAATCTATCCGGAATTCACCGATAACCCGATGAAATGGATCCGCGCCTATGTCGATAACTTTGACGACACAAAAACCGATTTCTTCGAACAAACATCAAGACAATACGTAAAAACAAGCAACTTGAACGGGTTTGATGACTTATAAATGAAAATGAAGAACGGAGAGCTAAATACGATCAATGGCTCTCCGTTAAATACGTATAAATCGGTACAATCACGCATAATCTGTCCGAAAAGTGCATAAAGGGCGAGAATCACGCATAAACACGTCCAGCCGCACATAAAACTCAGAATTCCAGCATAAGCACGTCCAGACACGCATAAAGCTTCAACCGAAAAAAGTTCTGTAAATGATAACAACAATAATTCCTAACGCAAATCCTATCAATGGTTTCAATGCTTTCTTCATATTAGTCCACCATCCTTTTCCGATAAACAACAACAGTCAAGCCAAACATCGCAATCGCCCAGGCTAGGATGATACCTAAAGGCAAGAATGTATCCCCAAATCCTCCACCGGCTTCGACTTTTGCTGCGATCTCAATCAATTGGACATTTGGAAAATATTCCAGAACCTTCAAGACCGGGTACTTTTCTGCAAACGGAAGAGCAAAAGTTCCCATCGAGAAAAATAGGAGCACTGGTAAAACAATAACATTAGCTTCCATAACGGATTTCGCAAACAAACCTAACAATGTCCCCATACCGATATAAAAGAATGCCGAAAAAGCAAATGCCACGCCGATGATAAGCACATTCTGTGGTCGGTAATCTCCGAAAAAGACAGAAAGTATAAGTACTAACATCGTCAGAAGGAAAGTTAGCAGGCTTTTACCTCCTAAAATCTCAATGTGCTGGCGGGGGAGATCATCAATCCACGCAATGTATTCTTATCTTTCTCTTCTGCAATCAAGCTGCACTGCACATACGTCGCAACAAGAGCAAATGCCATATTGAAAACCATATAATGTGCTTCTATCGAAACAGTTCCAATACGACTGAACAAGGCTGCCATAACAGGTGGCATGAAGATGATAATAGAAACTGCTAGATTTCTAGAAAAGTCCTTATAATCTTTCACTAAAATAGCATTCACACGTCTCCAAGAAAAAGTCATACTAATTCCCTCCCAGTAACTTGTACGAAAATATCACCTAGTGTCGGCTCATTCGAATGTATCGTCGCCACTTGATTTGCCGTCATGTAATTAAATAATTGCTGGGCCCCTTCCTCTCCTGCTGGAATGACCACTTTTTCTTCATTTAACAATTCGACTGTAATGGTTGCATCCGAAAACTGCTTTTTAAGCCGATCAGGTGTATCTAATAATTGGATTTTTCCTTTATTAAGGAAAGCAATCCGATCACAAAGCTTCTCTGCCTCAAGCATGTCATGCGTGGTAAGGAATATCGTCGTTCCTTTCGCGTTGAGAGCTCGTAATCCCTCATAAATATGAAGGGTATTTGTAGGGTCGAGAGCCGAGGTCGGTTCATCCAAGAAAAGTAATTCCGGCTCATGAATCAAAGCACGAGCTAATGTAACCCGCTGAGTCATTCCTTTAGACAGCGTGGAAACCCGCTTTTGTTGATCCGCCTTTAAATTGACGATTTCAAGCACTTCGTCAATTTTGGAAGGGGGCATTCCGTACAAATCGCAATAGAGCTTTAAGTTGTCGTATATGGACAATCTTCCATATAATCCGCTATTATCCGTCAACACTCCGAAGCGTTTCCGATTAGTGGGTTTCCGAAGTGCTTCAACAGATTCTCCAAATACCGTCGCAACTCCGCTTGTTGGATTCAATTGTCCAGTCAATATT
Source organism: Sporosarcina thermotolerans (assembly GCF_030067815.1). Classification (GTDB taxonomy): domain Bacteria; phylum Bacillota; class Bacilli; order Bacillales_A; family Planococcaceae; genus Sporosarcina; species Sporosarcina thermotolerans. Next base: position 188,505 of record NZ_CP125968.1, on the reverse strand, counting down.
TTAATGGTTGTTGTTTTACCTGATCCACTCGGTCCAAGGAAACCGAATACCTCGCCCCTTTTAACTTGAAAATTAACACTTTCAAGTGCTACTTGGTTAGCAAAGACCTTTGCCAAGGCCTTCACTTCAATAATGTTTTCCATCCGTATCCTCCTCAAACTGTTATTCGTTCATTTCGTATCTGCAATCTCAGATTACAAGGAAATGAATAGGGAGGCATTATATCTTGGATGAAAGGAGTTTATTTCAAGGTGAATGGAGCAGTTTAAAGGGTGAATGAACAGATGAAAACCGGTCACTGGAGCTGAATTTCTGTTAAATAAGAAAAAGTGAAGCGTGAAGAACGCAGGAAAATCACTGTTTTTTAAGTGTCTTCTATTGTCGAATATTTCCGGGGAAATTAGACAAGCTTCTACATGATTAGAGTCCTAACATCTCTTTAAGTTCAGCCATTTTCGTTTTCGATAATGGGATTGAAGACTTCTTCGCATCCTCCAACACCAAACTATAACTATTCCTTGTCCAAGTAATCACTTCTCTTACCCTTTGAAGATTAACGATATATGAACGATGGCAACGAAAGAAACCGAAGGGAAGTAGTCGTTGTTCCAAATCATTCAGGGTGAACACGCTTGGAAATGACTCTCCTTTAATATGCAAGAATGATTGGCCTTCATTACTTTCAATATAGTCAATTTCAATAGGGTCAAATAATACGATTTTATCGTTCACTTTTGTTGGGATTTTTTCGAATTTTACCGGTTGAACGACCGGTACGGTTTGTTCATTCGAAACATTAATTTCTTCTTCAGAGGGCATTTCGTTATCCGCCTCAATCTGCTCTTCGATCTGGACGCCATGGAGTCCGTTTTCGTCCAACCTCCAAACTTCATCGGAGGAATTGACTGCACTTTCGAGATTTCCCGTTAATATGAAAACTACCTTTTTCTGTAACCGAATCTCATCTAAAACAGTGAGCAAGATTCTTTTTGTTTCCAGATCAAGGTTTTGATCGGGCTCCTCCAAAATGTAAATAAAAGGATTTTGAATAAGTAAACAAGCAAGTTGAACTCGTTTTTTCTCGGAATAGGACAACTGTTTTATTTTTACATTACGTTTTGAACCTAATTGAACTGAGTTAATGACTTCAGCAACTGATATAGCGGATGAGTAAATACTTTTTGTGAACTGAATCATTTCTACAATAGATAAACGTTCATATAATCCACTGTTTAAGAAGAAAAAACCAATTTGATGTTTGTTCCCGGGAATGTCATCCTCACCGATGCGAATTTCTCCATTAGATAATTTGTTTTTTCCAACTAAGAGCCCAATCAGTTGTTCCCGGATATTAACGCTGGAATAGACTGCAACAACTTTACCTCGTTCAGCTGATAAATCGAAAGAAGGGAAGATGACTGAGTCATTGATTCTTTTTTCTGCATTTATAAATTGAAGTGACAAGTAACAAACCCCATTTCCGGAATTATATCTAATATTCGTATTATACCAGTAGATTAATATCTATGAAGTTGGAATACTGGACATTTTTCACAGTTTTTGTAGCGAGTCGGTGATAAAGTGCGGAGAGTCGGTGATAAAGCGTCAAGAGTCGGTGATAAAGTCGTCCAAGTCGGTGATAACCCCCTAAGAGTCGGTTATTCATCGTTTTTATAGGCATATACGCGTCCCAAATTACGAATAATGTGACTCGGGGATTTGACTAAGCCGTTCAGTTGAGAGGTACAAAAACTAAATTAAACACACAAAAAGAGTCCAAATTCGCATATGAATTGGACTCTTTCCTTTTTACCTATATATCAACGTTTGCAAATGAATCACACCTACTTTAGATAGCCTATCGACAAGCCTATTAGCAGGATTACAATTTCTATTGTAGTTCTGCTAACGTATGTGTTAATACCGCTGTTGATTTGTATGTCAAAACATATTTTTATAAGTTGGAGTGATCAGAAGTTAATTAAATTGCGGCATAAATTAAGTAATTTGAAGGTTTCGTTCGTTATCTCTGATATAATAAAGAGTAAGGAATAAAATTTGATACTTCAACAAACGGAGCCAGATTGTTGTATACGGAAATATCTATATTAAAGGTATTGTAAATAAAGTTTGTGAAGGATTGTTCAAGAGAAGAAACATTAGGTTTCTGTGATGTAATTCTTATGTTAATTTTTCTCTTAGTCATTATTTATTATGAGGGAGCTGAGTAATTTGGAATTATTTATTTTGTTGATAGTAATTGTGGTATTAGTTATTGTGCTAATAGTTAGCATAATTATGGGTATTTACTCTACCAATAAACATTTTAAAATTAAGGAAAGAGAAATAAAATTAGAGCAGGAAAAATTAGATCTGGAACGAAGAAGGTTAGAATTAGAAGAAAATAAAGGATAGAGAAATAGTAATTTTGTTCAATTAACGGGTGCGATTGTTGAATAATTAATATCTTAAAAGGGCCTTGATCGGGTCCTTTTTTATAGCGTCAGAAGTTATATTATTAGACGAAATTGAATTTAAGTCACCAATTATAAATTAGAAAAAACACCGCCAATGGCAGTGCTAATTGATGTATTAATTCGAAGCTATTTGTGATGCTAATTGGCGTGTTAATTCTCGTTTTGTACCAGTGAACTGAACGGGTTATGATTTGACTACCGTGATTCCATTTCCGTTTGGTTCTGTTCCTTACTAATTATTAGACCTGAAGCAGGCTATATGGCCTCAGTTCCATTGACGTTCAAATTGCATATTCTGAGTGGTTTCCTCATTTTTGCGATGTGGCCGTTCACAAGACTTGTCCATGTATGGAGTGTCCCGTTGAATTATGCGGGCAGGAGCTATATCCTGTATAGAAGGTCACCAGCAAAAGCGGATAAAAGATAATAATTTTCTATAGGGAGTAATGAATATGAAAGAATGGGTGGGATTTAACTTCCAGCAAGAGATTGAGCGTATCCGCGATGTATTCGGATTCGATTATGTCGGGATAGCACTCGTTCAATCGCCAGAACGTGGATTTGAATTGAAGTGGGCACACGTGACAGGAAATAAAAGCGAGAGGCACCGCCGTATTATTCTCCAATCAGGAAAAGGTGTGGCGGGACTTGTTTTCAAGACAGGCAAATCGATGTTTGTGGGTGATGCATTACATGAGTTGGGCACAGATAATCTTTTCAACTACCCGATTCTCGTTGCGGAAGGACTAAAAAGTTTCGGGGCAATCCCGCTGTATAAGTATAGTCGTGTGTACGGTGTCATGCTTGTCGGCTATCGGAAAAACCAAGCATTGACACCGGAACAGTTTGAGGAATTCAAGCAAGAAATCGGTACGAAATTCGGCCCGTTCTATGATAAGGAGATGGTGAAAGATGACTCAGTTCAGTAAAGAGAATTTGCCGAGCCTTTTAATGAATCTATATGGCAATTCTAATGAAGCCATCTTCTTTTTGATCGGGACGGCAAAGTCCTCACGATGAATACAGCTGCCGAAGAAATTATAGATAAATGTCTATGAGCAAATGATGGCAGGAAGCGCGGGGGCAATTTGTAAAATATGCAGAGGGTATACAAGCTCCGATGAATTGCTGACTTGTGAAGCATGCTATATGTCGAAGCCAGACATAGATATCAGTTCCTTCCAAGTGTATTTTGATACGAAAGGTAGAGGTGTCATACCTTACACAGGAAGCATTCAAACAATCGACCAAGAATCCGGAATTCGAGTTTTCATGCTTCGGGATTTGACACAGCAATTCAAGACACAAGAAGAATTGAATCAAAAACTGATGATGAAAAGAGTTATTAAAGCACAAGAAGACGAACGGAAACGTATATCCCGTGAATTGCATGACAGTGTCGCGCAGGAGATGCTCAGTTCATTAGTTGATTTACGTGTATTGAAATATATGAATATTGATGAAGAAGTGCTGAAAAAAGTGCAACAGACGGAAGGCTCGCTCATGCGGCTTTTAGATGATATCCGCCATCTTTCCGTTGAATTGCGTCCAGCTACACTTGACGATCTCGGATTGGAAGCAGCATTCCGTACTCACTTCAAATGGATTGAAAAAAATTATGGCCTCATCATTCATTTTCATCCCGAGTTAGAGTCGAAGCGTTATGGCGGCGAAATTGAAACGGTCGTCTATCGGATTTGTCAGGAGTCAGTGTTCAACGCGTTGAAATATGCAGAGGTCGATGAACTCGTTGTCCGTCTGTATGAAGCGGATGGATCACTTCATTTGCTTGTGGCGGATGAAGGAAAAGGGTTCGAAGTGAAAAATACGGATCCAAAGGAACGGGTCTTGGCCTTTATAGTATGAAAGAGAGAGCAGAGCTCGTTGATGGCAACCTTCATATCCGTTCCGAACTTGGAAAAGGAACTGTAATCCAATTGGAAGTTCCAGTTGTTGAAGGAGGGGAAAGCGAGTGAAAATCATAATTGCAGATGATCATGCAGTCGTTCGCAGCGGTTTTATGCACATATTGAACTATCAAAATGATATGGAAGTAGTAGCAACTGCCGCAGATGGACTAGAAGCGTATGACAAGGTAGCAAAACATCGTCCCGATATTTTGCTTATGGATTTAAGCATGCCACCTGGTGAGAGTGGTTTAATCGCAACTGGGAAGATAAAAGAAGATTTTCCGGAAACGAAAGTTGTTATTCTTACGATGTACGACGATGAAGAATACTTATTTCATGTATTAAAAAATGGTGCTTCCGGGTATGTATTGAAAAACTCTCCCGACGAAGAATTAGTTACTGCGATTCGGACGGTCTACGACGGAGGCACCTATATCCATCCTTCCATGGCGACTTCCCTTGTCCGCCAATTCGTCAAAAAGGACTTCGATGAAGTAGAGACAGATCCCTATAAAATTTTATCGAAAAGGGAGATTGAAATCTTGCCCCTCGTTGCAAAAGGCTATGGGAATAAAGAAATCGCGGAAATGCTTTATATTTCCGTCAAGACGGTCGAAGCGCATAAGTCCAAAATCATGGGGAAGTTAAACCTGAAAAGCAGACCGGAACTTGTTGAATACGCGTTAAGAAAGAAGTTTCTTAACTTTTAGTGAGGAGGTGCATTGTTGAACTTGTACTTGTAGTTTGGCTGTATTATATGGATCGTCTGACACTTTCAAAAGAAGTATTCGATTCAACAGGGCAAGGGATTCTCGTCACAAATCCCGATGGCAAAATCATGTCGGTAAACCCTGCATTTACATAGCTCACAGGGTATACTGAAGAGGAAGTAGTTGGGAAAAATCCAAACATTCTCAGTTCAGGAAGACAACCAAAAGATTTTTATGCTGCTATGTGGAAGGCAATAAGCGAAGTGGGCCATTGGCAAGGTGAAGTATGGAATAAGCGGAAAGATGGAAACGAATATCTCGAATTACTAACCATCAATACCGTAGTCAATAATTCCGGCGATATCGAACGTTACGTAGGAACATTTAGCGATATTACACCTTTACCAAAAGAGGGCGACCGGTTATAAAGACCGGAAGCCCTTGCTTCATTCAGAAGCGAAGGCGGCCTGCCTATATGTTAGATTGCAAGGGAGTGTGGGGGAAGTGGAAAACAGATATTCACGTCAGACGCTGTTCAAGCCGATTGGCAAAGAAGGGCAAGAGCGTTTGCAGGGTGCACATGTCGTCATAATCGGCTGCGGCGCGTTAGGTTCGCCTATTTCTGAGATGCTTGTCCGAGCTGGTGTTGGCAAACTAACAATTGCAGACCGAGATTATGTGGAGATGTCCAATCTGCAAAGACAGCAATTGTTCACAGAACAAGATGCGCTTCAAGGCACTCCGAAAGTGGTTGCTGCAAAACGTAGATTAAAAGAAATCCGTCAAGATTGCGATATCAAGACAGTTTTAGATCATGTAGACGGACTAATGCTTGAGGAAATGGTTGCGGACGCCGACTTAATCATGGATGCAACAGATAATTTCGAAACAAGACTTCTCATGAATGACGTTGCATGGAAAAAAGGAATTCCATGGATCCACGGTGCTTGCGTCGGAAGTTCCGGCACAGTGTTTCCATTCATTCCAGGAAAAACAGCTTGCTTCAGATGTCTATTGCCAGTCCTCCCTTCTGTCAATGAAACATGCGATACTGCAGGTGTCATCGCCCCCGCCGTCCAAGTCGTTGCAGCAAGGCAAACAGCGGAAGGACTAAAATGGCTCACGGGTAATCAAGACGCAATGATGACGAAGCTTTTACATTTCGACTTGTGGAATAACACTCAAGTCGAAGCAGGAATTTCACGTATTCGAAAAGAACACTGTGAAACATGCGGAGCGGAGCCTACATATCCTTCTCTTAATAAACCTGAAGGGACGAATTACGCGGTTCTTTGTGGAAGAGAAACGGTCCAAGTCATACCGGCTAACAATCGAACGCTGACATTGCAGGACGGCGAGCAAGTCGCCAAGCGATTGGGGACAACGTATAAAGTGACACCGTTTTTCGTCGAATTCCATGCGGAAGGCTATCGTTGTGTTTTATTCCAAAATGGAAGGTTACTCATTCATGGGTTAAGAGATATGAAGGAAGGCAGGAAGTTGTATCATCAATTTTTTGGATAGGGGGAGAGAATGGATTGTCTCAACCATCGGAATTGGAAAAGAAAAATGAAATATCCATCTGCGTCTTAACGGTGAGCGATACTCGGAATAAAGAAACGGATAAAAGCGGTGGAACAATTATTCAGACGGCAGAAGGAGCAGGCCATCATATCGCTGATTACCGAATCTGTACAGACGAGCCAACGGAGATTTCTCGCAATGTCGAAGAATGGCTTCGTAATGAAGCTGTTGAAGCAATCATCATAACCGGTGGCTCCGGAATCGGATTTCGCGATGTGACCATTGAAACAGTGACTCCCTATTTCACGAAGACAATTGATGGTTTTGGTGAATTGTTTAGGTTTTTAAGTTATACAGAAGACGTCGGATCAAAAGCGCTATTAAGCCGCGCAACTGCGGGGACGATTGATGAAAAGGCGTTATTTGCATTGCCGGGTTCATCGAAAGCGGTGAAGTTGGCGATGGAAAAACTGATCCTTCCGGAGCTTCATCATATCGTGCACGAATTGACGAAGCATCGGAAGGGGTAGTCGGTGATTCTAATAGTGAGTTTGGCGAAAGGCGCACTTTGAGAATGTTATCGGTCACTTGCGGAGAGTTATCGGTCATTGTCACAAATATATCGGTCACTTCCGGGAAGTTATCGGTCACTTTCGCAATTATATCGGTCACTTTCCGAAAGTTATCGTCGTTTCGTGACTTTTCACCCATGAAAAATCGCCGCGCCGACGGAAGAATTTATGATTCTCCTTTCAGTGCAGCGAGAGTTCTCCTTTATCGCTATAAAGTTCTCATTTACGGTGTAAGAGTTCTCGTTCTTCGTTGAAGAGTTCTCGTTAACGGTGCAAGAGTTCTCGTTTATCGCCGTAGAGTTCTCATTAATGGTTAAAGAGTTCTCGTTTATCGCCGCAGAGTTCTCATTAACGGCTAAAGAGTTCTCATTCACCATCAAAAACTTCTCATTCCAACGTAGCTCGCTCGAAATCGCCATTTTTCCCGCCAGTTTTTCGCAGCAGCATCGTTGGTCCAATAACCATCTCTTTTCCGGCAGCCTTACACATATCGTAAATCGTAAGCGCAGCAGCAGACGCGGCGGTGAGGGCTTCCATTTCGACTCCGGTTAAGCCTTTTGTCTTCACTTCGGCTTGGATGAGCACCTCATAATGGCTGGTTGATTCATCGATCTTCCATTCGAAGCGGACATCAACACCGGTAAGAGCGAGCGGATGGCACATCGGAATGATAGACGATGTGTTTTTCGCTGCCATGACTGCAGCAACTTGGGCGACAGCAAAAACATCACCTTTTTTATTCGTCCCCTCTGTAATTTGAGAGTGGATTAGTTCATTTACAATAATAGATGAAGCGGCAATGGCTGTTCGTGTTGTAACAGCTTTGTCGGAGACGTCGACCATTTTGGCTCGTCCTTGTTCGTTAAAATGTGTCAGTTCAGACATTGGATTCATTCCCCTCAAAAATAGTACCCTTAGTATAGCAGAAGATAGGAGAGGATTCAGAATGGTGGAAATAAGAAAACCGATCCCGGTCGCTGAAGCTGTCGGGCTTGTAATGGAGCATGTAAAACCGATAGGTACAGAGATTATCGACCTTGAGCAATCGTACGGAAGAGTGTTAGCTGAACCAATCATCGCTAGACACGATGTACCTCCTTTGACCGATCACCTTATGACGGATTCGCAATCCGGTCGCTTGATTCGAAAGGAGCATCTGGCAATAACCGGATCCCTTTTTCAGTCATTGGTGAAATCGGCGCCGGTTATCTCGGAGACAAGCCGATCGGTGAAAAGGAAGCATATCGAATCATGACGGGTGCGCAAATTCCGGGAAATGCGGATGCAGTCGTCATGTTGGAGCAGTCGAGCGAAACAGAAGGCGGATTTACATTAAGAAAGCCGTTTGAAGATGGCGAGAATATATCCTATAAAGGCGAGGATGCCAAAGAGGGCGAGCTCCTGATTGAAGCGGGTTCACTTATCCATCCGGGAACAATTGCCTTGTTGGCCACATTCGGCTACGCGCAAGTGAAAGTGGCAAAACGTCCGGTCGCTGGAATTCTATCAACTGGTACAGAGTTACTTGAAGTGGGTGACGAGCTTGTGCCGGGTAAGATCCGGAATTCCAACGGTCCGATGATCAAAGGTCAGCTCAATCGGATGGGGATTTCCTATCGTTCATACGGAATGGCAGTGGATGATCTTGACGCTTGCACATCGATTGTCAAGCAGGCAATTGCTGAGACTGATTTCCTCATAACGACGGGCGGTGTATCTGTCGGGGATTATGATTATTTGCCGGCGATTTACGAGCGGCTTGGTGCCAAAGTTTTATTCAATAAAGTCGCAATGCGCCCAGGCAGTGTAACGACAGTCGCGGTACTTGGGAATAAATTTCTGTTCGGATTATCCGGCAATCCATCCGCTTGCTTCACTGGGTTTGAATTGTTAGTAAGGCCCGCTATCCTTGCGATAATGGGTGGAACTGCCCCGTATATGCCAAGGATGAGAGCGAAATTGGGAGAGGACTTCACGAAGCCGAATCCGTTTACGCGGTTCATACGGGCAACTTGGACATTTACCGAATCAGGCATTCAAGCAGTGCCTGCAGGTTTTAATAAATCAAATGCTGTCTCTTCGATTGCAAGAGGGAATTGCCTAATCGTCCTACCGAGCGGAACGCGGGGATATGCAACAGGTGATGCTGTGGATATTTTGCTCTTGGGCAGCGAGCAAGGTGTCAGTGAGTGGACAGTGTGAAAACGCTGCATGTTGTCGGCTATAAAAATAGCGGCAAAACGACTCTTGTTGCGAGATGGGTTCGTTTATTGAAGGAAAAAGGTTTGTCGGTTGCTGTGCTGAAGCATCATGGGCACGGCGGAAAGCCGGAAATGCCTGACGCCGGAACGGACACGATGACGTTTTTAGCTGACGGGGCGGATGCTACACTTGTGGCGGGTGGCGGCGCAGTGCAGCTCATTTGGAATGAAGAACCAGATTTTGAAACGTTGAAACGGATGGTTTCGTTCAGAAAACCGGATGTTTTATTAATAGAAGGATATAAGAGTGAGTTTGGAGATAAAGTGGTGCTGCTTCGCGCTGAAGAGGATTGGGTTTCACTTCGGAAGTTGCAAGGCAAACAGCTTGTTATCGGGTGTCCAGAAATTGAGACGGATACCGCCCATATTCATTCGCGTGAGCAAACGGAGCTTATCGATAAATGGTTTTTGGAATGGATTGGAGAGGGAGATGGAAATGAAGCCTTTTGAAATTGTGGAAACACCGATAGACGTTCAGAAATACATGGACTATGTGCTGCATCCATCGGCAGGCGCTGTTACGGTATTTACGGGCAATGTGAGGGAATTTACTCATGGCGTGAAGACGCTTTACTTGTCGTATGAAGCCTATATCCCGATGGCGGAAAAGAAAATGGCGGAAATCGGAGCGGAAATGGAAGAACGCTGGCCTGGTGTTCGCGTTGCGATTGCGCATCGAATCGGTGAACTGCAAATTTCGGATATCGCTGTCGTCATCGCCGTCTCTTCTCCACATCGGAAAGCGGCTTACGAAGCGAATGAATATGCGATTGATCGGATAAAAGAAGTGGTGCCCATCTGGAAAAAGGAAATTTGGGAAGATGGGGAAGAGTGGATTGGTGCACAGAAGAAATATCCAGAAAAGGGGGTTGAGCGAAAATGATTAAAGTGAATTATTTTGCAAGATTGCGTGAGTTGACTGGAAAAGGGGAAGAGACGCTTGAACGCGATTCGATGACGGTTGCTGAATTGCTGAACTGGGCAGAGGAAACATACCCGGGCTTCGGGGCGGATACTATACAGGTTGCGGTGAATGAAGAGTATGCGCTGAAAGATGACGTCATCCAATCGGGTGATGTTTGTGCGTTCATTCCTCCGGTGAGCGGCGGCTGATGAAAACGGCGGGGATTGTGTTAGCCGGTGGATTGTCGAGTCGGTTCGGTTCCCCGAAGGCATTTGCCGAATGGGGGGCCCGGTATTTTTATGAACTGTCAGTAGACGCTTTATCGCCTTCATGCGAGGAAATCGTCATTGTGACGCGGCCGGAGTTGGTAGAACTTTTTCCTAAAGAATTACATGTTACAACAGACATTGAAGAGTTTGCTGGGCAAGGTCCGATTGCAGGGATTTTATCGGGAATGAAAAAAGTGAAAGCCGATCGATATATCGTTTTGCCATGTGACATGCCGTTCATGACGGCGGATGTAATTGAGCGCTTGTTAGAGTGCCATAGTTCTGGTGTGACGGCAGTTGTTTTAGATGGGAAATATCATCCGCTTGTGTCGGTTTGGGATAAAATAGTCCTTCCTGATTTGCAGGAAGCACTTGAAAACGGAAGGCGTCGGGTCATGGACGTACAGGAAAAACATGGAGTCCGGTGGATTGAGGGTGTATTGCTGACCGAAGGGGATGCAGAGCGGATTTTCATGAATGCGAACACGCCAGACGTCTTGGAAAGGAGTTGTCGATAATGGAACCAATTGTAGATAAATTAGGCCGTCCGATCCGCGATTTGCGGATATCGGTAACTGACCGTTGTAATTTCCGTTGCACGTACTGCATGCCGAAGGAGATTTTCGGTGATGATTATGTGTTCTTGCCGAAAAACGAGCTATTGTCATTTGAAGAATTAGAACGGTTCGCACGTCTATTTGCATCCATTGGTGTAAAAAAACTTCGTCTGACAGGGGGCGAGCCGTTAATGCGGCGCGGTCTTCCTGATTTGATTGAAAAACTGATGAAAATCGAGGGCATCGAGGACATCGGTTTGACAACAAATGGTGTACTCCTTGGCCAATATGCGCAACCTTTGTATGACGCCGGACTTCGCCGATTGAACATGAGTCTTGATGCGATGGATCCGGAACTTTTCGGGAAAATGAACGGCCGGGGAATTAAACCGGAGTTGATTCTCAAAAATATCGATCGTGCAAAGGAAATAGGGTTTACGATTAAAATGAATATGGTCGTTCAAAAAGGGGTAAATGAAAGCGAGATCCTTCCGATGGCGGCGTACTTCAAGGAACGCGGTATCACGTTGCGCTTCATCGAGTTCATGGACGTCGGAAATGACAATGGCTGGAGCTTCGAAAAAGTCGTGACGAAGAAGGAAATTTACCAAATGCTTCGTGCGGAATACGAAATGGAGCCTGCTGAAGAGGAGTATTACGGCGAAGTTGCGAAGCGTTACCGTTATTTGGACAACGGAGCAGAGGTCGGTTTCATCACATCAGTTTCGGAATCATTCTGTTCGACATGCACAAGGGCAAGGCTTTCTTCAGATGGGAAATTGTACACTTGCTTGTTCGCTTCAAACGGATTTGATTTACGTGAATTAATCCGAAGCAGCTTGTCCGATGAAGAACTGCTTGAGGCCATAACGGGTGTCTGGAAAGGACGCGCTGACCGCTATTCCGATGAGCGTACGGAACAGACCGTGAAAAATCGCAAGAAGATTAATATGAGTTATATTGGTGGATGATTTTTCGGATTGCCCCACGGTCATTTGTTGGCTGGTGGGGCGTTTTTTTGTGTGTTGTGTGTGGGTCGAAGGTCATGAAATGACAATAAACTTTGGGAAATGATCGATATAAGTCGGGAAATAAACGATAAGTACGCTCAAATGATCGATAAATGTCGGGAAATGATCGATAACGTCCGGGAAATAACCGATAACTTTTCCGCGAGCCAAATAATGCCCGCCTGTATAGTAGGCGGGCCTCATCGCTTTATCCTAATTTCGACATAAAACTCGCAATTGCTTCATTCACAAAGTATGCACCCAACTTCACAGTCCGTCCGTTTTCATCCAAAGCCGGATTCACTTCACAAATGTCGAAAGAACGCGTTTTTTCATGCTCCACTACTTTTCGAATAATGGAGCGCACCGTAGACGGGTCAAGTCCAAATGGTGAAGTGGCACTTACTCCAGATGCAAATGCGGCGTTGACGACATCCGTGCATAAAGTGAGCATCACCGCATCATGTTCATTCATGAAATCTTCCAGTGAAGCCATTAAACCCTCGAGTTGGCCGGGAATCATTTCATCTTCCATTACATAAGTTACGCCTAACAAATCCGCTCGATTAAACAGCTCCTGCGTATTGCCGTAGCGCTGGATGCCAGCGACGAAATAGTGTGCATTCGGGTCTTGTTCTAAAATCTGCCTGAACATCGTACCGGAAGAAGGCTGTTCATCATAAGGTCGCAAGTCAAAATGCGCATCGATATTGACGATGCCGAGAGTCGCTTCGTTACCAAGCGATTCGCGGACACCTAAATAATGCCCGTATAACGTCTCATGCCCACCGCCTAAAATGATGGGTTTTGACCCTTTCAATAAAATCGCAGACACCGCTTCACCTAATTGCTGTTGTGCGGACTCTAAATCTTCACCGTCACAGACGATATTGCTGACATCGAATAGGCGGGCAATCTCCGGGAATCGCCAAGGCAAAGGCGCAAGTCCACTTCGTAATGCGTTCGGGGCAACGGCTGCGCCTAAACGACCTTTATTCCGCCGGACGCCTTCTTCACATTCGAATCCAATAATCGTACATCCGCCGAAACTTTCTCAATATCCGCAATTTCAACGACTTGATGATAGCGGAAGCTTGAACGGTCCTCCGTATGGTCAACCCGACCAGACCAGATAGATTCATTGACTTTATTCACAAAATCCACCCTTTCTGAATGAATACTTCTTGCCATCAGTATATAGTTAGATAGAGATAAATCCAATTCGAAAAAGGTGATCGCATGAAAATTCGACTCCTCGTAAAAGACGCACTCGAAGCACAAGGACTGAAATGGCTACTGACATCCCAATGGAGCGATATCCAGGTGGAAATTGCAGAAACCGCAGATAATTCCATAGATGCTGACCTCTATATTATCGATATGACTTACATCATGACGGAGGAATTCGAACTACCGCCTCAAGCAGTATGGCTTGGAATCTCTTCCGAACGAACATTTCAAACGGTTTATAAGGCACTCTCTTTGAAGGCGGAGGATATTTTATTCCGACCATTCCAGCCTGATCGGCTCATCAAACAAGTCCAGCAAATCCGCTTCAGATGGCGGAATGAAAGGGAGCAGTTCAAAAGCTCCGGCCGACAGAAGGAAGGCATTCTCACGTACGAGAATCTGCTGATCGGTGAAACCATTCCAGAAAACCAAGTGCTTTTGAGTTTAATCGCACCATCGCGTGTAGGGGAACTTGAACATCTCGTCCGCGATTTAAAAAAACATGATTTTCCGCTCACTTGTGACATCTTTCCGTTTTCAGATTACGTCCTCGTCATCCATCGACAAGGGGAAGTACATGTTTTACAGGAAGCGTATTCAATGTTTTTTGCCCAATGGAAACGCCAGTCGGAAACCCTTTTAACAATCTATTTATACGCTAATGAAAATGGAGCAAGTTACCCAGAATTGTATAAAAAAGATGCTCCGCTTTCATGAACGGATTTTTTACGACGGTTATGATATTTTGACGATTGAGAATGAAGACCTTCATTGGCGGGATATGGATCCGTTTCTTTCACCGTTAGAGCAACGGCAGTGGGTGGAAATGCTTGAAAAGCGTCAAGTTAGGGAGATCAGAAGTTGGATGGAAAATGATTTCCTGACCTTGGAGCCACCTTTCCCAGATCCTGAAATGGTTCGTGTCCGTTTGTCGAGTATCCTTGCTCAGATTCGCCGCTACATGACCGCGAAATCATTGAAGTCGCAGAAAGTGGAGATAGATTACAATTCGCTATTTGAAACGGTCATCCGTGAACCGGTCATGTATCATATCGTTCAATCGTTCATCGGTTTCATTTCGGAACTGCTCCATACTTCTGCTGATGAGTCGCATCGGGAAGGTAACCTCGTGGACAAGGTACAGGAACGGATTGCCGCAAATTATTGGGATGCGACATGGAATTTGGCGGCATGCGCGGATGAGTTGAAGATACACAAAAGTACGTTGAGCCGAAAGTATGCAATGGAGGTGGGGGAGACGTTCAGCGATGCATTGTTAAAAATGCGGATAGAGGAAGCGAAGCGTTTATTGACAGAGACTGACTTATCGATTGCTGAAGTGTCAAGTTCAGCGGGCTTCACCCATTCCACTTATTTTAGTCGGCGGTTCAAAGAAGAGACAGGGATGACCCCTTATCAGTTTAGAATGAAATGGGTATAGGTTAAACAAAAAAAGCAGCGAAGATAGGATAACGGGTTCGGTTGATGGGGAGAAAAGTGCAATTAACAACGTAAATAACAGCTTAATCAGCATATATTTCAACAGTGAAATAGCTATATAAAAAACAAGTAAAAACGCTCAAATCTAAGCGTTTTTTTGCGAAATATTTTACTATCCTTATTGAACTAAAGCGCCCTTTTATGGAATAACAGAGAAGGAATCTATTAGCTAATTGTAATAACGGGTAGTATCTCATTTAAAATTATCTACTATTCCTTCTATTTTCCTAGCCGTTACGAGCTTTTCGTCATATGATACTATGATAAAATTTGGAAAACCATATAAAGAAGCATAAAACCATATGCATTTATTAAGAGTGTTCTAATCCAATGTGTTTTCAGAATTTTATCAAGATAAGGGCTTGCACTTCCCAGTGTATCTTTTGATAGCTTTGCTTGCCACTGTCCCCATAGAATTGCAGTAAGGAAATGTGAGATAAATTGAAAAACAAAAGCAACCCAAACTTGCCCTACCTGAATACTCTCAGGACGATACCAAAATAAAACTATTGAACCAACAAACCCAAGTCCAACTGGAATGAAAACCCAGTATGCGAGTTTTTTCCAATGGACACCCTGCACAATGTGAAATGTTTTGGGATCAACAAGCTGCTTCCAAGTCCTGAAAATGTCTACTTCGTGGGCCCAAATAGTCCCAACATTATAAAATGCAAGAACCAAATTCAGAACAAGAAAAATTTCTTCTGTCATATTGCACCTCCTTTGCCTAGATTCAGTATGGCTGTCATTTCTTAAACTACATTTGCATAGTTCTTAACCAAATATAACTTATAGTAATTCCATTTTGATTTTAACATACCCAATATATTTTTAAAAATTGTTCAACAATCTGCTCCGTTAGTTGAAGAACATTATTTCACAATCTTTAGTATATTTCAGCATAGATTTCTCATCTTCCTTCTATATTTTTCTTTCCAATATCCAATTAGCAAGTGTTTTAACAACGGAATTAACAAAGGCACATAAATTTATGCGCTGTTGCTAATTCCTGTGCCAATTGTGGTACCAATTCATCAATATAAAGCATCTAAATGTTGAAGCAACAAGAAAAACAGGGACACCAATTCATATGCGAATTGTCCCCGAACGCTGTGTTTTTTATTGTTTTCTCCCCATCAACCGAACCCGTTAAAGATAGGACAGAACCTTTCTTCACTGCTTTTTAGTTGAATGTATCTATTAAAAATTCTTTCGGAAGAATGGTGTTTTTTTCAAAGCGAGGCAAAGTGGAATGGCAATTAGCAAACCAACAACGCTTTGAATAAGGTCGCCCGGGATGGATGCGAGTGGCGCCACCCAGTTGTTATACATAATTCCTTGCCCGATATAGTAAACCGCCAGCATGACAGGTGTCGAGGCAACTGCTGCCAAAATGTTAAGTTTGACGCTATCTCCCCGGTGACCGTTCGACCAAGCGATCTTCCCGACGATATAGCCTTGCAGGGCACGGGCGACGATGGTCGTCGGTGCCCAAATGATCCAGCCGCCAAAGATATCGAATAAGCCCATCCCGATAGCTCCTGCTAACGCTCCCTTTTTCGGACCGAATAGAATGGCAACGATAAAAAGCGCACCTGTCCCTAAATGGATCAAGCCACCTTGGCCGATTGGAAGTTTGATGTTGATGAACATCGTTGAAATAAGGACGAGTGTAGATAGTATGGCGGTAAGCACCAAGTCAAATGTTCTTGCGCGTGTTGCAGATTGTGCGCTTGGTTGTATATTTTGCATGCTTTGAATAAAGCCTCCTCTTTCTTACTTTGTAAGATTTTTATTAATTTCATTTTACAGAACAACTGACCATCATAAAAGTGCCAGTTCAGATAAACTAATAGTGGTCAGATGAATGGAGAAGAAATTGTAAATCCTTCTATTCTTGCTTTCCTATTCTTGTGATACGATGGAGTAAATACAAGACGGATGAATTAGGTGGGAAATGTAATGAAAAAAGTTGCGATTATCCAAGATATGTCTTCTTTCGGGAAGTGCTCGCTCACTGCGGCGATTCCGGTCCTTTCTGTCATGGGTGTGCAGGCAGTGCCGCTGCCCACAGCAGTTTTGACATCACAAACAGAGTATCCAAGCTATTATTGTGAGGATCTGACGGCTAAGATGAGACATTTTACAGATGAGTGGAGCAAGTTAGGTGTTACATTTGACGGCATTCACACAGGATTCGTGACAGGAAAAGAGCAGATTGAAAACATCTTTTCATTCTTAGATACATTTTATAAGAAGGGGACAAAGCTGCTTGTCGATCCGGTGATGGGTGACCGGGGAGAGATGTATGATGTCTTTACGGATGAGTTGATCGGCTATATGAAGGAGCTTGCGAAGCGTGCGGACATCATTACGCCAAACGTGACGGAGTGCTGTTTGCTGACGCGCCTGCCATATGATAAGCTGCATAGCTACCAATCCAACGAGGATTACCTAACTGCAATTAGGGAGGCAGGGCATCAGCTTCAGTCAATGACTGGTGCAAGTGTCATCATTACAGGTTTGAATCCGCCGGCTATTTCGGGAACGGAGTACGTTGGCAATATGTATATCGACGGGAAGGGTTCGTTCCACAGCCTATTTGAGTCAAACGGCAAAAGCTATTCCGGAACGGGTGATTTATTTGCATCCGTCATTATGGGAGGCATGATGCGCGGTCAGGACGTGGAGGAAACGATGAAGTTAGCGGAGAAGTTCTTATCGGCTGCGATCGAAGCGACAGTAATGGAACGGATTCCAACAGTTGACGGTGTGAATTTCGAAACGTTTTTAGGGATGTTAATTTGAAATTAAACTTAATAAAGCAAGCCGCTCCTTGAATTATTCAAGAAGCGGCTTGCTTTATTTGAAGGATGATCAAAATAGTGCAGTGTAATTCACGTATCTTGTCAATAAAGTGAAGAAATGTAATTGATTCATAAACAATTATCTGAAACTTTCATATAGAATGATAGTAACGAAGAAGGGGGTCATTCAATTATGAAAACTGATACAGTGGAAAAGGTTATTCAATACAGAGGGACTAAACTAAATACGAAGGGGTGGCAACAAGAAGCGGCGCTCCGGATGCTTATGAACAATTTGCATCCTGACGTAGCGGAGCATCCTGAAAAGTTGGTCGTTTACGGAGGAATCGGGAAGGCGGCACGTAACTGGGAGAGCTTTGACGCGATTGTTTGTTCATTGAAAGAGCTTGAAAATGATGAAACGTTATTGATCCAATCTGGTAAACCAGTTGCAATTTTCAAGTCGCATACGGATGCACCAAGGGTTTTGATTGCAAACTCGAATATCGTTCCTGCTTATGCGAATTGGGATACATTCCATGAGCTTGATAAAAAGGGCCTCATGATGTACGGACAAATGACGGCGGGAAGCTGGATTTATATTGGTTCGCAAGGAATTGTGCAAGGGACATATGAAACGTTTGCTGAGCTTGCAAAACAGCATTTCGGTGGTTCATTGAAAGGAACGATCACGCTGACGGCGGGCCTTGGCGGCATGGGTGGAGCGCAGCCATTGGCGGTGACGATGGCGGGTGGCGTCTGCATCGGTATTGAAGTCGATGAAACGCGTATCGATCGCAGGATTGAAACTCGTTATACAGATGTGAAAACGGATTCGCTCGATGAAGCGATTCGACTTGCGGAAGAGGCGAAGGCGGAAGGTAAGGCGTTATCGATTGGGCTCCTTGGGAATGCATCGGATTTATTGCCAGAAATGATTGCCCGCGGATTCAATCCGGACGTCCTAACTGACCAAACATCAGCGCATGACCCGTTGAACGGCTATATTCCATCCGGTATGTCGCTTGAGGAAGCAGCAGCGCTTCGCGACTCCAATCCGGATGAGTATGTGAAACGCTCTAAAGCATCGATGGCTAAGCATGTTATTGCGATGGTTGAGATGATGGATAAGGGTGCCATCACATTCGATTACGGCAATAACATACGTCAAGTGGCGAAAGACGAGGGGGTTGAGCGTGCATTCGATTTCCCTGGATTCGTTCCAGCATACATCCGTCCGCAATTCTGTGAAGGGAAGGGGCCTTTCCGCTGGGTGGCGCTTTCGGGAGATCCTGAGGATATTCGTAAAACGGACGAAGTCATCCTTCGCGAGTTTAGCTATAATACGCATCTTTGCAATTGGATTAAAATGGCGCAGGAGAAGATTCAGTTCCAAGGTTTGCCTTCACGTATTTGCTGGTTAGGATACGGCGAGCGCGCACGCTTCGGTAAGATCATCAATGATATGGTCGCAAGCGGTGAATTAAGCGCGCCAATCGTCATCGGTCGTGACCATCTTGACTCGGGATCTGTTGCGTCCCGAACCGTGAAACAGAAGCGATGAAAGATGGCTCTGATGTCGTTTCCGACTGGCCGATTCTGAATGCGATGATCAATGCGGTTGGCGGAGCAACTTGGGTTTCCGTCCATCATGGCGGCGGTGTTGGAATGGGGTATTCACAGCATGCAGGAATGGTCATTGTTGCGGACGGAACGAAGGAAGCGGAAGTTCGACTTGAGCGTGTGTTGACGACTGACCCTGGAATGGGAATTGCCCGTCATGTTGACGCAGGTTATGACTTGGCCATTCAAACGGCGAAGGATAAAGGGGTTAATATCCCGATGATGGAAGGTGACAAGTAATTGAAGCCACTTTGGATTAAACATGCAGCGCAGCTTGCGACCATCGCGGGAAAAACGCACCGCGAAAACGCAAAGAAATGTCGGAATTAGGCATTATCGAAGACGGAAGCATTTGGATTGAAGATGGTGTGATTAAGAAAATCGGAACGACGGAAGAATTGGAGCAGCGGTATGGTGATCGTGCAGCTGAAGCTGAAATCATAGACGCAACCGGCCGTCTGGTGACACCGGGGCTTGTCGACCCGCATACACATGTCGCCTATGGTGGCAGCCGCGAGCGTGAGTTTGAAATGCGGCTCGAAGGTGCGACCTATATGGAAATCATGAATGCTGGCGGGGGGATTCATGCTACGACAAGGATGACGCGTGAATCGACGGAAGATGTGCTTGTGGAGCAAACGACACGCAGGCTTGATTCATTCCTAAAGCATGGAGTGACGACGGTCGAAGGGAAGAGCGGTTATGGCCTGGACCTTGAAACGGAACTTAAGCAACTTCGAGTTATGAAGCGTTTGAATGAAAGCCATCCAATCGATCTTGTGCCGACTTTTATGGCGGCACATGCCGTTCCGCAAGAATATAAAGGTAACGAAGATGAATATATTGATAGTATCATCAATGACATGCTTCCTGTAGTAGCGAAAGAGGGGCTGGCCGTTTTCAATGATGTGTTCTGTGAAGTCGGGGTGTTCACGCCGGAACAATCGGAGCGTATTTTGGAAGCAGGGAAAAAGCACGGGTTGATTCCGAAAATCCATGCAGACGAAATTGAGTCGTATGGCGGAGCGGAACTTGCCGCTAAAGTCGGTGCTATTTCGGCGGAGCATCTGTTGAAGGCATCTGACGTAGGCATCAAACAGATGGCGGAGGCGGGAGTGATCGCCTGTTTACTGCCGGCGACGGCGTTGTTTCTACGCGAGGAAGCGGCGAAGGGGCGACAAATGGTAGATGAAGGGGTTGCTGTTGCGATTTCAACGGATTGTAATCCGGGTTCATCACCGACAACTTCGATGCCACTCGTCATGAACTTGGCGTGTATTTCGATGCGATTGACACCTGCTGAAGCACTTGTCGCTGCGACAATGAATGCCGCTTGCGCGATCAAGATGGAAGAGAAAGTCGGATCGCTCGAAGTCGGCAAACAAGGCGATGTCGTCATGTGGAATATCGGAAATTATCAAGAGCTGCAGTATTTATTCGGCGTGAATCATGTCGATAAGGTTTGGAAAAGGGACAACAGGTTGTAGGGTAATGAATTGCCGCGTTTGGATAAATCGTTCAATCGCGGCCGTTTTTTAACAAATTTTTAGATCGAAAGGGGAAATTAGTGGAGCAAGTCGGGAAAAAGGGGAATTTGCAGCGGTCCAATCCGGGGATGTGGAAGTTTTTCGTTTTTAGCGCAATAGGGGCATTTATGTTTTTCGTTCCAGTGACGGTCGGTGGGAAAAGTTCAATTATGCTTGACCATATTGTGACGTGGATTCAAACGAATTTAGGGCCGGTTGTGCCTTATTATGCATTGCTTGTCATCATTGCCGGTGCGGCTTACCCGTTCATTTCAGGCAGTTGGAAGAAGTCGAAAGTCGATATCGTATTTTCTGTTTTTAAGTTGATGGGACTTATTGTTGGAATCATGTTAGTATTCGACTTTGGTCCAGCTTGGTTGTTCGAACCTGATATGGGCCCGTTTTTGTTGAATAAATTAGTCATTCCGGTCGGGTTATTAGTGCCGGTTGGTGCTATTTTCTTGGCGATGCTCGTTGGATACGGCTTGTTAGAGTTTGTCGGAGTGCTATTGCAGCCCGTTATGCGTCCTGTTTGGAAGACGCCTGGGAGGTCTGCAATTGATGCGGTTGCGTCTTTGTCGGTTCGTATTCTTTAGGTTTATTAATTACGAACCGGGTGTATAAAGAAGGGAAGTATACAGCAAAAGAAGCCGCCATCATCGCGACCGGTTTCTCGACGGTATCTGCAACTTTCATGGTCGTCGTGGCAAAAACTCTCGATTTGATGAGCATATGGAATTTGTTTTTTTGGGTCACGTTGGTTGTCACATTTGCCGTTACAGCCGTTACGGTGCATTTATGGCCATTGCGCTCCATGAAAAACGATTATTATGAAGGGGCTACACCGCAACCGGAAGTGAAACCTGAAGGCAAGCGGATGGCTGTCGCTTGGAAGGAAGCGAAGGAAACCGTCTCGAAGGCTCCTTCATTTGAGCGGAATATCGCAGTTAACCTGAAAGATGGGCTCGTAATGGCGATGGCAATTTTGCCATCAATTTTATCCATCGGTCTATTAGGGCTAGTGTTAGCTGAGTTTACACCTGTGTTTGATTGGCTTGGCTACATTTTCTATCCATTCACATGGGCGTTGCAGTTACCGGAGCCGATGTTAGTCGCAAAGGCGAGCGCACTCGGCATCGCTGAAATGTTCTTACCCGCGTTGCTTGTTGTGGAATCTGCGTTGGTTGTTAAGTTTGTTATCGCGGTTGTATCGGTTTCATCGATCATTTTCTTCTCTGCGGTCGTGCCGTGTATTGTATCGACGGAGATTCCGATTTCTATACCGAAGTTGGTCGTAATTTGGCTACAACGCGTTATTTTAACGATTATTATCGTCACGCCGATTGCGTATTTATTGCTATAGATGACTTTTCCGGAAGGCATTTCTGTCTTCCGGTTTTTTGTGTTTATGCGTATTTGGGGTCGTTTTTGCGTTTTAATGGATGTTTATGGACTTTTGCTGCAATTTATGAGTAATTTCGGGGATTTATGCGTTTTTGTGACGATTTATGAGCTTTTCAGTTTTTTCTCCCCTCATGTAATTTATCTGGCTATTGTTGAATGGACCGAATTGAATAAGTAGAAAAAAACCGGAACGCCACATTTCGAGGGAGTTCCGGTTTCCTGACAAATTTATTTTCCACCTAACATATTAAACAATCCACCTGCGATGCTGCCTTCATCTCGGGATCCGCCGCCTGGAGTTTGTGGAGCGGCTGCGAATACCCGGCTTGCGAGTCTGGAGAATGGCAATGACTGAATCCAAACTTTCCCTGGCCCTCTTAACGTTGCGAAAAACAGTCCTTCGCCGCCGAACAATGCAGTTTTGACGCCTTTCACCATTTCGATATTATAGTTAACGTCCTGCGTCATAGCAACGAGGCATCCTGTGTCGACGCGCAAAGTTTCGCCAGGCGTCAACGTCTTCTCGATAATCGTTCCTCCCGCGTGAACGAAAGCCATGCCGTCTCCCTCAAGTTTTTGCATGATGAACCCTTCACCGCCGAAAAAGCCTACGCCAAGCTTTCTTTGGAACTCCACCCCGACGGAGACGCCTTTTGCTGCAGCCAAGAACGCGTCCTTTTGACAAACGATTTTTCCATTATATTGACTCAAGTCCATCGGAATGATTTTGCCTGGATATGGGGCTGCGAATGATGCGTGCTTTTTGCCAGATCCTGTATTCGTGAACGTCGTCATGAATAAACTTTCACCAGTGATCAGACGTTTTCCTGCGCCCACCAATTTACCCATGATGCCGCTGCCGGAATTTCCGGAACCGTCTCCAAAGATCGTCTCCATATCAATTCCGTCCTCCATCATCATAAGGGAGCCGGCTTCTGCCACGACCGTTTCACCCGGATCAAGCTCGACTTCAACGAATTGCATATCATCCCCGTACAGTTTGTAATCAATTTCATGATTGTTCATAAAAAAGCCTCCCATTTCGTAGTTACTGATTAATACTACGAAGGGAGGCGAATGAAAGTTTCAGCGATTCTTTTTGATTTTATCAATATACTTCCATAGTAATAATACAACTTCATCTATATTGATTGCATGTTCATTATCCGCACCTAACTCTCTCAATGAACGCGAAACAACTTCCAAAATCGAAAGTCGCGGAGTTTGAGATTCTAGTTCATTCAAAAGGAAGTCCGTATATTGTTGGCCGGTTTCATCCCCGCATTTCACAAACTTTTCCTCAGTGGCATGCAATTTTTGTACAATTATGTTTCTCATCTCATCAATCGAAGGCTGGTTCATAGACATTGCTTTAAGCATAGACGGCCCAAGTAAAGTATCCCCGCTTTTGATTAAATCCTGCATAATGCCGTCCACACGTCGCATTGCGAAATGTACCAGTTTTTCAATATCGGGTTTCTCGGACGAGGCGGCTTTTCGGAAATGGGTGAGCTGTTGAATCATGCCTAAAATCATGATGGAACAATCGGTTATATGAGGTTCCGCTTCAATACCGTATATATCAACAAGCCGTCCAGATAACCAAGTTAATTCCTTGATGTGATGGGATCTGACATAATTACGAAGCTCTTCATCTCCGGAATAAAAAATCGCCTCATATACAGGCAGCAGATTCAATTCTCGATTTACATGCATTCTAACTAGGATTTGATGCACCAAAATCGTTTTATCGCTTTTATCCCGCCCGACAAGCAGTTCCCTTCTTCGGGTAATCGATTCTTCAGCCGCATGTTCGAGGATTGCAATGAGACATTCATTTTTGGAAGTGAAGTAATTATAAAACGTTCCTTTGGAAATTTTGGCCTCATCCAATATATCCTGAACGGATGTTGATGCGAAGCCTTTCTCGATAATCACTTTTTGAGCGGTTTGCATAACCCGCCGTTTACGCTCGTTCATCTATATCACCTATCTAATTTCGACTTTGGACTAATGGTACAAAATGATTTTATCAAAGAAAACGCCGTAATAACAGTGAAAGCAAATTTATTTTATATGAAAACGGTTTCTCGTATTGATTATTTTAGACTCCGGGTATAAACTAAAGAACGTGTCGAAAAAAATGTAAGATTGAATGGGGGAAAATTAATTGGATATTGATATAAAAAAGATGCACGAAAAGCCTCCATATGGAATGATTGCAATTCTGTTCTTCGGGGCGTTCGTAGCTTTTTTGAATAATACATTGTTGAATATTGCATTGCCGGTCATTATGAATGAATTTGAAGTTAAACCGTCTGACGTTCAATGGTTAACGACAGGCTTTATGTTAGTCAATGGTATTATGATTCCGGCAAGTGCCTTCTTTGTCCAGAAGTTTACAAACCGTAGATTATTCCTAACTGCGATGACGTTGTTTTCAATCGGTACTGCGCTTGCAATTTTTGCACCGACATTCGGCCTGCTTGTCACGGCAAGAATGATTCAGGCTTCCGGTTCTGCATTGATGATGCCGTTATTGATGAACGTCATGCTTGTCGCTTTCCCGATTGAAAGAAGGGGGTCGGCGATGGGGATGTTCGGTCTCGTCATGTTCACGGCTCCTGCAATCGGACCGACTTTATCGGGGTATATTGTCGAACATTACTCATGGCGTACACTTTTCGAAATCGTTTTGCCGTTTGCGATTCTAACGCTCATCTTTGCGTTTATCAAATTGAAAAACATTACCCCGAATACAGACGTGAAACTGGATGTCTTCTCGTTAATCCTCTCCAGTATCGGATTTGGAGGATTACTATACGGTTTCAGTTCAGCGGGGGATAAAGGCTGGGATGCTCCAATCGTTTATGGAACAATCGCAATTGGAGCGATTTCTTTGCTTACGTTTATCATTCGTCAATTACGAATGGAAGTCCCGATGTTAGACTTCCGGATTTATAAATATCCGATGTTCGCACTTGCATCCGTCATTTCCATTGTCCTATCGGTAGCGATGTTTTCAGGGATGATCCTGACTCCGCTCTACGTTCAGGAAGTTCGCGGCATTTCGCCGTTTGAAGCGGGTATCCTTATGTTGCCTGGGGCGATCATTATGGGATTAATGTCGCCGATCACAGGACGGCTTTTCGATAAATACGGAGCAAAAGTGCTTGCAATCACTGGGTTAGTGATCACAGTTATAACGACATTCTATTTAGTAGACTTGAATTGCATTCAGGGTATTATTACTTGATGGCACTTTACACAGTCCGGATGTTCGGGATGTCGATGGTAATGATGCCAATCATGACAAACGGCCTTAACCAATTGCCGATGAAATCGAACCCGCATGGTACTGCGATGAATAACACATTGCAACAAGTTTCCGGTGCAATCGGTTCTGCGATACTTCTAACGATAATGACGAAGAGGATGGAAAAGTCCGGCATGTCGCTTGCGGAAGAAGCGGCAACATCCGGTACTATACCATCAGATCAAAATGCATTGGCAACATTCCAGCAACAAATTGAAATGAAAGCAATGCTTGATGGCATCAATTTCTCATTCCTTATTGCAACGATCATTGCCACTGCAGCATTGTTCCTCACATTATTCATCAAAAGGGTTCGCCCACCGAAATTTGAACAAGTGGCGACAGACGATAAAATTGATACAGAAACGGTACAGGATTAATCTCCTGCACCGTTTTTTTGTATTTCATTAAAAGAAGGATTTAAGCCTAATAATGTCGAAGTGGATAAAGTGAAAGGGTTTTCAAAAGTCCGGTAGGAAAGGGGAAATGAAGACATGCAATTGAACAACTTTATCGGGGGATCTTGGCAAGGAAGCGGTGGAGCGGAGTATACTGCCGTCACGAATCCAGCAACCGGGGAAGAGCTGGCGCAAGTACGATTATCGACAAGTATTGATGTTGATCTGGCCGTTAAGGCAGCTAAAGAGGCCCAGAAAAAATGGGCGCTCGTGCCTGCACCAAAACGAGCGGATTACTTATATGCAATCGGCAATCTCATGAAGGAAAGAAAAGAGCATTTGGCGCAAGTGTTGACGAGTGAAATGGGGAAAGTCATCGAGGAAGGACGCGGTGAAGTCCAGGAAGGTATTGATATGGCGTTTTATATGGCTGGAGAAGGACGCAGACTGATTGGGGAAACAGTACCTTCCGAGCTGCAAGATAAATTCGCGATGAGCGTACGTGCACCGATTGGGGTCGTCGGTTTGATTACGCCATGGAACTTCCCTGTCGCAATCGCAACGTGGAAGTCGTTCCCTGCAATCGTCGCGGGGAACACATTCGTTTGGAAGCCTGCGACGGAAACACCGATGATGGCTTATGAAATGGCTCGTATTTTCGAAGAAGTCGGATTGCCGGCAGGTGTTGCGAACATCGTTTTCGGTTCAGGGTCCGAGGTAGGATCGGCAATGATCGAACATCCGGATGTCCGTGTCATTTCATTCACAGGTTCAACGGAAACAGGGCGCCATGTTGCGGAAACGGGCGGACGCCATTTGAAGAAAGTGTCTCTTGAAATGGGAGGTAAAAATGCGGTCATCGTCATGGATGATGCAGATATCGATCTTGCTGTTGAAGGGATTCTTTGGAGCGCATTCGGAACTGCGGGCCAGCGTTGCACGGCATGCAGCCGGGTCATTGTGCATAAAGATGTAAAGGAAGAACTTGAACAAAAACTATTAACTTCCATGAAGAGTTTGACAATCGGAAACGGTTTGGACGAGTCCGTTAAAATCGGGCCCGTTATCAACGGGAAGGCGTTGGAGAAAATTCAAAGCTATGTTGAAATCGGCAAAGGTGAAGGCGCGAAACTGTTGGCGGGTGGAAATGTGCTGACAGAAGGGGAATTCGCGAATGGTCACTACTTCGAACCGACTTTATTCACTGATGTGAAGTGGGATAGCCGATTAGCGCAAGAGGAAATCTTCGGACCAGTTGTTTCGCTGATTGAGGTTAGCAGCTTGGATGAAGCAATCGAAGTGAACAACAGTGTCATCTATGGTTTATCCAGCTCCATTTTCTCGAGGGATGTCAATAAAGTATTCCGCGCGCAAAGGGATTTGGACACAGGAATTGTCTATGTGAACGCAGGGACAACAGGAGCGGAAATACATCTTCCGTTCGGAGGAACGAAAGGAACTGGCAATGGGCATCGCGATTCGGGAGTGGCGGCGCTTGATGTATTCACGGAGTGGAAGAGCATTTACGTAGATTTCAGCGGGAAATTACAACGGGCGCAAATCGACACGGAATAAAGTGAAACTTCAATCAGTGGACGCTTTTCCCCACTGATTGTTAGTTGAACCAATCGGGCATTTACTGGCTGTTTCCCCAAAAGGGGGCATTACAGCCAGTTAATGCGGGATAATATAATTTCGGGATAAGGAGATGTTCATATGAAAGTGGTCGTATTGGGAGCGGGGTTGATGGGGAAAGAGGCAGTACGCGACCTTGTGAAAAGTGACGATGTGACGAAAGTATATTTGGCTGACTTGAACTTAAGACCGGCGGAAGATTTTGCGGAACAGCTCATGTCCGATAAATTGGATCTTTTGCAACTTGATGCGACGAATGATCTCCAATTGCAGGAAGTGATGGCTCTTGGGGACGTCGTCATCAATGCACTTTTCTATACATTCAATGAAAAAGTTGCGCGGATTGCCGTTGACATCGGCGTCCATTCCATCGATCTCGGCGGACATATTGGTGGTGCGACGGATGCCGTATTGGAACTTGCAGATAAAGCCGCGTCAAAAGGAGTCACAATCATTCCAGACCTCGGGGTAGCCCCCGGTATGATTAACATTCTTGCGGATACGGTGCCGAAAAATTAGAAAAAGTCGATACCATCAAGCTTTATGTCGGTGGAATCCCCGTGAAGCCGGAGCCTCCGTTGAATTATAATGTTGTATTTTCACTCGAAGGCGTTTTCGATCACTACACAGATCCATCCCATGTCATCCGCAACGGAAAATTAGTTGAGGTTCCATCATTATCCGAAGTGGAACCAATCTATTTCGATGGATTTGGTGAATTGGAGGCATTCCATACTTCCGGTGGAACATCGACATTAACGAAGACATTCCCTAATGTGCAAACGTTAGAATATAAGACAATCCGTTACAAAGGCCATGCCGAAAAGTTCAAATTGCTTGTCGACCTTGGACTGTTGTCGCGCGACACCGAAGTGACGATTGGCGATAGAAAAGTGAAAGTCCGTGATGTAATGCGTGAACAGCTTTCCCCGCAATTACGGTTGGGCGACAAATCAGATGCAGTCCTCCTTCGAGTAATTGTCAGCGGCGAAGCGCGTGGCATTCCAGCGACATATGAATATAATTTGGTGACGGAAAAGGATTTGTCTGTTAATGAAACCGCAATGGCCCGCGCAACAGCAAATACAATCTCAATCGTCGCACAAATGATAGGCAATGGAACAATCACAAAACGCGGCGTTCATCCACCGGAGAATATTGTACCGGGCGAGCAATACATCGAGGAAATGAAAAACCGCGGAGTCGTTATCGAAGAGACTGTCAAAACGCATGTTTAATCATATATAAAAAAACTTAGTAGTCCTGCAATGCTTTAGGATTGTAGCATAAGGCGGCGACTCCTGCGGGAATAGCATGAGCTGAAGACCCCGCAGGAGCGTAGCGACGAGGAGGCTGAAGCCATGCCCGCGGAAAGCGTCCGCCTGAAGCGGAAATCCGGGTAATCATGGAAATTATAATACAGGGTAAGGGGTGGGAGAGGATGGATTTTAGTTTTACTGAAGAGCAAAAGATGTTACGAAAGACAGCCCGTCAATTTGTAGACGATGAAATCATGCCACATATTCAAAGATGGGACGCGGAAGGTGGATTCGACCAAGCCATTTGGAAAAAGTTAGCCGGCCTGGGATTCATGGGTGTTTGCATCCCTGAAAAATACAGCGGCAGTGGAATGGATTATAACTCACTCGCCATCCTTTGCGAAGAACTCGAACGCGGGGATACGGCATTCCGGACAGCTGTTTCCGTCCATATCGGTCTAAACTCAATGACGCTCATGCAATGGGGAACAGAAGAACAGAAGCAAAAATATTTAGTTCCACAAGCAAAGGGTGAAAAAATCGGTGCATTCGGACTGACAGAACCAGGAGCTGGCTCAGACGTTGCAGCTATGGCGACGACAGCCGTGCGCGATGGGGACGAATACGTCATCAATGGGCAGAAAACATGGATCTCGCTTTGCGATGTGGCGGATCATTTCCTTGTTTTCGCCTATACCGATAAATCGAAGAAACACCACGGCATCAGTGCCTTCATCGTCGAGCGCACGACACCGGGTTTTTCATCGAAAGCGATTAAAGGAAAGTACGGCATCAGGGCGGGCAATACGGGAGAATTATTCTTCGAAGACATGCGCATTCCTGCCTCGAACCTATTAGGTCAAGAGGGTGAAGGATTCAAGATTGCGATGTCCGCGCTTGATAATGGGCGTTTCACAGTCGCAGCAGGAGCGGTCGGCTTAATCATGGGTTGCCTTGAGGAAAGCGTGAAGTATTGCCATGAGCGCGAAACATTCGGGAAACCGATCGGTAAGCATCAGCTTGTCCAACAAATGATTGCCAATATGGAAGCGGGCTATCAAATGAGCCGCCTCCTCGTTTACCGTGCAGGTGAATTGAAGAATAAAGGACTGCGCAACACACGCGAAACATCCCTTGCCAAATGGCAGGCATGCGATTTTGCGAATAAAGCTGCAGACGATGCATTCCAAATTCACGGAGCTTACGGCTATTCGGACGAATATCCAGTCGCCCGATTCCTCCGAAACTCGAAAGCGCCGGTCATTTATGAAGGAACCCGCGAAATCCATACGATCATGCAGGCGGAGTACGTATTGGGCTACCGGGAAGATAAAAAGTTAAGTCATATGCTGCCGGAATGGCCGTTTGAATGAATGACATGTCGGTTAATGCCAAGAGTCTGCGAGCTCTTGGCGTTTTTCTTATGGTCGGAGGGTAGGGCGAAGGTGACAAGATAAGCATAAGTAGGGGAAACTCGAGCAAAAGATGCACAAACTTGAGCAAAAACAATCCGAACTCGAGCAAAACGCACGCTAACTCGAGCAAAACTTTTACACAATTTCTCCCCGATGGAAAAAAGCGCCAAAGGGTTAATCCTTCGGCACTTTACTCCTTAAATATGTTTTTTAAGTCAATTTCTAATTCGGGGAAAATCCCAGCGGTCAGCAAATCATCTTTCGCAAGGATTCCCGCCTGCACAAATGAAGCTCCCTGAAGTGAATAAATCTCGACTGTCATATTATACGGGTCGACAATCCAATACTCTTTAACCCCGGCTTTTTCGTAACTATTATATTTGATTAAGCGATCGTTTCTTGCGGTTGATGGTGATAACACTTCTACAATTAGGTCGGGTGCGCCGTAGATGTTTTTATCGCCGATTTTATGGGGATCGCAAACTATGAGTAAATCAGGTTGGACCCAATCCAAAATAGCATCTGCTTTTGTATTCTTATCGGCAAACAAGCAAACATCCATCGGTGCCAAAAAAGCCATGCACTTCTTGCCCCGTAAAAACATCTTGAACTCTGCAGTCAATTCGCCGACGATATCTTGATGTTTTGGGGTGGGAGAAGGTGACATACTAATTATTTCACCATTTAGTGCTTCTGAATTGAAATCATTGTCCCACTCCAAATAATCTGCATAGGAATATGTTTTTTTTCCTTTTGGCAATACCATATAATCACCTCGGCTTACAATTCTTATTATTATGATTATAGCACGGGAACATCATGTTTGCGTCATTCTGAGATGGGAAATGTAACTTTACCCAATCAAATTCGGTCTAATGAACA
Source organism: Sporosarcina thermotolerans (assembly GCF_030067815.1). Classification (GTDB taxonomy): domain Bacteria; phylum Bacillota; class Bacilli; order Bacillales_A; family Planococcaceae; genus Sporosarcina; species Sporosarcina thermotolerans. Next base: position 157,316 of record NZ_CP125968.1, on the reverse strand, counting down.
AAGGATGGTGGTTGAAGTGAAAAAGAAAATCGCTACATCGTTAGTCGGCATGAGCCTATTAATACCTTTATCGGGTTGCGGTACTGATTCAAACCATAACAGTCTGCAAATTTCCAAAGACGTGGAATTCGGTGAACAGGACTATGAAAAGATTATCACCCCGAATAATGAGCTTGGATTTAACTTATTGGATGAAGTTGAAAAGGATGATGACGGAAATCTATTCATCTCACCAACGAGTCTGTTAATGGCACTGGCGCTTGTTTATAACGGAGCGGACGGTGTAACAAAGGAAGAAATCGCGATAGCCTTGCAAATACCAGAGATGGATGCGACAGAATTAAATAAAGCAAATGCATCCCTAATGACTATGTTGAATAAAGCTACCGATGGCATTCAGCTACAAGTCGCTAATTCCATTTGGCTCAATGAAGACTACCGTTTCCAAGATGACTTTGCCAAACGAGCGAAGGATTACTTCAATGCTGAAATCCAGGAAATCGATATCGCGAGCGATGACTCACCAAAACGCATTAATAACTGGGTGAAGGAAGCAACGAATGGCAAAATCGACAAAATGGTTGAAGGCAATTTGGATGAAAACTTAGTCGCCATGCTACTGAATGCAATTTATTTCAAAGGGGACTGGCAATACCCATTCGATAAAAGATTAACCGAAAATCGGACGTTCCATCTTGCGGATGGGAATAAAATTAACGCACCGTTCATGTCGCTTCAAGAAAAACTATCCTACATGGCGAATAGTGATTACCAGGCGATTAAACTTCCTTACGCAGACGGTGGAATGAGCATGACGATTGTTCTTCCAAATGACTTGAAAAAATTTGAAAGCGATCTATCTGCCGAGAGTTGGGAGAAAATCCAATCAGGAATGAAAAAAACACGCGTGGAACAATCCTTCTCCCGAAATTCAAACTTGCCTATGAAACGGAGCTGAATGAAGCTTTGAAAGCCCTTGGCATGAAGAGCGCTTTTAAGGAAGGTGCTAATTTCAGCAAGATGATCGAAGGGGACGAATCTCTTCTCATTAACAGAGTCAAACAAAAAACATATATTGATGTGAATGAAGAAGGAACAGAAGCGGCAGCTGTAACTGGTGTCGAAGTAGGAGTCACATCTGCTCCTCCTGACGATCCTTTCATCATGGAAGTGAACCGCCCGTTTTTCATTGCGATTACCGATGATGAAACAGGGGCCATACTGTTCATGGGTTCAATTTCCAATCCGACAGTAAAATAAGTAGTTAAAAGTGGCAAAGTCTACGGTAGGCTTTGCCACTTTTTATTTTGAAATTAAAATCTATAGCTATTAACAAACATGAAATTAATTATTTTAATGCGGAAGTTAATATATTTAAGTTTTTGGTTGATTTTAATTGAGAACTAACATATGATGGTATTAATTGAAAGGGGAGAGGTGATACCGGTTATGTCATACCCCATAATTAGCCATTGCCCTGTGTGCGACGAAACATTGAAAGTCACCAGGCTGCATTGTTCAAAATGCCATACAACCATTGAAAATGAGTTCGAATTAACAAAACTAGCTGCCTTATCGGGCAAACAACTCCATTTCGTTGAAGTGTTTTTGGCATGTAGGGGAAATATCAAAGAGGTTGAAAAGGAATTGGGAATTTCCTATCCAACCGTACGGGGTAAACTGAATGACGTCGTCAGCTCACTTGGATACGAAGTGAAAAAGAAATCCAATGTCGATGAGAAAAGTGTTGTTGCTATGTTGGAAAGCGGAGAAATCTCCGCAGAAGAAGCATTACGGCTTTTAAAAGATGAATAGGGGGAATTCATGATGAAAACTGAAATTGAAAAAGTGTTAACGATGGTGCAAGAGGGGAAAGTCGATGCTACGAAGGCATCCGAGCTAATCGAAGTATTGAACAATAGGGAATCCGGGAGCAGTCTATCATCGAAGAAGACTGCATATGCAGATAAAACACTTAAAATTAGGGTAGTATCTTCGGATAATGATAATGTGTCCGTCAACTTGCCAATCAAGCTCATCAAAGTCATGCTTAAAGCGGGGTACAATATCGCGGGGAATATCCCTCAATCCGAGAAGTACGTGAAAGACCTTGATATCGATATACTCATCGAAGCAATCGAAAATGAATTGGACGGACCAATCGTCGACGTCAAATCAGCCGATGGCGATACAGTTTCCGTGTTCATCGAATAATATGCTGAAAGTCAAAGTTAAAACCGAAAAGTTCAAACTTTCCATTCCGCTACCGTACATTTTCCTATCATTAGGAATATCAATTATTAGCTCTAATAGGCTACGGAAACTGATAAACGAGCAAATCGCTAAAAATGCGGATGATAAGTCGAAAGCATATACAATTCCAGAATTGGATAAACATGAACTCAAAAGCATCGTTTCCGAGATGAGAAATCATAAGGGAACTGGATTAGTAAACGTTAAAGCAAAAGACGGAACAGAAGTTATTGTGAGATTATGAGTTACGATAAAATAATATGAATCAAAAGCCTTCCACCTGGTCGTGGAAGGCATTTTTTGGATGTTTTATTTGTACGTGGGTTGCCATTTGAAATTGTACGCTCAAGAAGTGTGTTCCCGCGCTCATAGAAGGCAGCATCACGCTCAAGAAAAGCGATTAGTGCTCATAGAAGGCAGTTCCACGCTCAAGAAAAGCGATTCGTGCTCATGGAAGGCAGCATCGCGTTCAAGAAATGCATCCTCGTGCTCAAGAAATACAACTCGCGCCCAAACACCGGACCCCTACAAATTAAGACCCCACATAATCTCCACCGTCAACATGAATCGTCTGCCCGGTCATGTAACTTGAATCGTTCGAAGCCAAAAATACATAAGCAGGCGCATTTTCCGCGGGTTGGCCACGGCGTTTTACCGGTGTATCCGCCCCGTGCTGCTCCACCTTTTTCGCGTCAAATGTCGCGGGAATAAGTGGTGTCCAAATTGGGCCAGGCGCGACCGCATTTACACGAATGCCTTTATCGGCCAAATTCAAGGCGAGTGACCTGGTGAATGTAGTAATAGCGCCTTTCGTTGCTGAATAATCGATTAATCCTGGGGAACCGTTATAGGCCGTAACGGAAGAAGTATTGATAATGCAATCGCCTTCCTTCATATTCGCCAACGCAGCCTTTGACAAAAAGAACAAACCGAAGAAGTTCGTTTCAAATGTCTCACGAAGCTGATCGCCCAAAATTTGGGAGATGTCATCCTGAGGAAACTGCTTTCCTGCATTGTTCACAAGGATGTTCAAACTGCCGAACTCCCGCACTACTTCGTCGATCAGCTGCTCGCAATTCTCCTCTTCACTTATATCTATACGGATTTTCTTCGCTTTCCCACCATATTTCTCGATAAGTTCAACAGTTTTATTCGCATCAACATCTTCAGCCTCATCTAAATAGGCAATCGCCACATTCGCGCCTTCTTTTGCGAAGGCGACTGCAACGGCGCGTCCAATTCCGCTATCGCCACCTGTAATCAAGGCGTTTTTCCCGTTTAATTTTCCAGACCCCTTATAATTTTCATCATCATATAATGGTGGTGGATCCATTTCTGCTTCAATCCCCGGCTGATGGTCTTGGGTTTGAGGCGTCACTTGCTCATCTTTTTTCTCGTATTTATCTTTCGTCATTTCATACTCCTCCTTGGAAAAGTCAATGTATTGGAGTATTCCCTGACAGGTGCAATATAAACTTTCAGACAACTACCTAAAATAGTTCGGATTCCGTTATAATGTTGTAAAGGGGGATGTTGAAAATGAAGAAATTATTGCTAACTGGTTTTGAACCATTCTTGAACTTTCCGATTAACCCAACCCAAAAGATTGCTGATGAATTGCATGGCATGGAAATTGGGGATACAAAATTCATAGCGAAATCCTGCCGGTCGATTTCAGTGTTTCCGGCGACCTCGTTATTTCGCATATTGAAAAACTACAACCGGATGCGGTTTTATCGCTTGGCCTATCGGGAGGTAGATTTAAAGTAACACCTGAGCGGATCGCCATCAATGTCAATGACGGTGCGAAGGATAATAGTGGACATGCACCCGTTGATGAACCGATTGTTGAAGGAGGGGCAGATGGGTATTTCACGAATCTACCTATCCGAAAAATGGTCGAGGCTATGAAAGGGAAAGGGTTGCCTGCGGAAATCTCGAATACAGCAGGGGCTTATTTATGCAACCATGTCATGTATCGGGAATTGCATTATGTGAATGAACAGCGTCCGGATATGCTTGCGGGTTTCATTCATATCCCTGCTTCCCATGAACTCGCGGTTGAACATGGCAGAGTGCCAAGCTGGTCACATGAAAATTTAAAAAAAGCAATTGTAACTTGTATCGAAGTGATAGGTTGAAAATGCCGGGAGAAGCGAATCTCCCGGCATAAATAATTTTCGTGGAGTAAAGGAGAACTCTTGTCCCGTTAACGGGAACTCCCGTAGAATAAAGGAGAACTCTTGCTGCATAAACGAGAACTTCCGTGGAGTAAAGGAGAACTCTTGTCCCGTTAACGGGAACTCCCATGGAGTAAAGGAGAACTTAATGTTACGTTGACCTGACAAAGGTTCAATCTTCCGCATCCAAGGTCCATTCTTCCTCGTCCAAGGTCCGTTCTTTCTCTCAAAGGTCCATTCTTCCGCGTCCAAGGTCCGCTCTTTCTCTCAAAGGTCCATTCTTCCGCGTCCAAGGTCCATTCTTTCTCCCAAAGGTCCATTCTTCGCGGCACACTGCATTCACCATAAAACAAAAAAACATCCGAAGCCGTCAAAGACACTTCGGATGTTTTCCTATTCCATTAAAAGAGAATAGACCGATACTGATCACAATACCGCTCAATAGTAATACGAACACACAGTAACCCATGATATCCTTCGCGCGCAATCCCGCAATCGCGAGTGCAGGCAATGCCCAGAATGGTTGGATCATATTCGTCCAAGCGTCACCCCATGCAATCGCCATCGCGGTTTTCGAGTAGCTGACGCCAAGAGTTTGGGCTGCCTCAAGCATGATTGGTGCTTGAACTGCCCACTGGCCGCCGCCTGACGGTACGAAGAAGTTAACAAGACCAGCGGCATAGAATGTGAAGAGCGGGAATGTCGCCGCTGTTGAAACACTTACGAACCATTGGGACATTACACTCGCCAGTCCTGAATCTACCATCATGCCCATGATACCAGCATAAAACGGAAACTGGATGATAATTCCGCCAGCCGTCTTCACTGCATTCGCAACTGCAGCAAGAAAACGTTTCGGTGTCCCGTGGAAAATGATGCCAAGAATAAAGAAAATCAAGTTGACGATATCAAATTCAAGTCGAATCCTTTGGTGACAAAGTGGTTTACGAGATAGACGACACCTAAGGCACCAACAAGCATCGAAAGGGTTACACTGTTTTCGAGGCGTGCAGCAGGCGTTTTATCCTGAACCTCTTCCACTTCGATTTCATCATCCAATAGTTTTGGATCGACGGTAACCGTATCCTCCGGCTTTGGCATCATGAAACGGTTTAACAACGGTAAAGTAAGAAAAATGACTGCAATAATAAATAAATTATACGTTGAAAAAATCGTTTCCGTAGTAGGGACGACACCCATCATGTTAGCGAAAGGATGATTCTCTGTTGCAATAGACAATGGGATCGATCCACCGAGTCCGCCATGCCAAATGATGAAACCAGAGTAAGCGCTTGCGATTAACAGCCTGTAATCGACAGTTTTCACTTTCTTTGCGATTTCCTTAGCGAATAACGCTCCGATGACGAGACCGAACCCCCAGTTGATCCAACAAGCGATGAGTGAAATGACAGTTACAAGCAGAATCGCTTGTCCTGGCGATTTCGCCAATCCTGCCATTGAACTTAATATTTTCTTGAAAAACGGACTGCTTGCCAATACATGCCCCGCAACTAATACGATCACCATCTGCATCGTAAATGCAAGAAGCCCCAGAATCCATTACCCCAGTGGACGGTCATATCGAGCGGACTTGAATCAGTCAGGCCCATGCCAAGTAAAAAGACGACGAGCGTTAGAATGGCCACGAATATGTAAGGATCCGGTAAATACCTTTCCATGATCGTGTTCGACCATCTTGTTAGCGTTTTCATTTCTCTAAATCCCCCTTTGTTTTTAATACACACCAATACTATCATATTCAAGTTGATTAATAGAAATGTTATTTCTAAAGTGAAACTAAATTACGATTAAACAGTCTACTTTGTAAAGAGGTATTTAGGAGGGCGTAGAACGTGAGAAAACCGCTTGTTTGGATTAGCACAGCTTCGATTATCATCGTGTTAGTTATATGTTTCGCTTTTATGATTAAGAAGGTAACTGTTTCCGCTGCAGGTACGGCACTATCCGATAATGGGTGGAATGCCTATTTCTCAGAACCACTTGTTAAGGATTCTATAACGGCGGGATATATTTATGTGACCGATCAGCATGGCAAGAAAGTACAGGCTGAGATGGAGCTTTCGAAAGACGGGCAAATTGTTCGAGTTAGTGGGTTAAAACCAGGGCAGTACACATTGCATTTAGATGACAAGGCGGTAAACGGTAAGTTTTTCAAATCACTTAAGTTAGATAAACTTGAATTCACTGTTTACGATTCCATCGATTCGATCAGCTCTGCGAAAGATTTGAAAGCGTATTTCGAGACAATCAGGGATATGCAAATGCAAACTCGGGAAGGTTCCTTAAGGGAAAGGTTTGCGTTGAGTGATTCCCCTGCGGATTCCACGAAAGCAGAAAGTGGAAGCGCTGACTATTCATCAACCAACATTCAAGTGGAGGGTGTCGATGAATCGGATTTTGTCAAAACAAACGGAGACTATTTATATACCATCTTAGGTGGGACGTCTGTGCAAATCGTTGATATCAGGGATTCAAGCAAAATGAAAGTCGCTTCCGTTCTTAAAATAGAGGAAAATCACTATGACTCACAGTTATTCCTGCATGGGGACTTGTTAATTGTTCTTGGGGATAAATTCGAGCCCTATTCGGAGAAAAGAGTGGCAGCCGATATGATCATGCCTGCAAACAGTATGAGCACAGTGAAAATATATTCGATAAAGGATCCGGAAAACCCGGAGTTCATTCGTGAAGTCGGAATTGAAGGATATTTGAACAGCGCACGGAAAACCGGAGATATGCTCTACTTAGTGACCAATATGCATCCGTATTTCTGGGCAATGGATACAATTGAGGGAGAGACATTACGACCGGTCATTCTTGACTCAAATGAGGAAAAAGAAAAGAGTTATTTGGACTTCAAAGACATCTCAATTTTACCCGGTGCAATGGAGGCTTCGTACACGGTCATAACGGCAATTGATCTGTCCACACCGGAGACAGGGAAGCTCGAAACGAAGGGGTTTCTTGGTAGCAGCAACCAATTGTATATGACGAAGGATCATTTGTATTTGACTGCGATGAAATATGAGATGGAGAAGAGTCCCCGCGGTATTGAAATGATGATCTGGAATCCAGGTAAAGCAAGTACAGAGTTCTTTAAGTTTAAATTAGATGGAACAAAAATCGATTTCTATAGCTCCGCGGAATTGAAAGGAACCATTCTGAACCAATTCTCGATGGATGAATACAATGGCAATTTCCGGGTCGTCATGACGGAAGGGAATATGTGGGATGAAAAGAATCCATCGAAAAATCACTTGTTCATTCTGAATGACGGCATGCAACAGGTCGGCTCAGTGGAAGGCCTTGCAGAAGGCGAACGGATTTACTCGGCTCGATTCATGGGGGATAAAGCCTATATGGTCACTTTCAGAGAGACAGATCCGTTGTTTGTCCTTGATGTAGCGGATCCGGCAAAGCCGAAAGTGTTAGGAGAACTGAAAATTCCGGGCTTCTCAAACTATTTACACCCGTTAGATGAAAATCATTTAATTGGATTTGGATATGAAACGGTTTCGAAGAAAAATCCCGGCGGAGGCGAGCCGTTAATCATCACAAAAGGTATGAAAATATCGGTTTTCGATGTCACTGATTTCCATAATCCAAAAGAAAAATACACAGAAATTATCGGAGGACAGGGAACCTATTCTCCGATCCAATACGATCACAAAGCGCTGTTCCAGCATAGGAATCGTAATCTGTTCGGCTTTCCTGCAAGTATTTACGAAGAAACGGATAAGGAATTCGAATTGGACTATAAAGGATCCGGCGCATTGGTATATGAAATCACTTCAGATAAGGGAATTGTGTTGAAAGGTGATTTGGTAAAAGAGAAAGCCGCTGGGCAGCAGTATGAAGAGTGGGAAAACCAAGTTCAACGGTTAATTTACAGTGGAGAAAAGCTGTATACAATAGCTTCACGTGAAATCAACAGCTATGATTTGAATAGCTTTATGGAAATTGATTCATTGAAGTTGAAATGAAGTGAAACGGGGCAGCGGGATGCCCCGTTTTTTGATGTTCACTGTTAGGGGAGGTTTATACGTGAGTTTCGGGATTTATGCTTGAATTGCCGGGTTTATACGTGAGTTCTGGGATTTATGTATGAATTGCCAAGTTTATGCGTAAGTTCTGGGATTTATGCGTGATTCAACGGATATGCATCGGAAAGTACGATTGTCGGAGAATCGCGTTGTCTTTTATTGATGTATCCACTAAAATTGATAAAAAGGGTATCGGGGGTGGGGACTTGTCGAATAAAGAGGTCGCAATTGATTGTTGTCTGCTTGCAGGACGTCTGATGATGGAGGCCGGGGCGGAGACATACCGTGTTGAAGATACAATGGAGCGCATGGCTCGGACGCAAGGTCTTGATGAAGTTGAAAGTTTTGTGACGCCTACCGGCATTATTTTGTCACCTGGAAGTCCCATCATACAAGGCTCATCAGCATTAAAAACCGCTCCACTGACCTCGAAAAGGTGGCACTTGTCAATGATGTTTCAAGAAAATTATCCGCTAAGCAGTACACAGTAGATGAAGCATATAAACGTTTGCGTGAAATCGAACGGACGAACGTAATGTTTCCATTATGGCTTCAAATTCTTGCAGCAGGTATTGCGAGTGCAAGTTTCCTCATTCTTTATGAAGGAATATGGATGGATGTACCTGCCGCTTTCCTTGCCGGGGGAGCCGGGTATGTATCCGTGACAATCATCCAGGAACTTACAAAAGTAAAGTTCTTCGCCGAGTTCATTGCCGCCTTAAGTGTGGCGCTTGTCGCATTCATAGCTATACAGGCGAATATGGGAGAGCAGATTGATAAGATAATCATCGGCGGGGTTATGCCGCTTGTTCCAGGACTGTTGATCACAAATGCGGTTCGCGATTTGATGGCGGGACACTTTATGTCAGGCGTGGCGAAAGGGGCGGAGGCATTTCTAACCGCCTTTGCAATCGGGGCAGGTGTCGCACTTGTATTGTCTTTTTAGGAAGGGTGGATGTAAATGGGTTGGTTAGTACAGGCCATCCTCAGTTTCCTTGCGGCTGCAGGATTTGGCATCATTTTTAACGCCCCGCGAAAAATGCTCGCATACTGTGGATTTGTAGGTATGGCAGGATGGATGGTCTATAGCGTATTCAATGTATTGTGGGGCGACCTTATTAAAGCTTCATTTTTAGGGGCATTCGTTGTTGCGCTCGTTGCTCATATATTTGCAAAACGATTCCGGACTCCGATGATCATCTTCAGCGTAGCTGGTATCATCCCGCTTGTTCCAGGAGGCACGGCATACAATGCGATGCGCCACTTCGTCGAAAACGACCACCTGACAGCAATCTCCTTCGCAACACGCGCCCTAATGGTATCAGGCGCAATCGCAATGGGACTCGTTTTTGCAGAAGTAATCATTCAACTATTTTTTAGATCCCGAATGAAGAAAAAGGGAGTTCAGTAATTAATAAATATAAAAAAGACGGAGCACTCGTCCTAGGAGTACTCCGTCTTTTAAAATACTTCGTCTCTCTTCATCGGTGCCCCGATATAATATCCTTGAACAGCATCCACACCCATTTCCTTCAATAGATCGAACTGTTCCTTCGTTTCGACCCCTTCTGCGATGACATAGAAGCCCATCGATTTACCGAAAAGGATCATCCCTTCGACAAGTTGCTTTGTCTTCGACATGGTCAACAACGAATTCACAAAAACCTTATCGATCTTCACTTTTGAAATCGGCAAATGCTGCATATACCTAAATGATGCATATCCAGTCCCAAAGTCATCCAAGATGAATTGAATGCCCGTATCCTTTAAAACTTTCATCTGGTGGATAATGGATTGTTCCTGCTCAGCTTGGAATGCAAACTTTTCCGTTATCTCCAACTGGATCTTTTCAGGCGGGCATTTTGTTTCTTTCAGAATGCCCATCAATTTCTCTTTCATTTGGGATGAACCGCCGAACTCCCTGACAGAAGTGTTTACTGAGATACTGATATCTTGATCATTCTTCATTAACTCCATCGCGAGATTTGCGGCTTCCTCAATAACAAAAGCCCCGATTGCATGTATCAATCCATTTTCCTCTGCAATCGGAATAAGCTCATCTGGATTTATAGACCCTAATTCCTCATCTTCCCATCTTACAAGAGCTTCATAGACCTGCACTTTATCCGTCGCAATGTCCAATTGTGGCTGGTAGAAAACCTGTAAATTATTATGATCCAAAGCTGTTAGCATTTTTTTATCAATGATGAAACGACGATTTAAACCTTTATGGGAATCGGCAGATAAAGAAGAAATTTTGCTACTCCCTTGGTCAGCGTGATTACTTATAGCGGCCAAAGATGCTTTAATCAGCTGCGTATAGGACTGCTGGTCTTCAGGATAGCGAACAATGCTACCGCTTACTGAAAGAGGTAAGGAATGATTGTCTAGATAAATCGGCTGCTCCTTTAAAAACTCGAGGAATCCTTGGACAAACCAATCTCCGAAGCCTGTCAACACGACAAATTGACTGACTCCCATTCGTGCAATCGGATCCCCTTGGAAATACCTTTTTAGCCGGTTAGTGAATTCCCGTATCAAAACGGACTCTGATTCATTCGATTGTAAATCTTTCAATGTGTAGTAATGATCTATTGTTATATAGACGAATGAAAAATGTCTGTTTTCATTGATATACTCATTTGCCACGGCCTCTAATTTATGTCGGCTCATCAATCCTGTTTCAAAATCAATAAAAGCAATTTGCTGCAATTTTTCTTGCAGCTCCACATCCTCAGTAATATCAAGCTCAAGAAACGTTGCGGATTCAAGTATCCCAGCGTCATTCATCATTGGGATAGCAACCATTTTTACATAGTAGGGCTCTCCATTTCTTGAAAGCTTTTCAACTTTTCCAAACCATGATTTTCCACATGAGATCTTGTCCCAAATCACGTCAGCCCGTGCCTGGCCTTCTTTGTCCTCGGAAAACATTTGCCAGAAGGACTTACCTAAAATACGTTTTGGCGTCCAGTCGCTTGCTACTAGGAAGTTGTTATTTGTATATGTAATCAAGCCTTCACTGTCAGTACGGGTCACCATTAGGAATTGTATCAGACTGTCCATGATTTGCGGCAATTCATTAAGAGTAGTAGTGTTTGCCGAACTCATCTTTTTGTCCCCTTTCTAAGTGCATATATCATCCATTATATAGGATGAGAGATTAATATGTATTGTAATTTGATTCAAATGCAAATAAAGTATTTTATTGCCAAAAAAGACATTGTGAGGGTGGTGGAATTTCACTGTTTTCGTTCGATAATGTCCACTTTGGTTTTCTGAATTACACAATATGCACTCTATACAGAAATCTCAGTCTGTGGCATAATGGTGACAAGAGAAAATAATTCGTATTACGAAGTAGTTTTTGGGGGTTAGGAAATGAAGACAGTTTTTTCATACGCAAAGCCGTATAAGTGGCCTATGCTCATCGCCTTGCTCCTCATGTTTTTGGAGCTTACGGTGGAGCTAATCCAGCCGTTATTGATCGCCAAGATCATTGACGATGGAATTTTGGCGGAAGACGTTAGCGTCGTTTGGACGTGGGGAAGTGCCATGATGGGATTGGCTTTTGTCGCATTCTTTTCAGGTGTGATCAATTCCTATTTTGCGGCACATGCAGCACAAAGTTTCGCTTTTGACCTGCGCCAGGCATTATTCCGCCAAGTGCAGTCATTTTCCATGGCAACGTTTTTAAGATTCCCAACATCGGGATTGATAATGATTAACGAGCGACGTATCGATGGCGCAAAACGTCCTATTCATGGGCTTGCGTGTCATGTTGCGAGCGCCATTATTAGTTATTGGTAGTTTGGTGATGGCGTTTGTTGTCAATGTGAAATTGGCAATGTATCTTGTCATTGGTGCGCCATTTCTTTTCATTTTCCTATTCATCATGGCGCGAAAAGGGGTCGGCTATTTTTCTGGCGTTCAACGTAGGCTTGACCGAGTCAACCGCGTTATCCAGGAGAATTTACAGGCAGTCCGTTTGATAAAAGCTTATTTACGCGGAATGTATGAAGCAAGTCGATTCATGAAAGTCGCAAATGCATTAAAGATGGATACTGTTAAAGCGATGCGAATGATGGAGCTCATTTTACCGGTTCTCTTGTTTGTAATGAACGTCAGTTTGATGGCCGTCCTATGGTTCGGTTCCACTGAAATCCGTACTGGGGAAGCACAAGTCGGTGAACTTGTTGCCGTCGTCAACTACGCAATGCGGATGACAGGGGCATTCTCAATGTTCGCATGGATCCTTGTTGCGTTCTCACGGGCTAAAGCATCATCCGAACGGTTGGAGGAAGTACTGCTTGCGAACGATGATTTGGAACAGCATGATACGGAAAGCTCCAGTTTCACTCAATATAAAGGGGAGTTGCGTTTCGAAAACGTTTCGTTTAATTATCAAGGAAAGTCTGAACCGATATTGGATAATGTCTCCTTCCATGTCGAGGCTGGTGAGAAACTTGCCATTATGGGGGCGACCGGATCAGGTAAATCCACCCTTCTAAATCTGATCCCGCGAATTTTCGAAGCGACCGATGGGAAGATTTTTGTCGGAGGAGTTGAAGTGAATGATTGGCCGTTGAAGGACCTGCGCGATACGATCGGGCTTGTTCCGCAGCAATCAATTCTGTTCACAGGTTCAATCCTTGAGAACCTTTCATGGGGAGATTCTGATGCTGCGCCGGATGAGCTTGAGGAAGCTGCGAAAAAGGCACAAATTCACGAATCAATTGATTTATTCCCTCAAAAGTACAGAACGCGTGTTGGACAAAAAGGGGTCAATCTATCAGGTGGACAAAAGCAACGACTTTCCATTGCACGTGCACTTGTTCGGAAGCCTTCAATCCTGATTCTTGACGACAGCACGAGTGCGCTCGATGTTAAAACGGAAAATGCTTTATGGGAGGCATTGGAAGAAGAAGCCGCAACAATGCTTGTTGTTACTCAAAAAGTTCAGACAGCAAGAGGTGCGGATCGGATTCTCCTACTCGATGAGGGGAAAGTTGTTGGATACGGCACCCATAAAGAATTGATGGGGCAATCCGAATTGTATCGGAAAATTGCTGAATCCCAGTCGGAAGAGGAGGTGATCATCAATGGTGCGGATAATTCGTAAACCTTTCGGCTATGAACCGATTATAAAGAAGGAAGATATAAAAGGTCCTAACAGGAAAAAGGTAGAACGGGCGGGTGATTGGAAGTCAGTTTTACTAAGAATTTGGAAGCTTGTTGATGAACAACGGGGTCTGCTCATTACGGTGCTTACTCTAGTTCTATTTAGCTCAGGTCTTGCACTAATGGGGCCATTCCTGATTGGTACAATTATAGATAAATACATCATCCCCATGGAGTTTGACGGTCTGGCAGGCGTCATCGGGCTGTTGATTGCAATTTATGCAGGACTATCATTGACACTTTATTTTCAAAGTTTTTGGATGGTTGGTATTGCGCAGCAAACGGTACTTAGATTGCGCACGAATTTATTCTCCCATCTTCAAAAGCTGCCGGTAACGTTTTTCGATAGACGGCAGCATGGAGAATTGATGAGTCGTCTGACGAATGATATTGAAAACGTCAGCCAGACGTTGAACTCTTCATTCATCCAAGTGTTCTCGAGTATTTTGACATTGACGGGAACATTGGCTGTAATGCTTTACTTAAGCCCGTTTTTAACGCTGTTGACGATGGTAATTGTTCCGATCATGTTCATCGCCATTCGGTGGATCACTCGCCGAACAGGCTTGCTCTTTAAGAACAGCAGCAAGCGGTTGGTGAGTTGAACGGAATGATTGAAGAGACGATTTCCGGACAGCGGATTGTCAAAGCATTTTCCCAAGAAGAACGGGTAATGGAAGAATTCGCTCAAAAAAGCGACCGCCTTCGTCGGACAGGATTTTGGGCAATGACATATTCAGGGTTCATCCCTAAAGTGATGAACTTTCTGAATAACGCCGCCTTCGCAATTGTTGCAGGTGTCGGCGGTCTATTGGCGCTTAATAGTGATGGTCTCGTCACAATTGGTACAATTGTTATCTTTTCTGAGTATGCGCGTCAATTTACAAGACCACTTAATGATCTATCCAACCAGTTCAACACGGTGCTTTCGGCAATCGCCGGGGCAGAGCGGGTATTCGGGATAATGGATGAGCCAATTGAGAAAGATGACGCAAAGGAACATGCAGATAAAGTATTGAAAGGGGACGTCGAGTTCCGGAACGTATCCTTCGGTTATGCTGTCGAAACGGACGGCTATACGATCGACGATGTTTCCTTCCAAGTAAAGCCAGGTGAAACTGCAGCATTCGTAGGCGCAACCGGGGCAGGGAAGACAACGATTATGCAACTGCTTGCCCGATTCTACGAAACGAATAAAGGGGATATCTTAATCGACGGTATTCCAATCAAAGACTTGCCACGTCAAACACTGCGCAGTCAAATGGCATTTGTCTTACAAGATCCATTCTTATTTGAAGCAACCGTCATGGAAAACATCCGCTACGGAAGGCTCGATGCCACGGATGAGGAAGTAATAGAAGCTGCGAAACAGGCTAATGCACATAGTTTCATTTCCAGACTTGAAGATGGTTATAATACAGTTTTGACTGCCGACGGGGGAGAAATTTCACAAGGTCAAAAACAATTGCTCTCCATCGCAAGAGCACTTGTCGCAGACCCGGTATTGCTGCTTTTAGATGAAGCAACAAGCAGCATCGACACCGTCACGGAACTGCAAATCCAGGAGGCGCTCGAGCGATTGATGGAAGGACGAACAAGCTTCGTCATCGCCCACAGACTGAACACAGTCCGAAAAGCTGACACCGTCTACGTCATGGGCCAAGGAAAACTTATCGAATCCGGAAACCAAGACGAATTGATCGAAAAACAAGGCGTTTACTATACGATGTTGATGGACTCGAAGATATAAGAAAAAGGCTGCGTCTCTACGCAGCCTTTTTTTCGTCTGGCTTCGGGCGCTAACTGCTCGGGTCATAAGATAAAGCTGATTCGTGGCAAAAGGCGCCACTACGCATCTTTGTCTTATGCCTGGGGCCGGCTGGATGCCGGTCATGCAGTCGTTGCCGCACGACGCGGCGTTCTTAGACTGCGAACCTCTGTTGGGCGAGCGCCCTCCGCTTTTGGTTATTTCCTATCGTCAATATCCAACTTCGTTCCATCACTGAAATCGACTTCCAAATCGAACTTCGTATACGTATCCAACCCAAACCACTTCATAATCTTATCAATCGCATCCTTCTTCGAAGTATCTTTCGTCAGCATAATATTCATGAAAAGACCATCAAGCGTATTGAATGCTTCTGTGCCTTCCAATTTCAAGTCGGCCAACTTATTCTCGTATGAGGCACTATGTGATTTGGCAACTGCATACTGCGCATCTACAACGTCCTGCCCATCAACCTCTATCTCCAAATCGAACTTATTAAACCCATATCCTGAACCAGAGTTCAACGTTCCGCCTTCAACGTCTTCTTTGACGACAAGTGTATTATTCTTTTGTAGAGGCTCGTCCGGCCCCTTGCCCACATCCTTATTCGAATTTCCGCAAGCTCCCAAAATAAGCACAGCGAATAAAAAGAACATCGCAGCCCTCAAAGTGTTCCTCATGATAGCAAACCTCCAGTTATAGTATCTCTTCATTAATTTCCTTCCAAACGTGAAATTAAACACTGGGGTAGGGGAGTGCGTCGAAAGATGGTGGTTCTTCGTCCAAAGAAGGCTTTGCCGTGTTCAAAGACGGCGATGCTGCGACCGAAGTGCAGGGCAGGGGGTGCATATCCAAAGTAAGTCGGAGTTGCTGTCAAAAGGTAATGTGTTAAATCATCAGAGTCGGTGATAAACCTCCCAGAGTCGGTGATAACAGGCTGAGAGTCGGTGATAAAGTCGCCGAGTCGGTGATAAACCCCGCCGAGTCGGTGATAACCAATAGTGGGGATTTTTCATGCATCGTTTGCAAGAGAAATTGTACTCTGAATGTGATAAATCATGCGAGTCGGTGATAAACTCCGCCTGAGCGGTGATAAAGGTGCTCTAACCGGTGATAAACACCATCTAAGCGGTGATAAACCACAATCGAACGGTGATAACTCCGGTCTAAGCGGTGATAACCACATTTCCTCTACAAAAAAACAACCAGCGCCCGGCCGGTTGTTGTATCCCCCATATTAAAATCACCATTTAGCGCGATGCTCCTCCGCGCAGCCGAGCATTTGTCGGATGCGGAGAAATGTACCGTCGTGCAGCTTGACTCGGCCGTTGAAATAGCCGACGAGCTGATGGACATTTCTTTGTATTAGCTGAGCATTCGTCTTGGCTGTTCGTTCGAAGAAAGGAGAAAAAGTCATATCGACTTGATCGGAAAACTTAGTGCGAATATGCCAAGGATGCATATAATTTTCCGGACTATACGTGAAAATGACATCCTCATGAACCTTAGTCATAACGCCATCCACAAATATTGCATTCTCCGTCATACCTGTTCCGTCTGTCCATTTGCCTCCAAAGTTCAGTCCGATCCGACGACCGCCTGAGCGTTGGGACGCCATTGCCCAATTCCACTCCGCATCACGCGGCCAAACCCCGCGTCCGTAATCAAGGACGGCAAAACTATAATCCGGATTGAAATTGTAGCGTTTATCACCAATCTTTACAAAACCGGTTGTAGGTAATGAATAATGCTTCGCCGTAAAATGAAACAAATCCCTTTTCCATGGGATGACAACGTTGAGGGAGTCGTCATGCTCCGGGTGTAAGATATGCAAGTCGGCATGGAGCACTTCATTATCAAAATCTGGGATTGTAACGGAAAGATGGGTCTCTCCTTGCATATGCACAAGCTGAACAGAAATTCGGTCATTCACGAATTTTACACTTTCAAGCACTTCCTCCGGCATCTTCACTTTTCGGCCAACCGGAAGCACAATCTGTTTCTCATAGAAGCGCTGCGTTTCGTAGTCAAGAATATAAACAAAGCAAACTGCCGCGTAATCAAGATGGCTGATTGCTGCAGAAAATAGAAGGTCCTCGCCGAACACACACCAATAATTCCATTTCTTTTTCCGCATGAAATGACCCTTTAAATTGCTTATAATGAGCGGATGGCGGGCAAAGCCGATCGCCTCGGGATTCAGCATCCCCTTGCGATCGCAAAGATTCACCTGGTCCGTTATCTCCCGTTCGGCATGCTGCAAGAAGATCCCCCCAAACTATTGTCTTTTTTGCTTACCATGTTATAATTTATATTGTATCAGATTTACGGGGCATTAGCTCAGCTGGGAGAGTGTCACGCTGGCAGTTATTGACTCGTAAAAATAATACGGGTCGTAGCTCAATGGGAGAGCGTCGCGCTGGCAGTGCGAAGGCTGTGGGTTCAATCCCCATCGACTCCATACCTTGGTTAATCAAATATCGAAAGTGTTCAACTCAATTTTTGAGTGGAACGCAACGAAACTTCCACATCTGTTAAATTACAGAACGATGGGAGTTTTTTATTTTGAAGTATTTCGATGAAAGACCAACAACTGCAAAACGACAACCACACAGGAGGACAGCAGAAAAAGCAGTAAAAAAGGAATCAGTCTAAATTGTATTTGAAAAGTTCCTTGAAGCTAAACAGAAACAGAATTTAAGAGCATCTACTTTAAACGAGCATGTGGGATTGTTCAAAAGCATTACCAAATTCCATGAAAGCAGAAGTGACAGGACATTATATCTTTCAGACATTACAACTCAATTTATTGCTGATTATGTATATTGGATGAAAAATGAAGCTGTTCGATATGAAGGACATAAATATTTTCCAGAACATGCTCAAACGGTTGGATTATCAGATGCTACAATTGAGGGTCGCTTGAAATACCTCAAAACATTTGTGAATTGGTGCTTGAAGGAAGAAATGTTGAAAGACAATCCATTTAACAAATTTGAAGGGTTCAGAAAAGATGAAGTTGAAATTGAGATTTTAACTCGTGAAGAATTGAATAATCTGCTGAAAGTGGTTAAAGGACATTCCAATAAATCATTCAAGAATTTTCGTGATTATGTTCTTTTACATCTGTTAGTGGATTCCATGTTGCGTATAACCGAATGCTTGTTGATTAGCCCGCATGATATTGACCATACGAACCGAACTATTATAATTCGCTCCACCAATGCTAAGAGTCGTAAAGCTCGCATTGTACCGTTGTCTAACAAAACGTATCGTCTGTTGTTGCAACTTCAAGAAGAAAATGCGCTGTTTGAAGGGGAAGTGGACGATTTGCTCTTTCTTTCTCTGTCAGGTCGAATGTTAAATAACAACAATGTTTTGAGAGACTTTAAGAAATACGCTCTTGAAGCAGGAATCACGAAACGCTTTTACATTCATTTACTGAGACACTCGGCAGCTACGCATTATCTTCATCATCTGGAGATGTTGAATCGTTGCGCTTGATATTGGGACACTCCGACTTGAGGATTGTATTAAATTATGTCCATATGGCAGACAATACCGTAATTGAAAAACATGCTAATGCAGGTTTCTTTGGAAGTGACAACTTAATAAGTCGGAAGCGAGATAACAAAAGGAATTAACATTGCAATAGACGACCACTACCATTCGGTGGTGGTTTCTTTGTTTATATTCATGAAAACAAAAAAACGCCCAGCGATAGCGCCAGACGGTTTTAATGATGAGTATAATAATTATTTACCACCAAAGAATTTTGAAAATAAAGATTGCTTCTTTGGTGATAATTCAATATTTTTTAAAATTTCGGAAGGTCTAAGCCATGTGGTTCTTGCTAAATCACCATCTCGTGTAATGTATGGTTGCATTGTGGCAGTTTTTAACATGAGTACTTTGGGTTGCAGTTCGCCTTCGTATGTTTGAAACCCTGTTACTCGGTAGCATACGGAATAATCAACTTCTTGTGTATAGTATTCAATCCGATTTACAATATCTCCGATTTTAATGATTCCATTATCTAATTGTATTTGTGCCATTATAATCACCCCCCAATTTATATATTCGCTATGTGAGACTTATTTCCTTGTTTATCAAAATAAAACACACCAGGACATGCCCAGTGCGTTTTTGTTAATGTTTGAACCCAATACCAATTTCTTCAGCAGTTTCAAGAATCTCTGTTATAAACCTCGTTTCAATAGCAGTTTCTATCTCTTCATAAGTGATAATTTCTTTAGCAATCAATAAATCGACCAAAACCTCAAGAGTGGTTCGTACTGAATCTTCACTTAAGCTTTGTTGTTTGTTCTTAAGAATTGCGATTTTTTCTTCTGTTGTCATAATTAATTCCCCATTTCATTTTTGTTTTTGTTATCTGGAGCTATTGTAGTGAGGATTTTTAAATTGGAAAGGTGAATTCTAAAGTAATACTATTCCCGTTATTCAATTAATATTTAACGAGGTTCCCAGCAACTATTTGGCCGGATATGATTAGAATTATCAGACAAGTACAGGAGATGATTGAGCTATGCGGTGCGTATGGGATATGAAAGGAAGTAGACCGTTGTTGGTAACCACTCAAGCTGTTATTGATGAAATTTCTCGAGAGACGTTTGCTGTAGGTGAATACATATTTGATGAAAACTATGTTGAGATTACACTCAGTAGTTATGAAATTCTATTAAATGCCCTGAGAATTTATTATGGGTCTAACATGATGGATGAAAAAAGTTTGAATGAAATTAATAAGGAGTTACGGAAGTATGAATTGTGAATCAAAAGTAAAAGTCATCTATAAAAAGTCGCTTTTTGTTGAGCTCGTGAAGCTCGGTCACAACTTCCTGTATTCCACTAAAAACAAAAATAACCCGAATTACCAATGTTTTATGTTTGAAGCGACAAAAGAGCTTGATAGAGATTTAGCAACAATTACTGGTCATGAATATGACGGGACTCAAAGAACTGAGTCAAAATAATTGTAGCTATTTGAAGGAAAATATAGGAAGATGTCGAATTGAATATATGGGAGGTGAGAAGAATGACCATTGATGAGAGATTGGATTTTATCGAATACAGACAACAATTGCTATTTGAAAATACTCCATATTCCAGATTGCTTTTTGAATACAGAATCACTGAAGAACAACATGAAGCAATCATGGATATTTTTGATGAATACCGCACCAAAATAGGTGCAGGAGAAAATGTTCATCATGGCTCTTTTGAACAAAGAATTTATGATGCAGTTCCGCAACACGATGGAAATTATCATTTTGTAGAAGCACTGGCACAAGAAAACCACAGACGTGAGAGTTGGGAAGAAGTCTTTGCCACCCTTTATGGTAATATGCAAAAATATCAAAACTACATGAGCCAACAAGACTGATTTGCTTTAAGAAAACATCTTTTTTTGCTATATTACAGTCGAATTAATAGTAAAGGGGGAAATTTCATGGCATTGAATTGTGAAGTATGCGAGCGTGATTTGCCGAACTACTCGGCAAACATTATGGTTGGGGAGTGGGAATATCCCAATCCAGTTACAAACGTCTTTATAATTTGTAAAACATGCACGAGAAACTTGGACAGGCTTGCAGGAGTCGGAAAACTATTTCATAACATGTGGGAATTGTATTGGTTAAGAGACAATTTTTCCGAGTTTCATCAGCAAGTTTTAAGAGAAGAAGCAGAAGGCTCCCGAGTGTGGGGAAGAGCTGCCAAAGATAAACTGAATGAAATCGGCAAGACTTTGGGTAGCACGTTACCACCTCTGTAAAAACAAATGACACAAAATAAAAAGTAGCGCCAATTTCACTCTGGCTCTACTTTTTTTATTTCAACATTAAAATGTTTTTGGATAAACTCCAGTTCCTCCTCATAACTTAAAACTCCGTAAGCTCGTCCAATTGTGCCGGACTGCATTTCCCATATAATATTGTGTTCCTTATCAGCATTCGAGAAATCATTTTCAGCCCAACGATTGAGAATGTCTAAATAAATTGAAGCGTTATCGTATTTGCTTTCGTTTGTTTCAACAACTTCAATTAGACGTTGAACACGTTCCTGAGTTAAAGGGAGGAAGCCCCACTTTCCGTCGGCTTTCACTTTTTGATGGCTCATGGCGTGAATGATTTCTTGTACAGCAAGCTCGTGCATTGAAAGTGGCAACTCCACTTCAACAGGTATTTTTCTCTCTTCAGAAACTTCAATTACTGGCTTTACAATCCCATCGTCCTCAAGATTAGGAACTCCAGGTTTTTCCTCAATTATTAAGATTTCTTTATTCCATTGAATGAACATGAAATAGGCAACGACAGCCAGTAGAACAATAACTAACGGAATAAATATTTTCTTATTTTTCACTCAATTCACCCCTTTAATTAAATATACAGCACCAAATATTGGTTCTCATAAAGAAAAACCGCTCCGCAGGGAACAGTTAATTAAATACACATAGAATTTTCCCATTCTGTCATTCTGAACTCATCTAATGTTCGTGGCAAATCAAACTGGCAGTGTGAAGGTCACCGGTTTGAACCCGTAATGCTCCATAACCAAGGAACCTTGTCAAACTAACGTTTGGCAAGGTTCTTTTTTTGTTTTGATTCGCCTTTTTGTTAATTTCCAGCGACGAATATGGCGGTGGTGTAGAAGAATCTGCTGTTTTTAGCAGTAGGGTTCTTTTTCATGGAACAGAAGACTATCACGTTTGTCTTCAAAGCTGAATATCTTATAGGCGAAGCCATTATAACAACGGAGGAATCGTTATCGGATATTTGGTTACTGTAGAGTCGGGTGTGAATTTGTATGTTGAAGATCTTAATCCGAAGGGCAACAAAACCATTGTATTTATACATGGATGGCCGTTGAGCCATAACAGTTCGAATATCAGTTTAATGTTCTTCCGTCTTTGGGGTATCGTTGTATCGGCATAGACTGGAGAGGGTTTGGCAATTCGGATAAGCCATTCGACGGTTATACATTAGACAGATTGGCCGATGATATCTGTGCGGTTATCGGTATACTTCAATTGGAAAACTTTGCGCTTGTAGGTCACTCGACGGGTGGAGCTATTGCGATTCGATATATGACAAGGTATAACGGTTACGGAGTCACCCATCTTGTACTTGTTGATGCTGCTGCACCTTTAGGTTTTTCGGAGGAAACTGCGAATCGATATCTTATGCAAACGTTAAATGATCGCCCGAAGTTGATGCAGGAAGTAATCGATGGCTTTTTCTTTCAGTATATAACCAAAGAATTCTCTGATTGGTTCTTTCAAATGGGGATGCAAGCCGCGGGATGGTCGACGGCTGCAATCATTGTTTTATTGAGAGACGAGAATTTGTACGAGGACCTACAAAAAATAGTTGCCCCACGTTAATTATTCACGGCATCCACGATAAAGTTATTCCATTTTCACAAGCTAAGGAGCAAAATGAATTAATCCCAAATTCGCAGTTAGTACCGTTTAACTACAGTGGTCATGGTGCTTTTTGGGAAGAGCGTGATAAGTTTAATCGGATATTGACACAAATCATTAATTAATACCGGTCACCAGTTCAAACTCGGTATACTCCATATTTAGAGCCTTGCCAAATAATTTATGGCAAGGCTTCTTTTTATTTTCAGTGAAAAAGGACTTCAGAATAAAACATTAGATGCCACAACTATTGTGCATTCCTCTTACACCTTCTTCATACCATGGCAGGGGGAGGTTATTGTATGTACAATCGTGAAGCAGCGGTCCGGTATGCGGATCAATGGTGGAATGGCAGGAATCCGGCATATCCTTCATTCGATGTTGATTGCACGAATTATATTTCGCAATGCCTACGGGCAGGCGGTGCACCGATGCATGGGTATCCAAGCCGTGAGCGGGGCTGGTGGCTGCAAGGTGGGACTTGGAGTTTCAGCTGGTCGGTTTCGCATTCATTACATTGGTATGTGGCAACGTCGAAGAAAGGGTTAACCGCGAAGAAGGTCAGTTCACCTTATGAGTTGGATTTGGGGGATCTCATTTTCTATGATTTCCAGGGGGACGGGAGATACGATCACTCAACTATTGTCACCGCGAAGGACATCAACGGTGCGCCACTTGTCAATGCTCACACGTATGACGCCTATCATCGGACGTGGGACTACAAGGATTCTTACGCCTGGCGGGAAAATGCGAAGTATGCATTCTTTAAAGTTAACGATAATTTTTCCTGAACAGATAAAAGATTGTGAATTTAATGACTGGAAGCAAGAAAATAAAAAAGCTTGAGGTGAAAAATTTTATCTCAAGCTTTTTTCTGTGCTACTGTATTGTTACTTGAGTTCAGTCATACCACAACACAGCAAGCGTTCCTTCGCCCGCATGGACCGCCAGTGTTGAGCTAATATCCCGATCTCGACTTCAATACCGGGAGCTTCATCCCTAATCATTTTCTTCAGCTGCTCGGCTTGCCCTAACACATTGCCTTGCATCAAGTAAATTTTGCCCTTTTTAGTTGGGTGCCTCTCAAGCACTTTGTCGACCAAATACTGAAGCGCTTTCTTTTCAGAACGTACTTTTTCAATCGCTTCTAATTTGCCATCAGTTGTAATTTGAATAACTGGTTTCACTTTTAATAGGCTGCCAAGGAAAAATTGGACTCCATTCATACGCCCGCCTTTGTATAGTTGCTCCAATTGACCGATGAGAATGAAATTATTTAATGATCCTGCAATCTTATCAAGACTTTCCTTGATTTCATTAACAGAAGCACCGGAATCCTGCAACTTCATTCCTTTTTGGATTAACCCCGTAATGCCGTAAGAAACAGATAGGGAATCAATGAACGTTATTGGAAAATCAGCAATTTCTGCGCCTGCCATCGAAGAGGCAAGTGTTCCGCTTAATTCGGACGAAACGTGCACGGCTATTGCTTGTTCATAGTTTTCGGCAATCTGTTTAAACTTCTCAGCAAATTCCCCTGCTGAAGGTTGCGATGTTTTTGGAAACTCAGTCGCGTTCTTAATGTTTTCATATAATTGGCTGGGTGTAAGGTCAATCCCATCCACAAATTGCTTTTCCCGAAATGTATATTTAAGGGTATCGAATAAAAATCGGGGTGTTGCTTCAATTCTTCTGTGATGTATGCCGTGCTGTCAGTAATCCATGCAATCGGTTTTTTTGTCATAGTCCGCCATCCTTTTTCAAAACTTTCATTCCTTTTATTATTATACTACGGAAAGTAATCTTGCGGAATACCTAATGAAGAAATGTCGGAATATCTCCAGTGAAGAGGGCCATCCTTCCTGTTGCAAGGAATTTGTGTATAATAGTTGGAAGTATGATCAAAAGGAGAATTTAAAATTATGAATGAACAAGCATTATCGGTTAGGGATGCAATCGTCAACCGTCGCTCGATCAAGAACTTCAACGGGCAGCCGGTCGATCTTGAAAATATAAATGAGATTTTAGATGATGCAAGATGGGCGCCGAACCATGGGTTGCGCAATCCGTGGCGTTTCATCGTAGCTGCCAATAAAGAGTATGTGAAATTCCAAGATGTTTTAAAGGAATACGGAGTTCCAAAATGGAAAGAGCTTTCCGAGGAGGACTTGGAAAAGCAAATGAAGAATTTCCGTGCCCCTGGAGCAGTCGTCTTCGTTGTTGTGAAGGAAGACGTACGTCAAAAGGAAAGGCTCGAGGACTATGCAGCAGCAAGTATGCTCATTCAAAATGCGATGCTCTTAGCGTGGGATAAAGGTATCGGATCTTGCTGGAAGACACCTCCATTCCTCGATAATCCGAAATTCCGTGAAGAACTTGGCGTCAAACAAGGCGAACGGATCATTAGCATGCTCCAATTCGGCTACTATGACGACTACCCAAAAAACCGCACCCGCACACCACTCGAGGACATCGTGACATACTACGGCAGAGAAGAAGCAAAAGAGGCTGGGGAAGAATAAAAAAAAGGGCAATCCCGGTATATCGGGATTACCCTTTTTTTACTTCCTCAATTCATCCTTCGTAAACTCAGCAAGCTCGTAATAATAATCACCAATTACACGTAATCCCTTATCAAAGTTCTCCAAATGGAAATGCTCATTAGGGGCATGGAAATTTTCGCTTGATAAGCCGAAGCCCATAAGAACGACTGGTAAATTCAAGATTTCATCGAATGCCGCCACGATTGGAATCGAACCACCCATACGTGTGAAAGCAGTCGGTACTTCATATACCTTTTCGTATGACTTGCCCGCAGCTTGGATAGCCGGGTGATCGAAAGGCGTGATGAACGGTTTTCCTTTATCGAACTCGGTAACAGTCACTGTTACTCCGCCGGTTTATGCTTTTCGATATGCGCTCTCAATTTTTTCACGATATCTTCAGGAT
Organism: Sporosarcina thermotolerans; assembly: GCF_030067815.1. Classification (GTDB taxonomy): domain Bacteria; phylum Bacillota; class Bacilli; order Bacillales_A; family Planococcaceae; genus Sporosarcina; species Sporosarcina thermotolerans. The sequence continues at coordinate 131,480 of NZ_CP125968.1, read as the reverse complement.
CTTGGTCAGGGACAAGTCGGCATGTAATCTTCGAGCCAGCTTCAGATGGCAATACAGTTTTAATGCCTTCGCCTGAGAACCCGCCAAATACACCATTTACTTCAAGAGTAGGGCGTGTCCAAGTCTGTTCCAAATAGGAGAAGCCTTTTTCACCGAAAAGCTCATTCACTCCGATTTCATCTTTCAAAGCTTCTTCATTGAAGTCAAGCGCACGGTAAGCTTCACGCTCTTCATCTGCTAAAGGACGTACATCATTGTAAAAACCTTCAACAGAAATAGTACCTTCCTGATCATGGAATGATGCAAGAATTTCCGAAATGGCATGGATCGGGTTTTGTACACCGCCACCGTAAATACCTGAATGCAAATCGCCTTTTGCACCTTTAACGTCAATCTGAACGCCAGCTAAACCACGTAATCCATAGCAAATTGCTGGTTTTCCGGGTCCGTACATTCCTGTATCAGAAATAACAATGATGTCTGCTGCAAGCTTCTCTTTCTTCTCCTCGATATATTTCTCAAGGTTCGGACTACCGATTTCTTCTTCGCCTTCAATAATGAATTTAACATTCACTGGCAAGCTTCCATTTTCATTCATAAGCGCTTCAACCGCTTTGATATGCATGAAAACTTGTCCTTTGTCGTCACTTGCCCCACGTGCATATAATTTATTATCACGAACTTCGGGGTCGAATGGACCGGTTTCCCATAAGTTCAACGGATCGACAGGCTGAACGTCATAATGGCCGTAGAAAAGAATAGTAGGTTTCCCTTCCGCATGAAGCCAATCTCCGTAAACGACTGGATGTCCTTCGGTTTCATCGATTGAAAGGTTTTCCAACCCCGCTTTTTGGAATGAATCCTTCAGCCACTCGGCCGCTTTTTGCATATCTCCCTTATGCTCAGACAATGCGCTAATGCTCGGGATACGGAGAAAATCCTTCAATTCATTCAAATGTTCGTCTCTTTTTGCCGTGAAATAGGCGTCCAATGATTTTAGATGGTTCAAGTGAATCCCTCTTTTCAAATTAATTCGTGAATAAAAATAGTATATCATGTCGGCGGGAATCAAGTTATTTAAAAGGACGGATATATTATGAGTATGGTATGATATTGAAAAGTTACTAAATTGAACGAATTGTAGAAGTACAGATAACACCGGGAGGAATCACTTTTGTTTATCGCACTTGGCTTCTTTTTATTCGTGTCGTTCTTCCTATCGGGGAGTGAGACGGCATTAACCGCGGTCAGTCGGATGAAGGTCCAACTTCGCGCTGAACAAGGCGACCGTAAGTCAATCAAATTAAGGGATCTTATTTCGAAGCCAGACCGCATGATTACGGCAATTCTTATCGGAAACAATGTGGCGAATATTATGATGCCGACGCTTGTGACGATGATCGCAATCGATAAAGGTTGGAAGGTTGGACTTTCGACGGGGATTTTAACGGTCGTCATCATTATTTTCGGTGAAGTACTGCCGAAAACGATTTCGGCGACATTTGCCGATCGAATTGCATACGTAGTAGCACCAACTATCTCTTTTATTGTCAAACTACTTACCCCATTAACAGCATTTCTTGCTTTATTCACAAACTTCTTTATCCGCATCATTTCAAAAGGCGCGGTGACCGAAGCGACGTTGACGAAGGAAGAGCTGCGTTCAATGGTGGACATCGCATCGACAGAAGGAACATTTTTGCAAGAGGAGTCACTTCGGTTGAAGGGTGTACTTGACTTCCCTGAAAAGGACGTTTCCGACGTTATGGTGTCACACAGGACAGATGTCATTGGACTTCCGATCGAATCGACTTATGAAGAAGTACGGATACAATTCTCGAATACTTTTACACGCGTTATCCAGTGTACGAGGAAAGCATTGACCGGGTGGTAGGCATTTTTTATTCGAAAATGCTGATTGAATGGTCGATGCAGCCTGAAAAGAAACTATCCGAACTCATGGATGATCAACCTCTTTTCGTCGTGACAACATCAAGTGTCGAAAAAGTGTTTAAGCTTATGCTTGCAAAGAAGAAACATATGGCCGTCATTTTGGATGAATATGGCGGGACTCTTGGAATTGTCACGCATGAAGATATTATTGAAGAGATGATAGGTCAAGACATCGAGGATGAAACGGACTTCGATGAGGAAGTACTTGTCTATGAAAAAGATGATCATTTGTTAATCTGCCATGGACGGCTTGAAATTGTCGACGCTATCGAACTCTTGGATGTAGACTTGCCGAGCGACCTCGAAACAATTGGCGGGTTTGTCATGCAGGAGTTAGGCCATGTACCTGAACCGGGAGAGCGGTTTACATATGAAAATCTCTTTTTCGAAATCGAAGAAATGGATCGAAGCCGCATTGTGAAGATGAAGATAACGAAACGATTTGATAAGGAAGCTGAAGAAGAATAACTACACCGCTCCGCACTTTCACCCTTTTAGCTTGTTATAGCTTAGGGTGTTTTTTTTATCAATTTCCGACAGAAGACTCCCACTTCAAGGAATGTGAAGGGCAAAGCCCAATGAGTAAGTGGGAGATGAATGTCGGTTAGGCATAAGCCTGAAGATTAATTTGTTTGAATACTTAGTATTTTAATAGTGTAATTAGTGTTAAGCAATAGAAAGGCTGACACTACAATGAAATTAGATAGCAACAGCCATTCAGTGTTCTTACTGTATTATCATCTTGTTTTGGTCGTTAAATACAGAAAAAAAGTTTTCAATGATGAAATGTCTGACTACGCAAAGGACATGTTTGTAAAATTTGGTGAGAAATATAATATATCATTAGTTGAATGGAATCACGATTCCGACCATATTCATATTCTATTCAAGGCCCATCCAAACACAGAAATGTCCAAGTTCATCAATGCTTATAAGAGTGCAAGTTCTCGAATGATCAAAAAGGAATTTCCACACGTTAGAGAAAAACTGTGGAAGGAAATGTTTTGGACAAGAAGTTTTTGCTTGCTAACCGCTGGTGGTTCTCCTATCGAAGTAGTAAAACGGTATATTGAAAATCAAGGTTTGAAGTGAGGTGAGGTCAATGCTGGTCAATAAAGCGTATAAATTCCGTATCTATCCAAACAAAGAACAGGAAATACTGATTGCTAAAACCATCGGTTGCTCACGCTTTGTATTCAATCATTTCTTGGCGCGTTGGAATGACACCTACAAAGAAACAGGCAAAGGATTGACATACAATTCCTGTTCTGCCGCATTAACACGGCTGAAAAAGGAACTGACGTGGTTAAAGGAAGTTGACAGCATTGCCCTCCAATCTTCACTTAGGAATCTCGCAGATTCATATGGACGCTTTTTTAAACGGCAAAATAAAGCACCCCGATTCAAATCGAAAAAGAATAAAGTACAATCCTATACAACAAAACATACGAATGGAAATATTGCGGTTGAAGGAAATAAAATCAAACTTCCTAAACTTGGGTTTGTCCGTTTTGCCAAAAGTCGCGAAGTTGAAGGCCGCATTCTTAATGCAACGGTCAGACGAAATCCATCTGGGAAATATTTTGTATCCATTCTGGCTGAAGTGGAAATACAGCAGTTAGCAAAGACCGGCTCTTCCATCGGCATCGATGTCGGTCTGAAGGAATTTGCAATCCTGTCAGATGGGACGCTATACAAAAACCCCAAGTTTTTTCGAACGATGGAGAAAAGGCTCGCTGATGCACAGCGCATCCTCTCCAGAAGGCAACGATTAGCTTTAAAGAGAAACTGTAAACTTGATGAAGCAAAAAACTATCAAAAGCAAAAACGGAAAGTCGCCCTCCTGCATGAAAAAATCACAAACACACGAGTGGACTACTTGCATAAAATTTCTACCGAGATTGTCAAAAACCACGATGTCATCGGTGTTGAGGATCTGCAAGTATCAAACATGTTAAAGAACCGTAAATTGGCAAAAGCGATTAGTGAAGCATCCTGGTCCCAATTTAGAACAATGCTTGAATACAAAGCGAAATGGTATGGCAAGCAAGTTGTTGCTGTTTCTAAGACATTCGCAAGTTCCCAACTTTGTTCATCTTGTGGATACCAAAATAAAGACGTTAAGCATCTCGCACTGCGCGAATGGTGCTGCCCCTCTTGTGGTGCGCATCACGATAGGGATATTAACGCGAGTAAAAATATTAAAAACGAAGCCGGAAGGCTTCTAACCGTAGGTACTGCGGGGATAGCCTAATCAATAACTGATGGTTACGTCAGTGTTCTTAGGAATCTCCACTTCAAACAAACTGCAAGTTTGTTAAGTGGCGAGAGGTTCAACTATATAATAGGTTTGTATTTACTTTGAATTAGGGGTGATTCGTTTGAACAATCCATTGTCAGATTTTCAAATATCATTTCAACATATTGATGCTACGGTGCCGCGGATCAATAAAGGGATTCAAATTATCTTTGTCCTTAGCGGCAAGATAAAAATAGAGACATCCGATCGTTTTTATCATATGGAAGAAAACGATTTACTTGTCATTAATCGCAATCAGCTTTACCAAGTTCAAGGTGATGAAGAGAATAGAATAATGGTATTGTCCATATCTGACGGTTTCATGGAGCACCATTATGAAAACTATCGCAATCATCGCTTTGAATGTTATTCAAGAGAAGTTGATCTTGGAAGAGAAGAAAAGATTCTTGCCATACGAAAGCTGTTGGCAAATGTGATGATTAGTTACTATAGACAAGATGAAAGCTATCAAATTGAGCTTACAAGCTATATCTGTCAATTGCTCCTTATATTAATCCGAAGTTTTAAAGCGGAAGGTAGTATCATTCAGAAAATAGATACGGGTGATCGGCGCCTATTGCAAATCATTGACTATATGGAAAGAAATTATGATCAGATGATTACATTGGAGGAAATTGCGTCGAAATACTTTCTGTCTACAAGTTATCTATCCCGCTATTTTAAACAGAATATGGGGATTGGGTTTAGTCGTTATTTAATGAATATCAGGCTTAAGCATGGCATGAAGGAACTGCTTTACACGGATGACTCCATCTCGCAAATTGCCATGAACAATGGTTTTCCAAACACAAAAGCATTTTCAACCCTTTTTAAAGAAGTACATGGAGTGACTCCGCATGTCTATCGAGACACCCATAATGTTCAAAAGGAGGATTCAGTTCAAACCTATAGCAAGGAAGACGTTTCACATCTGATTCAGTCATCAGAGATTATAGAGAGGTTGAGTAACATGAATGTAGATGATCAGAAATCTTACAACCTGACTGAACTTCGGTATGAAAAGTTGCCAATTGCCTTATCCGATCTTGCGAAGGTGAACTTACATTATCCTGATCATATTCTGATCGTTGGAGAAATATCTGAGCTGTTAAAAGAAGATGTTCGCTCGCAAATCATAGAAGTAAAAAAGGATTTGCAGTTACGGTTTATAGGAGTCCGTCACCCCTCTAGTAGCACGGGGATCCCGCCGGAAGTAGAGACGGACGAAGAGATTCCAACAACCTCCCCATATTTTAATATTGATAATGCTTTAGAATTTATGAGGAATCATGATTTATCTTTGTTTATTCGGATTGATTATATAGATATATCAAGAGATGGAGAACAATATTTTACCAAACTTGTTCAATTCATAAGACATTGCTTACAACGATATGGGGAGTCGTTTGTAAAACAATGGCATGTACTGTTTTATGAGCCTTATCCTACAGTAGTGGATGCAATTGAATTAAAGAGAACATATATAAAATTACATGAAATATTAAAAACGATGATTCCTTCCATTCAAGTAGGCGTGTATATGCCTTTTTCTTTCATTAAAGAAAAAACGAGCACCCATCATGAATGGCAGTTGGAACATGGCGAGTTAATCGACTTCATCGGTTATAACGCCAATCAGAATGAAGTAATTGATTTTGAAGAGACGGCAGAAAAGGAATTTGAGTTGGCAAAGGATTACATCAAGGAAAAAACCAATAAACTGAAGCTCTATTTAAAAAGGAATCATCTTGAAAAACCGCTTCATCTCGTTGCGTGGAACACATTATCAGGTAATACGCGGTATACGAATGGGACATTCTTTAGAGGAGCATTGGTTTTACAAAATATATTGGACATATCCAGAGACGTGACTACAATTGCTCTTTGGATTAATACGATAACACATGAGCAAAGTGGAAGGGATCTACGATATCGGATGGATGGCGTTGAATTATTCCACTATCTTAAGGGGAAACGTCCTGCTTATTTTGCTCTGATGTTTTTAAAACGTCTACAAGGCGAGATTGTTGCACAGGATCAGAACTACGTAATGACAAAAAATGACCGGGGATATCAATTAATCATCATGAATACAACCATTATCAATCCTTATTTATCCACGGAAGAGGCATTCCTTCAAAGGCTGCATAAGGAAGTACACGTAACAGTCTCTGGAATCCCCAAAGGAGATTATCAGATCCGTAAGCAAGTGTTTGATAAAAATAATGGTGCGCTCTATACGAAGTGGCGTAATCTGAACAGTAAGTATGGCATGGATGCGGAAATCATTGATTATATTATCCATTCCAGTCGTCCTTCTTTGGAGATTTTCGATGAATCAATTGAAGATGAATGGTCGTTTTATTCTAACTTGACAAGCAATGCGATTCACTTTTTTGATATTCGAAAAGCCTATTGATTCATCGAAATGAAGCCTTCCATCAGTGGAGGGCTTTTTTCAATTGTATATATCGGACCTGACAATGACAAAAATCTACCCCATATTTTTTCCGCTGTAAATGATAGGTTAATACTTTTGCTCTTTCACCTCGTGATCTGAACAATTATTGACTCTCTTCTTACAGCCTAACTTCTTATAATCGAAGTATAGAAACGAAACAATAACCTAAGGCCTTATTTAATCCAATATATCGTTTCTTTACAAAACGAATTAAAAAAATTTAGGAGGGGTAACAATGGAGACAAGTTACAAAGGTACAGATAAGTTAATCACTGGGATTGTATTCGGGGTTATCACATTTTGGCTTTTTGCACAGGCGATGGTCAACGTGGTACCGGCGATTCAATCTGATTTAGGAGTTTCGCATGGAACGTTAAATATTGCAATCAGTTTAACAGCATTATTCTCTGGGATGTTTATCGTAGCAGCTGGTGGACTCGCAGATAAAATTGGACGCAAAAAGATTACGTATATCGGGTTAGTGTTAAGTATTATTGGTTCTTTATGTCTTGTATTTGTACAAGGAGCTGTCCTACTCATTATCGGACGGATCATCCAAGGTATTTCTGCAGCATGTATTATGCCAGCAACGATCGCGTTAATGAAAGCATACTTTGATGGAAAAGATAGACAACGTGCACTTAGTTACTGGTCAATCGGATCATGGGGCGGTTCAGGTGTCTGTTCGTTTGCGGGCGGTGCCATTGCAACATATATGGGATGGAAATGGATTTTTATCTTCTCAATTATTTTTGCTCTTCTTGCTATGTGGCTTATTAAAGATACACCTGAAAGCAAGGCAGCAGGCAGCGGTAAATTTACATTCGATTACAGTGGTTTGGCTATCTTTATCGTAACGATGATAGCATTGAACGTTTTTATTACATTCGGTGCAGACTTAGGCTGGACAAGCGCAATTACTATCCTTCTTGCAGTCGTTACCATTGTCGGAGCAATTATCTTCTATAAAGTAGAGAAAAGAAAAGCGGTTGCGCTTATCGATTTCTCGTTGTTTAAAAATAAACCATATGCAGGCGCAACGTATTCAAACTTCTTATTAAATGCGATTGCCGGAACACTCGTTGTTGCTAATACGTATGTCCAAGTAGGTCGAGGATTCACGGCATTTCAAGCAGGAATGCTTTCGATCGGATATTTAATCGTTGTTCTCGCGATGATTCGTGTTGGTGAAAAAATCCTTCAAAAAGTTGGAGCGAAGTTACCAATGGTAGCAGGGGCAATAATCAGTACTATCGGTGTAGCGGTCATGGGTCTAACTTTCTTGCCTGATTTTGCGTATACAGTCGTCGTATTTATTGGGTTTGTCTTATTCGGTCTTGGACTTGGTATCTATGCAACGCCATCTACAGATACATCTGTTTCAAATGCCCCATCTGAGAAAGTAGGGGAAGCAGCAGGCGTTTACAAAATGGCAAGCTCCCTTGGTAGTGCAATCGGTGTTGCGATTTCGGCAACTGTTTATAGCTCAGTTGCAGCTGCTGGAAGTATTGAGACAGCAGCATCGGCAGGGATTATCGTAAATGTCATCTTCGGTGTACTCGCCATTCTTTCAATTGTGATTATGGTACCTAAAAATGCAGGTAAAACAACAGAAGTTACAGATGTTCCATTGCAACAACCAGTCCCAACACTAAATAAAGCTACAAATTAATAGAAATAGATCTGAAGCTTAGTAATAATTTGGTGCGGGATGGAGGACATTTTCATTCTGCACCATCAAAAAAGGAGACGGCATTATGAAAAGTGAATTAATGAGCATGCTTGAATCACGCAAAGAAGAAATCATAAACATACGCCGGTATTTACATGAACATCCTGAAATCTCATTTCAAGAGAAGAAAACAGCTCAGTTTATTGCGGACTTTTATAAGGGAAAAGATGTCGAGATTCATACGAATGTTGGAAATGGACATGGCATAATCGTAACAATTAAAGGTGGAAAGCCTGGAAAAACAATTGGTTTGCGCGCAGATTTCGATGCGCTTCCAATTGTTGAAGAGACAGATGTACGGTTCAAATCGAAGAATGAAGGCGTCATGCATGCATGTGGACATGATGGACATACAGCTTATTTATTAGTTTTAGCTGATTGCCTAATCCAATTAAAAGACTCTATTCCAGGTACTATTAAAATCATTCATCAACATGCTGAAGAAGTGCCGCCGGGCGGAGCAAAAAGCATCGTGGAATCTGGTTTGCTTGATGATTTAGATGCTGTATATGGTATACATTTGTTGCCTATGGGACCTGCGGGTACAGTAGGTTATCATGCAGGATATTCCTTCAATGGACGAGCATATATGAAATTAAAAGTTCAAGGAAGAGGTGGACATGGTTCCTCCCCACATCTTGCAAATGACGCCATTGTTGCTGCTGCCCATTTTGTGACAGCTGCTCAAACCATTATTAGCCGCAGATTAAGCCCATTCGATATTGGCGTAATTACAATCGGATCTTTTGATGGAAAAGGTACATTCAACGTGATCAAGGACAGTGTAGAACTGGAAGGCGATATTCGCTATATGACAGTAGAAACAAAAGAAACAATTGAGAGAGAAGTTAGACGGATTGTTAGAGGGATTGAAGAAGAATTTGACGTAAAATGTGAGCTTACGTATACGCCGGATTATCCGCCGTTATACAACGATCCTGAGCTTACAGCGAAGGTAGCGGAAAGTTTACGGAGCATGGATGATGAAGACATTAAAGAAGTAAAGGAATTCCCTGCGATGTCACCATCTGAGGACTTTGCTTATTATGCAGAAAAATTCCCGGCATGCTTTTTCTACATTGCATGTACACCAAAAGGGGTAGAGAATCCCTACTTTAACCATCATCCGAAATTTGATATTGATGAGGATGCGCTCCTCGTAGCCGCGAAAGCTGTTGGACAAGTTGTTTGCAGTTACTATGAAGTAGATTAAAGGTAACGTTATAATCCATGCCACATATTTTCAGTGTGGTATGGATTTTTATTTTACTACCCTATAGAACATTACAACTTTGTAAGTTGAGTGAAAGACAAACCGATAGTTTGTAATGGGAGATTCATTGATAATGAAGTCAACAGTTACAAAACGGAGGAATTATCTATGAAAATCGACTTGACTGAGCTATACGAGGAATATGGCCGTTATATATATCATTTATGTTTGAAATTAACACGTAATAAAGAGGAAGCAGAAGACCTTATGCAAGACGTGTGGGTCAAAGTTGTCCGCTATAGCGGGAAAATGGACAGTGTCGACCGTATGAAAGCGTGGTTGACTACAATCTGTATGAACACTTTCCGCGATCGTTACAGAAAAGACGTTAGAAGAAGTAAACATGTGATGAATCAACCTGAAACATTGGACGTTCCAATCTTGGATTTGGTTCCCAGTGATAACCCGACACCGGTTGAAATGATCGAACAAAATGATATCCAACTGATGGTCCAACAAAAAATTGGTCAATTGGATGGCATTTACCGAACAACGATTGAATACTTCTATGTATACCAATATTCATTAATTGAAATCGCGGATTTGATGAAAGTATCAATTGGCACAGTGAAATCCCGTTTATTCCGTGCTAAGAAATACTTGAAGGAATTAATGATAAACGATACAGCGGTGAGGGAATATGTCATCGCGTGATGAACTGAATACTGAATGAATCGCCTCTTTCATAAGAGGCGGTTTTTTTATTGGGTGAGGAGTTCCCATAGAACATCGTCGACTTCCCATAGAATCGCGATGAGTTCCCATAGAACCGCATCGACTTCCCATAAAATCACGAAGAGTTCCCATAGAACGTCGTCGACTTCCCATAGAATCGCGATGAGTTCCCATAGAACGTCGTCGACTTCCCGTAGAATCGCGATGAGTTCCCATAGAACGTCGTCGACTTCCCGTAGAATCGCGATGAGTTCCCATAGAACGTCGTCGACTTCCCGTAGAATCGCGATGAGTTCCCATAGAACGTCGTCGACTTCCCGTAGAATCGCGATGAGTTCCCATAGAACGTTATCGACTTCCTGTAAAATCACGAAGAGTTCCCATACGCTGGCTTCGGATCACGAAAATGGCTGTCCACGAATAGAATCATCTATCCGTGGACAGCCATTTTGTCATTCAGAGAGCTCTACAAGTTGTTTATTCAACAAAGCCAATTTTTCTTCCATCACGGCTAACCGTTGCTCCGCTTTATGGACGGAGTCTGCATGTCCTGTCGATTCCAATTTCTCCACATCGCCTTGAAGGCTAATATAGTCCATTTTCAATTCGGCAATTGCCGATTCGATCTGACGTTTATTCATAAATATTACTCCAATCGTTTTCCTTTAGTTTAGCATATCGGACATTGTTTTTCCGCCTACTCCGCGTTTTGGATGTTCTACTAGATAGAAGATTGTCTCTAAAATCGTGTCCAATCCTCCTCCAAGATTGAGGGAGAGTTGGCGTTCGATGGCCCGTTTCCTTAAAGGCTCATGTAGCAGGGGTTCCATGATTGCATTGAGTAGATTCGATTGTTTCACTTTCCGTCCAAGGCCAAGATGGACGAAGCCGTGCTGTTCTTTTGGAAATGTCAGTCCCACCTCAAAATCACTCTGCGAAAGTATGATACATGGAATGCCGATCACCGCTATTTCATACGGCATATAGCCCGACGCGCATAAAACGACGTCTGCATTCGCATAAATTTCCGGTAGGTCATAAGGAGGTTGCTGGACAATTGTGTTTCGCCTGCCGAGCGCCATCATACGAAGAGTGCTTACATCATGCGGATACCTTTCCCCAACAAGGACGGTCACTTTCAATGGAATCTGTAGCTGAGAAACGTGGCGCAATGCCCTGAATGTCAGGTTTCCTTCATCCTCCTCTCCGAACGAGATGACAAGATGAGGGAGGGGTCCCGGAGGCTCTTTTTTAAGTCCATGTTTCTCGAATTTATGCATGGACGGGTCTGCGATGAAAAGCTGGCGATCTCTCACATAATGTTCCGGCACTTCTTCAATAGAATCGTCCAAAAGGGTTTGGATTACAAAATCCGCCTGTTTTCCACCATCCCCAAATCATCAAAATGCAGGATGGATGGAACAACTTCCTGTATTTTCTCCACTTCTTCTGAAATCGTCGAACCGGAATCTCGGATAAGCAGATCAGGTTGGATGAATGTTAAAACTTGTAACAGGTTGGACTTTTTACCGACAATAATCGATTTGAATTCATCAGACGGTAGGGAGAATTTTCACCTACTATGAATAGGACGTTCACTTCTTTTGCGATAGCTTGGGCAAGTATAGTAGCCCGTCTTGTGGGATAAGAGCCTTTCCCGTCGGCCCTTGCAATGTAGAATGCAACGGTTTTCTTCTTTGAATTTTCTATCGGAATCACCCTTTCTTACCTATCAATCAACTACTCTTCTTTTAACCCTATGATTCTAAAAAAGGAGTTATGTACAAATGTGTGGATTGGAAGTGGAATTGTGATAAACTAACACATATTCTTAAAAGGACAGGGGGAATTTCCGTGTTCGAATCATTATTATTTGACTTGATGCTTGTCATTTTGTTGGGAATCCTTTCGCAATGGGTTGCGTGGAAATATAGAATGCCTGCAATTGTAGTCATGTCTCTCGCGGGCCTGCTTGTTGGACCGATTTTCGGGTTAATTAATCCACAGGAAACGATGGGGGATCTGTTTGGCCCGATTATTACATTTGCTGTTGCGATTATCTTATTTGAAGGTAGCTTGAACTTGGATGTTCGGGAAATTAGGGGGTTCAGCAAACCGGTCGGTAGGATTGTGACCATTGGCGCTTTCATTGCATGGATAGCCGGATCACTTGCAGCACATTTTTTGGCCGGACTATCTTGGGAAGTCGCCTTTATCATAGGTGGTTTATTCATCGTCACGGGACCGACGGTTATCCTTCCGTTGCTTAGACAGGCGAAGTTGAAGCCGCGTCCCGCCGCGATATTGAAATGGGAAGGGATTGTCGTCGATCCTTTCGGCGCATTGCTTGCGGTCTTTGCGTTTGAATTTATTAAATTCATCAATAGCGAAGTTACACTAAAATCATTATTATTATTCTTTGCTGCATCCGCATTTGCAGTGTTCATCGGGTGGCTTGCCGCCCTAATCATTGGAAATTCGTTCGAGCGGGGAAGTATACCGGAGTATTTGAAGGCGCCGATTCTGTTTGTCGTTGTCCTGTTCACTTTCGTCTTCTCGGATGAAATCATGCATGAACAGGATTGCTTGCTGTTACAGCAATGGGAATGAAGATGGCGAATATGCGCCTGACGACGTTGAATGATGTTCGCCATTTCAAGGAGAATATATCGGTGCTTCTCATTTCAGGAATTTTCGTCATGCTTACTGCTTCACTTGATCCGAAAATCCTGATTGAAATCTTCAATCCGGCAATTATTACGTATGTCGCTGCAATGCTTTTCGTAGTTCGTCCTTTATCGATTTGGATTTCTACAATAGGTACGGATCTCAATTTCCGTGAGAAATTGCTGATAGGGTGGATTGCACCAAGAGGGATTGTCGCCTTGACTGTGTCCAGTTACTTTGCAACAATTCTTCTCAACAATGGTTACAAAGACGCCGAGTTATTAACTGCATTGACGTTCGCGCTCGTCTTTTTCACGGTTGTTCTTCATGGTTTTTCGATTGGCTTCATTGCGAAAAAGTTGAATTTGACGACTACCGAAGAGTCGGGTGTTGCAATAATAGGAGGTTCACGTTTTTCTGCTGCACTTGCTGAATCAATTAGGGACACTAACAATGAAGTCCTTCTTGTCGATCAGGGCTGGGCGGCACTCGCGGAGGCAAGAAAGCGTGGACTGAATAGTTATGTTGGCGATATCCTTTCTGAACAGATTGAATACCATCTAGATTTGACGCCTTATCGATATATGCTTGCTATGACAAAGAGGGATACGTATAACGCACATATTTGCGCGGATTTTGCACCGGACTTAGGGCGCCAGCATTTATTCCAAACGGCCTTCCATGTAGAAAAAGACTTGGAGGCATTCAAAATAACTGGCGGACAAAAACTCTTTTCGCCTTCCATATCGATCTATGCCCTCGAGGAGAGGATGCATGCGGGGCACGTAATCCGAAAGACGATGATCACGAAGCAATACAGTTATACACAATATTTACGGGAACGCGATGATAAGTCGATTCTTCTATATATCTTGCGTGCGGATGGTTCAATTGAATTCTACACGCCGAAAGTTGAGTTGCAAGCGACAGCAGGGGATGCAATCATTGCGCACATCTCCTGCAAAGACAATTGAGCGAGTCAAGGAACGGCTGGGTATGGAATCTCTGGACAGATCAATCCCGTATGAACAATTGGAAGAAAAATTCATTGAAGAACCTTCCGTAGGGAAACGAAATATTCCAGGTGCAGCACCGGCTTCGACGAAAATAGTCAAGTAAGCTTGTTTCAAGTAAATGTCTCCATGTCTATGGTACGATGAACGATGGAGAACAGCTATAAGGAGGATGCCCTGTGAAAGTTTTGTTTGTGGACGGGACCATTATAGGTAGCAAAACCGGCGCGGTACTCGACGCGGTCGAAAAGTATATGAAAGAAACGGGTAATGAATACGAAATTGAACGGATGGACTTTGCAGATTATGAACATCAATTCGTGGACGGTCGTCCATTGGAACAATATAACGAAGATATGCAAAAGTTGGTTCAGAAATTCGAAAAAGCGGATGCTTACATCATTTCAACACCTATCTTTCAAGGATCCATTCCAGGCGTTTTGAAAAATGCCTTTGATATGCTTCATCCACATGCCATGCGGTACAAACCGGTTTCCATTGTTGCGAATGGCGGCACTCACCAACATCATCTTGTTGTTGAAAATCAATTGAAACCAATCTTAGATTACTTCCGTTCCCTTGTGACACCGAATTATGTGTACACACAATACGACCATTTCGATGAAGACAATCGTATTATCGATGAAGATGTGAATAATCGATTACGTGAAATGGTAAGGGTTTTCGGGAAGTACGGGGAAATGAGTAAGGATTTGTGCAAAGATACATTGGATAACGATTGAAATATATAAAACCTGTCGCCCTTTCGAGGTGTGCGACAGGTTTTTTGTTCAGACTCCGGGCGCCAGGCGCTTGGGTCATAAGTCAAAGCCGCTCTGTGGCAAAAAGCGGCCACGCCGCATCTTCGCCTTATGCCCGTCGCCCCTAAGCCGGGCGCCCTGCGCTTTTGTTTTTAGGGCGCCTACAATGACGTATAGGGGCTTCTCACGTATAATCGTGTTAAGTAGAAAGGGGATTTATCAATGTCCAAATCAGTTGTATTAGCCGAAAAACCATCCGTGGCGCGGGATATTGCGCGGGTATTAGGCTGTAATAAAAAAGGAAATGGCTTCTTGGAAGGTCAAAAATATATCGTCACATGGGCGCTTGGTCATCTTGTGACACATGCAGATCCTGAAGGATACGGCAATGAATACAAGGAATGGAAGATGGAGTATTTGCCGATTATTCCTGAACCGTTTAAACTAACGCCAATCAAACAAACATCGAAGCAATTCAACGCGGTCAAAGCACAGTTGCGACGGAATGATGTTACGGAAGTTATCATCGCGACGGATGCTGGACGTGAAGGGGAGCTTGTTGCGCGCTGGATACTCGAAATGACGAAGAATCGCAAGCCAGTGAAGCGCCTTTGGATTTCATCCGTGACGGATAAGGCGATTAAAGACGGATTCAATAATTTGAAGGACGGTCGCCAATACGAAAATTTATATGAAGCAGCGGTTGCCCGTGCAGAAGCGGACTGGGTTGTAGGTATTAACGCGACGCGTGCACTTACAGTGAAATACAATGCACAATTATCGACGGGTCGTGTACAGACACCGACACTTGCGATGATTGCAGAACGGGAAAGGCATATCCGTGAATTCAAGCCGAGATTCTTTTATGGATTGCAGGCATTGACGGAAACTGCAAGATTCACATGGTCCGATAAAGCAGGTCAAACACAGTCGTTCAATAAAGAATTGATTGAGAAATTACTAACTCGTCTTGATGGAGTTCATTCCGGAAAGGTGAAAGATGTGAAAACGACGCCGAAGCAGCAACCGGCCCCTCCTTTATTCGATTTGACGGAATTGCAGAAAGAAGCACATAGACGCTGGAGCTGGTCCGCGAAAGAAACCTTGTCGACGTTGCAAAATCTATACGAAAGACATAAAGCGGTGACGTATCCACGAACCGATTCCAAGCATTTGACATCAGATATGGCAGATACGTTGAAGGAACGCATAAAAGCGGTCGACATCGGGCCGTACAGGAAATCTGTAAATGTACTGTTGCGCTCAGGAGCTGTGAAGCCGCAGAAGGGCGTCATAGACGATAAGCGGGTTTTCGGATCACCATGCGATTATCCCGACAGAGGAAACTCCGATTTATCAAAACTTATCTGATAAGGAACAGCGTTTATATGACTTGATTGTAAAACGCTTCCTTGCAGTCTTTTTCGGTCCATTCCGCTATGAGCAAGTGACTGCTGAGCTTGAAGTAGGCGGGGAACTGTTCAAGGCAAAAGGGCGGACAGTTACGGATGAAGGGTGGAAGGCAGTTTATTCCACGGATGAAGAAGAGGAAGACACCGACCGTTTGCCTGCATTTACGAAAGGCGACGAAGTGAAAATCCGGGCAATCGTCATGACGGATGGGCAGACAAAACCGCCGGCCCGTTTCAATGAAGGAACATTATTAGCTGCGATGGAAAATCCTTCTCAATTCATGGCGGGGGAATCAAAAGATCTGATCAAAACACTTGGCGATACAGGTGGATTAGGTACTGTCGCGACACGTGCAGACATCATCGAAAAGCTGTTCAGCTCATTTGTCATCGAGAAGAAAGGGAATGACATCTACACGACTTCGAAGGGCAGACAGCTTTTAGAGCTTGTGCCGGATGATTTGAAATCACCTGCTTTGACAGCAGAATGGGAGCAGAGCCTGACGAAAATCGCCAATGGGAAAATGAAAAAGTCAGCTTTCATGAAAGATATGGTGGCATTCTCAAGGAAGACAGTTAGTGAAATCAAAACGGATGACAAGAAGTTCAAACATGATAATGTCACTGGGAAAATGTGTCCGGATTGCGGAAAGCCATTGCTTGAAGTGAATGGCAAACGTGGAAAAATGCTTGTCTGCCAAGATCGTGAGTGCGGCCACCGTCGTAATGTCTCTCAATTGACGAATGCACGCTGCCCAAATTGTAAGAAGAAGCTTGAGTTGCGCGGGGAAGGGGACGGCCGCATCTTCGTATGTAAGTGCGGACATCGAGAAAAGCTCTCTGCCTTCGAAAAGCGTCGTTCAAATTCTGGTGGTAAGAAAGCTGATAAGCGTGATGTGCAAAAGTATTTGAAGAAGCAGGATGAGCCGGTGAATACGGCGATGGCGGATGCTTTGAAGAAGATGTTTGAGAAGTGATTTTGTGATTTATGCGTGTTTGTGGGGGATTATGCGTGAATTCGCGGATTTATGAGTGATTGTGGCGAGTTATGCGTGAATGAGGGGATTTATGCGTGTTCGTGCTGGTTTATGCGTGATTCGAGGAATTTATGCGTATTTGGGATGAGGTATGGGATTCATGATTTATTTCCGAAGGATGTGGGGCAATGGCGAAGCAGAAGAAGACGAATGCGGTTCGGATTTTGGAGAGTGAGCGGGTCGCCCACGATTTGATGGAATATGATATTCATGATGGCCAGTTGGATGGCGTGTCGGTGGCGGAGAAGACGGGGCAATCGGTGGATTTAGTATTCAAGACGCTTGTCGCGATAGCTAACCCGCGGGAATTATTCGTTTTCATCATTCCGGTGGCGGATGAACTTGATTTGAAGAAGGCGGCGAAATCTGTCGGTGTGAAAAAGTTAGATATGTTGCCGTTGAAGGATTTGACGAAGGAGACGGGATACGTCCGTGGTGGTTGTTCGGCAGTTGGTATGAAGAAAAAATATCCGACTGTGATCGACGCATCGGCTGAAGGACTTGATGTTATGATTGTGAGTGCCGGCAGGCCTGGCTTGCAGATGAAGTTGGCACCGACGGACCTTGCGAGGGTAGTTGACGCATCGTTTGGGGATATCGTTAAAGAATAGATTTTTTGAAAATACCATTCGAAATTTGAATGGCTGGGAAAGAAGAATGTAGATGAGAAAAATAATTGTTTGGAGATGGGCTTCCTTCGTAGTCGGAATGATGATTTTATCGTTAGGCATTACGATGACTATTAAAGGGCAACGTCTTGGCGTTGGCCCTTGGGATGTCCTGCATATTGGATTATACCGGAATTTCGAATTGTCGATCGGTACATGGGGAATCATTTTGAGTATTATCATCGTCGTAGCGACGGCGGCTGTCCTAAGACAGTGGCCGAAATTTGGCACATGGCTGAATTTGCTGCTCATTGGTCTATTTATCGATTTATTCAATTGGTTAATTCCAGACATTAGCTCGATGACGGGCCAAGTGATCATTTTCACACTTGGAATTGTAGTTATGGCTTACGGGGTCGGTATTTATGTTGCGCCTAATTTAGGGGCTGGACCTCGTGATAGCCTGATGCTCATTTTTTCCGAAAAGCTTGGATTCAGCATCAAAAAAGTGCGGACATCAATTGAAGTGATTGTTGCAATTGCAGGCTGGTTATTAGGTGGTCCTGTAGGAATTGGAACGGTGATCATCGCGCTTTTGATTGGCCAAATCGTTCATTATTCGCTGCCTCAATGCCGAAAGCTATTAGCGAAGTTGGCGGAGCGGATGAAGCTCAAATTATGGGATTGGTCCAATCAACCGTCCATCCAACTAAAGAAATCGGTGAAAATGTGCCAAAGCATGTCGATATGAATGAAACCGTCGAACACACAGCCGTTGGAAGCAAGAATTAATTGTAAAAAAAATGTTTTGAAAGCACGCGCAGACAAGCCGTGCTTTTTTTTATTCTTTGGGCATATGGTAGACGTATGTAACAAGTAACCGAAAAGAAAGGATGGTTATCATATACGGTACAATCACGGAATACATGGGGACAGCCTATACGGGGCGCGGAATTGCACATAAATATGAGACATTGATCGCAACTTCGGAAAAGACGGTGTTTTTAAAGGCGCCTCCGACAAATGCCATTTCGAATTTATTGAAACAAGCTGCGGGACATTTTCTTAAACGGGGATATGATGTAGATCGTTTCAATAATCCGGTGGAGCCGGACAATACGGAAGCCATTTTTGTCAGGGATCTCAGTTTATTCATCATACAGGCATCCCATCCGGTTTCATTGGAACCGACCGAGTTAGGTGGCCGACATCATGTCATCAGCTTCTATGATGCATTCGATACAAAGAAACTTGAGGCGCAAAAGGCTGAAATGACTGCCATCGCCCAAGAATCGGATGAAGTGCTTTCGAAAATGCTTCAATCTATGAAAAATGCATTGCTGATCCACGATGATTGGGAGAAAGTGAACATCAACAGAATGATGTGGAAAGAACATGAGAACTTGATAGAGTCGTTGAAAAAGGAGCTTTTCGGTACGATGAAACTTCATAAGAAATCGACCGTTTCCCACCGGATAGCAGGCTCGCTATCTATTGGGGGATCTCGCGATTATCTGCCATCCATCACTAATAAGATGAAGCGCCGGATTCTCATGAAGGGATTGTCGGGAACAGGGAAATCGACGATGCTCAAGGCGCTTGGCAAAGAGGCGGAACGAAGAGGGATTGACGTTCTCTATGGATGGTGTGGATTGGATCCAAGAAGTGTGGACCTCGTGTTATTGCCGGAATTGTCGGTTTGCCTATTCGATGCAACCCAGCCCCATGACTACGATCCTGAAGGGCCGACGGACGAAATTTTGGATCTTGTGTCCTTGTGCGTTGAAGATGAGGCGGCTGAAGAAAAAATCCGTGAGATCAGCGGAAGATATAAAGAGAAAATAATGGATGGAACGGGTTATATGCATGCCTTCGCACAATCTGAGGGAAGGCTACGGCAAGTGATGGATAAAGCGATTTTGAGGAATAAATTCGATGAAAAGGCCCAACTATTATCTGAGTGGATTGACGAGTAAATAGTTCGTTCTGCGAGTTGCGCCCCTATATGCTAAAATGGGGGCATAACCCGTTTGAAAGGAAGATCAATTTGTCAAAAGTCCTCGATTCATTTTTAAAAGAAAATTTACAGGAATTACGCGACCAAGGTCTCTACAATGAAATCGACCCAGTAGAAGGTCCAAATGGCCCGATTATCAAGATCAAAGGGAAAGAATTGATCAATCTATCCTCGAATAACTATTTAGGTTTGGCGACTGACGAAGATTTGAAAAAGCTCGCAATTGCAGCTACTGAAAAATACGGCGTAGGTGCAGGTGCAGTACGTACCATCAACGGAACGCTTGATATCCACGTTGAGCTTGAGAAAAAGCTTGCAGAATTTAAAGGGACAGAAGCAGCAATCTCTTATCAATCAGGATTCAACTGTAATATGGCTGCGATTTCAGCTGTTATGAATAAACAAGACGCCATTCTTTCAGATGAATTAAACCACGCTTCAATCATCGACGGCTGCCGTCTATCCGGCGCGAAAATCATTCGCGTTAACCACCAAGATATGGACGACCTTCGCGCTAAGGCGAAAGAAGCGACAGAATCCGGCCAGTATGGCAAGGTCATGTACATTACTGATGGTGTCTTCTCAATGGACGGCGATATTGCGAAGCTTCCGGAAATCGTGGAAATCGCTAAGGAATTCGACTTGATAACGTATGTTGACGATGCGCATGGATCAGGTGTCCTTGGTAAAGGAAAAGGAACAGTGAAACATTTCGGACTTGAAAAGGAGATCGATTTCCAAATCGGCACATTGTCGAAGGCGATAGGTGTTGTCGGCGGTTATGTCGCTGGAACGCAGGAATTGATCGACTGGCTGAAAGTGCGCTCCCGTCCATTCCTGTTCTCAACTGCAATGCCGGCAGGCGATGTTGCAGCAATCATGGGTGCGTTGGATAAAATTATGGAGTCGACTGAGCTGTGTGATAAGTTATGGGAGAACGGCAATTACTTGAAGGACGGCTTGAAGAAGCTTGGATTCAACATTGGCGTGTCCGAAACGCCGATTACGCCATGCATTATCGGTGATGAGAAGCTAACACAGCAATTCTCTATGCGATTGATTGAGGAAGGCGTTTACGCGAAATCGATTGTATTCCCGACTGTTGCAAAGGGCGCCGGCCGCGTCCGCAATATGCCGACTGCTGCACACACGAAGGAAATGCTCGATGAAGCACTTGTAATTTATGAAAAGGTAGGCAAGGAATTGGGCGTAATTTCATAATAGACTAGGATGACTGTCGTATCGGCGAAAGATTGCCGATGCGGCAGTTTTTTTGTTTTCGTCAATAAAGTGATTAAAATCGGTTGAAAAGGGTAATAGATGAGTAGAAATATAGTCCGGAAAGGTGAAGCATATGCGATATAACGAGAGCGTCCAGCTATTGCAATTGAACGGTAAAGAGGGCGTGACGATTGTGAAGTTCCGATATGACAGAGTGAAAAAGGTGATACTTACCATCATTCGTGAAGCGGGGATTCTTTCGTATGAGGAGCTTGCAAGAAGGTCAGCGGGAAGATTATCGCTACTTGATGGCAATAACCACTGGTATATGGAAGAAATTGTGAAGGATCTTGAGGCAAGGGGACAGCTTGAATGTTCTTTGGATGAAGGTAAACTATTTGTAAAATCAGTTAGTTAATTGATAAAAAGAAATCCCATCTCGTAAAAGATGGGATTTTTTTTGCGTGAGGGGAAATATCCTCACCCTTCCTTCGTAGAAAAGACACCTTCAGCCATTCGATTCAGCAAATGATGAATGACATATCGCTGCATACCAAGCGCACTCTTAGTTGCAAGCCGTGTCTCAGTCAAAAATTGATCCTGCTTTTTTTGCTTCATGGCAATAACTGCCTTCATGGAATGTACCAACCAAGGAGTTCGGAGTTTCTGGGAATACTCGGTGGCTTTCCCCATATTATTACTCATCGTATATCCGATTCCAGCATAATAATCACGGTATGCAACATTCTCCATCGTTTTCGAGAAGTCAATCAAACCTCTCCAATTCTTTTGAAAGACTAACAAATTGGCTTTATATATTTCTTGTACTTCCGCATTCGCATATGATTTTAGTATTTTATTCAGCTGAGTAATTATTTCCTCGTCTGTCCCATGTGCAAGTGCATGGGCATATCCGAAAATCGGTTTATTCCTATGATTGGTGAGATACTGGTCAATCAGTTTCAAACTTTTCGATTTGTAAATGATATAGAAAGGATAACCCATCGTTAAAACGAAAGTAAAAATCATGACCAACGTGAATACAAGCCACATCTGCAAGCCTGAAGCAAACAAAGCCACAGTCAAAAGGGCGCCTGCAACTATGACAAGAATAAAATTCATATATTTACTGAACATTGCACACCTCAACATTTTTTACTTAAGTATAACAGAAAAGTCAGAGGAAAAGATTAAGATAAGAGAACCATTATTGTGTTTTCGAGATGAACATAATATAATCTTTTTATATTGATAGTAAAGTGTTTCGAAGTTACATCGAAAAAGAGTGTCCTTCCCAAAAGTACAAATGATCGCAAGGAGGAGTATGGGTTGAAAAAAATTATGGTGACTGGAGCGCTTGGACAAATCGGTTCGGAATTGATTGCCAAGTTACAGAAAGAATACGGTGAAGAAAACGTTTTATCCACGGATATCCGCCAGCCGGAACAATCGGTTACGGGACCGTTTGAAATTTTGGACGTAACGGATGGAAAGAAAATGCATGAAATCGCAAAGGATTTTGGTGCAGACACAATCATGCATATGGCTGCGCTTTTATCTGCAACAGCAGAAAAACAACCTTTGTTTGCTTGGAATCTCAATATGGGCGGACTCGTGAATGCACTTGAAGTGGCACGTGAACTAAATATGCAGTTTTTCACGCCAAGCTCAATCGGCGCATTCGGTCCTTCCACCCCCAAAGCAAACACACCTCAGGACACATTGCAGCGCCCGACAACAATGTACGGTGTCAATAAAGTCTCAGGCGAATTGCTTTGCGATTATTACTACACGCGATTCGGAGTTGACACACGCGGTGTCCGCTTCCCAGGATTAATCTCCTACGTTGCGCAGCCAGGCGGAGGAACGACCGATTACGCAGTGGACATTTATTACAAGGCGATTGAAGTAGGGAAGTACACATCCTTCATCGCGGAAGGCACTTATATGGATATGATGTATATGCCAGATGCCTTGCAGGCCATCGTCGACTTGATGGAAGCAGATCCAGCGAAATTGGTGCACCGCAATGCGTTCAACGTAACCGCGATGAGCTTCGAACCAAGTGAAATCGCTGCATCTATCCAAAAACATATTCCAGACTTCAAAATTTCCTATGAAGTCGACCCGGTCCGCCAAGCAATCGCCGACAGCTGGCCCGATAGCATCGACCCATCAGCAGCCACGGCAGAATGGGGCTTTAAAGCGAAATATGATTTAGACGCAATGACCGAAGACATGCTTAAACAATTGAAAATAAAATTGAATAAGTAATAGTAAAAGACCGCTAATCCAGATAAAGGATCAGCGGTCTTATTAGATAGTATGTTTTAGTATTATGGAATCTCTGTTGATTGAAGTGTAGGGCGGCGACTCCAGCGAAAGCGTAGCGTTACGAGCAGGGATTAGTTAACGGCTGCCTTAATTTCTGCAAAAGCCGCAGAAATACGGCAAATCGAACTCTTCGTGGTTCGATTGGCTGAAGCCGTGCCCGCGGAAAGCGTCCGCCGAAACGGAAATCAACATTTAATATTTTATTTATTAAAACAACAAATGTGCAACGCCTGCAACGATTGGCAGGGCGATGAGTGTACGTAGTAGGAAAATGATAATTAAATCCAAGAAGTTGATCGGAATCTTCGTGCCTAAAATCAAACCACCAACCTCAGACATGTAAATCAACTGGACAACAGAAACCGTCGCAATTGTGAACAATGTAATCTGGGACGTGATGACGCCTTCTGCTAAAATGACAGGCAAGAACATATCCGCGAATCCAACAACCATCATTTGTGCAGCCTCAGCCGCTTCAGGAATTCCAAGAATGGATAAAATCGGTTCAAACGGCTTTCCTAAAAAGGTGAATACACCTGTATATTCAGCAAGCACAAGAGCAACCGTACCGAACGCCATTACAACTGGCGCGACACCGATCCACATGTCCAAAACATTGCGCATTCCATCTGTGAAAATCCTTCCGATGGAACGGTTTTTCGAAGCCGTGTCCAATGCATTTTCAAGGCCGTGATTGAAAACATTATACCCTTCAGGAAGTTTTTCTTCGTCCCCGGTATACTTCCGACCATCAATATACTCTGATTTCTTTCCTCTTAACGGATAAATACGCGGCATGATCAATGCCAAAATTACACCCGTCAAAAGAACTGTACCGTAAAACGGAAGGAAATAATTCGACATACCGACTGTATCGATGATTACAAGTGAAAACGTAATGGAAACGACAGAGAAAGTTGTCGCGATAATCGACGCTTCCCTTTGCGTATAATGGCCATCTTCATACTGTTTGCTCGTCAGTAAAACACCAATTGTTCCATCTCCGATCCATGATGCAAGCGCGTCAATCGAAGAACGACCAGGCAATTTGAATAATGGGCGCATGATCTTTACCATCATCGTGCCGAAAAACTCCAAAAGACCGAAGTTCAATAGTAGTGGCAATA
This sequence comes from Sporosarcina thermotolerans, assembly GCF_030067815.1. Lineage (GTDB taxonomy): Bacteria > Bacillota > Bacilli > Bacillales_A > Planococcaceae > Sporosarcina > Sporosarcina thermotolerans. Next base: position 106,890 of record NZ_CP125968.1, on the reverse strand, counting down.
AAAGACCAGCGAATAAGAAAATCGTGAATAAGAATGAAACAAGGCCATCCGGCGCAAGAAGCAAGCCCCCTGTATTTTCATTCCAAATGATTTCTGGACCGATTTTGAATGTGACCATAATAGCGAAAATGGCACCAATGATACGTGTAATCGTCCAAAATGGCGTTACTTTAAACAAGCTTTCCATTAACGTTGGTTTAGAGCTGTTACGCGGGATGAATGAATAAATCAATGACCCGACTGCTGCGATTATAATAATAATCATTGCTGTCATCGGCATCGCTGGTTCCAACCAACCCGATAAAGTAGCAGCAAATTTTGCGATTGGCACTTTCCATTCTTCACCGAACTTCAATGGGATCATGAATAGGACAATTCCAAGAATGGAAGGGATTAAAAAGTAGAGAAAGGTGGATATACTATGCTTTTTCAAATCTGCGTCTCTCCTTATGAATAAATTCTCGTAGTTAATGTATATTTATACATAGTAAAGGGTTAAGCCTCATTTGTAAATATAGTATAGTAAAGTTTCACTTTTCAGTTTTCCGAGATGGCTAAAAAAAAGCCCCGATGAACTCGGAGCTTGGGGAAATTCTATTTTTATTCAAAATCCTTATCCCACTTATAAGTGAAAAATCGTTCGGTATGCAGCCATTTTAATGCATCGGGATCTTTTTCAGCCAAACGCTTTTCCATATCACGCATCATCCAAACGGTTTGTGACGCATGTGAATTAAGCGTGTTGAGTTTCTTCTGAGCCGCCGCCTCGACATTATGGATAATGTCCGGTTCTCCTAAAACTTCGGCTGTATTTTTCGAAAATGCAATCGTATACAGTTTTGGACGCTCGGATTCCGACATCCTTCTGACAGCGCGGACGACTGCACGTCCTGTTGCGTCATGGTCCGGATGGACGGATAGTCCAGGGTAGAATGAAATGATAACGGATGGATTAGTATCCTCGATCAAATCGGTTACAAGCTGGATCATTTTTTCATCATCCTCAAATTCAATCGTCTTATCACGTAATCCCATCATTCGGAGATCAGTTAACCCCATCGAAGCCGCAGCATTTTGCAATTCTTTTTACGGATTTGCGGCAATGTCTCGCGGTTCGCAATTGGTGGGTTGCCAAGATTTCGTCCCATTTCACCAAGGGTAAGACAAGCATAGGTGACGGGAACTCCCATTTCAATATAGGTAGAAATCGTGCCCGACACGCCGAAAGCTTCGTCATCCGGGTGTGGGAAAATGACAAGTACATGGCGTTCTTCTTTAATCATCGAAAAGCCTCCTGTTCGTTACGGCAATAGCTTAATATGTAAAAGGTGTTTCGCTTATTTCGAGCGCAACCGCAAGCTTTCCATCGGGATCGAGTCCGCACATGAGAAGCCGATCATGCTCATCGACTGTATAGGTGTAATGCCTTGCGCATAAATCCATCCCGAAGGAAGCTTCAACCCAACGCGATGCGGCGATTCGCCCGCCACTTTGCCAAGCTCGTATTTGACAACAACATTTCGAATAAAAGCCCCTGCGTTGAAGAATCCTTCTTTTAAATGGGCAGCATATGCGCCATTCGTCGTCTCCAAATGGATATAGACGTCTTTATTCGCAAATGTATCAAGTAGTTCCTGTAAATGATCCGGTTTCACGATTTCCATTAATTCATCCTCCTTCATACAAAAAATACGGATAGTTTCAGTATATAGAAAAGCTTTAGTGAATGCATTTTAGGTGCTTGTTACAAAAGCGGAAGGCGGCGTTTAGCCTCGACAGGCACTGAAGGGCTTGAAAAAAAGGCGTTCTTTGCCTTTTCTTTCAAGACCGAAGTGACCCGAGAGGTTGCCGCCTGTAGCTGGATGTAACAAAAGCGGAAGGCGGCGTTTAGCCTCGACAGGCACTGAAGGGCTTGTAGCTAAATGAATCAAAAAGGTTAGAAGAGTACTACCGCTTCTAACCTTTACACATTATATCTCCGTAGCCGTAATCTCCTGTGTACCTACTCGTTTAGCAGCGCCGTGCATAACCGGACCGACGTATTCGTTCAACTTCCAACCGTTTGCAATCGCAGCGGTAACGAATTTCTTCGCTTCGATGACGGCTTCTCGCACATTTAGACCGTTCGCAAGATTCGCTGTGATCGCAGCTGCGAAAGTGCAGCCAGCGCCGTGGTTATAGTGAGTTTCTGTCTTTTCGGCTTCAAGCAATGTAAACGTCTTGCCGTCATAGAAAAGGTCCGCAGCTTTATCATGCTGAAGCTGCTTTCCGCCTTTGATCACGACATTGCGTGCGCCTAATGAATGAATCTTTTCAGCGACGGACTTCATTTGCTCAATTGTAGACGGTGTTTTCATGCCCGCAAGTTGGCCTGCTTCGAACAAGTTTGGTGTAACGATTTCCGCTTTCGGTAGCAAAAACTCTACCATCGCGTCAACTGTTCCTGGATTCAGAACTTCATCCTCACCTTTACATACCATTACCGGGTCGATCACGACATGGTCAAGACCGGATTCAGCAATAGCTTCCCCAGCAGTTTCGATGACTTCCTCCGTACTAAGCATTCCAGTTTTTATCGCGTCAATTCCTGTCGAAAGTGCTGTTTTGAGTTGCGCCTTCAAAACGTCGATCGGAAGTGAGTAAACTCCATGGCTCCAATTATTATCGGGGTCCATCGTCACGACGACTGTCAAGGCCGTCATGCCATATGTGCCATGCTCTTGGAATGTTTTAAGGTCGGCTTGGATTCCGCGCCGCCTGATGTATCGGTACCTGCAATTGTAAGTGTCTTCTTCATAGTCATGGTTTAAATCTCCTCCTGTTCACTAACTCCATCCTTAATAGTAATCAAAATAAAGAATAAATACAATTGTCGGAGATTGAAGATTAAAGTCGTATTAAGAATTTATTCAAGTCTATCTATTGTTTGCTTGGGAACTTTTCGATAGGCTATACGTACAACTTAATAGCGAATCTCATAGATAAAATGTCGAAAGAAGGGGAGTGAGGGTATGGAAGATAAGAAGAAACTGCAAGAGATTGAAAGGTTATTAAAGGAACTCAAAGCATCCGAAGCCGAAAGTGCGGTGACAGTGGAAGAGGCGCTCGGCAGGAAAACCAAACCGAGACCCAAATCCACCGTCAGTTTGTGGCGAGTAACCAAAATGCTTTTGTTTGGCTGGAAACGGTCAATAATCTTAATCGCGGTCATTCTGCTCCTTGCCTTCATCTCTGTACCTTTTATCGCTTTCCAATTCTTGAAGCAAGGTAGCACCTTCACGGAACAGAAAGGCGTTTTCCTTGAACAGATAATGGATCTGAATGAAATGGCGACTGCGGAAGCCTTTACGAAAGTCATCGTCGAGCGTCAAGACAACCAGTTGTTTGGACAAAGCATCGGGATGAATTTGCCAGGAACAAAACGACAGCTGCTTGTTGTCATTCCGGGGTCCGTTAAAGCTGGCGTCGACATGTCCAAATTAGCCGAAAAAGATGTAATTATAGATGAAAAGAATAAGACTGCGAAACTATTTTTGCCTCCAGCGATCTTTTTAGGCGGCGCTGAAATCTACTTTGATGAAGTTGAAGTTTATTCGTACGAAGGGGTTTTTCGCACGAAGGCGAATATCGATGAAGCTTATGAACTTGCTGCTGAGGCGAAGACGCTCATCCTCGAGGAAGCAACCGGCCAAGGAGTTTTGAAAACTGCGGAATTTAATGCTGAAAAGACGTTGAAGGAAATGTTTTCATTCGCAGGATACGACGTAACAATCGAATTCAAGGAGTGAACAACATGACAGAGGAAAGATTCGGCAACGATTGGGATGAAGTCCTCACGGAGGAATTTCAGAAACCGTATTACTTGCAGCTTCGCGATTTCCTAAGAGAAGAATACACCAACCACGCCGTGTATCCTCCGATAAAAGATATGTGGACGGCATTCAAGTTGACGCCGTTCGAAGACGTGAAAGTCGTGATTTTAGGGCAGGATCCATACCACGGTCCTGGACAAGCTCACGGACTCAGCTTCTCGGTCAAGCCAACTGTCAAAATTCCGCCAAGCCTTCGGAATATGTTCAAAGAATTGCAGAGTGATATTGGTTGTGCCATTCCGGAAACGGGAACCCTTACCGGCTGGGCGGAACAGGGCTTGCTCATGCTCAACACCATTCTGACAGTGAGGGAAGGGGAGGCGCATTCCCATCGGAAAAGTGGCTGGCATCTTTTTACGGACGAAGTGATTCGGAAACTTTCCAATCGTGAAGAGCCAGTCGTTTTCATCCTATGGGGGCGACCCGCGCAAGAGAAAAAGAAGCTGATCGACGAAACACGAAATGCAATTATCGAATCCGTCCACCCAAGTCCGCTTAGTGCAAACCGTGGATTTTTTGGCAGCAGGCCATACTCCAAGGCGAATCAGTTCTTGAAACAGTGGAATGAAAAGCCGATGGACTGGTGCAATACGATTAGGAAGTTTTAACTCGTCGATCCAAGTGGTAAAGTAAAGTGAAAGAGGTTGGTCGAATGGCGGGGAACTGTTTTCAATGCCAATATTTCTTTGTCACATGGGACCCGCAAAACCCGCGTGGCTGCAAAGCGTACGGATTCAAAACGCGGGAAATCCCATCCATCGTCGTCAAGCGATCATCCGGAATGGAATGCTTGAAATATGAACCGAAGAAAGGGGTTGCAAAACAATGATTACAAACGAACGAATCATTGAGGAAATGGAACGCCAGCTCAGCTTTGCAAAGTCGGCAAAGGACGACCAAACTGTCCGTGAAGCATTAACGGCGGTAAGGGCTCTATGTCAAGTCGTGCTTGGCGAGACTAATACTGAGCGTCAAGAAGAACCAATCATCACACCAAGAACAATGGCCATCTCCCATAAGCCGTTACTTTCTTCATTGGAAGGCAAGCCGTTAGATGAGGAAGACGCAAACGGCGGCTCAATCTTTGATTTTTAATTAAAAGCCAAAACAGCTATGATAAGAGATGGAGCAATTATCTTTACGATAGAAAGTAGGAAAACAATATGCCGTTCTTCATTATCGCAGGAGCTGTTAACGCAGCACTTGCCGTTGCATTCGGTGCATTCGGCGCGCATGCCTTAAAAGAAAAGCTATCCGAACATTATCTCAGCCGTCTGGGAAACAGCCGTCCAATACCAAATGTTTCACGCAATCGGCCTCCTTGTAGTTGGCATCCTCATGAGCCCGTCACTCATGGGCTCATCCACCCAACTGACATGGGCAGGCTACTTGCTATTAGCCGGCATCATCATCTTTTCCGGCAGCCTATACGTCCTCAGCCTATCTGGCATCGGCATTTTAGGCGCCATCACTCCAATCGGCGGCGTCGCATTCATTGTTGGATGGATCATGTTAATCATCGCAGCTATCAAATTTGGAAAATGATATAGGAAATGAAGCGGTTTGAAGAACTAAAATTCTTCAGACCGTTTTTTTAATCGCGTCGGGGAATGGGGTGGGAATGGGGTGGGGCGCGTTCAAAGAAGCGCAGTCCGCGTCCAATCCCCCCTCAATCTTCAATGAATTGTCAAAACCTTCACACATACACTCGCTCATTTTTGATATCCTATAAAAAAGGGGGAATTTCCATGGTGTTGAACCGTTTTCGTTCAAAACAAGTCCTATTTGCTGGACTATTGCTATTTGTTCTTGTCAGCAATTATTTTGTCTATCGGCTACCTGCAATCCCTATGCCAGAAAACGCCCGTGCAGTCGTCATCGGCTCGTTAGTGGACCTCGCCATCGTTGCGCCGCTACTGATGCTATCGCTCACAAGGAAGAAAGGTTTCAGCTTGAAGCGATTTATCACATTCATGGTGATGGGGCTTATAGCTGCGAGATTCATCATTCCGATCAACTATTTTGAGCCATTCAAATTCGTCCCATACGCAGCAATCGGTGTCGAAGGACTAATCGTACTTGCTGAACTCGGGCTGATTTTCCTGTTAATTAAACATCTACCAAGAATTATCAAGGAAATAAAGGAGCATCAAGTTAGTAGCCTATTCGCGTTCCCCGCACTTGTAAAAGAGAAAGTTTCATCCCACCCGCTCATTTCCATAGTGGCGGCAGAATCACTTATGTTCTATTACGCATTTGCCTCTTGGAAACGGAAACCGCCCGTCGGGGAAATTATGTTTTCATTGCACCAGAAGACAAGTCTGTTAGCGTTTTACATTATGCTTATTCACGCAATTGTTATCGAGACGATTGGTATCCATTGGTGGTTACATGGGAAATCCGCGATACTCTCCATCGTATTGCTTATCTTGAATATTTACACAGTCATTTACTTCATTGCAGATATTCAAGCCGTACGCTTGAACCCATTGAAGATGAATGAAAATCATATGCAAGTATCCCTCGGACTCGGGAAACGCATGGAAATTCCTTATGATGCGATTGGAAAAATCGATTGGGGTCTCGATGCGGAACACTATAATTTGAAATCAAAGGGATTGATCGAATTCATGGCCCGTGATTTTGAAGAAGTGAAGCCGCATTGCATCATCCATTTCAGCCGGCCTTTGAAGGCGACATTATTCCTTGGAATGGAAAAGGAATTTACTGCGACTACGTTACGGGTGGATGAACCGGAAAGATTCCGGCATATACTTGAAAATAAAAGAAGTCTTCCATTGCCGAAATAGGCAACGGAAGACCTTTTTTCATTGGTCAAGGCTGTTGATTAAAGTAGTTCAGTTCTTCATTAAACTCCGCATAGTCAAAATAAATCATTGGCATCAAGTAGCGTTTGCCACTAGCTGTGCTTAAAATGACGTGATCACGACCGGCTGCTTCAACTACTCCGGGAATTGCTAAAGTGTTTTTTCCCGCTTCGATTGCATGCTCGAACGAGAAGTGGAAAACGCCGGGCTTGCCTCTATTCAGTCGAAGAATGTTCTCTATATACGATTGCTCGACAAAAGGCGGCCTACCACCAGTACTTGGGACTGTTGTAGGCGGTACCATACCAGGCATTTGATTCTGAAACTGAAACTGTGGTTGAAACTGTGGAGATTGCTGCTGAAAACCGGGATTCCAATAGTATTGGACCATTTTTTCATCCTTTCAATTTTGAAATTGGATTAAACTTGTGGACAATCCTGTGCACTAGGGAAAAGAAGCAATGCGCTTTGTACCTTCCGGTGTTCCATTGATTGTACCATTGGACAGGGCAATCGCCAGATGGTTCGAAAAACCAGAGTGAACGGGTTGCTGAAACACCATTTGTTAGAGGTTCCGGACATCTTTAAAATCCAAACAGTCAGCACGCACTCGGTTGACTCCGACATTTCCAACCATCAGCATACCAAGCTGCCTTTCACCTTTGCATCTGCGCGCATCAACCTTGCAAGCAAGTCAACTTCCTTATCTGTGTACTTTATAACTGCCACAGCATAACCCCCTCGGTAAACCATATGCTTTACTACTTTCATTCATGACCAAAAAACTTCCCAACCCTTTCTGAAACGAGGGTTCTGAATCCAGTGAATTGTGTAGTCATCTATCTTGGGATACATGTATACTAAGGGGAAGGGGGGATTGCATGCGAATTGAAAATAATATACCAAGTTTCATTGATTTTTGGGGAGCGGGCGAAGATAAAACATTTGCTGAGTTGGAAGCGTATTTAAATGAACATGAAAGGGTCTATGCAAACTATTTTCCGATTCATTGCCCAAGAACAGAGGAACGCCTGCAAGCGGCACTCAAGAAATATAATGAAAAATTTTACGATATCCGTTCCATTTCAGAAAGTCTGCCGGCAATTCTTCAAGAGATGACTGCGGTTTATCAAAAGAAATATAATCTTGATGTTGAGATGAGTTATAAAATGCTTGTCGGCACATTCGGCTCAAACGCATTCGTGACAAGGGACAACAGAAGGGAAATCTATTTTGCCGTCGAAAAATTATCACCAGAACATGACCACCTAAAAGTGATTGCCGCGCACGAAATTGGACATGTCACTCATTTTTCAATGGCAACCCGTCAAGGTATGGATTGGTCCACAGTCGATTGGATGCACGGCTTGACGACGCTTTTCACAGAAGGCGCTGCAACGTATTTATCCAAGCAGACAGTCCCGGGTCTATCGGAACCAATTTATTTTACATATGATGACGACGGGGAACCATGGGTGAAATGCTACGAGGAAAATAAAGCCGAAGTGAAGCGACGATTTTTAGACGATGCCTTAATAGGAGAATGGGATATGGCGAAGGAAAAAGAATGGTTCCGACTTTCCGGAGGCTCCTATTTCGGCCATAACCGTATTGGCTATTTGTTAGGCACGGACTACGTTGAACATCTCGTAAATCGTCTCGGTGAAGACTCAGCTTTGACGTTTTGGAATGGAAATGACTTGAAAGAGGATATTATAAGCTATTTAAGGGGATGAAAATTCATTCACTATCGTGGTTTATGCGTGTTTACGAGCGTTTATGGACATTTCTGTGGAATTATGCGTTTTTGTAAACATTTATGGACTTTTAGGTGAATTTATGCGTGATTGAGACGATTTATGGACTTTTCGTATCCTATATTAGTGATCTCCGTTGATTGAAGCGAAAGGCGGCGACTCCTGCCGGAAAAGCATGAGCTGAAGACCCCGCAACGAAGCGAAGCGTAGTGAGGAGGCTGAAGCCATGCCGGCGGAAAGCGTCCGCCTGTAGCGGAAATCAACATTATAAAAAGGAGCCCCAGTATTGGCGGCTCCTTGCACGTTTAATCAAACAGTAAAAAATGAAGCTTTTTTATCTCCATCCAACATCGTCCCGATAAAGAACGATCCGAATACGCCATAACGCGCACTCACTTCATCAAAACGCATCTCATAAACCAATTTCTTGAACTGAAGCACATCATCTGAAAACAGCGTAACGCCCCATTCGAAATCATCGAAACCGACAGAACCGGAAATGATCTGCTTCACTTTGCCCGCATAGCCGCGTCCAATCATCCCGTGACTACGCATCATAGCCTTACGCTCATCCATGCTGAGCATATACCAGTTATCCTCGCCATCACGCTTCTTGTCCATCGGGTAGAAGCAAATGTACTGGCTACGTGGCAATTCCGGATACAAACGTCCGCGTACATACGGATTTTGGTATGGATCCTCATTGGATTCACCCGCAAGATAATTTGACAATTCCACAACGGAAACATACGAATACGCAGGAATCGTATAGTCTGCAATCGTCAATTTATTGAATTCCGCTTCAAGCTCTTGCAATTCGTCAATCGTTGGGCGCAACGTCATCAACATGAAGTCCGCTTTTTGCCCCACAACCGTGTAAAATGCATGGCTACCGGTTTTATTATCATCGGCTTGCTGTAATTTATCCAAATAAGCGATGAATTCATCAACCGCTTGCTGACGCTCCTCTTTTGAAATCAACTTCCAAGACGCCCAATCCATCGTGCGGAAATCATGTAATACATACCAGCCATCGAGTGTAATCGCTGCTTCGTTCATATGAATTCAAACTCCTTTATACGTTGATTTACTTCTCCCCATAGTCTAACACAACGAAGTCAAAAACATGATTCTGAGTCGCCAACTTCACATAATCGACAAGAAGTGTATAACTGTTCCTCAGGCATGATCTGGTGTATGCTTATAGCGGAAAAAAACTGATCTAACAACCGGGAGATAATGAAATGTCTAATTTGCAATTACCAAAATGGCGCTTCATCGACGAATCGATGATTGCAATAAATCGCTCCGCCCTTGAGTCCTTCGCAATGGATGATACACTTTGCCATCTCGTCGGCCAGAAAATGACCGTGCCGACCGTCCGCACATGGGTGCATGATCACACAATCGTCTTAGGCATCCAGGATCACCGTTTGCCGCATATCGATGACGCGTTGCCGCCGCTTCACGAAGCGGGCTATAAAACAATTGTCCGGAATTCAGGTGGACTTGCTGTTGTGCTCGATGAAGGCGTGCTCAATATTTCAATTATTCTATCCGAACAGGACGGATCCATCGATATTCCGGAAGGTTATGAATCAATGTTAGCCTTTGTCCGCATGCTGTTTCCGGAAGCAGCGGATCAAATAGAAGCCTATGAAATTGTCGGCTCCTATTGTCCGGGCACTTATGACTTAAGCATCGGCGGCCGCAAGTTCGCAGGGATTTCCCAAAGAAGACTACGGCAAGGCGTCGCAGTCCAAGTATATTTATGCGTGGAAGGCAGCGGCGCTGAACGTGCAGAACTCATTCGCGATTTATACGAAAACGGTTTGCAAGGCGAGCAGACAAAATTCACCTACCCAACGATACAGCCGGAAGTAATGGCATCCCTGTCGGAACTTTTAGGTGAACCACTAACTGTCAGCGACATCAACATTCGTGTCCAGCTACTGCTCCGAGCGCTTTCAACAGAAGAATTCCAAATGGCAGGCCTAACGCCGGAAGAAATGGAACTCTATCTGTTCTACTTAAATCGCGTCGTCGAACGAAATCAAAAAATGCTTGCAAGAGGTTAAAAACGCATAAATCATGTTAGACACGCATAAACGCGCGCAATCACTCATAAACGCGTAGAATCACTCATAAATCGCACAAGACACGCATAAACTCACGCAATTACGCATAAACGCCCCCTCCCCAAAAATAAAAAACCGCCGGATCAATGATTGATCGGCGGTTCTTTTGATACGAGGTTGCCGTTACGCTCCATCGTGAAGACCGGGGCGGTACGCTCAGTGTCATCATCCAATGTAACTAATCTACGGGCGCGGTTCATGATCTGCACGAACTGTTCGTAGTCGCTTCTCAAGGTTTTATTCTCCAATTGAAGCTTTTCAATCTCTTTTTGAAGAGTCTCGACTTTCTCATTTGCGATTTTTGCAGTCTGTTTCCATCTGAGTGATTCAGAGTCGCCTCCGCCGCTATGATGTAAACGAATTAAATAAGCAATAACGGTGTCAAGGGATAATGCGGATAGTGGACAGGCGTCCGCTCTTCCTGATCTTCCCCTTGCAAAGGGCTATATAGCTGTTGGCTGCGTCGCTTGAAATCAGCACCTAACACACGCATTGCCTGTTTCCGTTCCTTTTTCGCCTCAGATAGTTCTTTCTCGTAATCGCGGCGAACGACTGCATTCCATCTGAATCCGCAAGCGGCAGCTGTCCTATTAAGGGCATCGCCCACTTCTTCGAATGCGCCTAACTGTGTACTGCCTTCCCTGACATGCCGCAACACCGTCTCGGCTAATAAAATATCATTTTCCTCGAGCCAAGCATCCTGTCTAACTTTCACCATCTCCTTGCCTCCTGCCATGTTAATAGTCTCTTTCTTACGGTCAGTGTGGACAGTGTTGAATCCTTTTATTCATTCAAACTAAAACACTTTCCAAAAAATATAAAGTTCTTTTCAAAGAAAACCGTCCTTTTCTCATCTTCCACCTTCTCGACTTTTTGATATACTTAAGAAAAGGCATCGACGGAGGTGGATGAATAAGTGGACTATAAAAATGAAAAGCTTTTCGAAGAGAAAGTATTCAAGGATCCGGTCCACCGGTATATCCATGTGCGCGACAAAGTGATTTGGGACGTCATCGGCACGCGCGAATTTCAGCGGCTTCGCAGGATTCGGCAGTTAGGGACGACCTACATTGTCTTCCACGGAGCGGAGCACAGCCGTTTTCAACACTCATTAGGCGTCTATGAAATTGTTAGGCGGATCATTGATGACGGTTTTAGCGGGCAAAAGGAATGGAATGCTGAAGAACGATTACTGACACTTTGCGCAGCCTTGTTGCATGACCTCGGACATGGCCCGTTTTCCATGCGTTTGAAAAGGTATTCGCGCTTGACCATGAAAAGTTCACGCAAGACATCCTGACAGGGGACACGGAAGTGAATAAAGTGCTTCGCCGCGTTTCGCCGGACTTTCCTCAACAAATTGCAGATGTCATCGGCAAGACTTATCCGGACAAGCTTGTCGTCAGCCTCATTTCAAGCCAAATCGACGCAGACAGAATGGATTACTTGCAACGGGACGCCTATTACACTGGCGTATCCTACGGTCATTTCGACATGGAGCGAATTCTTCGCGTCATGCGTCCAGACGAGGAACAGGTAGTTATCAAGTTTAGTGGAATGCACGCGGTGGAAGACTATATAATGAGCCGCTACCAAATGTATTGGCAAGTCTACTTCCACCCGGTTTCGCGAAGCGCAGAGGTCATTTTGATGAAAATCCTGCATCGTGCAAGATATCTACATAAAAGCGGCTACAAGTTCACTTACGAGCCTGTCCAATTCAAATCATTTTTCGACCGGACATTCGGGCTCGAGGAGTACATATCGTTGGATGAAGGCGTACTGATGACCTATTTCCAATGGTGGCGCAATGAAAAAGATGAAATCTTGGCGGACCTATGCGATCGCTTCCTGAATCGCCGACTATTTCAATACGCTGAATTCGATCCTGCGACGGAATACCGGAAAATTGGCGAACTTGAAAAGCTATTCAAAGAAGCTGACATAAATCCAGAATATTATCTTGTCACAGATTCATCTTCGGACCTGCCATACGATTTTTATCGTCCAGGTGAAGAAAATGAACGCGTGCCAATTTACTTACAGATGCCAAGCGGGGAGCTGCGTGAGCTATCCCGTTCATCGGAGATTGTTGATGCGATATCAGGTAAACGAAGGACTGACCATAAAATTTATTTTCCAGAGGATCTGTTGGCTGCGAAAAGGGATGAAAACCCTTTGTACGATAAAATTTTACGGATGTTAAGAGGGTAGGAAGGAGTGGAGTGGCTTGTTGCAAGAACATGCCAAGATTGTGCAATTTATTGCCATGGCAAATGAAGTGAACGGACGGAAAAAGCTGCAAAAGATGATCTATATCGCTAAAAAGATGGATTTCCCTTTTGCTGAAAAATATGAGTTGCATATGTACGGACCTTATTCGGAGGAATTAACGCTCCGAGTCGAGGAGCTATGCGAAATGGGCTTCCTCGCGGAAAGCTGTGAAGATAAAGGTTCCTACGTCCAATATAGCTATAATGTAACGGAGGAAGGGGAACGATTCGTCGAAATGGCGGAATCTCCTCACGCCAGTTTAGACGATCTCCTCAGCAGACTGAACGGAAAAAGTTCAAGATTCCTTGAACTGGTTTCCACTTTGCTTTATTTCGATTACCTACCAAAGGACGAGCAAATCGCTAAAGTGCATATCGTGAAAAATAAACTAAATTTCAGCGAAGACGAAATGAACGACGCCTTCGCATTCATCGCAGAACTCCCAACGTGTTCGACAGTCGCATAATAGTACCGAATCCCCTTATGAAAGGGGATTTTTTTATTGGAATAAAGTGATGGAGACCCCGCGCTCAAGAACCCTAAAACCCAATAAAAAACGATGTGAGGATTTATATTCTCACATCGCTTCGATCAGTTGGCGTCGCTCGCGCGTTTGCCTCCAGTTGCAAAATGGTTTTTGGACATTTCTTCGATAATGACAGAAACGTTTTGAATCGGAGCACCCGTCGTTTCAGCGACGACCGCAGACACTTTTTCACAGAGATTGCGTTTCTGCTCATCCGTGCGGCCTTCAAGCATTTTTACAGTTACGATTGGCATACTATTTCCCCCTTTCGACTATCTTTAGGTATAGTGTATATAATAGCAGAATGGGAGGGGTAATAGAAATGACGAATGAGCAGAAACCAAAACAGAAATTAGGATTTACCATCATAAAAGATGATCCAACCGATGGGCATAAAGGGTTCGGAATCGGATCATTGTCACTCGAAAACGTCTCGCCGGTAATCGTCGACATCAATGAAGAGGAGGCGCGCATCGAATTCGGTGCGATGCATGCCCGCAGCGACACGGAACGCGGTGTAAAATTCACGACGAACCGAGAAGATTCCGAAGGCGGGAAACCATACTGGCTCGTCTGGGTCACTATCGACTTCAAGGAAGAAGGCCCCTACTATGCCGGCGTTACTGCATGCGAAATGGTTGTAAACAAAGAGAAGCGCAGAGGATATAAAATTCTTGCCGATCATGTCAATAGAATGGATAAGTCAATGAAGCGGCATATAATGGTCGATTTTATGGATGATAAATCGAAAAAGATTCTCTCCAATTTCCTTTCGACGCATAATAAAGAGATGTGGGACCGAAGCGAACCGAAATTACACATCGATTTAGCCGTAGATTCACCCGAATTATGAACAAACTGTGAAACTTGCCATATACAGCAACTTCTGAGGTTGAATGTCAGTTCAAAAGGAAGTACACTGAAACTACAGCTTGCACTTGTAAGCTAGGACAACCGGAACATGTATATTCTGTCAAATGCTGGTTCATTACCAACCCAAGCAATGCTCCATCACAAGACAGACTGCATGCGACGGTAAAAAAGCTTTGCCTCTCCGATGAATTTCGGAAGGCAAAGCTTTTTTGATTTTTGAATGAATTGCCGGTTCTCGTTAATACATCAAGAGTTCTCGTTCATGGCCCAGGAGTTCTCGTTAATAGTCAAGGAGTTCTCGTTAACGTATCGTGAGTTCTCGTTCTCGGTCTTGGAGTTCTCATTAACGCCGAGTAACTTCTCTTTCTCGACCGAAGACTTCTCATTTATCCACAAAAAGTTCTCATTCCCTGCCCGAAACTTCTCAATCACTAAAAAAATGTCTATTCAAAAAACGAAAATGGAAACAGTTCAAAAGTTCCTGACTCACTGTCCTGGCCGTTATTCTGTTCGCGCAAGTTCTTGTCGGTGCAAAGTTTTTGTGGCATGTCTTTTTCCTTCAAGTACATAAGTCGCTGTTTCGGACATTCGTTGACCGCGATTCCACCGGTTTCGATATCGACCTTTATACTGCTGATGCCTTTCGGTGGGATGAAAGGCTCGGGTGCTTTGCCAGCATGCACCGTTTCCATGAAGTCGATCCAAATTTTCTTTGATGCGGCTTTATCCTGAAGGTCCGTCAGTTGTTGCCCGACGTCATATCCTGTCCAAATTCCGGCAGTGAGTGACGGCGTGTATCCGATAAGGTATTGGTCAGAAATGGTAGTTCCTGATTTAGCGGCATATGGCCTGCTTTGCTTGGAACGCATTGAAAGACCGGTAGCAACGGAATAATCATTGAAAACGGGGTCGAACATTCCTGTCAGTAAATGGGTGAGCACAAATGCATCCTGTTCGGTAATGGCCCGCTTCGTATTTTTCTTCGGCTGCTCGTATACCGTCTTTCCTGTCGAGTCCGTAATGGACAATATGGTTGTAGGTTCGACTTGCAATCCGCCTGAAGCAATCCTGTTATAGGCGTTTGTCATTTCCAACAATGAAACCTCGGATGTCCCCAACGCAACTGCCGGTGACTCCTGGAATTAACGTTAATCCCTAAGCGCTCCGCCATTTTATTGAATTTCTTATATCCGATATCCTCAAGCGTTTTTACAGCATAAATATTATCTGAAATGGCAACTGCCTGGGCCAGGGAAATTGGATGGCCAGCGAATTTCCCATTAACGTTTTTCGGTTCATAGGTGGAGCGTCCTTCATCATAGGTGAAAACTGTCCGTTCCGTAGACTTGAACGTCAATGGGTTGTAACCTTCCTCAAGCGCCGCCGCATATAATATCGGCTTCATTGCAGAACCAGGCTGCCGTTTCGCTTGTGTCACCCTATTGAAAGGACTTTCCGAATAATTCACGCCTCCGACGAGCGATGTGATGGCCCCGGTTTCAGTCTCAATTGACATAAACCCGACTTGTAGCTCACTATCAGGCATATATTTCGCGATGTACTCCTCGGCCGTCTTCTGATGATGTTGGTCAAGGGTTGTCCGGATTGTCCAACCACCCTCAGCGGGGTAGCGTCCTTTTTTGCTCAAAATCTCCTCCGCTTCCTTCCAAACTTCAGCAAGGAAATAAGGGGCGATCTGCTTCATGTCGGCCCAGTCATCCGTTCTTAACGTGATTGCAATATCCGCCGCACGGTCCCTTTGCTGTTCAGTGATAAATCCCTGATTCTTCATAAGCGAAAGGATCAGCAATTGCCTCTCCGGGATTGCTCCGGATAATCACGTGGTGAGTAAACCGATGGACCTTTCGCAATCGCCGTAATGACCGCCGATTCCTCAAGTGTCAAATCCTTCGCAGACTTCGCGAAATAATACCGACTTGCAGCCTCAACACCATACATTCCGTGACCGAAATAGACCGTATTCAAATAGCCTTCCAAAATGACATCTTTCTCATAGAAAGTTTCAAGCCGGTACGCATACAATGCCTCTTTAATCTTCCGGGTCCATGATTTTTCATGTGTTAAAAATAAATTACGGGCATACTGCTGGGTAATGGAGCTCGCGCCTTCCGCTTTACGCATCGATTTAATATCTTTCAAAACAGCTCCGGCAATTCGTTTATAATCAAATCCGTTATGATTGAAGAAATTCCTATCTTCTGTCGCAATTACGGCGTCGATCAAAAACGGGGAAATCTCATCAAGATCAACCCAATATCGACGTTCTGCGGAAAATTTATCACCAATTTGCCGCCCGTTCTTATCAAGAAACACACTCGCTTTTGGGACGCTTAAAGAAGGAGCGCCTGTAATTTGAGCGTATAGACGAAGGCATAAAAACATAGTGAAAAACGCAGTTACCGCTGTAATCGCCAGCATGGAAAAACGTCGTAAAAATACTCGTCTCTTTTTCTTCTTTATATACTCTACTCTTTTCATGCAATCCCTTCTCCCACCGTTCTTTGCAGTCAGTATGCAACAGGAAGAAGAAGATTAAACTGAAAAAACGGGAGAAAATGATATTATCATCATCTATTGGAATACTAGGGTGGAAAACGATATAATGAATAGATATTTTGAACCTTAAGGGCGGTGCACGTGTGAAATCAAACATAGAAGGACGTAATGTGAATGTTCATCTTCAGTCCACAATCCGGCACGATGGCCAAACTGCGGATAAACATGAACTGATAGCTTCAGGGATTTTGATTGAAAAAGCAGGTAAAACGTATTTGCAATTTGAAGAGAATACGAACGGTCAACAGGTGAGGACGACTGTCAAATTGGATGAACCGGATGCATTGATCATGAGAACAGGTGCAGTTCAAATGCGTCTGCCTTTCACTGTCGGAGAAATTCGACCAGGTACATATGGCGCAGGTCCAGCGACGTTTGACTTATTAGTAAATACGACGAAACTCGAAGTAATGGAAAACAGGTTTACGGCACATTACGAATTACATGTGGAAGACGCACTTCTTGGCATACATGAAATGACGATTCACTACACGGAGGAAAATAATGAACGCAGTTGAAAAGATTCAACATGAAATCAAAGAAGCATTTCGCGAGGCGGTAGTCGCTTCTGGACTTACAGAAAGCACTGAAATTCCCGATATCCTCCTCGAAACACCGAAAAACAAGGAGAACGGCGATTATGCAACAAACATCGCGATGCAATTGACGAAAATCGCGAAAAGCCACCACGCGCGATAGCTGAAGCAATACTTGAGAAAATAGATACATCCAAAACAGCTATTCAATCTGTCGAGATCGCAGGTCCAGGTTTCATCAACATTAAGCTGAAAAGCGATACGTTAGGCGAGGTCATTACCGCGGTTCTTTCCCAAGGGGAAAACTACGGTCGTTCCACTTACGGCAAAAACGAAAAAGTACAAATCGAATTTGTTTCAGCGAATCCAACAGGTGACTTACATCTTGGACATGCTCGCGGAGCGTCGATCGGCGATTCATTAAGCAACATCCTCGATTTTGCAGGCTTCGATGTAGCAAGAGAATACTACATCAATGACGCGGGCAATCAAGTGAATAATTTGGCCCTTTCAGTCGAGGCCCGATACTTCCAAGCATTGGGTCTTGAAAAAGAAATGCCAGAAGACGGCTACCATGGACAAGACATCATAGGGATCGGCAAGCAATTAGCTGAGGAATTCGGAGATAAATACGTAAATACGTCAGAAAAGGAACGTCAGGAGTTTTTCAGAGAGTACGGACTTAATTTCGAATTGGCGAAATTGAAGCAGGATCTTGAGAATTTCCGTGTACGATTCGATAACTGGTTCTCTGAAACATCCCTCTACACGGATGGGAAAATCGGCATCGCGCTTGATAAATTACGCGCGAACGGGCATGTTTACGAAGAAGACGGTGCGACATGGTTCCGCTCAACAACATTCGGGGACGATAAAGACCGTGTACTTATCAAAAATGACGGCACATATACGTACTTGACGCCGGATATCGCGTATCACGAAGACAAGCTTCGCCGCGGTTTCGATAAGCTCATCAACATCTGGGGTGCTGACCACCACGGTTATATCCCGCGTATGAAGGCAGCGATTGAAGCGTTGGGCTACAACCGCGACACACTTGAAGTGGAAGTTGCACAAATGGTGCAGCTTTACAAAGACGGCGAAAAGTTCAAAATGAGCAAGCGGACGGGAAAGCTGTCACGTTGCGCGAACTTGTTGAAGACGTAGGTCTTGACGCAGTCCGTTATTTCTTCGCAATGCGTTCGGGCGATTCACAGATGGACTTCGACCTCGACCTTGCCATTTCGCAGTCGAATGAAAACCCTGTATACTACGCGCAATACGCGCACGCTCGGATTTCATCAATTTTGCGACAAGCGGATGAATCAGATCTTTCCGCTTCAACGGATTATTTGAATTTATTGCAATCCGAAAAAGAATCGTCGCTATTAAAGAAAATCGGCGACTTCCCGCGGGTAGTAAGCGATGCAGCAAGAATGCGCGCTCCGCACCGGATCACAATCTATATCCAAGAGCTTGCCGCGGAATTCCACAGCTTCTACAACGCGGAAAAAGTGCTTGACCCTGAAAACCGCGACTTGTCCAAAGCACGCCTATCTCTAATAACTGCAACACGCACAACAATCGCAAACGCATTGAAACTAATCGGCGTATCCGCTCCGGAAAGAATGTAATCGAATCGATTTGCCCCTCCAAACAGTGGAGGGGCTTTTTAGTGTCTGCATAAAAGTAATTATCCTGCCCAAAAACGCATAAAATTCCGCAATCCCGCATAAATCCTCCCAAAAACTTATAAATGCCTAAAATCACGCATAAATCCTCACAATCACGCATAAATCACAATACTCACGCATAAATCCCCGCAATCCCTCATAACGCCCCTCGACAACAAAAAAATCTATAGTATAATTAATCTCGTACCAAAAATTACATAACCAAACATGAAGGTGCCCCGCCGTCAACGCCGGGGTTAAAAGGGAAGTCGGTTCAATGCCGGCGCGGTCCCGCCACTGTATGTGCTAGTCTTGCCGCAAGAACGCCACTGGAAAAACTTCCGGGAAGGCGCAGGCAATGCGTTTGATGCACGAGCCAGGAGACCTGCCTTCATGAGTCACCCGTACCCTACGAGGATAGGTTTGGTGGAAATCGGCACAGTTATTCTTTTCGCACGCCGTATTTTTACTAAGCACATTCCTCCGTTCACAAAACGGGGGATTTTTATTTGGAACAAACAGGAGGAAAAGAGAATGAAAAAGTTTTGGCAACTATGGCTGACAGCAATCCTTGCGACGTTCCTGCTCGCGGCATGCGGCACGGATAATGCGAAGAAAGACGACGCATCAAAAACAACACAAAGTGATGTTGCAAAAGAAGCATTCCGCTTACGTTAACTGACGCAATCGGCAATGAAATCACGCTTGATAAAGCACCTGAAACTATCGTTTCCATGGTGCCAAGCAATACGGAAATTCTATTTGCGCTCGGCCTCAACGAAGAAATCGTTGGCGTCAGTGATTTTGATGATTACCCAGCAGAAGCTCTTGAAAAAGAAAAAATTGGAGGACAGGAGTTCAATGTCGAGAAAATCGTGGCAATGAACCCTGACGTTGTTTTTGCACATGAATCCGGCCTTGGCATGGGCGCTGACGGGCTACAACAAATCCGCGATGCAGGCATTACAGTGTTTGTAGTTAAGAACGCAACGAATTTCGATGAAACATATACGACAATCGAGACAATCGGACAAGCAACAGGTAAGAATAAAGAAGCTGAAACAATCGTATCTGACATGAAAGCGAAAGTGGCTGAGACAATCGCGAAAACTGACAAAGTCAAAGCGAAGTACATGAAGCGTGTCTTCATCGAAACATCCGATGCGCCTATCTACGCACCAGGCAAAAACACATTCATGCAAGAAATCCTTGAGATGATTAGTGCTGAAAACGTAATTACTGAAGAAGGCTGGGTCATGATCAGCCCTGAAGAAATCGTCAGTCAAAACCCTGACGTCATCCTTGTTATGTACAGCTACGTTCCGGATATCGTTGAAAGCGTGAAAAACCGCGCAGGCTTCGCGGATATCACTGCCGTCAAGGAAGACGCTGTCATTCAAGTCGATGAAAACTTGACAAGCCGTACGGGTCCACGCCTTGCTGAAGGACTGGAAGAAGTAGCGAAGGCGGTTTACCCAGAGGTTTTCGGTGAATAAAGCAATAATTGCCTACATCGTGTCCGCCGCCACACTTATCGTGGCGGTATGGCTCGGTGTATCAATTGGAACCGTTAAAATTCCGGTTCAAACATTTTGGGACTCATCGGATACAACAGCTTCAAATATACTATGGAAAATCCGCATGCCCCGCGTCATCCTCGCTGGGTTAGTCGGTGCATCGCTCGCAATTTCAGGAGCCGCCTTCCAAGGATTGCTGAAAAATCCGCTCGCAGATCCATACACCCTCGGAGTGTCGTCCGGCGCCTCTGTTGGTGCTGTTGTGACACTCTTTTTTGGTTTATCGATTCCAATTTTGGGCACATATACACTTCCAGTATTCAGTATGGCAGGCGCAGCCGTGACAATGTTCCTCGTCATTAGCTTTGCAAAACTCGTAGACCGCTCGATGAAAATGGAAACAATCATTCTAACCGGAATCATCTTCGGTTCATTTTTAGGCTCGGTCCTGTCGCTCATGATCGCTCTCACAGGCGAAGAACTACGGCAAATTATCAGTTGGCTCCTTGGAAGCGTTTCGATGCGAGGGTGGAATTACATTTTAATGGTGCTGCCGTTCGTCGTCATCGGCTCCTTCATCCTTTGGCTCAACCGCAGGGAATTGAATGCAATGCTATTCGGGGAAGAACGCGCCCATCATTTAGGTGTCAACGTCAAACGCCGTAAAATCATGATCCTTTTAGGAGGCTCCATATTAACAGGCTCAGCAGTCGCCGTTTCAGGGACTATCGGCTTCGTCGGATTAGTCGTGCCACATATGACACGTCTCATGTGGGGGTCGGATCACCGACATTTGCTCACTTTATCATTCATGAACGGCGCATCCTTGCTCATCATCTGCGACCTGATCGCGAGAACAATCATCTCGCCAACAGAATTGCCGGTTGGCGTCATTACAGCATTCATCGGTGCACCGGTGTTCGCGTACATCTTTTACAGACAGAGAAGGAAAGGGGCCATGTAATATGCTGAAGGTAGACAACCTATCAGGAGGCTACGGCAAAGAACCGATCGTCAAAAACATCTCATTCTCTGTGAAGAAAGGGGAAGTATTAGGCATCCTTGGTCCGAATGGCAGCGGGAAATCGACGCTCCTGAAAATCATTTCAGGCATCTTGCCGAAACTTGAAGGAACTGTCCAGATTGACAGGCAGGATGCCGCAGTTTATTCCCAAAAACAATTTGCAAGAAAGGTCGCGGTCCTTCCGCAACTTCATGCACATGCCTTTTCACATACAGTAAAAGACACCGTCGCACTTGGAAGATACCCGCACCAATCCGGGCTTTTCTCGTCCTGGTCCAGTGAAGATGAAAGCGCAGTGACCAAGGCAATGGATTATACAGGCGTTACCCGCTACAAAGACACACCGATTGAGCTTCTTTCAGGGGGCGAACAACAGCGCGTTTTCGTCGCACAAGCACTCGCGCAAGAAGCACCGATCCTCCTGTTGGACGAACCGACGAACCATCTCGATATTGCCCATCAGCAGCAACTATTGGATACAATCCGGAAACAAGCAATCGAAAAAGGCGTCACAGTCATTTCCGTCTTCCACGACATCAACCTTGCTTCACTTTATTGCGACCGGTTGCTCCTTATGGATAAAGGACGGATTGCGACCATCGGTGAACCGAAGGATGTCATCATGGAGTCGACAATCGGTACTGTATATAACGCTCGCGTAAAAACACAGGCGCACCCTGAACTACCGAAGCCGCAGATGACACTCCTTCCTGAGCAAAAAGGGGAAGTAAAACCGTTTACTGTCAATAAACAGCATTTCACCGTCACGGCCGATCATGTTTCATTAAAAGTGGAACAACCATTGAAAACGATCTCATCTGCAGTCACGAACCCAGGGCTCGGCTGGTACCGTGCATTCGTCAACCGCCACGTCGATGCCAACTACAACTGTGAAGACGTCAAAGCGGAAATGGCGGATTATCTCGAAAAACGTGGCTACCATCTCACTGACACCGTCGGCATGATGACCGCCGTCACTACCGAACACGCAGAAATCGGCGAATATAAGGGCGAATTCGGCACCGTCCTCATCATGGTGACAGCGGGGGTAGGAAACGCCGTCGATGTTTCGCAAGCCCTCAGTCGCGACCGAGAACCGCACATCGGCACCATCAACACATGGGTCATCGTCAACGGCCATCTGCCCGAAGAAGCGTTCATCCAAGCGATGATCACAGCAACCGAGGCAAAAGCGAAGGCACTTCAAACCGAAGATGTCAAAGACCCGCTCACCGGTTCAATTGCAACGGGAACGTCAACCGACAGCCTGCTCATCGCAGCAACGCAAGAAGGACAACATCTGCCCTACGCAGGACCGATCACCCCCCTTGGCAAACTGATCGGCCATGGCGTCTACGACTGTACCATTCGCGCTATTAAAGCCTATAAAAAAGCGAAAGGATGGACCTCTTAATGCAAGCCCATTTTATTGCAATCGCGTTAGGGTTCGTCCTCGACCGCTTAATCGGGGATCCCTCGAACTGGCCGCATCCTGTGCGATGGATCGGCACATTCATCTCGAAACTCACCGCGGTCCTGAACAAAGGACGCGCCCGCGTACTTAAAGGCGCCGGTATGTTGTTCATAACTCTTTTCCTCGTAACAGCAATCGCGATTGCCATAACCGGTATCGCCTACCAATTACATATCGTATTCGGGATCATCACCGAAGCGATTCTTATCGTCATCGGACTTGCCCAAAAAAGTCTACGGGATGCCGCACTCGAAGTGTACGAACCACTAAAGGCAGGAGACATGGATGCAGCAAGGACAAAACTGAGCTATATTGTCGGCCGTGACACAGAAAGATTAAAAGAACCCGGCATTGCACGGGGCGCAATCGAAACCGTATCTGAAAATACTTCCGACGGCGTGACAGCACCATTATTTTGGGCTTTCCTTTTCGGCGCTCCAGGATTATGGATGTATAAAGCCGTCAACACACTCGATTCAATGATTGGCTATAAAGACGAGCGCTACCGTGATTTCGGCAAATTTTCTGCCCTCGCAGATGACGTCTTGAATTTCATCCCCGCAAGGATCACAGGATTGCTCATCTTGCTGACGTCGCGTAATGAAAGTGGCCTCCCACTTAGGAAACGACTAAGCGGCTGGAGCAAAGACGCCAGGCGACATCCAAGCCCGAACAGCGGGTTTTTGGAAGCCGCAACCGCATGGCAGCTTGGCATTAAATTAGGCGGGAAAAGTACATATCGAGGGACTGTATCCGAACGACCGGAAATCGGGCCGGGACAAAAGCCGTTGAATGGAGAGCATATAAAATCTGCAATCGAGCAAATGCACGCAGCCTCATTTGCATTTTGGATAATCTTTACCATCATTGGAGTGATCTTCTATGCAATTGCCTGAACACGGGGCGAACCCCCGCCATGTCTATGAAAAGTTTGGAATGGAAGCCCCTGCCGAAATAAACGATTTCAGCGAAAACTGCAATCCCGCAGGGCCTCCTCGCGCAGTTTTTGAACTCTGGCCAAAACTCATTTCTCGATTAAACGCATATCCCGACCCATCAGGCGAACCGTTTCTGTCTGGTGCAGCGAATTATCATGGCATTCCCGTTTCATCTGTTATCGCAGGAAACGGTGCAGCCGAGCTATTTTCGCTCATCGCGGAACGCTATCGAGGGAAGCAAGCAATTGTCGTCCATCCGACATTTTCGGAATATGAAGCGACGTTGCAAGCAAAAGGAGTAGAAATCACCCGGATTGTTGCTTCGGAAGAGGACGGCTTCAAGTTACCAGTCGAAACGATTTTGAATTCACTCTCATCCGCATCTGTCGTTTATTTGTGCACACCAAATAATCCGACAGGCATCCTACCGGAGCGAGCTGACTTACTATCAATCATACATAAAGCAGGCGAGATCGGCTGTGAAGTCGTACTTGACGAGGCATTCATTGACTTCATCGACGAAAGCAAATCATTCATCGCCCAGGTGAAGGATTTTCCACACGTCATCATCGTCCGCTCAATGACGAAAATGTACGCGATACCAGGTATCCGACTCGGTTACGCCGTCGCGCATCCAGACGTGATTGCCAAATTGAAATCACAACTGCCACATTGGAATGTCAACGGGATGGCGGCCGCAATCGGCGCGGTTTGCCTCGACCAGGAAGCCTATCGCATCGCTGCAATCGGTCACGCGAATGAAGAACGCAAGAAAATGACAGAATTCCTAAAACATCATGGATGCACCGTCACCGATTCAGAAACCAATTTCCTCTCATTTAAGCCGCCGAACGCAAGAAAGCTATACACAGACATGCTCAAGCAAGGCATCGTCCTCCGCCACTCAGAAAACTTCCGCGGCATGGACGGCCACTATCTACGCATCGGCATGAAAAGCAGTGAGGAAATGGAAAAGTTGCGAGGCAAGCTCACAGAGTGGTTTGAAAACGAGCGTTTCTTGGAATAAACGAGCGGTTTTGCAAAAGAATGAGCGGTTCCAGGAATAAACGAGCGGTTTTGCAAAAGAATGAGCGCTTCCTGGAATAAACGAGCGGTTTTTCGAAAGAACGAGCGCTTCCTGAAATAAACGAGCGTCTGCGCAAATCCGCCTGCGTGAAAGTGTCCCTCCATCGTAGAAATGAGAACTTTCAGTAGAAGAATGAGAACTCTATGTAAGTTAATGAGAACTCTTCAGTAATAAACGAGAACTCTCGCGCTGAGAACGAGAACTTCCTGGTCAAGAACGAGAACTCATGCACAGAGAACGAGAACTCGCCTCTCCATTTCCACGGGGGCTTGCAAACTAACAAGCAAACACACCTCGTGCCAAGTGTACTTAACAATCAAAAGAACTGATTTCTAACAGAATGGTGGTCCAAATTATGAGCGGAAAACTGACATTCATCAGCGGAGGCGTGCGAAGCGGGAAGAGCGCTTATGCGGAAAAACTGCTCATCAAAGGCGCAATCACCGCGGAAAGCAGGCTTGTCTATATCGCATCAGGTCGCGCGGTTGATGAGGAAATGAAAAAACGAATTGAAAAACATCAATTGGACCGTGCAGAACAAGCGTGGACGACAATCGAGCAGCCCGCTAACCTGTACGAGGCATTGCCTTTCATTCAACAAAACGATTTCGTCCTTTGGGATTGCCTCACGACTTGGCTCGCGAATGAATTGTACACGAAACAAGACGGTCAGTTTTGTATCCAACTCGATGGATGCATGGAAAATAAGGCAAAACAAATGCTCGAAACAGTGGATGAAATCCGTAAAAAATCAGCACATCTCGTCATCGTTTCAAACGAGGTCCTCGACGAATTTCCATCCCCTTACAAAGAAACGAAGAAATACAGCGAATGGATCGGCAGACTGCACCAAAAACTCGTCGCCTTAAGTGACGACGCCATCGAAATGGATTACGGTCTACCGCAATACTGGAAACGCGAAGGGCAGGTGGCAGTACGATGAAAGGAATCATGGTGATGGGAACGGCTTCGGACGTCGGAAAAACGATGATCTGCACCGCTTTATGCAGGTTGCTTTCAGACGAAGGGATGCGGGTCGCCCATTCAAATCACAGAACATGTCGCGATTTTCCACAAAAGCAATAAACGGCGAAGAAATGAGCCGGGCGCAATACTTGCAGGCTGAAGCGGCGCGCACAACGCCAATCATCGAGATGAACCCGATCCTGATAAAGCCGGTTGGAGGGATGAAATCTGACGTCCGATTCTTCGGCGAAGCATTCAACGCAATCGATGGATTCGCCTATCGGGAACAATTTTTCACTAAAGCAATCGACGCAATTCGCACATCACTCGACAGGCTTAACGAAAAATTCGACGTTCTCGTCATCGAGGGAGCGGGAAGTCCTGCAGAAGTGAATTTGAACGACCGTGAAATCGTCAATATGAGAGTCGCAGATATGGCGGATGTACCGGTTTTACTCGTTGCAGATATCGACCGTGGCGGCGCAATCGCTTCAATTGTCGGCACGCTTCAGTTGATGGAACCGGAGCATCGGGCACGGGTCAAAGGGATCGTTATTAATAAATTCCATGGTGACGTCGCGCTGTTCGAGGAGGGTATCGATTTTATTGAAACATACACGGGCATTCGCGTCGTCGGGGTCATTCCACATATGATGAATCACGGGATTGAAGAGGAAGACACCGATCGACCCAACAGAAGGCGCCTGCTGGAGTCGACATTTACGACGAGTGGGCGAAGCATGTGAAGGCGCATATCGATTGGCCGTATCTTCTTTCGGTCATCAAGGTGTCAGGCCAATGAACGGGCTTTTACTATCACTTCAGTTTTTCACATCAATTCCGGTGCGCAAAGAGCTGCCGATGGAGAGAAAAGACGTGACCCGAATGTACATCGCGTTGCCAATCATCGGTGGACTAATCGGAATCTCGATGTACTTAATTGCCTATCTCTTTACCAATGTAATCGGCACTGGACCCTTGCTTGCAGCGGTATTTGTCGTTCTGACTGGCGTCGCACTGACGGGTGGCCTGCACTTGGATGGATTCGCGGATACGGGAGATGCTTTTTTTTCGTATCGCGATCCTATTAAGCGGCTTGAAATACTGGTCGACCCACGTATCGGCGCGTTCGGGACAATGTCACTCGTATTGCTGATACTCGTGAAAATCGCATTGTTCCATGAGTTTTTGTTAGGTCATACGGAATGGCTGCCATTATTCCTTGCTGTTCCAATCCTATCGCGGGTAGGGATGAATATTTACTTTACAACGACACGCCCCGCAAAGGAGAAGGGAATTGCGCATTTTTTCATGGGGAAACTTTCAAAAGGGAAGTTGATTGGCTGGTCAATCTTAATTGGAGCAACAGCTTTAACTGGGCTTGGTTTGGCGCTTCACTCTGTCATTGCTCCGGTCGCACTAGTTCTCGTTCTTGGAGCTGGCCTGTTTTTATTCAGAAGATGGTCTTTAAAGAATTTCGGTGGCGTTTCGGGTGACCTTTGCGGGGCATTCATCGAAGGGATGGAGGCGTTGTTATGGCTAACAATCATCATTTGTATCTGATTCGCCATTTACAGACCGCTGGGAATCGGGAACGCAAATATATCGGTTGGACGGATGAGCCTATTGAAAAGGTTTCAGATGTGTTTTGGAATTTAGCAATCCCCGAAATCGTGCATGGAAGTGATCTGCTACGAGCTCAGGAGACTGCGGCATTGTTGTTTCCAAATGCGGTCTACCATTCGGATGCGAGATTTCGTGAATGCAATTTTGGCAATTTTGAAGGGAAAACATACGCCGACCTTGAAATGGATAAGGACTACCGCAATTGGTTGGATGATATGGAGAGGCGTGCACCGCGTGGCGGAGAAAGTATGTCGGACGTAGAGCGGCGCGTACTTGAAGCGCTTACGGAAATGCCAAACGGTGCCGTCATTGTCACACATGGTGGTCCAATCCGCATCGCGATGACCAGGTTTTCGAAAGAAGTATCCGATTTCTGGTCATGGGAAGTCCCTCACGGATCGGCATGGAAATTCGAGTGGGAAACATACGATAAGTTGAAGGAGAGCGGACGATGCATGTCATTATCGGAGGTGCCCATAACGGGAAAAGGGACTATGTCAAAAAGTTAATGGTCGGCAAGGAATATTACTGGCTGGACTTTTCCGTTGAAGATTCCCATTTGACGCAATCCCGAATGAACCGACACGGCATACTGTCGTTATAGAACATATCGAAAGTTGGTTAACGACTACCAACTTGTCGGAAGAGACTTCAATTCAGAAAATAGTAGAGGCAGTAGAAGGAAGAGACGTCATTTTCATTTTAACGGATATCGGACGAGGAATCGTGCCGATGGACGCTCTACAGCGGGCGCTTCGGGATGCATGCGGGCGGCTTTATCAGCAGTTAATTGCGCAAGCGGATGAAGTGACAAGGATCTGGTACGGCTTACCACAAACATTGAAGAAAAGGGGAGAAATCGGATGAAAATTTACACGAAAACTGGAGATAAAGGGAAGACAAGTCTGATCGGGGGGCGCGTCGATAAGGATAGCCTTCGCGTTGAGGCATATGGAACGATCGACGAATTAAATTCAATCATCGGCAAGGCGATGACGGAGCTTGAGGGCGATAAATTCGCGGATTTACTTGAGGACTTGGAAGCAATTCAGAATGAATTATTCGATGGTGGCGGGGATTTGGCAAACGTCATGAAAGAGCGTCACTATAAGTTATCCGATGAGCCGATTGAAGTATTGGAAAAGCGAATTGATGTGTTAATGGAAGAAGCGCCGCCGCTTGAGAAATTCATCCTTCCGGGCGGATCACCTGCAGCTGCGACACTACATATCGCAAGAACAGTGACACGTAGGGCAGAGCGGGTAACGGTGACATTGATGAAGGCGGAGGAAGATGTACCAGGCACAGTACAACGGTATTTGAACCGCTTGTCCGATTATTTATTCGTAGCGGCCAGAATCGTCAATGCGCGCCTTGGCGTTCCTGACAATGAATATGTACGCAGTGCGAAAGTGTTCCGCACAGGTAAAAAGAAAGAGGACTGAAAATGAATGTAAGAACGCTTGTCTTAACAGCTTTATTCGCAGCACTCTGCGCAGTCGGCGGGTTCATAAAAATCCCGTCCGGCGTAGGATCCTTGGCGTTAGACACGGTGCCAGCGCTTCTCTCAGCATCCTTTTTGCCACCGGTTTTCGTCGGATTTGCATCAATGACAGGTCACATCGCATCGGCAATGTACGCGGGGTTCCCGCTTGGCCCATTCCACATTCTGATAGCGATCGAAATGTTAGTCATCCTTTATGTTTTTGCACGTCTTCATAAAGCGGGAAGACATTCGTGGAAGTGGATTTTCTTCATCATCGCAAACGGACTGCTTGCGCCGTTGCCGTTTTACTTCCTTGTATCGCCAGCATTCTTTATCCGTGCAGTTCCTGCAATTTTACTCGCTACAGTCCTGAACGCAATCGTGGCAGCAGTTGTTATGCCTGCACTATCGAAAACCGTGAGCGGCAGATTCGGTCTAATTCGATGAGGAATGCAATCGAACTTGGCGATGGACTTATCATAACGACCGACAATTCAGGTGGCATCGGGGAGAAACCGAATGATCTTGTCGCGGTTCCTGATAAAGTAACCGCCCATTTCGCCGCGCGGGTCGCATTGCTTGAGCAGTGGGCCGCACACGCCGACCCGATTGCCGTTCTCATTCATAATTTCAGCGGTGACGAAAGTTGGGAGGCGTATGTAGCGGGCGTAGAGGAAGTCTTCCGGGAATCAAATTTGGATACTCCAAAAATTTCAGGCAGCACTGAAACGAATATGCAGCTCATGCAATCGGCCGTTGCTGTTACGATGATTGGAAGGAAGCGGGAAGCTGCTTGCGAAACCGATTGCGCTTGGTATGTGTACGGCACACCGCTTGTCGGTGGGGCAGTTATGGATAGATCGGGCGAAATCGCCTCCCTCCGATTAATCAAGGAAGCGATGGACCAAGGAATTATCCATCGAATTTGGCCAGTAGGATCCCGCGGGATTTTGGAGGAGTTTCAGAAGTTGACAGGCAACCTTAAAATTGAAATTCAAGTGAATGTTGATGTAAATAAATCAGCGGGTCCCGCCACAAGTGTGTTGGTCAGCGTACCGGCGGCTAAAATTGAAAAAGCAAAACAGCATTTTCAGGAGAAACTATATGAAATCGTCCCGCAAAGTGGCGGCTCCAATGTCAGGTAAATGACGTGGAGTCGCTTTTTCAAACTCAACTAAAGTATCGGAAAATAAAAAATATCCATTGACTGAATGCTCATTCATATCTTAGACTATTAAATATAACGTCGACAATGTATCCGTTTTCTACTACACTATTCATAAAGTTTATAGTTATCGGAAGGGGAGGAAATGAATGAATGCATTATTAGTCGCTAACTGGATCTTATTCCTTGCAGTTGTTGCCTATGCGCTTGCATTATTCACACATTTAATAACGTCACGTACGCAATTCATTAAACTCGGACGAAAAGAAGAGTTTGATAATAATGTGTCTCGTAGACTTCAAGCAATCTGGGTGAACGTGTTTGGTCAGAAAAGATTATTGAAGGATAAGAAAAGCGGGATCATCCACGTCATGTTCTTCTATGGCTTCTTATTAGTCCAGTTTGGTGCAATCGACCTTATTTGGAAGGGCTTGAAACCGGGCTCGCATTTACCGTTCGGACCGATTTATGGCGGATTTACATTCTTCCAGGAAATCGTTGTTGCCGTCATTTTGGTGGCCGTCGTTTGGGCATTCCACCGTCGTTACGTTGAGAAACTCGTCCGCTTGAAGCGCGGCTGGAAATCTGGACTTGTCCTGATTTTCATTGGAACACTTATGGTTTCGACGCTCGTTTCAAACGGCATGAACATGATATGGCAAGGCCATGAAACGACTTGGACAGAGCCAATGGCATCTGCAATTGCAACCGCTTTCAGCTTCATGAGCCCGACTGCAGCAGCAGTTGTGTTCTTTATCGCATGGTGGATTCACTTGCTCACATTGCTTACTTTCCTCGTCTACGTGCCGCAATCGAAGCATGCGCACTTGATCGCAGGACCAATCAATACGTATATGATGCGTTTTGACCGCAGAGGGAAGCTTTCGCCGATCGACTTCGAAGCACTTGAAGAAGCAGAAGACGAAGACGATATGCCGGCACTTGGGGTTGGCAAAATCACCGATTTCACACAAAAACAGATGATCGACTTTTACGCTTGCGTAGAATGTGGCCGCTGTACGAATATGTGTCCAGCTACAGGGACGGGCAAAATGCTGTCCCCGATGGATTTGATCACAAAACTTCGCGATAACTTGACGAACACTGGGGCGCTCGTCACGAAGAAACAACCTTGGGTGCCGGCTCCAATGTTCAAGCATACGAAGGGCAACCAAATCGCACTTGCAGCAGGTCTCGAAGGTGCGACGCTTGATGATATTTACAACCCATCCCTCATCGGCGACGTCATCACGGAAGAGGAAATCTGGGCTTGCACGACTTGCCGTAACTGTGAGGACCAATGTCCGGTTATGAACGAGCACGTCGACAAAATTATCGACCTTCGCCGTTATCTTGTTATGACGGAAGGGAAGATGGACGCAGATGCTCAACGTGCGATGACGAACATCGAACGTCAAGGAAATCCATGGGGTCTTAACCGTAAAGAGAAAGAGAACTGGCGCGACATGCGTCCGGAGCTTCACATTCCGACAGTGAAAGAAATGAAGAAAGCGGACGAAGAGTTCGAATACCTCTTCTGGGTCGGATCGATGGGGGCATTCGACAACCGTTCACAAAAAATCGCACTCGCTTTTGCGCATTTGATGAACGAAGCGGGCGTCAAATTCGCAATCCTCGGGAATAAAGAAAAAACTCCGGTGACACGCCACGTCGTCTCGGGAATGAATTCCTATTCCAAGAACTTGCGACAGGTAACATCGATGAATTTGAAAAAGCAGGCGTCAAGAAAATTGTCACTATCGACCCGCATGCATACAATATTTTTTAAGAATGAATATCCGGATTTCGGCTTCAAAGCGGAAGTCCTTCATCACACTGAAATGCTATATGACCTCGTCATGGCAGGGAAGTTGAAGCCAGTGCATCCGATCAATGAAACAATCACGTTCCATGATTCCTGCTACCTCGGCCGATACAACGACGTTTACGATGCACCGCGGGAAATCCTTAAAGCGATTCCAGGCGTCAACCTTGTCGAGATGAAACGTAATCGCCAAGACGGCATGTGCTGTGGAGCGGGCGGCGGACTCATGTGGATGGAAGAAGATACAGGCCACCGCATCAACGTTGCACGTACAGAACAAGCGATGGAAGTCAGCCCAGGAATCATTTCATCAGGCTGTCCATACTGCTTGACGATGCTGTCCGACGGTACGAAAGCGATCGAAGTGGAAGACAAAGTCGGAACGTATGACATTGCCGAGCTTCTTGAAAAGTCTATTTTCGGAGAAAATCTTCAAGCAGCTGGTGAAGAGGCGGAAGAACAGATTTTGCAATAAACTCAACATTGATTAAACCTATTAAACTATGTCCGATAAATGCAGGATATTGCAACAATTAAAAATGAACGGTATAATTAAGAAAATTGTAAGCTTAGTGAATATCAAGTTAGCGGAAAATGATAGGGAGTCTTTGCACTCCCTATTTTTTTCGAATTAATAACCGAGCGAGCGTTCAGTCATCACTGCTTGCAAAGAAATGAAAACGTTATCATTTGAAATGGAGGAGAAGGAAATGAATCGAACAGTCATTATTGATGGGGCACGTACTCCATTTGGAAAATTTGGTGGTGCATTATCCGGCCAAACAGCAAGCGATCTTGGCGCAATTGCCATCAAGGAAGCATTGAAACGGGCAGATGTGAAGGCGGAAGACATTGACGAAGTGATTATTGGTACCGTGCTGCAAGCAGGTCAAGGGCAAATCCCTTCCAGACAAGCAGCGACGAAAGCGGGAATTCCATGGTCGGTAAAAACAGAGACCATCAATAAAGTCTGTGCATCCGGAATGCGGAGCGTCACGCTTGGCGACCAGCTTATCCGTCTCGGTGACGAAGAAGTAATTGTAGCAGGCGGCATGGAATCAATGTCCAATGCGCCTTACTACTTACCGAAAGGCCGCTTCGGATTGAAGATGGGCGACACACAATTGGTGGACGGCATGATCTACGACGGCCTTTCCTGCTCATTCACACCGGACCGCGTTCACATGGGGACGTACGGAAATAAGACAGCCGATTCATTTTCACTAACACGTGAAATGCAAGACGAATGGTCGTTACGAAGCCATGAGCGAGCACTTGCCGCAATTGACGAAGGGAAATTTGCTGAGGAGATTGTTGCCGTAGAAATCCCGCAACGCAAAGGTGATCCGGTAAAAGTTGAAGCAGACGAAGCACCTCGCCGAGATACTTCACTTGAAACACTCGCAAAATTGCGCCCAGCTTTCGGAAAAGATGGCACCATCACAGCCGGAAACGCGCCAGGCGTCAATGACGGTGCATGCGCACTTGTCTTAATGAATGAAGAGCGTGCGGCGAAGGAAGGCAAAAAGCCTTTAGCAACAATCATCGGCCACGCCGAAGTTGCAATTGAGCCCGAAAACTTCCCACAAACACCAGGACTCGTCATCAACGCATTATTGAAGAAAACAGGAAAAGACCTATCAGACATCGATATCTTTGAAATAAACGAAGCATTCGCAGCAGTTGCTCTCGCAAGCTCGCAAATCGCAGGCCTTGACCCTGAAAAAGTAAACGTCAACGGCGGAGCAGTCGCCCTCGGTCATCCAATCGGCGCAAGCGGAGCACGTATTATCCTAACACTTGCGTATGAACTTAAACGCCGCGGCGGCGGAATCGGCATAGCCGCAATCTGCTCAGGCGGCGGGCAAGGCGACGCGATAATGATTGAGGTAGAGAAAGAGTAATTCAGGAAATAGCATCGACTTCTCATTACGGGGTCTGGAGTTCTCATTTATTCACAAAGAGTTCTCCATACAACGTAGCGAGTTCTCGTTTTATCCAAAAGAGTTCTCATTACAGCGACCGGAGTTCTCGTTTAATCCTAAAGAGTTCTCATTACAACGTTTAGAGTTCTCGTTTAAACGAACTTTTCAACAGTAAATATTTTCAATCGTAGACGGGGGTACTTGATTATGGAAATCAAAAAAGTAATGGTTATCGGAGCTGGACAAATGGGTGGAGGAATCGCCCAAGTATGCGCACAAGCCGGCTTTGACGTCAAATTGAACGATATCAAAGAAGAATCCTTTGAGAAGGGGCTTGCCGTTATTACGAAAAACCTTTCCCGCAACGTCGAAAAAGGTCGAATGACGGAAGACGAAAAGAATGCAGTCCTTGGCCGCATTACGAAATCGCTCGACCTTCAAGATGCATCCGACGTCGACATCGTCATCGAGGCAGCAGTCGAAAATATGGACATTAAGAAATCAATTTTCAAACAGCTCGACGGGATTGCGCCAGCGCATGCAATTCTCGCAACAAACACTTCATCCTTACCAATCACTGAAATCGCAGCAGTGACGAAACGTCCGGAAAACGTTATCGGCATGCATTACATGAACCCTGTTCCTGTCATGAAGCTCGTCGAAATTATCCGCGGCCTCGCGACTTCCAACGAAGTGTACCAAGCTGTCGAAGATATGACTCGTAAACTATCAAAAACGCCTGTCGAAGTAAATGACTTCCCAGGATTCGTCGCAAACCGTGTCCTCATGCCGATGATCAACGAAGCAATCTACACATTGTACGAAGGCGTTGCTTCAAAAGAAGCGATAGACGAAGTGATGAAACTTGGCATGAACCATCCAATGGGACCTTTGCAACTCGCGGATTTCATCGGCCTCGACACTTGCCTTTACATCATGGAAACGCTTCACGAAGGCTTTGGCGACTCGAAATACCGCCCTTGTCCGTTGCTCAGAAAGTACGTCAACGCAGGCTGGTTAGGTAAAAAATCCGGCCGCGGATTCTATGAATATTCTTGATTTGATAAAGGCGACGGCTATGTAATCTGGTAGGTCAAAGGTCATGAAACGACGATAAAATTGTGAACATGACCGATAACTTGGCGGAACTGACCGAAAAACTAACCGCTCGTGACCGATAACCCGCCGAATTTGACCGATAAATTTGTGAACATGACCGTTAACGGGTGACTATCACGTTAAGTAAAGGAGCTAATTCCAATGGATTTTCAATTCACCGAAGAACAGCAGATGATGCGTACGATGGTCAGGGATTTTGCGAAGGCAGAAATTGAACCGTTCATTCCACGCATGGAAGCAGGCGAGTTTCCACGCGAAATCCTGACGAAAATGGGCGAGTTAGGTCTAATGGGCATTACCGTGCCAGAAAAATACGGCGGCTCTGATATGGACTTCGTTTCCTACATCATTGCCATTCATGAACTGTCGAAAGTGAGCGCGGTTATCGGCGTCATCCTTTCCGTTCATTCTTCAGTCGGCACGAACCCGATCATGTATTTCGGAAATGAAGAACAAAAAGACCGATACTTGCCGAAAATGGCGACCGGTGAATACCTTGGCGCTTTCTGCCTAACTGAGCCAGGCGCAGGTTCAGACGCCGGATCACTCAAAACAAGAGCCGTGAAAAAAGACGATCACTACGTACTGAACGGCTCTAAAGTGTTCATTACAAATGGCGGGGAAGCGGATGTCTATATCGTGTTTGCATCGACCGATTCTTCAAAAGGGACTTACGGCATCACGACATTTATTGTCGATAAAAATACTCCAGGACTCATCATCGGAAAAGACGAGGAAAAGATGGGGCTTCACGGTTCGCGAACTGTGCAACTCACATTCGAAGACATGAAAGTGCCTGCGAAAAACGTACTTGGCGAAGTTGGCGAAGGCTTTAAAATCGCAATGGCAAACCTCGATGTCGGGAGAATTGGCATCGCAGCACAAGCCCTTGGTATAGGAGAAGCTGCCCTTGAAGCAGCTACCGCCTATTCAATGGAACGTAAGCAATTCGGCAAACCAATCGCAGCAAATCAAGGAGTCGGCTTCAAATTAGCTGACATGGCAACCGCTTCCGAAGCGGCAAGACTCCTCGTCTACCGCGCAGCACAACTTCGTTCGGAAGATAAACCATGCGGAAAAGAAGCCTCCATGGCAAAACTTTTCGCATCCCAAACCGCTGTCGACAACGCCATCGAAGCCGTTCAAGTATTCGGCGGCTACGGATACACAGAAGACTACCCAGTAGAACGCTACTTCCGCGACGCTAAAGTAACCCAAATCTACGAAGGCACAAGCGAAATCCAGCGCATCGTCATCAGCAAGCATTTAACGAAATAACGAAAAGCGGAAGGCGCTTGCTCAGACGCGACAGGCATAAGACAAAGATTCGGTGTGGCGTTTTTTGCCACAAAGAATCTTTGACTTATGACCCGAGCGTTTAGCGCCTGGAGCTGGACAATAACGAAAAGCGGAAGGCGCTTGCTCAGACGAGATAGGCATATACAGTAAATACACCCATACCCTAAGGAGGAAACAAACATGGATTTTAAACTATCGGAAGAACATGAAATGATTCGTAAAATGGTACGCGATTTCGCAATGAATGACGTCGCTCCGACAGCAGCCGAACGTGATGAAGAAGAGCGCTTTGACATGGACATCTGGAACAAAATGGCCGAACTTGGTCTGACAGGTATCCCTTGGCCAGAAGAATATGGCGGAATCGGCAGCGACTATCTTGCATATTGTATCGCAGTTGAAGAACTATCACGCGTCTGCGCGTCAACTGGTGTAACGCTTTCTGCACATACATCACTCGCTGGATGGCCGGTATTCAAATTCGGTACGGAAGAACAAAAGCAGAAATACCTTCGTCCGATGGCGGAAGGAACAAAAATCGGTGCATACGGTCTAACAGAACCAGGCTCAGGTTCAGACGCTGGTGGCATGCGCACAACTGCGAAGCTTGACGGGGATCATTACGTATTGAACGGCTCAAAGATCTTTATTACAAACGGCGGAATTGCTGACATCTACATCGTATTTGCGGTAACAGATCCGGATTCGAAACATAAAGGCACGAGCGCATTCATCGTCGAGAAAGACTTTGCGGGCTTCTCCGTAGGGAAGAAAGAAAAAAGATGGGGATTCGTTCATCACCGACAACTGAAATCATGTTCGACAACTGCCGTGTACCGAAAGAAAACCTACTTGGTGAAGAAGGCGAAGGGTTCATCGTAGCAATGAAAACATTGGACGGCGGCCGTAACGGAATTGCCGCGCAAGCAGTTGGAATTGCGCAAGGTGCACTTGACGTCGCTGTTGACTATGCGAAAGAGCGTGTCCAATTCGGCAAACCAATCGCTGCGAATCAAGGAATCGGCTTCAAACTTGCTGATATGGCAACTGCGACGGAAGCATCCCGTCTACTCACATACCAAGCTGCATGGCTTGAGTCAAATAACCTGCCATACGGAAAAGCATCTGCAATGGCGAAACTGATGGCCGGGGATACGGCGATGAAAGTAACTACGGAAGCTGTTCAAGTGTACGGCGGTTATGGCTACACGAAAGACTATCCGGTTGAGCGCTACATGAGAGACGCGAAAATTACGCAAATCTATGAAGGAACGCAGGAAATCCAGCGCCTTGTCATCTCCCGCATGCTGACAAAATAATCGGGGAGGATGATGCAAGTGAAGCGCGAAGTGAAATCGTCGGTCAAAGATGAAAGTTTGATTGAAAAAAGACGTGATCAGATCATCCAAGGGGCCGTCCGACTTTTCAAGGAAAAAGGATTCCACCGAGCAACGACAAGAGAAATCGCGAAAGCAGCCGGTTTCAGCATCGGCACTCTTTACGAATACATCCGGACGAAAGAGGACGTCCTCTACCTTGTCTGCGACAGTATTTACAATGAAGTGCAAAGCCGCCTGTCCGCCTCGATGGATCAGGAAGGAACTGTGGAAGGGCTCCAATCGGCAATCGACACATATTACCATCTAATCGACGACATGTCTGACGAATTCGTCGTCATGTACCAAGAATCAAAGTCATTGCCTAAGGACGCCCTCCAGTACGTCCTGAAAAAAGAGATGGAAATGGTCGCCTTATTCAAAAACCTACTGCAAGCATGCACCCGTTCAGGTGAATTGCGGATTAACGAGGAAGCCGTCAACTTGGCGGCACACCATCTCGTCGTTCAAGGACAAATGTGGGCATTCCGCAGATGGGCACTGCGCGCCGACTACACCATCCAAGACTTCATCAGCTTTCAAACCGACCAACTATTTAATGGAATCTTGAAAGGTTGAACCTTAAAAGAAAGGGTGTGCGAGAAATGCAAACAACTGAAATATACAAATCGAAGCACCACGTCCGGTTCGTTACGGCATCCAGCCTATTCGACGGCCATGATGCGTCCATCAATATTATGCGCCGCATCCTGCAATCGACCGGCGCCGAAGTAATTCACCTCGGACATAACCGTTCCGTCGAAGAAGTCGTCAATGCGGCTATCCAGGAAGATGTACAAGGAATCGCCATCTCCTCCTACCAAGGCGGACATGTCGAATACTTCAAATACATGTACGACCTTCTCCAGGAAAAAGGCGCGCCGCATATTCGTATTTACGGCGGCGGTGGCGGCGTAATCCTTCCGAAAGAGATCAAGGAACTGCATGACTACGGCATTGCTTGGATCTTCTCACCCGAAGATGGCCGCAAAATGGGCCTTCAAGGGATGATCAACCGCATGGTAGAGGAATGTGATTTCCTCACAGAAGTTGATGATGAATTAGAACGTCTTGAAAACGTTAGCACCGATCGTCCAGAAGTGCTTGCCAATTTGATCACATATGCGGAAGAAATGTATGACAAAGAAAACCCTGACGCGATTCAATTAATCAAAAAAGCAAGGGAACTTTCTAAACATACGCCGGTTCTTGGAATCACAGGAACGGGTGGGGCAGGGAAGAGCTCACTTACTGATGAATTGATCCGCCGTTTCTTGCGCGAATTGCCGGAGAAGAAAGTTGCAATCCTATCCATCGACCCGACGAAGCAAAAGACGGGCGGAGCATTGCTTGGGGACCGCATCCGCATGAACGCAATCTTCAACAAGCGCGTCTTCATGCGCAGTTTGGCGACACGCGGTTCAAGATC
Organism: Sporosarcina thermotolerans; assembly: GCF_030067815.1. Taxonomy (GTDB): domain Bacteria; phylum Bacillota; class Bacilli; order Bacillales_A; family Planococcaceae; genus Sporosarcina; species Sporosarcina thermotolerans. The sequence goes on along the minus strand of NZ_CP125968.1, from coordinate 67,580 downwards.
TGAGTTATCTGGCGCCATCAAAGACGTGCTTGACGTTGTAAAAACAGCCGGTTTTGACCTGATCATCGTTGAAACGAGCGGAATCGGGCAAGGGGACGCTGAAATCACGGAAGTATCCGATGTATCGATGTATGTCATGACAAGTGAATTCGGTGCGCCGACGCAGCTTGAGAAAATCGACATGATCGACTTCGCAGACCTAATTGTTATCAATAAATTCGAGCGAAAAGGTTCCGAGGACGCGCTTAGCCAAGTGCAGAAGCAATACCAACGTAGCCATCTTCTATTTGATAAAAAGCTCGATACGATGCCTGTTTACGGGACAATCGCGAGCCAATTCAACGACAAAGGGACGAACTCGCTATTCGCGGCGCTTGTGTCGAAGTTGAATGAAAAATGCGGACTCGACTGGGAAACGTCCTTTACGGAGTTTGTCAAAACTCAGAAACAGAACGTCATCATTCCGAACGACCGCACACATTATTTACGTGAAATCGCCGGTACGATCCGCGACTACCATAAAAAATCCGAACAGCAAGTTGACCTAGCACGCCGTTTATTCCAACTCGAAGGTGCAATTGAAGCTGTAAATGAAAAAGCGCCGGACAATGCACTTGTCGCTTCACTCGAGGCACTATCGGAAGGCGTGCGTGAAGAACTTTCTGCGGAATCAAAACGCATTTTATCAAACTGGAAAACATTAAAAGAATCCTATGCGGGTGATGAATTTATTACGAAAATTCGTGATAAAGAAATCCGCACGCTACTCACGACAACAAGCTTGTCAGGGTTGAAGATTCCGAAAGTGTCCTTGCCGAAATTCAAGGATTACGGCGAAATCCTCCGCTGGGTTTACAGAGAAAATGTCCCGGGTTCATTCCCATATACGGCTGGTGTTTTCCCGTTCAAACGCGAAGGGGAAGATCCGAAACGCCAATTTGCAGGAGAAGGGACGCCGGAAAGAACGAATCGCCGCTTCCATTACTTGTCGAAAGATGACGACGCGAAACGTTTGTCGACAGCATTCGACTCGGTGACACTGTACGGTGAAGATCCAGATGAGCGCCCGGATATTTACGGAAAAGTCGGGGAGTCGGGCGTCAGCATCTGTACACTCGAAGACATGAAAAAGCTGTATGCAGGCTTCGATTTATGCGCACCTTCAACTTCAGTTTCTATGACAATCAATGGACCTGCTCCAATCATCCTTGCGATGTTCATGAATACGGCAGTTGACCAGCAAGTGAAGCTGAAAGAGGAAAAGTTAGGCCGCGTATTGACTGTTGAGGAATTTACGGAAGTGCGCAATGCGACGCTTCAAGTCGTCCGTGGAACCGTGCAAGCGGATATTCTGAAGGAAGACCAAGGACAGAATACTTGCATCTTCTCGACAGAATTCGCGCTTCGTATGATGGGTGATATCCAGCAGTATTTCATCGATAAGAAAGTGCGCAATTACTATTCCGTCTCGATTTCCGGCTACCATATCGCGGAGGCGGGGGCGAATCCGATTTCGCAGCTTGCATTCACGCTCGCGAACGGCTTCACATACGTTGAATATTATTTGAGCCGTGGGATGAACATCGATGATTTCGCACCGAACTTATCCTTCTTCTTCTCGAACGGACTTGACCCGGAATATACCGTGATCGGCCGCGTGGCTCGACGTATCTGGGCAGTCGCAATGCGGGAGAAATATGGCGCGAACGAACGCAGCCAAAAGCTGAAATACCATGTCCAAACTTCCGGTCGTAGCTTGCATGCGCAGGAAATCGACTTCAATGACATTCGTACAACATTGCAGGCGTTAATGGCATTGCAGGACAACTGCAACTCGCTCCATACGAACGCTTACGACGAAGCGATCACGACACCGACCGAAGAATCGGTACGTCGCGCGATGGCAATCCAGATGATCATTACGAAAGAGCATGGTTTATCAAAAAACGAAAATCCTGTTCAAGGCTCTTTCGTTGTCGAAGAACTGACGGATCTTGTCGAAGAATCTGTCCTTCAGGAATTCGAGCGTCTAAACGACCGTGGCGGCGTGTTAGGCTCCATGGAAACACAATACCAGCGCGGCAAAATCCAAGAGGAATCGATGCTTTACGAAATGAAGCACTCGGGTGAACTGCCAATCATCGGCGTCAACACATATTGAACCCGAATCCGCCTTCCGAAGAAGACATCGACAATATGGAAATCGCACGTGCAACGAAGGAAGAAAAAGAGACGCAAATCACAAACTTGCGCAGCTTCCAATCACAACATAGCGACAAATCGGCTGAACACTTGCGAAAACTGCAGGAAGTCGCAGTCTCCGGCGGCAACATCTTCGCGGAACTGATGGAAACTGTCAAAGTCGCGAGCCTCGGCCAGATTACAAACACATTATATGAAGTCGGCGGACAATATCGCCGCAATATGTAAGAAAGGAAGGACGCTCTGTACGTAAGGGCGTTCTTTTTAGATGGATTCATTCATGGTGACCAGGTTTTGCTCGGGTTTCATGTGGTTATGCTCAAGTTTGAAGGTGTTTTGCTTGAGTTCGGATGACTTTTGCTCGAGTTCAGCATACTTTTGCTCGTGTTGGGACTTTTGACTCACCTGAAACACACCGCAAAACTTCCGCCGCATCATGAAAACCAAACCACGAAAAGTTTCCGAATTTTAATTGTTTAGAAAGTGGATTTTGGCTGTTCCTTCCACGTATAATAAAAGCAATAATGAAAAGAGGTGGGAAAAGATGAAACTGTATCATCATATTATGATTATAATAGTCATCATTACCCTCATCTTCTTTTTATATGGCGTGGGTTACGGGGCGATTCCGTTTTTACTTGCCTCGCTTTACCTTGGCTTCCTTAGCATTAAAGAATTCCAACGTTTGAAGAACAGTAAAAGATGGTAGCATAATAGGAGCTTCATTGTATATAATGATGAGTATGCTTTTGTTCAGAGAAAGGACGTGCGTTTGATGAATCTAACAGAAAAGACAAAGGAAGAACTCCTTGAAGAATCAATGATCGATATTGCGTTTGCCATTTTGACTGACAGACACGAAGCATTGACACTTGAACAATTAATGAATCAAATCCGTGAATTAACAGGTATATCGGAAAAGAGATGAAGGCGCGACTCCTTCAATTCTACACAGATATGAATATCGATGGAAGATTCCTTGCCATCAACAACGGCTGGGGATTGCGCGAGTGGTATCCGGTTGATCAAATTGAAGTAGAAACAGCTCCTGTCGTTAAAGTACGCAAAAAGAAGAAGAAAAAAGCGTATGACGATGATGAGGAAGAAGACGAAGAAGAAGAGGAAGTCGATGAGGACGAGCTATTCGACGAAGAGTTCGACGAGCTTGATGACGAAGAGGACATCGACGAAGACGAAGAGGAAGAGGAAGAAGATATCATCGAAATCGAAGAGGATCTCATCGAAGATGATGAAGAGCTTGAACTCGTTCCAGACGACGAATTGGATATTGATGATGAAGACGAAGACGAAGAGTTAGACGAAGACGAGGACGTTCTCTGACACTTTCCACTTGACTTCGAGCGTCAAAGGATTTAATCTTCTATTTGGGCTCCTTGAAAAAGGACACATGAATCCGTGTATAAGCGCTCCTGTTGTAGATAGACTACAGAGGAGCGCTTTTTTGATTTTTTTACTAAAAAACCCCTTAACTAAAAGGAGGAGCTATATATGACTAAATATATCTTTGTAACTGGCGGAGTTGTTTCATCATTAGGCAAAGGAATTAATGCCGCATCTCTTGGCAGATTATTAAAAAGCAGAGGACTACAGGTGACGAACCAAAAGTTCGACCCGTACATCAACCTCGACCCGCGGATGATGAGCCCGTACCAACATGGTGAAGTTTTCGTGACAGAAGACGGTGCCGAAACCGATCTCGACATCGGTCACTACGAACGGTTCATCGACATCAAATGTAATAAATACTCCAATGTAACGATGGGGAAAGTATACTCCTCCGTCCTACGAAAAGAGCGTCGTGGAGATTACAAAGGGGCGACAGTCCAAGTCATCCCGCATATTACAAATGAAATCAAAAGCCTAATCAAACGTGCGGGCCAAGAAACGAATGCAGACGTTGTAATTACGGAAATCGGGGGAAGTGTCGGCGATATCGAATCACTTCCATACCTCGAAGCAATCCGCCAAATGAAGACAGACCTTGGCAAAGACGACGTCATGTACATCCATAACACGCTAATTCCTTACTTGCACGCTGCCAGAGAAATGAAAACAAAACCGACTCAGCATAGCGTTAAAGAATTGCGCGGCCTTGGTATTCAACCGAATATGATCGTGGTCCGAAGCGAGTATCCCGTACCACAGGAAATGAAAGATAAAATCGCTTTATTCTGCAACATCAAACCTGAAGAAGTCATCGAAGCACTCGATGCTGAAACATTGTACGAAGTGCCGATCCGTTTACATGCACAAAACATGGACAAGATCGTTGTCGACTTCCTTGGCCTTGAAACGAAGGAACCTGATTTGACAGAAATCGAAGCGCTTGTGAACCGCGTAAGAAATCTATCACGTAAAGTGAAAATCGCCCTCGTCGGTAAATACGTCGAGCTGCAAGATGCCTACATTTCCGCAGTAGAAGCATTCCGCCATGCGGGCTATGAATTCGATACAGACATCGAATTTGATTGGATCAACTCTGAAGAAGTGACAACTGAAAATGTTGCTGAAACATTGAAAGAAGCAGACGGCATCTTCGTACCTGGCGGCTTCGGCGACCGAGGAATCGACGGCAAAATCGAAGCTGTCCGCTATGCGCGTGAAAACGGCGTCCCATTCTTCGGAGTAGGACTTGGCATGCAGCTTGCTGCAGTCGAATTCGCACGCGACGTTCTTGAAATAAAAGACGCGCATTCAGCAGAATTTGACAGCGAAACAGAAAACGCAATTATCGAAAACAACCGTGACTTCGAAGATCGTACAGATATCGATCAACCAAGCGGCGACATGCGTCTTGGCGCACATCCATGCAAATTGAAGGAAGGAACGAAAGCACAAGAGGCCTACAACGACGAATTAGTCTACGAACGCCATCGCCATCGTTACGAATTCAACAACATCTATCGCGACCAATTCGAAAGAGCCGGTATGATCGTGGCAGGCGAAAGCCCAGATGGACATCTCGTGGAAATCATCGAGTTGAAGGATCACCCATTCTTCATCGGAACTCAATTCCACCCAGAATTCGCATCACGTCCACAACGCCCACAACCGCTAATCCGCGAATTCATTCGCGCAGCACTCAAACACCAAGAAGCATAATACAAAAAAAGGTGAAGGGATCAAATCCCTCCACCTTTTTTCATTCATAATCAAACACGCATAACACCGCCGATACACGCATAAACCTCCGCAGCCACGCAAAAACCCACGGACTCACGCATAAACCTCCGCATCCACTCATAAACCCACGGACCCACGCATAAATTCGCCAGCCCTCACTAATCAATCCTCAAAAATCATCTCATCATACGCCATCTTCACGGCCTCATACAAAAATAACGCCACCATCAAATGAGGTTGGACGATTCTCCCGCCATCATTGCCCGGCAAAATCCCTTTAACCACGCCGGTCGACATATACGTATACGCAAGATCCGCCAATTCATTCTCATCGTTCGCTTTTTCCCCTGCAACAACAGCAAAAGGAATGAATTTATCGGCAAGCATCCGCGCCATACCGAGTGCTCGCTCGTCATTTGCAGTACGAGTAAAAAGCCAAACTCGGTCAGTAGACTGGATTTCCATTCCTTCCACATATTGAGTGGACCCTTTGAAAGGTTCAGCGCCAAATTCCGCATTTATTCCCATCGCGACCATTTCATCAAAGCCCATAAAGATGACTTGTCCTTCACCGATTGTAGCCTGAGCGAGCAATCGGGCCGTCTCCTCAACGGCTTCTTCATTATTCGAACCAGCCCGCTGCAAAAGCCCGCTGATCTGTGTTGTTACTATTTTCATGTTTTCCACCTCGTTTCCATTATATTTTTTTCGCCGGATAAAACCAAGTTATCAATATAGAATAAATATATTTTAAAGATAAGAAGGAGTTTATCCTTATTTGTTGAATTGTAAGTATAGTCAATCATTTAAAGGGGTGAGTGTTATTGAAGAACTTACTGATTGTGGACGACCAGCCGGGAATACGTTTACTATTAAGCGAGGTTTTTAGAAAAGAGGGATTGGAAACGAGGATAGCCTCTAATGGGGCAGAAGCACTCCGTTCCGTAAAAGAGAAAAACCTGATTGCATCTTATTGGATATGAAAATGCCGGGAATTGACGGGGTAGAAGTGCTAAAAAGAATAAAAAAAGAAAGCCCTTACATACCGGTGTTCATGATGACAGCTTATGGCGAAAATGAATTGACAGAACAGGCACTAAATAATGGGGCTGATAAATATTTCACAAAACCTTTTAATATATACGAAGTGCGCGACGCGGTCATGGATGTTATCGCAAGTCGGAAATAATCATCCTGAATAAAGTGATCACATTCTGGCTAAAATTTATTTGGAATTAAAAACGTGAATTCCTAAAATAAATTCACGTAACTACGAATGAAAAAACACATCCTTGAAAAAGAGGCTCTTCAATTAAAAACACTTCTCACATAAAACAACCCACATACAACCGCAACTTACATCGAGTCCAACAGCGACCCAGACAGTAGTAAATACTGTCTGTTTTGTTATGATAAAAGAGGTAAATAACGTATCATTCAATAAATTCATCCCACAACTCGGAGGAGGATACCACATGGCACTTGTTTCAATGAAAGAAATGATGATAAAAGGTAAAAAAGAAGGTTATGCAATCGGTCAGTTCAACTTGAACAACCTTGAATATACGCAAGCAATCTTGCAAGCAGCAGAGGAAGAAAAATCACCTGTAATCCTTGGTGTATCAGAAGGTGCAGCACGCTATATGGGCGGTTTCACGACAGTAGTCCACATGGTAAAAGGCTTAATGCATGATTTTAACATCACTGTACCAGTCGCAATCCATCTTGATCACGGTTCCAGCTTCGAAAAGTGTAAAGAGGCGATTGACGCAGGCTTCACATCCGTCATGATCGATGCTTCTTCAAAGCCACTTGCAGAAAACATTGAAATCACAAAACAAGTAGTAGAATACGCACACGCAAGAAACGTATCCGTTGAAGCCGAACTTGGAGTCGTCGGCGGACAAGAAGACGATACGATCGCAGACGGAGTCATCTACGCAGACCCTGCAGAATGTAAAGAACTTGTCGACGCAACAGGCATCGACTGCTGGCGCCAGCACTTGGGTCGTCCACGGACCATACAAAGGCGAACCGAACCTTGGATTCGAAGAAATGGAAATCATCTCAAGCCAATCCGACCTTCCACTCGTCCTTCACGGCGGAACAGGCATTCCATTAAAAGACATCCAACGTTCCGTCTCCCTCGGTACAGCTAAGATCAACGTCAACACCGAGAACCAAATCGAAGGAACAAAAGCAGTCCGCGAAGTATTAAACAACGACGCCAACGTCTACGATCCACGCAAATACTTGGCACCAATGCGCGAAGCCATCAAAAAAACCGTAATCGGCAAAATGCGCGAATTCGGGAGCACTGGAAAAGCGTAAGGCGCTTGCTCAGATGCGACAGGCAAAGCCGTAGCGAAGAACGGCTTTTGCGAGTAAAAGCGTAGCGTTACGAGCACATATTTGCCTTGCTTTGCGACCAAAAGCGTCCGCCGTAGCGGAAATCAACAGTATTAATTTTAAATAAAAGGAGAAGCATCACAGATGCATTCTCCTTTTTTCCATTCATAAAGAGGAGGAACACACCAATGAAATTTTTCATCGACACAGCAAACTTCGAAGAAATCAAAGAAGCACATAGCTGGGGAATCCTATCTGGCGTAACAACAAACCCATCACTGGTCGCAAAAGAAAACATCTCATTCCACGATCGCCTTCGCGAAATTACTGCCCTCGTACCAGGCTCAGTAAGCGCAGAAGTCATCGCCCTTGACGCAGAAGGAATGATCGAAGAAGGCCGCGAACTTGCTAAAATCGCACCAAATATCACTGTCAAACTTCCAATGACACCGGAAGGCTTAAAGGCGTGCTCCGTCTTCGCCCAAGAAGGCATAAAAACAAACGTGACCCTCATTTTCAGTGCCAACCAAGCTTTGCTTGCCGCACGCGCTGGAGCCACTTACGTATCCCCATTCCTCGGCAGACTTGACGATATCGGTCAAGAAGGAATTCAGTTAATCAGCACAATTGCGGACATCTTCACAATTCATGACTTGGACACGCAAATCATTGCAGCTTCCATCCGCGGGCCGCAGCATATTACAGATGCAGCACTTGCGGGAGCGCATATTGCAACAACTCCTTTCAAAGTACTCAAACAACTATTCAACCACCCGTTGACAGACCAAGGTATTCAACAATTCTTAAACGACTGGGAAGCAAGAAGAACAAGTGAAACGCCAAGGAGACTGAAATGGACGTTTATAAAATAAGAGGCGGCAAACCTTTACAAGGAACGATAAAAGTGAGCGGAGCGAAGAACAGTGCCGTTGCATTGATTCCGGCATCCATTTTGGCGGATTCACCTGTCACGATTGAAGGTCTTCCGGAAATTTCGGACGTCTTAACACTGCAGGCGCTTCTTGAAGATATTGGTGGAAAAGTGAATTTCGGAGCAGGGAAGATGACGATCGACCCATCCGAAATGGTTGCCATGCCACTTCCGAACGGCAATGTGAAAAAGCTAAGAGCATCCTATTATCTGATGGGCGCAATGTTAGGCCGATTCAAAAAGGCGGCAATCGGACTTCCTGGAGGCTGCCATTTGGGACCTCGTCCTATCGACCAGCATATTAAAGGCTTCGAGGCTTTAGGTGCAAAAGTGACAAATGAACACGGAGCCATCTATCTGCGTGCCGATGAACTGCGCGGCGCTAAAATCTATTTGGACGTTGTCAGCGTTGGCGCGACAATCAATATCATGCTTGCTGCGGTCCGTGCAAAAGGCCGGACAATTATCGAGAATGCTGCCAAAGAACCTGAAATCATAGATGTCGCAACATTGCTTTCAAACATGGGTGCCAACATTAAAGGCGCCGGTACAAATGTCATCCGAATCGAGGGAGTCGAAAGGCTTCACGGAACGAAACATACAATTATTCCCGATCGTATCGAGGCGGGGACATTCATGATCATGGCAGCGGCTGCAGGAGACGGTGTCTTAATTGATAACGTAATCCCTTTCCACGTTGAAGCACTGACAGCGAAACTCCGTGAGATGGGTGTTGAAGTCGAGGAAAGGGAAGAGCATATTTTCATTCCGAAAACGAGGAATTTGAATGCAGTCGATGTAAAAACACTCGTATATCCAGGTTTCCCGACGGATCTTCAACAGCCATTCTCAGTGCTATTGACACAGGCGAACGGCACTTCTGTCATAACGGATACAATATATTCCGCGAGATTCAAACAGATTGATGAACTTCGAACGATGAATGCAGAAGGAAAAGTAGAGGGCCAATCTGTCATTTTATCTGGACCAACGCCACTACAAGCCGCTACTGTCCGCGCTTCGGATTTAAGGGCGGGTGCAGCTCTTGTCATCGCAGGATTATTGGCGGAAGGCGAAACTGAAATCCAGGAAATTCAACATATCGAACGCGGATACGGCTCGTTGATCGAAAAACTTCGTGGAATCGGCGCCGATATCCGGAAGGAAAATGTGCCGAAAAAGCGAAAGTACGGGAATAAAGTTCATAAAGTTAATACGGAATAATTGGAAATGTAATTTCCAAGGTATGCTATAATGACAGTAAGAAATCTTACAGCTTTACAATTGAAAAGCGTATTACGGGAGGAACAATCATAATGGAACGCAGTTTATCGATGGAATTAGTACGTGTAACAGAAGCGGCGGCAGTTTCAGCAGCACGCTGGATGGGACGCGGTTTGAAAAACGAAGCGGATGACGCCGCGACAGAAGCGATGCGCACTGTGTTCGACACGATTCCAATGCAGGGAGTCGTTGTTATCGGGGAAGGCGAAATGGATGAAGCACCAATGCTTTACATCGGCGAAGAGTTAGGCACTGGCCAAGGACCGGAAGTTGATGTAGCTGTCGATCCGGTGGAAGGAACGAATATCGTCGCATCAGGAGGCTGGAATGCACTTGCAGTCATCGCAATCGCTGATAAAGGAAACCTTTTAAACGCACCTGATATGTACATGAATAAAATCGCAGTCGGACCTGAAGCGGTTGGCAAAATCAGCATCGATGCAACCGTAACGGAAAACCTTCATGCCGTGGCTAAAGCCAAAAACAAATCGATAGATGAAGTTGTGGCAACTGTCCTCAACCGTGAACGCCATGCGAAAATCATCGAAGAAATCAGAGCTACTGGCGCGCGCATCAAGCTTATCGATGACGGAGACGTAGCAGGTGCCATTAACACGGCATTTGACAACACAGGTGTTGATATTATGTTCGGTATTGGTGGTGCCCCTGAAGGCGTTATCGCTGCTGTTGGACTAAAATGCCTCGGAGGGGAAATCCAAGGACGACTTATTCCTTCAAACGACGAAGAACGTGAACGCTGTGAAAAAATGGGCATCGACGTCACAAAAGTCCTTTACATGGACGACCTTGTAAAAGGAGACGACGCCATCTTTGCAGCAACAGGTGTAACCGACGGTGAACTACTACGCGGAGTCCAATTCAAAGGCGGCTTCAGCGAAACCCACTCACTCGTCATGCGCTCCAAATCCGGCACAATCCGTTTCGTAGAAGGACGCCACAGCCTTAAAAAGAAACCTAATCTTGTAATGCAAGACTAATTTATTTTATTAATAAATCAAAAATAGTAAGCCTCAAAGCCCGGCATAAGCCGGGCATCCTTCTATTCATTGATTTCCTACCTAAGAAGACAACCTCAAAAACTAAAATCAAATAAAGAGTGGTGCTGAATGAACTATGTCGATTCTAACAATTAGCAGTTTAGAAAATATGACGTTAAAAGAGCTTTACGAGCTTGCAAGACAATATAAAATATCCTATTACAGCAAATTAACCAAAAAAGAACTAATCTTTTCAATCCTTAAATCAAGAGCCGAACAAGAAGGATTCTTCTTCATGGAAGGCGTACTCGAAATCATCCAATCAGAAGGCTATGGTTTCCTTCGCCCAATCAACTACTCGCCAAGTTCCGAAGACATGTATATCTCCGCGTCCCAAATCAGACGATTCGACTTGCGAAATGGTGATAAAGTAACTGGGAAAGTACGTCCACCAAAAGAAAACGAACGCTATTACGGACTCCTTCAAGTAGAAGCTGTAAACGGAGAAGACCCTGAAGTCGCACGCGAACGCGTCCACTTCCCAGCACTAACTCCGCTATACCCGGATCGCCACATTCGACTCGAAACGGTTCCAACGAAACTATCAACACGAATCATGGATCTCGTTTCACCAGTAGGTTTCGGTCAACGTGGACTTATCGTTGCACCACCAAAAGCCGGTAAAACAATGCTACTAAAGGAAATTGCAAACGCAATCACGACGAACCATCCCGAAGCTGAATTGATCGTCCTGTTAATCGACGAACGTCCGGAAGAAGTAACCGACATCGAACGTTCCGTTAATGCAGACGTTGTCAGTTCCACATTCGACGAAGTCCCGGAAAACCACGTCAAAGTTGCTGAACTCGTCCTCGAACGCGCTATGCGCCTTGTCGAACATAAACGCGACGTCATCATCTTAATGGATTCAATCACACGTCTTGCACGTGCATATAACCTTGTCATTCCGCCAAGCGGCCGTACACTTTCCGGTGGTATTGACCCTGCGGCATTCCACCGCCCAAAACGTTTCTTCGGCGCAGCGCGTAACCTTGAAGAGGGCGGCAGCTTAACAATCCTTGCCACTGCCTTAATCGACACGGGCTCAAGAATGGACGAAGTTATCTACGAAGAATTCAAAGGAACCGGTAACATGGAACTTCATCTCGATCGCAGCCTTGCAGAACGTCGCGTCTTCCCGGCACTCGACATCCGCCGCTCAGGAACACGGAAGGAAGAACTGCTCATCCCAAGCAACCAGCTTGAAAAACTATGGGCCATCCGAAAAACATTTTCCGATTCCTCCGATTTCGCAGAACGCTTCCTAAAGAAATTGCGTCAGTCCAAATCCAACGAAGAATTCTTCGACAAACTAAACGAAGAAATGAAAGCCCATCGGAATGGAAAAGGTCTATTATAAAATCAACATTTCTACATTGAAAAATAGTTGCAAACCCCAAATAAACCTGTTATAATCTCTAAGTGTGGTTTTACCACCATCTGCTGCATATGCGGTTGACATATACGGACCGTGTAAGGCATCAGTCTTATGCAAGACCTACAATAACACTCTGTTCCAGATGGTTCAGGGCGAGAGGAGAGAGACCGATGAGAGCAGGAATTCATCCAAATTACAAACTTGCAAAAGTTGCTTGTTCATGTGGTAACACATTCGAAACAGGTTCTGTAAAAGAGGACATTCGCGTAGAAGTTTGTTCAGAATGCCATCCATTCTACACTGGACGCCAAAAATTTGCTGCAGCGGACGGACGTATCGACCGCTTCAACAAGAAATACGGCTTCAAAGAAGAAGGACAAGAATAAGACTCATCCAACCCGGCGGATCAACATCCGCCGGGTTTTATCTTTCCAAAAATTTCACATCGTCCACATACCATAATTCAACAAGAAATAAAAGACGTCAATTTCATTCGAATTTAATGTATGATAGACATTCCGAACAAAACAAAAAGCAATTTACATAGAGCGACTGATTGAAAGGGGAACCAATATGTACGTAACAATGCAAGGCGGCTGGATAGAAGTAATTTGTGGAAGCATGTTCTCAGGCAAATCGGAGGAACTAATACGACGCGTGCGCCGTGCGCAATTTGCCAAACAGAAAATCGCAGTATTCAAACCCGAAATCGATGATCGATACAGCGAGGAAGCCGTCGTCAGCCATAACGGTACAACCGTCATCGCAACACCTATCGCGGAGTCGACTCAAATCGAACAATTTGTAAAAGACGAATACGACATCATCGCAATCGACGAAGCCCAATTTTTTGACGAAGGAATCGTAGACGTCGTCATGGATTTGGCGGATCGCGGATTCCGCGTCATCATCGCTGGCCTTGACCAAGACTTCCGCGGCGAACCATTCGGCCCAATGCCTCAACTTTTGGCAGTCGCAGAAAACGTTACAAAACTTCAAGCCGTCTGCACCGTTTGCGGCTCACCTGCAAGCAGAACACAACGCCTTATCAATGGAGAACCAGCTGGCTCCGACGATCCCATCATCCTTGTAGCCGCTTCGGAAGCTTACGAAGCAAGATGCCGCACGCATCACGAAGTGCCAAACGGCGTAACAGCGAACGCAGCAGTAGAATAAAATGTTAGGACAACATGGACAAACCATGTTGTCTTTTTAATTTAATTCATAAAATTGCTGAAAACCAACACACTAATCCAAAGCCTTGAATATGTTATTCAATGTGAAATCTAATTAAGGCAGGAGATAGATTATGAAAAAGTGGATAACTGCACTTATTCTTTTCATGTCAATAGGACTAGCGGGCTGTCAAAATGACTCAGATCAGGAAACGCCAATTGCGTCCGCGGAAACGGAGAAACCGAAAAAGATATATAGCTATACATTTGAAAAGGAACCGGAAAATGTAACACTAATCGACCCGAATACATCTGAAATCATCCATACACTTGCCCCGTATGAACAAGGATATGAACTGGATCAAGAAACATACAGAAAAGAAATCGAGAAGCTTGCAAAAAGGCTTGCAAGAGGAACACCGGAAAACCCTGGATATGACAGGCGAATGATCCTTGATAGAATAGATGAACAGGGCGGTGTCGTAAAAGGAAGCCCTTTAATCATTCTTGATGAAAACGAATTAGTCGAGCGGATCATGGCAGCTTCAGCTGTCGGAGGCGAAGTTGAACTGCCAATCACGGTGACGGAAAGCGGATATGACTCAGCAGATATCCCACATTTGAACGAAATTACAGTCGCATCCTATACGACTTATTTTAAATCGAATCCCAATCGGAATAAAAACATAGAACTATCCGCAAATTCCATCAACAATACAATCGTCGGAAGCGGTGACCATTTTTCATTCAATACCGTTGTCGGTTCACGGGATGAAGAGAGCGGCTACCAACCCGCACCCGAAATCATCAGCGGCGAACTTGTCATGGGAATCGGCGGAGGTGTTTGCCAGACATCCTCAACATTATTTAATGCACTCGACCAAATATCCCTCAAAATATTGGAGCGCCACCACCATTCACGAGAAATTGGATACGTCCCGAAAGGTCGGGATGCAACAGTTTCATACGGTGGACTGGATTTCAGATTCCAAAACTCAACAGACGTCCCTATACTCATAAAAGCGATTTACGGAAATGGCTATCTTACAATCGAACTTAGAACAGCTGAAAAATACAAAGACCGCTTCAAGCCTTTAGATTTGAAATAAATCAGGTTTTTCTGATGCCTGTCCAGCTCCAGGCGCTATGAGGATGCCTTAATTTCTGCAAAAAACCGCAGAAATACGGCAAATCGAACCCTACGCTGTTCGACTTGCTCGGGTCATAAGTCAAAGCTGCTCTGTGGCAAAAACCGCCACGCGCCATCTTTGCCTTATGCCTGTCGCATCTGTGCAAGCGCCTTACGCTTTTCGATAGCACCAGTTTTTTACTGTATTTCGATGCTTTTTTCCCGTACAATAAACATACGAAAAGACTTGAGAAATAAGAGGTGTACAAACTATGTTCGAAAGGCTACAAGCCGTTGAGGATCGATATGACCGACTGAATGAATTGCTGAGCGATCCGGATATCGTAAGTGACATGACCAAATTACGGACCTACTCAAAGGAACAATCCGACCTGCAAGATACAGTCGATGCATACCGCGAGTACAAGGACGCGACAACAGAATACAACAATGCAAAACAAATGTTAGAGGAACCACTCGATGATGAAATGAAAGAACTTGTCAAAATGGAAATCACCGAGTTAGACTACAGAATCGAGGAACTCGAAGGTAAACTAAAGCTCCTATTAGTCCCGAAAGACCCGAATGACGACAAAAACGTCATCATGGAAATCCGTGGTGCAGCGGGTGGAGATGAGGCCGCACTGTTTGCGGGTAATCTCTACAGAATGTACAGTCGCTTCGCCGAGATGAACCATTGGAAAGTTGAAGTGATGGACTCCTCGCCAACAGAACTTGGCGGCTTCAAGGAAATTATTTTCATGATCAACGGCCATGGTGCTTACTCAAAATTGAAATTCGAAAACGGGGCGCATCGCGTGCAACGTGTACCTGAAACCGAATCCGGCGGCCGTATCCACACATCAACTTCTACAGTAGCTGTCCTGCCTGAAGCGGAAGAGGTTGAAATCGACATCCATGAAAAGGACATCCGTACGGATACATTCGCATCATCAGGCCCAGGTGGACAATCCGTCAACACAACAATGTCCGCTGTCCGCCTGACACATTTACCGACAGGCATCACCGTTTCCTGCCAGGATGAAAAATCGCAGATCAAAAACAAAGAGAAAGCGATGAAAGTCCTGCGCGCACGCATCTACGACAAATTCATGCGAGAAGCACAGGCGGAATATGATGAAAAGCGAAAATCGGCCGTTGGTACAGGGGACCGTTCTGAGCGGATCCGTACATACAACTTCCCGCAAAACCGGGTGACAGACCATAGAATCGGACTGACAATCCAAAAACTTGACCAGATCATCGAAGGAAAGTTAGACGAAGTAATCGATGCACTCATCCTTGAGGATCAGGCAAGAAGACTAGAAAGCTTGGATTCCAATGACTGAGAAAATCCACGAAGCATTAAACAAAGCGAAGTCCCTTCTTGAGTCCAAGGATCTCGACGCACACGCTGTACATCTGCTAATGGAGCATGTAACAGGGAAATCGGGAGCGACATTACTTGCTGATTTGCGCGAACCATTAACACCCAAACAGCAGACCGATTTCTGGAATAAAACCGAGCAATTATTAACAGGCAAGCCCGTTCAACATATTATCGGCACAGAACAATTTTACGGAATGTCATTCGATGTGAATAAAAATGTGCTCATCCCAAGACCTGAAACGGAGGAACTTGTATACGGCGTACTTGAACGATGCCGCAATCTCTTCCCTGAAGATGGACGCGTGGCAGATATCGGTACCGGGAGTGGCGCAATCGCGATTGCCATCAAAAAAGAATGGCCGGATGCGTTCGTCGTAGCGACAGACATTAGCGAACCGGCAATCGCAGTCGCAAAGCGCAATGCAAAGCGCAATGAAGTGCATGTGGAGTTCCGGCTTGGCAATATGACGGAACCGATTGAGCATGAAAAATGGGATGTCGTC
Organism: Sporosarcina thermotolerans; assembly: GCF_030067815.1. Classification (GTDB taxonomy): domain Bacteria; phylum Bacillota; class Bacilli; order Bacillales_A; family Planococcaceae; genus Sporosarcina; species Sporosarcina thermotolerans. The sequence goes on along the minus strand of NZ_CP125968.1, from coordinate 51,037 downwards.
GTGTCAAATCCTCCGTATGTCACTTTGGAGGAGTCGAAAGAGATGTCTCGTACGGTGCTTGATTTCGAACCTCATACTGCACTTTTCGCTATGGATGACGGTCTTTACTTCTATAAGAAACTTGCAAAAAGCTTGCCGCCACTTATGAATAAACCCGCATTGATTGCCGTTGAAATCGGCTATCAGCAAGGGAAGTCGGTTAGTGGTTTATTCCAAAAGGCATTCCCGAAAGCAAGGGTTTCTGTAAGGAAAGATCTAAATGGAAAAGATCGAATGATATTTTGCGAGATTAGTGAATAAACCCCTCCGACCCTGGCAACAATGAGGTCAGGAGGGGATCGATATGTTACAAGACTATGAAATTAACAACTATACATTTAAATCTAATAGACGGACTGGAAAGTTAGTGCTGATTGTCGAGTTCATTCTCGTGCTTTTCCTTATTCAGTCCGCCTTGATGTTATTTACAGGGAAAGTAGAGCAAGAGGAGTCATTCAGATTCCGTATTCTTGCACATTCAAACACATCTGATGACCAACAATTGAAGTTGGCAATCCAACAAGAAATCGAACCGCTTATCAACAATGCTATCTCCCAGTCAGCATCGAAAGCAGAGATTGTGGATAACCTTGATGCGATTGAAGATATAATTATCCACATCGCGAAAACAATCGCGGATGGCCAAGAAGTGACGCTTGAAAGGAAGGCAGCCCTGTTTCCACCGAAGCGTTCAGGACTTTTCATCACCCCGCAAGCCCCATATGATGCCTATATCTTAACGATTGGCAGCGGTCGTGGGGATAACTGGTGGTGTTCATTGTTCCCAAGGGTCTGTTTCCCGGATAAGGAAGTCGAGACTGTGAAGGAAGCAGAAGAAGAAAAGGTCACTTTCTTCGTGTGGGAGTGGATAAAATCATGGTTTGCGTAATAGTTATCCACTAACGATGTGGATAACTAAGATAAAATGTGTATAAACGGGGGTTTTATTCATGGATACTGAAATTATTTCAGTGGATAACCATGTGGGCAACTTTTTAAGTTATCAACGAGCTGTGGATATATTGAAAAATGGGGGAGTCGTCGCCTTTCCAACCGAAACTGTTTACGGACTTGGCGCAGTTGCAACGGATGCAAATGCTGTGCAAAAGATCTTTGACGCAAAGGGACGGCCTTCCGACAATCCACTCATCGTACATATTGGCAATAAAAAGATGTTGATAAATACGCTGTCGACGTGCCGGATGACGCCAAGAAGCTAATGGATGCCTATTGGCCAGGCCCGTTGACGCTCGTTTTCAATAAACGGCCCGGTGTGATTGCTGAAAATGTCACGCCTGGCTTCGAAACGGTCGGCATCCGTATGCCGGATCATCCTGTAGCGCTTGAACTTTTGCAGAAACTGGACATGCCTCTCGCAGCTCCAAGTGCGAATCGTAGCGGAAAACCAAGTCCGACGGAAGCGAATCATGTGTTCACAGATTTACAAGGACGCATTCCATTAATCGTTGACGGTGGACGTACAGGCGTCGGCGTAGAATCGACCGTCCTCGATATGACGACAGTCCCGCCGACCATTTTGCGTCCGGGTGGCCTGACTCGTGAAATGATTGAGGAATTGATCGGCCATGTTCACGCGGAAAGTGAGGTTTCGAAGGGGGATGCACCGAAAGCGCCCGGCATGAAATACATGCATTACGCGCCGGAATCGCCACTTTACATCATACAAGCGGATGAAAAGGTGATTCAGGATGCAGTCAATGCATTGCATAATGAAGGAAAACGGGTGGCAGTCATCGGCCCCGATGAATTCAGAGTCAAAGTCGATGAAGCGGACTGGTATTTTTCAGTCGGACCGCTTCATGACCAAGAGGCATTGGCAACAAATTTATACGGCGCAATCCGTCAATGCGATTTGACGGAAGCCGACATCATACTTGCCGCCGAGACGGAATGGACCGGTGTCGGTGCAGCCGTCATGAACCGGTTAGTAAAAGCCGCCGATGGAAAACGGTATTTGTTATAAAACAATATGAATGACCTCTCAAACGCACGCATAAGATGGACAGATGCGGGAGTTGGGAGGTCAATTTTTTGGTAGAAATATTCGCTGCTTGTATAACGACAATTGATGTAGTCATCGTATTTTCATTGTTACGTTTACGTAAAGGAAGGCTTCCGATTGCCATTTGGACAACATTCTTGAATATACTGTTTCCCTTCGTTGGATTTTTAGTGGGGGATTGGTCGACGGGATTTTTATCCACCTGGAGCGGCCTGCTATCAGGGATTCTGCTTTCAATGATCGGTATTCATATGATTTTGCATGATGACGATACAAGCGAAGCGGTGCGTGTAGTGAATCCGGTGTTAATCGCACTTGCTGTCAGTCTCGACACATTTTCAGTCAGCGTCTCCTTCGGGATGCTTCAGTTGAATAAATTCCTATTCATCCTCTCATCAGGACTACTAACTTTAGTGTTTTCATGCACCGCACTTTACTACGGAAGATATTTAAGCATCAAAAACGGTAAGATCCTGCGCTGGATTTGCGGTCTATCTCTTTTTGGCATGGGAGTCATATCCTGCTTTGGATGAATCAATCTATTTCATTATTCGTTAGCAATCGGTTATTCTAATAGTAGGTGATAAAAAATGAATATTTATTTTATTTGTACAGGAAACACATGCAGAAGCCCGATGGCGGAAGCAATTCTACGTTCAAAAGTAGGCGAAGGCATTGCTGTGAAATCCGCAGGGGTCAACGCGTTCGACGGAATGTCGATTTCAACGAATTCTAAAACGCTTATCGAAGAAAAGAACATGCCATATACATCCACCTCAAGAGCCGTAACAACAGATGACCTTGAGTGGGCGGACCTCGTCCTGACGATGACATCATCGCATAAGGCGATTCTTTTGCAATCATTCCCGAATATAGAGTCTAAGACATTTACATTGAAAGAATACGTCACTCCTGAGGCTTATCCAGACGTGCAGGATCCATACGGCGGTAATCTGAAAACTTACCGTGCTACATTTGAAGAATTGAACGAAGTGATTGATGGATTGGTAAGGAAGTTCTCGCAGGGGAGAGAGTCGTAAAGGAATTCGGATACATATACCGCCAATAACGCATAAATGCCCCGAAAAGCGCATAAATCATGCGAAAAGCTCATAAACTCATGAAATTACGCATAAACGCTACAAAAAGCTTATAAACGCCATTAAAAACGCATAAACACAAGCAATCACGCATAATCAAAAATCCTCTTTCATTCGAATCATTTCACAGCCCGAAATATCACTCGAGGGCTGTGTTTTTTTATCGAATAATGGTAGAATGACTTGTGAGTAAATTAAGAAAGAGGGGACGCATTTGAAAATCGCAATCTCTTCAGATCATGGCGGTAATCGACTTCGTCATGAAATTATGGATCTTTTATCAGAATTGGGATTTGCCTATGAAGATTTCGGCCCGGACTCTGACGAATCAGTCGACTATCCGGACTTTGCAGCACCAGTTGCACAAGGAGTAGCTAGCGGGGAATTTGATCGCGGCATCCTCATTTGTGGAACAGGTATCGGCATGTCCATCGCCGCAAATAAAGTCAAAGGCGTTCGCTGCGCGCTTGTCCACGACGTCTTCAGCGCAAAAGCGACGAGAGAGCATAACAACTCGAACATCCTTGCAATGGGGGAACGCGTTATTGGACCGGGACTTGCAAGGGAAATTGCGTCAACATGGCTTGGCACTTCATTCGAAGGGGGCCGTCACGAACGCCGCGTTGCGAAATTGACGGAACTTGAAGGATAAAACGAGGTGAGTTTTCAATGGATGAAGGTATGAAATTATTGAAGTTACAGCTTGAACAACTTTTAGAGGAAATGGAAGAACAGACAACAATCGTTCCAGGAACGTTCTTTGTCATCGGCTGCTCCACATCGGAAATCGCCGGCAAACGGATCGGAACCGGAGGCGCACTCGAAGTCGCCGAAGCCCTATTCGAAACGATGAATGAATTCTCGAAACAGCATAAAGTGTATCTCGCATTCCAAGGTTGCGAACATATCAATCGTGCCTTGACAATCGAACGCGAAGCTGCGGAAAAATTCAATCTTGACACCGTTTCAGTCATCCCTGCAGTACATGCAGGCGGATCGATGTCCACATATGCATTTGAACATATGAAAGACGCAGTTGTCGTAGAATCCATCCGTGCAAATGCCGGTATCGACATTGGCCAGACGTTGATCGGTATGCATCTCAAACCGGTTGCCGTTCCACTTCGCACATCTATCAATAAAATCGGTGATGCAATCGTAACAATCGCGACGACTCGACCGAAATTGATCGGCGGCGAACGGGCGATTTATGCGCGTCCAGAGGAAGATTGATTTTCATTCAAGAAACACCCGCAATGCTCTCATTCATTCCGGATGAGAGCGGAGCGTTGAGTAATCGGACAAGCCTATCATCCGAATATAAATAAAGTACAAAGGGGAAATGAATCATGGATTTAAGCAATGTGAAACGCGAAGATACAGCAGTATACGAAGCAATCATGGCTGAAAAGAACCGCCAGAATTCCAATATCGAATTGATCGCATCTGAAAACTTCGTCACAGAAGCAGTCATGGAAGCGCAAGGATCGTATTTGACAAACAAATATGCTGAAGGGTATCCAGGCAAGCGCTACTACGGCGGTTGCGAACATGTTGACGTCGTTGAAAACATTGCGCGAGATCGTGCGAAAGAAATTTTCGGCGCAGGACATGCAAATGTGCAAGCCCATTCCGGTGCACAAGCGAATATGGCTGTATACTTCACGGTGCTTGAACCGGGAGACACTGTTCTCGGCATGAATCTTTCCCACGGCGGACATTTGACTCACGGTAGCCCGGTAAACTTCTCCGGAACTCTATACAATTTTGTCGAGTACGGAGTGAGCGAGGAAGACGAGCGAATCGATTACGAGGACGTACGTCAAAAAGCGCTTGAGCATAAGCCGAAATTGATCGTTGCGGGTGCAAGTGCGTATCCACGTGAAATTGACTTTGCGAAATTCCGTGAAATTGCGGATGAAGTAGGCGCGTATTTGATGGTAGACATGGCGCATATCGCTGGTCTTGTTGCAGTAGGGGAGCATCAAAATCCAGTACCGCATGCACACTTTGTTACATCGACGACGCATAAAACATTGCGCGGCCCACGTGGCGGATTGATCCTTGTGAACGAGGAATTCGCTGCGGAATTTGCCCGTAAAATCGACAAAACAATCTTCCCTGGCATCCAAGGCGGACCATTGATGCACGTGATCGCTGCAAAAGCGGTTGCATTCGGTGAAGCATTGAAGCCTGAGTTTAAAACGCATATCCAGCAAGTTAAGAAAAATGCCAAGGCCCTTGCGGATTCCTTGATGGCTGAAGGTGTCCAAATCGTTTCCGGCGGAACAGACAACCACTTATTGCTAATCAATGTGAAATCACTCGGCCTCACAGGCAAAATCGCTGAACACGTCCTTGACGAAGTCGGAATCACTGTCAATAAAAACACAATTCCATTCGACACGGAAAGCCCATTCGTCACATCAGGCATCCGCGTCGGAACACCAGCCGTCACAACACGCGGCTTCAAAGAAGAAGAAATGAAAGAAATCGGCTCCATCATCGCCAATCTTCTGAAAAACCACGAAGACGAAGCAGTAAAAGCAGAAGCGGCTGAGAGAGTTAAAGCATTGACAGATAAATTCCCGTTATATGCATAATTATTGATTTAATTAACCCCGTTCTCACTGAGAGAGCGGGTTTTTCTTATGCAATTTGGTAAATTATTAATAGCTTAAGATGTTTTGCTCGAGTTCGAGGAAGTAATTCTCGTGTTAGAGCGGGTTATGCTCAAGTTAGAGTGAGTTATGCTCGAGTTCGAGCCACTTTTGCTTATCTCGTGACCTTCGACTCATTCCTGAACCAGAAAAAAAGAGCATTTAATTGTCAAAAGCACTTGGCGCAATCTGGTAATTTTTATCACTAGTATCTCCCCGCGATATTAGGAAGGATTTATAATAACTACTCTTTATATAAAAGAATTTCCGTTGATTGAAGTGGAAGCGGCGACTCCTGGGGGATAAGCGGGACAGGTGAGACCCCGCAGTGTCGCGCAGCGACCGAGGAGGCTCACCGCCCGCCCCCCGGAAAGCGTCCGCCTGAAACGAAAATCAACATTTTACAGGTCTAAAAATTGAAAACGCCTCGATTAAATCCTCTAACAATTCCCCATTCAACAACATCCACCATATTTCACACTCCACAATGTCTGAATCAGTAGCTTTCTGTTATAATGTACAGGACATTCCGAAAAGGAGCGAAAGCAATGGCTAAAGTACATGTATTTGATCACCCACTCATCCAGCATAAATTAACACATATTAGGGACATCAACACCGGTACGAAGGAGTTCCGTGAGCTTGTCGACGAAGTAGCGACACTGATGGCTTATGAAATTACACGTGATCTTCCACTAAAAGAAGTGGAAGTAGAGACACCAGTCCAAACAGCAAATTCAAAAGTGTTGGCAGGCAAGAAAATCGGGATTGTTCCGATTCTTCGTGCAGGCATCGGCATGGTCGATGGCATCTTGAACCTAATTCCAGCTGCGAAAGTTGGGCACATCGGCTTATTCCGTGACCCGGAAACACTACAACCACATGAGTATTTCGTAAAATTACCTTCCGATATATCGGAACGTGAATTCATCGTTGTCGATCCTATGCTTGCAACGGGCGGTACAGCAGTTGAAGCGGTTAATTCATTGAAAAAACGTGGTGCGACAAACATCAAGTTCATGTGTTTAATCGCAGCTCCTGAAGGCGTAAAAGTGTTCACAGATGCGCATCCTGACGTAGACGTATTTATCGCTGCTTTGGATGAGAAATTGAACGACCACGGGTACATCGTTCCTGGACTCGGAGACGCGGGAGACCGCCTATTCGGAACAAAATAATAAATAATAACGGGGAAGGCGTGAATGGTTTGAAACGAAAATGGAAGGTTATGACGATCTTCGGTACAAGACCAGAAGCGATTAAAATGGCGCCGCTTGTACTTGAATTGCAAAAACATCCGGAGGAGATCGAATCGATCGTCACCGTGACAGCGCAACATCGTCAAATGCTTGACCAAGTTTTGAATACGTTCGGCATCACACCGGACTATGACCTCAATATTATGAAAGACCGCCAAACGTTGGTCGACGTCGCGACTCGCGGTTTGGAAGGTCTCGACAAGATCATGAAGGAAGCACAACCGGACATCGTACTCGTCCATGGTGATACTTCTACAACTTTCATCGGTAGCCTTGCCGCATTCTACAATAAAATCGCGGTCGGACATGTCGAAGCAGGACTTCGTACATGGGATAAATTCTCCCCGTATCCTGAGGAGATGAACCGCCAGCTAACAGGCATCCTTGCAGATCTTCATTTCTCGCCAACAGAAAAGTCGGCGCAGAACTTATTAAATGAAGGAAAACCTGAAGACCGGATCTACATCACAGGAAATACGGCAATCGACGCACTTCAAACAACAGTGCGGGAAGACTATACGCATCCGATTTTCGAGAAAATCGGCGACGACCGTCTCATCCTGCTTACTGCACATAGACGCGAAAACTTGGGCGAACCGATGCGCAATATGTTCCGTGCCATCAATCGAATCCTTGAAAAGCACCCGGATACGCAAGTCATCTACCCGGTCCATATGAATCCGGCAGTCCGCGAAGTTGCAGATGAACTACTTGGAAACAACAAACGTGTTCATTTGATCGAACCGCTTGAAGTCGTTGATTTCCACAACTTCGCTGCACGTTCACACATCATCTTGACCGACTCGGGCGGCATCCAGGAAGAAGCGCCGTCACTCGGGAAACCAGTAATCGTACTTCGTGACACGACTGAACGTCCTGAAGGAATCGAAGCGGGTACATTAAAACTTGCCGGGACGGACGAAGAGGTAATCTTCAACCTGACCGACGCGCTTCTCACTGACGAAGCGGAATACAGTGCGATGGCAAAAGCGTCCAACCCATATGGAGACGGACATGCTTCCGAACGGATCGTCGTCGCGTTGAAGGAATATCTTTCTTCATTAAATTAATCAAAAAAAGTGACCTTAACGGAGATTTATGCGTGTAACAGAAACTAAAAACGCATAAATCCCGCGAAAGGCGCATAAATGCCAAGAAAAACGCAGAAATTCATCTGAAAAACGCATAAAATACGAAAAAAAACTTATAAAAATGTTTATATGCATACACTGATGTTTATCCTAATAAACCTAACTTCAATTCCGGGACCTCCATCGATTAAATTTAGGGAAATCCCAATTGAGTTTTAGTCTCTACAAATATGACGATTATTTGACAAGTATGTCCCTTTGTGAATAATTTCACGGGAATCAATTGACATCAAAATGCCCCTATTGTATGCTTACAAAGGGTAAGAATGATAGGGTTTTTAAACATAATGAAAGTGTCTAAATAACTGTTTTTGACATGATTCTATCATCCTTTCACTAAACATCGTTTCGTGGCAGAGACTCACAGGAGTAACTAACAACGCTTCCTAGTGATCCGCTACCTTTACGATTCACTTACAATTTTAGATTTTAGAATCTCTACTTATGTACAAGCCCGCTTGGGGCGGCGAACACTGTTCGTTTGACAACTCATTGTACACCTTCACCGGAATCGAAAAACCGAAAATATGAATCAGGAGAATCACCCACCATGCATACATTGCGAAACATTTTTAATAGGCAGAAGAAAGCCCTCTTTTTTTTGCTCGCATTGTTCGTCATCGGATGGGCTTTTACTGAATACAGACCATTTTTCGGCGGTTTAATCTTAGGTTCATTGTTCGGATTGTATAATTTTTGGATACTTGTCCGTAGAATGGAAAGGTTTGATCAATCGATTTCAGAGGGGAAAGAAACAAGGTCAATCGGAACCGCATTGCGATTCGGATCCGGTGTGGCTGCGGCGGCCATTGCGTTGTCGATGCCGGAAGAATTCAATCTAATCAGTACTGTGATTGGACTGATGATTCCATACATCCTGTTGCTTGTAGACAGGATAGTAGTCCACGTTAAGCATTTCTAACTGACACGCATAAGGGAGGTGAACGAAACGTGAACCATAAAAATCCGGAGTTTGTTTTTCTCGGATTAAGCTTTAACCCAGCGAACATCCTAATGCTTTTTGTAACATGCCTCGTTGTGTTTTTAATTGCATTCATTTCTACTCGTAATTTGAAAGTCAAACCTACGGGTATGCAAAACTTCATGGAATGGGTCATGGATTTCGTCAAAGGGATCATCAAGAACAATATGGACTGGAAAACAGGTGGCCGATTCCACGTACTTGGAATTACCTTAATCATGTTCGTTTTCGTTGCAAACATGCTCGGGTTGCCGTTTGCGGTAGTCGTGGACGATTATCTTTGGTGGAAATCACCGACAGCAGATCCAGTCATCACTCTGACTCTTGCTTCGATGGTAGTTGCTTTAACCCATTACTATGGCGTAAAACAACTTGGTACGAAAGGATACTTCAAAACGTATCTTCAACCAATGCCATTCTTGGCACCACTTAAAATTATCGAAGAGTTTGCGAACACTTTGACACTCGGTCTACGTCTTTACGGTAATATTTTCGCAGGGGAGATCCTTATCGGACTTCTTGCTACACTTGGGGCTGGAAGTGCATTCGGCCTTGTCGGGGCATTGATCCCGTCACTCGCTTGGTTAGGTTTCTCAGTCTTCATCGGAGCAATCCAAGCATTCATCTTCGTTATGTTAACGATGGTCTACATGGCACATAAAGTCAGCACGGACCACTAAAACATATATTGCCCCTTTATAGGGTTAGTAAACAAACACTAAAAAACAAGAAATCTTAGGAGGAAAATACACTATGGGTCTTTTAGCAGCAGCTCTTGCAGTAGGTTTAGGTGCACTTGGAGCAGGTATTGGTAACGGTTTGATCGTTTCTAAAACAGTAGAAGGTATTGCTCGTCAACCAGAAGCGCGTGGTATGCTTCAAACAACAATGTTCATCGGGGTAGCGTTAGTTGAGGCCCTTCCGATCATCGCGACAGTTATCGCGTTCATCGTTATGAACAAATAATTCATACACAACTTTAAAATGGCGAAGAACGCGTCAATATGCCCTTCGCCATTCATTTATGTATCAACTGATGTTTGAAAAAGAAGTTTAAAGATGAAAATTAAGAATGATGTTCTTTCTATACTATATCGAAATCTAAATTGACATGAGCTCTTGAAGGGAGTGAAACAATCGTGTTTGGAAATACCTTCATCCTATTGTCGGCAAACGGCGGAGGATTTTTGTCAGCATTGAATGGCAGATTGAATCTAGGCGATATCATCGTCACAGTACTATTTTTCTCAATCCTCATGGTATTACTTAAGAAATTCGCATGGGGACCACTTATGGGTATTATGGATCAACGTGCTGAATTGATTTCAAATGAAATCGAAGCAGCTGAAAAAAGCCGCTTGGAATCACACAAACTTTTGGAAGAGCAACGTGCCCTTTTGAAAGAAGCGCGTGACAACGCACAATCGATTGTTGAAAATGCTAAAAAACAAGGTGAAACACAACGTGAAGAACTTGTTGCTGCTGCACGCACAGAAGTGAACCATATGAAAGAATCTGCGACACTTGAAATTGCGACAGCGAAGGAAAAGGCAGTTGCAGCGGTTCGCGAAGAATTCGTTTCGCTTTCAATCTTGGCGGCATCTAAAGTACTTGGTAAAGAAATCTCTGAGGAAGACAACCGTGCTTTGATTGAAGAAACGATTGTGAAGGCAGGCGAAGGCCGATGAGTAACTCGGTTGTAGCTGAACGCTATGCATCCGCATTGTTCGAACTATCAGTACAACAAGGACTAACCTCCACAATTCAAGAAGAACTACAAGAATTGAAAAAGGCGTTCCGCGACAATGAAGAATTAGGACAACTACTTAGCTCTCCTAAATTATCAGTCGCAAAAAAGAAGGAAATGATCTCTGACATCTTCAAAGGTGTAAACCCGATCGTGATGAATACATTATTCGTCCTATTGGATGCAAAACGCATGAATGAAGTTCAAAATGTCTGCGATGAATTCCACCAGCTTGCGAACGACGCTGCTGGAGTTGCGGAAGCGTTAGTATACTCCACACGTCCATTGACAGAGCTTGAAACAAACTCGGTCTCTGCAACATTCGCAAAAAAAGTCGGTAAACAATCTTTACGCATTGAAAATATCATTGATCCAAGCCTAATCGGAGGCATCCGCCTTCAAATCGGCAATCAGATTTACGATAGCAGCTTGAGCGCGAAGCTCGAAAAACTGCAACGTAAATTGATCGGATCCTAATTTGAAATTGAGGGGTGACATACATGAGCATCAAAGCTGAAGAAATCAGCACGCTGATAAAGCAGCAGATTGAAAATTATCAGTCTGAGATGGAAGTAAGCGAAGTCGGTACGGTTATCAAAATCGGTGACGGTATCGCACTTGCTCATGGCCTCGACAACGTCATGGCTGGAGAGCTTCTTGAGTTCTCTACTGGTGTCTTGGGTCTGGCTCAAAACTTGGAAGCGAACAACGTAGGTATCATTATCCTTGGGCCATACACAGATATCAAAGAAGGCGATGAAGTACGTCGAACTGGCCGTATTATGGAAGTTCCTGTTGGTGAGGAACTGATTGGGCGCGTAGTGAATACACTCGGTTTACCGGTAGATGGATTGGGCCCAATCGCAACGACAAAAACTCGTCCAATCGAAAGTCCTGCACAAGGCGTCATGGCGCGTAAATCCGTTCATGAGCCATTGCAAACAGGCATCAAGGCAATCGATGCACTTGTACCGATCGGCCGTGGACAGCGTGAATTGATCATCGGTGACCGTCAAACAGGTAAAACGACAGTTGCAATCGATACGATTCTGAACCAAGCTGACCAAAACATGATTTGTATCTATGTTGCTATCGGACAAAAGGAATCCACAGTTCGTGGGGTTGTAGAAACACTCCGTAAAAACGGTGCGCTTGATTACACGATCGTTGTAACAGCGTCTGCTTCTCAACCGGCTCCTATGCTATACCTTGCACCTTACACAGGTATTACGATGGCGGAAGAATTCATGTTCCAAGGCAAGCACGTCCTTGTCGTCTATGATGACCTTTCAAAACAAGCGGCTGCTTACCGTGAACTATCCTTGCTACTTCGCCGTCCTCCAGGTCGTGAAGCTTACCCTGGTGACGTCTTCTACTTGCACTCCCGTCTACTTGAGCGTGCAGCGAAGTTGAACGATACATTGGGAGCAGGTTCAATTACTGCCCTACCATTCGTTGAAACACAAGCTGGGGATATCTCTGCTTACATTCCAACGAACGTAATTTCTATCACTGATGGACAAATCTTCTTGCAGTCGGATCTATTCTTCTCGGGTGTACGTCCAGCGATCAACGCCGGTCTTTCCGTATCCCGTGTTGGTGGTTCCGCGCAAATTAAAGCGATGAAAAAGGTTGCAGGTACACTCCGTCTTGACCTTGCAGCATACCGTGAGCTGAAGCGTTCGCAGCATTCGGTTCTTCTCTTGATTCAGCGACAAAAGCGAAACTCGACCGCGGAGCGCGCACAGTTGAAATCTTGAAACAAGACTTGAATAAGCCGTTAAAAGTGGAATATCAAGTTGTCGTCCTTTATGCGTTGACACGCGGACTTTTAGACGACGTCGCAATCCAGGATATCCTTCGTTTCGAAGCTGAAATCACAAGCTGGCTCGAGTCAAACCACACTGAAGTGTTTGATCATATCCGTACGACAAAAGACCTTCCGTCTGATGAAGTGATGAAAGATGCGATTAACGCATTCAAGAAGAACTTCGTACCGTCCGAAGCGTAATTGATTGGATTGGATTTTGGTCTAACTAAACAATAAGGTGGTGAATTGCCAGTGGTATCATTACGCGATATTGAAAACCGTATTAAATCGACAAAGAAGACGAGTCAGATTACGAAAGCGATGCAATTAGTTTCGGCTTCTAAATTAACCCGTGCAGAAATGAATGCAAAAGCGTTCGTTCCTTACATGGATAAAATTGAGGAAGTTGTCGGCGCTATCGCAAGCGCGACGAGCGACTCCGGGCATCCGATGCTTGTCAACCGTCCAGTGAAGAAGACAGCGTACATTATAGTGTCTTCGGACCGCGGTCTCGTAGGTGGTTACAATGCTAACATCTTCCGTGCGGCTAGACGTGCGATCGAGGAACGCCACACATCGAAGGGAGACGTGAAAATCGTCGCCATCGGACGCAAAGGGCTTGAGTTTTTCGAGCGCCTCGGATACGAAGTCGTTGAAAGCCTCGTCGGTGTATCGGACCACCCTTCTTTCGATGAAATAAAATCGATCGCGAACCGAGCTGTTGGCATGTTCACAGAAGGCGAATACGATGAAGTGTACTTGTATTACAATCACTTCATCTCCGCCATCTCCAATGAAGTGACGGAAAAGAAATTGCTTCCGCTCACGGATATTTCATCAGCGTCAGCGCATGCCCAGTATGAGTTTGAGCCTTCCGCGGAAGCGATTCTTGAAACGCTTCTTCCGCAATACGCGGAAAGTCTCATCTACGGAGCAGTGCTTGATGGAAAAGCGAGCGAACATGCTTCCAGTATGACAGCGATGAAGACTGCTACAGATAATGCATCTGATTTGATCGATTCATTGAGTCTTCAATTCAACCGTGCACGTCAAGCAGCAATTACACAAGAAATTACAGAAATCGTCGGCGGAGTTGCGGCATTAGAATAAGCACGTACTGAACGGTAAAAGTAAGACAGGAGGGAAAAGCATGAGTAAAGGACAAATCCTTCAAGTTATGGGTCCGGTTGTTGACGTTAAATTTGAAAGTGGTCAGCTTCCAGCAATCTACAACTCATTGAAGGTTCAAATTGAACGTCCGGGCAGTGCGCCTGAAACGTTGACACTTGAAGTCGCACTCCATCTTGGGGACGACGCAGTACGCACAATTGCGATGTCATCTACAGATGGATTAAAACGTGGTGCTCTTGTAGAAGATACAGGTGCAGCAATTTCAGTCCCAGTCGGTAACGTGACTCTTGGACGCGTTTTCAACGTACTTGGAGAAATCATCGACAATGGAGAGGAAATCCCTGCTTCTGAGCATCGTGATCCAATCCACCGTGAAGCTCCCAAATTCGAAAACCTTTCAACTGAAGTTGAAATTCTTGAAACAGGTATTAAAGTTGTTGACTTGCTTGCACCATACATCAAGGGTGGTAAAATCGGCCTCTTCGGTGGTGCGGGTGTAGGTAAAACAGTTCTAATCCAAGAATTGATCAACAACATCGCCCAAGAACACGGTGGTATCTCCGTATTCGCTGGCGTTGGAGAACGTACTCGTGAAGGGAACGACTTGTTCCACGAAATGACGGACTCCGGTGTTATCACTAAAACAGCGATGGTATTCGGTCAAATGAACGAGCCTCCTGGTGCACGTATGCGTGTTGCCCTAACAGGTTTGACAATGGCAGAACACTTCCGTGACGAGCAAGGCGCGGACGTTCTTCTATTCATCGACAATATCTTCCGCTTCACACAAGCAGGTTCTGAAGTATCCGCACTACTCGGGCGTATGCCATCTGCGGTTGGTTACCAACCAACACTTGCAACTGAGATGGGTCAGCTTCAAGAGCGTATCACTTCAACAAACGTTGGTTCCGTTACATCCATCCAAGCGATCTATGTACCAGCCGATGATTATACTGACCCGGCACCAGCTACAACGTTCGCTCACTTGGATGCAACAACTAACCTTGAGCGTAAACTATCTGAAATGGGTATCTACCCTGCGGTTGACCCACTTGCATCTACATCACGCGCACTAAGCCCTGAAATCGTTGGCGAAGAGCACTATGCTGTAGCACGTCAAGTACAAACAACTTTGCAGCGTTACCGTGAACTACAAGATATTATCGCGATCCTTGGTATGGATGAATTAGGCGAAGATGACAAGTTAGTCGTAGGACGCGCTCGTCGTATCCAATTCTTCCTATCACAAAACTTCCACGTTGCCGAGCAGTTCACAGGACAACAAGGTTCTTATGTACCAGTTGCTGAAACAGTCAAAGGCTTCAAGGAAATTTTGGATGGTCGCTACGATCATCTTCCAGAAGATGCATTCCGTCTCGTCGGCCGTATCGAAGATGTTATCGAAAAAGCAAAAGGCATGGGCGTAGAAGTTTAATCTACAGGATCAGGAGGGAAACAAATGAAGACAATTAAAGTCAATATCGTCACTCCCGACGGCCCTGTTAGTGAAACTGAAGCGGAAATGGTGATTGCCGCAACTGAGTTTGGTGAAATCGGGGTCCTTCCCGGCCATATCGCTATGGTTGCGCCACTTCAGATTGGTGCGCTTCGCCTGAAAAATGGCAACTCGACTGTAAATGTCGCCGTCCATGGCGGCTTCATCGAAGTTCGTCCCGATGTTGTCACGATTTTAGCTCAAAGTGCTGAGCTTGCTGCCAATATCGATATTGATCGTGCAAAACTGGCGGCAAAACGTGCAGAAGAAGCACTAAAAGAAAAAAAAGACGACCTCGATATGCAGTTGGCGGAGCTAAACCTAAGACGGGCCATCACTCGTATAAAAGTTTACGAAATGAGATAATAGCTTTAACAAATAGGTGGGCAGAGGAACTCATTCTTCTGCCGCCTTTTTATGGTTGGTGAATGAAAATTGGAAAATTTATGCAATAAATACTATTAAACACGCATAATCGCGTTGAGAAGCTCATAACTCGCTCTAAATACGCATAATCGCGTTGAGAAGCTCATAAACTCGCTCTAAATACGCATAAACGCGTAGAAAAGCTCATAACTCGCTCTAAATACGCATAAACCGCTACAAGCACGCAAAACCGCATATAAACACTCATAAAATCACTGCAAGCACACTTGAATTGTCACCTTCCCCCCATGCCTTAAGACCTTTTTATTACTCAAATGCATCTAACGCGAATATAAATGTCACTTCAATGCTTTAACCGCGCCCAAACGGACAATAATAACCAATAAGGAGTCACTTCACATGAATAGTGTATTTGCTCACAATCCAATGTTAGCGATTATCTCCCATATTTTTTTCATTGGATTAACTTTCTATGCGCTTCAATCAATCATGCCTGAAAAAATCATCAAAAAGAATCACGTTTTCCAAGCGCAATTACTTTTCATTTTATTGAGTTTTGCTATAGGTTCGACTGTATCAAATTTCTTTTTAGACATATCCTATTGGTCAGGGAGAATTCCTTCTTTATTTTACCGTTAACGGTTATTTAGCCAAAAATTAGGGTACATATTCTCTAATCACTACCTATCATGCTCTCGCCGCGTATATGCAAAGCCGTATATGGGGCGATGGCATGAATAAATGTTTAGCTTCCAGTAAAATGTGGGAATTGCAAAATTACAGAACGAAACGCTGATTTTATGCCAGCAAACATAGGGACACAAATCACCAAATGACTACATATTATAGACTATCTTGCGGATAGAGGGAAAATAGCTCTGTAGTTACTTGTTTAATAATGTAGAGCATTGTAGAATAGTATGTGTTTTTATGATTAATTCATGACGAAAAAAATAAGAAAAGATAAAAATATGGCGAATAGTATAAATTTGAGTCGGAGGGACTTTTTGTGGATAAAATAATTATTAGAGGTGGACGTGTTCTTCATGGAAACGTTCGTGTAGAGGGCGCAAAGAATGCAGTACTGCCAATACTTGCTGCAGCATTGCTTGCGTCGGATGGGCCAAATGTCATAAAAGATGTACCTAACCTTTCAGATGTTTCGACGATCAACGAAGTCGTGAAGAGCCTTAATGCAAAAGTTGAATATGATGCAGAAAAAGGTCAAGTGATAATTGATTCAACAAATCCGCTTTCAAGCGAAGCGCATTTCGAATATGTAAGGAAAATGCGTGCATCTATTTTGGTCATGGGGCCACTACTTGCACGCAACGGTTTCGCACGCGTTGCCCTACCGGGTGGATGCGCAATCGGATCCGTCCAATCGATCAGCATCTTAAAGGATTCGAAGCAATGGGCGCGGAAATTACATTCGGCAATGGACATGTAGAAGCAAAAGCAGAGAACGGACTAAAAGGTGCTAAGATTTACCTCGACTTCCCAAGCGTTGGCGCCACTGAAAACATCATGACTGCCGCTGCATTGGCAAAAGGCACGACTGTTATCGAAAACGCGGCGAAAGAGCCGGAAATTGTCGATTTAGCGAACTTCATCAACGAAATGGGTGGCCGTGTCATCGGAGCTGGAACGGATGCCATCCGTATCGAGGGTGTTCAGAAACTACATGGAACTATCCATCATATTATTCCTGACCGCATCGAAACGGGAACATTCATGGTAGCAGCTGCTATCACAGGCGGCGATGTCACAATCGAAAACGCTGTTCCTGAGCATAATGCTGCATTAATCTCAAAGCTTGGAGAAATGGGCGTCAAGATCACTGAATTGGATGAAGGACTTCGCATTCAGGCGAAACACCCTTTAAAAGCAGTCGATCTTAAGACTATGCCACATCCAGGATTCCCGACAGATATGCAATCACAAATGATGGCACTCATGCTGACAGCAACGGGCACTGGAGTATTGACAGAAACAGTATTCGAAAACCGCTTCATGCACGTGGAAGAATTCCGTCGCATGAACGCAAACGTCAAAATCGAAGGACGTTCCGTCATCATCTCAGGACCATCCAATCTGCAAGGTGCAGAAGTCGCAGCAACCGACCTTCGTGCAGCAGCTGCTCTAATCTTGGCAGGACTCGTCGCAGAAGGCGTCACACGCGTAACAGAACTCATCCACTTGGACAGAGGCTACGTCGACTTCCATAAGAAATTAAAAGCACTTGGTGCCGACATCGAACGCGTATCCGAGGAAGAAAAGGTCGTAAAACAAAAAGAACTTGTATAAGCGAAAGTAGAGGAGGAAATTATTCCATCCTCTACTTTTTTTGTTGAATGAAACACACTTCCACTTCATACAATCAAACATGGACAAACTACTAGCTGCTTTATTAATCGTACTACTATTTTTTATTCCCATCCTCATGAAAAAAACAATCGAGACAGAACCAGAAGTCGTAGCAACAGAGGAACCGTGCACAATCTATATCACTGTGGAAGGGGTGGACAAGCCTTTGCCTCTTGAGGAATACGTCATCGGAGTCGTCGCCGGCGAAATGCCAATGACATTCCACGACGAAGCTTTAAGGGCACAAGCGATTGCTGCACGGACATATGTACTGCAGGCTACAGAGAATGGCAAGAAACCTATCGAGGCAACCGTCTCCGCACAAGTATACAAAACAGAGGAAGAACGGAAGGATCGCTGGGGCAAGGAAGCTAAGAAAAACGAGAAAAGACTGCGAGGAATAGTAGAGTCGACAGCGGGAGACACAATTGTCTACGGCGACGAAATGATCACCGCCATGTTTTTCTCCACCTCCAACGGGAAAACCGAGACAGCGCAAAACTACAGCGGCAGCTCAATCCCGTACTTACAAAGTGTTGAAAGTCCGGGAGAGGAAATCGTTGCTGCGGAAGTTGAAAGACGGATCGAAATGCCAATCGTTCAGTGGAATAAAAAACTCGGTTCCTCTTGGAATGCAGATCGCTTCAAAAACCTTCAACTCGTTCGCAATCATACAGGACGAGTCCAGAAAGCGGTGTCTGGGGAGTTCGAAATGAGTGGTAGGGAAATGCGCGAGGCACTTGGACTGGCCTCAACAGACTTCAACATTGCATACGACGTCACAAACAAAATCGTCATCATCGATACGATAGGATATGGCCATGGAGTCGGCATGAGTCAATACGGTGCGGAGGCCTTCGCAAGGGAAGGATGGACGGCAGAAAACATTATCACATACTATTATTCAGGCACAAAAATAAAAAAGTTTGAACTTCATGAATCTGAATGTTTAAAATCACCAACACTTGCAAACAATAGCAAGTGAGGTGATGATAATGCGAGAAGAAAAACCGAAATCCCCTTCTCAGAAGAATAAGAGTCAAAAGAATAGATGGTTCTGGCCTGCCATCTACGCGGGAATCGCGATCGTGTTCGTCGGCATGATTTGGGGCTACAATGCCATTCAAAAAAGTCCTAACGAAACAGCCGATGCAACTGATCCTGACAACCAACCAATCGTAGAAACAAACGCTGCAAATGAAGTACTCAAATACCCGTTCAGCGAAGAACTTTTCGACAACGTAGCCATTATACAAGACTACTATGATGTAGAGGCTAGCGAAGAAGATCGGGAAAATGCACTGTTAGTCTTCAACCAAGTGTACATTACTAACAAAGGCGTAACGATCTCTGTGGATGGCCAACCATTTGAAGTCGTAGCAGCCATGAGCGGAACTGTTGAAGAAGTCATTCTGGACCAATTCAAAGGCGGCGAAATCAAAATCGCCCACGCTAACGGAATGACAACAGTCTACAGCTCACTAACTGGCATCCTCGTTAAAAAAGGCGACGAAGTCATCCAAGGGCAATCCCTCGGAACCGCCACAGCCAACGAATGGAACGCCCAAGCCGGCACACACCTACTTTTCGAAGTACACAAAGACGGCATCCCAGTCAACCCGCGCTCATTCTTAGGATTCTAAGACCTATCCACCTCGTGAAATACGGGGTGGATTTTTTTATGTGTTTGCACAGACCGCGCCAAGGTCCATTCTTTCACGTTCAAGGTCCATTGTTCCGCGCCAAGGTCCATTCTTCCTCGTTCAAGGTCCATTGTTCCGCGCCAAGGTCCATTGTTCCGCGCCAAGGTCCATTCTTCCTCGTTCAAGGTCCATTGTTCCGCGCCAAGGTCCATTCTTTCACGTTCAAGGTCCATTGTTCCGCTCCAAGGTCCATTCTTCCTCGTCCAAGGTCCATTGTTCCGCGCCAAGGTCCATTGTTCCGCGCCAAGGTCCATTCTTCCTCGTTCAAGGTCCATTGTTCCGCGCCAAGGTCCATTCTTCCTCGTTCAAGGTCCATTGTTCCGCGCCAAGGTCCATTCTTCCTCGTTCAAGGTCCATTGTTCCGCGCCAAGGTCCATTCATTCGCGTTCAAGGTCCATTCTTCCACGTTCAAGGTCCATTCTCACATCGAAATTAAAAACCGTTTAATTGTCAAATGCATTCAGCGCGAACTTTGAATACATTGGCATTCAATCGTACCGCGAAAATTTTAAAATTCCTCTTACTTTCAATCGCGCCTAATGCAGTTTTGTTGGAGCATGAAACCTACCGCGGACGATAAAGAGTATAAATAAACAATCGTCGCGACAATTTAAGGTCTATATCCCCCTGAACTCATCTAAAGGATATTGAAAATTCAAGCTAATGTATTCCGTAATTTGACACGAAAGGATACAATATAGGCGAGGTGATGAAGTGCTATTTAAAACACGGAAAAAGACTTTGGAGATTGACGCTTTAATTGCATTGGAAAAAAGGTTAAGGAAAGGAGATGAAAATAGGACAAGAATTGAAGAAAGACTCTACAATTTAAACGCGGGGTTTGGGGGAGAAGTTCAATTCGACAAATACTTAAAGGAATTCAAGCCCCATACCCACACGCCATCTTGCATGATGTCACACTTTGTGAAGATAATATTTATTTTCAAATGGACTCAATATTGATAACGCCCGCTTTTATAGTTATATCAGAAGTGAAGAATATCGCTGAAAAAATAATAATCAAATCAAAGCCGCTACAGTTCATCAAAGAATATTCCACTGGAAAAAGAGTGCCCTTACAAAATCCAATTGTAGAACTCGAACGGAAAATCTACCTATTGGATAGTTGGTTAAAAAGACAAAAGGTAGAGATTCCAATAAAGGGAATTGTTGCATTTGCTTATAACAATGAATTGTCCATCGAGGAAAATCCAAGTATGGACATCATGTTCACCAACGAAGTTGCCGCCCATCTTAGATCATTGCAGGTTAATAAAGAGCTATTATACAAATCGGAAATCCACTCATTAGCGAGAAAAATTGTGAAATACCATCAAGAATACAATCCATTTCCTCTTATAAAAAGATACAATATTCATCCAGCACATATAATACCTGGTGTCATATGCTCCAAGTGCGACCAATTGAAAATGAACTGGTTGCAAAAAAAGTGGCGATGTCCACATTGCGGGCACACAGGGAAAAATGATCATGAAGGTGCATTGAAAGACTGGTCGATGTTAGTCAAAAATAATATTACAAATAGAGAGTTTAGGTATTTCACTCAACTCGAAAACCGCAATACTGCTAAAAAATTGTTAGCACGATCGCCTATTGAACTAAGTGGAAACGGGCGAGCATCAAAGTATGAAATTGTGTTAGATCCCTTTATCCATACAGAAGTAAAATAGTATTCATTATATGAGGGCCCCTTTATCTACTACAATGTTCAAAGGTCTATTTATTCACGTTAGCGGCCCATTCTTTCTCACCTCAAGGCCCATTCTTTCTCACCTCAAGGTCCATTCTTTCTCTCCAGGGTCCATTCTTCCTCGCTCAAGGACCATTCTTTCGCGCCAGGGTCCATTCTTCTTCGCTCAAGGTCCATTCTTTCGCGCCAAGGCCCATTCTTCTTCGCTCAAGGTCCATTCCTTCACGCAAGGGTCCATTCTTTCTCACGGAAGGTCCATTCTTTCGCGCCAAGGTCCATTCTTCCACGTTCAAGGTCCATTCTTCCTCGCCGAAGGAAAACCGTTTAAGTGTCAAAGGCATTCAGCACAACTGATTGTTACTTAGGCATAAAATCTGTCCGCGGGAATATAAATGTTTCATTCTATCACCCTTCGCGCTAAGTGCAATTGACAAATTAAAAGTACTTCTATATTTCGCCTCTCTAACAACGTCCTGACATAATCCCATCACACCTCGCATAAGATAAAGGAAGAAACGGAGCTGACAGGGAAAGGAAGAGGGCGTGCACGAGCAAATTCGGAGGCGATGCGTGCGCCTCGGTAAAATGTTGCTGGACACTGGACTTACAGTACGGGCACTTGCGAAAGCGACGGGCTACTCGAAAAGCACGGTCCACAAGGATTTAACGGAACGACTGCCGAATGTGGATGTAGAGTTGTCTGAAGAAGTCGCAAAAGTACTTGCCTATCATAAGTCTGTCAGACATTTAAGAGGCGGTGAAGCAACACGGATGAAATGGATGAATGAAAATAAGAAGGCTCGCAACATGTAATGGAAATAGACGGGGAAGCAACCAGCCTAGGCAGTAGGGCGGACACCCTGTCTTTTCGCATGTGGACAACCCCTCACCCCGAAAAGAAGATTACCTCGAAATTACCCCGAGAAAGTTTAATAAATTTACCCCCACTCACTAACTTGGAATAAAAAAGCAATATACCAAAGCGTTAAGAAAATACCAACCTCCCGAAATAACTTGTAAAAAATACCCATTCTCCATAATTCCCTATGCTTTTTATTTCTGAATAAATATATGTGAAATAACTGTCAATTTTTGTGTTCAACAAAGCACCATTGTGATACAATATATAGTCAGTAGAGTAGGCTAATATACGTATGTGGGATGAATGAGCCGGAAGGGGAAACAGGATTGATGTTTGCTAAGGATATTGGAATTGACCTCGGAACTGCCAATGTGTTGATCCACGTAAAAGGAAAAGGGATTGTGCTTGACGAACCGGCTGTTGTTGCCATTGACAAGCAATCGAATAAGGTTTTGGCTGTCGGTGAGGAAGCCAGTAAAATGGTCGGTAGAACACCGGGGAACATAGTTGCGATCCGACCGATGAGAGATGGAGTAATCGCTGACTTTGACGTGACTGAGGCGATGCTACGCCATTTTATCAATAAGTTGAAAGTAAAAGGGTTTTTGTCGAAACCACGAATACTTATTTGCTGTCCGACGAACATCACAAGTGTCGAACAGAAAGCAATCCAGGACGCTGCAGAAAAATCCGGCGGGAAAAAAATCTATCTTGAAGAAGAGCCTAAAGTCGCAGCAATTGGCGCAGGTATGGACATTTTCCAACCAAGCGGGAATATGGTTATCGATATTGGCGGTGGAACGACGGACGTCGCAGTTCTGTCGATGGGGGATATCGTCACTTCCGAGTCGATAAAAGCTGCTGGCGACATGTTTGACAATGATATCATTCAAGCTATAAAAAGAAAGCATAAACTACATATCGGCGAACGTACAGCTGAAACGATTAAGAAAAGCATTGCAACCGTATTCCGTGGCAGCCGAAAAGAAGAGATGGACATTCGTGGACGAGACATGGTTTCGGGGCTACCGCGTACAATCACAATTAATTCCGAAGAAATTCGGGAAGCGTTGAATGAATCTATAGAAATGATCGTTCAATCGGCGAAAAACGTTTTGGAAAGAACACCTCCGGAACTTTCCGCCGACATTATCGACCGCGGCATTTTCCTTACTGGGGGCGGCGCGTTAATGCATGGGATTGACCAACTCCTCGCAGAAGAACTGAAGGTTCCGGTATTTGTATCGGACAACCCACTTAGCTGCGTTGCAGTCGGGACAGGCATTCTTCTTGATAACATCAGTAAATCAGGACGTTATTGATTTAGCATAACGCTTCTTCCTGTTAATTAAAAATAAAGTATAGATGAAAGGAGGCGGGCATCCATGTTCCGAGGATTTTACACAGCAGGCTCCGGTATGATTGCGCAACAGCGCAGGACGGAAATGTTAGCGAATAATATGGCGAACGCAAACACGCCGGGTTTTAAAGCCGAACAGTCAACGATTCGGTCATTCCCTGAAATGTTCATGTCCACTGTAAACGCTACGCGAATCCCAACGGAAAAAGGCCTTCGCTATAAAGGCTTAACTCCAGTCGGGCCGCTTTCAACAGGCGTTTACATGCAAGAGACATTGCCGCTATTCACACAAGGTTCGCTACGGGAAACCGGCATGACGACTGACGTTGCACTCATTGATGTCAATTTGCCAGTCAATACGGAAACCGGCGAGCGTGGAACTGTCTTTTTCAGGCTTGAGAATGAAAATGGAAATGAACTATACACGCGGAACGGTAATTTCACGATTGACGCGAACGGCAACTTGACGAATCCGATGGGGTACTATGTTCTTGACGCAAACGGACAACGCATTCAATTGCAAAATGATGAGTTCTCGATTTCTGACACTGGGGTCATCATGCAGGATGGGGCAACCGTTGCAACACTCGGTGTTTCATTCGCGGAGCAGCCCTCCTCGCTTTTGAAACAAGATAATGGCCTGTTTGCAAGTCAAACCGGCAACCTGCCGGGCGCACAAGGCGGCTATTCATACCAGCAGGGTTATTTGGAAGGCTCGAATGTTGACGCAGCGAAGACGATGACGGACATGCTTGCCGCGTTTAGGGCATTCGAGGCGAATCAAAAAATACTTCAGGCATACGACCGTAGCATGGAAAAAGCAGTGAATGAAATTGGCCGTGTCAATTAAGACACGATGTAAAAGGAGCGGGAACGAATGATACGATCGATGGCAACAGCAGTAAATACGATGAATCAATTACAGAGCCAAATCGACTTAATCGGAAACAACCTTGCAAATTCATCGACTCATGGATACAAGTCCGGTGCAGCCAATTTTCAGGAATTGCTTTACCAACAATTCAATAATGATAAGGCCGATACGGCAGAGCGCAAATCACCGGCAGGAATCCGCTATGGCGTCGGTGCAATGTTAGGATCCGTGCAAATGAATACTACTGTCGGCACATTGCAAACGACAGGACGGGAACTCGACTTTGCGTTGACGACACCGAAACAGTACTTCAATCTCATTAGACACACCGAAAATGGTGAGCAGACGGTTTACACGCGTCAAGGAAATTTCTATGTTTCACCTGTAGAGGGCGGCAACCTCATGCTTGTCAATGGGGACGGCTACGCGATTGCGAATAGTGCTGGCGAGCCGATTGTTTTCGCAGACAATGTAAAAAATTACACGTTGCTTCCGGAAGGTGTCCTTCAGGTAACGGATAAGGATGAGACAATCCGTCAATATCAAATGGGCATCACTAAGTTTGAACGTCCCAA
Source organism: Sporosarcina thermotolerans (assembly GCF_030067815.1). GTDB lineage: Bacteria > Bacillota > Bacilli > Bacillales_A > Planococcaceae > Sporosarcina > Sporosarcina thermotolerans. The sequence continues at coordinate 25,801 of NZ_CP125968.1, read as the reverse complement.
CTTGATGAATCGCTTGTCCGCGACATTATTCTCACTTCCTGATAATATGGATGAATTAGGCGTGAATCCTGAGGACGTACTAACGGAGATGATCGGCGCGAATCGAAGTCAGATCGGAGTGGAGAATGGACAGCTTGAAGCATCCAATGTGAATCTCCAAAAAGAGATGACGGACCTCATTAGTGTACAACGTTCTTATCAATTCAACGCACGGACAGTCACGCTTGCCGATCAAATGTTAGGTTTGATCAATAACATTCGATAAGCGTTAGGGAGAATTCGATATGATTGAAGATAAGCAAAAGAATCCCAGTTGGGACCATACAACAGACAATACGGAACAGCAAACCGTCGTCTCCCGCTCAGAGCGCAACCAGCAAAGGAAGCGGAAACCTGAAAAAGAGGAACCGAGTGCAAAGGGTCGGATTTGGGTACAAGTCCGAATCATACCGATTTGGCTTAGGATCATACTCGTCCTATTGTTATTGGGGGGAGCTGTGGCCCTTGGTACGACAATAGGCTACGGATACATCGGCGACGGCAATCCGGAAGATGCGCTTAAAAAAGAAACATGGATTCACATCATTGATATCATAAAAGGGAAAGAGTCGTAAAGGCTCTTTCGTTTTCATTTCATTATAAAAGTATACATACTTATGGAGGTGGAAGGTTATGCTAACAGCAGAGCAGATTCAAAAAATAATTCCACATCGCTATCCATTCCTTCTTGTCGATAGGATTACTGAGATTGACGAAGGGAAACGAGCAGTGGGCTTGAAAAACGTTACGATAAATGAAGATTATTTTAATGGCCATTTTCCAGGATATCCAGTCATGCCAGGAGTTCTAATTGTCGAAGCACTAGCGCAAGTAGGTGCAGTGGCGATGTTGCAAAAAGAGGAAAATCGGGGTAGACTTGCGTTCTTTGCGGGTATAGATAATTGCCGCTTCAAACGACAAGTCGTTCCAGGTGACACATTGAAACTTGAGGTAGAAATCACAAGAATGCGCGGGACAATTGGAAAAGGGAAAGCAGTTGCAACCGTAGATGGCGAAATCGCCTGCGAAACGGAAATCACATTTGCCCTTGGGCCAGCTGCAAGCGAATCGAATTAAGAATGTGCAAAAGCGCATAATTCATGCACGATATATTGTAGGAGGTACCAAAAGTCATGAAAGATCTTTCTCCAAATATAAAAAGCAGCATCACGCGTTCCATCACTCAAACTTTTGAGCAATATATGACAAGCATCAACTGGGATGAAGACGAATACGACATCGAGGAATTCATCAAAACATGGCGGGAATACATCACCACAAAAGCACTGTGGTACTCAAAAATTCCAGATAAAATGAAAAACGATCCCGCTTTCCACGAAGACCTCGCCCAGCGAATCAACGAAGTCATTCACCGCATTCTGAGCGAACCGCCATCTGAAGAACAAGTTGCAAACATCCAGATGCTGCAGGAAAAGCTCGACAGCTACATGAACTTTCACTGCAAAGCAGAAGCGGCCTACGTTGAAACATTGCTTAAAGAACGAATGGAAAAACAATAAAAAAGTATGGATAGTTCCCTCCTTTTGAGCCAACCTACAAGTATCATACAGTTTGTATGATAGAGGCTTGTGGAAAGGAGGGAATTGTACATGTACAAAAAAGCGATACCGTTCGTACTCGTATCCGGATTGATCCTAACTGCGTGTAACAACAACGTTCCAAAGAACAACGAAACGCCGATGGAAGCTATCGACCGCGGTACACGTGATTTAACGCCAAGAGTCAATAACGGTGCCGGACCAAATTATGATGGCATCAACAACGGCAACGGTGTGAACAACGGTGTGAATGACAACGGAATCATTAATGACGGCAACCGTACCAACAACGGAATCCTAAATAATGATAACCGTAACAACGGAACCATGAATGACAACACAACAACTCCAAATGGCGTCATCGATCGCAACGGAACTAACAACCGCTAACCACAAGCCACAAAGAAAAACCGCCATTTATTGGCGGTTTTTTTGATTTAAATGGCGGGTTCCCATAGAACGTGGTGGACTTCCTATAGACTCAGTGGAACTTCCCATAGAACCGATGTGACTTCCCATAGAATGCGGTGGACTTCCCGTAGAACGCATTGGACTTCCCATAGATCCGGTGTGACTTCCCATAGAATGCGGTGGACTTCCCATAGATTGCGGTGGACTTCCCATAGAACCGCGGTGACTTCCCGTGGAACGTGGTGGACTTCCCATAGAATGTGTTGTAATTCCCATAGAACACAGCAGACTTCCCGTAACCCGCATCCTCTTCCGATATAATGACCACATTCCCTTATAAAAAAAACACTTATTTGTCAAAAGCATTTAGCGCAAAATGTTGCCATAAAAAAGATATAAAATCCCGCGGGAATTTAAATTGATTTACCTTACTTCCTATCGCGCATAGTGAATTTGACAAATATAAAGCTTCTGACCTACCTCAACTTCCGATTTAATGAAATTTTCATATTTCAACGAAAACTTGCATTTGCCTCAAACTATTACAAATTGGTAGACAACGATATACAATGTTTGTTGAGGTGAGAATGTGATTATTAAATTACGGGAAAAGACAAAGCAGATCGAAGGATTGATTGCACTGGAAAGGAGGTTGGCGAATGAGAATGAAAATAAAAAAAGAATTGCAGAGAAACTATATAATTAAAAAGCAGGGTATGCGGGAGAATGCCAATATGATAAATATATGTTGGAGTTCAAGCCACACTATCCCCACGCCATTTTGCATGACGTTTCACTAAAGTTTGAAGGCGTTTATTTTCAAATGGATTCAATTTTAATTTCTCCAGCATCCATCATCATAACCGAAGTGAAAAATTTTGCTGAAAAAATAGTCGTTAAACCGAATCCACTGCAGTTCATCAAAGAGTTTCCAAATGGAAAAAGAATATCAATGCGTAGTCCAATAACGGAAATTGAACGAAAGATTCATTTCCTCGATAGTTGGCTAAGGAAGCGAAATATCCAAATTCCGATAAAGGGAATTGTCGCGTTTGCTTACAATAATGAATTACAAATCGAAGCAAAACCGGAAATGGATATTATGTTCACCTATGACGTCCCGTTGTATCTTAGGTCCCTAAATGTTGACCGGCAAATTATTAGCAAAGAGGGAATTATATCCTTAGCCAATGAAATATGTAAAAGTCACCAGGAATTCAATCCATTTCCGATGGCAAATAGATTTGATATTGATCCTTCAAAGATTCGGCCAGGTGTTATTTGTCCAGAGTGCGGAAGTTTTCATATGAAATGGCAAGATAGAAGATGGTATTGCCACGTTTGTAGGTATAATGGCAGCAATGAACACGAGGAGGCAATGAGGGATTGGTTTATGTTAATTAAAAATACAATGACGAATCGCGAATTCAGGTATTTTGCACAAAATGACTGCCGCTATGTCGCAAAAAACCTTCTACGAAGGTCTTCAAAGAAAATGGTTGGCAGTGGCAGGTTTTCACACTATGAAATTGAGTTAGATAAAAAATCCTTGCATTAATTGAAAATACAATGAAATTATAGGAACCGGGGGCTGCCGTGTAGCTATTATAGTTACTAATTACCCTCATTTAACATTGTAAAATTCCCATCAATTCCGGCGGCCTAAATCTCATAGAAAACCAATTATTGGTCAAAGGCATTTGGCGCGAAATGTAGCCAATTGGCAAGCCAGAAAAGTCCCGCGAGAATTTCTCAGCATTGACCTTCATCCCGTCGCGCTCAGTGCATTTGACAAATCAAGGGGTTGGATTTCCAGCAAAACTTCCCATAGACCCGCCGAAACTTCCCATAGAACGTCCCGGACTTCCCATAGACCCGCCGAAACTTCCCATAGAACGTCCCGGACTTCCCATAGACCCGCCTGAACTTCCCATAGAACGCCGCCGACTTCCCATAGACCCGCCGAAACTTCCCATAGAACGCCGCCGACTTCCCATAGAACGTCCCGAACTTCCCATAGACTCGCCGAAACTTCCCATAGAACGTTCCGGACTTCCCATAGACCCGCCTGAACTTCCCATAGAACGTCCCGGACTTCCCATAGACCCGCCTGAACTTCCCATAGAACGCCGCCGACTTCCCGTAGCCTAACTCTTAATCCTCCTTCTCCCGATCCTTCTTCAACCGTGGCCTCTCACGCATATCGGATTCAAACCGCCGCAACAAATCCTCACCAAATAACCCCTCAGTAATCAACTCTTCCAATAAATGCTCGGCGTATTGAGTGCGGGCGCGCTTCAAGCGACCCTTCATCAAAACGGAAATATTGTCCCGATCTGTTGAACAGTATCTACCGCCACACGGAATCCTGCGGGCTCATTTTCCGGGTAGGAGATGACGACACTTGTATCCAATACTTCTCCGGAATCCTTCCAACCCTGGAACAGCTCCTCATGCTGCTTATCGATGAACATCTCAAGAATCCACATCCGATGACTATTCTCTTGATTAATAATTATCCCATCAATCAACGGAAAGTCTTGAATCTTATCATCAATCAAAACACCGACAGATAACATTTTAAAAGTCTTCAAACGCGCCACCCGCCTCACTTTTTGCTCAAGTATACCATACAGCCGAAAAAAACTTTAGAAACATGCCAAACTCGAATTATCTCGAATAAATGAAAACTTGCAAACCTCGACAGTATCACATTTGGAAATAAAAGGGCTCAAAATCACCCAAAAAGCAGCCGAAACTCGCAAATTTCACCCCCAAAACTCATTTTTGCCGGTTTGTCAGTTTGACCACTCGCTTTGTATGATAAGGGCATCAAGAGATGGAGGGAGGGGAAACAGTGAATCAGGTTGCACTTGTTGGGCGAATTACGAAGGATCCAATTTTGAGAAGGTTGTCGGAAGGAAGGATGCAAACAAGCTTCGTCCTTGCCGTGAACCGCAAATTTAAGAATCAGCATGGCGAAGTGGAGGCAGATTTTATCCTTTGCACGGCCTGGGGAAAACTGCGGAAAATACGGCGAAGCATTGTGGGAAAGGATCCTTAATTGGGGTCGGTGGGCGTATCCAATCAAGAACGTATGAAAGGGAAGACAGAAGTCGTGTATTTGTAACGGAAGTAATCGGTGAAGAAATTAGGTTCCTTTCTACGAAACGCAGGAGCAGCGAAAACCTGTACGATGAGCCTGAATCCAATGTGCAGCAACAGTCCAGTGAAAGTAATAGTGAACAAGAAAACGTAAAGTCGAAGTTTCATTTGCCACAGGAGGAGAAAAGCGGCTTGCCGATTTATTAACCCATCGGGACGATACATATGGGGAGGGATGGCAAGAAAGCGAAAGGTATTTGTACACAAAACTAAATAATGAAATGAGAATATCTACGAAGCAAAAATGATGTAAAGGAATATGGATACTGGATGGATGGGGGTTCGTCCATATCCAAAGGGGAAGCATTGCCTTCCATTGAAGGAATGCTTGCTGCAATGGCCACGATGATCCGGCCGACCAAAAAGCGGCGGGGACCGCTCCGCCGTAAATCTGAAAAAGGGGGTAACGCATAATGGAACAGATGGAAAGAAAGATCATTCGACTCGAAATGCAAGTCGGAGAACTGATCCGCATCCTTGCATTACTGAACGAACGGATGGTGGATATCGAATCAAAACAACTTGGAAAAGTCGTATCCATACATAAACGGCAACCAAAAATGAGAATATAAAAAGCCCTAATTCCTGAAAAGAATTAGGGCATCAAGACTACCGTTCAAAAGACAATAAATCATCCAATTCCGTATCGGACAATTCCGTGAGCCATTGACTCGATTGGATCAAATCTGCGGACAGAGCCGCTTTCTCTGTTAGCATTTTATCAATCTTCTCCTCAATCGTACCGACAGTCACAAACTTATGGACATGGACAAACTTCGTCTGGCCAATCCTGTACGCACGGTCAGTCGCCTGATTTTCAACCGCCGGATTCCACCAACGATCCGCATGCAATACATGATTAGCACCCGTCAAGTTCAATCCAGTACCGCCTGCTTTCAATGAAAGGATGAAAATCGGGAATTCACCGGCCTGGAACGCCTCAACTAAATGATCACGTTGCCCTTTCGGCATGCTGCCTGATAGGAAAGGGACATCAATATCATGCAACTCGCTCAGACATTGGCGGATCAATTGACCCATTCCGATATACTGCGTAAAAATGAGACATTGTTCGCCATTTGCCGCAATATCCGCGGCCATCGACACAATTCGATTCAGCTTCACCGACCGCTCCAACATCTGCGCGGCGGGCGCATGTGGTTCCTTCAGGAAAAGACCTGGGTGATTGCAAAGTTGCTTCAAGCGGCTTAACATCTTCAAAATAAGCCCTTTCGTTCAAAGCCCGTCAACGTATCAAGCTTGAACTTCGTATCCTCTATGAAACTTTCGTAGAGCGCCGCCTGCTCAGTAGTGAGCGGACAATATTCATTCTGTTCAAGCTTCTTCGGAAGATTCAACTGCAAATCAGGATCGTTTTTCGTCCTACGCAATAAAAACGGCCTGATCTTTGCACGAAGTTTCCGTTTCTCAAGCTCCGAATCATCCCGTTCAATCGGAATGATGAACTGATCTGTAAACGTTCGGAAACTACCGAAATACCCTTTGTGAATAAAATCAAAAATCGCCCAAAGCTCGGACAAACGGTTCTCGATCGGCGTACCGGTCAACGCAATCTGATGGTCACCATGTAATTTGCGAATCGCGCGGGACTGCTTCGTTTGCATATTCTTGATATTCTGTGCCTCGTCAAGCGTAATGCTCGCAAACACAGTTCCGCCAAGTGTCTCATCATGCGTCACTGTCCCGTATGTACTCAAAATGACATCCGGCTTTCGTTCGGCAACAAGCTTCTCAAATTCTTCATCCTTAGCCCGTGACGGACCATAATGCGTATGGACAACAAGCGTTGGCGCAAACCGCTCAATTTCCTTCTGCCAGTTTCCTAAAACACTCGTCGGGCAAATGATCAATGAAGGAGCTACTGTTTCAGGTCGCGCATGGATATTCAACAAATAGGAAATCAGCTGGATCGTCTTCCCAAGTCCCATATCGTCCGCCAGACAAGCGCCGAAATTATACTCGCGCATGAAAACAAGCCAATTATAGCCTTCAATTTGATACGGTCGAAGCTCTGCCTTCAAATTCGCAGGCACTCCTGCATCAGGAAGCCCATGTTTATTCGAAATCATATCGACATAATCACGCAACGACTGCTTCATCGAAAACGCAAGAAGGGGATCGTCCGATTCTTCGTCATCATCAATCGGAATAATCTCCTCAGGAATCTCCTGGAACAGAAGATCTTTCACCGTCCACTCACCGGAATCCGCTTGCTCCATAAGCTCGCGGATCCGCTTCAGCCAGAGCGGATCGATATGGAACCATTCATCACCGGAACGGATATACTCTCGATTCTCGTCAACCAACTTTTGGAATGAATCCTTGTCGATCTCCTTTCCGGCAAGAGAAAAGTTCCAATCGAATGAAAGTACTTCATCCAAACCAGCAGCAGCGCGATACGACTGCACACTCGCACTCGTACGGACGCGCATCTTCGACTCCGTCACCGACTTCAACCAAGCAGGGAGAATGACAGGAAAACCGAAAGACTGAAAAACCGGCAAATCTTCCTGGATAAAGATCCGAACCTCGGGATCAGACATCGGCATCGACAAAAAGCGATTGCCCGGCTCCACCTCAATCGAACGTAGGAAAGACACCATCTCGGACTGTTTCTCCGAAATTTCGTCAGCATAATCTTTCCATTTGGCAGGTAACGCATCCGCAATATCTGCATTCATTTTCCGAACAGCAGGCGTCCAATGCGTTCCTCGTTCACTTACGACAACCGTTTCTAACAACCACTCCGTATCCGTTTCGGCATCCGGCTCCGTCAAACGGAAAGCAACACGCATCGGCATGTTCGAAACGGACTCACCCGGCCACCCAAACTCGCGTAGATGCGGCAACAGCGCAGGCAACTGTTCCATTCGCATTCCCGAAGCTTCGATTTTTTCTCGAATCGCATCATGCAAAATCATCGAAGTAAAAACGGAAAGGTTGAGCTTATCCTCGTCAAATCGGATTTTCCCTGCGTCCATCTCAACATGATGCCAAAAATCCGTTTCGGACAAAACGTTCGCGGCCTCACGCAAAGCTGTCAAATGGTCTTCATCCTCAGACGCTGATCCACCGAACGTAGCAAAAGGATGCGTTTTGCCGGAAAATACTTGAATAAAATCATTCGTGTTCAAATGGACGCCTTTTTCATCCGTCGTCGCCAACAAACCGTACATAGCCTGCTCATTATTGAAGAACAGAAAAGAAGAAAGCCTTTCCGGATCAATAGAGCGTCCCGAAGAATCCGTGGCGGAAACCGTATAACTGCCAAGTGCATTTCGATTGATCGACAAATCAAAATGAAGATTCAAAGTACCCTTTTTCGTCATAGATTCAAGTTCCCCTTTTCCATTTCTTCGGATAACGCACGGAGCCTTTTGAACTGCTCGCGAACCGTGTCGATATACCGATTCCAGAAATCCGCTTTTCCGCTCTTTTTCGCGCCGGCCTTCATATTCTTGAACAATTTTACCGCGCGGCGGTAGCTATGACGGTTCTTCTCCTGGATGAACCGTATTGCATACGTATGGAGCAAAGGCATGACAGCAGCGGAATCATTTGAGAGCACAAATTTCAATGTGTCAGGATCAATCCCGTCATAGGGAACATTGAACCTATGCATCAGGGCTGCCCATTCGGCAAAACGTTTTCGTTCAATGAGGAAGTCGCCGAATGTGTCCACACCAGCTGACCCGTAGAGCATGAACAGCTCTTCCCGCCGTTCTTCGGTGAAGGCGGCTTCTTCTAACAAACCGTCAATTTTACGTATAAAGTGATAGCCTTCGTTCGAATTCTTGATTGATTCAAAAAAGGATCTGATATGTGGAAAAATCGTATTCATAATGATGGATAGTGCCTCGTACTCTTCCATCTCCGCTGCTTTATCGGCTAACGGTAGCCAATGATCCAAAAGTTCACCGCCCGCTTTTTCCGCAACTATTGCAAGGGATTCATCATCCCCTTGAGTTAAATAAAAGAAAGCGGCAAAAAACGGTGCATCCACTGAATCATGTTCCCGCAACGAAGCGAGCTCTTTTTCCTTCGAAGCCTGATCGCGATACAAAAAATCCCACAGTATTGAATAGATATCAAGGCGTGCCTGGAAAAGCCCATGATGGCGTAATACCAATCCCGGGAAGTCAATCTTCAACGCATTATAAAAAGCATCCGTCTCAAATGGTCGAGGATTTTTGCCTAACGCTTGGACCTGGCTCCGCAATTTTCCAATTTGTTCGTTGAGCCACGTCTGTATCTGCCACTGCCGGTACGTGAATTGGTTGGATTCCTCCAGTTGCATCCGGAGATACTCCCATGCGGCATCTATGAGGTGCATGCGGTAGAACAATTCAAATAATGGTTTCCACTCATATTCGAAAGGGGATAGAGGAATCACCTTTTGGTCCAATAACGAAGATTCATGAATGAATACATTCGGACTTTCATTAGGGTCCATCTCACGAAGTGGTTTCGTCAGTCTATACAACGCACTGTTCCATGCATTTGGCGTACGTTCTGAAATGGATAGTGCCATTTGTTCTACCTCTCTTCGTTGCCAATCATGCTGCCATTCCGTTAACGACTGGAATCGGGCATACAGGAAAAAGACAATCGCTATTTTATGCGCACACCATTCACTTTCCCCGCAGGAGCAAGTCAACTCCGTCTCAGGAAAGGCGATCTTCACGTCGATTGCTTCACCCTCATCGACAAGTGTCGCCTCCATTGCCGAACCGTCATCTTCGCACCAAGTGTTAGTGAAAGACCCCCTTCGGACAATGGAAATTGCCTTCCTGATGATCTGTGCCTCTCTATGAATATCCGGACGGAAGGAATGTCTGATTGTATGCATCAACTCATCTATTTTACGCTCATGCAAATAAGAAACACGTTCTACTGTCATGTGCATTGGCTCACTCCCTAAAACTAAGCATTCCCTTCATTATAAAGGTTTTAGACCGCAACCGTAAACGATTTCATTTTAAACTGGTGTTTTCAATAGGATTCAAGTGAAACTGAAGGAAATCTAAATTCAAAGATAAGCATTTATTCAAGAAGCATTGAATACTATAGAGAACAAATCATTCACAAAACAGTCACAACTGTGATAGAATAATAATAATCGGAATATTCAATGATGGAGGGATGAAGATGCTTTCTGTTCAACGTATGACGCCGTTTTTCACAAGCCAGGAAGATTTCCGACTTAGGCTCGTGTTTGCCTATCAGTATTTTTCCATTATTAAGGGCGGTGAAGTGTATCAGTTTGTGCCATCCGAAGGGAAAGAAATCGTTGTGAACGTGAAAAGTCTGCAGGTCGAGAATTTAGGTGAGGTATTCGTCTTCCAGCGAGGGAGCAAGTTCATTCGACTACCACTCTATCAGTTGCTGCTTATATCGGATCTACATTTGCATCTTTCGACAATACTTGAAGGGACGTTGAAGTTGAAAATTGAAGTGCCTGAAGTGGTTATTGAGGAGGCAGGCTATCTTATTGAGGAACTTGAAGCGGAATATTACGATCGCATGATTGACTATGCGTTAGAGACGAAGAACCGAAGCTTATTTATACAATTAACGGAAGGAATGCTCTAATTTTGAATATCAACTCATGAAAAAACACTTATCGTAAGTAAACGATGAGTGTTTTTTATTTTTGTAGTTTACGATAAATAGTTTGTGGGTATAGAAGATTGCTTGCTAACTAACTAACTAACTTTTAGCTGGTGAAGAAGTGTAGGGCGATCACGAAGACAGTGGATCCGGTTAGGCCGAATAGGAAGTCTTGTATTGTGAATCGATGTTTTTCATCATTATTCATGAAAATCCGCTCCTTTGTCGATTTCCCGGGAAATTTGACACTTAGGAAATAAAAGTTATTCCATTTAGACTGACCAAAAAGACCTGTTTCCATTCATTGGACTCTACGAAAATTGAAAAATCTTTAGGTTTTGATAAAGTAGTATTAATGGAACCTTTATAAATTCAGCATTTATAAGCAGAAAGGATTGTCGCTATGTTCTATGAATACAGGTTTTGGCACTACTTGACGAGGTCAGATGAGCTTGCTTCAAATCTACAAACTGGTAAGATGCGTAACTTCACTAGAAGGTTAATAATAGTATTAGTCACGGGAATTATCCTTTTTTCGTTAAGAAATATTTGGGGCATGAATACTGAAACACTAACATCGTTAATGGTTTCAATGACAACAACAGACTACATAATTGCAAGATTTGCTTCTCTTGCGGGCACTATTATTTGGTCACTTCTTTACATAGGTTTTCATATTTTCGGGGTCGCTTTGATTCTTTCTTGGATCACGAAAATCCCCTATTCTCGGCTTGTTCCGCTGCAAGTGCTTATAACAGGCATATTGCTGATGGAAAAGGCGATTATTTTTATGGTTTTTGCAATAAAAGGAGTAACTGTAAACCTATCATTCCTATCATTCGGCCCGCTTGCCGCAACTGTAATGGAGAGTTGGTATTTGATCCTTTTTCTTAATCAATTGACGATCACAAGTGCGCTCATCATCTCGCTGCAATTCCGATTCATAACGGGGTATCTCCAGCATGAGAACCGAAGAGCATATTTATGGATGTTAGTCGGCCTGCATACGGCGATGGCCCTAATTACAGCATCAGTCGCATTTATCCCGTTCAATTCCATGCTGAATTCGGTTTTCGGAGGTGGCTTTTGATGAATAAACGAATGAGCATCACCGTTGCCCTCATTATCAGCATGTTCATCGCGGTCAATGTCCACCTTTTATTCTCGAAAAATAGCATGATTTCAAAATCAGTATATGTAAATAAGTACGAGCGCATGACACCGGGTCATTTTGTGGAAGAAATCCATAAAGAAGGGCTTGTTTCACCAGAAGGAATATTCACGGTCTACGTCGGCGATGACGACACAATCGAGGAATGGCTCGTGAAAGAGGGGGACAAGGTCCGAATTGGAGATGAAATCGCACTTCTGCAGACAGAACAAGCTGACAATCAGCTTATAGCTTGGCGAGCGGAAGAAGAAGGGCTTCTTGAACAACGAAATGCCATCGAGTCGATCCTCTCAAGCTTGGAATCAGAACGTTGGACTGACGAAGATAACACAAGTGTTAATACTACAGAAACGCTGGACGAAACAGATATCGAGTTGAATGTTAATGTCCAAGTTAGCCAGGACGGAACCTATGCCCAGGCAATTGCCGAAGCCGAAAGGGAACTATCGGGATTAATCGCAAATTGACTGTAGTGCAAACACAACTAACACAAACCTCAGCACGTCCGGCATTAGTCAGCCCAGTAGATGGCACGGTCGCTAATGTGAATAAATACGGTACCACACTTGCGACGGAACTATATAGCGACACAAAAGTGATTTCCACATATGTTTCCCTTGATGAATGGCAGAAGGTCGAAGTAGGAGACTTTGTCAGCATCCAACAAAACAATTTGGACACTGTCATCGAAGGGGCAGTTTTAGCTGTCTCGGAAGTGCCTGCAACGGATGATAGATGGCGACAAGCTTATGATCAATTGGATACGAAAGAACGGAAAAATCCTCTCAACTCTATGAAATTCGTATACAACCAGCGAATGAGCTTTCGACTTTACCATTTGGAGCGAATGTAAACGCGAAAATCGTTGTCAACGAAGCTGATGCAGTAACCATAAAGATTCACTGGCTTGAATCCTACACCAATAACACCGCGATTGCTTGGAAACTAAATGATCATGGTCGAGCCACCAAAACTGAAATTATCATTCCATTTGAATCGACCAACCGAGCAGTCGTAACGGATGGTCTGAAAATAGGGGACGTCGTGATTTACGATGACGACTTATCCAAATACAGCACCCCGTTCAAAGTATTTTTCCCTTTCCCGCTCGAACTTCCCGAAAAGGAGCAATGGCGGGGATTCGGGTGGAAAAACTACTTAAAATACGGCATAAGCCAATAACGAAAACCGCCCACGTGGCGGTTTTTTTTATTCGGGCATAAATCCCGCAATTAGGCATAATCTACGAGTACATATCAATTATGAAATGTGTATAGAAATTACATACCAAACGCTCCAAACTTATTTCGATTCTACTTCATCGTCCCACTTAATATAGTGAAACATGATAATCAAAAGAAACGGGGAAGGTAAATTGAAAAAAGTAATCGTTCTAGCAATCATAATCCTATCATTTATACTTACCGCAAATAAGGCTGGAGCTGCAAGTGAGCCGAAGAGATACATCGGACTTCATGATAAAATGCTGCCAATTGAGGATATCCGTGTTATCAATGGAGATACAAAAGTGTTGTTCGAGGACATAACAAAGTTCTTGTACATAACTGTTAATAAGGAAACCGATATAGTTAAATTGTCGAAGCATGGGAAAGAAATAACATTGAAATTGCCTACGGATAAGAAATTCGATACCCCGCTTATTCTTGATGAAAACAATAAACTGTTCGTCAGTTTAAAGTATCTGACGAATGAATTTGACTTCCAGCTCGAATATTTCCCTAAGCACTATACTTTACGCATTTACCGGGACAACTATCCCCATATTAGCCACGTGGATTATGAAGGTGTCATACGAGATTATGTGAATAAAAAGCAGACCGCATTCATTCAGAAGCCGAAAAAAGCAGACGTCTACCTGACCTTTGATGATGGGCCAAATAACTTCACAGTGAAAAATAACAACACATTAAAAAAATATAATGTATCCGCCACATTTTTCTTCCTCGGCAACAATATGAAAAACAACAAAGATATCGTCAACTCTGTCAACGCCGACGGGCATTACATCGGATCACACAGCATGAGCCACGACAAGCAAAAAATCTATAAATCAACAACCGCTTTCTACAATGAAATGCATGAAGGTGCAAAATTGGTCAAGCAGATGACAGGGAAAGACAACAAGCTTGTTCGCGTCCCATACGGCAGCTCGCCATTAGTCACCTCTTCCATGCAAAAACAACTCATTCAAAGCGGCTATAAAATGTGGGACTGGGACGTCGACTCGAATGATTGGCGATACACGGACAAAGAGGCCAATCAAATCTATCTAAATGTCAAAAACGGAGTCAATCGTGCCTATAATTCCGGCAACCGCTCCATTGTCATCTTACTCCACGACCGCAGCCAAACGACAATCGCCTTGCCGCGCATCATCGAATGGCTCCAACAGGAAGGCTATGATCTGAAAACATACAAGCCAGAAAGTCACATCGTCACCAACTTCCTTCGGGATCCGATGCTCTAATTTCACCTGCCGCCCAGATCTTCCTGCGCGGCAGTTTTAAAAATCTCTTATTTGTTAAGTGCACTCAGCGCGAACGAAAAATCCATATACTCAAAGGTATCCACGGTCATATGCGCATAAACTCCCCCAAAAGCTCATAAATACACAAACTCACGCATAATCGCAGCTACATACGCATAAATCCATAAACTCACGCATAACCACAACCACATACGCATAAATCCCGCCAGAAACGCATAAACTCGCAAACTCACGCATATCCGCCTACGATGGCACAGCAAAAAAGCAGCCTTTCCATCCCCGGAAAGGCTGCTTCATCATTATTCAGTCGATTCTCCCACTATTTCTTCCATTTCCTCAGGCTTCGCACGATAAACCATGAAAGCGAGGACAACCGCAACAATCGACATCGCAAACGCAATGAAATAAACAAGTTCAACGCCCGCCACCATCGCCAAGCTTGCTGTCCCTGGATCATTAGGCGTTGCGGATTGATCCAAAAACTTCAACTGCCTCGCATTCATTATGCTAATGAACACCGAAACTCCAATCGCTCCCGCAACCGGCTGCAATGTCGACATGACTGCCGTTCCGTGCGGATATAATCGTTTTGGCAACTGGTTCAACCCGTTCGTTTCCGCTGGCATCATGATCGCCGACACCGTCAGCATGATCAAAATATACCCAAGAACGACAATCCAAATCGGCGTGTCAACCGTCAATCGGCTCATCATGAACATCGTTCCGCTCAACACAAGAGTCGCCGGAATCATCAAGACGCGCGGTCCAAATTTATCAAAGAGATGACCCATGAATGGCGACATGATGCCGTTTAACAAGCTTCCCGGTAATAGCACTAAACCAGCAGTGGCGGCGGTCAACGCCAATGGCCCCTGCATGTAGATCGGCAAAATGATCTCAGACGCGAACATCGCCATGATGATAATCACGAACATGAACACAGCATGCGTAAACATCGGGTAGCGAAATACCCGCAAATCCATGATCGGCTCTTCCAATTTCAACTGCCGAAGCACGAATAGTACAATGCCGACAACCCCCGCAAGTATTGCTGGAAACACATTTACACTAAGAAAACCGTCTGCACTTTCCCCGACGGAACTAAACCCGTACACAATCCCACCGAAGCCGATTGTTGAAAAAACTAACGAAATAACATCAATCTTAGGCTTCGTCACCTCAGATATATTAACCAAATACTTATATGCGAACGCAATCGAAAACAACGCGAACGGAATAACGATTATGAATAAATAACGCCATCCAAGGTATTCCACAATCACCCCTGAAAGAGTTGGCCCGATCGCCGGAGCAAACATGATAACAAGGCCAATCATTCCCATTACCTTTCCACGTCTTTCCGGAGGATAAATCAATAAAAACACATTGAAAATTATCGGCATCAGCAATCCAGTTCCAACCGCTTGGATCAATCGCCCGAGTAATAAAATGGAAAATGCCGGTGCGCTGGCACTAATAATCGTACCAATCGTGAAAACAATCATCGTACCAAGAAATAATTGCCGAGTCGTGAACCATTGCAACAGCAACGCGGAAATCGGTATAACAACAGCCATCACAAGCATGAAGCCTGTCGCCATCCATTGCACGGTCGGCAACGATATTGAAAACTCATCCATAAGTGTAATGAGTGCGATATTCAGTAACGTTTCGTTCAAAATCGCAAAAAAAGCACCGATAATGAGTGAAAGCATAATCGGCATGACCTTCACATTCGGATCATCCGCTAAAAACTCGTATTTCTTATTTTCCTGCATATATAAACTCCTCTCATCCGCCTATTTATTGTTGGCATTCCCGCTCCAAAATAGTCGGAAGGGAAAAATGATAGCATGCCTACAACCTCCTTGCAACTCTTTTTTTGAACAAACCGATAAGTAGTTTAAAATGCTTATAAACGTGTAATATAGTAATAGAATTGAAACAATAGATAAGGATGTGGATCCAAGATGAGCCCGAATCGTAAAGCAACTGAATTGCTGCAATCAAAGACGAACATTCAAAATTGGGGTGCCCGGCGAGCCTCCCGAAAGCGGAAATTTAAAACAACATCCAAGCACGTCAACGATTACATCGTCCTTGACTTTGAAACAACGGGCTTCCGCGCAGGCGCTGACCGCATCATCCAAATCGGTGCTCTCAAATTCATCAACCACGAGCGCGTCGAAGTTCTCAACACATTCATCAACCCAGAACGCCATATACCACTCACGATAACAAGACTTACCGGCATCACGAACGAGATGGTCGAATGGGCACCAACGATTGAACAAAAAATCTACGAACTCATCGAATTCATCGGCGAATTTCCCATCATCGCCCATAACGCATCGTTCGATATGGGATTCCTGTACGCCCTCGACAACATCCAAGGCATCCAGATCCCCCGAATACACAGTCATCGACACCGTTCCACTCGCACGAAAAACAATTACCGAAACACCTAATCACAAACTTGGCACCTTGGCAAAGTACCTCCAACTCGAACACGACGCCCACGACGCAATCGGCGACTGCCTCGCCACCGCCGCCATCTACCAATACTGCACCGCTCAATAACCGCCGATCCTGGCGGTTTTTTGAATCAAAAACACATAACCATCACTAAAAACGCATAAACTCTCCCAAAAACTCATAAACTCCATAAAATACGCATAACCGCCTCCAAACAAGCATAACTCGTCACAGTCACGCATAAATCCCACCAATCCCGCATAAACGCCTTCAAGCTAACCCCTTATTTGTCAAAAGCATTAAGCGCGATGTGAAGAAAGAAGTCCAAAAAGTTCCCCGCGACTAAAATTTCACACATCCCTTCAGTTGAATAAATGATATTATTAAATAACCTGCATCTGAAAATAGGGAGGGGACATAAAATGAATAATTCAACAAAGCTATTAGCATTTGTCTATAGCATTTTCATAGTAGTCCCTCTTTATTGGATACTCGGGAATGCGTATTACTTGAATCATATAAACGGTTTTGTATTTTTAGCGGCATTAATAGTTCTAATGATTATTGCTGCAATCCCATTGATTATTTTTCGAAAAGATAAGTTTAGGAGCCTTATTGCAACTTGGATAATCGTATTATCATCACTCTTTTGCGCTTATGAATTACTACTCTTAGAATATGAAAGCAATACCTTTATTGCTGAGGTTTACAGAGAACCAGAGGAAATCATACAAAGCTCCGGGATTTATATTTTGGCAATTGGGCTTAATGACATCCATTACTTGGATGAAGAGAATATCGTAAGGGATATTTACGATAGAGACGGTGTTCAAATTTTTGATTTGTATAAGATTACAAATCGGGATCGGTACAAAAGTAAAACAAATGAAATTAAACAATTTTTGGGATTTGGCAAAGAGCAATTCCACGTAATGGGTGAGAATGTAAAAGGTTTTATTCAGGAAGATATTGTGGTTATAAATGAATTTCTTGGCAGAGAAAACCTTAAAGGCGACAGTGCGGGACTAGGATTAGGACTTTCAGGAATGATCCATCAAGGCAGCTTGCACAACCAAATTCCAATCGGAGTCACTGGAACACTACAGCCAAATGGAAGAGTCAATCAAGTGGGCGGAATAGCAGGGAAGATGATGATATCAGAACAAAATGGTTTTCCGTATATCATCGTTCCATATGCAAATAAGGAGGAAGCGGAAACTATAAAATCCGAACAACAACTTTCAATTGAAATCATACCTGTTCATCATATTGATGAAGCTGTGATTGTAATTAACGAACTTAACGGGTCTACTTGAACATTGCAGAATTCAAAAATCTCACGCATAAACTCCCCAGATCAGCATAAATCCAGAAGTTCACGCATAAACTCAGAAACTTACGCATAAATCCAGCTTCTCACGCATAAACGCCGAAACTCACGCAAAAAAAGAAATCTCCACTTAACATGAAGATTTCTTTTTAGATCTTTAATTATTATTCTCCGCCAGTAACGCCAAGTGATTCACCAGTGATCGCCGCTGCACCGTCTGAAGCTAAGAATAGCGCTGTAGCTGCAATTTCTGAAGGTTCCAGTAAACGTCCCAACCATTGACCGCCTAAGATATGACGATTTAACGCTTCTTCAACCGTTGAACCATCACGTTCAGCAAGCTGAGGTAATTGTTTTTCAATGAGTTCTGTACGAGTAGGTCCAGGTAAGATCGAATTCGCTGTAATGCCAAATTTCGCATTTTCCATTGCGACTACGTTTGTGAAACCGATTTGTCCATATTTCGCAGCAACATAAGCAGATTTATATTGGTCAGGTCTTCTACCGTGTCCTGAAGAAATCGTGATGATACGACCGTAGTTTTGCTTCTTCATTGCAGGGAGAGCATGTTTTGTCACTAAGAATGTACCTTTAAGAATAACGTCAACAACTAAATCCCATTTTTCTTCAGGGAATTCTTCTACAGAAGAAATAAATTGAAGTCCTGCATTGTTTACGACAACATCAACTGTTCCGCGTTCTGCAATCACTTGTTCAACTGCAGTTTTAACACTTTCTTCACTTGCAACGTTCACTGTGTAGCCTTTTGCATTTCCTAATTTTTCTGCAGCCTCATTAGCAGCGTCGCCATTTAGATCGAAAACTGCAACAAAGTCACCATTATCTCTAAATGCTTCTGCAATTGCATAACCAATTCCACGTGCTGCACCTGTTACGATAACTGTACGATCTTTTTTCATGAGTATTTCTCCTTTGCTTCATTAGATTTTTGAATACAATTAGAGATTCTTTTCCACGCGTTTCCACGTAAGCTTATCTTCTGGTTTAAGTCCGTTAAATATAACGACGACATCACCATTAATCTTCGCGATACGAGGCTGAGACTGCCCAAGCCACGTTGGATTCATACTTACTTCCATATGATGAGTCAATTCTTGTTTTTCTTCGTTCACTTCAAAACGACCGGAATATGCTAAATAACCATTTGCTGCTTGAGCCATTTCTTCGATTGTACCCGTATGCAAATCACCGGACTCATAAGCTGGGCGTCCAGATGCCATAAGTTGTGCAGACATATAACCATCAGGGTTGTACATGATGAACCCTTTTGCATCCTCGCCTAAAGGATAAATAACCTTTCCATCTTGATCTGTCGTTTGATAAGACACTAACGACCAAGTCCCAATCACTTGTTCACGTAGAGATACTGTCATTTTTAATTACCTCCTTAATGTTTCTATACTTATTGTAGTAGGTAAACTTATATAATAAAAATACATATAACCAATACAATGTATTTGTGAAATTTATAAATGGTTGTTCATAGAACCTTTACACAAATAATCATTAATAAATAAGAATCGCTGCAATGATTACTGCAATGAGTGCTAATAAATTCGCACCCGTCATTGCAATAAATTGATATTTAAAGCCGTTTTTATGATTCAGTCCTGTTAGTGCAAAGAAGGTTAAAACAACACCTGTATGCGGCATGACTGTAAATACTGCCGATGCAATAGCGGCTACCCTATGAATAGCTTCCGGTGCAATTCCCATTGCTAAATAATTGTCAGCGAATGCTTCCATTACAATTCCCAATGACCCTGAAGCGGAACCAGTAATAGCACCGAAAGCTGCAGAAGCAATGGATAAACTGATAAGTGGATTCCCTGGAATACCCAATATGAATTCTGAAATATAGGTAAATCCAGGTGCCAATGTAATAACAACACCAAAAGCTACAGTTGAAGAAGTTAAAAAGACTGGCATAATCGAGCCAACTGCACCTTCATTAACAACTACTTTTTGGCTTGGGATATAGTTATTGAAAATCAGGGCTGAAACAACAATTGAAGATATTAATGCAATTAATATAATATTAGCTACTTCGAATGCACTTCCGATAAGGATAATGGCAATTAGAAGTACGATAGGTAGAATACTTAGTAAAAATGGGGGAACCTCTTTCTTCACTTCAACTTTCGTATCTTCTACTTCATAATCTGCAAAGGTTTCCCCTCTTGCGATACTTTTAGTTAATACTGATTTCATATACCAAAGTCCAAAAGCAATCGCAACGACCGTCCCAATGATTCCTAATAGTGGTGCAGCGGTAAGGGTTGTGCCAAGATAGGCTGTTGGGACAACATTTTGAATGGAAGGTGTTGCGGGCAGCATCGTCATTGTAAATGTACCTAAACCAAGCATGATCGGAATCGTAATGATATTCCATGCAATATTTAATTGTTTAAATAATGGTTTTGCGAGTGGAACGAGTACAAATACAACAACAAACAAGCTGAGTCCACCGTAAGTAAGGACGGCGGTAATAATAAATAGTGCTACTAATACTGGGAATGGTTTATCTGTACCTGTTTTTGATAAAATCTTCTGCGCAATTGAATGAGCAGCTCCACTCGTATCAATATACTTAGCTAAAATAGAACCTAAAATAAACACGGCAAAGAAATTGATAATAAAACCTGCAAGCCCCGTCATATAAGAATTTTCTGCTCCAACCAGGAAAGTGAAAAGATCCATCTGGTTTGTTACGATGACAATGATTGAAGCAATCGGTGCAACGATCAAAATGTTAAAGCCCTTCATTGCAGCAAAAACGATTAATGCAATTGCGAGCAATATACCTATTACTTGAATACTCTCCATTTTTATTTCCCCCTACATATATTTTTCAGATATATTCTTGTCCAAAAGGTTATTTCCATACCCTGGAAAATATCTTTAATTCAAGATATTTGCAAGGGAAAAATCTCGAATCCAAGAACTACCTCATCTATTGTTATCGCTTTCCTTATCCTTGCGTCCCCATTATAATTGCCATAGGAGTATAATAAAAATACATATAATGTATAGCATATATTTGAAAAACCTATAAATGAGGGGAACGTATGGATAGTAGACAAATTCATTATTTTACTGAAGTAGTCAAACAAGGGAGCTTTTCGAAAGCGGCCGATCATCTGTTTGTTTCACAGCCAACAATTAGTAACGTGGTAAAAGACCTGGAAAAAGAATTAGACACGCAGTTATTGATTCGAACAACAAGAAAATTGGAACTAACGGATACGGGAAAGTTACTTTACCAGTATGGGGAACAGTTCTCTCAACTGTTTCGACAATTAAATCAAGAGTTGAACGATGTGAAAGATGCTGCGAAAGGCACGATAAAAATGGGGATTTTCTCCTCAGTCGGTACGGAGATTCTCACAGACATCATGTCTGATTTCTATAAGCGGTATCCCAACATTCTCATCCGTTTTGTAGAGGACGGAGAGTCAAATTTAAAAAATGCTTTAGATAATGGAGAACTGGATCTGATTGTTCTTGAGGAATCGAAGAATAAGAATCTGAACTATATTCCGTTTTTGAAAGGGGACCTCCGTCTTCTTGTTCATGAAACTCATCCATTTGCAGACAAAGAATCGGTGTCATGGAAAGAGTTAATGGATGAAAAATTCATCATCTTTCACGAAGGCTTTGCGGTTCGCCGTTTTATCATGAAGGAATGTGAAAGAATGGGCTTTCAACCAAACATTATTTGTGAAACATCACAGTGGAAATTCATTTTTGAGATGGTTTCTTCGAATATGGGAATCAGCATCTTGCCTCAAAGTGACGTCACAGAATTAAAAGTCTCTCATTTAGGAATCAAAGTATTGCCACTGATCGATCAAGAAGTCCACTGGCAAATAGGCATCGTCTGGCAGAAAGACGGCTATACTTCATACGCGACGAGAGCATGGATCCAATTTTTAAAACAGCGATTGGAATAAGAAAAACCGCCGAGACCGGCGGTTTTTTAAATGAAACACGCATAAATATCTACCAAAGCTCATAAACTCCAATACTTACGCATAAAGCCCTCCAAAAGCTCATAAACTCCAGTACTTACGCATAAATTCCCATAAAAACTCATAAAATCATATTCTGACGCATAAAACAAAAAAACTCCGCATAACCTCTACTATCTCGATAAGCTCAAAATTCAAAAAACTACCCAAAAATCGAGTTTCACCCAAACTATTCCATTCGCGCGGCTTGCAAGTTAAACTAACCATGAGGTGATAAAATGATCTACAAAAAACGGAAAATGCCAAACGAACTCAAAGCACTCATTTCCTTAGACAAACGCCTGCCGCATGATCACGAAAAAAAGACCACCGTCCAAAAGAACCTACTAATCTATCAAGCAGGCTACAACGGCGAACTCGAATTCGACGACCAAATAGCAAATTTCAAGCCGAACTACTCGTTCGCCATCCTTCACGATCTATACCTACAACACGAAGGCACCTATTTCCAAATCGACTCACTACTCATCACACCATCATCAATCACAATCATCGAAGTGAAAAACTTCAAAGACAAGACGGTCATCAAAGCAAATCCAACCCAATTCATTCGAGTTTTCCGAAACGGAGACCGGAAACCAATCCCGAGTCCAATCATGGAAGTTAACCGTAAAATCCAGTTCCTATCAAAATGGCTCGACAAAAGAAGCATCAAAATCCCCATCGAAGGCATCCTCACATTCTCCGACACCAACGAAATCGCCATCGAACATCCGTCACCCGAGATGGAAATTCTACTCACAAGCGCAATACCAGCCTATTTAAGCTCGCAACCTGAAGCCCAACAAGTTCTCGACAAAAAAGCAATACAGACTCTCGCAAACACATTTATCGCAAGCCATAAAGACTACAATCCATTCCCAATCGCAGACCTATACGGCATCAATCCGTCCGATATCAAACCCGGCGTTCTCTGCCCATCCTGCAACGAAATCGGCATGAGGTGGGGGAGGGAAAAGTGGAACTGCTTATGCGGCCACACTGGCAAAACCGAACACTACCAAACAATCGAAGACTGGTTTATGTTGATCAAACCAAAATGACAAACAGCGAATTCCGCTATTTCACCAAACTCGACAACCGCAACGTCGCACGCGGTCTGCTTGCCAAAACCGGCCTGCAACTTATCGGGGAAAGGAAAGCGGCACATTATATCTTAACGAAAGAAGGGAAATCCCCAATCCCCGTCGAATAAAGCAACACTACTATGAAACGGGGGAGCCTACCAATGAACATCACACTACAAAAGGTAACTCAAGACAATATACGCGCATGTGTCAGGCTTGAAGTAGCTGAATCCCAAAAAGAATTCATCGCGAAGAACGTCAACACAATCGCCTGGGCATACGTCGATCCGAACTTCACACCATACGCAATCGTAGACGATGAAACAGTCATCGGCCTCCTTGCAATCGAAGACGTACCCGAAAACGAAGACTACGACCGTTACTGGATCCCACGCTTCATGATCGGCGATCAATTCCAAGGCAAGGGCTTCGGCAAACAAGCGATGAGAGTTGCCATCGACATGCTCGCAGCCAAGCCAGACTGCCAAAGAATTCGCCTATCCGTCTGGCCCGAAAATCCAGGAGCCATAGAATTCTACCAAAAAGTAGGCTTCACCGTAACCGACGAACTTCTCGAAGATGAACTCGTAATGGACTACTACATCAACGAACCCTAACGTTCCCACCAAGGAGCGTTTTTTTATGGCAATAAACCTCAAAAACTCATAAACTCCTACAAAAGCTCATAAATGACTTCAAAAGTCCATAAACTCCCCCAAAAGCGCATATCTTCCCGCAAAAGTCCATAAACACTCGCAGAAACGCATAAACTCCCAAAACATTCCATTCTCTCTCAATTCCCATTTCTTTTGCTCTCCATCTCCAAATCTATTAAAATGAAAGACATATAATTGAGGAGGTTATTAATTGAAGAAATGGCTAACAACCGTACTCGTTTCAATTCTATTAGTCAGTGCATCCAGCTCAGTATCTGCTGCTACATTTAAAGACGTCTCTACAAACTATTGGGCTTACCCACAAATTGAGGAACTCTACTCAAAAGACATCATTAGCGGTTACAACGATGGAAGTTTCAAACCAGGACAACTCGTGACGCGCGGACAAGCTGCCAAGATTATCGGAAAAGCACTAAAATTAACGCCTTCCGAAAACTTTTCATCCAATTTCACAGATGTCCCACCTACACATTTTGCATACAATGAAATCGAAGCACTCGCCGAAAAGGGAATAGTCGCAAACTCAACCAAATTCAATCCAAATGATCCACTTACACGCGCTCAAATGGCGAAAATCATAGTTGAAGGCTTCAAAATTATCGTCGACGATCACCATATGGCTCAATTCGTAGATGTACCGAGAGATTATTGGCATGGCTACATTATTACACTCGCAGAAACGGAGATTTCACAAGGAGTGACAGCATCCAAATTTGACCCGCATGCTTCAGTAACTCGTGCCCAGCTCTCTGCATTCATAGGACGTGCACTCGAATTTGATACCAAACGGGAAGTCGGCACAATAACGTACGATGAAAAACATAAAATGTACGTGGATAAATCAAAGCCTACGCCATTTCCGAAAGTAATTGATGTAAAGCAAAATGCAGTTGAAACGATTAATCTTGTCAATAAAGAGCGGAAGGCCAAAGGGATCAATCAACTTTCACATGATCTTGATCTAACCGAAATTGCGCAAATCAAAGCTGAAGACATGGCCAAGAACGGCTATTTCGACCACACATCCCCAACTTACGGATCGGTCGGGGACATGCTCGCCACGTTCAATTACACTTGGACCACTTACGGAGAAAATATCGCATATGGCTACCGAACACCAGAAGAGGTAGTCACTGGATGGATCAACTCATCAGGCCACTATCGAAATATGATGAATACAAACTTCACAAACATCGGTTCCGGCTACGCAACATCCACTAACGGCAGAACATACTGGGTACACATCTTCTCTAAAAAGTAATCAAAAAGCCCGTGAATCCCTTTAGATTCACGGGCTTTTCAATTAATCTCCAAAACCCTAACTCTTAATTTGTCAAAACCAATTTGGCGCGACCCAAATCCGTCTAACAATAAAAATAACCCCACGACAGCCCAAAACACGCATAAACACTCTCAAAAGCCCATAACCCCTCCAAATCCCTCATAAATCCCAATTTCTACGCATATCCTCTCCCAATCCCTCATAAATCCCAAATCTCACGCATATCCACTAACACTCCCACAAAAATCCTCCTCCCAAAAACAAGAAATTCCTGTATAATCAACCTCAAGATCATGAAAAGAAAGGAGACCCGAAAATGTCCGCCAACAAACAAGCTTCTACCGACACATACAAACCCGATCCGCGGTTCAAAATTGCGCATAAAGAAGCCCTAATCGGCGTCGCACTTGCAATCTTCAATTTCATCTGGTGG